>CAWEJO010000008.1:0-180513 GCA_963809375.1 uncultured Chloroflexia bacterium
ACCATCGAGTGCGATCGGCTCCACCTCGGCCGCCTGGCGGCGTTCGGCGAGCGCACCCGCGTGCGCTGTCGCTCGGTGGAGATCGGCGATGCCTTGTGGTCGAGGGATGACGCTGGCGATCGGCGGCGGCGGCGCGGATGAGAGCGGCGCGCGATTGTACGCCGGCGACGCCTGCTTCTTCGGCGAAGGCGCCTATCTCAACACCTGCCATCCCATCACACTCGGCGACGAAGTCTGCATCGGCTCGCGGGCGATGATGTTTACGCACAGCCACTGGCAATCGATTTCTGCTGGATATCCCGCTCTGTTTGGGCGAATCACCGTTGGCGATCACGTATTCATCGGTAACCAGGCTTTCGTCTTCCCCGGCGTCAGGATCGGCGCCGGTCGACGGTGATGGTGAACTCGTTGATCGCCATCAACGTCCCGCCGGACACCCTCGTTGGCGGCGTTCCAGCACGTGTGATCCGCCACGTCGTTGCACCGACGCCGGCCGAGCAAGTCGCCTGGTTCGCGAGCGCATCCTGCCGGAGCTCGCCTCGGCGCTGGTGGGATACGGTCACATGGTGAAGCGGCGCAACAGCGGGGATACCATCACGCTCGATCTGGGCGACGGCTCAGCGGTGCAGTTCGTGCCATCGTGGGAGACGGCTCCGCACTTTAATCAGCGCCGCACCGTGGCTCTGACCTTCGCTGACGATGCCGTCTTAGCCCCTGCGCCGGGCGTCACCGTGTTCGATCTGCGGGGCTCGCGCGTACTCGGGGGAGCAGGACGCCTTGTCCGACCAGGTGCGCGAGTATTGCCGCCGGCGGGGCCTGCGCTTTCGCCCATTCGCGTGGGCGTTTTCGGCGTCGGCCACTTCGACGACGATCGCTTCGTTCAGCGCAGGCAGGCGTAAGTAAGTCGTCCGGGCGGGGCGGGCGCTTCGGGTTTGTCGACGAGCTCGACCGCGACCCGAAGATGCCGTCCAGCGAGCGGACCGCCGGCGCCCGCGTCGCCTGAAGACGCCTTGCGGCAGGACGCGTGTGCGGGTCGCGCGGAAGTAGTCACGATGCAGTCGTCATGGCTGATATGATGACTACATGGACGTTGGCATCCGGGACCTCAAGGCTCACCTTTCGGAACACCTCGAGCGCGTCGCCAATGGTGAAGTGATCACGGTCACGAGCCGTGGCCGGCGCGTGGCCCAGATCGTGCCGGTGCTGGGGCGTGACAACCTGGACCGTGGGCTCGCCGAAGGCTGGGTCACCCGCCAGGTCGAGCGCCCGCCGCAGCCCGTGCTGCGCCAGCAGCCACTCCGAGGCACGCCGACCACGACGGAGCTGATCACCCAGGACCGGGGCGCATGACGCTGTACGTCGACAGCAGTGCCCTGATCAAGCGGTACGTCGCGGAGGACGACAGCGACGCAGCCGAGGCGATCCTGCTCGCGGACACCGACTGGGTGACCGGGCGCCACACCTTCGTGGAGGTCTCCCTTGCGATCAATCGCCGCCTGGGGGAGGCGGAGCGTCGCGTCGCGTCGGCGGCATTCGACAGCGATTGGCAACGCACCTTCGTCGTGGCACTCGACGAGGTTGTCTGCCGCCGGGCGGCGGAGCTTGGCATCACGACGGGATCCCGCTCCCTGGACGCCCTGCACCTGGCGGCGGCCGAGCGTGCAGGGGGTCGGTCGATCCCGATCGTCACCTTCGACGTCCGGCTCGGCCAGGCGGCGCGCTCCCTGGGTTTCGCGGTGGTCGGCGCATAGACGACGCTGGCTCTCGGCTTCTCCCCGTCGGGTTCCTCCGGATAGCTGCCGGCCTGACGGCCGCCCGGCACGAAGTCGCGGAGGCTGGCAGACTCCGATCGACCGCGACCCCAGCCGGTCGAACACCCCGGAGGTCCTCATCCGCATGCTCTCACGCCACCTGCGTCGCGTCGCGACGACGCTCGGAGCCCTGCGGCGCCCCGTACGGGCAGGAGCCGCCCTCCGGCGCGGCGAAGCGACGAGGCTCCGAGCCGCCCCGAGGCGCCGTGTAGCGACGACCGTTGGTATCGCCCTGCTCGTCGCCGCCTGCGGGGGATCCGCGGCCACGCCGACGATCCCGCCGGTCGACACCGTCGCGACGCCCACGCCTGCGCCCTCGGTGACCGCCGCGGCGACGGCGTTCATGGCGCGGCAGGCCACCTTCCGGGGTGGGATCATCCCGTACAGCGGCTCGCTGATCACCGGCGGGACCCAGTTCCGGCTCGACGGGCGGTACGAGATCGCCGGGGACGACTGGTACGGCATCAGGACGGTGTACGACGACTCGGCCTCGCCCGACCCGACGAGCGCGGCTTCGGAGAAGATCCACCTCGGCGGCAAGGCCTGGACGCGGATCACGGGCGGCCCGTGGATCGAGAGCCTGGCCGAGGCGGCGAGGACCGATTCGGTGCCCCGCTTCCTCGCCGCGCTGCCACCCGTGGCCGATGCCGGCGTCGAGGACCACGCCGGGAGGCAGCTCCACCGCCTCGTCCTCGCAGACGGCGCGACCGTCCCGCCGGGCGTGTTCGGGCTCGATGCCACCGGCTACACCGTCGAGCCGATCAGCATGTCGACCTGGGTCGCGGACGACGGAACCCCGGTCGACACGGAGTTCCACATGACGTGGACTGGTGGCGGCGTGCACGGCGAAACCAAGTCGGAGCAGACCCTCGACTTCGATCTCTCGAAGCTCGGGACGCCGGTCACCGTCGCGGCGCCGGCCAAGCCGTGGAGCGCCATCGTCTCGGACCGGTTCGGCTACACGCTGTCGGTCCCGAACGGCTATGTCCGGACAGAGGCGCCGGGCGAGGACCGGTTGGGCGCGGCCGGGACGACGACCCTGTCAGTGCGTCCGGAGCCGGTGGCGGCGAGCGTGGACCTCGACGCGGCCGTGGCGGCGGCCACGACCGAGATCGCGAAGGAGACCGGCGCGACCGCCGAAGCGCCGGGCGAGACCGGGCTTGGCGGCGTCCGCGCTCGGATCCTCCCCTGGCATTACGGGCCGGCGTCCGCCCGGGCCTACCGCCTCGACGCGATCGCGGTCCGTGACGGGACGACGTGGCGCGTGACGTACATCGTGCCGGCCGGAACGGCCGCCGAGGATGCCTCGCAGCGCCGCACGTTCGAGCAGATCCTCGCCACGGTCACGTTCACGAAATGAACCCACCGGATCCTTCCACGTTGGGGGCGATGTCGCGCCCGGCGGGACCGGCGGGCTCGGTCGCCCCGTCGGGCGGGTCGACGAATTCGGTCGCTGCAGCGTCGGCGGCCGCCGTTGGATCGTCCGGATCGGCGGCGAACCCGAGCCCTGCGGGCTCGCCGGTTGCCGCCGGTTCTTCGACGCCGACGACGGTCGTCTTCGACCTGGGCGGCGTGCTCGTCGACTGGGACCCTCGGCATCTCTACCGGCGCCTGATCCCGGATCCGGCCGCGATGGAGCGTTTCCTGGCCGAGGTCTGCACGCCCGAATGGAACCTGCGCCAGGACGCCGGGCGATCGTGGCGCGAGGCGATCGACCTGCTCGTCGCCGCCCACCCCGATCATGCCGCCCTGATCGAGGCCTACGACGTTCGCTGGGAGGAGATGCTCGGCGGCACCTTCGAGGAGACGGTCGCCCTGCTCGAAGAGTTGGATGCGACTGGCATCGAACTGTACGCCCTGACCAACTGGTCGACGCGACAAGTTCCGGGTTGCCCGACCCCGGTACTCGTTCTTCGACCGGTTCCGGGCCATCGTCGTCTCGGGCGACGAGGGTGTCGTCAAGCCCGATCCGGCCATCTTCGGGATCCTGGTCGAGCGCCATGGCATCGATCCCCGGGCGGCCGTGTACGTCGACGATTCGGCCGTCAACGTCGAGGCCGCGGCCGGGCTCGGGTTCCACGCCATCCAGTTCCGCGACGCCGCCGCCCTGCGCGCGGACCTGCGGGCGGTCGGCCTGCCGGTGGCTGCCGCGGGCGCGTGACTTGACCGACGCCTCTAGACATCCTGAGAAGGCCGTCCCATCCTGCCAACCAGTGGGAGGAGATCTGCTGCGGGCCGACATTCCGGTCGGCCGGACTGCGCCGAGCCAGGAGCAAGACCGACCCGGAGACTGCGACGACGACGGGGTCATGTTGCGGAGCTACGAGCGACCATGAGCGCCAGGTCGGCCACTAAGGCTTTTCTGAGGAGGGCGATCCGCTTGCCCCTCCGGCTGGTGCAGCCCGACTGGCGGATCCCGATTCTCGCCGGCCCATCGCGCGGTCTGAAGTGGATTGCCGGGTCCGCCACCCACGGCCATTGGCTGGGCACCTTCGATCTCGCGACTCGCCGTGTCTTCGAGAGAGAGGTCGTACCAGGCAGCGTGGTCTACGAGATGGGCGCCTATGTCGGCTATTACACGCTGCAGGCCTCTGTCCTCGTCGGACCGAGAGGCCGAGTGTTCGCGTTTGAGCCTTCGAGGCAGAGTCTGTCGTTCTTGCGTAGGCATCTCCTAATCAACCACATCACCAACGTGACGGTAGTCGAGGCAGCGGTTGGCGAGTACTCTGGCACGACTCCGTTCTGGGTGAACGTCGAGCGCCCGTCGATCAGTCGCCCGTCCGACAACGGGAGCGAGCGTGTTGCGATGGTCTCACTTGACGACTTCATTCGAAGCCAGGACGTGCCACTGCCTGACCTGATCAAGATCGACGTGGTCGGCAGCGAACCCGGCCTGCTCAAGGGCGCCAAGGAGTTGCTCGAAACCCATCACCCGACCCTGATCCTGCGGGTTCATTCCTTCGATCTGGACCCACCCTGGCCGAGCATGCTTCGTGAAATGGGCTACGAGGTGATCCCTTTCGAGGGGCGGGATTTCAGTAGCATCGGGGGGATTCTTGCGACGAGATCGTCAACTCAAGCGGATCCTGGTCATCCTCGCGACGACACGTGATCAACCAGCGAGGAGAAAGCCTGGGGCCGCCATCTCCGCGACGTGGGGCTGTCGCCCGTAGTCGGTCCCTCGGGAGATCCGTCCACCACGGGTACACCGGGCCCCGGGGTTATCACCCGCTCCTCGCGGTCGCCGCGGGCACGGGCGACGTCCTCGCGGCGTGCCTCCGAGAAGAGCCGGTGGAACACGGTCCGCCGCGAGGCGCAGTTCCTGCCCGAGGCGGATCGGAAGGTGTCCGACAACGGCTCCGAGTCTTGCGGAGCGAGGTCTTTGACGACACCCTCCGAGAGCTCGGGGCGCGGCACACCTTCATCCGGGCGGGTCCGCCACCAACGATGCCCGTCGAGCGGGTTCAGCGGCCCACCCTCGAGGAGTGCTGGCGCCCGTCGTCTGCCCGCAGCCTTGTGCCCAAGCTCACGCGGTTGATCCGCGATGTGGCAGCCTATCTGCGCCCCTACAAGACGAGCGCGCCCATACCGGGCGGCTCACCAACGGACGGGAACGCCTGCGGAGGTCATCCGCGGGGTCGCATGATGCGGCCGAGGTGACCGAGATGTGTCGCTACATCTCGGAGGCTGTTCACGCTAACCGTCGTCGCGATGGCATCGCCCGCCGTCGGACGCGCACGAGCGTCTCTACCGGCCGCGTCAACCGGTCTGACGGCCCGGTTCGGTGGATCCGGGCTAAGTAGGGGCGTCAGGCCGGAGCGGCCAGCTCCCTGGGGAGCCCACGCCGCGAGGACACGGGCGCCCCCGTGCGTCGATTGTTCGTCACCTGATCGCACTTCCTCCGGGATGTGCATGGCGTGCACCTTGCGTCGGGTGCGACCTCATCGCCGGGCCGGCGACGGCTCGCGGGCCGGCCGCCAGGCCGACGTCACGACCTGAACGGGCTGTTCAGCGAGCCTGTGGCAGCCGATTCGGCTGTCAGGCGGGCGCGGCATCAGCGGGACCGCCCACAAGGTGCACTCCGTGCTCGTTGCGGAGGAAAGCGTGAGGCTGGGCGGCAGCGCGGGAACGGCACGGCGTGCCTCGCGCGCCGCAGCCCGCGGCCCGCGGCTCAGCCCGCCGGAGCGGCCAGCTCCCTGACGAGCCAGGTGGCGAGGACGCGGGCGCAGGCATCCACCTCACTGAGCGCCACGTGCTCGTTGGCGGCGTGGGCGACGCGGACGTCGCCCGGCCCGAACAGGATCGTGGGGGTCCGCCCCTCGCGGATCAGCAGCGCCATGTCGGCGCCGTAGGGCACCCCGACACGAGCCGGCGCCGCGCCGAGGACGTCGGCAGCCGCCGCGGCGATCCCGACCGGCAGCCGGTGATCGGCCGGCACCTCGCCCGAACCGAACATCCCGCCCCAGATCGACACCCGCACCGGGTGATCGCGCAGCCACGGGTCCGCCGCGCAGGCAGCGGCGACGACGCGACGCAGCTCGTCCGCGGCTTCGGCAGTCGTCTGGCCGACGCGGACGCCATAGCGGCCGTCGGCGATCACGAGGTCGGGAAGGCTCGAGGCCCAGGCGCCGCCGCTCACCTTGCCGATGATCGTCGGGTAGGGGAGCCCGAGCGCGACCATCTCCGGGCGCGTCTCGGAGGCGGTCCGGGCGGCCTCGTCGGCTCGCAGTGCGGCGTGGATCACCTCGAGCTTCTCGAGCGCCGAGACGCCCTCGCGGCGGGTGGAGGCATGGGCGGCCCGGCCCGGGACCTCGAGGCGGAACGTGATCGCTCCCGCGTGCACGGTCACCACCGCGAGGCCCGTCGGCTCGGGGATCACCGCCATGTCGCCGGTGCACCCGGCGCGGATCGCCGCGAACGTCCCGCCGCCGCCGTCCTCCTCCGACGGCACGCCGACGAAGAGGACCTCACCGTCGATCCCGTCGCTCCCCAGGGTCGTGGCCACGGCCCGCACCGCGGCGAGCGCCGCCACGAGACCGCCCTTCATGTCGCAGGCGCCGCGGCCGAAGAGGCGACCGTCGCGGACGACGGGCTCGAAGGGTGGCGTCGCCCACGTCCCGGGATCGCCGGCCGGGACGACGTCGGTGTGCGCGACGAGCAGCAGGCGCTTCCCGGGCCGACGCGCCGACTCGCGTCTGCCCGCAGCCCCGCCCGCGTCCGCAGCCCCGCCTCGTGCCCGCAGCCCCGCCTCGCGCCCGCAGCCCCGCCCGCGGCGGCAGCCCTGCCTGCGAGCCCGCCCGTGCCCCGGCCCGCGAGCGCTCCTGTCACCAGCGGCAGCGTCGTGCGCGGCATCTCCGAGCCCGGCCAGGCCGGATCCGAGGCCAGCGCCACCGGGTCGGCATCCCAGGTTCGGACGTCGAGGCCCGCCGCCCGCAGGAGTCGCGCGACCTCGTCACGCGCCGCCGCTTCCGATCCCGTGATCGACGGGATCGAGCACAGCGTCAGCAGGTCCGCGAGCTGGTCCGCCGGGTCGATCGCCGCGAGGACCGCCGCCTCGCGCGGGTCCTGGGGCGGCACCCTCAGTCCCGGCGGAGGAGCGGCCGGGTCAGGCAGGTCGGCCCGCCGGAGCCGTTGATGCCGATCTCCCAGGCCGGGTAGGTGTGGACCTCGCAGCCGGCCGCCTCAAGCGCCCGGCGCGTCGCGGGGTTCCCGTCGGCGGCGACGCAGACGCCGGGCCGCACGGCGAGCACGTTGCAGCCAAGCGTCGCGAACTCCTCCTCCGGGACCGGGATCGTCCGGATCCCGAGGTCGCCGAGCAGCTCCCAGAGGCCGACCGGCAGCAGCGGCAGGAACACGACGGCGAGGTCGTCCGCCACCGGCGAGATCAGCGAGAGAAGGTGGATCAGCTCGGCCTGCCCGCGCCAGTAGGGGACGTCGAAGACGCGGACGTCGCCGCCGACCAGCGCGGGCCAGGCGTGCCACCCCGGCGGCGTTCGTGCGAAGGGTTCGGCCGATGCAGAAGAGGTCCGGTCGAAGCCAGAACGTGTCGCCGCCGTCGACGGTGCCGGGTTCGCCGATCGCGCCGAGCCTCGGGATGCCGGCGGCGGCAGTCCACGCCTCGATCTCGGCCTCCTCGCCCCGCCGCGTCGGCTTGCCGGATCGGAGGGCGATCGTCCCGCGGTTCGTCACGAGCAGTGGGTCGTAGGTGTACACGAGGTCGGGATGCGGCGTGCGGACCGCCCCGAGCTGGTGGACCGTGACGCCGAGCCCGACCAGCAGGTCGACGAACGCGTCGTGCTCGCGCTGGGCCACGTCGAGGTCGACGTGGTGCAGGAACCCGTGCCCCGGGGACTCGAAGGCCCGGCCGAAGGCGACCTCCGGGCGCTGGACCAGCACGTCACGCAGCCGGGCGGTCATCGACTGGGCGCCCCAGGCCCGCAGCACGGGGACCGCGGCGGGCGGATCGGGCGTCGGCATGCGTGCTCCTCTGGCGGGCGACCACGGCGATGGTACTGCCGCCGGGGTGGCATTCGGGTACCGGTCATCCCTCAAGCGGGGGGGGTCGGACCCCGATTCCTCTCCTGGCGCCTCCTCCGTGGGTTCATCCGGCTGGTGGCGCCGCCATGCTCCGGAGGCTTTCGATTACCGGCCGAAGCGCGCACCTCGCGGCTCCCACGCTGCCCCTGCGGCTGGCAGACATCCGCGCGTCGCGCGCCCGCGTCGCGTCGCGAGGCGCCTACGGGAGCGCGGCGGGACTGCTGATCGGGACGGTCCTGGCCACCATCGCGAGCGACGTCGGCAGCGTGGCGGCACGGCCCGCCGTCGTCGCCTCCGACGCGCCGGGATTCGCTGGCGCTGCTCGCGACGCTCCCCGGACCGTCGCCGGTCATCATCGCGGGCCTCCTGCCCGCGGCCGCGCTCGTGCTCGCGGGGTGGCTGCTCGCGGGGCGGCCGGCCATGGCACGATCCAGCGCCGGCGACGGCGCGTCGGCGACGCACCCGCTCCGCGCGGCGGTCGGCAGGGTCAGCGACGTCGCGTTCGGGCTGTTCGTCGGGAGCGTGCTGCTTCTCGCCGTGATCCCCGGCTTCGTCGAGCTGACCGGGGCCCACCTGGTGTCCGTCACGTCCGGATCGATGGCGCCGGCCTACCCGCCGGGCGCGATGGTGGTCGTCCGGCCGGTGGATCCGGCCGCGCTCGCGCGGGGCGATGCGATCGCGTTCCACGACGGCGCCGGGCGCCTCGTCACGCACCGCATCGTGGACACCCAGGGGGAGGGCGCCGCGCGCACGTTCGTCACCCGTGGCGACGCGGCGCCCTGCGTCGGACGCGGCGCCGGTGAGCGGGCCGGACATCGCCGGGCGGGTCGAGGCCGGGCTGCCCTGGGTCGGCGCCCTTCGCGCGTGGCTCTTCTCGCCGCTCGGGGTGCTCGCCGCGCTGCTGATCGGGGTGATCCTCGCCCGGGGCACGGCCACGCGCCGTTCCTGAGCAACCGGGGTCGCCGGCGCCGGCCCGCGGCGCCGCGGCCCGCGCGGCGCCGCGGTCCGCGATCGTCGCCGCCTGAGCGCCGCGGTCAGAGGCCGCCGGAGCGCAGTCAGGAGGTCGGCGCGGTCGGCGCCGCGCGTCCGAGCGTCGCGGTCAGAGCGCAGCGTGGGCGATGATCCGGCCGACCTGGTAGCCGGACGCCGCCGCGGCGTCGGTGAGGGTGACCGCCAGCTCGTGGGCTTCGCGGAGCTCGATCGTCGCGGGCGCGGCCGGGCCGCACGGCGACCACGATCACGAGCCAGCGCAGGGCGGCCTCGAACGATTCCCGGTTGACGTACGCGACGCCCTCGTGGCGGTTGAGCCCGAGCCAGCGGCCCAGCTCCTCGTCGGCGAACCATGCCCGGACCAGGCGGCCCGCGCGCTCGTCCTCCGGGCCGGCGAGGGCCCCGGCGCCCGGGCGGCGGAGCAGGTTGCGGACGGTCTCGACCGCCCACCACGCCGCGCCTTCGTCCATGCCCCGCCAGCGGCAGGCGTCGACGAGCACGCGGCCCATGCCGAGCGCATCGAACCACCCGCTGCTGCCGCCCTCCGCGGGATCGGCGGCGAGAACGGCGGCGAACGCCTCGGCGCTCAGCCAGCCGAGGAGGGGCGCCCAGGCCGTGGTCGACGGAGGGAGGCCGGCGGCGACGTACGCCCGGGCGGCCGAGGTCGCGTCGGCTGGGGCTGCCTGTGCGCCGGCGGCCGAGGTCGCGTCGGCGGCCGAGGTCGCGTCCTCGGCGGCCCCGGAGCCGTCGGCAGCCGCGCCGTCGGCAGCCGGGCTGCCGTCTCGATCGGGGCCCGCGGTCGCCAGCTCGAGCGCCGATCGAAGGGCGCCCGTGAACTGCGCCACGGCCTCGCCGATCGCGTCGTCGCCGACCGCCGTGCCTCGCACGGCGCGCAGCGCGAACAGGGCGTCGCGGCACCGGGAGCCCGCATCGTCGGCCAACCCGTCGAGGTCGGGAAGCGCAACGCCCGACGCCGGGGTGCTCGCTGGCACGTCGGGAAGCGCCGCGGCCGCCGCCGCCGGCCCGGCCGGCACGTCGCCGGCCGCGAGCCCGGCCCGGGCCCGCACGCCGAGCGTCCCGGCCACGGCGTCGACGACCTCTCGGATGAAGCCCTCGTTGAGCAGGATGCCGGCCGCATCGTGGAGCGGGCGCAGGCGCCGCTCGGCGAGCGCGCGCTCGACGCTCGGCACGCCATTGCCGCCGAGATCCGCGGCCAGCGCGCGGTATTCGGCCATCGCGTCGCCCGTGACGACCCGCCAGTCGAGGTAGACATGGGTGGCGTACGCGTCGAGTTCGACCCGGAAGCCGTCGTGGCGCAGGTCGGTCGCCTCGCGGATGTAGTCGAGGCCCGCCAGCGCGTCCCGGTAGACCACCACCGCCTCTCCGCCGTCGAGCCCCAGGCCCTCGGCCAGCGACCGGCTGACCAGCGACTTCTCGCCATCGGCGTTCTTCTCGGAGAAGGGGACGCTCGTGCGGATCGTGCCCCGCATCGAGCCGAACCGGTTGTGGTAGACGATCAGCGCGCGATCTGGCGCCGCTCCGGTTCGAGTAGGCGAACACGTCCTCGTTGACGAACCCGGCGTCGTCCTCGACGTCGTAGAACCGGAAGTCGCGGACCTCGGCGAACAGGCGCCGGCGGTGCAGGAGCGGGAACACCTGCCACTCGTGGCGGCCGACCAGCGCCTCGTTCGGGCGCTCGTCCCAGTAGGCCCGCCGGAACTCCATGCCGTACTTCTCGGCGAACCCCTCGATCTGCCCGTGGCCGAACATCGGCAGGCCCGGCATCGTCGACAGCACGGTCGCGATCCCGAAGTACTTGTCGCCGGTGCCGAACTGCTCGACCGCCGTCTTCTCGTCCGGGTTGTTCATGAAGTTCACGTAGCGCTTCAGGATCTCGGGGTCGAACGCCAGGGTGTCCTTCACGACGACCCGGTACTCCGCGTTCTTCTCGTCGCGGAGCATGTTCATGAAGGCGCTGTTGTAGACCCGGTGCATGCCGAGCGTCCGGACGAAGTAGCCCTCCATCATCCAGAACGCTTCGGCGAGCAGGAGCGTGTCGGGGACCTCGGCGGCCACCCGGTCCACGACCTCGCGCCAGAACTCGACCGGGATGGCCTTCTCGAAGGCATCCTTCGACATCGCCGATTCCGCCCGCGACGGGATCGCCCCGCCGGCCCCCGGCTCGGGGTACCAGAGCCGGGCGATGTGCCGCTTGGCGAGCGTCATCGCCGCGTCGAACCGGATGATCGGGAAGCGCCGGGCGACCGCCAGGATCGTCTGGATGACGGCTTCGCGCACCTCGGGGTTCAGGTAGTCGAGCTGTGCCGTGTCGTTCCAGGGCATGCTCGTGCCGTCGTTGCCGTGGTACACGAAGCGCGTGTCGCCGCTCCAGCGGTCAACCCGGCGGAAGACGACCGCGGCGTCGGTGGCGTCCCAGTAGTGATCCTCGAGGAAGATCCCGACCCGGTCGTCGTCGGAGAGGTCCGGCCCGTTGAACGAGTACGCCGGATAGGGCGAGTCGCTCCGCGAGAGGAACCAGCCGGGGTGCTCGACGACCCAGCGCGAGTCGATCCCCATGTGGTTCGGGACCATGTCCGACGCGAGCCGGAGGCCGCGCCGCCAGGCCCGGTCGCGCAGGTTCGCGTAGGCGGCTTCGCCGCCGATGTCCTCCGCGATCGCGTAGTCGCGCAGGGAGTAGGCGGACGCAACCGCGTCGGGATTGCCGCGCCGGACCTTGATCTCGCGCGATGCGAGGCTGCGCTCCCAGAGGCCGATCAGCCACAGCCCGGTGAATCCCCAGCGAGCCAGCCGGTCGAGCTCCTCGTCCGGGATGGCGTCGAGGGTGCGGATCTCGCGCCCGTACCACTTGCTGAGCTGGTCGAGCCAGACGTAGGTGCTCTTGGCCAGGAGCACGGCCCGCGGCATCCAGTCCCGGTCCTCGGAGAAGCGCTCCGGCTCGTCGAGCGTGCCGAAGCCCGGCGCCTCGCCACCGCCGCCGCCCGGCCCGGCGTGGAAGCGCATCCAGGTGGCCCGCTCGTCCTCGGCGACGACGTCGAGTCCCGTGACGATCCGGTCGAGCAGAGCGCCGAACCGGTCGCCGAGGTAGGCGCTGAGGAAGGCGCCCCAGCGCGCCCGGATCCAGCGCAGCTGACCGCCCAGCGAGGTCGGCTCGGCGACCGCAGGGGCGCGGAGCATCGTGACGAGGTCCTGGTGGTCGGGACCGAAGCGGGGCCGCGCCGTGAAGAACCGCGCGAGCTCCGCGACGACGTCCCGGTAGCGGGTCTGGACGACGAGGTCGGCGTCGTCGAACAGCTCGCGGTAGGGCCCGAACGCTCCGTTCGCGTTCGCCAGCCAGCAGTTGGCCAGCTCCTCGAGGGCGATCTCCCGGTTCGGGACGCCGTCCGTCTCGCCGCCGAGGTAGGTCGCGGCGTCTTCCTGGCCGCGGTGCACGACGAGCGGCGGGAAGGTCTGGGCGAACCACAGGAGCGTCGCGTCGACCTCCTCGGTCCCGAGCGCGTCGTCGAGGTGGTCGAGCGCGTCGTCGATCGCCTCCGGGTCCTCCTGCTCACGGTAGATCGCCACCACGGCGTGGAGGATCTCGTCGATCAGGCCCATCGCGTTGAGGCTGGCCGGCGCGACGGGCTCCGGCTGCCCGGCTGCCCGGCGTGCGGCGGTCATCGCCGCGGCCAGGGACCGGACCGCCCGCAGGTTGGGCAGGATCACGTTGCCGGAGAGCTCGAACAGGTGCTCGTCGATGGCGTAGCGGGTGCGCGCCTCGGCGCGGACGTGGAAGGCCCGGTGGCCGGCCTGCCGGCGCGCCGGGTGCGGCCGATCGCCCGGGGCGACCGTCGCCGAGGGCCGAGGATCGGGGCGGGGGGCCGGGTCGAGGGAGGTCACGGCATCGGGATCCCGAAGACGCGGATCTCGCTGATGGGGGTCTGCGTGGTCGGGCTGCCTCCGGCCGTCGTCTTGCGGGCCGGGTACCAGTCGAGGATCGTGAAGCGGATCCGGGTGACGCCGACGAGCCCGAGGCTGGCGGGGAGGTCGACATGCTGGGACGCGAAGACGTCCTTGAGCTCGACGCCGATGGGGTTCCGGTTGTCGAACCTGACCGAGATGTTGTGCGGCCGTCGGTTGCCCTGGTAGAGCGGGAGCGTGACCTGCCAGCCGCCCCAGATCTGGATCCGGGTCAGGGCGGCGCGATCGATGGTGATCTCGAGCCATTCGTCGTTGGTCGTCTGCGGGCCGGTCTTCCAGGTGGTCGTGGTGTCGCCGTCGATCGCGAACTTGGGCGCCCGCGCCGCCGAGAGCTGGCTGGAGGCCTTCGCCGAGCGGATCCTGATCCCGACCGGGTTGCCGACCGGGAACGACGGCCCGGGCGTTGCGGCGGGGGACGGCGTCGGGACCACGTCGTCGGTCGGGTTGGGCGTGGGCGCGGGGCTCTCACCCTCCGAAGCCCCGGGCGTGGCCGCCGGGGACGCCGACCCTCCCGGCGTCGCGGCCGGCGACGGCGTCGCGATGCCGATGCTCGCCGCGACCAGCGTCGGCGCCGGCGTGGACCCTGGCGACGAGGCGGGCCGGGTGAGGATGAACGCCAGGCCTGCGGCGATGGCGGCAACCGCGACCACCCCGCCGACGAGGAGCGGGAGCCGGCGCGACGGCCCGTCGCCCGAAGAGGTCGTTCCCGTCGATGCCTTCACCGCCGTCGTGGCCGCCGTCCCGGTGGGCGTCCCGGCTCGAGCGGCCGGCGATGTCGGGAACTCCCAGGCGGCAGTGGGCGGCGTCGCCGGCGTCGCGGGCAGGGACGGGCCTGCCGGCGTGGACGACGCGGCCGTGCCGGCGGCGCGCCGGCGGCCGGCCGCGGCGCTCGGAGATCCGGCGCGGGCGGCCGGCGGAGACGGCGTCGACGTTGGCGTCGTCGGGGCGCCGGCGGCGGACGCTCCCCAGGCCGCCGCGGCCGGGGCGGCTCCGCCCCGCTGGCGCTGATCGGCTCTCGCCCCGGCCGCCGGCCCGGCGCTGAGCTTCTCGCCACAGGAGATGCAGAACGTTCGGCCGGCCGGATTCAACCGGCCGCACACGGCGCAGGTCGGGCCCGTCTCCAGCGCCGGCGTGATCGGCGCGGGCGCCTTGTGTATCGGGGCGATAGAGGCCGGCGCGATCGGCGCCTCCGCCGCCGGAGGCCGTGACGTCGCGCCCGATGCCGGCATGGCCCACGCAGGCGCGCCCGACTGCGTGGCGGAGGCGCCCGAGGCAGGCGCCGCGAACTGCGTTGAGGCTGGTGCGCCCCCGGAAGACTGGCCCGTTCCGGCCGGCCCGTCGGCCGGCGCGGTCGCAGCGTCGCCGGCATCCCGCTCGGCCGCTTCGGCAAGGGCGAACTCGAGGAATGCGCCGCAGGATCCACAGAACGCGTCGCCGACCGCGTTGGCGGTTCCGCACTTCGGGCAGATCATTCCGCTGGCCTGCGCTCGTCCATCGAGGCGATCGTAGCCCACCATCGCCACCCGCGGTGTGCCGGATGCTCCAGCCGCGTCCCGCGCCGCAGCCCCGAGGCCGGCGCGTCCGCACCCCCGACCGGCCGCTCCGGGGCGCGTCTGCCTCCGCGACCGGTCGCGCCGAGCGCTTTGGCGCCCGCTCGCGGCGATGCGTCAGCGCCGCAGCACGATCACCCGGCCGAACGGATCGCGGATGAGCTGGGTCCGGCCGAACAGGGGCGGCACCCCGGTCGGCACCGTCACCGTGAACCGGGCGGAGACCGTGGTCCCGGGCCCCGACGGGAGGGTCGGCGTGACGAGCAGGTTCCGCGGGCCCGTCCGGTCGTTCGGGAGCACCAGCACCTGGACGCTGAACCCGCCGTTCTTGTTCGTGAGCACCGGGCCGAACAGCGTGGGCGTGATCCCGACGCTCCAGCGCAGGCTGATCGGCAGGCCGAACCCGAACCCGGTTCCCGTCACCACGGTCACGCTGCCCGGCGGCCCGCTGACCGGATTGAGCTTGATCGTCCCGGCACTCCCGGCACCGGTGAGCCGGATCACGTTCGGCTTCGCGGGATCGCCGGCCGTCACCCGCAGCGTGGCCGCCTGCGGCCCCTCGGCCGGCGGCACGAACGTCACGTCGATCGTGCACGTCTCGCCGGGATACAAGGTCTTGTCGGAGCAGCCGTCGTTCGAGATGAAGAACGCGCCGGCGCCCGAACCGCCGAGGACCGCGCCGGTGATCCGGGCAGCCCAGCCGCCCGTGCTCGTGACTGTGGCCGTGCGCTTGACGCCGGGGAGCGCCCCCACCGCTGCGGGACCGAAGTCGGTCGGGTTGGTCGCCACCCGGACGGCCGGCAGCCGCTCGCGCAGGAAGATGTCGCCGAACCCGTTCGTGTCGTCGGCCACGAGGTTCGTGGCCAGCGAGGCGAAGGCGACATCCTGGCCGTTCGCCGAGAGCACCGGCTGGTTGCTCGAGTCGTTCGGTTCGGTCGTCTTGACGCCGACGCTCACGCGCGACATGCGGGCCGTCGGCGTGTCGAGGACGAAGACGTCTGTCAGGGGCGAGCGGTCCAGACCCGGGTCGACCGGACCTGTCGTATCGCCGGGAACGAGGTTCGTGGCGAAGGACGCGAACGCGATCTGGCGTCCGTTCGCCGTGACCGACGGGTCGCGGCTGCCCCCGTTGGCCTCCGTTCCGTCGGGGGCCACCGACACGCGGCGGATGCCGGTCGCCGTCCAGCGGAAGACGTCCGGCTGGCTGTTGGCGTCGCCCGGAACGAGGTCGGTCGCGCTCGACGTGAAGACGACGACGCTCCCGTCGCGGCTCATCCGGGGCTGGCTGCTGTCGCCGTTCGCCTCGACGCCGGCGCTCGGCGCCGACACGAGCGTCGCAGCCCTGTCGCCGCCCGCCTGGACCGCCAGCTGCCAGACCTGGCGATTGCCGTTGTCCTCTCCGGGAACGTAGTCCGCGTAGGCGACGAACGCCCCGTCGGCCGAGACAACGATCTCGCCACCGAACTCGCTCGCGGAGATGACGCGCCCGTTCTGATCGATGCCGACCATGCTGATCTGGTTCGTCGTCCGATCCAGGACGTAGTAGCGGGGCGCGGAGGCGACGGAGGTCGCGGCCAGCTGGCCGATGAAGGCGAGGTAGCGCCCGTCACGCGAGAGGCTCGGCCGGATCGTGAACAGGAAGCGTTGGTCGGTGGCGGTGAACGGATCGACGACGCCCGTCGAGGCGCTCCACAGCCCGATCCGATTGCCCTTGCCGTTGCCGACCTCGAAGGCGACCCAATCGCCGTCGCCGGAGATGACCGGGTGGCTGACCGGCAGCCTGCCGACGACGATGAGCGCGAGGGATCGGGTCTGGGGCGGGTAGACGACCGTCGTGGTGTTGGTGGCACGATCGCGCAGCAGCACGGCGGTCACGGTCCGCTCGTTCGCGACGGCCGTCAGCTCGAACGCGACCCGCTGGCCGTCGTCGGAGATCGACGGGTCGGTGCTCTGTCCGGGGATCTGCTCGCCCGCCGGGCCGACGGAGATCCGCTCGTTGGTGCCGGGCGTCTCGAGCGAGATGCCGACCGGCGCGGCCGGCGCGGCGGGCGGCTGGCCGTCCTGCGGGCTGGCGATGGCCGAAGCGGCGGCGCGGCCAGCGCCCGCGGCGCCGGGAGCACGCGGGCCGGCGCCGGAACCCGCAGGCGCACCCGGTCCGGCGGACACGCTCGGACCCGCGAACGACTGCGCAGGCGCACCCGGACCTGGGGGCGCACCCGGACCTGGGGGCGCACCCGGACCTGGGCGCGCGCCCGGCCCCGCCTGCGCCCCGGAACCTGCCGACGGCCCTGCCGGCGCCGCGCGTGCGCCCGCCAGCGCGCCGGCTGCCCCGGCGCCCACGAGCGAGCTCGCGACGAGCGCGAGGCAGGCGACCAGCGCGGCCACCCTGGCGAACCGGTGCCTCATGCCACGGCCCCGAACGCCCGGCCGCCCGTCAGGGCGCCAGGAACCCCGAGAAGTAGACCGACGGGTCGCATGTCCCGCTCGACGTGCAGGCCACGGCGAGCTCGAGGTTCTGGCCCGCCTGCACCACGATCGGCGTCACGTAGTGGAAGTCGAGATCCCGGAAGTTCTCGAGACGCAGCGTGATCAGCACGAATCCGTTGCGGCGCAGCTCGAGGCTGCCGGCCCGGCCGTTCGGGTTCGCGAACACGAGATCGGTCAGGAAGTACGTCTTCTTGAACGCCGTCGAGTTCGGGTTGCTGCCGTCCGTCGCGAGACGGCCGTCCTGCGGCGTCCCGAACGCGATCCCGCCCGCGCCCGACGTGGGCGTCGGGCTGGGTGCCGGGCTGCCGCTGGCGGTCGGCGAGGGGCTGGCGCCGCTCGTGCCGCCGCTCGGCGATGGGCTGGCGCCGCCGGGCGCCGTGCTCGCCCCGGCGCCGCTCGATGGCGACGGGCCACCCGCACCCGGTCCAGCGCTCGCCCCGGCCGAGGCCGCCGCCGTCGGCTTGGGCGTGAACCCGGCGTCGGCGAGCGCCTGGAGCGTGGCTCCCTTGATCGCGGGCTGCAGCACGGTCAGCCACAGGATCAGCGCGAGCAGGAGCAGGCCGAGGATCGAAAGCAGCGCCGGGATCAGCCAGCGCGGGAGCATCGCCTCCTGGAGGAGGGATCCGTCGAGGACGAGGGGTGGGCCAGATTCGCCGGCGACCGCCACCTTGAACGGACGGGTCTTGGGCTGGCCGCGCCAGAAGCGGTGCTGCGCCTTGACCCGGACCTTCGCGAAGGCGGCGGTCCCCGGGTCCACGACGAGGCCGGGCGGCTGAACGTCGAACGCGAGGAGCTGGTCGGGATCGGCGGCGGTGAGCGTCGCGTTGAGGTGGGCGTTGCCCCGGTTGTCGACTGCGACCTCGTGGCTCGCCCCGCGGCTGCCGCGCGACGTGCGGGGGACGAGCTCCGCGAACGTGTCGGCGAACGTGCCGACGTTCAGGACGCCTTCCTCGACCGCCGAGCCGCCGGGGTCCTCCTGCGAGCGGGCCCGGATGGCAAACGGCAGCGGTCCCGACGGCGTCGTCGCGACGCGCTGCGGCGAGAACGTGACGACCGCGGTCCCTTCGGTGCCGGGGAAGAGCGAGAGAGTGGGCGGCGCCGCGGCGGCGAACGCCCCGGGGTCGCCGAGCACGTCGATCGAGAACTGGTCGACGACGGCGCCTGTGTTCTTGACCGTGATCGACAGCGAGGCGCTCGAACCGGGGACGACGTCGAGCTGGCGCTCCTTGAGGCTGACGAGGGCTCCCATCGCCGGGCAGTGTAGGGGGCGGCCGCGAGGTGCGCCAGAGCGAAACGGGCAGATCTGGCGGGTCGGGGTGCCGACCCGGGGATCCCCGTACGGCTGGGTTGCGGCCGCCTGTGAAGGTCCGGCGATCGGTTATCGATATCACAGCGAGGCGCTCTCAGGGGGTCAGGCGGTGTTCGACGTCGCGCTGGACACCTGGACCGAGGCGGTGTCCGAGGAGGCGCAGGAAACCGTCGCGGCGACCAACGACTCGGTCGGGCTCCTGCTCGTGCTCTCATCGGTGGCGTCGTCTTCATCATGCTCGCCGGATCCATGCTCGCCCTCCTGGTCTCGCGCTGGGTCACTCGCGGCGTGCGGGCCGTCCAGGCCCAGATGACGGGCATGCGCGACGAGGTCGGCGGACTGGCCGGCTGCCTCAGCCGGCTGGCCGAGAACGACCTCACCGCGACGCATGCAATCGCAGCTCGCGCCCCTCGAGCTGCACGGGTCGCACGAGATCGCCGCGATCGCCGCAGCCAGCAACGAGCTCCTGGCCGATCTCGACGACCATGAGCCGGGCCTATGACGTCGCGCGGGGCAACCTTGCGGGCGCCCTCGGGAGGTCCGGTCGGCGTCCGCCGGCGTCGCAGCGTCGAGCCAGCAGCTGAGCGAGGCCGCCCGCCAGTCGGGATCTGCCTCGGGCCAGATCGCCTCGACGATCAGCCAGGTCGCCGCCGGCGCCCAGGACCAGGCGCGGGCGGCCACGACGACCTCGGCTGCCGTGGTCAGCCTCTCCGAGGCGATCGCCCGCGTCCGCGAGGGTGCGACCGAGACCGCCAGGAAGAGCGACGTGGCTCTCGGCGCGATCGAGTCGACGGTCGCGGCCGTCGCCGCGGCGGACGCGGCCGAGGCGCGGCTGGCGCCGCTCGCGGATCGCGTGCAGGCGGCGCTCGTCGAGGGCAGCTCCACGGTCGGCGAGACGGCGTCCGGCATGCGACGGATCAAGCCACGGTCGAGGCCAGCGCAGCCACGGTCACCGAGCTCGGCACGAAGTCGAGCCAGATCGGCGCCATCGTCCAGACGATCGACGACATCGCCGAGCAGACGAACCTCCTCGCGCTGAACGCGGCGATCGAAGCCGCCCGCGCGGGGGAGCAGGGCAAGGGCTTCGCCGTCGTCGCCGACGAGGTTCGCAAGCTCGCCGAGCGGAGCGGTCGCGCGACGAAGGAGATCGCCGACCTGATTGGCCTGGTCCAGGCCGAGACGCAGGCCGCGGTCAGGGCCATGGCCGTCGGGGCTACCGAGGTGGAGACGGGCGCGCGCCTGGCCGCCGAATCAGCCGCCGCCCTCGGCGAGATCACCGAGGCCGCCGCGGCCCACGACCAGGTCCTCGCCGAGGCCTTCGAGGCGGTCGCCGCCATCCGCGAGGCGAGCGGCAGCGTCGCTGCAGCGATCGATGCCATCGCGGCGATCGCCGGCGAGACGAGCGAGTCGACGACCCAGATGACCGCCGGCGCGGCCTCGGTCTACACCGCCGTGGACTCGATCGCCGCCGTGTCGGAGGAGAACTCCGCCGCGGCCGAGGAGGTCAGCGCGGCGACCGAGCAGCTCACCGCCAGGTCGAGGAGGTCGTCGCGTCCGGCGCGACGCTCGCCACGATGGCCGAGCGGCTCGACGCCCTGGTTGCCCGGTTCGCCCTCGAGCGGGGCGGCCCGCAGGGATCGAAGGTCGTCCCGCTGCCCTCGCAGCGAGCCGCCTGACCCAGGGCGAGTCGCCTGACCCACAGGCGGGTCGCATCGACGCTTCGGCGAGTCGCCTGACCCGCGTCGCGCGGCCCCGACTGCGGCGCGCCGCGTCACCTGCGGCGCGCCGCCCCGTGACCTGGCGCGCGCCGCCCGACCGACGGCCGGCCGCCCCGACCCGCAGACGGGTTCGCGTGCGGCGCCGACTGGACCCGAGCAGCTCGTCAGGAGTGGCCAACAACCTGCGACCGGGGGAGCGCCAGTTCGGTGACCTTGAACCCCAACCGCGGACCTCAGGGGCCAGGGTTGGGATCTGGCGGGAGGAGCGTCACCCCAGGCTGCTTCTCCGCGATCAGGAGGCCGGCGAGAACGCCGGTCACCACCCGCAGGAACGGGCCGCCGAAGGGAGCGCGCTTGGCCCCGTCAGACCAGGCGACGTTCACTTCGGCATCCGCGGAAGCGCCTGAGACGTCTGCCTGCGGACCGAAGGACCTGAACGGAGCACCCGGCGCGTCGAGGTTGAAGGCGTCGACCCTGGTGTTCGCCGCGATGCGGAAGTGCCGGGGCGCGGCGAACGGAGTCACCGTGACGATCGGCGTGGGAGCAGGAACCGCCGCCTGCCCGGTGCCCCCGACGAGCGCCCGAAACTGCTCGATGGTGCCCCTGAAGGCATTCAGGTCGGCCGATTGGCCGGCGATGGTGTACGTGCCCTGGAACTGCCAGACCGACACGTTCTTGCGGCCCCGGACCTGGTCCCATTGCGGGGCGGTGTTGCCGCCGACGAAGGCGTATGCCTGGGCGAAGGTCAGGCCATGGGGCATCGTGTCCTTCGTCTTGTGCGTCTGCGGGTCGAGCTTCCGGCTCGGATACGAGGGCAGGATGTGGAAGCAGGGCCCGATGGACGCCTCCCAGTCCTTGGGCTCGTCGGGTACGGAGTGGGAAGCCCCGACGTAGATGCCGATCGGGTGCTGTCCGTGCAGCTTGCGAAACGCGGCTGCCCAGATTTCGACGTCCGCCCACCTTGCCTTGGGTCGGAACTGCGAGCCCTCCAGGTCGATGACCGCGCAGAAGGCGGGATCTGCGGCGATGAACGGGGCGGCCACGGACTCGAAGAGGCCCTCGTGGCGGGCGGCGACGCTGTGGGAGACGCCGTTGGCGTCGGCCGTGCTCCGGCCCAGGAAGTCGTAGCCACCGCTCGTCCGGCCGGCCTTGCGGTCGGCGGTGATCATCGCCCTGGCTCCGGGGTCGACGCTGCCCTCGCTGGCCTCGGACACGATGCGCGGGTAGGAGAAGACCCCCCCAGCCTGCATGAGGGCAGCAGCGTTCTTCACGCTGCCACTGGTGTCGGTTCCGAAGATCGTCATGAGCGGCTCCCTCTCCAGGAATCGGCGATCCGTCGATGCTGCGCCACGTGTGTCTCCATGGCGTCATGTCGAGGGGACAGACCCGCAGGCGCAGGCGGGCCGCGGGTGGCCTTCGTTCGGGTGGGCGAGTGTTCGTCTGCCCCGGAACGCGGATCAGGTCACGGCGTCGAGGATCCGGGCTGCGGGCTGGTGACCACCGCGGCCGACGCCATCGGGGCGCCAAGGTCGACCCGCGCAGACCATGCCGACGCCCCGACGAGCTCGGCCCGGTGGGTGATCATCACGACGGTTCGACCGGCCGTCGCCTCGAGCAGATCGGCGACCAGGGCCGTCGCGGTCCTCTCGTCGAGGTGCTCGGTCGGCTCGTCGAAGATCACGACGCCGGCGTTCGCCAGCAGCGCCCGGGCGAGGGCGAGGCGCTGTCGCTGGCCGGCCGACAGGCGCGCGCCACGGTCGCCGACCTGCGTCTCCAGGCCTTCCGGCAGCCCGTCGGCCCACGCCAGCAGCTGGGCGCCGCGCAAGGCGTCGCGGATCTCGCCGGGCGAAGCGTCGGGTCGCGCGAGCCGGACGTTCTCGAGGACCGACGTTGCGAAGACGTGCGGATCCTGCGCGCAGAGGCAGACGACCCGCCGGACGTCGTCGCCCGCCAGGGCGTCGAGCGCCACCGACCCGTCGGTCCCGACAAGCTCGACGGTTCCCGCCGACGCCTCCAGGAAGCGAAGGAGGACCGCCGCGAACGTGCTCTTGCCGGAACCGCTCGGCCCCGTGACGAGGAGCCGCCCCCCGGGCTCGAGGTCCACGTCGGGCAGCACGAGCACGTCGGGGGCACCGGGCTCGTAGCGGGCCCGCACGCCCTGCGCCCGAATGCCGGGGATCCCGGCCGGGAGCCGGGCCGGGGCGGCCGGCTCGCGAACCGGGTCGCGGCGGTCGAGCACGGCAGTGACGCGGGCGGCCATCGCGGCGAGGCCGGGAAGGTGCTCGGCGGCCGGGGCGAGGCCCGCCAGCACCTCGTGGGCAGCGATCGGCGTGATCGCCACGACGGCGAGCCAGACGCCGGCAAGGTCACCGGACCTGACGGCCACGATGCCCGCCGCGAGGCACAGCCAGACCGCGGCGCCGGATGCGATGCCGGCCAGGAACGCCGCGAGGCCGGCGCCGGTCGACGTGCGGGCCTCCGCGGCGGCGAGCCGGGCGTCGATCCGCGCCACCTCGCGGATCCGGGCGGCCGTGGCCCCCGCGACCCGCAGCTCGGGCGCCCCGGCGAGCAGGTCGATGGTCGCGGCCGAGAGCTCACCGCGCGCGGCCGAGATCCGACGGTCCGCGCGGCGCGCGACGGCGGAAGCCACCACCGGCACGCCGAACGCCACGCCCGCGAGCGTGAGCCCGAGCACCAGCCCCGCGGGCGGGACGAGCCACCAGACGAGCGCGACCGACAGGCCGGAGGCGAGCAGCGCCACGCCGTAGGGCAGCAGCACGCGCAGCCAGAGGTCCGCGAGTCCGTCGACGTCGGCGACGAGGCGCGCCAGCAGGTCGCCGGAATGGAACGCGGCGAGGCCGGCCGGCGCGAGGCGCTCGAGCCGGGCGTACGCGGTCGATCGGAGGCGCCCCAGGATCCGGAACGCAGCGTCGTGGGCCGCGAGGCGTTCCGCGTACCGCAGCGCCCCGCGCGAGATCCCGAACGCGCGGACCGCGGTGATGGCGACCATCAGGTAGAGGATCGGCGGCTGCTCGGCGGCGCGCGAGATCAGCCAGGCGGACGTGGCGGCGAGCCCGATCGCCGCGCCGGCCGCGGCAACGCCGGCCAGCACGGCCAGCGCCAGCCGCGTGGCGAGCGGCCCTCCGAGCGCCACGATGCGGGCGAGCGGCCTCACGCCACGGCTCCTGTCCCGGCACCGGCCGTCGCCGGCAGGCCGAGCGCGGCATCGGCGCCCGGCTCAGTCCGGCAGGCCACGCTGACGACGCGATCTGCGATCGCGAGCGCGGCCGGCCGGTGCGCGACGAGGATCACCGTCGCGCCGGCGTCGGCCGCCGCGCGGATCGCGGCCAGCACCGTGGCCTCGGCGGCCGCGTCGAGGCCCGCGGTCGGCTCGTCGAGGAGCACCACGTCGGCGCCCCGCAGGAGCGCCCGCGCCACGCCGATCCGGCGCCGCTGGCCGGACGAGACGCCCGCGCCGGCCTCGCCGAGCGCGAGGTCCGGGCGAAGCGCGGCGAGGCCGACCGCGGCCAGCACCGCCCGGACATCGGCATCCGCGGCGCCGGGAGTCGCCAGTCGCACGTTCTCGGCGACGCTGCCCGCGAAGAGGAACGGCTGGTGCGGCACCCAGGCCACGCGGCGGTGCCACGCCACGAGGTCCACGCAGGCAAGGTCGATCCCGCCGACCAGGATCCGCCCGCGATCCGCGGGCACCAACCCGAGCACGGCGGCCAGCAGCGTCGACTTGCCCGAACCGGACGGCCCCGTGATCGCCAGCACCTCGCCGGGGACGGCCTCGAAGGACGCGCCCGCCGGCGCCACCAGGTCGCGCTCGAGGTGGATCACGTCGACGCCCTGGGCGACGACGCTGAGCCTGCCTGGCGGCAGGCCGGACGAAGCCTCGCGGGGTCGACCGGCCGCGCCGGCTTCGCCCGCGCCGGCGCCGACGCCGGAGGCTTCGCCGCGGCGGGCCGCTCGATGATCGCGAACGCCGCAGACGCTGCCGCGAGGCCCTCTTCAGAGGCGTGGTAGTGGACGCCGAGCTGGCGAAGCGGCAGGTAGGCTTCGGGCGCGAGGAGCAGCACGAAGAGACCGGTCCGCAGGTCGAGCGATCCTTCGACGAGCCGGAGCCCGACCCCGACGGCGACCAGCGCCACCGACAACGTCGCAAGCAGCTCGAGGGCGAACGCCGAGAGGAACGCGATGCGCAGCGTCGCGAGCGACACGCGACGGTAGTCGTCGGTGACCTTCTCGAGGCTCGCGAGCTGCGCGTGCGCGCGCCCGAAGACCCGCAACGTCGGCAGTCCGGCGACGACGTCCAGGAAGTGGTTCGAGAGGCGAGCCAGGGCCGCCCACCGGCGCCGCGTCCGCCGGTCCGTGGCCCGGCCGATCAGGGCCATGAAGACCGGGATGAGCGGAACCGTGAGCGCCACGGTCAGGGCCGCCACCCAGTCGGCGAACGCGAGCGCGACGACGACCGCGGCCGGCACGATCGCGGCGAGGGCAAGCTGCGGGAGGTAGCGGGAGAAGTACGGGTCGAGGGCGTCGAGCCCGCGGGTCACGAGCGCCACGACCTCGCCGCTTCGCGGCTCGCCCGCCCGCCCCGGGCGCGCGGCGGCGGCGCGCTCGACGAGGCGGAGCCGGAGGTTCGACTTGACCGATGCAGCACACCGCGCCGCGACGGACTCCTGGGCCCAGGTGACGGCCGCCCGCGCTGCCAGGACCAGGGCGAGCGCCACGAGAAGGTTCGAGAGGTCGGCGATGCCCGCGCCCGCGAGGAAGGCGGCGCTGATCGCGGATCCCAGGAGCGCCGCCTGGGCGATCGCGAGGCCGGCCCCGACGATCCCGAACGCGACGGCGGCCGCCATGGCGACGCCGGTCGCCCGCGCGTGCCTGAGCAGGCGCGGATCGAAGGCCCTCACGCGATCGTCACGCCCGGTCCCGCCGCCGCCGCGCTCGCCGCGTTGCCGCGCAGGATCAATGGCCGATCGGCGCCGCACCCGGCTCCCCGGCCTCGGGGACGCGGTCGGCCGAGACACGCTTGCGGAACACGTAGTAGGTCCAGCCCTGGTAGAGCAGGACGATCGGCACGAAGATCACGGCCACGATCGTCATGATCGAGAGCGTGTAGTCGGTCGACGAGGCGTTCGTGATCGTCAGGTTGAACGCCGGGTCGGTCGACGAGCGCATGACGTTCGGGTAGAGGTCGAGGAACAGCGCCGCGACCGCCGCGACGATCGTCACGCCGGTTCCGACGAACGCCCAGCCCTCGCGCCCGCGCCGGTTCGCGATGAGCGCTCCGCCGAGGGCGAAGGCAGCGACGAGCGAAGCCACTGCGGCGGCCGGCACCGGCTCGAGGTACTGCGTCCAGGCGAGGAAGGCCACCGCGGCGACGGCGGCGACGAGCCCGGCGATCCCCACCGCGCGGTTGGCCCTGGTTCGCAGCTCGCCGGTCGTCTTGAGGGCGAGGTAGGTCGCGCCGTGGGTCGCGAACAGGCCGAGCGTGACGACGCCACCGAGGATGGCATACGGGTTCAGGAGCGTCAGCAGGCCGCCCGTGAAGTTCATGCTCTCGTCGATCGGCGTGCCCGCGACGATGTTGGCGAAGGCGATGCCCCACAGCAGCGCGGGCACGGCCGATCCGAAGAAGATCGCCGCATCCCAGCGCCGCCGCCAGGTGGCGCTCTCGCGCTTGTTCCGATACTCGAACGCGACGCCCCGCAGGATCAGCGCGACGAGGATGAGGAAGAGGGGCAGGTAGAAGCCCGAGAAGAGCGTCGCGTACCAGTGGGGGAACGCGGCGAACGTCGCGCCGCCCGCGACGATGAGCCAGACCTCGTTGCCGTCCCAGACGGGACCGATCGTGGCGACGATCGCCCGCCGCTCCGCGTCGTTCCGGCCGAGGATCGGCTGGAGGATCCCGACCCCGAAGTCGAAGCCTTCGAGCAGGAAGTAGCCGGTCCAGAGGAACGCGATCGCGACGAACCAGGTGGTCTGCAGCACGGCCGTCTCCTCAGTACGCGAACGTTATCGGGAGATCGGACGGCTCGGGCTGCTCGCCGTCGCCCGGCTTCGGCAGCGGGCTGCGGATCCGCTTGAGGAGCAACCCGACCTCGACGACGGCGAGGATGCCGTACAGGGCGGTGAACCCGACGAGGCTCACCCCGACCTCGAGGAGGCCGACGTTCGGCGAGACCGCGATCGCGGTCTGCATCTGCCCGAAGACGATCCACGGCTGGCGTCCCATCTCGGTGAAGAGCCAGGCGAAGCTGTTCGCCAGGAGGGGCAGGAACGGCAGCGCGATCGCGATCGCGATGGCGCCCCGGCCGGGCGACCGGCCGCGCCGCATCCGGAACAGGAACCAGCCGGCGGCAGCGCCCGCGAGCGCACCGGCCCCGATCATCCAGCGGAACGTCCAGTAGGTGACCGGGATGTTCGGCGTGTAGTCGCCGGGGCCGTACTGCGCCTCGTAGGCGGCCTGGATCTGGTTGATGCCCTCGACCTTCGCATCGAAGGTGCCGGTGGCCAGGAATGAGAGGAGATCGGGGATCCGGATCGAGAAGAGGTCGCTCTTCCCGTCGGGCGTGCCGATCGTGAAGATCGAGAACGACGCGGGCTGCTGGGTGTCCCACAGCGCCTCGGCGGCCGCCATCTTCATCGGCTGTTGCTCGGTCATGATCTTGCCCTGCATGTCGCCGGTCACCGCCACGCCGGCGCCCGCGACGAGGAGGACCCACGCGCCGGCCTTGGCTGCCGTGCGGAACGGCGCCGTCTCCTCTGCGGGTCGGCGGACCAGACGCCAGACGGAGACGCCGAGCACGAACGCGGCGCCCGTCATGAACGAGGCGAGGATCGTGTGGGGGAACGCGATCAGGGCGGTCGAGTTGAGCATGACCGCCATGAAGTCCTTCAGCTCGGCCCGGTTGGCGGCCTGGTTCACCTCGAACCCGACGGGGTGCTGCATCCACGAGTTCGCCGCCAGGATGATGTAGGCGGAGACCACCGCCCCGACGGCCGCGATCCAGATCGTCGCCAGGTGGGCCAGCTTCGGGAGGCGGTCCCAGCCGAAGATCCAGAGGCCCAGGAACGTGGACTCGAGGAAGAACGCGACCAGGCCTTCGATCGCCAGCGGCGCCCCGAAGATGTCGCCGACGAACCGGCTGTACTCGCTCCAGTTCATGCCGAACTGGAACTCCTGGACGATTCCCGTGACGACCCCCATCGCGAAGTTGATGAGGAAGAGGTCGCCGAAGAACCTGGTCAGGCGGAGGTACCGCTCGCTGCCCGTCCGATACCAGGCGGTCTGGAAGCCAGCGACGAAGAAGGCCAGCGCGATCGTGATGGGGACGAACAGGAAGTGGTAGACGGTCGTGATGCCGAACTGCCACCGCGCCAGGTCCAGGGCGTTCATGCAGCCTCCCCTTGCGGGCCGCGCGCTGCCGCCCGGCCGCCCGTGGTCGCCCGTCACCGCGGCTGCGGCCGTCCGGGCGACCTGCTGCCCGCGCCACCGTCCGGCGGCACGGTCGGCGGCATTGTCTCGCAATCGGCCGCCCGGGAGCGGGCCACAGCGGCCCGGTCGGCGGGGAGGCGGGCCGAGCCGGCGACGGCGGCGCAACCGTGCGCGGCGACGACGTGCGGCGAGATCTGCCCTTTCGGGCTACCCGTTAAGCCGGCGTTAAGTGCCCGGAAGGCCGCGCCTGCCAGTGTCTCGGCGTTGCCACACGGATCTGCGAATCCTTCGGCCGCACCCCCGGTGCGACCGGCGTCCCGCTTGAAATGCCGGCCCCCTGGCAGGGAGGCCGCGCTCGATGGAGGTCTCGCGATGCCGCCTGCGCTTGCCGCCGTTCGTCCCGTTCGTGTCCGGGTTGCCATCGCTGCCGCCGATCCGGTCTCGCGGGCTGGCCTCGCCGCGCAGTCTGCGGGACCAGCCGAGCATCGACATTCTCACCGACGTCAGCGGCGAGGAGACCGTGATCGTGGTGGTTGCCGACGAGGTCAACGAGGCGACCTGCCGCGAGCTCCGCGCGCTGCGGGCGTCCGGCCACGAGCGGCTCGTGCTGCTGGTCGCCCGTGTCGACGACACGGGCCTCCTCGCGGCGGTCGAAGCCGGCGTCTCGGGCGTGGTCCGGCGCAGCCAGGCGACCGCGACCCACGTCGCGGCGGCGATCCACGCCGCGGCCGCCGGCGAGGGCACCCTGCCGCCGGACCTGCTGGGGCGGCTCCTGTCCCAGGTCGGACGCCTCCAGCGCCAGGTGCTCCACCCGCGCGGCCTGACGTTCGCCGGACTGACCGAGCGCGAGGTCTCGGTCCTGCGACTCCTCGCGGAGGGCCACGACACGGCCGAGGTCGGGCGGCGGCTCTTCTTCTCCGAGCGGACGGTCAAGAACGTCATCCACGACGTGACCTCGCGGCTCGACCTGCGAAACCGGACCCACGCCGTCGCCTACGCGATCAGGCAGGGCCTCATCTGACGTTCGCTCCGACCAGCGAGACGGGCCGCGCGCGACGAGCCCCTTCACGTCAAACCTGCTGGGCCAAGGTGGGCGCGCAGGAGCAGGCCCGCATCGGCGACGAGTTACATCCCGTCGAACGCGACGTCGAGGCGGTCGAGGCCGTGGGAGGATCGCATCCTGCAGGTGCTCCTCTGACGGGCCGGTGTTGCTTGGACCAACTCCATCGTCCCCGTCAGAAGGGCACCTGTTCATGTGTCCCGGATCGTGAATTAGGTCAGAGCTTCGGTGGATCCGGGCTTGGCCTAGGCCGGTTCCTCGCGGACGATGCGGAAGTCCACTGGCCGGGTCACCCGGCCGACAGCCTGCTCATGGACGGCTGATGAAGCAGAAGCAGTATTCATCGTAGCCGCCGGAGCCGTCCCCGGGAGCCAGAGCGTGCAGTCTATCGACCATGAAGTTGTGGCCACCGACAAATCGTCGATACTTCCCGGTAGCCTGCGGGATCGTCAGTTCGGCTGTCAGGTCCAAGAACTGCCCACCCAGTCCGTCGGGAATCAAGATGGGGTCGCTTGCACCCGTGAAGCGCATCGCAATCGAGCCGCCGGGAAGGTCATAGGCGCACAGATCTCCGGCGAATTGCACGTAGAAGTCGCCGACCGCCTTGGTCAGGCTCGTGTGAGCTGGAGTTCCGATCGGGTAGATCTTCGTCGTCGAGTACGAACCGTCGTTGAGGTCGACCATCGAGAGGCCGAGGTCGGGCCCGTGCACGACGGGCTGATAGAGGCCCTTCAGCAGGAGCACGAAGGAGTCGCGCGGCTTGGCCTCCTTGGCCAGCATCTGCCCAGGGAAGAGCAACAGGCCGCCCACCCCGACCAGCCCGCCACCGAGCGCGGCTCTTCGGCTGATCACGGTCCGGTCGGCGCCCGGAGCGGGATTCGCTGCATCAGCATCCGCATGGTTCGCGGCCCGGGCACGGCCCAGCACACCAGAGCGGCTCTGGGTAGGTTCCATGGTCATCACCTACGCCTTCCCACCCGCGCAGAACGATGCGCGATCGCAGGCGCGTCGACCAGGACTGGCGACGGGCGCCTGACCCTGGCGGAAGAGGACGAGCTAGCGCACGGTCCTCACGGCGACGACCATGAGCGGGACGCAGGGAGCTCTTCAGGTCCAGGCCGGCATCCTGCGCGCGTCGCACGGCATAGTCAACACGGCGTCGGCCGCCTCCGGCTCGATCGTGGCCCCGATGCAGCCGCCGCCCGCGACGCTCACGACGACCCTCAGCCGCCTTCCATTGCGCTCCGGGAGGGCCGGACCTGCGATAACGCCACCACAGGAAGCATGTGCGCACGTGATGACCCGCGGGACCGTCCTGCGCGTCAGGGCACCTTGATGACCTGGCCGAGGTTGGTCTGGAGCTTCGTGCCCGCGTTCCGGCCGTGGTCGGTGGCCGTGTCGTAGGTCGCGTTCGCCGCCGTCGTCGCCTTCTCGATCGCGTCGATCGCCTTGTCGGCCGCGTCGGGCGTCTTGCCGATCGCCGCCTGGTGGGCGCCGGCGAAGCCCGACACGTCCTTCTGGACGTGGCCCGCTTCGTGCGCGGCGAGGGCCGCCGAGAAGCGATCCCACTCGTCCTGCATCTTCTTCGGCGCGTTCGCCTTGTCGGTCCAGACGGGGAGCTCCACGACCTGGGTGACGTCGATGCGGGCTGCGGTCACCTTCCAGACCCCCGTGCCCGGATCCGCCTTGTCGTAGTCCTGGCTCGAGATCTGGGTGGTGACGCTGCCGGCCTCGGTCCGGGCGTTGATCGTGGCAGCGACCGCATCGAGGTCGCCCGACACGGCGTAGGTCGTGTTCGAGGGCGGGCCGACTTTGGTGTAGCTCGTGCCGGTGCCGGCCGTGCCGCCGCCGAGCTGGGTCGGGTCGTCGGATCCGAGCGCGCCGGTGACGTTGCCGATCGCGACCCCGGTACCGGCCTCCTCGCCGAGGCTGCCAAGGTCGAGCCCGAACGGCCGGCCGAGGTCGGCGATCGCCGGCCCCAGCGCGCTTGCCTGCTCCGACGCCCAGTCCCATGCCTCGCCGGCCGCGCCCGTGACCGCGCCGGCCTGCTCGGCGAGCCAGTCGCCGACACCGCCGCCGCCTTCCCCGCCACCACCCCCACCGCCGCCGCCACCACTGCCCGAGACCGCGCCGGCCTGCTCCCAGCCGCTGCCTCCGCCGCCACCTTCGCCGCCGCCCGTGACCGCGCCGGCCTGCTGCTCCTGCCCGGCCTCGCCGCCGCCGCCACCACCACCGCCGCCCGCTGCGGCTGTCTCGTCATCGTCGTCGAACCAGCCTGCCCGGACGGACGGACGGCCCTCCGCGTGCTGGGTCGCGAACGATGCCGACGCGCCCGGCAGCACGGCCCCTTCGGCGATCAGGCGGCCGACCGCCGCGTTTCCGCCGCGCGACTGGAGGGCCGTCGCGTATGCGACCCGGCTGGCCAGGTCGCCGTCACGCGCGGCACGCAGGGCGCCAGGGCCGGCGTCAGCTCCACGGTCGGGCTCGGGTCGCGTCGGGCCGCGGCGCGCGGTTCCCCCGTCCTGGATCTCGTCCCGGTCGAGCCGGCCGTGCCCGCGCTGCCGGGTCACCCCGGCCAGCCGGCGGCGTCCGTCGCCGTCTCGGCGTCGCGCTGGATCGCGAGCGCCTGGACAGGCTCCTCCTCGTCCTCCTGGCGCTGGATCGCGAGCGCCTGGACTTGCTCCTCCTCGGCCTCCTGGCGCTGGATCGCGAGCGTCTGGACAGGCTCCTCCTCGTCCTCCTGGCGCTGGATCGCGAGCGCCTGGACTTCCTCCTCCTCGTCCTCCTGGCGCTGGACCGAGCCGCCTCCTGCCGCTCCGGCCGTATCGCCGGCCGGTCCGCCCGCCATCACGCGGTCCGCGGTCGTTTCGGCGGCCTGCTCGAACCGGTCGGCTGGGCTGCTGATCGAGACGCCGCCCCCGGCCGGCGTCCCGTCGACCGGGCCCGAGCGCTGCTGCACGACGTGGGTCAGCTCGTGGGCGAGCGTGCGCTCGTAGGCCGGCGAGCCCGACGAGACACCCTCGCCGAGGACGATCTCGTTGCCGACCGTGTACGCGTGGGCGTCGACCGCACTCGCCGACGACGCGGCCGAGCCGCCGGTGTGGACCCTGACGTCCGAGAAGTCCGTCCCGAACGACTGCTCCATCGGTCCCCGCAGGCCGCCGTCGAGCGGCATGCCGCCGCCCTTCCCGATCACGTCGTGGACCGGCGATTCACTCTCGTTCTCCAGGGCCTGGGCGATCCCGGCATTGCCGGCCGTCCGCTGGAGGCGCAGCACGGAGGCGTGGCCGAGCGCCTCGGTGCGGCCCGCCGTCGCCGCGCGGGCCGCCAGCGCCAGGCTCGCCTGGTCGTCGCGCGGCCGGGTGGCGCGGACGCGGGCAGGGCCTTCGATGGGATCAAGGTCGTGGCGATGCACCGCGGTCTCCTCCCGGAACTCGTACCCGTCGTCACCCATCCTCGGCCTCCCGTCAATGCCGCACGTCAGGCGTTCGCGATGGTGGCGAACCACGGCCCGAACTCCGCCTCGACGCACAGGCGTCCAAGCTTCCGGTACTCCCGCGCGGTCTCGCGGACGAGGTCCTCCATCCGGAGCAGGCGATCCGCCTCGGCTGCCCGGAACGCCGCGCCAACCGCGATGTTGCGGATGTTGCCGCCGGTCAGCGTGAACCGGCGGGCGAGGAACTCGATGTCGATGTCGTCCGACTTCGGGGCGCCCGCCGAGAGGTTTCGGGCCCAGAGCCGGCGCCGATCCTCCACCTCCGGGACCGCGAAGTCGACGATGGCGTCGAGGCGGCGAAGGAACGCCTCGTCGACGTTCGACCGCAGGTTCGTGGTCAGGACAGCCATCCCGTCGAAGCGCTCCATCCGCTGGAGCAGGTAGGCGACCTCGACGTTCGCATACCGATCGCGCGCGTCCTTGACCTCCGAGCGCTTGCCGAAGATCGCGTCGGCCTCGTCGAAGAGCAGCACCCCGTTGACGCGGTCCGCCTCCGAGAAGACGCGGTCGAGGTTCTTCTCGGTCTCGCCGATGTACTTGTCGACGATGGTCGACAGGTCGATCACGTACAGGTCGAGCCCCAGCGCACCCGCGATCACCTCGGCCGACATCGTCTTGCCGGTCCCGGAGTCGCCTGCGAACAGCCCCGTCACCCCGCGCCCCTTCAGCGAGGTCTTGCGCGAGTCCCCACTCGTCGAGGACACGGTCGCGGTGGCGCGCGCGCGCGGCCAGCTCGCGGAGCTGGTCGACCACGGTGGCCGGCAGGACCAGGTCGCCCCACCCGACGCGCGGCTCGATCCGGCGCGCGAGGCGCTCGAGGCCGGCCGCGTTCTGCGAGCGCGCGCCGGCCGCCACGTCGCCGACGTCGAGGGCATGCCCGCGGGCCGCCGCGGCGAGGCGCCCCGCCTCGGCCGCGCGCTCGACCTGCTCGGGCGTGAGGCGGTAGGGGAGCGCGGCGACGGCGGCCCCGACGTCGGGCGGCGTCGCGCCGTCGAGGGCCGCGAGCCAGACGAGCCGCCGCTCCTCGGCCGTCGGGAGGGCCGCGTCGGCGAGGAACGGGACGCTCCGCGACCAGGCCGGGTCCCAGGCGCGGGCGCCGTGCAGGATCACGGTGCAGGGCGCTTCGGCGAACGTGCGGACGGCGGCGGCTCCCCGCTCGGCGAGACCGTCGATCGGGCCCGCGACGAGGCCGGTCCCGCGCAGGCGGGCATCCCGGACCGCCGCCGCCGCGGCCTCGGCCGGGTCGTCGCCGCTGCTCAGGCGACCGAGGTCGACCACGATCGGGGGTGGCCCGATCCGCTCGAGGGTCCGCGCGGCGAGCGTCAGGGCGGTGGCCCCGATCTGCTCGCGGACGTAGGCGAGGCGGGCGCCGGCCCGCAGGCCGGCTTCGAGGATCTCCGTGCCGGGCACCTCGACCGCCGCCGGCCGCGTCGCCAGCGCCTCGACCGCCGGATCGGGCGTGTCGTCGCCCAGGAGGTGCGCGGCGACCCGGTCGGGCACGCGCAGGCCGCGGGTCAGGAATGGCCGGTCGGCGTCCTCGACGAGCAGCAGGCCGCCCGCGACGAGGGGCCCGCCGGGACCGAGGCGGGCGCGCCCCGGGCCAGACGCGCCGCCGACCCCGCCGAGCTCGAGGGCGAGGCCGACGCTCGCGCGGCGCCGGGTCACGTCGTCGTGCAGGTAGCCGTAGAGGCGCTCGAAGCGGGGATCGAGGTCGGGGACGAGGGCGACGAGCAGGAGCTCGACGTCGAGCGGATCGAGCGCGAACGAGCGCCACAGGCGGCGCAGGCGCAGGTCCGCGCCCGCAACCTCGTCGCGGTCGGCGTCGGCCTCGCAGCGGGCGAGCCCCGCCTCGCCGGCGGCGGCTGCCTCGGGCGGCACGAGCGGTCCCGCCGTCCCGCCGAGCAGCGCGTCGACCTGCGCGTCGGAGATGTAGAGCCCGCGGAACCGGTCGTCCGGGTCCGGATCTGCGGCCCGGCGCCGCGCCACGGCAGCCGCGACGCGGGCCTCGACGAGCTCGAGGCGGGCCAGCAGGTGGCGCGCGGAGGGCGGCATCTGGCCGGGCGTGCGCGTCGGACCGGCGACCGTCGGCAGCTCCGCGGCCGGCGGCTTCGCGGCGACCGGGTCCGTGCCGGCGGTCGAGGACGGCCCGGCGGGCGTGGCGGCAGCTGGCAGCTCCGCGGCGTTCGGCGCGCCGTGGGCGAGCGGCGGAGCGGCAACCACCGGGGAGCCGGCGTCTCCGTCGAGCACTTCGTCAGCTGGTCGGTCGGTCGTCATGGCCATGGCGTCACGCGCCGTCAACGAGCGCGGTCACGGGCGCGGGAAGCCGCGGATCCGGATCACGCGGCCGCTCGAAGGCTCGTCGTCGGTGCCGGGCGCCCCGCCGGTGACAGTCTCGTCCTGGTCGGCCTCGTCCGCGTCGGGTCGAAGCGGCCCGCGACGCTGCATCGCTGTGCCGCCACCAGCCGCTCGTCGCATCGAAGCCGCGCCTTCGGCCGATTCCGGCGCCGCGGCCTCGCCACCGGCCGCCCATCGCGTCGCGGCCCCGCCGCCGGCTGCCTTCCCGGTCGCGGCGCGGCGCATGGCAGCCGCCCGCTCCACCGCTTCGCGCTCGCCCTTTCGCCCGGGCACGCGCTCGGCGGCGGCGTCCGGCCGGCCGATCGTGAAGCGCGGCGCCTCGCGCACGGGTGCGCCGGCGGCGACTTCGCCCGCGACCACGAACGGCACCGTCACCACGACGTCGAGCGAGGGCTTGAGCTCGCCGCCGAGGGCCGACCAGACGTCGGCGATCGAGCGATCGGGGCCCAGGGGCAGCCCGACGGTGATCATCCCGGGCAGCGACTGCTCGGCCAGCGAGCCGGCCATGTCGTGCGGCGCCAGGGTCTCGTGGGCGAGGAGCGTCGCCAGGCAGGCCGACAGGAGCCGATGTTCGTCCTCGGGCCGCTGGGTCCAGGCCGTCAGCATGTACTGGAGCTTGTAGTGGCGCGGCGGGCGGGCGTGGCCCGTGACGATGCCGTCCTCGTCGCGGAGGACAGCCCAGGCGGCGTCGCGTCGCGACAGGTCCTCGCGGATGTCGTAGAGGTACAGGTTGACGGTGGGCGCGTTGCGGCGAGCTGCCCAGTCCTTCGTCGGCGCCTCGAACGAGACCTCGACCTGGCTCCCCTTGAGCGCCTCCTCGCGGACCAGGCCGCGCAGCGTCTCGTCGACCTCCTCGATCACGGCAGCACCCGTCGAGCGCCGGGATCGGCGCAGGTGCGCGGCCGGGAACCGGGCCTGTTGCGGCACCGGCTGCCGATTGCGGCGCGGGCGGGCGCGGCGCGGCCGATTGCGGCGCGGGCTGGCACGGCGCGGCGGCGCGCGCGGCGGCGGACGGCGGGCAGGCTCTGCCATGCGGGAAGCGTCGGCGCGGGCGGTCCGCCGGACAAGCCGCCGCGGGGCAGCCGATCGGGCGACCCCGCCTGCCCGATCGGGCAGCCTGTCCGGCCCGTTCGGCTGTCCGAGCGACCGTTCCCCCGGAGCCCGCGCGGTGCGACGCTCGGCAGCACCTATCTCCACAGCCCGGGAGGGCCGAGCCGCATGCCGAACTACCTTTCCCCCGGCGTCTACATCGAGGAGGTGCAGGCCGCCTCGCGCCCGATCGAAGGCGTCGGGACGGCGGTAGCCGCCTTCGTCGGCCTCGCCCAGCGCGGACCGGCGAACACGCCCGTGATGGTCACGAACTGGACCCAGTTCGTGAGCACGTTCGGCGACTTCATGGATGGCTCGTACCTCGCCCACGCGGTGTACGGCTACTTCCTCAACGGCGGGATGACCGCCTACATCGTCCGGATCGGCGCCGACGGCGCGGCCGCGCCGGCCGCCCGGCTCGAGCTGCCGAGCTCGGTTGACAAGGGCACGCCCGCCTTCCGGGTCATCGCCCTCGAGGCGGGGACCGCCGGCAACGACGTGACGGTCGAGGTCGCCGATCCCTCGGAGCCCGGCGAGGGCGTCTTCAAGCTGGTCGTCAGCCGCGGCGCCGAGACCGAGGTCTACGACAACGTCTCGCTCAAGCGCGGCAAGAACAACGTCTTCACCGCGACCAAGACCAGCAAGTTCGTGCGTCTCGAGGAGACGACGAAGACGGACGTCGTGCCGGCGACGGGCCGCAGCGCCCTGACCGGTGGCAGCGCGAGCGGGCCGACCCGGGTCACCCCCGACGAGTATGTCGGCAACTCGGCCGACCGGACCGGCTTCGGCGGCCTCGAGGCCGTCGAGGAGGTCACCATGGTGGCCGCCCCCGACCTCATGGCGCTCTACCAGGGCGGCGTGATCGACCTCGAGGGCCTCAAGGCCGTCCAGCTGGCGGTCATCGCCCACTGCGAGCTGATGGGCGACCGGGTGGCGATCCTCGACGCGCCGCCCGACTACAACGCCCAGCAGGTCAAGGAGTGGCGCCAGGACAAGGCGGGCTACGACAGCAAGTACGCCACGCTCTACTGGCCATGGATCAAGGTCTTCGATCCGGTCGCCGGGCAGCCGACGTTCGTGCCGCCCTCCGGCCACATCGCGGGGATCTGGGCGAGGAGCGACGGCGAGCGTGGCGTCCACAAGGCGCCGGCAAACGAGATCGTGCGGGGCGTGATCGCCCTCGAGCTCAACCTGACGCGCGCCGAGCACGACCAGCTCAACCCGATCGGCGTCAACTGCATCCGGACCTTCCCGGGTCGCGGCATCCGCGTGTGGGGCGCCCGGACGCTCTCGTCCGATCCCGCCTGGCGGTACCTGAACGTCCGCCGCCTCTTCAACTACATGGAGGAGTCGATCCTCCTCGGCACCCAGTGGGTCGTCTTCGAACCGAATGACATGGACCTCTGGGAGCGCGTCAAGCGAACGATCGGCTCGTTCCTGGTCCGGACCTGGCGCGACGGCGCGCTCTTCGGGGCGACGCCCGCCGAGGCGTTCTTCGTGAAGTGCGATGGCGAGAACAACACCGCGGAGACCATCGACGCGGGTCAGCTGATCGTCGACATCGGCGTGGCGCCCGTGAAGCCGGCGGAGTTCGTCATCTTCCGGCTGGCCCAGTTCTCCGGCGGCACGTCGCTCTCCGAGTGACCGACCCGACCGCGAACCGACCGACAGGAGGACACTGACCCATGCCCGCTGGAGTCCCCGCGCTGCCCCAGGACGCGCTCGTCGCGCAGCGCTTCAAGATCGAGGTCAAGGGAACGGCGATCGCCACCTTCCAGGAGGTGAGCGGCATCGTCTCGGAGCTCGAGGTCGTCACCCTCAAGGCGAACGACATGCTCGGCAAGCCGATCATGAAGCAGATGATCGGGGCCCAGAAGCCGCCGACGATCACGCTCAAGCGTGCCGCCGACGCCAGCATGGACCTCTGGAACTGGCACAAGGCCGCCATCGACGGCGACCTCGTCGGAGCCCGCCGCGAGGGCTCGATTGTCCAGCTCGACTTCACCCACACCGAGGTCGCCCGCTACAACTTCTTCGACGCCTGGATCAGCAAGCTCGAGGCGACGGGGATGAAGGCCGGCGACAACAACCCGGCCGTGGAGAGCGTGACGATCGTCTGCGAGCGGCTCGAGCGGGTGAAGTGACGTGGTCCTCGACCTGATCGCGGGGTCGCCACCTGCCGGCTCGTCCGGCACGGGCGCCCCCGCGCCCGCGGGTCTTCGAACCGAGTTCCCGTTCGTCCTGCCGCGCGGCTACGTCGACGACGCAGGAACCCTTCACCGCGAGGGATCCATGCGCCTCGCGACCGCCCGGGACGAGATCACGCCGCTCCGCGACCCGCGGGTCCGGGAGAACGAGGCCTACCTGACGGTGCTGCTGCTCGCCCGGGTCGTCACCCGGCTCGGGACGCTGCCCGCGGTGACGCCCCAGGTCGTCGAGGGGATGTTCGCCTCCGACCTGGCGTTCCTCCAGGACCTCTACCGGCGGGTCAACCAGGAGGGCACCTCGCAGGCCGCCGTCTCGTGCCCGGAATGCCATCACGAGTTCCGGGTGGAGATCGGAGGCGGCCCGTCGGGGGAATCCTGACGTACGCGGCCGACCGTCTCTTCGAGGAGGTCGCGTACGTCGCCTACCACTTCCACTGGCCGATGAACGAGATCCTCGACCTTGAGCACCCAGACCGGGCGCGCTTCGTCGCGGAGATCGCGGCCATCAACCGGCGCCTGACCGAAGAGGAGTGAGTTCGTCGTGCGCTGGCCAGCCTGGCTGCACCTTCCGGGCGGCAGCTCCGGCGGGGATCCTGGCGATGCCGCCCAGGGCGGCGGCGGAGCCGATGCCCCCGCGGGGAGCCGACCGGGCGCGCCCGGCACGTCCGCACCCGCGCGCCCAGCCGGCGCGTGGCGCAGCCTCGCCCCGGTCCAGCGGGCGATCGCGGGACCGCCCCTGACGGCGCCGGCAGAGCCGTTCATCGCGCGCCTCGCAACCCAGAACCCGCCCGAGCCGATGCTCGGGCCGCTCGGGCACGACGTCCGCGCTGACGGCCCCGCCGGGCTGGTCACCAACCTCGCCCGCCCGATCGCGACGCCGGTCTCCCGGCAGGCGGCCGGCCCCGCGGCGCCGCTTCCCGCACCCCGCCCGGTGGACGGGCACGGCCGCGCCCACGCCACGGGCGGCCGGGCGGTCTCCGAGGCATGGCTGTCCGCGAGCGGCGACGATCCCGACGCGGCCGCCTCGGGTGCCTGGCCGGCCGCACCGGCCGACGAGGCGCCCGGCGGTCCGGAGCCGGTTCGCCACCTGCCGGTCGCGACCGGCGCGGGCCCGGCCCCGATCGCGGCCACGCGCGTCGCCGATGCGTCGGCGCCGCCGCTGGTCCACCCGAACGCCCCGGCCGCCAGCGCGGCGCCTGTGCAGCGCTCCGCGGACGGGGCCGCACCGGCCCCGGCCACGGCGGGCACGCCCGGCGACGCGACGCGCGGCGGCGCTCCCCGCGGGGACGTGCGCTCCCCGGCTGGCCCGGCCATGCCGGCGGACCCGAGCCCTCCGTCTGCCGCCGGGTCGCCGACCGGCGGCGCGGACGCAGGCGCGCCCGGCGTGCCCGTCCAGCGCGACCTTGCTTCGGCCGGCCCGACGGCCGCATCCGACCCGGGCGCGCCCGCCCGGCGCACGCTCGGCGAGTCGCGCCGCCTCGGCCTCGGGGTGCCGCTCGCCTCGAAGCCGTCCCCGACGACCCAGCCCGCGGCCGCCTCGATCCGGGGGAGCCTGCCCCTGGCGCGCCTCGAGCGCGGCGCGCCGGTCCCAGGTCCCGCCGGCGGCATCGCGCCGGAGCCGATCGCGCCGATCCGGCCGGCAACCGCCGGTGCGCTGACCCTCCCGCTGCTGCGATCGGTCCAGCGCAGCCCCGCGCCCGCCGGGCCCGGCGCGGCGCCGACGATGCTGGCGCCAGCAGCGCGCGCCGGGGACGTCGGCGCAGCCGAGGCTGGCGACGACGCGGCCGCCTCCGCCTCGGGCGCCGCAGGGGGAGGGCCCGAGCCGACCGCGGCGTCCGGAGCCGCTGGCGATGTCGCCGATGCCGCCGCCGGCGGCCAGGCCAGCCGGCCCCTCGTCGGCGATGCGTCGCGAGCCCTCGGCGACACCGCGCCGGGTGACGGCGTCGACGCTCCCGGCCACGGCGTCGACGAGGCGACCGCGGGCCTGCCGCTCGCGATCCAGCGCACGCCGGGTTCGAGCAGTGCCGCCGGCGTGCCGGAGATCCCCGGGGCGAGCGCGCCCGGCGACGGCGCGCCGGCCGGTCCATTCTTCGGCGGCGCGGGCGGGCCAGCCGGCACTGCCGGTGCCGCCGACGCCGCGAGCGACGCCGGGTTCGCCACTGGCGGCAGCGGCCAGCGAGGCGCCCTGGCGGCGCCCCTGGTCGTGTCGCGAGCCGCGCTCGTGTCCCCCGGCGCCACCTCGCCGACGCTGCGTCTCCCCGCTGCCGGAGGTCCCGGGCCGGTGCTCGCGCGGAGGGCCGTCGGCGCGCCGCTGGCCCCTGGAGCCACGGCAGGGCGCGCCGCGAGCGCGGCCTCGCCCGGCGACGGCCCCGCGGACCGGGGAACCGTCCAGCGCACGACCACGACCCGGACCGGTGGCGGCGGCCAGCCCACGCCGACCCCGTTCACGAGGGCCCCATTCGGTGCCGGCGAGCCGCCGGTCGCGGCCGCCCCGATCGTCGCGCGCCTTCCCGCCGACGCGTCGCTGCCCCTCGCCCACGGCCGTCCCGACGGCGCCGACGCATCGGGCCGTGCGGCGGCCGGCGCCTCGTCCCCCGGCGCCGCGTCGGCCGCCGCCGCGCCCTCCGGCGGCGCGTCACCGCTCGACGGGGGCGGCGGCCCGCCGGCGATGCTGAGCTGGACGCCCTCGACAGGCTTCACCCGCGGCGCGCCCGCGCTCGACGTCCAGCGTGCCGTGCGGATCGACGAGCTCGAGGTCAGCCCCCAGGGCGCCGAGCCGCGGGGCGCCGGCGGGACTGCGTCGCCCAGCCAGACGGGCGGCACGGCCGGCGCCGGCGGCGCGACCGGCGACATCGACGACCTTGCGGAGCAGATCTTCGACCGGGTCCGCGATCGCATCGCGAACGAGCTGTTGCTCGATCGCGAGCGAGCCGGCCTCCTGATCGACGCGTAGGAGACCCTCATGCCCGAGCCAGAGTACGGCCTGTCCCTTCGGTTCAAGGTCGTGATCGATCAGCAGGCGGACCTCGGTGACTGGACCAAGTGCGAGGGCCTCGGCTACGAGTACGACACGCAGGAGATCAAGGAAGGCGGCAACAACGCCTTCACCCATCGCCTGCCGGTGCGGATCAAGAACCAGAACATCCGGCTGACCCGGCCCGTGGACAAGCTGACGGGCTCGGTCGCGGCCTGGCTCGCGAGCGTCGGGCTGATGATGCCCAAGCGGGCGAACGCGGTCGTCACCGTGCTCGACTCGAACGGCACGCCCGTGTTCGTGTGGCACCTCGCCGGCGTCTACCCGGTCAAGTGGACCGGCCCGACCTTCGACGTGGGGTCGAACACCGTCGCCATGGAGACCCTCGAGCTGGTCCACAACGGGATGGCCACGCTGTGATGCTCGTCGGGCACCTCGAGCACGCGAGCCTGCGGGTCGACGACGGCAACCCGCTGACCCACGAGCTCAAGTTCATGTACAACCCGGCCGAGCTCTCGACGTCGAAGTCGGCCACGTGGAGCCGTCCGCAGGCCCGCGGCGCCACGTCGACGGCGCGCCCGGAGTTCCAGGGCGCCAACCCCCAGTCGGTCTCGATGGAGATCTGGTTCGACTCATGGGACGACATGACGATCGACGTCACGTCCAAGGTGAAGACGCTGTTCGAGTGGACGAAGCCGACCCAGAGCTCGATCGACCGCCAGACGCCGCGCCCGCCGGTCCTGCGCTTCGAGTGGGGCACCAGCCGGGTCCTGGCGGACTTCCGCGGCTACCTCAAGCAGGTGCAGGCCAAGTACACGATGTTCCAGCCCGACGGGACGCCGATCCGGGCGAGCTGCAACATCAGCCTCGAGGAGGTGCCCGAGGATCCGCCGGGCCAGAACCCGACCTCGGGGGCCCTCGAGAGCCGGCGGAGCCGCCTCATGGACGAGGGCGACAGCTTCGCGTCGGTCGCCTACCGCGAGTACGGCGACCCGAGCCTCTGGCGCGGGATCGCGGCGTTCAACGCCATCGACGATCCCCTGCGGGTGACGCCCGGCACCCGGATCGTCGTGCCCTCGATCGTCGAGGCCCGCCGCCTCTCCGCCAGGGACTCCTAGGCCGTGATGGAGAGCGTCGGGTCCACCTCGTTCCGGATCGAGATCGACGGCCAGCCCCTGGCCGCCGGCCGTCGACCGGTCGGTGCTGCAGGTGGTCGTCGACGATCACCTCCACCTGCCCGATTCGTTCGCGATCTGGCTCCAGGAGACGCCCGAGATGGACGTCGCGACCAAGGCCCAGGTCGACGTCGGCTCCAAGCTGACGATCAAGGCCGGCGCCATGGGCGACGCTGCGCCCCAGGTCCTGATCACCGGCGAGGTCACCGCGCTCGAGGGCGAGTACCGCCACGCGAAGGCGCCGACGCTCGTGATCCGTGGCTACGACGCGACCCACCGTCTCATGCGGGGCCGGGTCAGCAAGGTGTTCCGCCAGTCGAAGTACTCGGACGTCGCCCGCCAGGTCGCGGGCGCCGCGGGTCTCGAGATCGGCACGATCGACGACTCGGGAATGGTCTTCGAGTACGTCTACCAGCACAATCAGACCGACCTCGAGTTCCTGCGCTCGCTGGCGAAGCTCGTCGGCTTCGAGGCCGGCGTCGCCGACGGCAAGTTCGTCTTCCGCAAGCCGGTGCCCGCGTCGGGCGCCCCTCCGAGCGGCGACTTCACGAGCCGCAACGCCCTCGAGCTCGTGTTCGGCCAGGACCTCGAGGAGTTCCGGCCGCGGATCACGGCCGGCGGGCAGGTCAAGAAGGTGACGGTCCGCGGCTGGGACATGAAGCAGAAGGCGGCCCTCGTCGCCGAGAAGCCGGCGTCGACCGAGTCCGCCCACCTGCCCGACAATCCGGCCTCGCTCGCGGGCAAGTTCGGCGACTCCCAGTTCACCAGCATCGACCAGCCCCATGCGTCGCAGCAGGAGGTCAACTCGGAGGCGGAGGCCCTCATCGAGCAGATCGGCAGCGCGTTCGCCGAGGCGACCGGGAAGGCGCGCGGGAACCCGCGGATCAAGGCCGGGTCGCCGGTCAGCATCTCACTCGTGGCCGCCAAGTTCCAGGGCGGCTACACGCTGACCCACACGCGCCACACGTACGACCTGCGCGAGGGCTACCGGACCCACTTCGAGGTCAGCGGCCGCCAGGAGCGGTCGCTCCTCGGCCTTGCGACCGGCGGGACGGGCGGCGGCGCGAGCGGCGGAGGCGCCGCCGGCGTGCAGGTCGGGATCGTCACCGACATCGAGCGACCCGGACAAGCTCGGCCGCGTCCGCGTCAACCTCCCGTATGCCGGCGCCGACTTCGTGACCGACTGGGCCCGGGTGACCATGCCGGGCGCGGGACCGGACCGGGGCCTGGTCTGGATCCCCGAGGTCAACGACGAGGTCCTGGTGGCCTTCGACCACGGCAGCGTGCGCGCGCCATTCGTCATCGGGGGACTCTGGAACGGCAAGGACGCGGTCCCCAACCTCGCGATCACGAACGACACGCTCGACGAGCGGACGTTCGTCAGCCGGACCGGCCACAAGATCGTCATGTCGGACAAGGACGGGCAGCACCGGGATCAAGATCTCGAGCAAGGACGACGCCCTCCTCATCCACATCGACGTCGACAACAAGAAGATCCTCATCACCGCCGACAACGGCGGGGAGGTGAAGCTCACCTCGGGGGGCAACTTCACGATCGAGTCCCAGGGCAGCGTGAAGATCAGCGGCCAGTCCGGCGTCGAGATCAGCTCGCAGGCCCAGACCAAGGTGAGCGGCAGCGCAGGTCTCAACCTCGAGTCGAGCGGCGTGACGGCCGTCAAGGGCTCCCAGGTCGCGCTCGGCTGACGGACGAGGAGGAACAGGTGGTCAACGACGAGTTCATCGGTGCCGGCTGGGCCTTCCCGGTGCGCACCGACGCCGCGGGCGGGATCGCCCTCGTCACCCGGGAGCGGGAGATCGAGGAGAGCATCCGGCTGATCCTCGGGACGGCCTACGGCGAGCGGCCGATGCGCCCCGAGTTCGGGTGCGGCATCCACGACGAGGTCTTCAGCGCCGCCGACGCCGCGACCGTTCGGGCGGATCGCGCGGGACGTCCGGCGCAGCCTGCGCCGCTGGGAGCCGCGCATCGACGTCCGCGATGTCGAGGTCAGCGCCGACCCGCAGGACCAGGCGACGCTCTACATCGACATCCGCTACACGGTCGGGTCGACCAACGACCCCCGCAACCTCGTCTTCCCGTTCTACGTGATCCCGTCGGAGGAGTGAGCGATGGCCCTGCCGGTCCCGAACCTGGACGATCGCCGCTTCCAGGACCTCGTCGACGACGCCAAGCGGCTGGTGCAGCAGCGCTGCCCGGAGTGGACCGACCACAACGTGTCCGACCCGGGCGTGACGATGATCGAGCTGTTCGCCTGGATGACCGACCAGCTGCTCTACCGGCTCAACCGCGTCCCCGACCGGCACTACGTCAAGTTCCTCGAGCTGATCGGCGTCCGGCTCTTCCCGCCGAACGCCGCCCGCGGCGACGTCACGTTCTGGCTCTCGACGCCGCAGGCCGAGGTCGTCCGGGTCGCCGCCGGCACGCAGGTCGCGACCGTCCGCACCGCGACCGACGAGGCGATCATCTTCACGACCCTCGAGGACCTGCCGATCATCCCGGTCAGCGTCGCCTCGTCGTTCACCTCCGTCCGAGGGAACCACCTACATCGACCGGACGGTCGAGGTCCAGAACGCGCGCTCGTTCTCGGCCTTCGACACGCCGCCGGCGGCCGGCAACCAGCTCCTCGTCGGCCTCTCGGAGCCGGCGCCGGGCAACGCCCTCCGGCTGCGCTTCAAGTGCACGATCGAGGGCGTCGGGGTCGACCCGTACTGGCCGCCGCTGGCCTGGGAAGCCTGGACCGGCGAGGCCTGGGAAGACTGCGAGGTCGACTCGGACACCACGGGCGGGCTCAACCGCGACGGCGACATCGTCATCCACCTGCCGCGCCGCCACGCCGCGTCGGTGATCCAGAAGGTCCGGGCCGGCTGGGTCCGCGGCCGGGTCACCGAGCCCGAGGAGGGGCAGCCGTTCTACGCCGCGCCGCCGTCGATCAACGGGCTCGAGGCCGCGACGGTCGGCGGCACGACCGACGCCGTCCACGCGGACGTGGTCCTCGACGAGATGATCGGCGCGTCCGAGGGGGTCGCGGGCGGCCGGTTCCTGCTCCGCCACCGCCCCGTCGTGCCGGGCGATCGACCGATGACGGTCCGGGTCGCCGACGACGCGGAGGGCTGGATCGAGTGGACCCAGGTCAGCGACTTCGCCGGGTCGGGTCCCACCGATCGCCATTTCGTCCTCGACGCGACCGCCGGCGAGATCCTGTTCGGGCCGGCCGTCCGCGAGCCCGACGGGACGGTCCGGCAGTACGGCGGCGTGCCGGCCAAGGGCGCCCGGATCCGGGTCGACGCGTACTTGACGGGCGGCGGCCGGGCCGGCAACCTGGCGACCCGGACGATCAGCGTGCTGCGGTCGTCGATCCCGTTCGTGTCGCGGATCGAGAACCGCCGCCCGATGGTCGGCGGAGTGGACGGGGAGGACATCGAGAACGCGAAGGTCCGCGGGCCGATCACGCTCCGCACCCGGAGCCGGGCCGTCACGGCCGAGGACTACGAGCACATCGCCCGCGAGGCGGCCCCCGAGCTGGCGCGCGTCCACGCCGTCACGGCGGGCGACGGGGCGGACGCCGGCAGCGTCCGGGTCCTGGTCGTGCCGGCGGCCGTCGCCCAGGCCGGGCGCCTGACGTTCGACCAGCTCGTGCCGACCGACGAGACGCTCCAGCGGGTCGCCGCGCGCCTGGACGAGTGCCGGGTGATCGGGACCCGGGTGGTCGTCGAGCCGCCCTCGTACCGCGGGATCACGATCGTGGCCCGCCTGCGGGCGCGGCCGCGCGTCGGCCCGACCCGCCTCCAGCAGGACGCCATGCAGGCGCTGTTCGAGTACTTCGACCCGATCACCGGCGGCCCGGACCGCGATGGCTGGCCGTTCGGGCGGCCGATCCAGGTCGGAGAGGTGTACGCGGTGCTGCAGGCGCTGCGAGGCGTCGAGCTCGTCGAGGACGTGCGGCTCTTCGGGGCGGATCCCATCACGGGTCAGCGCGGGCAGGCCACCCAGCGCCTCGACCTCGAGTCGCACGCGCTCGTCTTCAGCTACGAGCACCAGCTCCTCGTCGAGGGCGCGTGATGCGCGGGCACGTCGCGGGCCTCGCCACACCCCATCCACTCGGCGAGAACCTGCCGGGCCTGTATCGCGACGACTCGTTCACCCAGCGGTTCCTCGCGGCGTTCGACGAGGTCCTGGCCGGGGCGATCCAGGTGATGGACTGCTTCCCGGCCTACCTCGACCCGGCGCTCGCCCCGGACGACTTCCTCGGCTGGCTCGGGGGCTGGGTCGGCGTCGCCGTCGACGAGACATGGCCGATGGAGCGCCGGCGCGCGTTCGTGGCCTCGGCCGTGGACCTCTTCCGCATGCGGGGGACGACGGCCGGCCTCGCGGCGCACGTGGCGGTGTTCACCGGCGGCCAGGTGGAGATCGGCGAGCCGGGCGCGACCGCCTGGTCGCGCGAGGCGGGAGCCCAGATCCCGGCGGGGGAGTCGGCCGAGCTGCTCGTCCGGGTCCACGTGCAGGATCCCAAGTCCGTGTCGGCCGCCCGCCTCGACGCCCTCGTCGCGGCGTCCAAGCCCGCCCACGTCCCGCACCGCGTGGAGATCGTCGGCACGTGACCCGTGGGTCGCGATGCGCGGCCCGTTGGTCGCGATGCGCGGCCCGGCCCACGTGGCGCACCCGGCCCCGCCGATCCCCTCGGCGGGCTGCCCGGGCCGCTGTACGATGCGGGCGCCGTGCGTAGGCAGCCGGCCGGACGGAGCCGGCGTCGTCGAGGGAGTGCAACGTGATCGTCTGCACCAAGTGCGGGTACCGGAACGAGGCGAACGCCGAGTTCTGCGGCTCCTGCGGCAGCTTCCTCGAGTGGACGGGGTCGAAGGTCGACGAGTCGGCGCCCGCGCCCGAGCCTGCCCCGGAGCCAGTCCTCGACGACGCGTCGCCGGAGCGGCACGGGCTGCTCGACCGCGTCAAGGAGGTCGTCGGCCTTGGCGGGGCCGGCCCTGCCGGGGCGACCGGCGTGCCCGGCACGCAACCTGGTGCCGGTGGCGCCGAGCCGGGCGGTCCGGGCTTCGCAGGAGCGGGGGCACCGGGCGCGGACGGGACCATCGGGGGCGGCGCGGCGGCCGTCGCGGCGAGCGCCCCGGACGCGCCGGCCGGCACCGTCGTCCGCGGCTCGCGGGTCTACCGGGTCGTCGACGATGCCGACGCGGCACCCGACGGGGCCGTGGCGACGCCCGGGGCCGAAGGCGCGCCCGCGGCCGAAGGTGCTCCCGCAGCCGAAGGCGCCCCCGCGGCCGGGGAAGCCGTCGGGGCGCCCGCCGAGCCGGTCGTCGATCAGGGACCGGAGATCGCGCCGCCGCCGGGCATGCAGGCGGCTCCCGGCGTGGCGCCGGGCTGGGCAGCCGCAGCGCCGCCGGCCTGGGCGGCGCCCGCCGCCGCACCTCCGGGGATGCTGCCGCCGCCCGCGGTCGCGCCCGCCTTCGCGGCGCCGACCGCTACGCCGCCGGCGTTCGCGCCCCCGCCCGCGACTCCGTTCGCTCCACCGGCGACGGCCTTCGGCGGATCACCCGCGCCGACGCCCCCGCTGGCCGACGCCGCGACGGCGCCGCCCGCCGGATCGGTCGACGAGGCCGTCCCGCCGACCACGCCGCTCCCGCCGGCCCCGCCGATCGCGCCCGCCGGTGCGGGCCCGGCCGCGAGCACGGTCCCGGCGCCGGCTGTCCGGCCGGCTCCGATCGCGCCCGCCAAGCCGGCCCCCGCACCGGGCCCGCCGCGCATCAAGCCGGCGGTGGCCGGGACGACGCCGGCCCGCAAGCTCATCGTCGAGGCAGCCCCCGTCGCGCCGGCCGAGATCCCGATGGCGAAGCCCGCGCCGCCGGTCGTGCCGTCGTCCCAGCCACCCGCCGCGCGACCCGTGGCCGGCCCCCCGCCCGCACGCCGGCCGGCGGGTGCCCCAGCGGCCGCAGCCGCGGGCGTGACCGCGGCGGGCGCAGCAGCCGCCGGCCAGCCGCCCGCGGTCGTCCCGGGCGACCAGCCACTATCGCGCCAGCCCACGGCAGTCAAGCCGACCGCCGAACGCCCGAGGCCGGTCGGGCGCTCGGCGACCTCGGAGACACCCGCACCCAACCCGGGCGACCTGGTCTGCGGCAACTGCGGCATCGGGAACGATCCCGCGCGCCGCTTCTGCCGCCGCTGCGGTCAATCGCTCGCGACGGCAACCGTCGCCATCGCGCCGAGAGTGCCGTGGTACCGGCGGATCTTCGCGCGCAAGCCGAAGGCGACGCTGGCGGCCGGCGAGCGTCCGAAGGAGATGCGGACGGACCGCGGCGGGGGCGGCGGCAGCGCGGTCAACCGGGCTGGCCACCTCGTGACCCGGGCGCTCCAGCTCGCCGCGATCGTCGCGATCGGCGCCGCCGCGCTCGGCTACGGCCTCAACATCGGCGGGTTCCAGGGGATCGTCAACGGCGCCGTCTCCAACGTCGTGGCGATCTTCATCCCGAGGGTCGATCCGGTCCGCACCTCCGGCACGGCGACGGGCCCCGGCACGAAGGGTCACGCGGCCCAGGCCCTGTTCGACCTGAGCCTCGGGTACTGGGCCGCGCCGTTCTCGGCCGACGCGCCGCCTGCGGCAACGGGCTTCTTCGATCCCCCGGTCACGATCAACAAGGTGCAGTTCGTGAACGGCGCTTCCGGCCCGGACTTCGAGGTGGACGCCCGACCGCGCAACGTGACGCTCGACTTCGTCGACGCGAAGGGCGCCACGGTGCTCAGCAAGGACTACGAGCTCAAGGACGCTGCCGACAGCCAGACATTCGACGCCGGGGCCAAGGGGGTCGTCAAGGTCCTGCTGACGATCCACTCGATCTACGGCGCCCAGAACCCGAAGGCGCCCGTGGCCATGACCGAGGTGCAGTTCTTCGGCGCGCGCGAAGGCGGCGGCGCGAGCCCGGGAGCATCGACGGGTCCCTGAGGCAGCGGGGCCCGGCCGGTCGATCGATGTCGGAGGCCGGCCGGCGCCGGTGACGCCGCGCCCGGCGCCCGTGACGCCGCGGCCGGCGCCGGTGACGCGCCCGGCGCCCGAGACCCACGCCCGGCGTCCCTCTTGGGTCACCGGCGATCGCCGGCCGCCGCGTCGATCAGGGGAGCTGCCGGATCACGTCCGTCGCGGTCGCCACGTTCGGGGTCTCCAGGTAGAAGAACGTGTCGCCGTTCGAGTAGAGGTAGTTGCCCCCGGAGTCGCCGACCTGGGTGACCTGGTGGCCGGCGATCGTGACGGTTGGGATGGCGCTGGCCGCCGCGGCTCCCGACCGCTCCGCGACGAATGCCCGAGCGATGTCGCCGCCGCTGACCCCGCTGACCCGGACCGCGTAGATGGTCGCATCCGAGGTGAACCCGAGACCGACCTGCCCATCGGGCGGCTTCTTCTCGAGGCGCGCGATCAGCCTCGAGGAAGACTCTCGGCGAGTTCCGGTTCGACGGGCTCATCTCCGATCGAGTCGTCGGAACGCCGTTGACCGAGGCCGGCAGCTGCCCGGCCAGCCGAGCTCGGGTCGATGGACGGACCCGCGGACGAGGGGACGACGGCGCGAGCGGTGGCGGAGGCGGAGGTGGCCGGAGCAGCGGTGGCCGGAGCAGATGTCGCCGGGGCTGTCGGGGACGGGCCGCCACACGCGGCCAGGAGGACGGCCAGGACCACCGCAACCAGGACGCGCATCGACCAACACCCTCAGCCCAGGACCGGGAGGCCGCAGGGCGGCTGCGTCCGGTTGGCACACGATACCCCGACGGCCGGGCACGCCGCTCAGGCGAGCTGCACCGCGCTGACGCTGACGCCGAGCTCGGCCAGCATCCGGGCGTAGCCCGCCCGCGCGCTCGTCGCGGCGGCGACATCGCCCGAGCGCTCGCGCGCGGCGATGAGCAGCCGCCACAGCGGGTCGTGGTACGCGTCGATCGCGAGCCCGGCGGTGCAGACCGCCGCGGCCTCGGCGGGTGCGTTGTCGACGAGCAGCTCGGCGAGCGCGCGGGCCACGTCGACGCAGTCGGCCCGGGCGCGCTCGCGGCGCGGCACGACCCAGTCCGCGGGACCATCCTCGGGCAGCAGGTCGCCGCCATATGCGGCGAGCGCCATCCGGAACGCGGCGATCGCGCCGCCCGCATCGCCCCGGGTTCGGGCCGCGCGGCCCTCTGCGACCGAGGCGTCGAAGACGAGCACGTCGATGGAGGATCCCGCCGCGAGCGCGATCCGATACGCGTCGCCCTCCCGCACGAGCACGCCCGGTCCGCCCGCCGCCGCGCGCTCGCCGCCCGGGTCAAGCTCGCGGCGCAGCTGGGAGAGGGCCACGTGCAGGCTCCTGGCGCCCGTCTCGGCATCCGACTCGGGCCACAGCGATTCCTGGAGCACCTCGCGATGGACCGGCCGCCCGGCATGCAGGGCGAGCAGCCGCAGCACCGCTCGCGGCCTCGGCTTGAGCGCGCCGAGGTCGACGGGAAGGCCGTCCACCGACATGCGGAATGCCCCGAAGCAGATGATCGTGACCGGTGGGCCGACGTCGACCTGGCTCGCGCCGTGCAACCCGTTCCCGGCGCCGTTCGCCGCCCCGTTCAGGATCCGGTTCGCCGCCCCGTTCGGTGCCCCGTTCGCCGGGCCGTGCGCGGCCCCGTTGATCCTCGGCGGCCCGGCCGGTCGCGTCCCGTTCCAGCCGCCCGACCCGCTCACGCGAGCGGCGTCGGTCATGCCCGGCGACCCGGCCGCGGTCGGGCCGCCCTCCGCGGTCGCCGGCTGCCCGAGCCCTGCAGGCACGCCCAGCCCGATCTCGGCGAGGAGCGTGTCGGCGAGTCGCTGGAGCTCCGGAGCCTGGGCCGGATTGGCCATCGCGAGGGCGAGCTGCGCCAGCGCGTGCGGCCCGGGCGCTCCGGCGCTCCGGGCGACCGCTTCAGCGGACGCGGCCACCTCGAGTGCCCCGTCCGCGCCGCTCCGGGCGAGCGAACCGGCGAGCAGCGAGCGGGCCCAGGCCTCGAGCGTGGCCGCGCCGAGCGCGCGGAAGCGGGCCGCGGCAATCTCGAGGGGAGGCTCCGCGGTCGTCGGATCGCCGAGGGACGCCCAGCCCTCGGCGAGGGCGGCGAGCCCTTCGCCCCACCGATCGTCGTCGCGCGCGGCCGAGGCCCGGACGGCGGCCGCCTCGGCCCGCCCGACCTGTGTGGTGCTCGGCGAGGTGGCAACCGCCTGGACCGCACGGCCGATGCGTGCCAGCCACCCCGCCCCCGCGCGCTCCGCCGCGGCGACCGCCGCCTCGAGCTCCATGACCGCCCGGGTATCGCCCGCGAGCACGCCGGCGATGCCGCCCCCGATCCCGGCCGCCGCGGCGACGGTCGGTCCCGCGTCGGTCGAGGTCGCGGCCTCGCGCAGCAGGTCCCGCGCGTCCCGGACCCTGCCGGCGACGAGGGCCGCGAGGCCGCTGCCCAGGTATTCGGCCGCCGACGGCTCCGCGCGGCCGGCGCTCGGGACGACCACGCTGGCCGCGCTTCCGCCACGCCGGGCGAGCGGGTCGCGGGCGACCGCCGCGCGAAGCTGGCCCGTCCAGTCCGTCCCCGGCGCGGGCAGCGGGTCGAGCCACGCCGCGAGGCTCAGCCGCTCGTGGTGGCAGGCCGCGGCGCCCTGCCCGGAGGGAAACAGCGCCTCGGCCCGGGCGTAGGCATCGACCGCCTGGGCCCAGCGCCCCTCGGCCCGGTGCCGGCGGGCCGTGGCGAGGATGAGCCAGGGGTCCTGCACGAGCAGGGCCGGCGGCAGCGTGTCGATCCACGCGCCGTCGCCCATCACGAGCCGCTCGCCGTGCTCGTCGATGAGGCGGTCGACCGCCGCCCAGTCCTCAGCCCGGCTGTACGCGGCAAGCGCCTCCGTGATCGCCCCTGCGGCCTCGAGGAGGCCGCCCGCCCGGCGCGCCAGCATCCGGGCTCGCGCCTCGCCGACCGCCTCGACGAGCATCGTCTCGAGATGGCTCCGCAGGACTTCGTGGTAGCGGAAGTTGCCTTCGTCATCGGTCGCGACCGTGAAGACGCAGCGCCGCTCGAGCTCCTCGAGGAGCGCCCGGCTGCCCTGGCGCTCCAGCAGCGCATCGCACAGCGGCCCGGAGAGGCGGCGCAGGACGCTCGTCCCGACGAGGAACGCCCGGAGCTCCTCGGGCAGCTCGGCCACCACGTTGCGGGCCAGGTACTCGCGCACGAACCGCGATGACGAACCGAGCCCGGCCATGATCCGCACGCGCTCGTCGGGGGCCTTGCCGCGCGTCGCAAGGTGGAAGAGCTGGAGGCCCGCGGCCCACCCCTCGGTGCGGCGGGTGATCCGGGCGAGCTCGTCCGGGCGAAGCGCATCGTCGTAGAAGTCCCGGAACAGGCGCTCGACCTCCCAGGACCGGAACCGCAGGTCGTCGGCAGACAGCTCGAGCAGCTCGCCGGAGACCCTTCGCCGCGGCAGGTTGAACGCGGGCGGGGTCCGCGTCCCGGCGACGACGGCAACCGAGGGCGGGGCATACTCGATGAACCGCTCGAGCGCGGCTTCGGCGGGCGTGCCCAGCAGCGTGTGCAGGTCGTCGATCACGAGGAGGACGCGTTCCTCGGGCCGGCCGTCGAGCACGGCGGCAGCCTGCTCCACGGATGTCCAGCCCCGATCGATGCCGGGCAGCGCGGTCGCGAATGCCTCCTCGAGGCAGGCGACCAGCATCTCCTCGGCGCCGTCCGCGCTCTCCGCCCGATACCAGGCCACCGGGCAGTCCATCGACGCGGCCCAACCCGCGAGCGTGGTCGTCTTGCCCGACCCAGGCGGGGCGATGACGAGGCAGAGGCGCTGCTGCCAGAGCTGGCCAAGCTGCTGGTCGAGCCGTTCGCGCGGCATCCAGCGGAGTCTCGGCGCGCGAACCTTGGCCGGCACCACGCCGGCACCCCGTGTTCCCGCGGTCGATCCGTTCGACCTCTCGCGCGCCACATCCGGCTCGACCGACGGCATCGGGGATGCGGCGGTGGGCCGTCGGGCCGCCCCCTTCTCCATTGGCGCCCGCCTCGGTCCCGGAGGTGTCCTTCGATCCTGTCCGGGGGAGCGCATTGTCGCGCGTCCGGGCGAACCGGTCCAGACCCGGTTCCGACCGGTCCGGCCGGGGCCCCTTCCCGGGGAACGCGGCGTGTCCCACGGGACAGTCCGCCCGTGGGATCGAGCCGTCAGCCCTCGGCGAGTGGCAGGCGCACCTCGAAGCGGGCTCCTCCGCCGCGATTGGCCCGGACGCGTGCGTCGCCGTTCCAGCGGCGCGCCGTCCGGCGCACGATGGCCAGCCCGAGGCCGGTTCCACCCTCGTCGGCCCGCGTCGTGAAGAACGGCTCGAAGATGCGCTCGCGCATGTTCGGGGGAACGCCGGGCCCGCGGTCCGCGACGAAGATCGTGACGCCCGGGCCGTCAGGTCCGGCGGCGCGCTCCGCCCCGATCACGATCGGGAGGCCGTCCGGCGAGGCATGTCGCGCGTTGATGACGAGGTTCAGCACGGCGAGCTCCAGGTCTCGCGTCTCGATCGCCACCGGGAGGCTGCGCCGATCGAGCTTCAGCATGATCGGATGATCGGCGCCGGCCAGCCGGGACGCCAGTGGCCGGAGGCTGGCGATGATCGCCCCGGCGTCGATGATCGCCGGAGCACCCGCGTCGGCGAGCGGCCGGACGAAGTCGAGCAGCCGCGCCGAGACCGAGGCGGCGCGGTCAGCGGCCGTGCGAATCTCGCGAGCGGCGTCCCGCATCGGCCCGGGTTCGAGCTCGCAGGCGAGCAGCTCCGCGTAGCCCGTGATCACGGTCAGCAGGTTGTTGAAGTCGTGGACGAAGGCGGCCGACAGCTCGCCCACGGTCTCCAGGCGCGCGAGCTGGGCATCGCGGACTGGAGACGGCCGGCGGCGATCGAGAATCAAACGTGCCCTTCCCTGGGGAGGCTGGAGCGCCTCCGCGGGCATAGTGCGGTCCGGTGCACACCGGTGGCCATAGGGTGGATTACGTATTCGTTTCCCGGACGGGTTGCTGCCCGGAGGTCAGTGGTGCGATATTCGCAGCTCATCGTCGGGCCGGTGCCCGGACCACGTGGAATGCGCGCCTCGCGGCGGCCCCGCCCGAGCTCCGGCCCGACCCCGGCCGCGGAGCGCGCGAAAGCCGCACGGCACCGGCGGCGCGGCGGAGCCGAAGCCGGCCGCGGCCCGCGCGGCAGCCACGGCGCTGACCCCGGCCGCGGGCCGAGCCCGACGAAGGGAACCGCGTTCGATGGAGTACCGTCATGACGCCATGCAGGCAACCCATCGACCCACCCCGCGGCGCCGGCACCTGATGCTGCCGCGGATCCTCCTGGTCTCGCTCGCCGGGGCGGCGCTGGCCGTCGCGTGCAGCGCCCCGGCCGCGTCCCCGTCGACCTCGCCGGGCCCGACGGCTGCCCCGGCCTCCGGCGGCCCGGACGCCACGGCAAGCCCCGGCGCGCCGACGCCGGTGCCGCCGTCGGGCTTCACCCTGGTTCCGTCGCCCGACACGGGCGCGGGGCCGGCGCCCGCCAGCCCGCCCCGGACGGCCGAGGACGCGGCGGCCCTCGTGATCGCGAGCGACCCGCGGTTCGCCGGGGTCCGGCCGCTTGACCACAATCTCATCGGGCAGTCCTCGTGGTACGAGGTCCACCAGGGCTTGGTCGGCTGGGTCGTCACCATCACCCAGGGCTCGGGCGACTGCCAGGCCGGCTGCATCAACAAGCACACCTGGACGTACAGCGTCGACCCGGCCGGCCACGTCACGATGATCTCGGAGGGCGGCGACCCGGTCGATGGCGGCCCGGGCGCGTCCGGGACCGGCGGCTCGGTCGGTGGCGGTACCGGCGGCGTCGCCCAGCCGTCGCCGGACATCCCGGCGCCCGCCGGTCAGGGTCCGTGGCTCGTCGGCTACGCGAGCGCCGGACCGGTCTGCCCGGTGGAGCGCAACCCGCCCGATCCTTCGTGCGCTCCCCGGCCGGTCGCCTCGGCCGACGTGGTGGTGCAGGCCATGGACGGCACCGAGGTTGCCCGGACGACGACCGACGCCGCCGGCATCTTCCGCGTGAACGTCCCGGCAGGGAAGTACCTGCTGGTGGCGCAGCCCGCGGCGGGCATCATGGGCACGCCGGCCGCGATCCCGGTCACGGTGCTCGGGGACGCTGCTCCAGTCACGCGCGTCGACCTCTCGTACGACACCGGCATCCGCTGACCGTCGCGGCCCGCCGATCCGTTCGGCTCGGAGAGCGCGGACGGGCGGTGGCGGTGGCCGGTCAGGCCAGGAGCGCGGCTGCGTGCGCGGCGATGACGAGGTCCTCGCGGGCGGCCACGCGGAGCACGCGCGGTCCGGACGTCCCGGCTTCCGAGAGCAGGCCATCCCCGTCGGGAGGCAGCAGCCCCGGCGCCGCGGCGCGGCACCCGCGGCCGCCGGCAGCGGCGCCACCCCGAGGGCTGCGAGCCGCCCGACGATCCGCGCGCGCACCACGGCCGCGTGCTCGCCGATGCCGCCCGTGAAGACGACCGCGTCGAGAGAGGGCAGCGCGGTCGCCGCTGCTCCGATGGCCGCGGCGGCCCGCCGCTCGAACATGGCGAGCGCCAGCTCGGCGTCGGAGTCTCCCGCGTCCGCCGCAGCGAGCAGGTCGCGCACGTCCGCCGAGGTCCCCGACACGCCGAGCAGGCCGGCCCGGTGGTCGAGCTCGTCGGCCAGCGCCTCCGGCGTCCGATGGCCCTCCCGGATCGCCCAGAAGAGCACGCCGGGGTCGATCGAGCCCGAGCGCGTGCCCATCATCACGCCCTCGAGTGGCGTCATGCCCATCGAGGTGTCGGCCGAGCGTCCGGCGTCGACCGCCGTGACCGAGCAGCCGCTGCCCAGATGGGCCACGACCAGCCGTGGCCCGGGCAGGTTCAGGAGCGCGGCCGCGCGGGCAGCGGCCCACGCCACGGAGATTCCGTGGAAGCCGAACTTCCGGACCCCCCACGCCGCGTGCCATTCGGCGGCGAGCGGGTACCGGTAGGCCGCCGGTTCGAGCGTCGCGTGGAAGGCCGTGTCGAACACGGCGACGTGTGGATGGCGGGGCATCGCGGCCAGCCCGGCCCGCATCGTCATCGCGGCGACGCCATTGTGGAGCGGTGCGAGGCGCCGGAGTGCCTCGACCTCGGCGATGACGCCGGCATCGACCCGGGTCGGTGCCGCGAAGCGCGCGCCGCCGTGGACGACCCGATAGCCGACCCCCGCCACCGAAGCGGCCGCGATCCCCGACCGTTCGAAGGTGTCGAGGAGCGCTCGCAGGTCGCGCTCAGGATCCCCCCCGACCGAGGCGTCGGCGCCCCATTCGACGGTCCGCGAGACGAGGGTGGCGGGCGGGCGGGCGGCCAGGCCGGCGAGCGGCACGCCGGCCGGGAGATCGACGATGCTCGCCTTGAGGGTGCTGCTGCCGGCGTTGAGGACGAGGATGCGGGTCGCGCCCGCTGGGCCGTTCACGTGCCGATCGTATCGCCCGGGGCCGGTGGCCGGACCGCGATCCGCGGCACGCCCGTCAAGTTGGTACGCTCGGCCGGTGAACCGGTTCATCGGGCGGGTCGTCCCGCGTGCGGCATGCGCCAGGCTGGCCGCCCTCGCGGCGGTCATCGTGATCGCCGCCGCGACGGTCGTGGCCTGCGGCCAGGCCGGCGCGAGCCCCGGGCAGGGCGGTACGAGCCCCGGGCAGGGCAGCGCCGGCCCCGGACAGACGGCGACGGGTGTCGTCATCGCGGTCGACGGCAATTCGGGCGCGATCACGGGCTTCACGCTCCGCACCGCCGGCGGCGAGGTTCTGACGTTCAGGATCGGGACGCTCGAGACGGACGGCGCGGCATTTCCCGCCGCGCACCTGACGGAGCATGCCGTGACGCTCGATCCCGTCGCCGTCGCGTACCGCGACGAAGGCGGCGCCAGGGTCGTCTACCGGCTGACGGACGCCGCCGCATCGCCCTCGCCGTCCGGCTGATCGCCGTCCGGGGCGGCGGTCTGCCATCCCGATGGTGCAACGGGCTATCGCGCTCGCCTACACTTGCGGCCATGGCCCTCATCGCCACCGAGGCGCTGACCAAGCGATACCCGGGTCCCGCGGGCGGCGTGCTCGCCCTCGATGCGCTGACGCTCGACATCGAGCCCGGCATCGTCGGCCTCGTGGGCGCCAACGGCGCCGGCAAGAGCACCCTCCTGCGCATCCTGCTCGGGCTGCTCAACCCGACGGGCGGCCGGGCCAGCGTCCTCGGCCTCGACGCGACGCACCAGGGTCCCAAGGTCCGGGCGCTGGTCGGCTACATGCCCGAGCACGATGTGCTCCCCCCCGACCTGTCCGCCACGGACCTGGTCGCGCACCTCGGCGAGATCAGCGGCCTGCCCCGCAACGCTGCCCGCGAACGGACAGCGGACGTGCTCCGGCACGTCGGCCTCTTCGAGGAGCGCTACCGCCCGATCGGCGGCTACTCGACGGGGATGCGCCAGCGGGTCAAGCTCGCCCAGGCGCTCGTGCACGACCCGAAGCTGCTCCTGCTCGACGAGCCGACCAACGGCCTCGACCCTGCCGGCCGCGACGAGATGCTCGACCTCATCCGGCGGACCGGCACGGAGTTCGGGATCGCCGTCCTCCTGAGCTCGCACCTCCTCGGCGAGATCGAGCGGGTGTGCGACCACCTGGTCGCGATCGACGGCGGGCGCCTGCTGCGGAGCGCCCCGATGAGCGCCTTCACCGGCCGGACCGGGACGCTCGTGGTCGAGGTCGACGAGCGGGCCGGCGAGCTTGCCGCCGATCTCGTCGCGGCGGGCCTTTCCGCAAGCGCGGAGGGGGAGCGGCGCGTCCTGGTCGAGACGCCGGGCCCGGGCGAGCCGCCGCCGTGGGACCGGATCCGCGACGCCGTCGTCGAGCGCGGCCTCGCCCTGACGCGGGTCGAGCCGGCGCGCCACCGGATCGAGGACCTGTTCCGCGACGCGGAGACCGACGATGCAGCCTGAAGCCGAACTGATCGCCGGGAGCGCCACGGGGTCGATCTACGACCTCGGCTACCGCCGCTACACCGGCCCGCGCCTGGGACGCCGGCATGCCTTCCGGGTCCTGTTCGGCCGGTCGTACCGCTGGACGTTCGGGATCGGGCGGGGTGGCAGCGCGAAGATCGTGCCCTTCTTCCTGGCCGCCTGGGCGCTCATTCCGGCGATCGTCGTGGTCGGGGTCCGGGCGTTCCTCGGCGACAGGTTCGGGCGGGTGGAGGACCTGATCCCGGTCGATCCTGCGAGGTACGCAGGCGTCGTGTCGACGCCGCTCATCTTCTTCGTGATCGCCCAGGCGCCCGAGCTCCTTGGCCGCGACCAGCGCCACGGAACGCTGACCCTCTACTTCAGCCGGTCGCTGGGACGCACCGACTACGCGATGACGAAGTTCCTGGCGCTGACCGCCGCGCTGGCGACCGTCGTGCTCGTCCCGCAGGCCGTGATGCTCGTCGGGGTGATCTTCCTGACGACCAACGTGGGCGACGGCCTTCGCGAGGCGCTGCCGCTCGTGCCGCGGGTCCTCGCGAGCGCCGCGGCGGACGCGGCGCTGCTGGCGGGGATCGCCCTGGCGATCGCCGCGTTCACGCCCCGGCGGGCGTACGCGTCGGGCGCGATCGCCGCCGTCCTGCTGGTCGTGTCCGGCATCGTCCAGATCGTCGTGTTCCAAGGCGGCACGGCCGCCTGGCGGTCGATCGCCCTCCTCGACACCGGCGCGCTGATGGACGGCGTGGCCGCCACGGTGTTCGGCACCCGGCCCGGGACGCTGGTCGTCCGGAGCGGCCTGCCGACGATCGCCTTCGCGATCGCCGCGGTCGGGCTGACCGTCGCCTGCGTCCTGGTCCTCGTCGCGCGCTACCGGCGGATCCAGGCATGAGCGGCGAGCAGCAGCCGGGCGCCGGGTCGGCACTCCCCGGGGTGGCCGCGGCAGCCGGGCCTCCCCTCCTGGCCGTCGAGCGCGTGGCCCGCTGGTACGGGAACGTGGTCGCCGTCAACGACGTGACGTTCGCGCTGGAGCCCGGCGTCACGGGCCTGCTGGGGCCCAACGGAGCCGGCAAGAGCACCCTGCTGCACATGCTGGCCGGGCTGCTGGCGCCTTCGGCCGGGAGCGCGACGCTCGATGGCCGCCCGACCTTCGGCGATCCGGCGATCTACCACCGGGTCGGCCTGGTGCCGGAGCGCGAGGCCGTGTTCCCGTACCTCACCGGCCGTGCGTTCGTCCGCCTGGCGGCCGAGCTGCATGGGCTGTCCGACGTGGCGGGCGCCACCGAGCGCGCCCTCGGCCTCGTCGATCTCCTGCCCGCCGCGGACCGGGACGTGGGCACCTACTCGAAGGGGATGCGCCAGCGGGCGAAGGTCGCGTCCGGCCTCGTCCACGATCCCGCCGTCCTCATCCTCGACGAGCCCTTCAACGGGATGGACCCACGCCAGCGCCTGCACATGATGGACCTGCTCGCATCGCTCGCCGAGCGAGGCCGGGTGATCCTGTTCTCGAGCCACATCCTCGAGGAGGTCGAGCGGGTCGCCAACCGCGTGCTGGTGATGGTCGCCGGGCGTCTCGCCGCGTCGGGCGACTTCCGCGAGATCCGGCGCCTGATGACCGACCGGCCGCACGGGTTCACGCTGCGCACCTCCGACGACCGGTCGCTCGCGGCGCGCCTGGCGCTCCGGCCGACCGTGGCAGGCCTCTCGTTCGACGATGGGCACATGGCCATCCAGGCCACCGACTTCGCGACGTTCACCCGGGAGCTGCCGGCGATCGCCCGCGACGCCGGCATCTCGATCCTCGAGCTGCTGCCGGCCGACGAGTCGCTCGAGTCGGTCTTCAGCTACCTGGTGCAGCAGTGAGCGGGGCCAGGGCCGGCGGCAAGGGTTCGGGAGCGATCCCCGGCTGGCACGGCGGCTCGCCCGCCGCTGCTCCGCGACCCCACGTCCACGCATCCGGCCCGACGCTGGGCCGCACGGTCCTCCGGCCGCTCATCGGCCAGGCGACCCGCGGCACGCTCTTCCGGCGGCGGTCGCTGCTCGTCGTGATCCTCGGCCTCGCCCCCGTCCTCGTCGCTGTGCTCCTCGGGACGAGCGCGGTCGAGACGCCCGACACGATCGCGCGGGTCCTCTTCACGACCCTCGAGCTGCCGGTCGTGATCCCGATCGCCGCCCTCGTCCTCGGGACGGGCGCCCTCGGGAGCGAGATCGAGGACGGGACCGTGATCCACCTGCTGGCCCGCCCGGTGGGCCGGGGCTGGATCATCGTGGCGAAGGCCATCGTCGCCGCCGGCGGTGCGGCCGGCCTGGCCGCGGTCTCGACGCTGCTGACCGCGCTGGTCCTGACGGGCTTCGGGTCGCTCGGCCTCGTCCTCGCCCTGACGATCGGCGGGGCGATCGGGGCGGCGACCTATGCGATCGTGTTCGTGGCCGTGTCGGCCTGGACGACGCGCGCGCTGGTGGTCGGCCTCGGCTACGTGCTCCTCTGGGAGGCGGTGATCACGAGCCTGTTCCCGGGGACCCGGCTGCTGTCGATCCGCGTGTACGCCGAAGGGATCGCGGCGGGCATGGCGGGCCGGGATGCCGGCGAGCTCGGCACGGACGTCCCGATCGTCCCCGCGCTCGTGCTCGTCGCCGTCGTCGTCGGGCTCGCGCTCCGCCTCGGGACGACGCGCCTGCGCCGCCACGAGATCTCCGACGGCGGGTAGGTCGGCCGGATCTGTCGGCGATCGGGCTCCGCCTCGTGGCCGTGGCGTTGTCGGACTGATCACCGGCTGGTGGCCGCGAACCCGTACAATCGCCCGAGATGCGATTCGGACGACCACGCCAGACACCGGGCGACGGGGAGGACGGCGGCTGGTTCCGCGAGGAGCCGCCCGATGTCGAGGCCACCCCGGGTGCCGCTGCGCCGCGCCGCCACCGACGGCGACCCAGGACGACGAGGGCGGCTGGTTCCGCGAGACGCCGCCAGCGACGCCAGCCCCGGCGGCTGCCCCCGTGGCGCCACTGCCAGCCGCCCCGGTTCCCGTGATGCCCGCCCCCGCGGCACCTGGCCCGGCACCCGTCCCGGTCGTGCCCGAGTGGCCTGCCGCCGACCTCGTGCAGGCACCGGCCGCGCCCGGCGACCTTGCTTCTGCCGATGCCGCACGCGACCCGATCCCGGTGATGGCGCCCGCGGCCCCCCTCGAGCCCGCAGCGGCCGCGCCCGCGCTCGTGGCGGCCGCGTCGGCCCCGGTCGAGCCCGCAGCTGGCGTGCCGGTCGTCGCCGAAGCCGCGCCCGCTGCCCCGGTCGAGCCAGCGACCCCGCCGCTCGCCGCCGTGGCTGGTGCGGAGCCCGCGACATCGCCGGCAGCGCCTGCGCCCGCGGCCCCGGTCGAGCCAGCAGCGGTCGTGCCGGTCGTCGCGGCGGCCGCCGAGCCGGCACCCGTCCCCGCGGCCGACGCCCCCGACGACGAGACGGCCGACGAGACGTACGACCCGTACGATGGGTTCGATTCCAGCGCTGACTACGAGGGCACGTTCGAGCCGGAGGCCGCGTCCGCCACCGTCGCGGCCGCCCCGACCCAGCGTCCGACGGAGCCGCTCGCCCCCGGTCGCGCGGTGCCGCTTCCCGCCCCAGAACCGATCGTGGTGCGACGGCGGGGGAGGCGGCTCAGGACGCTGATCGTCGCCCTGCTCGTCCTCGTCATCGTCGGCGCGGCGGGCTTCGGCATCGGCTTCCTCCTGCCGAGCGTCCTGCTCTCGCTCCCGTCGACGGCCCTTGCGACGCCATCGCCGACCGCCACCCCGAGCCCCACCCCGACGCCGCAGCCGACCGTCGAGGCGACGCCCACGCCGAAGCCCACGGCGACCCCGAGCCCGACCCCGTCGCCGACGCCCGCGTACATCACCTACGTCGTCAAGCCGGGCGACCAGCTGCTGCGGATCGCCAAGAAGTACGGCGTGACGATGGAAGCGATCATGAAGCTCAACGGGATCGCCGACGCCAACCTGATCAAGATCGGCCAGACGCTCAAGATCCCGCCCAAGCCGCCACGGACCTCCCCTACGCCGTCGGCGGCGCCCTGACCCTCCAGGTAGGCGCCGAACCGCCCCGTCGCTGACCCGCGCCCGGCCGATGATCCTCGACTCCTGCCGGCGGCAGCCGGTCGGTCGCGCTCGACCCGTTCATTGCCTTCCGCCCGTCGCTCACCGGTGCGGGCGGCCGACGCGGCAGAAGACCGATGCGCAGGCTGGACACGTCGCGGTCGCAGGCCTCTCTCGACGGGGCGCCACCAGCGCCGAGCCCGGGCGGATCCATGGAGACGCGAAGCGGCCCCCGCGTGACGCGGGGGCCGCTCGATCGCTGCTGCCCGGTGGTGCCGGGCGCTGGCCCGGGAGCGGAGGGCTCCCGGCGCTGGCCCGGGAGCGGAGGGGTCCGCTCCCGGGGAAAGGCTACAGGGTGACCCGCTGGCTCACGTTGGGGCTGGTGCTGGTCAGGAAGTTGGTGTTGCCCACGTAGGTGGCGTGCATGGAGTACACGCCTGGCGTGAGACCGGTGTTCCGGTAGTTGAGGGTGGCGACGCCGCCCGTGAGGGTGGCGGAGCCGATCAGGGTGGCGCCGCGGTAGAAGCGGACGGTGCCGGTCACCGTGCCGGCGCCTGGGGCGACGGCGGTGACTGCAGCCCTGTACCGGATCGTGTTCTGGCGACTGACCGGGCTGGTGAGGGTCAAGGTGGTGGTCGTGCTGGCCGCCGTCACGACCTGCGACAGCGTCGCGCTCGTGCTGGTGTTGTAGCGCACGTCACCCGAGTAGATGCCCACGATGGCGTGGGTTCCGACCGTGAGCCCGCCCGTGGTGAGCGTGGCCACGCCGGCCGCGTTGAGCGTCCGTGTGCCGAGGTTGACGCCGTTGTTGGTGAACTGGACCGTGCCGCCGGGCACCAGGCCCGCGCCGGTCTGGCTCACGGTCGCGGTGAGCGTCACGGCCTGTCCACGGCGGGACGGGTTGACGCTGCTCGTCACGACCGTCGTGCTGGCGGCCTTCGTGACGGTGATGGTGCCCGCGACGTAGGTGATCGCGTAGTTCGCCGCCGTCCCGCCCGAGCAGGTGCTCGGATAGGTGCCGACGGGCGACGTGCTGGTCGCGGTCGTCGAGCAGGTCTGCCCGGCGATCACGGCTGCGGTCTCGCCGTTCTTGAACCCGGCGTAGGTCGGGGTCAGCGTCGGAACCGCGCTGCCGTATGCCATCGAGCCGCTGAAGGCCGTGACGGTCAACGGAGCCTGGGTCACGGTGATCGTGCCCGGGATGTAGACGAAGGTGTAGTTGGCGGCGGCCGCGCCGCTGCAGTTGATGGCGTACACGCCAACCGGCGATGTGGCCGTGACGGCCGGTGCGCAGGTCGGCGCCGTGGTCAGCACGGCTGCGGTGTCGCCGTTGAGGAACCCGGCGTAGGTGGGAACCTGCGACAGCACCGGGCCGCCGTAGGCCATCGTCCCGCCGGGGGCGAAGACCGCGAGCGCGGCCGGGCTAACGATCACCGTTCCGGGAGTGTACGAGATGGTGTAGTTCGGGTTGACCCCGCCCGTGCAGGTCGAGGCGTACGCCCCGACCGGCGACGCGCTGGTCGCGGCCGTGGAGCACGTCAGGCCGGTCACCGACGTGGCCGTGTCGCCGTTGACGAAGCCCGCGAAGGATGGCGTGATGACGGGCGGCGTGCCGCCGTAGATCATCGAGCCGTTCGAGGCAGTGATCGTCAGGGCGACCGGGGTCACCGTGATGGCGCCGGCGACATAGGTGAACGTGTAGTTCGGGTCAACGGCGCCCGAACAGTCGACCGCGTACGGACCGCCCGCGACCGTCGAGGTCGGGGTGTAGGTCGTGGTGCACGAGGCCGCGGTCGTCGCCGGCACGATGTTCGGAAGGTAGGTCGGCGTCAGCACGGGAACCGCGCTGCCGTAGGGGACGCTGAGGGTCGGCCCGGTGACGACCACCGCGGCCGGGGTCACCGTGATGGCGCCGTCAACGTACGTGAACGTGTAGTTCGGGTCCACCGCGCCGCTGCACGTCACCGCGTACGGACTACCCGCGACCGACGAGGTCGGGGTGTACGTCGTGGTGCACGAGGCAGCGGTCGTCGCCGGCACGATGTTCGGGAGGTAGGTCGGCGTCAGCACGGGAACCGCGCTGCCGTAAGGCACGCTGAGCGTCGGCCCGGTGACGACCACCGCGACCGGGGTCACCGTGACGATGCCAGCGGTATAGCTGAACGTGTAGTTCGGGTCAGCGGCGCCCGAGCAGTCGACCGCGTACGGACTACCCGCGACCGACGAGGTCGGGGTGTAGGCCGTGGTGCAGGTCGCCGGGGTGGCCGGCGTGATGGCCGGAAGGTAGGTCGGTGTCAGCGGTCCTGGGACCGCGGCGCCGTACGCAACGGTGAAGCTCGGTGCGGTGACGGCCACGCTGGCCGGGGTCACCGTGATCGCGCCGTCAACGTACGAGATCGTGTAGTTCGGGTCAGCCGCGCCGGTGCAGGTGACCGCATACGGGCTGCCCGCGACGGTCGACGTCGGGGTGTAGGTCGTGGTGCAGGTCGGCGGCGTGGCGGGGGCCACGTCCGGAGCCACGAGGCCGGTGTACGTCGGTGTCAGGGTGGGCACCGCGCTCCCGAATGGGACGGTCGCCACAAGGCCGGTGATGGTCAACGGCTTCGGTGTCACCGTGACCGTTCCGGCGATGTAGGTGATCGACGTCCCGTAGACGGGATCCCCCGGCGGAGGCGTGGTCACGATGCCGGCACAGATCGAGGGGTACGTGCCGACGGGCGAACCCACGGTGTAGGTCGTGGTGCAGGACGTCGGGTTGGTTGCCGGCAGGGGGCTCGTCGGGAGGTAGCTATAGGTGATGGTCGGGACCGCGTCGCCGTAGGCGATCGTGTGGCTCGAGGCGATGACGTCGAGGCCGAAGACGCCGGTCTGCGCGTTGGACGGCAGGGCGCTCCCAGCCTCGTTGAAGGCCACGATGACGTAGCTGTAGTTGACGCCGCCGATGCCCGTGGTATCGGTCCACGTCGTCGAGTTGGCGAGCGAGGTGCCGACCAGGGAGTAGTCAGCGGGCCAGGCGACTCCGGCCGCCACATCGGCGCGGTAGATCTTGAAGCCGATCTCGTTCTGCAGGTCGGCCCAGGTTGTCGGGTCGAGGTAGTTGACAGGGGTCGGGTCGGTCCAGTGGAGGACGACGCTGCCCGGGGTTGTCAATCCCTGGACGACGGCGGGTGGTATGGCCGAGGTCACGTTGACCTTGACCGGCCGCATCATGTCCATCTCCTCGTGGCTGAGGATATGGCAGTGGTAGACGTACTCCCACCCGAAGTCGATGATCGCGTTGACGATCGGCGCGATCGGGTTGCCGTTGTTGTCGGTGTTGTTGAACCCGGCTTCCGTCCCGAGGGGCCTGTTGGCGGATCGCCAGCGGCGCCGAGCGGCATCATCGGGTTCATTGGTCGCCTGCTGTCCGGAACCGCGAACGGCAGCGTCGGAACGATCGGGCGCACGGCGACGATCGTGTCCTCGAGCGGGCTGACCCGGACGGTGTCCTTCCACCCGAGCTCGTTCGCGTCGGGCGGCATGATGATGTTGTCCCAGGTCACCCGGTTCAGCACCTGGACGTCGTACAGGTGGAAGTGGATCGGGTGCGTGTCGACGCCGTTGTGGGTGATCTTCCAGATCTGCGTCCCGTCAGCCGCCGAGGCGATCGGCGTGACGTCGAGGCTGCTGGGTAGCCCGTCCGAGTCCAGGATGTTGTCCGTCGGCGGGTTCACGTACGGGAACAGGATGATGTTCTGCAGCAGCGGGGTGGCGCCCGGCGCCTCGAGGCCGAGGTTGGCCGTCATCCGGCCCCACTCGTCGAAGCTCGCCGAGTTCATCTCGTCGTGCATGCCCTTGGGCTGGAACGGGATGGCGAGCTGGGCGCCGTTGCCATCCTTGGCCGGGCCAAGGGTGTCGAACTTGAACTTGAAGGCGTTGGCCGGCCGAAGCTCTGCTCGGAGATCCGGGCGTAGCCGTCGCACCTGGCCGTCGGGTTCGTGGGACTGTTGCACCACCCGCTGGCAACGAAGTTCGTGCCGTAGGCGCTGTTGTAGGCCGCCTGGCCGACGATGATCGGATCGGACCCGGACTCGAAGACGCCGGAGCCGTCTGGCATGATGGGCGAACGCCGTCATCGAGCGCGCCGATGCGGTCGGCGGTCGTGTTCGGCCGGTCGAAGGCGACTGCCGGCGCAGCGGTCGACACCTTGACCTGCATGATCGTTCGGGTGTTCGGGCCATAGCCGGCGAGGGTGGTCGGGGCGCCGACCGGGGACAGGTCCGGGCCGCCGGTGTAGTAGTCGTAGGTGCTGACGCGCGCCGGGAATGCGGCGGGTGCGTCGTTGTACAGGATCAGGGTCTTGCCGCGGAACTGGCGAGAAGTCGACGATCGACGTCGGCCCGCTCGGCCGGCGCGAGGAGCAGCGAGTGCTGGTCCACGTTGCCGACGTCGAACCGGGTCGGATCGGTGATCCAGGTGATCGGGCTGGTTCGGGACGACCACCGGGGCCGGCAGGAAGCCGCCCTCGGTGCCGATCTGGATCCAGCTCGGACCCGGCAGGGCTCTTGGTCCGGTCCGGCGTCGGGAAGACGTTCGGGTCGAGCTGGGCGGCCGCCACCTCGGCGGGCTTCAGGGCGACCTCGGACAGGGTGCCGGTCGTCGGATCGGCGACGTACCAGGAGGTTCCAGAACCGGTCATTGGCCGCGTTCAGGATCCGGAAGCGGTAGGCCTTCGGGTCGACGGTGGTCGTGGGGTAGGCCGTCCCGTTGACGATCGGCGTGTCGTTGAACGCCTCCATGCCGACCGAGATGTTCGGCGTGGACGGGATCAGGGCCGGCTCGCAGAAGGCGCCGTCCGGCTCACGTTCGGGTCGCACGCGGCGATTGTAGTAGGGGTTGGCCATCGGCGGGTACTTGACGTCCTTGGCGGGCGGCCAGAACCACGGGCCGTACATCCAGCGGCCCGAACGCGCTCATGCCCGAGGGGTCGCCCGGGTTCTGGGCCGGCATGTAGACGTGCGGCGTCCACAGGTTGCCGGTCCCGCCCCAGCGGCTGGCATCCCAGGTCGGGTCGGTCGCGAGACGTTGTCGGAGACGAAGGTCTTGTCCTGGATGATGAGCGGGGTGCCGATGCCGAGGTCCCGGGGCCAGCGATCGCCCGTCGGGGCGATCGGAGAGCCTGCTCGGTCGCGTCGGTGACCACGTAGCCAGCGGCCTCGCCGGCGTACACGTTCAGGCGGGTGATGCCCCACGCATGGTCGTGGTAGAACATCAGCCGCGCGCTCTGCTGGTTCGTGTAGAAGAAGGTCATCGCGCCCGGGGCCCGGATCGGGCATGTCGGGCACGTTGCTGACGCTCACGCCTTCGGGATAGTCCGTGTCCTCGCCGGCCGGCGTGGTCCACTGGTGCGGGGTGCCGTCACTGATCCACGGCGTGATGCCGCCGTGGAGGTGGAGGGTCGCGCGATTCTCGGCGAAGCAGCCCGGGGGCTTGTTGGGTGGCGGGTCAGCTGGCCGCACTCGGGGTTGCGCACGCCGTCCAGGACGGACTGGTTGTCGACGGCGGTCTCATTGGGCACGCCGCCGGGGCCGAGGGTGATCATGTTCGGGCCCATGCCGGCACCCATCAGGGAGGTGTCGACCGGCAGGAAGAGGTTGCCGGCGACGCCCGTCGGCAGCAGGTTGCGGAACAGGATCCGAACCGGCCGGTCCTTGGTGGCGACGATCGTCGGCCCGAGGTAGTGGGGCCTGTCGACGCCCGCATAGCCCACGATCGGCGTGTCTCGGCCAGGGTCGCGTTTCAGCGTCTGGCGTTGCCGAGGGGCACGCTGAGCCCGGGCACGACGCTCGTCGAGAGCTGCACGTAACCGCGCAGGAGGGTGGCCGGCATCTGGGAGCTGAACTGCTGGCGGTACTGGACGACCGCGATCTCGTAGTAGTCCGCGCCCGGGTAGGTCGTCGTGTCGGCGACCGCGACCGGGATGTACTCGCCGTAGTTGTTGGCGGCCGTCGGCCCGAGGCCGGGCAGCGTGTCGACGAACTTCTTGAGGCCCGGCGTCAGGTAGCCGGAGCCAGCGACGTCCACGGTGATCGCCGTGACGGCGCCGCGAACGGCAACGGTGGCCAGGGCGCTGGCGTTGCGGTCGACCGTGCCGCCGTCGAGGATCGCGACGGTCGGCGGGGTGTCGTAGCCGGTTCCGCCGTTGGTGATGTCGACCTGGGCGATACCGATCGTCGCCACCGTCACGGCGGGGGTCGGAGCAATCCCTGTGGGTGTTCCGTCCCAGATCGTGACCGAGGGCGCCGACGTGTACCCGGAGCCCGGGTTCGCGACGGTGACCGAATCCACGACGCCGCTGGCGTTCATTGTCGCCGTGCCGGTGGCCTGCGTGAAGCAGTCGTGGTCAGGGTCAAGCGCGCAGAGCGGCCCGAGGTTCGGCATGCCGAACTCGACGATCGGCTGGACCGCATAGGACCCGCCGCTGGTGATGGTGACGTCGTCGACGCCACCGCTGGCCTGCGCGATCGCCGCGGTGGTCGGATTGCCGCCGGTGAAGACCACCTGCGGTGCGGTGAAGCCGAACCCCGCCTCGTAGACGGTGACGGCGTTGACGACGCCTGGGGAGATCAGCGCCGTCGCGCTCGCTGGGGCCGTCGGAATGACGCCCGGCGAGGTGATCGTCACGGCGGGCGCGGCGGTGTAGCCGCTGCCCGGGTCGGTGACGGTGATGGCACTGATGCCACCCGTCTTGGGATCGACCGTCGCGGAGGCGGCGGCGCCGGTCGCGGTCACGGGCGGGACGACCGTGGCAGCGATGGAGTAGGTCCGGGTCGCGGGGTCGGTCACGAACGGGGCTGTCCCGAGGGGGATCACGTCGCTCGCGACCGGGGCCGTCGCGGGCGCCGGGAACACGAACTGGTCCGTGCCGGTTGCGACATCGAGCGGGATGCCCTGGCCGTACCAGGCGATGACGTCGCCGGCGAGGACGGCGAAGGGGCCCGCCGGCGAACGTGGCAAGCTCGCTGACGAGCGGGTCGGCAAGCGCCGGCATGGTGAGCAGGCCGCTGTCGAAGGCGACCGTGTACTCACCCGGATTGGCCGTCGGGCGGAGCACGTACGCATGGAACGTGTTCGCCGCGGACGGCGTCATCGGATCGGCCTGGTTCCAGACCTGGAAGTTGCTCAGGGTGCCAGCCTGCAGGGGAGTCCCGGAGACCACTCCGAAGACGACCCCCGTGTCGGTCGCGAAGGCCCGCGGGGTCAGCTGGTTGCCGATCACCACGGGGGTAGGCAGGGCGGGCGACGCGATCGACACGATCGCGTTGGCGAGCACCTGCGGGCTGTTCGCCCAGTTCGAGTACGGACCGAAGTAGTGGGGAACCTTGGTCTCGTCTGTCGGGCTGCTGGGAAGGGTGCTGTTCGTCGCCGCAGGAGCGGCGGCGGTCGGCTTCGGCTGGGCAATGGCCGGCGTGACGACGGTCGCGCACATCGCGAACGCCATCACCGTGGCCAGGAACCTCCGTCTCATCTGTACTCCCTCTCTCGCGCCGTTGGGGGACGGGGCGAGCTGATCGATGGGGCGCTGCCGCCATGCGGGCTCGGGCCGCTATCGGTGGGCCTGGGTGGCCCTCTGTACGTGGTGAGCGTCGTGACGCTCCGGGCTCCAGCCCTCCCGCACGGGGCCTCGCGCTTCGACGGGCTCTCCCGCGGGACGGTGTCGTGATCCTCTGCCTCTCTGTGCTCCGTCGCCTCCGTGCTCCGCCTAATTCCCGCATCCAGGCGCGCGCATTGCATGCACGCGCGAGGCCTGCGGCCACGTCGTTGTAATGCGAATGTAGTGAGGACGACGTAGGTCGAAATCCGGGCGACCACGGACCGGGGTACGGACTCGCGACTGCGTAGCCGGGGGCCAATCGCCCTGGGGTCCGGGGACCAGCGGCGGGCGGCGCGATTTCCCGCGTGAGCCGGGGGCCGATGGTGACCGGTGGACCCGGGCGACGGGCCATCCGGCCATGGCGCGGTCCGGCGGGCCGAGCCGAGACTCGGGCACCATGTCCACTCTGCGTCCCCGGCTCCCGCTCCGCAGTCCCCTTGCCGGCGTCGTTCTGGCGTTCGCGCTCGCGAGCGTCGGCGGAATCGCGGTCGGAGCGCTCGGCTACGCCGCGATGGCCGGCCCGACCCCGGCGCCGACGGCGTCACACCCTCCGATCGCGTGGCCAGTCACGGGTCCGGCCACCGGCGTCGCGCAAGTCAATGCCGCGCCGGCCCTGGCCCTGACCGACCAGGAGGGCAGGCCATTCGAGCTCGCGACCCTGCGAGGCAAGCCCGCCCTCGTCTTCTTCGGCTACACGCACTGCCCCGACGTGTGCCCGACGACCCTCGCTGACGCGCGCGACGCGCTCAAGCGGAGCGCTGCCCCGTTCGCGATCGTGTTCGTCTCGATCGACCCCGACCGTGACACGCCGGCCGAAATGAAGAAGTTCGTCGGCTATTACGACATCCCGATCGTCGGCCTGACCGGATCGCCGACGGAGATCCGGGTCGCCGCTGACGCGTGGGGAGCCCGGTACGCCAAGCTCGACGAGGGAGGGACGTCCGGGTACGCAATGGCCCACACGGCGGACGCCTACCTGGTCGACGCCAACGGCATGCTCCGTGACGTGATCCCGTTCGGGGCCGGGGCGGACGTGATGGTCGATCGCGTCGACGGCCGCGGCGGCCATCCCGATCGTCGCCGCGGCGGGCCCAGGCCCCGCGACAGCCCCGGGAGGACCGGCAACGAGCCCTGCGGCGTCGGCGTCGAACCTCAACGCGGCGCTCCTCACGACGGTGATCCGCGAAGGCCGGCAACCGCCTCGTCATCACGATCGCGGACGCGGCCAACCGGCAGGCTCGCCGACCCGGCGATCGACCTGGATGTCGTGGTGCGCTCCACGGACCGGCCCGCCGAGCAGCCGATCACGGTGGCCGGCCGGTTCATCTGGATCATGCGCGGCTCGATGGGTGGCTACGTCGCGGACATCACGTTCCCGTCGGCGGGCAGCTACCGCGCGTCGGTGAGCGCGACGACGACGGCCGGAACCCTCGGGCCGGTCGAGCTGCCGATCGCGGTGGCCACGTCCAGGCCCGTCGTGGGCACCGGTGAGCTGGCCCCCTCGTTCGACTACGCCGACCGCGTGCCGGCGCTGGGGGGCATGCTCAGCGCCATCTCGACCGATCTCTACCCGATGGATCGCCTGTACGAGTACTCCGTCGCACGGCTGCTGGCGAAGCACCGCCCGTTCGTGCTGGTGTTCTACTCGCCGACCTTCTGCCCGAACACGGAGTGCGGCCCGCTGCTCCCCAACATCAAGAGCGTGGCGCGGGACTTCCCCGACTTCGCGTTCGTGCACGTGGAGCCGTACGTCATGGAGGATTCCGGTGGCGGGAGGATCCAGCCGGTGATCCGCGACGGCAAGTTCGTCTGGGCGCCCTGGAGCGTCGCCTACGGGATCCCGATCGAGCCGTGGATCTTCGTCGTCGGCGCGGACGGCCGGGTGGCGACGAGCTACGAGCTGATCGTGGGCACCGACGAGCTTCGCGCGGCGATCCGGTCGGTCGAGGGCGGTTCGTAGCGACGCATGTGGCCGCCTCGCCGGCGGCCGCGCTTCGGCGGGTCCGGGGCGAAGCGCGAGCGCGCGGTCACCGGCCACGCCGGGCACGCCGATTCGGTCAGGCGTGCCGGCCTGGCCTACTTCAGGAGGCTGATCACGTTGGCGACCAGGCTCGTGTCGCCGGTCTGGATCGCGTACACCACGCCGTTCAGCGTGTAGAAGTACACCGGCGGCCCCTTCGAGTAGGAGATCTTCGTGAGCGGGTGGCCCGCGATCGTGATCGTCGAGCTCTCCGCGCCCGCAGCAGTGTTGCTCAGCTGGCTCGCGATCAGGGCCTGCGCGAGCGGCGCGGCATCCAGGCCCGGGACGCGATAGGCGAACATGCTCAGGTCGAGCGTGCCCGCGGGATCGTAGCCACCGGCGATCTGGAGGTCGGCCGCGGTCTTGCCGAGCTTCTGGAGCGATGCCACGAGGGCCTGGCTTGCGGCGCTGGTCCCCAGGGCGGTCGACCCGAGCACGCTCTGGGTGGCGAGCGGGTTGCCCCCGACGGCGGCCGGGAGGAGCTTCTCGAGGTCGGGCGCCGCGTGGCTCGGCGGCGCCGCCGACCCGCTCGGTGCGGGGCTGGACGGCGGCGCCGACGGGGTCGCTGCGCCCGCGGCGGCGTCGGATGGTCGCGGGATCGGTGAAGGCTGGGCGACCGGCGAGGCATCGGCGCTGACCGCGAGCGCGCGGACCATCGCGGCATCGATCGTCCGGCCGATCGACTCGAGCGTGGCGCGGTCCACCGACGTCGACGCGGTCAGGTCGGCGATCAGGGCGCCGCGCCGGATGTCGAGCGTCGTCGTCGAGCCGTCCGCGCTGGACACGTAGAACAATTCGTCGCCCAGGGTCGGGAACCCGACGTCGGTGGCGCCCGCGGCGAGGGCCCCTTCATGGGCCCGGCGGAGCGCGAGCCCGGCAGTGCCCTCGTAGCAGCTGACGCTCGAGAAGACGGCCGGCTGCTGGCTCGAGCCGGACGGCAGCGGCCCCGAGAGCGCGGTCGAGAGGTTGTCCACGAAGATCCGGTTCGACTCCATCGACCAGCCCGCGGGCAGCGCCGCCCCGTCGGGGAGCGCCTTCCAGGCGACCGTCGTGCAGCCGGAGGCGTCCGGGCCCCGCGCCGCGACGAACAGGGCCCCGGCCGCGATGGCCGTTGCGACGACGCTCAGGATCGCCGTCAGGACGATGGCCCGGCCCGTCGTGGAAGCCGTCCCTGGACCCTGGCTCTGCCTTCGGCTCATGCGGTCGAACGCCCCGTCTGCTCTGTCCCTGGTTGCCCTGCCCGGGTGGCGGACCTGACGATGCCGCCAGGGGTCATCGGCTCGTGCGATCCGGGACCCGGCTCTCGACTCCGATCGATCGGGGTCCTGAGCACCCGCGCGTCCGAACGAACGCGGGCCTGACCCGTCGACCGCCGGGCGCCACAGGGTGCCGCGTCGGCGATGGATGCCGGCAGAGTGTAGGTGGTCCGCGCTCGGCACGCCGGCTGATGACGAAATGGCGGCCGTCCACGTAGCCGGAAACCCGTACCGGCATCGGTACTCGCCCGCATCCCCTCGCGCGCAGGACAGGGTAGCGTCAGAGTCTATGGAGGAGGCCGGTCGCAGCCGCTCTACGAGTTCGCGCGTGGTCCGCGACACCGACGCCCGGCCTCGCGCGATCGAGGACGAGGTCGCCGCGACGGAGGCGCGCAGGCGCTACCGGACCGAGCCGATGGCGTCCGTCTCGCACGACGCTGCGCTCGATGGTGTCCTTCGCCCGGGGGAGGTCGTCCTCGCGGTCCGCCGGGCAGCGAGTGTCGGCCACGGGACGCCCGCGGTCGATCGACTGACCCGCGAGCGCATGACGGACATGTTCCTCACGTCCGAGCGCCTCGTCATCGGCTGCGAACGGGCGATCTCCATCGAGCTTGCCGAGATCGTCGACGCCATCGTGGTCCGCGGCCGGCTCGTCCTCATCCTTCGCGACGGGTCGTCCGTCTCGCTCGCCGTCGAGCGCCCGCGCGTCCTGCGGGTGGAGATCGCGACGGCTCGGGTGGCGGCTCGCCCGCCCGCGAGCGCGGCCCACCCGGGGCCATGCCCGTCACGCCTGGTCGCGGAACCGGCGGGCGGCATCGGCCCGGTTCCGGGCGTGGAGCTTGTGCAGGATGCTGCTGACGTGGGTCTCGACGGTCCGGGGCGAGACCGTCAGGACGCCGGCGATCTCGCGGTCGGTGAGCCCGCCGGCCAGTAGGCGCAGGACATCGAGCTCGCGGGAGCTCAGGCTCGCCATCTCCGGGTCGTCGGAGCCCGGCGCGGTCCGGCTGCCAACCTGCGCGAGGCGGTGGATCACGCGGAGCGCCATCCTGCGATCCATGGCCAGCTCGCCGCGGTGCACCCCCCGAACGGCGCGCAGCAGGGCTGCCGGGTCGAGGTCCTTGGTGAGGTAGCCGGAGGCGCCGAACCGGATCGCCTCGACGATGCCCCGTTCCGCCGATGACACCGACAGCATCACGATCCGGGTGTCGGGCAGCCGGGGCGCGAGCTCGCGCATCATCCGGATGCCGTCCATCCCCGGCAGGTCCACGTCGAGGAGGAGGACGTCGGGACGCACCCGGGGCGCGAGGTCGAGGGCTTCCTCGGCGGTGGACGCCTCGGCCACGACCTCGACGTCGGGGGCGCTCAGGGCCTGGCGGATGGCGGCCCGGACGAGGGCATGGTCGTCGACCAGCATGACGCGCAGGTGACTCGATCGAGCCCGCTCGGGCGTCATGCGGGCTGCGCCGAATCAGGATCCGCGGCGACCGGTACCAGGACCTCGATGAGCGTGCCGTCCTGCGGATGCGACGTGATCGTCATCTCGCCGCGGGCGAGCCCCGCTCGCTCGCGCATGCCGGCAACGCCGTAGTGGCCTTCGCCGATCGCGTCGGGGTCGAAGCCGACGCCGTTGTCCCGGATCGACATGCGGACGTTCCCGTCGCGGTGCTCGACGCGGATGCTCACCAGCGTCGCGTCCGCGTGGCGGGCGACGTTGCTGAGCCCTTCCTGGGCGATCCGCAGGAGCTCCGACTCCGTGCGGGCGCCGAGGTGCGGTAGCTCGGTCGGGCATTCGAGCTCGGTCCGGATTCCGAAGCGATCCTCGAACTCCTCGATGCTGCGCACCAGGAGCTCGCGGAACGAGCTGCTCGTACGGCTCGTCATCCGCAGCGTCTCGACCGCGTTGCGGGCCTCGGCGAGGCCCGCCTCGATCGCGCCATCGAGCTCGTAGCTCAGGACGCTCGCCTCAGGGCTCAGGTCGGGCAGCGCGACCAGGCGGGCCGCCTTGAGCTTGGCCAGCCAGAGGTCCTGGGCGAGGCCGTCGTGGAGCTCGCGCGAGAGCTTGGTGCGCTCCTCGAGCGCCGCCCGGTCGGCCTCGGCGTTCCTGAGTCGTTCGAGAGTCTCGTTCGCCCGCCGCAGCTCGTCGAGCGACCTGCGCGCCTCGGCCTCGATGGCCAGCACGAGCATGAGCCCGAAGAAGAGCCAGAGGATGTCCGAGCTGGCGACGCGGATCGGCTCGACCCCGGGAAAGGCCGCCTCGTGGATCTGGGCGAACGATGCGACGATCAGCCCGAGCGCCAGGTACGCGTCCGCCACGACATGGTCGCGCCGCCACAGGCGGCGGCACAGCTCGCCGGCCGTCATCGTCAGGACGGCACCGATCATCTGGATGCTGACACCGAACGGCGTGGCGGTCGCCGCGCCCGACTGGCCGTCGCCGGGTACGACGAGCTCAGGCAGCCTGTCGCCGGCGACCTGGACGACGACGACGGCCGCGAGGATCGCGATCGTGGGGATCGCCAGGATGACGTAGGGATGCCGTGGCCGGACGCCGCGCAGCGATGCGACGCCTCCGATCACGAGGGTGGCCGCCGCGATGAGGCGACCCGCGCTGGTGAGGTAGAGCTCGGCCTCGCCGCCCTTCGCCAGGGCGTCGTCGGCCGCCGGCGGGGTCGCGATGGAGAACACCAGGCCCACCACGTACGCGATGGCCAGCGCCTGGAACGCCGCCGCCTGGAAGAGGGCGATCGGCTCGCGGCGCTCGCTGTAGCGGACCCAGCTGAGCAGGGAGACCGCCACCATCACGGCGCCCGCGATGGTGTCGAGCGCAAGGTCCAGGCTCGGAGCGAAGAAGTCCGCCGCACCCGAGCGAAGCGTGGCGATGCCGAGCGTGATGCCCAGCAGGACGGTCAGGAACACGACCGCCGCCATGTCGAGGCGGTCGAACCGATAGCCCCTCCACGCCTGGGTCCCGCGCATCACGCGCGATCATTCGCATGCGCGAACCCGGAGCGCAAGTCCCAGTTGCAGCGTTCCGCCGGTCCCGTGCCATCTTCCGGCGCAACGGCACGCCGGGACCGGGCCGACCGGGGGGCCGCGGCGGGCCGCGCGACCCAGTCCGACGGGCCGGGCGGCCAGTGGTGACGCCCGCTGGACGTGCGCGCTCCGATCGATCGGCTGGCCGGGACGCGCCCGATCGGCTGGCCGGGACACGCCGCGCCCTTCCGTCAGGGGCGTTCGAGCCCGTGCGCCAGCAAGAACGCGTCGTCGGCGAGCACCTGCTCGGTGCGGCCGTCGCCGACGATCGTCCCGCCGTCCATCACGATCACGCGCGGAAAGACCTCCGCGACCAGGCGCATGTCGTGCGTCGAGACCAGCAGGGTCTGGGTCAGCGAGCGGAGCAGGCCGATCAGCTCGCGCCGGCCGCGCGGATCGAGGCCCGCGGACGGCTCGTCGAACACGAGCACGGTCGGGTCCATCGAGAGCACGGTCGCGAGCGCCACGCGCTTGCGCTGGCCGAGAGACAGGCGGTGGGGCAGCCGTCGCTCGAACCCCGCCATGCCGACGGCGGACAGGGCCCGCTCAACCCGGTCGTGGATCTCCGCCTCCGGGACGCCCATGTGGAGGGGACCGAACGCGACGTCGTCGAAGACCGTCGGCGAGAACAGCTGGTCGTCCGGCTCCTGGAACACGAGGCCAACCGCGGCGCGGATCCGCTTCACGGTCGACCGGCTGACCGCCTCACCCGCGATCCGCACGCTGCCGTGGGACGGCAGGTGGATCCCGTTGAGGTGCAGCATCAGGGTCGACTTGCCGGCCCCGTTGGGGCCGACCAGGGCCGCCTTCTCGCCCCGGGCGAGTCGCAGGTCGATCCCGTGGAGCGCCTCGAAGCCGTCGGGGTACGAGAAGTGGAGGTGCTCTACCTCGACCCACCGCGCGGCAAGGTCCGGCGGCGCGGGTCCGTCGCCTGACGGCGCGACTCCGTCGCCGGACGGCCCACCCGTCGTCGACACGGCCGGCTCGTGGGCATGCTCGTGGACGTGCGCCCCGGTGTCCGGGTGCGCGTGCTCGTGGACGTGCGGCTCGGATGGGCCGGTCACGCCGCTCCTCCGAAGGCGATCATGCGTGCGGGAGCCATACCTGGCCGGCGACGGCGTAGGCGACCAGCAGCCCCGTCCCGAGGGCGAACCACGCGACCTCGGAGCGGGCGATCGCGCGGCCGCCCAGCGACCGGAACTCGCCTTCGAAACCGCGCGCCAGCATCGCCGCGTAGACGCGCTCGCTGCGCTCGTAGGACCGCAGGAAGAGCGAGCCGACCATCCCGCCGGTCACCCGGGCGCGCCAGAGGAGCGGTCCGCCGGAGCGTCGACCGGGCGCTTCGGCTGAGCGGCTTGCTCGCGCGCGGGCGAGCCTCGTCGCCTCGTCCGTCAGGACGGCCAGGTAGCGGTACATGAAGCCGATGATCGCGACCATCACGCGCGGCAGGTGGAGGCGCCGGAGCGCCTCGACGAGGTCGGTGAACGGCGTGGTGAAGGAGAGCAGGAGGGCGGCCTGGACGCTGATCCAGCTCTTGAGGGCGATCGTGGCGAACTCGCGGAGACCCTGCGCGGACACCGTGAGGACGATCGGGCCAAGGACGACGGTGCCCAGCGACTCGCCCGGCCGCGTGAAGACGAGGGGCAGCGCGGCGAGCATGAACGGCAGGGCGAAGAAGGCCGTGCGCGAGAGGCGGAAGAAGCCCAGCTTCGCGATGGTGGCCAGGATCGCGAGCGCGAGCCAGGCCAGGCCGAGCGCCAGCCACGACCCGGTCGGGAGCAGGCTGATCGACACGATGCCGATGACCGTGAGCAGGAACTTCAGGCGCGCGTCGGCGCGATGGAGCGGGCTCTCCCGGGCGAGGAAGCGATCGAGGGCCAGCGCCGCCTACCGATCCGTGGTGGCGTCGGCGTCCGCGCGCCGGCGCCGGGCGAGGAGCCTGCCCAGCAGGAACACCGCCGCGACGACGATCGCCACCCCGATCAGCCCGGCGACGATCGTCGAAAGGCGGCCATCGAGGCCCGCGATCGTGTAGCCCGGGATGACCTGGAACGGAGGATCCTGGGCGGCCTTCTCGAACCCCTGCTGGCGAGCGAGCGAATCAAGCCCGTCGGGATCGCCGGACGCGAGGGGCGCGAGGATCACGACCACGAGCGCCGCGATCGCCAGGCCGACGACCCACCACCACCGGCGAAGGGTCGCCCGCAACCCGGCCGGCGCGGGTCCGGCGGGTGTCGGAGGGGCCGCCGGCCGTTCGTGCAGGATTGGATCGGCCGCCGCAGCGGCGACCGGCGTCGGTTCGGCCGTGCCCTGCGCGTCGGCCGCGGCGACCGGAGTCGGCTCGGCCGCGCTCTGCGCGTCGGCCGTGCTCTGCGCGTCGGCCGCGCTCCAGGCTGTCGCCGTGTCCGACCCGGCTGGCAGGTTCAATTCGGGCACCTCGGTCGCCCGCCCTCAGGCCGCCGGCGCCGAGGGCACCCGCGCATCGCGCAGCGGTGAGCAGGTCGGCGCGCGTCATCGCCACGAAGCCGATCGCGGCCGCCGTGATGAGGGCCTCGCCGATGCCGATCAGGCTGTGGACGCCGACCATCGCCGGGATCGCGACAGCGAGCGTCGTCGTCCCCGACACGCTGAGCTCGATCGCCATCAGCGCGGCGCCCGCGACGACGGACACCCAGCCGGCCACGGCCGCGGCCGGGATCCGGGCGCGCGCCTCGCCGCCGAAGGCGGACGCGATGATCCGGTACACGGCGTACCCGCCGAGCGTCCCGACGACGCCCATGTTGAAGATGTTGGCGCCCATCACGACGAGGCCGCCGTCCTGGAAGACCAGGGCCTGGACGGCGATGACGCACGCCATCACGAGCGTCCCGGCCCACGGGCCGAGCAGCACGGCCGCGAGGACGCCGCCCAGCAGGTGGCCGCTCGTCCCGCCGATCACCTGGAAGTTGAACATCTGGGCGGCGAAGATGAAGGCGGCCATCACGCCCATCAGCGGGATCGCACGCTCGTCGAGGCTCCGGTTCGTCTTCCGCACGGCGACCGCGAGCACGACCAGGGTCGCCGCCCACATCCCGGCCGCGATGGGAACCGAGAGGAACCCGTCCGGCGCGTGCATCTCGGGAGGCGGGGCGGTGCGGGCGGCTGCGCCCAGGCCGGCGGCGACGGATGCGAGCACGGTTCCCTCCGTGTGCGGATCGGCTTGTCAGTCTACACGCGAGGAGTCTTTGTTGCCATTTGTTGCAACAGGGGCGACGCGGCGACATGTCGCCCTATACTTCGCGCGATGGGCGACCTCGGATCAGCGCGCGATCGGACAGCTGCCTGGGATTCGATCCAGGAGCGGCTGCATGCGCGCGGCCTGCGCTGGACGCCGCAGCGCCGGACGCTGGTCGGCGTGCTCTCCGAGGCCCGCGGCCATGTCACCGGCGCCGAGCTGATCGAGCGGTGCCGCGCGCGCGATCCCGGGACGACCCCATCGACCGTCTACCGGACGCTCGACGTGCTCGAGGACCTCGGGCTCGTCCGCCACGGCCACGGGGCCGACGGGCGCGAGGAGTACCACGTCCTTCCCGATGCCGAGCACGGCCACCTGCACTGCGCGGGCTGCGGCGGGACCTGGGAGATCTCGGCGGACGAGGGCCACGCCATCGTGGGGTCGTTCGCCGCGGCGCGCGGCTTCGCCGTGGACCTGTCGCACGTGACGGTCGTCGGGCGCTGCGCGGCGTGCCGGCCGGCCTGAGGGCCCGACCCTCGTCGCGAAGGCCTCACGTCAGCTCGGGCGCCGCGCCGCGGCGAGGTCAGCCCGCGGCGTCGCGGTTCGGGACGCCGACGATGCTGAAGCCACCGTCGACGTAGAGGGTCTCGCCCGTGACCTGGCGGGCCAGGTCGGAGGCGAGAAAGACGGCTGCCCCGGCGACGTCGTCGATCGAGATGCTCTCGCGGAGGGGCGCGATGTCGCGGAACGCCCCGTGCATCCGCTTGAAGCCCGCGATCCCGTGGGCGCCCAGCGTCCGGACCGGGCCCGCCGAGATCGCGTTCACCCGCACGCCCGACGGCCCGAGATCGGCGGCGAGGTAGCGCACGGACGCCTCGAGCGCCGCCTTCGCGACGCCCATCACGTTGTAGTTGGCGACGACCTTCTCGGCACCGTAGTAGGTCAGGGTGAGGATGCTCGAGCCTCGCTGAAGGTGCGGCCGCGCGGCCCGGGTGATGGCCACCAGCGAGTACGCCGAGACGTCCATCGCGAGCGCGAACCCGTCCCGCGAGGTGTCGACGAACGACCCCTCGAGGTCGGTCCGGGTGGCGAATGCCAGGGCGTGCACGAGGATGTCCAGGCTGCGCGCTTCCCGGCCGACTTGGCTGTTCCATGCATCGAACACCCGCTCGATCTGGGCATCGTCTCGCACGTCGCACGGCTCCACGAACGTAGAGCCGATGCTCTCGGCGAGCGGCCGGACGCGCCTCTCGAGCAGGTTCTCCATCGACGAGAACCCCACCGTCGCCCCGTGGTCGTGGAGCGCCCGGGCGATCCCCCACGCGATCGAATGGTCGTTGGCGACGCCGAAGATCAGGGCGGTCTTGCCATCGAGCAGGCCCATGGGGCGCGATCCTCCTGGTGGGCTGGGGCACGTTCGCCGGCGAGAGCATGGCCCGGTCGCCCTCGGGCGATCGTCCGCGGCCATGGGCATCCGCCATGGGCAGGGCCTTCGGGAGAGGCGGACGGCCGGGCGGCCCGCCCCGCCATCGTACCCGCTGCCGCCCCGGCATGGCCTCCGGCCTGCCGTCCGGCCGGTCGGACGCGGTCCGAAAGGATCTCCCGGCCACCGGGCCAAACACGTACTATTTGCATGTGAGTTCTGTCGGCCGCCTGGCGGCGGCACCCCGCGACCGCCCCCGCGGCCTCTGGATCCCGCGCCAGCACGGGGCCTGGGCGATGCTCGCGCTGCCGATCGTGGTTGGCGTCGCGAACAGCCGGTTCGATGTCGCCCAGGTGGTCCTGGCGGGCGCAGCGCTGGGGGCATACCTCTTCTCAGCGACTGCCCAGGCGTGGCTCCGATCCCGGCGGGGAGCGACGTTCGTTCGCTCCCTGGCCGTCTACGGGATCGCGACGCTGGCGGCGGGAATACCGCTCCTCGTGGTCGAGCCCCGGCTCCTCCTCGCGGGCCTCGTCGTCGTCCCGGCCTCGGCGTTGACGCTGGCGGGAGCCCGGCCAGGATCGCCGCGTGCGCTTGCCACGAGCCTCGGCCAGGTCGCCCAGGCCTCGGTCCTCACGCCGGCCGCGATGCTCCTCGCCGGGGAGGAGCGCCTCGTGCCGCTCGCCGCCGCGGCGCTCGTCGTGGCGGCCGAGATGGCCGGCTCGGTGCTCGTGGTCCGATCGTGCATCCGCGAACGGGACAACCCGCGCTTCGCCGCGGCCTCCGTCGGCTTCCACCTGGCGCTGAGCGCCCTCGCGGCGGTCGCCTTGCCCGCTGCCTATGCGTGGCTCGGCCTGCTGCTCTCGATCCGGGCCGCGGCGCTGCCCGTCGTCCGTGGCCGCCGGGCCGCCTCGGGACGTCCGATCCGGCCCGTCCATGTCGGGATCGTCGAGGCGGTCGCCTCGCTCGGGCTCGTGCTCGTCTCGTTCGCCGTCCCGCTCACCGGCCTCGGCTGACGGATCCGGCGGCCGCGTGCCGCCGCAGACGGGCCCGGCGGCCGCCGGCCGCGAGTCTGCCCAGTTGTGCGCGCTCGCAGGTGACGCGTCCGGCCGGGCCCCGCCGGCGCCGCGGGCCGAGCGCGCAGGCGGCGCCGCTGCGGCGTACCGTCCCCGCATGCACAGCCTCGACCCGGTGCCTGACTCCACGCCCGACGATCTCCCGACGCTGCGGGCGGCGCTGGCCGGGGTTCGTGGCCTCGTCCTCGACGCCGACGGGGTCCTGACGATGAAGGGCGCGACCCTGCCTGGCGTCCCGGAGGCGATCCGGGCGCTCCAGGAGCGCTCGATCCCGTTCCGCATCGCCACCAACATCTCGACCGCGCACCGGTCGACCGTCGCGGCCCGTCTCTCTGCGGCCGGCATCCCGGTGACCGAGGAGATGGTGGTGACCGCGGCAAGCGCGACCGCAGCCTGGGCGGCCGCGGCGTTCCCGGGCGGCACGCTGTTCGTGATCGCACGGCCCGACGGCCGCCGCGAGTTCGCCGGGCACCGACTGCTCACGGTCGAGGAGGCGCTCGAGCCGGACGCCCGGGCCGACGCCGTCGTCCTCGGCGACGCCGACGACGAGATGAGCTTCGCCGCGATGAACGCCGCGTTCCGGCTCGTCCACGCCGGCGCGGCGCTGCTGGCCTGCCATCGCAACCCATGGTGGTGGACCGCCACCGGCCCGACGATCGACGGCGGCGCTTTCGTCCGGGGCCTCGAATTCGCGACCGGGACCCGCGCGCGTGTCTGCGGCAAGCCGTCGCCGACGATCTTCCGGACGGCCCTGGCCGGGCTCGCCAGTGACCTCCGGACGAGGCGGCCGCTCCTCGCCAGTGACCCCCGGACGACGCGGCCACTCCTGGCCCACGAGGCGGTCATGGTTGGCGATGACCCCGCCCACGACATCGCCGGAGCCCGTCGGATCGGGATGCGCGGGGTCCTCGTCCTGAGCGGCCGCACGACGCCCGAGCAGGCGGCACAGCTTCGCCGGCGCGCCGCGGCGACGGGCGGGCGACGGAGCAAGGCGCTCCCCGAGGCGATCGCCGCGTCGCTGGCGTCGGTCGTGGCCGCCCTCGGCTGACGGCCCCGACCCTGGCATTCCGGCCCGGGCGGCTGCTCCGCGCGCGGCGGCCGGTGAGACCGAAGACCGGCCGCCGGTCGGTCCGAAGACGGCCGATCGACCGCGCTAGACTGGACGCAAGAACGCCGTCCGGCCGCGATCGACGGCGCGCCGAGCGCGCGCCTCGGGCCGGGCCCTGAAGTCCGAATTGAGGACCGCATCCATGGCCGAGCGCATCAAGATCACGTACGCGACGCTCCGCAACGACAACGAGGAGCTGCACGCGCTCTACGAGGCCGGCGTCGAGAAGGCCCGCGCGCGCCTCGGCCGGGAGCACCCCAACGTGATCGACGGGGCCGATCGGGCGGGCGACGGGACGTTCGAGCTCCGGTCGCCGATCGACACCGACATCCTCGTCGGGACGTTTGCCCGGGGCACGCGCCAGGACGTGAAGGACGCGATCGCGGCCGCCCGGGCCGCCCAGCCGGCGTGGCGCCGGACCCCGTGGGCGGATCGGCTGGCGATCCTTCGAAAGGCGGCCGCGCTCATCAGCGAGCGCCAGATGGAGTACGCGGCCCTGATGGCGTTCGAGGTCGGCAAGAACCGCCTCGAGGCGCTCGGCGAGGTCGAGGAGGCGGCCGACCTGATCCGCTATTACGCCGACGTCTGCGACCGGAACGCCGGCTATGACCACCCCATGGACAACCTCGGCGACGCGGCCGTCCACACCCGCTCGGTCCTGCGCCCGTTCGGCGTCTTCGCGGTCATCGCGCCGTTCAACTTCCCGATGGCGCTTGCGGCGGGCCCGACCAGCGCGGCGATGATGACCGGCAACACGGTGGTCTTCAAGCCCGCGAGCCAGGGCGCCATGACCGGTGTCCTTCTCGCCGAGGCATACCGCGACGCGGGCATCCCGGCGGGCGTGTTCAACCTCGTGATGGGCCCGGGTTCCAGCGTCGGCGCCGAGCTTGCCGAGAACCCCGCGATCGACGGGATCGTCTTCACCGGGTCCTACGAGGTCGGCTTCGATCTCTTCGCGAAGTTCTCGACGCGCTTCGCGAAGCCGTGCATCGTCGAGATGGGCGGCAAGAACCCGGCCATCGTCACCGCGAAGGCGGATCTCGAGGAGGCCGCCGAGGGGATCCTGCGCTCCGCCTTCGGCTTCGGCGGCCAGAAGTGCTCGGCGAACAGCCGGGTCTATGTCGAACGGCCGGCGCGGGACGAGCTCGTCCGCCAGCTGGTCGGCAAGACGGAGAAGCTGACGATCGGCAACCCGATCCCGCGCGAGAACTGGCTGGGACCGGTGATCGACCAGAAGGCGGTCGACCGATATGTGGACGCGGTGGCCGAGGCGCGCCGTGACGGGCGGGTCCTGACCGGCGGCGAGCGGTTGACCGACGGGTACATGGGGCGCGGGTTCTACGTGGAGCCGACGGTCGTCGAGCTGCCCGCATCGCACCACCTCTTCCAGGACGAGCTCTTCGTGCCGTTCACCTCGGTCGCCGCGGTCGACACGCTGGCGGAGGCGATCGCGCTCTCGAACGACAACCTGTACGGGCTGACGGCCGGTGTGTACTCGGAGGACCCGGCCGAGGTCGACGAGTTCCTTGACGAGATCCACGCGGGCGTGCTGTACGTGAACCGGCGGGCCGGGGCGACGACCGGCGCGTGGCCGGGCGTCCAGCCGTTCGGCGGCTGGAAGGGATCGGGGACGACGGGCAAGTCGGGCCTCGGCATGTACTACCCGGCGCAGTTCCTGCGGGAGCAGAGCCACACGGTCGTGGACTGACCCGGAGGCACCCCGCGAACGGGGGCACGTCGGCGGCCTCGATTGGGGATGGCGCCCGGAGGCCGAACGCGGGCATCCTCAGCCTGTCCACACGGGGGCTCCGGCCGGTCCGACTCCGGGGGAGCGCTCCAGCGGGACTTGGGCATGGGGACACGAGATGGGCCGGGACGAGCGCTGGTTCTGGTTCGAATGGATCTGCCGGCTGCGCGACGCCTATCGCGCGGCCGAGCACGTGACTGTCGTCACCATCGACGAGGTGATCGCCCTGGCCGAGCAGATGCTCGTGGCCGGCACGGGCGCGGCGGACGTCGGCCTCGGGGCGCCGACGCCTCCCGGCACGCCGGGTGCCGGCGCCGATCGCCGCACCGCCGAGAGCTGATCGGGACCCGGTCAGGTTCCCCGGAGCGCCTCCGTCGGGGGCACGAGGGCAGCCCGCAGGGCCGGGTAGAACCCGGCGACTCCGCCGATCACGACCGCCGCCAGCAGGCCGCCGCCCACCCCGACGGCCGGGACGACGAACGGCCAGCCCTGGCCGCGGGCGTAGGCACCGGCGATCGCCGTGCCGACGGCCACGCCGACGGCCCCGCCGATCCCCGCCAGCAGGACTGCCTCGGTCACGAACTGGCCGGCGATGTGGAGGCGCGTCGCGCCGAGCGCGCGCCGCAGTCCGATCTCCGAGCGACGCTCGAGGATCGCCATCAGCATGACATTGGCGATGCCGAGGCCGCCCACCAGCAGGGCGACCGCGCCGAGCCCGAGGAAGAGCCCCGTGAACGTCGTGGAGGCCGCAGCCTTCGCCTCGATCGCGTCCGACGGCCGGCTGATCCGGATCTCCTCCGGGTGCGCCGGGTTGGCCGTCGCGGCAAGCACGGACCGGACGGCGGCGACGGCGTTCGGGCGCGCCCGGACGTAGATCGTCGAGGCCGACCCATCGGCGCCGAAGAGCGCCTCGGCGACCGGGAAGCCGATCAGGGCCGACCCGTCGATCTCGGGCGCCAGCGGCAGCGGATCGAGGATCCCGACGACGGTGAACCACTCCCCACCGATGTACACGGCCAGGTTCGCGTCGAGGTCGCCGATCCCGAGGCGGCTCGCGGCCAGGGACCCCAGCACGACCGTCGGGTAGCGCGCCGTCGCGGCGTCCAGGAAGCTCCCCGACGCGAGGTGCCCGCCGAGCGTCGCGAGGAGCGTGGGCTCGGCTGCGACGACAGCGATCCCACCCGTCTCGGACGCCGAGATGCGGTCCGTCCGGCGCACGGTCGCCGACACGGCGGCCACGCCGGAGACGCCGTCGATCGGCCCGATCCGGCGGATCATCAGGGCGGCGTCCTCGGGCAGCTTGACGTCCTTGCCGAGCACGCTCTGGCCCGGCGTCACGGCGAGCAGGTTGGTCCCCAGCCGGTCGAGGACGTCCAGCAGCGACGCCCGGCTGGCCTCGGAGATGCCGAGGACCGCCACCATCGCCGCGATGCCGATGGCGATCCCCAGCGCCGTCAGGCTCGATCGGAGGCGCCGGCTGCGAAGGCCGCCGGTCGCGATCCGGACGAGGTCGAACGGCCCGGGCAGTCCGGCCACGTAGGTGCCGCCCGGCGTGCCGAGGCCGTTCGTCGCGCCTGCGCGGCCCGGCGGGCGGGAGAGGATCGTGGCGCCGGAGGAGATCGTGGTGCCGAAGGCGTTCGTCGCGCCCACGCCGTCCGACGCGCCGCCGCCACCCGCAGGACGCAGGCCGGTCATGCCGCGCCCGCCAGTCCGTCGCGGGTGATCCGTCCGTCGCGCATCTCTACCCGGCGCGGGAACGCGGCCGCGATCTCGCGATCGTGGGTGATCACCGCGATCGTCGTCCCGTCCTGCCGGTTCAGCTCGAGGAGCAGCCCGATGATCGACGCGCCCGTCTGCGTGTCCAGGTTGCCGGTAGGCTCGTCCGCCAGCACGAGCGCCGGTCGCCCGACGAGCGCCCGGGCGATCGCCACCCGCTGACGCTCGCCGCCCGACAGCTGGGCCGGGCGATGCCGCGCCCGCTCGAGCAGCCCGACGCGGGCGAGAGCGCCCTCGGCGGCCTCGCGCCGGGCCGCGCTGCGGACGCCGCGGTACAGCAGGCCGTCGGCCACGTTCTGCAGCACCGTCTCGCCATCGAGCAGGAAGAACTGCTGGAAGACGAACCCGATCTGGGATGCCCGGAGCCCCGACAGGCGCCGGTCGGACAGCCGGTTGACGAGCTGGCCGACGATCCGAACCTCGCCTTCGGTCGGTCGGTCGAGGGTGCCCATCATGTGGAGCAAGGTCGACTTGCCGGAGCCGGATGGACCGACGATCGCGACGACCTCGCCTGCCAGGATCGAGATGTCCACGCCTCGGAGGGCCTCGATCGGCGGGTTGCCCGGGTATCGCTTGACGACGCCGCGCAGGTCGATCGCGGGTGTGGCAGCCGGCGGGGCCGTCTGCCGCGCAATCCCGTCGACCGCCGCCGCTTCCTCGGCATCCGGCACGGCCGGTTCGACTGGTTCGCCTCCCACGGGTTCGCCTGCCACTGGCGGCGCGGTCCGCGCCCCAGACACCCGCCCCTCCGGATCGCGGCCGGAAGGGATGGCCGTGGGACCGGCCGCGCTCACGACGCCACCACCACGTGGTCGCCCGCCGACAGGCCGGCGCCCTCGATCTCCACCTTCCCGTCCTGGAACAGCCCGAGCGTGACGCCGACGTAGCGGCGCGACCCGTCGGCCGCCTGCACCTCGACCGCGTAGCCGCCCTCGGCGAGCGCAACGAGCGCCCGGACGGGGACGACCAGGACGTCGGGATGCGAGCTGGTCACCACGTGGATGGTGACCGGCGCTCCGTCCAGCTCGGCTCCCGCGGACCGATCGTCGAGGGCGATCGCGACGTCGATGGTGGCCGGCGTCGTGGTCCCGAAGCCGTTGTCCTGTCCCGGGTGGGCCACCCGGCCCACGCTCCGGACGTGGGCGCCCGTCGTCGAGCCGTCGGGGAGCTCGACCGTCACCGCGGCGCCCTTCGACAGCAGGCCGCGGCGATCGGCCTCGAGGGCGACCGTCACCACCCGGGTCGGGGTCGTGCCGTGCAGGACGGGCTGGCCGCCGCCTGCCCGCGCGCCGAGCGAGGCCTCCCGGGCCGTCACCCGGATCGGCGTCGGCAGGAAGACGACCTCGCCCAGCTCGACTCGCCCGTCGACCGGCAGGTGGCTCGCCTTCTGCCAGCGCCTGACCGCGGCCGTGGTCTTCGAATCCCAGTGGCCGTCGACCTTGAGGCCGTGTCTCGTGTAGCCGAGCGCCTTCAGGTTGGCCTCGAGCTGGCGGACATCGGGCCCGTCGGGCACGCCCGGCTCGAGCGTCCGCCAGGCAGGTCGCCGGCCGAGCAGGAGCACGGCGCGGGACCGCCCGTCGACCTCGTAGAGGCGCCCGCCGCGCCCGATGACGGTGCCCTCGGCGGGGAGCCAGGTGAGCGTGCCCGGCAGGGATGCAGGCACGGCCAGCGACCCGTCGTACCCGAGCGTTCCCTTGAGCTTCTCGCTGACCGTGAGCGTCCGGCGTTCCACGGCTGCGGTCTGCGCCGCGCTGCTGGCGCCGCCCCCGGAGTCCGGCGAGGGGCTGGCGGCCGCGGCGCCCGCGCGCGGGATGAGGCCGGCACTCCAGGCTGCGCCGGCTCCAGCCGCGACGACGGCGGCCAGCGCGGCGACGCGGACGATCCTGCCGGGCATCAGTTGCCCCCCGGCGCTGGAACCGCGACGTGGAGGCTGGGCCCGCTGCCTCCGTCGGCCGGCGCCGCGCCTCCCGCCGGCGGCCCCCCGACGCTGAAGCCCGGGCCACCCTCCGCGGGCGCAGGCAGCAGCTTCTGGCAGGTGGCCTGCGCCTCCTGGAAGTCGGACGAGCTGGGGTCGATCGAGCTCGCGCCAGGCCCGCCGAACTGGAGCGACGCGCCGCCGCCGCTGAAGACCGGGTCCGGCATGTCGACGCCGTGATCCCGCATGCAGCGGCTGAACGCCAGCATGGCGTCCTTCATCTCCTGGCTGATCTCGCCCTTGGACGAATCGAGGGTGATGCTGTCGAGGAAGTGGCGACAGGCCGTGTCGGCCGTCGACATCTCGCTCTGGTCGGGCGCCGACGCGGTCCCGCTGGACGCGCTGCCCTGGACGACGACGCCCCCTCCGCCCGCGCCGTTGAAGACGGGATCGGGCATGTCGACGCCGTGCTCTCGCATGCAACGGGCGTAGTCGACCATCGCCTGCTGCGGGTCGGCGCTGGCTGCGGGCGACGCGGAGGGGGCCGGGGTGCCGCTCGGATCGGGCGAGGCGAGCGTCGCGATGCCGGGGCCGCTGGGCGTGGCACCGCCGCAACCCGCGGCGAGGCCGGCGACGAGGACGAGCATGCCGGCGAGTCTCGCCGGTCGGATCTGTCGGATCATTCGCTTTCAGAGCTCCATGAGGGTTCCTGTGCGACGTTGTCGCGCACCGCGATCAAAGGACTCTCAAAGCGTGCGGGCGCGGCTCCTGTCGCGGGCGCGGCATCGCCGCGGCCGCGGCTTTGAGCGTTCTTTGAGACAGTCCGGGTACACAGGGACCGGGACCCGCCGGGTCACCCGCCACCCCGAGGACGAACGTCCGGATGCATCTCCTCCTCGTCGAGGACGACACGCAGCTTGCCGACCTGACCGCGCGACTCCTGGAGGAGGACCACCATGTCGTGGAAGTCGCCGCGCGCGGCGAGGAAGCGCTCGACATCGTCGACGCCGGCGGCATCGACGCCGTGATCCTCGACCTCGGCCTGCCTGACGTCGACGGGCTGGCGATCGCGCGCCGGCTCCGGGCCAGTGGCGATCGCGTGCCGATCCTGGTCGTGACGGCTCGCGACGCGGTCCTTGACCGGGTCGCGGGTCTCGACGCGGGCGCCGACGACTACCTGGTCAAGCCGTTCGCCTACCCGGAGCTGGTGGCTCGCCTGCACGCGCTCGCCCGCCGGTCGCGCCAGACGATGGCCCCGGGCGGCCGCACCCTCACCTGCGGGCCGCTCGCGCTCGACGACGCGACCCGCGAGGTCGCGGTGGACGGCCGGCGCGTCGACCTGAGCCCGCGCGAGTTCGCGATGCTCGAATGCCTGCTCCGGCACCAGGGCCAGGTGCTCACGCGCGATCAGCTGCTCGATCACGCCTGGCCCCACGGGGTCGAGGTGCTGCCCGGCTCGGTCGACGCCTACGTCTACTTCCTGCGGCGAAAGCTGGGGCCTGCGGCCGGACGCCTGATCGAGACGGTCCGCGGTGTCGGCTACCGGATGGGGCGACCGTGAGCGGCGGCCCGGGCGACGAAGCCACCGGCACGGGCCGTCGGGCGGCCGCCCGCGGGCCCGATGCCCGCCTGCTCCGGCGGACGCGGCTGCGACTCATCGCCTGGAGCGGCGGCTCGACGCTCGTCCTCCTCGTGATCCTGGGCGGCCTGCTCTACTGGGCGACGGCCGCACGGCTCCGCTCGGAGTCGATCGACCAGCTCGCCGCGCGGGCTGCCGGCCTGCGCGTCTCGACGGTCTCGGTCCCGGCCGGCGAACCGGCCTTCCAGGTCCCCGTCACCGCCGATCCCGGTTCGGTGGGCATGATCGTCGGAGGTCCGATGTCCGGCACGATCGCCTTCGTGATGCCTGTGGACGGCACGAGCGGAGTTCGCGTGCCGTTCGTCATCGGGGGAGCCTCGGTCGTCGGTCCGGCAGGAAGCGGGGTCGGCGTCGGTGGTGGCCCGGTGCTCACCACGACCGAGGGTCCCGGTGAGGGCCCCGTTCCAGCGACCGATCCGATCGCCGTCGACCTCTCGGATGGGCCGGTCGTCACAGAGCAGGTGGTCGGCGGCCTGCCCGTGCGCGTCCTCATGAAGGGCATCGACATGAACGGGCAGCCGATGGTGATCCAGGTCGTCGCGGACCGGACGGCGGAGGTCAGGGCCCTTGAGACGCTGCTGCTCGTGCTGGTGGTGGGCGGCCTTCTCGTCGTGCTCGGGGCGGCCGGCGCGGGCTACGTCTACGCGGGCCGGGCGCTGGTGCCGATCCGGCGCTCGCTGGAGCGCCAGCGGGAGTTTGCGGCGGACGCGAGCCATGAGCTCCGGACGCCGCTCGCCATCGTGAGCACCGCCCTCGAGCACCTCCGGCGGCGACGGGATGACCCGGAGGCCGTCTCGCGCGCGATCGCCGACCTCGAGAAGGGCTCGCAGCGCATGACCGGGCTGGTCGACGACCTGCTGTTCCTCGCGCGCACAGACGCCGATGCCGTCGAGCTGGCGCACGGTACGGTGGATCTCGCCGAGGCCGCCGCGGATGCCCTCACCGCGTGCGAGACCCTCGCCGGTGAGCGGAGCGTCCTGTTGCGGCTCGACATCGAGCCCGCGCCGGTCATTGGCGACGAGGCCCGTCTCCGGCAGCTGGCCGGGATCCTCCTCGACAACGCAATTCACCACGCGCCCGCCGGGTCGGCCGTGACCGTCAGGGTTCGTCCCGGCGCGACGCTCGAGGTGGAGGACGCGGGTCCGGGCATCCGGCCCGAGGACCTTCCGCACGTCTTCCGGCGCTTCTGGCGAGCGGCCGACGCGCCGCCCGGCGGCACGGGCCTCGGCCTCGCGATCGCCGAGTGGATCGCGACCAGCCACCGCGGGCGGATCCTGGCCGAGACCCGCACCGAAGGGGGCGCGCGGTTCCGGGTGACGCTTCCGGGGGCGTGACGCCGGCCCTGCCGGCGGGTCCGCAGGCCGACCGTGCGGGCGCTCACGGACCCCGCACGCCGCCAGGTCAGGACCCGCTGGGACCATCAGCCCGCTATACTGGGCGTATCCAGCCTGCATAGTTTCTATGCGTTCTCTCGGCGCCCGCCCCTCGCGCGCCCAGGAGGTCATCGGTCCAGCTACGGAGGTGCCCCGTGAGCCAGGCGTCGATCCGCCCCGTCGTGGTCCCGGCTGTCCCGGATGTGACAGTCATACCCGGCAGCGGAGACGTCCCGGTCACGGATGGCGACCTCGCTGCCGATGCGGCGACTGGTCACGCCCCGCACCTGGCGGTCGTCAGCCCCGACGAAGACGACTGGACCGGCACCGCGCCGCGACTCGTGACGCCGCTGCCCGGGCCGAAGGCGCGCGCCCACATCGCGTTCGACGAGGCATACACGTCGCCCAGCCTGCCGCGGGCGTACCCCATCGTCCCGACGCGCGGCCGGGGTTCGGTGATCGAGGACATCGACGGCAACCGGTTCCTCGACTTCTGCGCCGGGATCGCGGTCAACGTGACGGGCCACTGCCACCCGCGCGTCGTGGAGGCGATCCAGGCCCAGGCCGCCGAGCTGCTCCACTACTCGGCGAGCGACTTCTACCTGCCCGTCTACGCCCACCTCGCCGCCGAGCTCGAGCGGATCGCGCCCATGGCGGGCCCGACCCGGGTGTTCCTCGGCAACTCCGGCACCGAGGTCGTCGAGGCGGCGATCAAGCTCGCCCGGTATGCGACCGGGCGCCAGGCCATCGTCGGGTTCCTCGGCGGGTTCCACGGCCGGACCTACGGCAGCGTCAGCCTCACGGCGTCGAAGGCCAAGTACCACGCCCACTTCGGGCCGCTGCTCCCCGGCGTCTACCACGTGCCCTTCGGGAGCGCCGGCCTCGACGAGCTCGAGCAGCGTGTCTTCCACCGTCTCGTGCCGGCCAACGAGGTCGCGGCCATCGTCGTGGAGCCGATCCAGGGTGAGGGCGGGATCATCGTCCCCGACGACGCCTTCCTCGCCCGCCTGCGGCGGATCTGCGATCAGCACGGGATCCTGCTGGTTGCCGACGAGGTCCAGTCCGGGATGGGCCGCACCGGGAAGATGTGGGCGGTGGAGCACTGGGGCATCGAGCCCGACGTGCTCGTGACGGCCAAGGGCCTCGCCTCCGGGATGCCGATCGGCGCGCTGATCGCCCGGGAGCACCTGATGACCTGGACCGCGGGCGCTCATGGCAGCACGTTCGGCGGCAACCCGGTGAGCTGCGCCGCCGCGCTCGCGACGATCGCCCTGCTCGAGGGCGGCCTCATCGCCAACGCCAGCGCCCGCGGCGACCAGCTCCTCGCCGGCCTGCGCCCGCTTCGTGACGCCCACCCCGCGCTCGTGCGCGACGTTCGCGGCAAGGGCCTCCTGATCGGGATCCAGTTCGACAGCGGCGCCACCGCGGCCGAGGTCGAGCACGCGGCGTTCGAGCGCGGGCTCCTGGTGCTCACGGCGGGCGACGATGTCGTCCGCATGTCGCCCCCGCTCGTCCTCTCCGAGGCCGAGGCCGCGACCGGGATCCGCATCCTGGGCGAAGCGGTCGCGGCGGTGGCGACCCGGCACGCGACCGGGGCAGGTCCCGTCGGCCCGGTCGCACGTTCGGGATCCGCTGCCCCCGCCGCCGGCTGACGCGCCGGGAGTCCAGCGGATGGCCGCTTCCAAGGTCGCCTCGATGCGCGACGCGGTCGCGGAGCTGGTCCGCGACGGCGACACGGTCGCGATCGAGGGGTTCACCCACCTCATCTCGTTCGCGGCCGGCCACGAGATCATCCGGCAGCGCCGGCGCGATCTCACCCTGGCCCGGATGACGCCGGACCTGATCTACGACCAGATGGTCGCCGCCGGCGTCGCCCGCAAGCTGGTCTTCTCGTGGCTGGGCAATCCCGGCGTCGGCGGCCTCAACGCGATCCGGCGGGTCACCGAGGGCGCGGGTGCCACGCTCGAGCTCGAGGAGTACTCGCACTTCGGCATGGTCGCCCGGTATGCCGCCGGCGCCGCCAAGCTGCCCTTCATGCCGCTGCGGAGCTACTTCGAGACCGACCTGCCGAAGGTGAACCCGCGGATCCGGCAGGTCCGGTCGCCGTTCGGGGACGAGGTCGTGTACGCCGTGCCGCCCCTGAACCCGGACGTGACCGTGGTCCACGCGCAGCGCGCCGACGCCGACGGGAACACCCAGGTCTGGGGACTGCTCGGCTGCCAGAAGGAGGCGGCCTTCGCCGCGAACCGCGTCATCGTCGTTGTCGAGGAGCTGGTGGACGCGGCCGTGATCCGCGCCGATCCGAACCGCACGGTGATACCCGGCATCGTCGTCGACGCCGTGGTGGTCGAGCCGTGGGGCGCCCACCCGTCGTACGTCCAGGGCCGCTACGACCGCGACAACCGGTTCTACCGCGACTGGGACCCGATCTCGCGCTCGGCGGAGGCCACGGAGGCCTGGCTGGCGGAATGGGTCCTCGGCGTGCCGGGGCGGGCCGAGTATGCCGAGAAGCTCGGCCCGGAGCGGCTCGCGTCGTTGCGGCCGACCGGTGCGGCGCTGTCGGGCGAAGTCGACTACGGCGAGTACCGCTGATGGCCGGCCAGGCTGCCGACCCGGGCTTCACCCGGTCCGAGATGATGATCGTGGCTGCCGCCCGCGAGCTGGCCGGCCAGCGCGTCTGCTTCGTCGGCGTCGGCCTGCCGAACATTGCGGTCAACCTGGCCAAGCGGACCGTGGCCCCCGACCTCGAGCTCGTCTACGAGGCCGGCGTGTTCGGCGCCCAGCCCGCGCGGCTTCCGCTCTCGATCGGCGATCCCACGATCGTCACGGGCGCCACGGCGGCGGTCTCGATGTGGGAGCTGTTCGCGTACTACCTGCAGGGCGGGCTGATCGACGTCGGGTTCCTGGGCGCCGCCCAGATCGACCGGTTCGGCAACATCAACACGACCGTGATCGGCGACTACGCCCACCCGAAGACCCGCCTGCCGGGGAGCGGCGGGGCCTGCGAGATCGCGATCAACGCGAAGCAGATCTTCGTGATCATGCGCCAGTCGGCGCGCTCGTTCGTCGAGCGGATCGACTTCCGGACATCGCCCGGCAACCTCGGCGGCGCGGAGAAGGCCGAGCGGATCCGGCGGGAGCAGGGCTGGCTCGGACGGGGGCCCTCGGTCGTCGTCACCGACCTCGGGATCTGGCACTTCGACGAGGCCGGCGAGATGCGCCTCGACTCGCTCCACCCGGGCGCGACGCTCGACGAGGTCCGGGCGACGCTCGGCTGGGCTCCCAGGATCGCGGACGCGCTGGTGGAGACGCCCGCGCCGACGGCCGACGAGCTGCGGCTGATCCGGGAGGAGCTCGACCCGGAGGGCATGTACACGAAGTAGGGTCCGGGGTCTGTGCGCCCGGACCCGCGCCGGTCGTGGCCCGCGAGGGACGGGCCAGGTCCGCGCCGCGCTACCGGCGCCCCGCCACCGCGGGGCCGGCGTCGAGCACTGCGCGTACCCGCTCGAGGAGGTCGGTCGCGGAGTACGGCTTGGCCAGGAACGCGGTTCCCGGGGTCGAGCACGCCGCGGTGGACCGCGGCGTCGTCGGTGTAGCCCGACGCGTACAGCGCGGGGCACGCGGGGTGTTCGGCCTGGAGTCGCCGGGCCAGCTCGGCACCGTTCATGCCGGTCATGACCATGTCCGTGAAGAGCAGGTCGACCGGCCCGGAATCCCTGGCGACCTGGAGCGCCGCCTCGCCGCTCGGCGCGCAGAGCACCCGGTAGCCCCACCCGGCGAGGATCCGGACCGCGAGATCGCGGACGGACGGCTCGTCCTCGACCACGAGGATGGTCTCGTGGCCACCTCGCGGCGACGCCGGGGCCCGCTCGGCCGGCCGTCGCTCGGCGCGCCGATCGGTGCCGGGCAGGTAGATCGTGAACGTCGTGCCGCGGCCGGGCTCGCTCGCGGCGTAGATCGCCCCGTTGAGCTGCTGGACGATCCCGAACACGCTCGAGAGCCCGAGCCCGGTGCCGCGCCCGCGCTCCTTGGTCGTATAGAACGGCTCGAAGATGTGGTCGAGAACGCCCTCCTCCATCCCGACCCCGGTGTCCGACACCACGAGCCGGACGTAGCGCCCGTTTCGGAGCCCGACGTGCTCACGGGCGAACGCCTCGTCGACCTCGGCCCCGGACGTCTCGATGGTGAGCGTTCCGCCGGACGGCATCGCATCCCTCGCGTTGACGGCGAGGTTCACGAGAACCTGCTCCAGGTAGCCCGGGTCGGCGAAGGTCGGGTCCGGCCCGGCGGACGTGTCGACGGCGAGGACGACATCCTCGCCGATCAGCCGCGACGAGCATCGGCACGATGCCCCGCACGACTTCGCCGAGGTCGACGACACGAAGCTGCATCACATGGCGGCGCCCGAACGCCAGGAGCTGGCTCGTGAGCGCCGCCGCCCGATCGGCGGCCTTCAGGATCTCGGCGATATCGCGCTCCTGCGCAGAGCCGGGCACGGCTGCCTCGAGCGCGAGCCGGCCGAACCCGCTCATGGCGGTGAGCAGGTTGTTCATGTCGTGGGCGACGCCGCCCGCGAGGCGTCCGATCGCCTCCATCTTGGTGGCCTGGCGGAGCTGCTCCTCGAGCAGCGCCCGGGCGCTGATGTCCTCCATGATCGTGGCCGAGTACCGGACGACGCCGGCCTCGTCGAGCACCGGCGAAGCGTAGACGTGCGCCGTCAGGACCGACCCGTCCCGCCGGACGTAGCGCTTCTCCATCTCGATCGAGCCCGTCCGCCCGGCGAAGAGCCCGCGCATCGCGTCGCCCGTGAGGGCGAGGTCCTCGGGGTGGGTGATGTCCCGGATCGTCATTGCCGCGAGCTCGGCCCCGTCGTACCCGAGCAGGCGCTGGAGCGCGCGGTTCGTCGAGATGCAGTGGCCCTCCGGGTCGAGGAGGAGCATCCCGATGGATGACTCGTCGAAGATCGCCCGGATCCGGGCCTCGCTCTCGCGCAGGGCGGCCTCGGCCCGCTTGCGGTCCCGCATGTCGCGCGCGATGTACTCGATCGCAGGGCGCCCGTTGAACGTGACGGCCGACGCCGTGACCTCCACGTCGACGACCTGCCCGTCGAGCCGGAGGTGGCGCTGCTCCATGAGCGGGACAGAGCCGCCGTTCGCCAGCAGGTGCTCGATCCGGCCCCGAACGACGGCCCGGTCGGCGGGATCCACGAAGTCGAGGGGACTGCGGCCGAGCAGATCGGCGGGGTCGGCCGCGCCGAGGAGCCGGGCGGCCGACGGGTTCGCGAACACGACGCGCCAGTCCTGGTGGACCACGATCGAATCGGGCGAGAGCTTGACGAGCGCCTCGTAGCGCCCCTCGGTCTCCGCCAGGGCATGGATCGCGCGGCGGCGGCGATGCGCCTCGGTGCCCGTCAGGACGAGGCATGCCGCCCGGCCGGCAGAGACCACCAGCCTGGCGACCCAGCCCTGGATCGCCCACTCGCCAGCCGGATGTGCCTGGCCCGGCCCGCCGACGATCCGGCCCTCGAATTCGGGGTTCGCCGTCGCCGATCCGGGCGCCGGCGTGTGTGCCGCGCGCCGGGCCGCCTCGCCAAGAAGGCCCTCAACGGCGTCGCGCGCCGCGGCCCGGAGCGGCGGTTCATAGAGCGCCTCCCAGAGAGGGAGGCCGAGGAGCGCGGCCCGCGGCCGCCCGGTGAGGTCAGCTCCCGCGGCATTGGCTGCCCGGATGACCCCCTCGAGGTCGGCGACGATGACGGGCGCACCGACCGCGTCGAGGATGGCTGGGTCGACGGCCAGGCCGTCGACGTCCGAGGAGTGGCGCACGTTTCGACGATACTCGCGCCTACCCCGACGCGCAGGGGCCGAACGTCCCGTGCGCGGCGAACCGTCGGCGGCCCCGATCCGGCGGGACCCCGAGGACGCTGGAGACCGCCGGGTCAGGTCCCGGCAGGCGACGACGAAGCGGCGATCCGCGCCGGACGGACGACCATGACAGGGCAGCGCGCGTGGCGCACCACGTGATCGGAGACCGAGCCCAGGAAGAGGCGCCCGACGGCCCCGCGCTCGTGCGTCCCGACCACGATGAGGTCGGCGGACTCCGCCTCGGCGGCCTCGACGATCGTCTCGCCGGCGTCGCCCTCCCAGGTCAGGCCGGTGGCCTCGGCGCCGGCGGCCCGGGCACGCTGGACGATCGCCTCGATGGAGAGCTGTCGCGCCGCGCGGACGGCCGGAGCGCCGCCGACGACCGAGATCACGACCAGGCGGCCGCCCAGGCGGGCGGCCAGCTCGATCGCCTGCTCCTCGGCAGCCTCCGACGCGGGCGATGCGTCGGAGGCAAGGAGGATCGTTTCGATTCGCGCCATTCGGACCCTTGGTGGGACGTGGTGGTCGTCCCGACTGGAAGCCTAGGGCTTGTAGGCCGCGGCGACGGCGCCCACGACCGCGTCGACGTCCTTGGCCGTCGGCAGCACGATGAGCGTGCTCACCATTCCGAACATGCCGTCGGTGCCCTCGACGTGGGGCAGGATGTGGCAGTGGAACGCCCAGATGCCCGGCCGGTCCGCGGTGATGATCGCGTCCCACCGCTCGCCCGGGTTGACGCCCAGCGTGTCCGCGAAGAACGCGGCGCTGCCGAGCGGCGCGCCGTCACGGGCGACGACGTGCATCCTGAATCCGTGGCTGTGCCACGGGTGCATCATGATCCCCTCGTTCATGAAGCGGATGAGCACCTTCTCGCCGACCGCCGCGAGGACCGGCACGGTGGCCGGGAACCCGTGCCCGTTGATGGTGAACCCGCCCAGCGTGTCGTTCGAGATCCAGATGTACTCGCGGTCGTAGGCCTCGCCGTAGAGCTTCTGGTACGCCTTCTTCGGGTCGGGGTCGTCCTTCGGGTCGACGATGAAGGCCGCCAGCAGGCCGCGCCCGACCTGGTCGGTCGCGTTGTGATGCGAGTGGTACATCAGCGACCCGGCGGGCGTCGCGGTGAACTCGTAGGTGAACTTCTCGCCGGCCGCGAACGGCTTCTGGGTCACGAACGGGACGCCGTCCATGAAGAAGTTGTCGAAGTCGACACCGTGGAAGTGGACGCCGGTCGTCTCCTTCATGTTGTTCGTGAAGGTGACCCGTACCTTCTCGCCTTCGGTGACCCGCATCGTCGGGCCTGGCCACTGCTTGTTGTAGCCCAATGCGGCGATCGGGTCCTTCAGCTCGTCGATCTTCTGCTGGAGCTCGTCGATCGTGAGGTCGAAGACCTTGACCCCGCCCTGGGTCGTCGGCTTGAGCGGCGCCAGGATGTCGTTGAGGTAGACCTGTGGCACCTGGGCGAAGGCGGGCGGCTGGGCCAGCTCGGGATAGTTGTCGGCCGCGCCGAGGATGTCCGCGAGCTGGGTGAAGATCGCCGGGTTGACGGGATCGAAGATGCCCTTGAGGGCCGGGGCCAGCGAGCCGACGTAGCGGCGCACGACCTGGCGGGCGTTGTAGTCGTGCTCGCTCCAGCCGGCCGGCAGGTTCGGGATGGGCGAGGCGGATGGCGCGGGCGACGCCGGCGCGGGAGTCGCCTCGGGCATGCTGCTCGCGCCGGGGGTGGCGGGTGCAGGCGACGCAGGGGCTGCCGACGCAGGGGCTGCCGACGCGGCGGCGCCGACGCGGCTGGCGCCGATGCGGGCGCGGCGCTCGGGGCCGCGGCGGGCTTCGCGGTCGCGTACTGCCAGGCCGGAACCGCGGCCGGCGCGCAGGCCGCGACCGTGGCCGCGACCAGGCCGCCTCCGGCCAGGGCCGCGCCGCGGAGGAAGCCACGTCGCGTGACGCTGCCCGGGAGGGCGGCCTCGGCGGGCGTCGCGAGATCCGAACCGGACCCGAGGGGCAGGGGATCGGTGGGGCGCGTCGGAGAGTCCATGGGGAGATGCTAAACAACGCGTCGAGGGCCCCGATGTGACCTTTGTCACCTATCGGTGGTCCGCCCGGGCCGATATGCCCACCGACGAATGAATCGGTCGACGATCGTGCACGCCGCTGGGGAACCGCCGACCGCGGAATCGCAGGAACGGCCGGGGGCGACCCGCCGGAGCACGCCGCGCGGTCGCCGGCGCGTGCGCCGGGGGCATCGACGACGAGGCTCGCGGCGGCAGGTCGCGACCACACGCACGCACGGGACCCTGCTACGCTCGCCGGGTGACCGAAGACTCGCGTCCCCCGGTGGTCGATCCGGATGCCCTGCTGGCCGCCCTCGAGGTGCTCGAGCGGTGGGCCGGCTCGCCGGAAGCCCATCCAGCGGCTCGCGGCCAGCTGCTCGAGGAGATCCTCAACGCGACGAGTGCCCGCGGCGCCTATCTCGACGCGACGTTCCCGCCGCTTCCCCCGATCGCGGCCGGCGCGGGCACGCTGAAGCGGCGGCCGGGCGGGCGGCGCGCCGGGGGTCACCGCGATCGACATTCGTGCCGCGGCCGACGATCGGTCCGGCCGGGCCGGGACGCTGTACCTCGACCGCCCCGCCGCGGGCTCGCGGATCGTCGCCCGGCTGCTCGCGATCGGTCTCGAGTCGGCCGGCCTGCGCGAGGAGCTGGCCCATTCGGCGGAGCGGCTCGGCGCGCTCGACGAGGGCATCCGGGCGATGGCGGCCGTGCTGTCGGTCGAACGCGTGCTGCAGGTGATCGTCGACAGTGTCCGCGCGCTCACGGGGGCCGCCCACGCGGCCCTCGGGATCATCGATCCAGAGGGCTTCATCGACCAGTTCATCACGAGCGGCATCAGCCGCGCCGAGCGCGCCCGGATCGGCTCGCCGCCGCGCGGCCACGGGATCCTCGGCCTGATCATCCGCGAGAACCAGTCGTTCCGGATCGACGACATCGCGACGGACCGCCGGCGCCACGGATTCCCGGCCAACCACCCCGTGATGCACGCGTTCCTCGGCGTCCCCGTCGCGATCCACGGCCGCACGATCGGCAACCTGTACCTGGCCGACAAGCCGGGCGGCTTCACGGAGGCCGACCAGCAGATCGTCGAGACGTTCGCGGCCCACGCCGCGATCGCGATGGAGAACGCGCGGCTGCACGAGCAGGTCGAGCGCCTCGCGATCGTCGAGGAGCGCGAGCGGATCGGTCGCGACCTCCACGACGGCGTCATCCAGTCGATCTACGCGGTCGGGCTCTCGCTCGAGGACGTTCCCGAGATCATGGAGGAGGAGCCCGGGGAGGCCCGCCGCCGGGTGGAGCGCGCCATCGAGAGCCTCGACCAGACGATCCGCGACATCCGCAACTTCATCTTCGGGCTGCGCCCCCAGCTCCTCGACGGGGTGGGCTACGTCGAGGGTGTCGCCGCGCTCGCCGACGAGTTCCGGGTCAACACCATGGTCGACGTCGAGCTTCGCGCCCGGCCCGACGTGGCGCTCCTCCTCGACGAGGGCCAGTCGCTCGAGCTGCTGTCGATCACCCGCGAGGCGCTCAGCAACATCGCCCGCCACGCCAAGGCGACTCGCGCGATCATCGCCGTCCGACCGTCCGACGACGGCTCGGGCGTGGTGATCGAGATCATCGACAACGGCATCGGCTTCGATCCCGCCGCCCCGCGCGGGCTCAGCCACCAGGGCCTCCGGAACATGCGATCTCGCGCTTCCTCGATCGATGCCACCCTGACGATCGAAAGTCAACCCGACGCCGGGACGCGTATCATCGTCCGCGTGCCGCGCGGCAACGCGACCGGCAGCCCCGAGCAGGCCCTCGGAACGGATCCACCGGAGGAACGCACTTCGCCATGACGGAGCAGCCCGAGCAGCGTCCACTGCGCCTGCTCGTCGTCGACGATCACGAGGTGGTCCGCCAGGGCCTCGTCGCCCTGATCGAGCGCCGCGAGAGGTTCCAGGTCGTCGCCGAGGCGGGGAGCGTCGAGGAGGCGCTCGAGGCCGCCCGCAAGTTCCAGCCGGACCTCGTCGTGATGGACGTGCGCCTGCCCGACGGCTCGGGCATCGAGGCGTGCCGCGAGATCCGCTCCGAATTGCCGGCGACCCGCGTCGTGATGCTGACGAGCTACCCCGACGAGGAGGCGGTCCTCTCCGCGATCATCGCCGGCGCGTCCGGCTATCTCCTCAAGCAGATCCGGGCCCGCGATCTCGTGGCCGCGCTCGAGTCGGTCGGGCGCGGGGAATCGCTCCTCGACCCCGCCGTGACCGAGAAGGTCCTCGAGCGCGTCCGTCGCATCGCGTCGGGCACCTACACGGACGAGCTCGCCCAGCTGACGGCGCAGGAGCAGAAGATCCTCCAGCTCGTGGCCGAGGGCAAGACCAACAAGGAGATCGCCTCGGAGGTCTTCCTCTCGGACAAGACCGTGAAGAACTACGTCAGCTCGATCCTCTCGAAGCTCAACCTCCAGCGCCGGGCTCAGGCGGCGGCGTTCGTCGCCAAGCATCGGCTGCCCGGCTCGGGTACCTGACCCCGGGATCGCGCCGCCCCAGGATTGCGCCGCGCCAGCGTCGCGTGCGCCGCCGGCTTGCGCGGCCAACGGCAAGGTCACGCCGGCGAGCTGCACGTTCATTCATCAGCCGACTAATCGGGACGCCTGACGCCACGCTGCGCCCCCGGCCGGGCCCGCAGATCCGCACGTGGACGCTTCGCCGCCCGCCGGAGCCGCGTTGTCAGTCGCAACTGGTTGACGACGGGGTTGCGAGGGCAGCGATCCAGCCCGACGAGGTCTCATACCTGTGCACGCCAGCCGCGTGCTGAATGAGACTGCGCGAAACTGAGGTGCAGCCGTCGGCGGTGTCTGTTCAGACTCGCCCGCGCCCGCGACCGCGGCCGGGCGCCGCGCCCGGGGACGCGGCCGGGGACGGCGACCCGTCAGCGTCCCCTGGACGGCCCCCGTCGGCCCTCCGCCGCCGCGACTCCCCGCCGTCCCGCCTGCCGGAGAAGCGCGTCGAGCTCCGCGCGGTGGGATCGCCCGATCGGCGTCCGGTCGAGCCACTCGATGTACTCGAGGTCGGCCCGGGCGACCTCGCCGAGCGACCAGCCCGCGTAGCGCCCGAAGTGCAGGATCGTCCCCGCCGGGCGGCCGGGGGCCGGACCGGCCTCCGCGGGACCGACCGGCGGAGCGTCGGGCCAGGCGTGGGGCACCGCCCGCCGCGGAGCGGCCTCGGGCCGTTCGCTCCTCGGGCGCGGAGGAGCGGCCTCGGTGGCCGGGGCGAGAATCCGCGCCGGGTGACCGATCCCGGCGTGCCGCGGCCCGGTCGTAGGCAGCCCGTCGCTCGGGGTCGGCGAGGAGGTCGCGCGCCGCGTTGAGCTCGGCCATCCGGGCGGCGGCGTCCGGCGACCCGGCGACGTCCGGGTGATAGCGCTGGGCGAGCTTGCGGTAGGCCGCCTGGATGATCTCCGCGTCGGCCTCCGGGTGGACCAGGAGCGTGCGGTACGGGTCGAGCGTCGGCATCGGCGCCGATTCTCCGATCTCGGATCGGTCGCGTCCACGGGACGGATGGGGCATGCTCGTACCAGGCGACGTGGCCCGCCCGTGCGGCGCCGTGAAGGACGCCGGCCCGGTCGTGGCGTCTGTCCGCCGCACCGGGCCACGTGGCCACCCGTGTGTCGCGCCGCCCGGTCGCGGCGGTGTCCGGTCGCGGCGGTGTCCGGTCGCGGCGGTGTCCGGTCGCGGCGGTGTCCGGTCGCGGCGCCCTTCAGCAGCTCGAGCTCCGTCTCCCTGCCGCGCCCCGACCCACCGCCCGGCCGACCCGGACGCCAACCGTCAGGCGCGCACCTCCTGGCGCATGAACGCCATGTAGGCGAGCCCGAAGGCGACCGCCGTGATGCCGACGATCACGAGCAGCTGCTGGCCGACGACGAGCAGGCTCTGGTCCAGCGAGAGGATCGACGTCGCGAGCGTGCCCTGCTGGGCCGCCGCCACGAGCTGGTCGGTCGTCATGATCGACTGCGTCAGGTGCGGGTTGAGGATCGCCTGGGTCGCGACCTGGAACATGCCATCCGGGCTGATCCGGTTGATCGCGTCGACGAGGCGGCTGTTGGCCAGCGCCTGGGCCTGGGTCGGCGCGGCGCCGAGCGGCGACAGCAGGCCAGCGAGCGTGCTGCTCAGCAAGCCGCCGAACAGCGAGAACACGAGCCAGGCCGAGATCGACACCAGGGCCGACGATGCGGCCCGGCGCATCAGCACGGAGCACAGCGTCGCGAGGGCCAGCCAGAAGCCGATGTAGACGACCGTGAAGACATACCAGACGAGGAGCCGGGCAGCATCTTCGGCGGTCGGCACGACCCCCAGCTGCAGCACGCCCCAGGCCGTGATGATCAGCAGGATCGCGCCGAGGGCGATCGCCACGGCGGTGAGGCCGGCGACGAACTTGCCGTTGATCACGTCGTCGCGGTAGATCGGCTGGGCGAGCAGGCGGGGCAGCGTCCGCTCGGAGCGCTCGCGGTTCACGGCGTCGAATCCGAAGGCGATGCCGAACAGCGGTGCGAGCCACGCGACGAGGGTCACGAACGCGGGCAGGGGCGTGGTGGCCGTCTGCTGGGTCGCCCCGGCCACGTCCGAGGCGCTGAGCGTGAACAGCAGCGGGAACAGGCTGTCGCTCGTCCGCAGGCTCGCGGCGACAGCGGTGATCTGCTGGGAGACCGAGTAGATCGCGGCCAGGCCGGCCAGCGCGAGGACGGCGAAGACGACCGCGAATCGGACGCTCCCGAGGTGATCCGTGAGCTCCTTGTCCGCCACGATCCGCCAGCCGCCCGACGGCGGCCGATCCGCGCGGCTGGCCGGGCGCGGGCCGTCCGGCTCCACCTGCGAGGCCGCTCCGCTCATCGGGGTCCTCCGTCCGTCGGATCGTCCGGGACGTCGGCGCCGCCGGGCTGTCCGGGCTGGTCGTCGCCCACACCGCCCGGCGCCTCGGGTCGGCCGGCTCGCCGCGGGGCACGGTGGATTCGGGGGACCGGGGCGCCGGCCGTGGTCGTCGGCGCAGCGGTTCTCGCGGCGATGCTCCCCGCCCGGGCGTCCGGCGCCGGAGCCGGCGGCCGGGCCGGCAGCCGAGCCAGGAGATGCCTGCCCGTCGTCGCGGCTCCCCTCCGGCAGGTCGGCGGCCGCATGGACGAGGCGGCGATAGATCGAATCGAGGCGCTCCTCGCGGGTTCGGAGGTGGTCGAGTCGAGGCTCCGCGGCCGTCAAGGCCGGCACGAGATCGGCCGCGATCCCGGGCCTGCCCGTGACGATCACGATGCCCAGGTCCTGCGGGTCGGCCGCGACGGAGGCGACCCCGGCGACGCCGAGCAGGGCTGTCCGCACCTGGTCGATCGAGGCCGTCTGGCCGCCGGCCGTCCGGGCGCCGACCTCGACCGCGTCCTCGGTCCGGGCTCCCTCGCCGGCGAGCTCACGGACCGTCCCGTCGGCGATGAGGCGGCCCTTGTAGAAGATGCCGACCCGATGGCAGATCGACTGGACCTGGTCGAGCAGGTGGGAGGAGAGCAGCACGGCAATCTGCCGCTCCGCCGCGATCCGATCGATGAGCGCGAGCAGCTCCGCGACGCCCTCCGGATCCAGCGACGCGGTCGGCTCGTCGAGGATCAGGACGGACGGGTCCTTGAGGAGCGCGTCGGCGATGCCGAGGCGCTGGCGCATCCCGCGGGAGTACGTCTCGACGGCTCGATCGGCGACAGTCGGCCAGGCCGACCTGGTCGAGCAGGTCGTCGATCCGCTGCGCCGCGACGGCGCCGGGGATCCGGTTGAGCCGCCCGGTGTAGGCCAGGTTCCGGCGGCCGGACATCCCGTCGTAGAAGCCGACGCTGTCGGGCATGTACCCGACGTGCCGCTTCACCTCGAGCGGGTCATGCATCGGATTGACGCCGACCACCCGGGCCTCGCCGGCGGTCGGCTCGGTGAGCCCGAGGAGCATCAGGACCGTGGTCGTCTTGCCGGCGCCGTTGGGTCCGAGCAGCCCGAACACCTCGCCGGGCCGCACCTCGAAGCTGAGCCGGTCGACCGCGGTCCGGTCGCCGTACCGCTTGGTCAGGCCGAGCGCCTCGATGACCGGCTCGCGGCCGGTGTCGCGTTCGACGCTCGACGGTGCCTCCTGCGCGACCATCGGTCAGCGCCGTCCGAAGTGCCCGAACATCCAGCTCAGGGCAATGAACACGAGCACGATCAGGGCGCCCCCGACGATCGAGCCAGTTGAGCCCGACCTGGACCGTGACCCGGACCGTCTCGGTGGCGGTCGCGGCGGGGACCGACGGGCTCGTCGCGGAGGTGACGTTGAAGGCGAGACGGTAGTCGCCTGCGACCGCGTTCGACGCGGGCGTGACGGACGCGGTCACGTTCTGCGTCTTGCCCGGATCGAGCCGGTCGATCGTCGGGGTGTCGAAGGTCGTCGTCCAGCCTGTCGGCGGCGTCGCGCTGATCGTGATCCCCGTCAGCGTTCCCGACCCGGTGTTCGAGATGACCCAGGTGTACTTCTGGACGGCGCCAGCCTGCGCCGTCATCGCCAGGGTCTCGTCCTGCGTCGGGTCGAGGCTGAGCGTGTAGCTGCCGGTGATCGTGACCGGCAGGAGGGCCGGGTCGGGCTGGATGTTCCCGTCGGCCGCCACATCCACCTCGACCTGGTAGTCACCCGCGGCGGCGCCGGAGGGCGGTGCGACGCTGACGCTGACGCTGCCCGTGCCGGCGGCCGGGACCTTGAGGCTGGTGGCCTGGCTCGAGCCGCCCGGCAGCGCATTGACCTGCCAGCCGGCCGGCTGCTGGGTCGAGAAGGTGAAGGTCGTGTCCCGCGGCGTGTTGTTGTGGATGGCGAGGCTGTAGCTGAGCGTGCCGCCTGCGGCGGTCTTCTGGCCGGTGACGGGATCGATCGTCACGCTCCCGCCTGCTCCGCTCTCGACCCGCATCGAGAGTCGCAGGTCTGCGGTCAGGCCGCCCGACCGGGCGCGAACGGTCAGCGGGATGGTCCCGCTGGCGTCCGCCGGCAGGATCACGTCGAGGCTCACGGCGGCCGGCTTCTCGGCATCCGCCTGGACGCTGTCGACGGTGAAGCCTCCGCCCGTCAGGCGGGCGGCGCCGCCCTGCGGGGTCCCGTCGATCGACAGGTCCACGACGCGCAGCGCGTCGCTGGTGACCGTGATCGGGAACGAGACGCTGGCACCGGGCTGGACCGCCACGCTCGGGTATGGGGTGCTGAGCGTCAGCGGGTCGGCCGCGCGGGCAGCCGACGCGAACGGAGCGGCGAGGGGCACCGCAACCAGCGTGACGAGCACAGCGCCGAGGAGCCGGGCAGGGTGCCGCCGGGCCGCACGCCCGCGGTCAGTGACGCGATCCATGGATCCTCCGTAGAACCCGATGCGGTTGAGATGGTCCGGTCGCCCGGCGGCTGGCGGGCGGCGCGCGAGGCACCGCACCCCAGGCCCGGCAGCCGGCGCGCGCAATCCGGGCCGCGACGAGGATACCGGGATGCTGATTGGGGCGTGGTCAAGCGATTGTCATGAAATCGCAATCAAAGGGGCTCCGACCGCGTTCGGGCCCGTTGGCGCGCGGCGGTGGGCCGGTCGGCCCTCCGGCCACGGCGGGCCAGGCCCGAGACTTCGGACAAACGCCAACCGCCCGGCGGCGGGCCGATGCGCCCCGCGCCGGACGCGTGGTTGAGCTGCCGTGGAGGCTGTCCGCATGAGGATCGTGAGCGCCGCCGAGGCCGTGGCGGGGATCCGGTCACACGACCAGGTGTACGTCCAGTGCGCTTCGGCGGCGCCCAGCGTGCTGCTCGACGCCCTCGTGGCCAGGGCGCCCGAGCTCGAGGACGTCCGGATCGTCCACCTGCACATCGAAGGGCCCGGCCCGCACCTGGCCCCGGAGATGGCCGGCCACTTCCGGCACCTCGCCCTGTTCATCGGCCCCAATGCCCGGCGCGCCGTCAACGAGGGCCGGGCCGAGTACGTGCCGGTCTTCCTGTCCGACGTGCCCCACCTGTTCGATGCGAACCTGTTCCCCCTGGATGCCGTCCTCTGCAACGTCTCGCCGCCCGACCAGCACGGGTACTGCTCGCTCGGCACGTCGGTGGAGGCGATGAAGGCCGCCATCCGGCGTGCCCGGGTCGTGATCGCCCAGGTCAACGCGGCGATGCCCCGGACGCTGGGCGAGAGCTTCATCCACGTGTCCGAGATCGACCTGGGCGTCGAGGTGAGCGTGCCGCCCTGTCCGCGGCCGGACGGCCCGATCGGGGAGGTCGAGCAGCGGATCGGCGAGTTCGTCGCGGACCTCGTCCCGGACGGCGCGACCCTCCAGATGGGGATCGGCGCCATCCCGACGGCTGTCGCCGCCTGCCTGCGCGACAAGCAGCACCTGGGCGTCCACACCGAGCTGATGACCGACTGCGTGCTCGACCTTGTCGAGGCCGGGCGCGGTCACCGGGATGGCCAAGGAGCGCAATCGCGGCAAGATCGTCGCCACGTTCATGATGGGAACCGAGCGCCTCTACCGCTTCGCCGACGACAACCCGATGATCGAGATGCGGGCGTGCGACTTCACGAACGACACCCACATCATCCGGTCCTTCCGACGGATGACGGCGATCAACTCGGCGATCGCCATCGACCTGACCGGCCAGGTCTGCGCCGACTCGATCGGCTGGTCGCTCTACTCCGGCGTCGGCGGGCAGATGGACTTCATCCGCGGCGCGGCGCTCGCCCCCGAAGGCCGGGCCATCATCGCGCTGCCATCCACCGCGTCGGACGGAAGGATCTCGCGGATCACGCCGTTCCTCGCGGAGGGTTCCGGCGTCGTCACGACCCGGGCCCACGTCCGCTCGGTCGTCACCGAGTGGGGCGTCGCCGAGCTCTACGGCAAGTCGATCCGCGAGCGGGCGAAGGCGCTCATCGCCATCGCGCACCCCGACTTCCGCGAGGACCTGACGGCCCAGGCGCGCCGCACGCACTACCTGTAGCGACGGCACACGGACGCGCGGGCGTCGAGTGGAGCGAGGTCGGAAGGGGCGGCGCGCGCGATGGGCACCGCAAGAGCAGTGGTGGACGCCGCGCGTCCCCTGCGACGTCCACCACGCACCGTAGTCTCTTCCGGAAATCGGGCAACGTGGCAGGGCCGAACGGCCCCCTTCAATGGGCCGCCGGGCGGGTGCCGGCGCGACCAATGCGGGGGAACCTTGCGGCATGCCCCAGCCGATCGCGTCGCCCGCGCGCCGCCTCCTCATCGTCAGCGACCACGTCGGGTCGTCGGACGCGCTTGCGGCGCACCTGGCGCGGCATGGCTTTGCCATCGTCGGGGAGGTCCGCTCGGCGGCGTCCGCCGCGGTCGCCGCACGGACGTGCGATCCCGACCTCGTGATCGTCGACGGCGCCCTCCGCGGGGGCTGGACCGTCGTGGCAGACGCGCTCGACGGCGTGGTCCCGCGCACCCGCATCGTCGTGCTGACGGCCTACCTCGGCGCGGACGAAGCGCGCGAGGCCCGCGCGGCCGGCATCGGGGCCACGATCCTCAAGCACGTCGAGGGCGGCAGCCTCGCCAGCCGCCTCCGGGCGATCGGGGGACCGGCGTGACAACGCTCCGATCGTCGCGCCCGGCGCGTCCCTGCACCCGCCCCGCCAGCGGCGGCGGTGGTGGTGCCGATACGCCGCGGGAATGAGCTGATTCACGTGAGGCCGGCCGGCGCCACCTGACCCCCTGGCGCCCGCGGTCTCGAGCGGCCGCCACCCCGCCGGACGTGGCGGGTGGCGGCCGCTTCTTCCTTCCAGGTTCCCGCTGGCTTCCGGTTCGCGCTAGGTCCCCGCCGGGACGCCGGCGCCGAACGCCAGGCCACGCTCGAAGACGGCGAGGTCAGCCTCGAGCACCGCCGGCCGCTTCTTCCCGACGATCTCCGTCAGGGCGTGGCGGACGGCGTCGGCAGACACGAGGCCGGTCCGGCCGATCAGGGCGCCGAGTGCGGCGACGCTCACCAGCCGGTCGTCACCCGCCTCGCGGGCGAGGCTGCGTGCACGGCGGTCGCAGCTCGTCGACGTCGGTCCGGCCGGACTCGGCCTCGACGAGCGTGTCGTTGACGACCAGCACGCCCCCGGGCGCCACGACCGGCCCGAACCGCTGGAGCGACGGCGGGTTGAGGACGACCGCGGCCCAGGCCTGGTCGACGACCGGCGACCCGATCGGCTCGTCGCCGATCAGCACGGTGCAGTACGCCGTGCCGCCCCGCATCTCCGGCCCGTACGAGGGGATCCACAGGACCTCGAGGTCCTCGTCCATGGCCGCCCGGGCCAGGACCTGGCCGGCGAAGAGCAGCCCCTGGCCGCCGAAGCCGGCGAAGATGATCGAGCGTTCCATCGATCAGCCCTCCTTCGGCTCGACGGCCTTCGTCCGGTCGACGATGACGCCGGGCGGGTAGTGGGCGGCGACGACGTCGCGCAGCCGGTCGATCGATTCCTGGGGCGTCATGCCCCAGCCGACCGGGCAGTTGCTGATCACCTCGACGATCGCGAACCCGCGCCCTTCGAGCTGGACCTGGCAGGCCTTGCGGAGGTACTGCTTGGTCCGGCCGATCGACTGCGGGTCGGCCACCGATCCGCGGGCGGCATACGCGACCCCCGGCATCAGCGCCAGCATCTCGGTCATCGGGATCGGGTAGCCGTGGAGCGCCGCGTCGCGCCCGAGGGGCGACGAGGTGCTGCTCTGGCCGAGCAGCGTCGTCGGTGCCATCTGGCCGCCGGTCATGCCGTAGATGCCGTTGTTGACGAACACCGCGGTGAGCAGCTCGCCGCGGCCCGCCGCGTGGATGATCTCCGCCGTGCCGATGGCGGCGAGGTCGCCGTCGCCCTGGTAGGTGAGGACGAACGCATCGGGCCGCACCCGCCGCACGCCGGTCGCCACGGCGGGCGCCCGCCCGTGGGGGGCCTCGACCCAGTCGACGCCGAGATAGTCGTACGCGAAGACCGCACAGCCGACCGGCGCCACGGCGATCGTCCGGGGACCGACACCGAGCTCGCCGAGGATCTCGGCGATCAGGCGGTGGACGACGCCGTGCCCGCAGCCCGGGCAGTAGTGCGTGCTTCGGTCGTTGAGGAGCTCCGGGCGCTCGAAGATGACCCGCGCGCCCTCGGGGATCTGCAGGCTCATCGGGACGCCTCCGCCATCGCCTTCTCGCGTGGCCGTTCGGGCGCGGGGCCGTCGAGCATCTCCCGGAGCCGGGCGACGATCTCGGCGGGGCTCGGGATCATTCCCCCGGTCCGTCCCTCGAACGACACGGGCACCCGGCCTTCCACGGCGAGCCGGACGTCCTCGACCATCTGGCCGGCCGACATCTCGACGACGAGCAGGCCGCGGACATCCCGGGCGACATCGTCGAGCGCCTGGGACGGGAACGGCCAGAGCGTGATCGGCCGGAAGAGCCCGGCCCGAATGCCCTGCTCGCGGGCCTGGGCGATCGCCGTGCGGGCCACCCGCGCCGCCGTCCCGTAGGCCACGATCACGACGTCGGCGTCGGCGAGCCGCTCCCCGGCCCACCTGACTTCACGGGCCGCGATCCGCGCGTACTTGGCCTGCAGGTCCTGGTTGTGGGCCTCGAGGTCCTCGGGCTTGAGGTGGAGCGACCGCACGACCCGGGGCGCCCGGCCGTTGGCGCCGTCGACCGCCCAGGGCGTCGGGAGGCGCGGCGGCTCGCGGAAGTCGAGCTCGACCGGCTCCATCGCCTGGCCGAGGGTGCCGTCGGCAAGGATCATGACCGGCGTCCGGTACCGCTCCGCGAGCTCGAACGCGTCGGCCATGAGGGTCATCGCCTCGCCGATCGACGATGGCGCGAGCACGGGCACCCGGTAGTCGCCGTGGCCGTGCCCCTTCGTCGCCTGGAAGTAGTCGGACTGCGACGGGCCGATGCTGCCGAGGCCCGGGCCGCCGCGCATGACGTTGACCAGCACGACCGGAACCTCGCCGGCCGCCATGTAGCTCATCGCCTCGGCCATCAGGCTGATGCCCGGCGACGAGCTGCTGACCATCACGCGGGCGCCCGTCGCGGCTGCGCCGAGCGCCATGTTGATCGCCCCGAGCTCGCTCTCGGCCTGGACGAACGCCCTGCCCTCCTCGGGCATGCGGCGGGCCATCCATTCGAGGAGCTCCGCCTGCGGCGTGATGGGGTAGCCGAAGTAGGCATCGCACCCGGCGCGAATCGCGGCCTCCGCCATCGCCTCGTTGCCCTTCATCAGGACGCGGTGGCCGTGGGGGAGATGGTCGGGCGCCCAGGTCCGGGTCGCTTCGTGCGTGAAGGGATGGTGCTGCACGTTCGGCATCACGCGATCCCGCCGGCCGGCACGGCCGGCGCCAGCCTCGTCGCGGCACGCCGGGGCGGCGCGACGATCGTCAGGACGCAATCCGGGCAGACCCGGGCGCACAGCGCACAGCTGGTGCACGCGGCGGCGTCCACCAGGCGAACCGGGTGATACCCGAGCGCGTTGACTCGTTCCATGTCGAGGGCGATCGCCCGGCTCTCGCACACGCCGATGCAGAGCGAGCAGCCCTTGCAGTAGTCGGCGGCGACGAAGAGCGGGGTCCAGGGTGGTGTCCCGGGCGCGGGTCCGGCCGAAGCCGGCGGCTCCGCGCCCGGTATTGCCAGGGGATCTCGAGTCTCGTTCCGGGGTGCCGCGATCATCGAAGCGCATGCCTCCTGTGGACGGCGAAGGCCATCGTCGAGACGACACGCCGGCCGCGGCTCGACGCCGGGGACAGCGCGCCCTCATTTGGCTTCATCGTCGGTCGCGGTCCGCGCCTCCGACAGTGCCGAAAGTTGCGACTTGGTTCCGAAGGAGTACCGGCCAAAGGTCACCTGATCGGATGACGAGGCAGGCCCGGCACCATCGGGCGAAGCGCGGCGATCCGGGTGACGAATGCGGGCCGTTCGGCAGGTCACGCGGAAGACCGACCGGCGGCAATCTATGCGCATGGCTGCATCGGTTGGCGCTCGTTCCGGCGCCGCGGAGCACGGCTCCCGTGTCCCCGCTGCGGACGACGCCAACGGCCCCAGTGCGCCCGCGCCGGCCGTGGCCAGGGCGTTCACCGTCGAGGGCGTCGTCCAGGGCGTCGGGTTCCGCCCCTTCGTCTGGCGGCTCGCGACCGAGCTTGGCCTCGCGGGCCGCGTCCGCAACGCGGCAGGGCGCGTCGAGGTGGAGGCTGCCGGGACCGCCGCGGCCCTCGACGCATTCGCCCGGCGCCTGAAGTCCGACGCGCCGCCCCGCGCCCGGGTGGAGCGGGTGACCGTCGTCCCGCTCGACGCGGCGGCCGCCGCGACGCTGGCAGTGCCGTTCGCGATCGAAGAGAGCATCGTCGCGGCCTCCGTCGACCGGTTGTTCCCGCCGGACATCGCGACCTGCGACGACTGCCTCGTCGAGCTGTTCGATCCTGCCGATCGGCGCTACCGGTACCCGTTCACCAACTGCACCAACTGCGGGCCGCGGGCAACGATCATCGACCAGCTGCCTTACGACCGGGCCAGCACGACGATGGCGGCGTTCCCGCTCTGCCCCGCGTGCGCCCGCGAGTACGCGGATCCCGCCGATCGACGCTTTCACGCCGAACCGGTCGCGTGCCCGGCCTGCGGGCCGCGCCTCGCCTGGCGGCGGACGGGGAGCGCGGGGCCGGAGGCGTTCGGCGAGGACGCCTTCGCCGCCGCGGTCGCCTCCCTGACGCGCGGGGGCATCGTCGCGGTCAAGGGCCTGGGTGGCTACCACCTCGCCTGCGACGCGACGGACGAGTTCGCCGTCCAGCGCCTCCGGGAGCGGAAGCACCGCTGGGCGAAGCCGTTCGCGATCATGGTTCGCGACGTCGCCGCGGCCGAGCGGCTGTGTCGGCTCGGGTCGGCGGAGCGCGCCCTGCTCACGAGCCCGGCCCGGCCGATCGTCCTCCTCGAGGCGCTCGTCCCGGGTGAGCCGCAGCTGGGGCCGTCGGTCGCGACCGGGAACCGGCGCCTCGGCGTGTTCCTGCCCTACACGCCGCTCCACCACCTCCTGCTCGACGCGATCGGACGGCCGATCGTCCTCACGTCGGGCAACCTGACCGACGAGCCGCTGGCCACCGACGACGCCGACGCGCTCGACCGGCTGGCCGCGCTTGCCGACGGCTTCCTCGCCCACGACCGCGTCATCCGGGCCCGCTATGACGACTCGGTCACGCGCGTCGTCGCCGGGCGCGAGAGCATCGTCCGGCGGGCCCGCGGCCACGCGCCCGACCCCGTGGCGCTGCCGATCGAGGCGCCCGCGCCGATCCTCGCCGTCGGCGCCGAGCTCAAGCACACGTTCACGCTCGCCCGCGGGGCAAGGGCGCACGTGGCGCCCCACAACGGCGACCTCGAGGATCTCGCCACGCATCGCGCCTTCACGGACGGCCTGGCCCACCTCTCGCGGCTGCTCGCGCTCGAGCCCGAGGTCGTCGCCCACGACCTGCACCCCGAGTACCTGTCCACGAAGTACGCCGTCGAGCACTTTCCGCCAGCCAAGCGGATCGCGACGCAGCACCATCACGCCCACGTCGCATCGTGCGCGGCCGAGCACGGCATCACCGGCCCGTTCATCGGCGTGGCCTACGACGGCCTCGGGATGGGCGACGACGGGACGTTCTGGGGAGGCGAGATCCTCCTCGCCGACCTTGCCAGCTATCGGCGAGTAGCGCGATTTGGGCGGGCGCCGATGCCGGGTGGCGCGCTCGCCGTCAAGCGACCCTATCGAATGGCGCTCGGCTATCTCCTCGGTGCGGAGCCCGTCGGAGATCCGGGCCCCGGCGCCGCGGCCGGCATCGAGGGGGCGGACGATCTCGCCGCTGCCTTCCTGGCGCGTTTCGATCCGCGGGAAGTGGCTACCGTTCGGACGCAGGTGAGGCGCGGCGTGAACGCGCCGACGGCGTCGTCCGCAGGGCGGCTCTTCGACGCCGTCGCTTCGCTTCTCGGCCTGCGGGACGTGGCGGAGTACGAGGCCCAGGCCGCGATCGACCTCGAGCTCGCCGCGGACGACCGGATTGCCGCGCCGCTGCCCTACCGGATCGCCAGGGTCGACGGGCTTCTCGTGTACGACCCTCGCCCGACCCTGCGGGCCGTCCTCGAGGGCACGGCGGCGGGCCGCCTTCCGGCCGGCCTCGCCGCGGCGTTCCAGGAGACGATCGCCACGCTGACCTCCGAACTGCTGGACGGAGTACGGACGCGGACGGCAGTGCGTACCATCTGCGTCTCGGGCGGCGTCTTCCAGAACCGCCGCCTGGCGTCCACGCTTGCTCCGGCGGCTCTCGCGCGACGGCTTCGAGGTGTTCATCAACCGGCAGGTTCCAGTCAACGACGGGGGAGTCAGCTACGGCCAGGCGGCGATCGCCGCGGCCAGGCTGGCGGGCGGCGCGTCACGCGACCTTCCCGCCACGCCGGACGGGTAGAACAGGAGCGATCCCATGTGCCTCGGCATCCCCGGGCGGGTCATCGAGATCCGTGACGATGCGGGCCTTCCTATGGGGAAGGTCGATTTCGGCGGCGTTCGGAAGGACGCCTGCCTCGCCTACATCCCCGAGGTGCAGATCGGCGACTTCGTGATCGTGCACGTGGGCTTCGCAATCAGCCGGGTCGACGAGGACGAGGCCATGAAGACGCTCGAGATCCTCAGCACGATGGGCGACCTCGTCAGCGCAGAGCTGGCCACGATGGGGCCCGGCATGGAGCTCCCGGCCGTCGTGTCCGACGACGGGCAGCCATCGACCGGCGCGTTCGCAGGTAACGCGGGCTCGCCGCCCGATGGCGCTGCGAGCGAACGCTCGGCCGGAGGGGTGCCCCTGGCATGAAGTACCTCGACGAGTACCGCGACCCGGTGCTCGCGAAGAAGCTCCTCGTCGAGATCCACCGCATCACGACCAGGCCGTGGACCCTCATGGAGGTCTGCGGGGGTCAGACCCACACGATCGTCAAGCAGGGGATCGACGAAGCGCTTCCCGACGGCGTCCGGATGATCCACGGCCCGGGCTGCCCTGTCTGCGTGACGCCGCTCGAGCAGGTCGACAAGGCGCTCGCGATCGCCGCCCGTCCCGACGTCATCTTCGCGAGCTACGGTGACATGCTCCGCGTCCCCGGCTCGTCCACCGACCTGCTGGCGCTCAAGGCCCGCGGCGCCGATGTCCGGATCGTGTACTCGCCGCTCGACGCGCTCCGGATCGCCCTGGCGAACCCCGATCGGCAGGTGGTCTTCTTCGCGGTCGGCTTCGAGACGACGGCACCCGCGAACGCGATGGCGGTCTTCGAGGCGGCCCGGCGCGGGATCGACAACTTCAGCGTGCTCGTGTCGCACGTGCTCGTGCCGCCCGCGATGATCGCCCTGCTCGAGTCGCCGTCGAACCAGGTCCAGGGGTTCCTGGCAGCCGGCCACGTCTGCGCCATCATGGGCTGGACGGAGTACGAGCCGATCGCCGCGAAGTACGGCGTCCCGATCGTGGTGACCGGGTTCGAGCCGCTCGACCTGCTCGAGGGGATCCTGATGGCGATCCGCCAGCTCGAGGAGGGTCGGGCGACGGTCGAGAACCAGTACGTCCGCGCCGTGCGGCGCGAGGGCGTTCCGCTCGCCCAGCGTCAGATCCACGAGGTCTTCGAGACCGGGCCGCGGAAGTGGCGGGGGATCGGATCGATCCCGGCCTCGGGCTACCGGCTGCGGGACGCGTACGCCCGCTTCGATGCCGAGCAGAGGTTCGAGGTCGGCGACATCGCCACGAACGAGCACCCGGCCTGCATCGCGGGCGCCATCCTGACGGGCGAGAAGACGCCGCTCGACTGCACCGCGTACGGGACGCTCTGCTCCCCGCAGAAGCCGCTCGGCGCGCCGATGGTGTCGTCCGAGGGCACCTGCGCGGCGTTCTTCGCAGCGGGTCGGGGCCTCGGCGCGAGCCCATTCTCGGCCCCTCTTCCGCTGCTCCAGGTGGCGCCGGTCCCGGCCGCGGCGGGCGGGCGCGCGAACGCCGCGACGGCCGGCGGGGCCGGGACGGCTTCGTCGGCCGAGGCGGCCCGATGACGGGCGTCGACGCGACGGCCCCGGAGGCAGGTGCCGGACCGCTCACGATCGACCCTGCCGGCGTGGCCTGCCCGGCGCCGTTCCCCGAAGACCAGCGGGTCATCCTCGGCCACGGCTCGGGCGGCCAGCTGTCGGCGGCCCTGATGCGCGACCTGATCGGACCGTCGCTCGCGTTCGGAGCAGGCGCCGCGGGCGTCGGCCCGCTCAACGACGCCGCGGTCGTCGAGGTCGCCGGCGCGCGGCTCGCCTTCACCACGGACTCGTTCGTCGTGAGCCCGCTCCGGTTCCCGGGCGGGGACATCGGCGAGCTCGCGGTCAACGGCACGGTCAACGACCTCGCCATGATGGGTGCACAGCCCGTCGCGATCAGCCTCGCCTACGTCATCGAGGAGGGGCTCCCGCTCGAGGAGCTCCGCGTCCTGACGATGTCCGCGGCGGCGGCAGCGACCCGCGCCGGGACGCGCATCGTGACCGGCGACACCAAGGTCGTCGGGCGCGGCGCGGCCGATCGCCTGTTCGTCAACACGGCCGGCATCGGGCTCGTGCCGGACGGCGTCGCGCCATCGGCGGACCGCGCGGCCGTCGGCGACGCGATCATCCTCTCGGGGCCGATCGGGCTCCACGGCGTCGCCATCATGTCGGTTCGCGAGGGACTGGAGTTCGAGGTCGAGATCGCGTCCGATACGCAGGCGCTCAACCGGCTGGTTGCAGCGATGCTGGCGGTCGACCCGGGCATCCACGTCCTGCGCGATCCGACGCGGGGAGGCCTCTCGTCGGCGCTCAACGAGATCGCCGTGGCGTCGCGCGTCGGCATGGTGCTCGACGAGCCGGCCATCCCGATCCCGGGTCCCGTCCGCGCGGCCTGCGAGTTCCTGGGTCTCGACCCGTTCCACGTCGCCAACGAAGGGAAGCTGGTGGCGATCGTGCCCGGCCGGATCGGCCGGGGCGGTCGTGGCGGCCATGCGGGCCGACGTCGCGGGCGCCGAGGCAGCCGTGATCGGTCGGGTCGTGGCCGATCATCCCGGGATGGTCACCCTGCGCACGATCGTGGGATCCGAGCGGATCGTCGACATGCTCGTCGGGGAGCAGCTGCCCCGGATCTGCTGACGGGGAAGATAGCCTCACAGGCATCCCGGCTGGCGGCGCCCGGCCCACGCGGCCACTCGGCTGGCCCGCGAGCAGTCCGGCTGGCCCGCGACGGCCCGTCGCGACCCGTGCCGTTCGGCCCCCGGCCACCCTGCCGGCAGATCGCCCGGACGGGCCATTCGGGACTTATGCGCATGTGCGCATGAGACCATGATGCGCCCATGGACCCGATCTGGAGCCTCCAGGCGGAGGTCATGAAGATCCTCGCCAGCCCGCGCCGACTCGAGATCCTCCACCTGCTCGCCGACGGACCGAAGGAGGTCGGCCGGCTCGCCGAGGAGATGGAGATCAGCCAGCCGAACGTCTCCCAGCACCTCGCCGTGATGCGAACCGCCGGGATCGTGGAGGCGGAGCGGGACGGCCGCGAGGTGCGGTACCAGCTGACCGACCCGGACGTGATCATCGCCTGCGGGACGATGCGCCGGGTACTCATGCGCAGGCTCGCCCGCCTTGGCGAGCTCTCGGAACGGCCCGCCGGCACGAATGCCGCGGCCGCCGCCCCGTCCGTGGCGGCGCGTGCGGGCTGAGGAGGCGGAGTGGAAGAGCAACCCCTCAACATCGTCCTGTTCTCGGGGACCGAGGACCGCCTGCAGGCCGCCGCGGTGATGACCGCGGGCGCGGCCGCGCTCGGCCGGAAGGTCAACATCTTCCTGCAGTACTGGGGCCTCGAGGCGTTCCGCAAGGATCGGATCGGGACCAGCCTGGGCCTGGCGCCGGAGGCCGGCGCCGAAGGCGCGCGGCACGTCGCCGAGGCAGCCGTCGCCGGGCAGGCGCCGTGGCACGTCACGCTGGGCCAGGCCAAGGACCTCGGCGAGGTCGACATCCAGGCCTGCTCGCTCTCGATGGACGTCCTGAAGATCGAGGAGTCGGACCTGGATCCCCTCGTCGACGGCGTGGAGGGCGTGACGGCGTTCTACCTCAACGCCGAGGACGGCCACATCCTCTTCATCTAGTCGAACCGGATGCCCGGGCCGCGAGATCGAGTGCGGCGCCGGCGCGGAGATGCAAGCGGCCGGAGGCGGCCGAAGAAAGGATGGACACGCTGATGGCGCTCGAAATCGCGCAGCGAGTCGATGCGAAGGGCCTGAGCTGCCCGATGCCGATCGTCAAGACGGCGCAGGCGGTCAAGGGCCTCGCGTCGGGACAGCTGATGGAGGTCCTGGCGACCGACCCCGGTTCGACCAAGGACTTCGCGGCCTGGTGCAAGACCACCGGCAATGAGCTCGTGGAGGCCACGAACGAGGGCGGCGTCTTCCGCTTCGTCCTGCGCAAGAAGTAGGAGACCGCCATGACCGCTGTCGCCGACCCCACCTCGGCCGCCGCCGAACCCACCCCCGCCGTCGCCGTGGAGCCCGAGCCGTCGGGCGAGCCGGTGACCCGGGACATCCTGATCATCGCGTTCTCGGGCGACCTCGAGAAGACCTGGGCGACCATGATCCTCGCCTCGACCGGCGCGGCCATGGGCCAGAAGGTGCGCGTCTTCGTCACCTTCTGGGGCCTCCAGACGTTCGTCAAGGACAAGAAGCGGATCACCGGCACCAACTGGATGCAGAAGATGCTGGCGTTCATGCAGCGGCCAGGCGTCTCGCACCGCAAGCTCTCCAAGATGAACTTCATGGGCATGGGCCCGTGGATGATGGGGACGCTCGCCAAGCAGTACAACGTGTCGAGCCCGAAGGACCTGCTCGAGATCGCCATGGACATGGGCGTCGAGTTCATCCCGTGCCAGATGACCATGGACATGTTCGGCCTCAAGCAGGAGGACATGATCGAAGGCATGGGCGAGCCCGTCGGCGCCGCGACGGTGATGGCCCTGCTCGCGGAAGGCAGCGCCCCGCTCTTCATCTGATCCCTCCCGATCCGACATCCGTCCGCGGCGCAATCGCGTCGCCCGCACCACCGGAAGGAACCCTTCGCATGGTCACGCCCACGATCAGCACCACGATCGACGCCCGCGGCAGCTTCTGCCCGGGCCCGCTGATGGAGCTCATCCGCGCCATCAAGGAGGCCGAGGTCGGCGAGACGATCTCCGTCCTGTCGGCGGACAAGGGCAGCAAGATCGACATTCCCAAGTGGGTCGGCAAGGCCGGCCACACGCTCGTCGCGGTCGAGGAGCGTGACGGCTACGACGAGATCGTCGTCACCAAGGTCCGGTAGCCGATCGATGAAGCGCGTTCTCGTCCTGGGCGGCGGGGTCGGCGGCACGCTCACCGCCAACCTCGTCGCTCGCAAGCTGAAGAAGGAGATCGCCGCGTCGACCGCCAAGGTCACCGTCGTCGACGCGACCGGCCGCCACGCGTACCAGCCTGGCTACATGTACATCGCGATGGGCCAGCAGCGCGCCGACAAGCTCGAGCGGTCAGAGCGCCGGCTCCTCGACGGGAACGTCGACCTGGTCGTCGACGAGATCGAGCGGATCGACGTCGAGGCGAGCCTGGTTCACCTGACGTCCGGCGAGGTCCTCGCCTTCGACCAGCTGGTGATCGCCACCGGCGCCCGGATCCTTCCCGAGTCGATCGCCAACTTCGACACCGAGGCCCACCACTTCTACACGGCCGAGGCTTCGATGCGCCTGCGCAAAGCGCTCGACGGGTTCGAGGGCGGGAAGCTGGTGATCGGCATCGCGGGCATTCCCTACAAGTGCCCGCCCGCGCCGCTCGAGGTCGCGTTCCTCGTCGAGGCGGAGCTTCGCGAGCGGGGCCTGCGCGAGAAGACCGACATGACGTTCCTCTCGCCGATCAACCGCGCGTTCACGATCGAGAGCGTGAGCGAGATGGCGACCCCGATCTTCGAGCAGAAGGGGATCGACCTGCAGCTCCTCGCCGGCGTGGACCAGATCGACGCCGAGCGCAAGGTCGTGATCACCGACGCGATGGAGGAGTACCCCTACGACCTCCTGATCGTCGTGCCGCCCCACAAGGGCGCCCAGGTCGTGATCGACTCCGGGCTCGCCCCGAAGTCCGGCTGGGTCCCGACCGACCGGCACACGCTGCTGGTCAAGCACATGATGCCGAAGGGAACGTCCGACGAGGACACCCCCCGCTACCCGAACATCTACGCGATCGGCGACACGACCGACCTGCCGCTCTCGAAGGCTGGATCCACGGCCCACTTCGAGGCGCCGATCGTCGCCGAGCGGATCGCGGCGGCCGTCCGCGGCGTCGAGCCCACCGGCAAGCATGCCAACTACACCGGCAAGGTGATGTGCTTCTTCGAGGTCGGCGACGGGAAGGGCACCCTCCTGCAGTTCGACTACGACCATCCGCCCAAGCCGCCCAAGCCCAACCAGCTCTGGCACCTGGGCAAGGTCCTCTTCAACAGGACCTACTGGCAGACGGTGCCGCGGGGCCGCATCTAGCCCGTCGGGCCGCGAGGCCCGACCCCGGCGACGGGTTTCCTCGCCGCACGCGGTGACGTTGCCGGCGACTGCCGGCGGCTGCCCAGCCACGATCGGCCCCGGGCATACAATCGAGCGGATGAGCCACCCTGCCGGCCGGGTCTTTCCCAGGGTCTTCGGACGCCAGCTGCCGATCGCGGCCTGGGCCGATGGCGCGACCATCCACGACGCCGACGGGCGGACATACCTCGATGCCGCCGGCGGCGCCGTCGTCGTCAATGTCGGCCACGGCCGACGCGAGATCGCGGCCGTGATGGGAGACCAGGCGGCGCGCATCGCGTACGCCCACGGCACCGCGTTCACGAGCGAGGCGCTCGAGGCATACGCCGCCGAGCTCGGCGCGGTCCTGCCACTCGACGACCCGGCCATCTACCCGGTGTCGGGTGGCTCCGAAGCGGTCGAGACGGCGCTCAAGATGGCGCGCGCCTACCACCTCGCGCGTGGTGAGGGCAGCCGCCAGGTCGTCATCGCCCGGTGGGGGAGCTACCACGGCAACTCCCTCGGCGCGCTCGACCTGTCTGGCCGCCTGCCGCTGCGCCGGCCGTACGAGACGTGGCTCGGCCGCTTCGAGCACGTCTCGGCCGCGTATCCCTATCGCGGCGGCGAGCCCGCCGCACGGGCGCTCGCTGACGCCGGGGAGCTCGCCGCCGAGCTTGAGCGGGCGATCGAGGCGGCGGGACCTGGCGCCGTCGCGGCCTTCGTGGCGGAGCCGATCGTGGGCGCCACGCTCGCCGCCGCCGTCCCGCCCGAGGGGTACTGGCCGGCGATCGCCGCCGTGTGCCGGCGCCACGGCGTGCTCCTCGTCGCCGACGAGGTGATGACCGGCTTCGGCAGGACCGGCCGCTGGTTCGGGGTCGACCACTGGGGGACGCGCCCGGACCTGCTCGTCGCCGCCAAGGGCGCGACGTCCGGGTACTGGCCGTTCGGGTTCGTGGCGGCCGCGGGACCCGTGTATGAGGCGATCGCCGGCGGCGGGTTCGTGCACGGGTTCACGTTCAGCCACTCGGTCGTCGGGGCGGCCGTCGCCCGTGAGGTCCTGCGGATCCTGCGCGACGAGGACCTGGTCGCTGCGTCGGCGGCGAAGGGCGCGCAGCTGCGCGCGCTCCTCGACGACCGGCTTGGCGAGCATCCGAACGTCGGCGAGATCCGCGGCCGCGGCCTGCTCGTCGGGATCGAGCTGGTCGCCGACCGCGAGCGCCGGACGCCGTTCCCCCGCGCAGAGCGGCGCACCGAGGCGACGGTCGCGGCGGCGCGCGCACGGGGCATCCTGGTCTACTCGGGAACCGGCAACGCGAACGGCGTCGACGGCGACCTGATCGTCCTCGGGCCGCCCTTCGTGGCGACCGAAGCGGAGCTCGAGGCGATCGCCGACGGCGTGGCGGGCGCGATCGACGCGGCGACGGCGGCGCCCGTCGGCTGACCGGAGGCGTCGGGGGCAGCGGCAATTCGCGGGCAGCGCGGGCGCTCACGACGCGCACGCGGCTTGGGCGATCCCCCCGGCCGGGGAGGGTGGCCATCCCCCGGGTGGCGGGGTCACGCCCCACCCACACGGACCATTCGCCGGCTGCCGGCCAGGCCATACCCTCGTGGGCGTGATGCCGCCTGCGCTCATCGCCAGCAGCTCCCGGCCCGCCCGCCTCGCCGGCCCGATGGCGCACGTCGCTCCGCGCGTCCGGCTCGCCCTTCCGGGCCTGCCGCGTCGCTGGCGGAAGCGATCGCTCCCGGGCCCGGGGGGTGGCGGTGTCGGTGGCAGGCGTTCCTTCCTGGGCATCGTTGTCCGCCCGCGTCCCCTTCGGATCGTCGCGCTCGCGACCGCGCTCCTCGGAGCGATCTCCCTGGGCTGCGGCCTGGCGATCGCCTGGCCCGACGGCCCGACCCGCTGGGCCGTGATCCTGGCGGTCGGGTTCGGCGTTGCGGTCGGCGCCGGCCTGCTCGTCGCGCGCCGTGAACGGCAGCGCGCGCGGGCGGCCGCCGCGGCCCTGGCAAGCATGACGGCCGAACGTGACCGGATCGCGGCGGACCTCGCCCGCTCGACGTCGAGCGACGGCCCGGCGCGCGGCGCCGGGGACGGCCTCGCGCGTCGCGCCGGGGACCGCCCGGCGCCGGCAGGCGAGCGTCGCCCCGGGTCCGATCCCTACCGTGCCGCCGGAGGTCACGCCGCCGAGCGGCATCGCCTCGCCGGCGAACCACGTCGCGCGGCTCGGCATGCCACGACGGACGCCGCCGCGAGCATCGCCCACGAGCTGAGCGGCCCGCTGACGCGGATCGCCGCCCGCGCGGAGCTGACCCTCGAGGAGCTCCTGCCCGAGGATCGCGCGCGGCCCATCCTCGAGTCGATCCGCGACGACGCGTTCCGCGCGGCGACGATCGCCCGGGCGATGCTCGCGCGTTCGCGCGGGGAGGAGCCCGCGACCCGCCTCTTCGACATCGGGGGGCTCGTCCTGTCGGTCACCGAGTGGCACCGGACCGCGGTCGGAAACCCGGTGATCCGTTTCGAATCCAGCGTGATCCCGCGCGCCAGCGCGCCGTGCGGCGATGGGCGGTCCGCCACGTCCGTGGTGGCCGACCCGCTCGCCGTCGAGCAGATCCTCGACAACCTCGTGGCCAACGCGGTCGCAGCCCTGCCCCACGGCGGAACCGTCCGGGTCCTCGTCTCGGCCGGTCCGGAGGTCGTCGAGGTCCGGGTGATCGACGACGGCATCGGCATGTCCGCGTCGACGCTCGAGCGGGCGTTCGAGCCGCACTTCACGACGCGCGGGTCCGCCGGCACCGGCCTCGGCCTCACGATCAGCCGATCCCTCGCCGAGTCGCACGGGGGGTCGCTGACGGCGGCGAGCGCTCCGGGTCGCGGGACCACCATGACCCTTCGCCTGCCGTCCGCCGCGGCCCCCTTCTCCAGGGCGGCCTGACGGCCGGCGGCTCACCAGTCCGGTCGGATCGCGGCGCCTGCGCGTCGGCGACCCAGCCCCGCCAGCCGCCGTCAGCGAGTCGGCGGTCCTGCCACGCCGCGGCGCAGGACCACGATGCCGATCAGCACGAGAATGGCCGGCACGATCAGGTCGCCCAGGCTCGGGAAGCCCGGGATCAGCGTGCCCACGACGCCCCACGCGCCCCAGATCGCCAGGAAGCCCCCGACCGGGCCGTACCAGCCGAAGCCGCGGGCGCCGCGCGCCCGGAGCAGCCCCAGGAGCAGCAGCGCGAGGCCGGCACCCAGCGATCCCCACCCATTCGTCCCGAGCCCGGCGAGCCCCGCGACGAACGGCAGGACGCCGTATCCGACGAGCACGGCGCCAAGGGTCCGGGCCCAGTCGCCGGCTCGGTGGGTGAGGGCCGCCCCGAGCAGGAGCAGGCCCGCGACGGCGATGCCGAGCGACCCCACGATGCGAACGCCCGGGAAGAACGCGACGACGACGAAGTAGGTGCCGATCGCGACGAGCAGCACGCCGAACCACAGTCCGAGCCGTCCCGCGGAGGCCTGGTCGAACGACCAGTGGACGACGCGCGTGCCGACGCCCGGGGCCGCACCGGGCGGGCCGCTCGACGACCCGGACCGCCGGCCCGACGCCGGGCCGGAGAACGTGCCGTCACCCGGCTCGAGCACCTCGCCCACAAGCGGGGCGTCGGTGCTTGCTGGGCCGCCGGTCGAGCCGCTCGCCGAGCCGCTGGCTGAGCCCCCAGCGCTGGCCGGTCCGCCCTTGAGCGCCTGGAGCCGCCGCTCGATCTCGTCGTCCGATGCCACGCCCCAATCGTAGCGCCGAGCGATCCCGGATCGCCACTCGTCGGGCTGGCATCGCACCGACCAGCGTGCTCACGGCAGCGGCCACCCGCGGACGAGGACGAGCTGTGTCGAACCCGCCGGGGTGTCGATGTCCTGCACGACGACCAGTCGCTCGCCGATCCGCCCGATGAGCCCGATCGTTGCCGCCCCCTCGTCCGGGAGCGCCAGCCGGAGCCACGCCGCGCCGTCACTCGAGAGCCACGCTGCCGGGATCCCGTTCGAAGTGCCGACCAGAGCCGCCACGTCGCCGGCGCGCTGCAGCGAGTCGATCGCGCCGGCGGGAAGCGTGTCGGCGGGGACCGGGCCCCAGCCGGAGCCCGCATCCCAGCGCAGGATGACCGGCGGCCCGCCCGCGGTCGTGGCGGTCACGAGGACCGTGCCGCCCGCGGCCACCGGAACTCCGAGGTCCACGCCGGTCCGCTCGAGCTCACGTGTCCAGGACCGAGCGTCCGGGCTCGACCAGAGGACGCCGTGCGAGCCGTCGCGACCCGAGATCAGGTACCGGCCGCCGCCGAAGACCGCACCCCACAGCTGCGCTGCCCCAGCGTCGCGCGGCGTCACGTCGGTCCATCGCAGGCCGTCCCCCGAGAGCCACGCCCCGTAGACCTCGCCGGTGGCGGACGACACGTCGAGGATCCCGGCCGGCCCGGCCGCCAGCGGCCCCGGGATCCGCGTGCAGTCCTCGGGCTCGAACGGCTTGGCGCGCCAGCCCGACCCGTCGGACACCCAGTTGCCCCCGCCGAACGGGTGCGCGCAGAGGCCCGTCTCGCCGCTGCCGCCGATCACGGTCAGCGGGCCCGCCGCGGCCGCGACCGTCGGCAGGATGCGCGCGAACCGCGGCGCCGGCGCCGCCAGCCGTTCGATCGCGAACCGGTCGCCGAACGCCCGCCAGGCGACCGCCACGCCCTCACCGCTGCCGCTCAGCCGATCCGCCGTGCCGAGCAGGAGCCCGCTCCCGATGTCCGCCAGCGCCGTGATTTGTCGGTCGGGCGGCACAGTTCCCACGCTCCACTCGCCGCTCGTGGCGGACCGCGTCCAGGGCTGGTCCGCGTCGCCCGCGGTTGGCGCCGCGGTCGGTCGCGCCTGCCCGGCCGGCTGGGTCGGATCGATCGAAGGGACTGCCGGGGTTGCCTGAGCGGCCTGCGTCGCCGCGACCGTCGCCGGCGGCCGGGAGGTGGGGATCGGGGCCGGTCCGCCGCACGCCGTCACGAGGAGGCCGAGCACGACGAGCAGCGTCGTCGGCGCACCCATGCCGCGCGCAGGCTGGCCGCTCGAGCGCCCCCGCGGCGCGGTGTCGCCGGCGGCGCCGCCGCGCAGGCTGGCCGCTCGACCGCCCCGGCCGAGCATCGGCGGCCTCGTCGGCGCGCGCGTCGCGTTCAGGCCTCGGGGTCCTCGACGTGGCTGAAGCCGACCCGCTCGGCCATCCGGCCCAGCGGGCCCGGCGCCCACCAGTTCCATCTCCCGAGCAGCCGCATCGTGGCGGGGACCAGCAGCACCCGAACGATCGTCGCATCGACCGCCACGGCAATCGCCATCCCGACGCCGATCGACTTGATGGTCACCTCGTCGGCGAGCACGAAGGCCGAGAAGACGAAGACCATGATCAGGGCCGCGCCGGTGATGACGCGCGCCGTGCGCACCAGCCCTTCGGCGACCGAGGCGGTGTTGTCGGACGTCCGCCGCCACCCTTCCTGAATCCGTGAGAGGAGGAGCACCTCGTAGTCCATCGACAGGCCGAAGATCACGCAGAACATGATGATCGGGATCCCGGCCACCGTGAAGCCGGGCGATTCGAAGGCCAGCGGGCCCTCCAGGTGGCCGTCCTGGAAGATGAACACGAGGGCCCCGAAGCTCGCGGTCGCTGACAGGAGCGTCATCAGGACCGCCTTCACGGGCAGCGTCACGGACCCGAACAGCAGGAAGAGCATCGCTGCCGTCGCGAGCATCGTCCAGGCCAGCGCGGCCGGCAGTCGCTCGCCCTGCCCGGCGAGGAAGTCGGAGCCGAGGGCGGCCTGGCCGCCTACCTGGACCCGGGAGATCGAGGAGCCCGGGTCGACGGCCCGGATCGTCGGGACGAGGCTGGTCGCCTCCGGCCGCGACGCGACATACGGGCTGGTGGCGTCGATCCGCACGCTGTTCCCGACCACGTACCGTCGGACGAGCGCCGCGATGCCCGCCGGCCGCTGCGCTTCAGGGAGCGCGAACAGCTGCTGCACCTGGGCATCGGGCAGCGCCCGGCCGGTCGCCGGGTCGGTGATCGCGAAGAAGCTCTCCACCCTCGAGATGCCCGGCACGGCCCGAAGGCGCGCCGCGTATGCCTGCAGGCCCGCGATCGTCGTCGGGTCCGTCGGCGAGGCGGTCGTGTCGGCCAGAATGACCATCGGCGAGGTCTCGCCGGCCGGGAACTCCGCGCGCAGCGCGACGAACACGTCGCGGCTCTCGAGGCCCACGGGGAGGACCTCGCCGCCCGGGACGCCCTGCTGCATGTGGAAGAACGGGATGCCCGCCGCGAGGAGCCCCGTGACGACCGGAACGAGGACGAGCCACGGGTGCGCCATCACCTGGCGCGCCATCCGGGCCCAGCGGCTCGAATGCGCCGGATCGGGCACCGCGGTCGCGTGCGGTGGATCGGCCGACGGGCTGGCGCTGCCCGCCTGCCGGCCGGGCCGGCCGGGGCTCAGCCGGTTCACTCGCGGTCCGAGCATGCCGAGCGCGGCCGGCAGGAACGTCAGGGCGAACAGGACCGAGCACGCCACCACGAGGGCGGATCCGAGGCCGATCGAGCGGATCGTGGCGAACGGGAAGATCATGAGGCCCGAGAGCCCGACGGCGACCGCGACGCCGGAGAAGAGGACCGCCTTGCCGCTCGTCGCCACGCTCCGCGCGACGGCCTCGCCGACCGGGTGGCCGCGCGCCAGCTCCTCGCGAAACCTGCTCACGATGAAGAGCGAGTAGTCGATCGCCAGGGCGAGGCCGAGCATCGTGGCGATGTTGAGGACGAAGACGCTCATCTCGGTCAGCCGGGAGACGAAGTACACGATCGCCAGGCTCGTCGGGATCGCGAGCGCGGCGACGAGCAGGGGCATCGCCGCGGCGACGATGCTCGCGAAGACGAGGAACAGGACGAGCGCGACGATCGGCAGGCTGGTCGTCTCGGCACGCTGCAGGTCGATCTCGGCCTGGTGCGACGTGTCGATGGTGAGTGGGGCATAGCCGGAGACGCCGACGCTGTAGCCGGCCGGCGGCACGAGGCTCGCCCGGAGCGCCGGGAAGAGCGGCACGGACGCCTCGTCGCCGACGGTCAGGTTGATCGCGACGTAGGCCGTGTCGCCGGCCGTGCTGACCCATCGTCGGTCGCCGGTCTCGGCATAGCCCACGACGTTCGCGACCGCCGGATCCGCTGCGGATGCCGGCGACGGCCGTCGCGATCGCGGCCTGGAACTCGGGCGACGTCGCGTCGGCGCCCGGCGCGTCGCGCCGGAAGAGCGCGATGAGGGTGCTCTTGCCGCCCCCGAAGTCGGCCGCGAGGCGGGCCGCCGACCTGGGCCGACTCGGACGAGGCGTCGAGCCAGCCGCCCGAGCTCAGCTTCTCCGACGCACGCCCGGCGAACGGGGCGGCGCCGATCGCGAGCATGACGGCGAGCAACGCCACGACCCGCCGATGGCGGTAGACGAAGGCGCCCCAGCGATGGAACACGGCGGACCTCGGCGGCGGTTGCCCGGGCGCGCGCCGGTGCGAGGAGAGGTTCGGTGCGCCCCCGCCTGAGGATAGCCGCCCGGCCCGCGGCGCGGACGGCGGCGGCGGTCGGCCACCGCCGGGCACGGACCGGCATTCGACGACGCCGGGTCCCCGGAGGTCGTCGGCGCGCCGCTCGGACCGGGCCCGAGGACGGCCTATCATTCGTCCATGGCCCACGTCCAGACCGTGCTCGGCCCGGTCGCCCCCGAGGCGCTCGGATTCACGCTGCCCCACGAGCACACCCGCTGCGTGCTCTGGCACGATCCCGGACCGCTGGGACTACTGGGAGCTGACCGGCGAGGACGACCTGATCCTCCCCGAGCTGGCTCGGTTCCGCGAGCTCGGCGGCACGTGCCTGGTGGACGTGACGCTCCCCGAGATCGGGCGCGACCCGCGGCCGGCTGCGCCGCCTGGCCGAGGCGTCCGGCCTCCACCTCGTGATGGGCTGCGGCTGGTATCGCCAGTCCTACTACCCGGTCGACGGCGGATGGTCGACCGCCGATCGGTCGACGAGCTGGCCGACGCCCTGATCGAGGAGATCGTGTGTCGGCGCCGACGGTACGGGCATCCGCCCCGGGATCATCGGCGAGATCGGCACGGACAAGCCGTGGCTCACGGCGCAGGAGGAGCGGGTCTTTCGCGCGGTGGCGCGGGCGTCGCGCGCGACCGGCCTCGCGGTGACGACCCACGCCGTGATGTCGGACGTGGGGCTGGCCCAGCTGCGCGTCCTCGAGGATGCCGGCGCGGACCCCGGCGCGGGTGGTGATCGGGCACGCCGATTCGTATCCCGGACCCCGCGCACTGGCGGGCGATCGTCGAGCGGGGCGCCTCGATCGAGCTCGACTTCCTGGGCATGTCCGTTCACGCCGCAGGAGCGGATGGCCGAGCCGCGGTCGATCCCGCTCCTCCTCGACGTCGCTGGCCGACGGGTTCGTCGACCGGGTGCTGCTGTCGCAGGACGTCTGCCACAACCAGCAGCTTCGCCACTACGGGGCAACGGCTACACGTACCTCCAGGAGGCGTTCCTGCCGCGGCTCCGCGAGGCCGGCGTCTCGCAGGCGGAGATCGACCAGATGACGATCCGACGCGAATCCGTGAGCGACGCCGGATGTCCAGGTCGCGAATCGCGGGCGGACCCTGGGAGTGACAGGGGGCGGCGCCGGCCCGGCGAGCGAGGTCCCGGCGGTGGTGCGGCGCCCGACGAGCCCGTGGCGGCCGGTCGCCGTGCGTCCCGTACGAGAATCCGTGGATCCGCGTCGAGCATCACGACGTCATCCGTCCCGACGGCCAGCCGGGGATCTACGGCGTCGTGCGGTTCCGGAACGCGGCCGTCGGCGTCGTCGCGCTCGACGACCGTGACCGGATCCTGCTCGTCGGGCAGTGGCGCTACGCCCTGGACCGGTACTCCTGGGAGATCCCCGAGGGCGGGGTCCCGCTCGGCACGTCGCTCCTCGACGGCGCCCAGCGCGAGCTCGCCGAGGAGACCGGCTTCCGGGCCACCGATTGGCGCGAGGTGCTGCCGCTTCGCCCTGTCGAACTCGGTCACCGACGAGGAGGGCGCGATCTTCGTCGCGGCCGGCCTCGAGGCGGGCGAGGCGTCGCCCGAGCCGACCGAGGACCTGGCCCTGCGCTGGGTCGGCCTCGCCGAGGCGGTCGCGATGATCGACCGTGGCGAGATCACCGACGCGATGTCCCAGCTCGGAATCCTCCGGGTCGCCCTCGAGCGCGCCCGCGACTGATCCGGCGGCCGGCGGCCGCGCCGCCTCGGGCCGGCGCAGGACCGGGCCGCGGTTCAGCCTTCGAGCGTGGCCTCCACCGACAGCGCGACGTTCCCCTTCAGCGCGCCCGAGATCGGGCAGCCATCCTTGGCGGCTTCGGCGAGCTCGGCGAACTTCGCGGCGTCGATGCCCGGGACGGTCGCCGACCACGGTCAGGGCGGACGAGACGACCTTCCAGCCACCGCCGGCGTTGTCGAACGTCACGGTTGCGCTCACGGCAAGGCGTGCCGGCGGCGTACCGTTGCGCCCGAGGCCGCCGGAGAATGCCATCGCGTAGCACGACGCATGGGCGGCCGCGACCAGCTCCTCTGGGCTCGTCCGGCCGTTGGCCGCCTCGGTCCGCGACGCCCACGAGACAGGGAGCCCGGCGAACGCTCCGCTGGTGACGGTTTCGATCGTACCGGCGCCCTCGGCGAGCGACCCGGCCCAGGTGACGTCGGCGCGGCGGATGGCGGCCATCGGAACCCTCCCGTTGTGAGCCCGGCGCGCCGGGCAGTGGCGGCGATCGACGACGTCGCTCCGGCACGGGCCGGGCCGCTCGAACGCCCGCGCCGATGGTCGCACAGGTCGCCGAACGCGCGGCGACGCGGCAAATCCGACGCGCGGCGACGCGGCGATCGCGGCGCGCGGCGGACGCGCCGGCCGACGTGCCGGGCGCCGACCCGGCGCAGTGAGCCGCAGGGCCGCCCTATCGGGCGCGGGCGACGGCGCCGGCGAGCGCGCGCGAAGGGCGATCGCGCGGGAACGTGACGCGCGAGGCGCCCCCGAATGCCGCATATGCGTCGAGCGCGGCGGCGAGCGCCTCGACGAAGCCTTCGATGGCCAGCGGATCGAAGCCCGCCTCCCACCACAGGCCGAGGATCCGGACTGCCGCGGCCTGCCGGTCGAAGCGCGGCTCGATCCGCCCGACGATGCGGTCGCCATACAGGACGGGCAGGACGTAGTAGCCCCAGCGCCGCTTCGTCTCTGGGACGTAGACCTCCCAGACGTAGTCGAAGTCGTAGAGCGAGCGCAGGAGGTCACGGTCCCAGCACAGCGGATCGAGCGGGGCGAGGAAGCTCACGCCGGCTGCCGACCCACCCGGCGGCAGGCCGCCGGCGATCTCCGTCTCCGCGCGCTCGAGCGCGGCGAGGTCCCCCACGACGACGAAGCGCGGGCCGCGGACGCCCTCGACGGCCACCGGGACGAGCGAGCCGTCCGCGACGAGCTCCTGCCGGAGCTCCGCCCGGGTGGGCGCCCGGGTTGCCGGGGATCGGGCGCGGCCGGGCCGATTCCGTACCACAGCTCGGCCGGACCGGTGGCGCCCAGCAGCCCGCTGCCGCGATACCGGGAGAGGAGCCGGTGGCGAGCCTGTTCACGCTCGGGGTACGTCGTGCGCGAGGAGCTCCGGCGGCACGAGGCGCTCGACGAGGTCGTAGATCCGGCGGTTCCCGTCGCGCCGGGCGATGCCAAGGATGCCGGCTTCGGCGAGCGCCTCCAGGATCGCGCGGACCTGGTTGGTCGGGCGCCAGTACCAGTCGATGGCGGCGCGCGGCTCGATGTCGGTGGGGGACAGCGCGCCTCCGTCCCGGATGCGCGCCAGAAGCTCTTCGACGAGCGGCGCGTGCACGTCGAACGCTGCGCCGTCGTGCTCGCCGCGGGCGCGATCCCAGGTGAGGCGGTGGTAAGGCAGCTCGGCGATCGGCAGGATGCTCAGGCCCTTGTTGTACGCCTCGAAGAGCAGGTGACGGTCGTACAGGAGGCGCTCGGTCGTCTCGCGCCGGTAGCCCGCGATCCGCGACTGGAGCACGAGGTCGTGGTTGCGGCCGGCGACGTCGAGAGGGTCGAACTGGAGCGACCCCAGCCGGTCGATCACCGCGAGCACGGAATCCTCGCCCGGCGGCAGCCCGCGGGGCGGAGCGAGGAGGTGGCGGATGGCGAGGAATCGGCGGGCGACGGCGCGGGAGAGCGTCCGCGTCGAGAGATCGGCCGCGATGCCAGGGGCGCGGTCGGGGGTGGCGGGCATCCCGGGATCGTAGCCGAGGGCGTCGCCGGCCTGTGCCGGAAGCCGGTCGGTCGAGCGCCCGCGCCCGGCGGATCCAGGGAATGCCCCGGGGCGACGTGAGTTCGAATGACCGATATACTTCGGGTGACACAAATAGATCAACGAAGGATCAACGATTTGCCAGAGACGAAGGATCTGTACGAGCGCAGCCCCGAGGTCGTCCAGCGGGAGGCCCTGGTCGACCGGATCGAGCGCCTGTACGACGAGCTCATGCAGCGCGCCTCGGCGATGCATGTCCCCGACTTCATGGACGCCACGGTGACGATGGGTCAGGCGAAGGTCCTCTACCTGCTGATGACGTCGGGCCCGTTCCGGATCAGCGAGCTTGCATCCCGCCTCGGCGTGTCGGCCCCGACCACGAGCCAGCTCGTCGATCGCCTCGTCGAGCAGGGCCTTGCGGCCCGGGCCGACGATCGGTCAGATCGCCGCCAGGTCCTGGTCACGGTGACCTCCGCAGGTCGCCAGCAGCTCGAGCGATTCCGCGAGCTGGGCAGCCACCAGGTCCGCCTGCTCCTCGCCCGGGTCGCCGACGCCGACCTTCCGCTGGTCGAGCAGACCGTGCGGCTCCTGATCGACGCCCTCGCGGCGTCCGCCGGCGACCCGGCGCCACTCCAGACGGTGCCACCCGGCGACCCGGCGCCACCGCAGCCGGCGCCAGCCTGAGGATCGTCGTCTCGCCCGCCCCGACCGACACCGCCACCCACTCCACCAGAGGATCTCGCCCGTGAGTCGCATCACCGAGTTCGCCGTCTCCAAGCGGAGCGTGGTGCTCCTGCTCGCCGCTGCCCTGTTCATCGGCGGTATCGGCGCCTGGGGCAGCCTCAAGCAGGAGCTGCTGCCCGACATCCAGTTCCCTGTGATCACGGTGATCTCGTCGCTGCCGGGCGCCGGCGCCGCCGACGTGACCGAGCAGGTGACCAAGCCGGTCGAGAAGGCGATCGCCAACATCCCGCGTCTCAAGAGCCTCAACTCGGCGTCGGCCAACAGCGTCTCCGTCGTGGTCTCCCAGTTCTCGTTCGGGACGGACGTCAAGGAGACGCGCGCCACGATCGAGCAGAACCTGCAGACGGCCGGTCTGCCCCAGAGCGTCACGCCGCAGGTCTCCGCACTCGACATCAACGCGTCGCCGGTCATCATCGCCACCGTTTCGGCGGCGGGCCCGGGCGGCCTCGACACCGCAACGCAGGTCGCCACGACCCAGATCGTCCCGGATCTTCAGAGCATCGACGGTGTGGGCAGCGTCGAGCTCGCCGGCGGGCTCGAGCAGCGCGTCGTCGTCACGCTCGATCCGAAGAAGATGACGGACGCGGGCGTCTCCGCCGCGCAGGTGAGCGGCATCCTCAAGGCGAACAACATCACGATCCCGTCGGGGCAGCTCTCGACGGTGGCCACGAACACGCCGGTCTCGACGATCGGCACGATCAGCTCCATCGACCAGATCCGGAACCTGGTGGTGGGCATGAAGATGCCGGCCGGGGCCGGCGCCGCGCCGGGGACGGGCTCCGGTGCGGCACCCGCGCCCTCGGCCGCCCCGGCAGCTTCGGCCGCCCCGGCAGCCTCGGCTGCGCCAGCGGCTTCCGCCGCACCGGCAGCCTCGGCTGCGCCAGCGGCTTCCGCCGCCCCGCCCGCGCCAAAGCCGATCCTCCTCTCCGACATCGCCACCGTCGAGCAGAAGGGCGTCGCCTCGACCGGGTATGGCCGCTACGACGGCGAGTCGGCAGTGATCATCAGCGTCTCGAAGGCCTCGACGGCCAACACCGTCGCCGTGGCCGATGCCGTCACCGCGAAGCTCGCCGAGATCGGCCAGCGGAACGGCAGCGGCGTCACCGTCCAGGTCGTGACCGACCTGTCCACGTTCATCAAGGAGAGCCGCGACGGCCTGCTCCGCGAGGGCGGCCTCGGCGCGCTCTTCGCGATCCTGACGATCTTCCTGTTCCTGTTCAGCCTCCGCTCGACCCTCGTCGCCGCCGTCAGCATCCCGCTCTCCGTGCTGACCGCGCTCGTCGTCATGCAGGTGACGGGCGTCAGCATCAACATCATGACCCTCGGCGGACTGGCAGTTGCCGTCGGTCGCGTGGTGGACGACGCGATCGTCGTCCTCGAGAACATCTATCGCCACCGCTCACTCGGGGAGGGCCGCCTCGCGGCGGCGATCAACGGTCCGCGTGAAGTCGCACGGGCGATCACGGCCGCGACGTTCACCACGGTGGCGGTCTTCCTGCCGCTCGGGTTCGTCGGCGGGCTCGTGAGCCAGTTCTTCCTCCCGTTTGCCCTCACCGTGACGTTCGCGCTCATCGCGTCGCTCGTCTGCGCGCTGACCGTCGTCCCGGTGCTCGCGTACCTGTTCATCAAGCGCGTCCCGCTCAACGTCGACGAGGACGGCGAGCCGAGGAACAGCCTCTGGATCCGTGCCTACACCCCCACCATCCGGTTCGCGCTCCGCAGCCGTGCCACCAAGTGGGGCATCCTCGGCATGGCGACCTTCCTGTTCGCCATCACGATGGCGATCGTCCCACTGCTGCCCACCGCGTTCATCAACGCCGGTTCGGAGAAGATCCTCGGGGTGACGATCGCGCCGCCTGCCGGGGCCTCGACGACGGCTGTCCTCGCCCGTGCGGTCGAGGCCGAGACCCTCCTGCGCGCCGACCCGAAGGTGGTGCACGTCTCGACGGGCATCCCGGCCGAAGGCGAGGCCGGATTCGGAGCGGTGACGGCAGCGCTCAGCGGCCGGCCGGCGAACAGTGCCCGGCTGACCGTTCGCGTCGCCGACGACGTCGTGCTGGCCGACTACGCCCAGCACCTGTCCGACGTGCTGGCCCCGGTCAAGACCGACGGCTACGACGTGGCCGTCGCCCAGACCGCGGGCTTCAGCTCGAACACGCTGAGCGTCGTGGCGAGCGGGAGCAACCCCGCCGACGTCGCCAAGGCGGCCGACACGATCACGGCGGCCCTCGCTGGCCGGAGTGACCTCCTCAACCTGAAGTCCGACCTCTCGAAGGGCTCGCCCGAGGTGCAGGTCACGGTCGACCCGAACAAGGCGATCGGCGCCGGGCTCACTGCAGCCCAGGTGGGCGGCGAGGTTCGTGGCGCGCTGGTCGGCCAATCCGCGATCACGATCGTGCCGGACCCGGCGTCCGACCCGATGACGGTCTGGGTGCAGCTCGACCCCACCCAGGTCAAGAGCGTCGAGGAGCTGAGCGGGCTGCTGGTCGGCTCGGCGCACCCCGTACCGCTCTCGAGCGTCGCGACGGTCCAGCAGGTCAACGCGCAGGGCAGCATCACGCGCGTGGACCAGTCGCCCGCGGCGACGATCACGGCGGAGATCGCGTCGGACAACACCGGCGCGGTCTCCAAGGACGTCCAGGCGGTGGTGGACGGGCTCGTGGCGTCGGGCGCGATCCCGGCCGGCGTGACCGTCGAGCTGACGGGTGTGACGTCGCAGATGAACGAGGCCTTCGGCGGCCTGTACGTCTCGATGGCCGTCGCGATCCTGCTCGTCTATGTCGCGATGGTGCTCACCTTCAACTCGCTGATCACGCCGTTCATCATCATGTTCAGCCTGCCGCTCGCCACGATCGGCGCGTTCCCGGCGCTCCTGGTGAGCGGTCGTCCGATCGGCGTCTCGTCGCTGATCGGCTTCCTCATGCTGATCGGCATCGTGGTGACGAACGCGATCGTCCTCCTCGACCTGGTCGAACGCCTGCGTTCGCAGGGCATGTCGACGAAGGAGGCCCTGATCGAGGGCGGGCGCACCCGTGTCCGGCCCATCCTGATGACCGCCATCGCGACGATTCTCGCGCTGATCCCGCTGGCCGCCGGGTTCTCGAACGGCTCGATCATCGCGGCGGAGCTCGGCACGGTCGTCATCGGCGGGCTCTTCACGTCCACGTTCCTGACGCTGCTCGTCATCCCGATCATCTACTCGCTGGTCGACGGGGCGAAGATCTGGTTCGGCGGGCTGCGGCGCCAGCCCGCCGACGAGCCTGGCGACGAGGCGGGATCGGGGGCTGGCGCTCCCGCCCCCGCCTGAGATCAGGCGGGCTGCGGCGTCAGCCCGCCGTAGGAGCCGGCCGCGGCGTCAGCCCGCCGCAGGAGGCGCGTGACGAGGCCGGGTCGGAAGAACGCGCCCCCGACCCGGCGGGAAGATCGCGGGCGCCGGCGACCGCGCTCGCCGGCTGCCGCGAAAGGTCAGTTCGTGACTGTGATGGAGCCGTGCATCCCGCCCGCGTAGTGGCCGGGCAGGTTGCAGAAGAACACGTAGTGGCCGGCCGGGAGGTTCGCCGCCAGCTTGACGGTCGCTCCCGGCGCGATGTCCTCCTGCTCGGTGACGGGGGATAGCTCCGCGTTCTCCTCGTCAACCGAGCCGTCCGGCGCCTTGGGGACCGAGGCGTCCGCGACATCGGTCTTCACGATGACGAACTCGTGGGGGATCGTGCCCTTGTTCGTCAGGTTGAACGTGTCGTCGCCTGCCGCCAGGGTCGTCGCGTCGAGCGCGATCTTGAACTCCGACAGGCTCGCGGCAGTCGAGTGGGTCGGAGCAGGGGCGGCGGCGGGCGTGCAGGCGGCCGCGACGAGCACGGCGACGCCCAGCGCCGCCAGGGGGCGGTGGCGCATCTGGTGTACCTCCCATCGACCGGGCCACGCTCGCGCCGTGGCGGATGCCGGCCGACTCTCGGATGAGCGTGGGCGGGGAGGGGCCAAAGGTCAACGCCGCAGGTGGGCTGGGGTTACGGCCGGATGGAGCGCGGTCCGTGCGTTGCGCCGAACGCGACTCGACCCCGTATCTGTGGGGTCCGGACCCCCCGGCCGTCAGTTCCCGAGCGTCCCGATCGAGCTGACGGCGCGGATTCCCTGACCGGCCGCGGACGCGACGAAGTCGTAGGCCGACCCCGGCGTCGTCGTGAACTGGGCGACCTGGACGAGCTCCCCGTTCAGCATCGCCGGCTCGATCGACGAGGCGGTGCCGAGGCTGCCCGAACCCTCGCCGACGTTCCAGAACTGGAGGGCGGGCAGGCTTCCGGGCGGCACCTTGAAGATCACCTGCATCGTGTCCGGCCCGACCGGGTTGGCGTACAGGAGGTCGATCCCCGGGATCAGCGAGACCGGCGGCAGGGTCGGAATGACGGCCGGCGTGTCGGGCAGGACCGCGATGATCCCGCCGGGACACCAGGCGGGTGGCGACGTCCCGGCGCAGGCCGTGAGCAGCACGCTGATGATGCCCGGGTCGATGGAGATCGTTCCCCCGATGCCGCCGCCGTCCGGCGTGGGCGCGGGGCTGTCGCCCGCGGGCGGTGGCGAGAAGCTGGGATCGGGCGTCGGGAGCGGCGGTGGTGTCGGCGCCGGGCTCGGCGTGACGCCCGGGGCAAGCGTCGGGGTCGGCGGCGGCGTCGGCCCGGGCGTGCGCCCCGGCACGTAGTGGCCGCTCGGGAAGGCGTCGGGTGGCAGCGCCGGGTACGACGTCGGGGTCTTCCCGCCGGGGAAGGTCCATGCCGTGTAGATCGCCCCGCCGCCGAAGTCCTCGCCGAAGGCCTCGACGATGTCGGCCGGCCACCACGCGCCCCGGTAGCCCGCGCCCGGGCGCCCCAGCGGGTCGATCACGTAGTAGGCGGCCGGGCCGGCGGCGCTGGCCGGGCGGAAGCCGTCGAGGTAGATCGCGTGGCCGCCGAGGAAGTTCTTCTGGAGGCGCAGCTCGAACGGGATGATCCCGTAGGTGCCCTGGATCTCGGCTCCGGCGCCGGAGTAGAGGAGCGCCCGCAGCTGGAGCGCGGAGAGCGGTGCCCGGTTGAAGCGGACGCCGAACTTCTCGATCGCCACCTCGAGGTCGGCGAGCGACGTGCCGTCCACCTGGTCCGGCTGCAGCGCCCGGAGCTGCGATCCGGTGGTGACGATGCCGAAGCCGAGGCGGGCGAGCATCGCGCCCGACGCCATCGTGCAGTTGTAGCCCCCCAGCGGGCCGCCGTCGAACTGGGTGATCGGGTTGATCCGCGGGAAGCCAACCGGCGAGAGCCAGTTCGGGCGGACGCCCGGCCCGCCCGTGTCCGGCACCTTGCCGTCGGCGTACGCCACGAGGGTGATCTGGGCGTCGTCGGGCAGCGGCTGGAGCACCACCGGCACCACCGGTGCTGCCGACGCCGACGCGCCGGGCGCCGCGATCGCCTGGTCGGTGACGACCGAGAACTGGGCAGGGACATCGCCCGTGTCGGCGGTCAGGTTGTAGTCCGCGGTGGCCGGCAGGAGCAGGTTGGGGGCCGGCGGGGTGGCCGCCGCGCCGATGCCGATCACGATGACGGCACCGATCGCGCCGGCGATGACGAAGCGGGTGGCGAGACCGAGGGCGCTCATCAGTCAACCACGCTCGCTCGGAACCCGCTTGGGTGCGAGTACGTGTGCCCGTACCTGTCCGTCAGATCGAAGGACCAGGTAAGCAGCCCCGTCTTGCCCGTCCACGCAGACGTCGGAGTGAGAGTGGCGGTCCATTGCGCCGTGCTCGACGGGCGCGACATCGACAGGCTGCCGTTGTTCACCTGCACGCCCGCGGCGTTCACGACTTTCCACAGCACCTTCATCGATGCCACGCCGTCCGGGTCGTCCGCGTCCTGGTAGAACGTGATCGGCGTCCGCTTGGCGATGCTGATCACGCTCGTGTTGTAATCGCCGTTGCCGAACCTGGCCGGGCTGTCACACCGGACGACCTTGATGCCGCGGGTCCCGCTCGCCGGGTACCGGCTCGACGCGCCCTTCTTGTCCTTCGCCACGATGTACCAGGCGACCGTGCCGGGCCGCGTGATGTTGTCGACGCTCGAGACGGTGTTGACGTAGCTGTACCAGTCGCCATCGAGGGTCATCTTCCTGGACCCGAAGGAGCCGGCCCCGGGCTTCCGGAAGAAGAGGGTCAGGCTCGCCACGCCGTCCGTGTCGGTCGCGCGCACCCGGAACGTCGTCAGCGTCGTTCCGTTGCCGCAGCTCATGTTCGGGGCCTGGGCGACGATCGTGGTCGGGGCGATCTGCACGGGCGCGATCTTCGGCCCCGGGTTCGGGCAGACGTGGACTGCCATCGTGCTGACGGCCCCGGCCGGGACCCGGCGGCCGACTCCCTTGGCGTCGCGGACGACGACGTAGTACGCCAGCGAGCCGTTCGACCGGAGCGCGTCGGTCGTCGAGTCGAGGACCGCCTGCCAGGTCCCGTTGGCGTCGGAGCCCGAGACGCGGGTCATCGGGCGCGACGAGAAGGATCCGGCGCCGGGGCGGCGCCAGAAGAGCATCGCACTGGCAATGCCGTCGGCGTCGCGAGCCGCGATCGTGAAGGTCACCCGCTTGGGCGCGGACGCGCAGTACGCCCCCTGGTCGAAGTTCACGACGCGGGTGGAGAGGCCGATCGAGCCCGCCGTCGGCGGCGTGTTCGGCGTCGCGGTCGGGGTCGGGGTGGGCCTGGGCGTCGGCGACGGGCTCGCCGGGCTGGACGGCGACGCGGACGGCGAGGGCGACGGGGTCGGCGGCTCCGACGGCGTCGCCACGGGCGACGGCGTCGCGACCGGAAGCACTGCCGACTCGGGGGTCGGCCGCGGCGATGGCGAGGGCGGCGGAGCGCACGCGTCGACGACCGGCAGCTTGGTCACGTCGTCCTGGGGCTGGAGCGCCCCGCCCGCGTCCAGGCCCGGGTCAGGTTCTGCGCGGGAGCCGGGAAGAAGACCTCGAGCCACGAGCCGTCGGACGAGCGTCCGGTCAGGAGGACTCGCTCGCCCTTCTTGATGTGACCGATGACGGGGCCCGTGTCGGGGCAGGCAACGAGGGCCAGCGTCCCGGCATTGACGGCCGGTCCGCCGGGCGCCCCGCCGAAATGGACCGTGTTGGTCGCGAGGAGCGCCGCGCTGCCGGCGACGCCGACGAGGAGGCCGGCGCCGATCGCGAGCAGCCCGGAGCCGGCGCCCAGCGCGCCAAGGCCGCTGAGCAGCCCGCCGCCGCCCGCGCCCGCGCCGCCGGCGCCCGCCGCCGCACCGCCCCCGAGTCCAGCCACCGTCGAGACCTCCCGGGCGGGGAGCCTCCCCGCCGTCGTGCGCCACTCTAGCCGCCCCCGCAAAGCCCGCCAATGGTCGATCGGGCAGATCAGTGGCCCCTTCCGGGCGCCTCGCCGCTAGTCCCATGGCTTGGGGCTCCTCGTGCCACGACCATTCATTCCCTGGGCACAACCCCGGCTGGCAAGGCTCCAGGTGGCCTGGTCCGGAGCGCCCGACGACCCCTTGTCGACGGTCTCACGGCAATTCCATTCACCGGCCGACTAACGTGCGCGCCTGCGCCCGCGCCCGCCTCGACCCAGCCCGCTCTCGACCGCCGACGTCAGACGGATCCGGCTGACACAAGGTCCCACGCGGGTCCCGTTCGAGGCCGAGTGGCATGTCCGGCCGCGGGTTGTCAGCCCGATCAGGCTGAACACAGGCCGTCTCGACCGCAGCTCGCGACGCGCGCCGCCCAACGCGCGATCGCTAGTCACGGGGTGAATGAAGTTGCAGGAAGGCGGCCGGCTCTGTTGCTCGGCACGAGGTGAACGGAGTTGCACGAAAGGCGGCCGGCTCTGTTGCTCGTCACGAGGTGAACGGAGTTGCACCAAGGCGGCCGGAAGGTCGCGTGCCTTCGCGATGGCCGGCCCCGAAGCCCACCCTTTCGAGGTGCAGAGCACGCGCCCCGAGCCGCGAGCCGGGCTATCGCCACCCGGCTGGACGGCCGACCAGGCAATCCCGGCCCGGTCCCGATCGGCGCGCGGGACCAGGATCGGCCATCCTTGGGGCGCCATGCCCAGGATCTCCGCGGGGATCGTGCTCTTCCGGCGCCGCGACGGCGGCGCCTTCGAGGTGCTGCTCGGCCATCCGGGCGGGCCGTACTTCGCCGGCCGCGACCTCGGCGCCTGGACGATTCCCAAGGGCCTCGCCGAGCCCGGCGAGGAGCTCGAGGCGGTCGCGCGACGCGAGTTCGAGGAGGAGACCGGCCACCCGGCGCCGCCGGGCCCGGAGCTGCCGCTCGGGCAGATCGTCCAGAAGGGCGGCAAGGTGGTCCACGCCTGGGCCGTGGAAGGCGACCTCGATCCCCTCGTCGCGCAGAGCAACACCTTTCCCCTCGAATGGCCGCCCGGGTCGGGGCGCGTCGAGCAGGTCGCCGAGCTCGATCGGGTGGCATGGTTCGAGCCCGGCGAGGCTCGGCGCCGGCTGAAGGACGCCCAGGTGCCGTTCGTGGATCGGCTCGCCGACGCGCTTGACCGGCTGTAGACCCCGCCGATGCGGGAGTGCGCCCGCGTGGCGCCGCGGCTAGGATCCGCGGCACGATGGTGTGGCAGGCATCCCCAGCGGCCGCCAGCGCATTTCGAAGCCTGCGCTTCGGGCTGCTCGCGTTCGTGGCCGCCTTCGTGGCCCACGATGCCGTGTTCGCCGTCCACTACGGGTTCGGCAGCGCTCTCGGGGTGGCCCTGCTCGGGAGCGGCCACGGCGGGTACTGGGTCGCCGCGGGGGTCGCGGCCGCCGCGATCGCCGGTCTGCTCGTCGGCGCGGCCGCCATGCGGGTCGGCTGGCTGCGCCACCGGCTGCGGGTCCTTCGTGCGGCGAGCTCCGATTCGCGTCGTGACGCCGGGCGACTCGACGCCCCGCTCGACCGGCGCGCGAGCTCCCGGCCCTACCGGACCGAGCTCCTGGGGCTCTGGCTCAGGCTCTTCGCCGTTGTGGCCGTCGCATTCACCGTCCAGGAGAACGTGGAGCATGCCGCGCATCACCACGTCCTGGGAATCGGCGCGCTGTGGAGCCAGGAGTACCCGTTCGCCGCCGGGACGCTCGCCGCGGTCACGTTCGTGGCCGCTGCGATCGGCGCCATCGTGCGCTGCCGGATCGCCGCGCTCGATCTCCAGGTCGCCCGCGCGTCGGCCGCGGCCGACGCCGGCGCCGCGCGTCGGCCGCGCGGGGTCCGGCCGCCGGCGCGGCTGGTCGCTCACTGCCGCCTCCGTCCTGCTCCATTGGACGATCGCCCGGCAGGACCCGGGCCGAGCACCGCCGGAGATGCCGCTTCCCGCGTGACACCTTCCTATCGGTGAGGCACGTCTCATGGCACCACACCCCGCCCTGGCGCGGCTCGTCGCCGTCGCCGGGTTCTCCCTCATCCTCGTCGCCTTGGCGGCCGTCCCCGTCGCCGCCCACGACGAGACCGAGATCGACGGCTATGCGATCGAGGTCGGGTTCATCGACGAGCCGGTCTTCGTCGGCGACCGAAGCGGGCTCGAGCTGATCGTCGCGAAGGACGGCCAGCCGGTCACGGGCCTCGAGAAGACCATCTCGGCCGAGGTGATCTTCGGCGACCAGACCCGGTCGCTGCCGCTGGCCGCTCGCGAGAGCGAGCCGGGCGCGTACGAGTCCATCTTCGTCCCGACGGTCTCGGGCAGGTACACGTTCCACCTGACGGGCTCGATCGACGGGACGGCCCTCGACCATTCCTGGACCTCGAGCCCGACCGGATTCGACGAGGTCCAGGAGGCGACCGCCGGCCAGTTCCCGGTCCAGCTGCCCACGACCGCAGAGCTGCAGGCCGCCTCGAAGAAGGGCGCCGACGCGACGACGACGGCGAACCTGGCGCTCGGCATCGCCATCGCCGGGCTCGTGGTCGGGCTCGTCGCGGCAGGGATCGCCCTGGCCTCGCGACGCAGGCGAGCGGCCTGAGGCCGCCGGCGATGCGGCGCCTGCTGGTCGCCGGCCTTGTCGCGGGCTGGGCGCTGCTCGCAGGCCCCGGCCTGCCGGGCCCGCTACGGTCGGTCGCCGAGGCGCACTCCCAGCTCGTCAGCAGCTCCCCCGGGGCGGGCGCCGTTGCCGACGCGTCGCCGGCCGAGATCCGGCTCGTGTTCAGCGAGCCGATCGCCCCGGGCTTCTCGGCGGTCGACCTGATCGACCGCTACGGGCGGCCCCTGGTCTCCAACGCCGGCGCCCCCGATCCCGGCGACCCGCGGACGCTCGTCGTCCCGGTCGCCGTCTCCCTCGACGACGGGGTCTACACCGTGGACTGGCATGCGCTGTCGGCAGCTGACGGGCACGCGACGAGCGGCTTCTTCACCTTCGGTGTCGGGGAGCGCGTCCCGCCGGGGACGGCTGCCTCCGGGACCTCGATCGGTGGCCTGCACGGCGGTCACGACACGTCGACCGCGGCGTTCGAGGTCATCGCCCGGATCCTCGGCTACCTCGGGCTGCTGCTCTCGTTCGGGCTCGCGGTGGTCGGCTGGGCCGTCCTGCGGCCTTCGGCCCGGATAGCAGCGGGCGACGCGCGGGGATCGCCGGATGTGCGCGAGTCCGCGTCGGCCGAGCGACCGGCGGGGCGGGCGGCGGAGACGTCGACGACGCGCGCCGGGGACGCGCGCCGGGGGCGCGGGTCCGCGTCGGCGCCCGCGGTCAACGGCCCGGGCGTGCCCCGACCGGCGGCGCGCGCGACGGTCCCCGGGTGGCGTGGCTGGCTGGCCCGCCTCGCCGGCTTCCTCGACGCGAGCCCGGTCGTGGTTCCGCGCACCGCCGTGCGCGTCCAGGCGGTCGCGCTCCTGGTCGCCGCGCTCGGCGGACTCCTGCTCGCGGCCGCCACCGCCGAAGGCCCCGGCGTCGACGCCCTGCGCTTCCTGGTCTCGACGCGGCCGGGCCTGCTTGTCGCCGCCCGGGTTGGGGTCGCGGTGGCCGGCGCGGTCGTCGCCGGGCTGCTCCTGCGACGCGGCCGCGTCGGCGCGGCAGCCTCCGTCGCGGGCGCGGCAGGTGGCGCCGGCCTCGTGCTGATGGCGTTCGACGGGCATGCGGCTGCGGGCCCATCGGCGTCCCTCGTCTCGATGGTCGTGCATCTCGGCGCCGCCGCGACGTGGCTCTCCGGCGTGCTCGCGCTGGCCTGGATCGCGGCGCCGCGGGGGGCCGCGGGCAGCGTCGCCCGCGGCGAGTACCTGCGGGCCGCCGTGCCTCGGTTCAGCGCGCTGGCCCTCGTGTCAGTCGCGCTCGTTGCCCTGACCGGCCTGGTCCAGGAATGGATGCTGGCGCGCTCGTTCGTCCCGCTCGGGACCCAGTACGGGGCGGCGCTCGTCGCCAAGACGCTCATCTTCGCGGTCGCCCTGATCTTCGGGGCGCTCAACTTCCTCGATGGGGGCCGCGGACGCCCGTCGCAGGCCGACCTCAGGCGACGCCTCCTCGCCGAAGCCGCCCTCGCGATCGGCGTGCTCGTCGCCGCCGCGAACCTCGCCAGCGGCTCGCCGCCCGCTTCGCAGGCAGCTGCCGAGATCGAGCGGGCCCCGAGCTCGGCGGTCGCGACGATGCCGATCGACCTGCAGATCCTGCCAGGGCGCCCCGGCCGAAATCGGCTCGACGTCGTCCTGCCGCCGCGGGCCGACCCGCTCATCTCGATCGATCTGGTCCTTCAGCGCCTCGACAGCAGCGCTGGGCCAGCGCGCTACGAGCTCCGCCGACTCGCAGGGTCGACCCTCAATTCCCTCTCGCCGGGCGACCACTTCGTCGTCGACGGCGGGCTGCTCCCCCCGACAGCCGTTGGGACGCCACCGCGGTCCTGCTCGCGCCGGACGGCAGCGAGCTGACCCGCCAGCGCTTCGCGTTCGCCCTCGACGGTCAGGGCATCGTGGAGGGCAAGAGCGTTCCGCCGCTCGACCCGGCGCTCATCATCGCCGGCGTCCTGCTCGCGGCTTCGATCGTCGGCCTGGCGTTCGTGCTCGCGGGCGGCGCCCCGCCACGGGTGAACCCGGCGACGGGCAGGCGGGCCATCCTGGTGGCCGGCGCGCTGGGCACGCTCGTCGCGGCCGCGCTCGCGCTGACCGGCGTCGGAGCCTGAGGACGCCGGTCGTTCCGCAGGCGTCTTCGATCGCCGGAGAACCGGTTGCTCGTGCCGGTTGGGTTCTTCGATGCGAGTTGATCAAAGAGAGCCGCTTGCGAGTGCACGGCGTGCCGCGCAGACGCGCCCTCGTCAGGGCCGTCCGCACGCGAGCGAGCCTGGGTCAGGCACCCGCGCGGCGCGCCGCGCTCGGCCGACGCCGCGCTCCACGGCGGTCCTCGACGAGATGGGTCGACGTGCCGACCGGTGACAGCCGGGTCGCCCGGCAGTAGCATCGGGACATGAGGACCCGTCGATGGCACGCGACCGGCGAGGCGCGCGGCCATGGTCGTCGCCACCGCGGTCATGGCCGTCGCGGTCGCCGGATGCGGAGCGGTCCCGACCGCGCCGCCAGTGATCGTGAGCCCGTCGGCGTCCGCGCCAGCGTCGGCCAGCCTCGGCACGTCGGCCGCGTCCCTGGCTCCGGGCGCCGGCGTCGCCGATCCGGCGCTCGTCGCGGCCCTCAGCTACCTGAGCGACGACGCGCCGCAGGTCGCGTTCACGAACTGGGCGACCGTGCTGGCCGGTCAGGCCCCCGGGTCGGCATCGGACCTGGTGAAGCTGCTCACCTCGCTGAACCGGACCCGGGCGATCCCGGCGGGCCTGCTCCTGCCGCGGATCGCGCTCCTCCGCGAGACCTGGGGCTTCGACGTGTTCGACCTCGCATGGGAGGCGGACTTCTCCGGGAAGGCCCTGTACAGCGTCCTCCAGTTCGGCCACACCTTCGACCTGGCCCCGATCGTGGCGCTCCTGGACAAGCGCGGCTACGACCGCGGTGACGACGTCGGCGGGGCGGCCGTGTATTCGCACAAGCTCGAGATGGCCCAGCCGTGGGTGGCCAGCGCACCGCTCCACATGCTCAACGTCGCCGTGCTCGCGGCGGACCACCGCCTGGTCATCGCCAGCAGCCCGGACGGGCTCGCCCTCGCGCTGGCGGCAGGGAGCGCTGCGACACCCGCCCCGGACTCCCTGGCGACCCGCGGGCGGGCCGTCGCCGCCGCGCTCGCGTCGCCCTACGGGGCGCTGCTGACCGCCGAGGAGGGTGCCTGCCACGGGTTCTCGGGTGGCCCGGCGCAGCCGGCCGCATCGGCCAGGGCGGACCTCTCGGGCGTCGGCACGACGCTCGCCACCGCGATCGGGTTCTCGGCGGCCGCCGGGGCGCCGGCCGTGACGCTGGCCCTGCTCTACCCCGACGCCGCCGCCGCGGCGAAGGACGTCGCGCCGCGGACCGCCCTCACCGGCGCCGCCAGCGTGCGGAACGGGCTGCCGTTCGCGGAGGTCGCTATGGCGCTCGCGAACGGACGAGCGGCGGGACCGGTGGTCCTGTTCGACGGCACGCCGCGCGACGGCCGCCCGCAGCTCGCGATCACCGCGTGGCTGTCACGCGACCTGCAGATCGCTGCCTGCCCGTAGGACCCGGGACCGCGGGCGCGCGGTGTCGGCCGCGACCGCAGCCGCCGCTGTCGCCCGCCGCTGTCGCCTGGACCACGTGCCTCGCGGTGGCGGCTCGTTCGTCGTCAAGCGTCGTCTGGACGAGCCACAGGGGGTGACCGCCGGCGAACGAGGCCCGGGCCGTGGAGCCTGCCCTGGGAGATCGCGACCCCGAGGACGACGACGGCGGCGCCGACCGGCTCGTACCAGGCGACGGGCTCGCCCAGGAACGCCGCGCCGACGACGACCGCGAACAGGGGCGTCAGGTACGTCACCGTGCTCGCCGTCGTGCCGCCCGCCGCGCTGATCACCCGGTAGTTGAGGACGTAGGCGATCCCCGAGCCGAGCGCGCCGAGACCGAGCATCCCGAGGGCCGCGTCCGGGGTGATCGGCCCCTGGATGGGTCCCGCGAGCACCGCGAGCGGGGCCAGGACGAGCGTGCCACACGCGACCTGGCCCGCCGCGAGCCCGATCGGGCTGGCCCCGGTGTTCGCGAGATGGCGGCGGACGTACGGGAAGCCGACGCCGTAGCAGGCGACCGCTCCGACGCAGGCGAGGATCCCCTGGAGCTCTCCCGAGCCGAGGCCCTGCCAGACGCCGATGACGACCAGGACGCCGACGAAGCCGACCCCGAGGCCCGCGATCCGCTCGCGGGTCGGGTGCTCCTCGGGAAACGCCAGCAGGACGACCACGAGCGTTGCCAGCGGCGTCGTGGCGTTGATGATCCCGGCCAGGACCGACGAGATCTGGGTCTCGCCCAGGGCGAACAGCGTGAACGGCACGCTGTTGAACAGGAGCGCCGCCACGAACAGGTGGCGCCACGTCTCCGCCGAGCGCGGAAGCCGGGTTCCGGTGACGACCGCCACCAGCAGCAGCGTGAGCGCCCCGATCGCGAGCCGCCCGAACGCCACCTGGACGGGCGCCAGGACCTCCAGCCCGAGCTTGATCCACCAGAACGAGCAGCCCCAGATCGCTGCCAGCAGCAGGAACGCGACCTGCCACGGGAGTCGATCGGGTGGGCGGGGGTGGGCGTCCATGGCGCCATCCTCGCATCCGCGACCTGCTCCGTCCGGCGGGAATCGGACATGGCAGCGGGCCTCATTGACCCTCGGTCGCGACGCCGTGGCGGCGCGCCGGCTGCCCTGCATGGCCGCGTTTGACGTGTGCGGCTGGAAATCCGATAATCTGACTCGGAATTCGGCCGGGCTCCGGATCAGCGGCGCGCAAGAGCTCGACGCCCCGGCAGCGTCCCCTCGGCCGAACTCCTCAGCTGGACCCCAGCTGCCGTCCCCGGCCGCCGAACCCCGACGCGCCCCCGACGCACGTCAACGTCACGAGGAGCCGCGCATGACCACCAGCCGCGGGGAGATCGTCTCCCAGGAGTACCAGTTCGGGTTCCACGACGACGTGACGTACCTCGCCCAGACGAAGGTCGGCCTCACCCGCCAGACGGTCGAGGAGATCAGCGCGCTGAAGGCCGAGCCCGCCTGGATGCTCCAGTTCCGGCTGCGGGCCTACGACCACTTCCTGGCTCGCACGATGCCGAAGTGGGTGCCCGAGAACGTCCAGAACATCGACTTCAGCAAGATCGTCTACTACCGCAAGCCGTCCGAGCGCGAGGAGAAGTCCTGGGACGACGTCCCGGACAAGATCAAGCAGACGTTCGAGAAGCTCGGGATCCCGGAGGCGGAGCGCAAGTTCCTCGCCGGCGTCGGCGCCCAGTACGACTCCGAGGTGGTGTACCACTCGGTCCGCGAGGAGCTGAGCAAGATCGGCGTCGTCTTCATGGGGATGGACCAGGGCCTGCGCGAGTACCCGGACCTCGTGAAGCGCTACTTCGGGACCGTCGTGCCGCCCGAGGACAACAAGTTCGCGGCGCTCAACAGCGCGGTGTGGTCGGGCGGCTCGTTCGTGTACGTGCCCAAGGGCGTCGAGGTCCCGCTTCCGCTCCAGGCGTACTTCCGGATCAACGGCGAGAACACCGGCCAGTTCGAGCGGACCCTGATCATCGCGGACGAAGGCTCGAAGGTGCACTACATCGAGGGCTGCACGGCCCCCATCTACACGACCGACGCGCTGCATGCCGCGGTCGTGGAGGTGATCGCGCTTCCCGGCTCGCAGATCCGCTACACCACGATCCAGAACTGGAGCCGCGACGTCTACAACCTGGTCACGAAGCGGGCCCACGCCCACGAGCGGTCCACGGTCGAATGGGTCGACGCCAACACCGGGTCGCGCTCAACGGTGAAGTTCCCCGCCATCTACCTCCGCGGCGAGGGCGCCACGGCCGAGGTGATCAGCGTCGCCTTCGCCGGCCGCGAGCAGCACCAGGACACGGGCGCCAAGGCGGTCCACCTGGCCCCCAACACCCGCAGCCGGATCGTCTCCAAGTCGGTGTCCAAGGACGGCGGCCGCTCCACCTACCGCGGCACGCTCAAGGTCGCGCCCGGCGCCACCGGGGTGGTCGCCAGCGTCCGTTGCGATGCCTTGCTCCTCGACGAGGAAAGCCGGAGCGACACCTATCCCTACATCGACATCCAGGAGGACGACACGACGATGACCCACGAGGCCACCGTCGGGAAGATCAGCGCGGACCAGATCTTCTACCTGATGAGCCGCGGCCTGACGGAGAACGAGGCGACCAACCTCGTCGTGCAGGGCTTCCTCGAAGTCTTCACGAAGGAGCTCCCGATGGAGTACGCCATCGAGTTCAACCGCCTCGTGAAGATGGAGATGGAGGGTTCGCTCGGATGACCACGCCCATCGAGGCAGCGGAGGACGCTCGCCGGCCCGCCGGTGGCGGCCCCCGCGGGCGCGGCGGCGCGCCGTCCCCGCGTCCGGCGTCCCGGCCGAGCTGCCGTTCTCGTTCGCCGACCGGGCGCTCGCCGAGGCCCTCGGCACCGAGCGCGACGAGCCCGCCTGGCTGCGCGAGGACCGTCTGGCGGCCGCCGATGCGTTCGCGGCGCTGCCGGTGGAGTCGAACCAGCTCTACACGACGTACGTCGACCTCCGCGCCGCCGACCTGTTCGACGCCACGCCCTACCGTGTGAGCGACGGCGACGGTGAACCGCGTCGGGCGGCGAGCTCCCGGCGGGCACCGCCGGGCTCGTCGAGCTCCGCGAGGACGTGGTCGTGACCGCGGTCCTCGACCCCGGGGTCGCCGCCCACGGGAGTCGTCCTCGAGACGCTCGGCGCGGCGGTCGCTCGTGGCGACGCCGGCGTGCGCGCCGCGCTGCTCGGACGGCCCTCCCCGCCGACGAGAAGCTGGCCGCGCTGTCGCGCGGCTTCTGGAGCCAGGGCCTCCACCTCCACGTGCCGGCCGGCGTCCGGATCGAGGAGCCGATCGTCCTGCGACATGCCGCGGGCACGCCGGGCCGCGCGCTGCTGACCCGCACCCTGATCCGGCTCGACGACGACGCCGAGGCGTCGCTCGTCGAGGAGCTCGTGGCCGCCGGGCCCGGAGATCGGCTGCGCCGCGGGCGAGGCGGTGCCCCAGGCGCTCTTCGGGTCGACGTCGGAGATCCAGCTCGGGGCGAGCGCCGTCCTGCGGTTCGCCTCGATCCAGGACCTGCCATCGGGCACGATCGCGTTCCAGCAGCGGGCCGCGCGGATCGGGCGCGCCTCCACGCTCCGCTTCGCGATCGCCCATCTGGGCGCCCGGCTCGTCCGCAGCCGGATCGACAACCGGCTCGAGGGCGACGGCTCCGAGGTCGAGCAGGTCGAGATCGTGTTCGGCGGCGACGAGCAGCTCTTCGACCTGACCGCCTACACCCGCCATGTGGGCCGCGACACGACCGGCAACCTGCTCAGCAAGGCGGTCCTGCAGCAGGGTTCCCGGGCGTACATCAAGGGCCTGATCTCGATCGAGAAGACCGCCCACGGCACGGACTCGTTCCTCGGCGAGTTCGGCATGCTGCTCGACAAGAAGAGCCGCTCGGTCGACGATCCCGAGCCTCGAGATCGACCAGCCCGACTGCCGCCGCGCGGCCCACGCGTCGTCCGTCGGCCCGATCGACCCGGGCCAGCTGTTCTACCTCGAGAGCCGCGGGATCACGCCCGACGAGGCCCGCAAGTTCATCACGCTCGGCTTCCTCGAGCCGGTCGTCGCCCGCGTGCCGCTCGAATCCGAGCAGGAGCGCCTGTGGGGCCTGCTGGAGGCGAAGTGGGGGGCCCGCCGCGCCGTGGCCGCGGTCCCCGCCGACGGCGGCGATCGGCTCGGGCCCGCTCGCGGGGTCCGCGGTCCCCGCCGACCGGGCGATCGGCTCGAGCCCGCTCGCGGGGTCCGCCGTCGCGACCTCCGCCGGCGCGACCTCCGCCGGCGTCGCCTGACCACCGAATGACCCGCAGGGTCGACGTCGGCGCGGTCGCCGATCTCGCCCCGGGGACGATCCAGATGGCGTGGGTCGATGGCAGCGAGGCGGTCCTGCTCGTCCGCACCGGGGACGCGATCCGGGCGGTGAGCGGCGTCTGCTCGCACGAGTATTTCGAGCTCGACAAGGGGTTCCTGACCGACGGCACCGATCACCTGCGCGCTGCACCTGTCCCGCTTCGACCTCGGCTCCGGCGAGCCCCTGGACCCTCCTGCCGAGGAGCCGCTCGAGGTCTACCCGGTCTCGATCGAGGCGGGCCGGATCGTCATCGACTTCCCGCGCTGAGAGGCTCCCGCAGCGGCCGGCAGGGCGGCCGCGCACCTGTCACGCGGCGCATACTTCGGCGGACACGGTGCCCAACCGTCGCTTGCCCGCGCGACGGGCCGTGCCGGGGAGGTCGCCGCCGCATGTCCCTGCAGGTCCTCGCCCTCGGGACGCTGCTCGTGATCGCAGGGGCCGGCTTCGCGTTCCTCGGCTATCGGGGGTTCCTGGGATTCCTGCCCGGTGTGGGGCGGCGTCGCCGGCTTCGTGACGGGCGCCTCGATCGTCACCTCGGTCTCGGGCGACGCGTTCCTCTCGACGCCGGCCGGCTGGACCGGCGGCGTCGTCGGGGCGATCGCCGGTGGCAGCCTGGCGGTCGTCAGCTGGTGGGGGCCGATCGGGATCGGCGCCGGGTCCGTCGGCTGGATCGTCGGGGCCGGCCTCGCGAGCCTGGTCGGCATCGGACCTGGGGCGCTCCTGATCGCCGCGGGCGTCGCGGGCGGCGTGCTCGCCGTCGTGGTTGCCGTGGTGCTCGAGACGCCGCGCCCGTTGATCGTGGTCCTGAGCGCCGTCGGGGGAGGCAGCGCCATGGGCGCCGGGATCGCCCTCCTGCTGGCCTGGGCACCGCTCGACAGCCTCGACGGGCACATGCTGGGCGCGGTCCTCGACGGCGGCGCTGCCGCCATGGTCGTGACCGCCACCCTGATGGCTGTGGCAGCCGCGTTCCAGCTGACGACGACCCGCGACCTCGACGACGAGGTCCAGCTCGAGCTCGCCCGCCGGCGCGGCTGACCCGTGGGCGACCGGCCCGGCACACGCTCGCGGGTGGCGCGATGGCCCTACGGCGACAGCACGAGCGTGCTGACGGCGCTCCTCCGGACGGCATCCGGCGAGAAGGGAAGCGGCACCGTCCGACCCGCGATCCAGTCGTCGATCAGGTCGCCGTAGTGTCGATCGAGGGGATTGCCGCTCTGGCCGGTCGTCTGGATGATGGTCGCGGCATCGAGGTTCCCGAGGTCGACCGTGAGTCGGTACGACGGGATGGTTCCGGCCGCGAACGCGTCGAGCAGGGTGCCATGCCCGGCCCCCGGGTCGGAAGGATCCGGATACCAGGCGGACGGCGTCGTCTGCGTGTTGTCGACCGCATCAGCCGTGCCCCCGAGCGCGAACGGGCCGGCATTGAGGACCGCCTCGATCGGCCCGATGCCGCTCGAGCCCAGGGTCTGCTCCTTGAACGTCGCGCGGTGCAGGCGGCCCCATGCCCAGCGCGACGGGCTGCCGAGCGCCGCTCGGAGCTCCGTGCCCGCCGCATCGAGCGCTGCCGCGGCCCGGCTCTCGCGGGTCTCGACGGCTCGCGTCGCCGGGTCGTCCCAGAACGGGCTGGCCGGGTCCGCCAGCGCGATGCGGAGCGCGACGTTCGCCGGGTCGGACCCGATGTACACGCGAGCCTGGCTCCTGACCCACGGCTCGAACAGGGCGCGCTGGAGGCGCCAGTCCGTCACCTCGTAGGCGGCGCACCCGTGGCTGTCCGCGGGGCAGGTCCCGTCCCATCTCCGGACCAGGTCCTGAACCGCCCGTCCGTCGTCGGACGCGGGCGTGACCGCGAGGAGCGTCGGGATCACGCTCTCCGCGCGGAGCAGCTTCTTGTCGTTCTGGATCCGGGATAGGTCCGCCTGGCTGACTCCGCCGCGGGCGACCGCGTCGTCGAGCATCTGGCGGATCCGTGTGGCGCGCCAGCCGGGGTCCCAGCCATCGCCCAGGTGGTACGGGTAGGACGCGTCGGCCACCTTGTTGTTGGCGGTCACGATGATGCCGCTGGGCGGGTTGTAGAGCGTCGGCAGGTCGTCGAACGGGATGTAGCCCGTCCAGTCGGCGGCGCCGGAGGAGCCCGCGACGGGGCGGTCGCCCGGCACGCCGGCCGGCCGGATCGGGATGCGGCCCGGGACCTGGTAGCCGATGTTGCCGTCGACGTCCGCGTAGACGAAGTTCTGGGAGGGCGCCCCGTACGAGCGCAGCGCCTCGCGGAACTGCTGGAAGTCGCCCGCCGTGTCGATCCCGACGAACGAGTCGAGCAGCCCGTCCGGCTCGGCGAGGGCGGTCCAGCGCAGCGCGTAGAGCTTCCCGCTCGCCTCGAGGTCGTCGTACAGGTCGCTGATCACCGGCCCGTGGACCGTCGAGCGCACGGTGAGCCTGACGGCATCGCCGCCCGCGACGCCGATGACCTCGTCGCGGGTCGCGAAGGGGAGCGAGCGGCCAGCGTAGAGGTAGTGCCCCGGATCGGCCGGATCTGGTGTCTCGACGAAGAGGTCCTCGACATCCGGGTTGACGTTCGTGGCGCCCCACGCGATCCGGGCGTTGTGGCCGAGGATGACGGCCGGCGTGCCCGGGAAGCTGACCCCGACCACGTCGTACGGGCAGTCGGGAGAGACCGTCACGCAGCGGAGCCCGTTCATGAACCAGACGCTCGGCATCTGGATCCCGAGGTGGGGATCGTTCGCCAGCAGCGCGGTGTGGGAGCTCGTCTTCGACGGCGCGACAACCCAGTCGTTCGAGCCGATGCCGGCGTGGTCGAGCGCGGGGCTGGAGGAGCCCAGGCCGGCCGCCGCTGAGATCGAGGCGCCGAGGTCGGCGAAGCGGGCGAGGTCGGTCCCGACGCCGGGCGTGGCGGCCGAAGCCGGTGCCGCGCGCGCCGGTGCCGGCGCCGCCGGCGCTCGTGCCGCCGAGTCCGTCGCCGAGCGTCCGGTTGACTCCACGACCGGCGTCCCGTTCGCAGCGTTGACGATGACCGGCATGCCCGGCTGATAGGGCGGGACCAGGAGATCGGTGAGGTCGGTCCGGCCGCCGAGCCACGTGTCCATGACCGACTTGAAGATCTCGGTCTGCAGGTTGCCGCCGAGCGACCACGCCTGGAGCTTGGCGAACGTGGTCGAGTCGACGCCCGTCCAGGGCTCGGGATCGTAGCCGCCCAGCCCGCCCGTCCCGCTCTTGAGGCCGGCGACGACGAACGGGAAGCCGAGGCGACCCTTGTTCTGCGCGAGCCACGCGTTGACGCCCTCTGCGTACTGGTCGAGCACCCGGCGCGTCCGCGGCGACGCGGCGGCGTAGTCCGCCTCGCCGGCCTGTCGCCAGCCCATCGTCCGGATCGCGATGTCCTTGTCGAGCGCGCTCGAGCCGAACAGCTCGCTCAGGCGGCCCGCCCCGATCCGGCGCCAGACCTCCATCTGCCACATGCGCTCGGAGGCATGGACGTACCCCTGGGCGAAGAAGAGGTCGTCGGGTGTCGCAGCCACGATCTGGACGATCCCCGCAGCGTCGCGGTAGACGGTGACGGGCGCGGAGAGGCCGGCGAGCCGGAGCGTGCCGCTCGCCTGGGGCAAAGCCCGGCCGAAGACCAAGGCCAGGAGCCCGCCGCCCGCGACGATCGCGACGGCCAGGGCGACGACGACCAGCCCGATCGCGACCCGGACGAGGCGCCCGACCGCCCGGCGACCGCGCCTCCCGACTGGCGCCTGCTCCTCCACGTCCAGCTCCCTCCCGTGCCGTGCGTCGGCACGCTCGCCCCGCCCAGGGCCGCGGAGCGCATGGCAACCGCCGGGCGTCGCAGCGCACGGTCAGCACCGGCGGAGTGTGCCCCGTCCGGGTCGGCGCGTCGAGCGGTTCCTGAACCGGGAGCGGCGACGCGCAGGACGCGGCGACGCGCAGGACGCGGCGACGCGCAGGACGCGGCGACGCACGCTGATCGCTGCCCTCCTCGCGGACGAGCGGGCGGCTGCGGGCGATTCCGCCGCGGGTCGGTCAGCGTGGCAGGATCGTTCCCGCCCCCAGCGCCGTGGCCCGCGTAAGGATCGCGTCGGCGAAGACGAGGTCCGCGAGGCCGACTCCGAGATGGGTCACGAGGACGCGGCCCGTCGCCGGCCGCCGCGTGCCGGCGAGGATCGCCTCGCCGAGGGTCGCAGAGGGGTCCGGGTAGTCGTCGAACTGGCCGCCCGCGCGATTCGCCTCGAACTGCGCCCGCTCGTCCGTCAGGAAGAGGCCCGCGGCCCGGGCGACCTCGGCTGCCACCGACGTCGCGTAGTCGACCGCCACGATGAGCGCTCCCGGCGCGAACCACTCGTCGGTCATGACCTGGCGGACGGGCCCGAAGGAGACGCAGGTGACGACCACGTCCGCATCGACGATCGCGGCGCGCGCCTCGCGGACCACTCGGGCGCCGCCGACGCCGGGCGTCTCGCGGGCCACCGACGCCAGGACCTGCGCGAACGCCTCGTCGCGGTCGTGGATCGCGATCTCCACCCCCGGCAGGACGTGCCCGAGCACCGGGACGTGGCTGTGCCCCTGGGCGCCCGCCCCGATCACCGCCGCGCGTGCCGGCCGCCCGGTGGTCGGCGGCGCCCAGCGTGCGATGGCCACTCCGGAGATCGCCGCCGTCCGTGCCGCCGTGATCGGGCCGCCATCGAGGATCGCGACGGGCATGCCCGTCAGCGGATCGTTCACGACGACCAGCGCGTGCAGTGCGGGCAACCCGACGGCGCGGTTGCCGGGCACGCCGGCGATCCACTTCACCCCGACGAGGTCGGCCGACCCGTCGGGCGCAGCGCCGCGAAGGAGCGCCGGCATCGCGTGCGCGAAGCTCGCCGGAGGGCGCGGGTGGACGCCGATCTTCGCCGGGAGCTCGGCCCCGGTGGCCAGCCCGACGAGGGTCTTCTCGGCCAGGCGGAGCTGGTCGGCGAGCGGCGGGGAGCAGGCTCGCGACCTCGGCGGCCCTGAGCCAGCGCAGGGGCGTCGCGGCGGCATCGAGCGGCGTCGACATGCGCGGAATTGTGGCGCTCGCGTGGCCGGCGCACATGACGATCGCGCCGGCCGGTACGATTCCCGGCATGACAGCCTCGCCCGCCCCCGCGTCGCGTCCGGCCGATCTCGCCGAGAGCCTCGCCAGCCTCCGGCTCGAGCAGGACGCGATCCTGCTCTACGACGCCCTGGCCGCGATCGAGAAGGTGCCTGCCAGGATCGACATGTTCCGGGCGATCGCCAGCAACGAGCGCCGGCATGCGGCCGTCTGGAGCGCCCGTCTCGAGGCGCTCGGCGCGACGATCCCGCCCCCCGCGAGCCGCCCGCGGGCCCGCGTCCGGATCATCCTCTTCGCCGCGCGCATGTTCGGAACGCGCGCCGTGGCCGAGATGGTCCGCTCGCTGGAGGGATCCGAGGAGCGGATCTACGCTGGCCTGCCACCCTCCGACGAGGCCGCCGCAATCGCGGCCGACGAGCGTGCCCACGCGGACGCCTGGCAGCGCCTCAAGGAAGGCGCTCCGCCGACGCCCGAGGAGATCGCGACGTCGATCCCGGTCCCGCCAGGCGCGCCGGCGACCCGAGGGACCCTGGCTCCCACGACGCTGCGGGCAGGTGCCTGCCGCAACCATCGACGTGGGTTCCGCGATCGCCGCCGCGACGCACGTCGATGCGACCCGCCTGGCGCGAAAGGTGGCCGCGCCCGACGAGATCACCCGCTCGGAGCGCTGGCATCGCGGCGGCGCCGGGACGCTGCGGGCCGTGGTCTTCGGGGCTTCGGACGGCCTCGTCAGCAACCTCTCGCTCGTGATGGGGGTGGCCGGCGCCACGGCCCAGCACTCGTTCATCCTCCTGTCGGGGATCGCCGGTCTTCTCGCCGGGGCGTCGTCATGGCCGCGGGCGAGTACATCTCGGTCCAGAGCCAGCGTGAGGTCCTCCAGCGCCAGATCGCCCTCGAGCGGGCAGAGCTCGAGGCGATCCCCGACGAGGAAAAGGAGGAGCTCGTCGCGATCTACCGCTCGAAGGGCCTTCCCGAGGCCGATGCGCGGCGGGTCGCCGACCACATCTTCAGCGACAAGGAGATGGCGCTCGAGACGCTGATCCGCGAGGAGCTCGGCCTGGACCCGAACGAGCTCGGCAACCCCTGGGCCGCCGCAGGCGGCTCGTTCGTCTCGTTCTGCATCGGTGCGATCATCCCGGTGATCCCGTTCCTGTTCGGGAGCGGCACGCCGGCGCTGCTCGTCTCGCTGGTGGCGAGCCTGCTCGGCTTGTTCACGATCGGCGCGCTCGTGAGCCTGCTGACCGGCCGGAGCACCCTCTTCTCGGGCCTCCGCCAGGTCGGCATCGGGGCTGCCGCCGCGGCCCTGACGTACCTGGTCGGCAGCCTGATCGGGGTCGCGATCGCCTAGGGTCCGCCGGACGGAGGACGTGCAGGGTGACCGAGCGGGAGCTGGCGCAACGGCTGCGCGACGAAGGCCTGGACCCCGGGGCGTGGGGCAACGGGCCGGGCGACACCTATGGAGCGCACGAGCACGCCTTCGACAAGGTCCTCGTGTGCGCCAGCGGAAGCATCGAGTTCGGCCTGCCGGCGACCGGCGAGCGGGTGACGCTCGCGGTCGGGGACCGGCTCCACCTGCCCGCCCGCACGCGCCACGCCGCGGTCGTGGGCCCTTCCGGCGTCACGTGCCTGGAGGCGCACCTTCCCGCTGGTCGCCTCGGGTCCGAGGTCCAGCATCTCGGCGCCGGGGAGTGGTAGGAGGTCGGGGGTCGACGCGCCCGCCACAGCCCGCGGCAAGCGCGCCCGACTGCAGCGGCTATCGCGCCCGGACCCAGACCACGTTCGAGGCCAGGCTGCCTGCGTTCCTGACCGTCGCCCCGGCCTTGGCCGATACCGTGTAGGTGCCCGCCGTGGCGAACCGGTAGCGCCACTTGGCGTTGCCGAGCAGGCTTACGGTGACCGTGCGGGACGCGACCCGGTGCGCGACCCCACCTCGGCCGAGGCGGGAGACCGTGAAGGTGATGACGGCCCGCGGCGCCGACTGCGAGAAGGGCTTCCATGTCGCGGTGAACGTCAGGGTGGCGCCTCGCGCGACGGTTCGCGGGGAGCGGCTCTTCGCGGCCGGGGCGAGCGCCACGACCGAGCGCACGACGACGGGGATCACAGCGCTCGTCGCGGGGGCGAGCGTCGCCGACCCGAGGTAGCGGGCGCGGTAGGTCCGCGACGTCGATGGCTTGAACGTGTAGGTGGCGATCCCCGATGCGTTGGCGGTCAGCGTGGTGAGCGGGACCCAGCCGGACCCCTGGCTGTCGCTGAACTCGAGGGCGACCTGGGCCCCGTTGCCCAGCTTCGCGAAGGCCGCCCGGAGCGTGGTCGCCGAGCCGAAGGTCACCACGGGCGCGCTCGTGGAGAAGGAGATGACGGCGGCCGGAGGGGCGACGTCGAATGCCCGCGAGACGGCGGGGGCGATCCCAGGTCCGGTCGCTACCAGCAGATAGCCTGTTCCAGCCCGGTCGATCTGGCAGCCCGAGAATGCCGCGACGCCCGCCACCGCCGACGCCGTCACCCCACCCGGGCACGTCAGGGACGCGCCCGCGGCCCCGGTGCCGGACGCGATCGCGAGCGTCACGGGGGCCGTCGCCTTCGTCGCGTTCCCGCCCGCGTCGAGGAGCGCGACGGCGGGCTGCACGGACCAGGCGCGGTCGGCGGGACCGCCGGCCGGGCTGACCGTGAACCCTGACGCGACCGGGGGACCCGCCGCCACCGAGAACGGCGAGCTCACGACCGACCCCAGGCCGGGAGCGCTCGCTGTCAACCCGTAGCCCGTCCCGACCTTGTCGAGTGCACACCCGGTGAAGGTCGCGACGCCCGCCGCGCTGACGGCCGTGGCTCCTCCCGCGGCGCAGGTGAACAGCGCGCCCGTCGGGTTGGCCGAGAGCGAGAGTGAGACGGGCACCGCGGCGGCGACGGTATTGCCGCCCGCGTCGGTGACGATCACGACCGGCTGGCCGGGCCAGGCGGCTCCACCGGTCCCGCCCGACGGCTGGGTCGCGAACCGGAGGGCGGCAGGCGCGCCGGGCGTCACGTTGAACGCGCCCGACGCGGCGGCCGTCATGCCCGGAGCCGCGGCCGTGAGCGTGTATGCCGCACCGGTGCGGTCCACCGAGCATCCGACGAAGATGGCCCGGCTCGCCTGCGCGACGGCCGTGGGCCCGCCCGGGCAGGTGAGGCTGGCCCCGGCCGTCCCGCTGCCCGTCGTGAGGGCGAGCGTCACGATCGTGCCGCTGTCGGACGCGAGGTTGCCGCCAGCGTCCAGGAGCTGGACGACCGGCTGGACGCCCAGGGCGGAGCCGCCCCGGCCGTCGCCGGGGTCCGTGGCGAATGCGAGCCGGGCCGGCAGCCCGGGCGCGACGTCGTAGGAGGCAGAGCTCGCACTGGCGAGGCCAGGGGCTGTCGCGAGCAGGGTGTAGCCCGTCCCGACCCGGTCGACCCGGCAGCCCGAGAAGGCAGCCCGGCCGAGGGTGGTGGTCCGGATCAGGCCCGCCGCGCAGCTGAGCGTCGCCCCGGCCGGGTCGTCCCCGAGCGCGAGGTTGACCTGGACGGTGCCGGTGGTGACGGGGTTGCCGTAGGCGTCGGTGACACCCACGACCGGCTGGGTCGCGAACGGGGCCCCGCCCGCGGCCCCGGCCGGCTCGATCGCGAAGATCAGCCGGGCGGGCGTGCCGACCGTGACCGAGAATGGGGCGGACGTGACCCCGACGAGTCCGGGGGCCGCGGCGACGACGACCTGGCCGGAGCCCAGCCGCGTCGACGAGCAGCCCGAGAACGTTGCCAGCCCCCCGGTGGTCGGAATGGTCATGCCGCCGCTGCAAGTGAGCGACCCGAGTGCGCCGGGCCCGGCCGCGAGCGTGACCTGTGCCGCGGCGTTCGTGATCAGGTTGCCGCCCGAATCGGTCACCCCGATCGTCGGCTGGACCGCCCAGATCGACCCGGCCGCGCCGCCGGACGGTTGCACGGCGAACGCCAGCAGGGCTGCCGGCCCCACGCCGATGTCGAACGGCGCCGACGTCACGGGCGGCATGCCCGGGCTGGTCGCCACGAGCGTGTAGCCCGTCCCGACCCGGTCGATCGAACACCCGATGAAGGCGGCCATCCCCGCGGTTGCCACGTGCACGGTGCCCGCCGGGCAGGTCAGGGCGCCGGCGCCGGGGTTCACCCCGACCGCGATCGTCACGGGCACCGCGGCGGCGGTCGGGTTCCCGCCGGCATCGCGGACGGCGACCATCGGCCCGACGCTCCAGCCCGCTCCGCCCGTGCCGCCCGACGGGCTGACCGAGAAGGCGAGCGTGGCGGGCGGCCCGGTGACAACGTCGAACTCCGACGAGGTGGCCGGCGCGAGCCCGGGCGAGGTGGCGACGAGCGAGTAGGCGACCCCGACTCTGTCGATCCGGCAGCCGGCGAACGTCGCGACGCCGCCCGTCGCGCTCACGCTCTCGGCCCCGTTGCACGACAGCGTCCCGCCCCCCGGGTTGACGGCGATGGCGAGGGACACCACGGCCGAGCCGCCCGCCACGAGGTTGCCGAAGGCGTCCTCCACGCGGACCAGGGGCTGGGAGGCGAACGGGCTGCCGCCGGCCGCCCCGGCGGGCTGCGTCGCGACGGTGAGGTTCGCGGCAACGCCGGGCACGACGCCGAACGATGTCGACGTGGCCGCAGCCAGGCCGATCGCGGCGGCTCGCAGGACGTACCCAGAGCCGGCCCGGTCGATCGTGCAGCCCGAGAACGACGCGGCACCGGCGACGGTCGCCTGGCTCGGGCCCCCGGCGCAGGTGAGCGTTCCCGACGCCGGGTTGGTCGCCACCGAGAGCGACACGACGGGTCCGGGTGCCGGCGTGACGTTCCCGCCTGCGTCGCGGTAGGCGACGACGGGCTGGCTCGTCCAGGCGGCCCCCGCGCTGCCGCCCGACGGCTGGGTGGTGAAGACGAGCCCGGCGGGGGGGCCGACAGCGACGTCGAAGGCGGCGGACAGGGCCGGGGTGAGGCCCAGTGCGGTCGCGGCGAGCTGGTATCCGGTGCCCGCCCGGTCGACCGCGCAGCCAGCAAAGGCTGCCTGCCCGACCGACGTCGGGCGCGCCAGCCCGCCGGGGCAGGTCAGCGTCGCGCCCGGGCCGCCGGTCCCGGCGGAGATCGCGAGCGTCACGATCGCGCTGCCCGTCGTGAGGTTGCCGCCCGCGTCCGCGGTGGCGATGATGGGCTGGCCGGCGAACGGGGTGCCTCCCGTGGCACCGGACGGGTCGGCCGAGAAGACGAGGCGGGCCGCCGGTCCGACCGTCACGTTGAACGCCCCCGACACCACGTCGGACAGCCCGGACCCCTGGGCCGACGCCGTGATCCGGTACAGCAGGCCGGCTCGGTCGATCGAGCATCCGGTGAATGCGGCGATCCCGGACGCGGTGGTCCGGCTCGTGCCGCCGGGACATGCCAGCGTGCCGCCGGCGGCGTTCGACGAGATCGTCAGCGCGACCGTGATCCCCGACATCGACACGAGGTTGCCGCCTGCGTCCGCGATCTGGACGACGGGCTGGGTGCTCCAGGCCGTGCCTCCGGTTCCGCCGCCCGGCCCGGTCACGAAGGCGAGCTGCGAGGCGGACCCCGCGAGGACCGCGAAGGGCGCCGACGTCGCGGGCGATAGCCCCGCGGCCGAAGCGGTCAGGGTGTAGCCGGCCGCGGCCAGGTTGACCGCGCAGCCCGCGAACGCCGCGACTCCCGCGGCGGCAACCTGGGTGAGACCGCCCGTGCAGGTCAGGGCCGCGCCGGCCGGGGAGACGGCGATCGAGATCGGGGCCTCGCTCGAGGTGACGGTGTTGCCGCCGGCGTCGACGACCACGACGACAGGCTGGGCGGCCCACGCGGCCGCGGCGCCACCGCCCCCGGGCTCGGCCGCGAAGTCGAGCCCCACGGCCGGTCCGACTTGCACGTCGAACGGATCCGAGGCTCCGCCGGCCAGGGCACCGGAGGCGGCCGAGAGGCTGTAGCCGTCGGCGGCCCGGTCGATCCGGCAACCCGCGAACGTCGCGACGCCGGAGACCGCGCTCTTGGACAGCGACCCGGAGCAGGCCAGCGTAGCGCCCAGGGCGCCCGTGCCGGGCGTGAGCGAGAGAGTCACGCTTGCCGTCGAGGTCGCGACGACGTTGCCGAACGTGTCGGTGACGACGACGACCGGCTGGACCGCCCACGCGAGGCCGCCGGTGCCGCCGGCGGGGCTGGTCCGGAACGCGAGCGCAGCCGCCACGCCCGGGGTGATCGAGAACGACGCGGACGTCGCGGAGACGAGCCCGGCGGCGCTCGCAGACAGGGTGTACCCGGCGGTCGCCCGATCGATCCGGCATCCGCCGAAGGCGACGATCCCTGCCACGGCCGCGACGTCCAGGCTCGTCGCGCAGGTGAGCGTGGCGCCGGCTCCGCCGGTTCCGCCCGTCCCGGCGGTGATCGAGAGCGAGACGAGATCCGTGGCCGTCGTGACCGTGTTGCCGCCGGCGTCCTGGACGATGACCCGCGGCTGGGTCGCGAACGCGACCCCGGCGACCGTGCCGGCGGGCGCGGCCGAGAACGCGAGCCTGGCCGGCGGGCCGACCGCGACGCCGACGGCGAGCGATGTCGCGGTGGCAAGGCCGGTTGCCGTCGCCCGGATCGTGTAGCTCCCCGCCTTGTCGACCCGGCAGCCCGAGAACGTGGCGATGCCGCCGACCGCGGTGGCGCGGCCGGCCGCGTCGCAGACGAGGACGGCCCCCGTCGGCCCCGTCGCGATCGCGAGCGTGACCACCGGCGCGCCCGTCGCGACGGGATTGCCACCCGCATCCGTGATCGAGATCTCGGGCTGGACCGCCCACGCCGTGCCGCCGGTGCCGCCGCCAGGCTGGGTCGAGAACGCCAGCAGCGCGGCAGGCCCGGTCGCCACCGACAGCGCGCCCGTCACCGTCGGCGCGAGGCCCGGAGCGGACGCGGCGAGAAGGTAGCCGGCACCGGCGAGGTCGATCCGGCAGCCCGTGAACGTCGCGACGCCCGACACGGCGGCCTTCGAGGTGCTCGCGCCGCAGGTGAGCGAGGCACCGGGCGTGCCCGAACCCGGCGCGATCGCCAGGCTCACCGTCGCAGTCGACGACGTGACCGTGTTCCCGAACGCGTCGACGATGCGGACGGACGGCTGGCCGGGCCATGCAATCCCGCCCGTTCCGCCGCCCGGCTGGGCGACGATCGCGACCCCGGCCGGCGCCCCCGGCGTGACGTTGAACGCAGTTGTGGTCGCGGCCGCGAGCCCCGCCGCCGCCGCCTGCAGGGTGTAGGAGCCGGTCCGGTCGGCAGAGCAGCCGGTGAAGGCGGCTGCCCCGGCGATCGCGGTCACGGTCGCGCTCGGGCAGCTCAGGACGGCCCCCGCCGGCCCGCTGGCGATGGCGATCGAGACGTCGTCGGTGGCGGTCGCGACCACGTTGCCGCCGGCATCCGCGACCACGACCACGGGCTGGACCGCCCAGGCTGCGCCGGCCGGCCCGCCGCCGGCGAGCGTGCCGATGGCGAGCTTCGCCGCCGGGCCGGTCGTCACGCCGAATGCGGCGGACGTTGCGGTCGTGAGCGAGCCCGACGTCGCCTTGAGCGTGTACCCGCCGGCCGCCCGGTCGATGCCGCACCCGGCGAAGGTGGCCACCCCGGAGACGGCCGCCACCGACGTGGAACCGGGGCAGGTCAGGACGGCGCCACTCGCCCCGCTGCCCGGCGTGATCGAGAGCGCCACGCTCGCCGACGACCCCGTGCGGTTGCCGCCCGCGTCGACGATCGTGACGACGGGCTGGACCGTCCAGGGCGTGCCGCCCGTGCCTCCCCCCGGGCTCGTCAAGAAGGTGACCTTGGCGGGCGCGCCGACCGCGACGTCGAAGGACCCGGACGTGGCACCGGTGAGGCCGGGCGCGGTCGCCACGAGGGCATACCCGGTGCCCGACCGACCGATGCTGCAGCCCGTGAACGACGCGAGCCCGGATGCGACGGCCTTGCTTGTCGACGCTCCGCAGGCGAGCGTGGCTCCAGGCGTTCCCGTTCCCGGCACGATGCCGAGGGTCACTGTCGCCACGGCTGCCGTCGCGGTGTTGCCGAACCCGTCGACGACGCGAACGACCGGCTGGGTCGACCACGCCGTGCCGCCGGTCCCGCCCGCGGGCGATGTCGCGATCACGAGCGCGGCGGGAGGCGCCGGGGTGATCGAGAACGTGGTGCTCGTCGCGTCCGCGAGACCCGGGGCGCTCGCGACGAGGGTGTAGCCGCTCCCGGTCTTCTGGATCGCGCAGCCGGAGAACGTGGCTGCGCCCGCGGCCGCGACCCGGCTCAGCCCCAGGGCGCAGGAGAGCGTTCCGCTGCCGGGGTTCGCCCCCATCGCGAGGGTGACCAGCGCGACGCCGGTCGGGACGAGGTTCCCGCCCGCGTCGAGCTCGGAGACCACCGGCTGCTTCGCCCAGGGGTTGCCGGCCACGCCGCCGCCCGGCTGGGTCGAGAAGCTCAGGGCCGCAGGCGGCCCGATCGCGATGTCGAGCGCTGCGGACGATGCCGCGCTGAGCGAACCCGAGGTTGCGCGCAGGACGTAGCCCGTTCCTGCCTTGTTGATGGCGCAGCCCGCGAAGGTCGCGGTCCCGGCCACGGCCGCCTTGGTCAGCCCGCCCAGGCAGGCGAGCGTGGCGCCGCTCGTACCGGTCCCGCTCACGATGGCGAGGGTGACCGTGAGCGTCGCGGTGGTCGGGTTGCCGCCCGCATCGAGGATCGCCACGACGGGCTGGGCCGGGAACGGGACGCCGCCGGTCGATGCGCCCGGGAGGACGGCGAAGGCGAGCTGCGCAGGCGCGCCGACGCCCACCGCGATCGGGCCCGTCGTCGCGGCGGCGAGCCCCGTGGCCGAAGCGACGAGCTGGTATCCGGCGCCCGCCTTGTCGATCTTGCAGCCGGCGAACGCGGCGATCCCGGCCGTCGCGGCCTTGGCCAGGCCGCCAGTGCAGGCAAGCGTCGCGCCAGGCTGGCCCGCCCCGGGCGCGATGGAGAGGGTCACCGTCGCGGCGCTCGTGGTGACCGTGTTGCCGAACGCATCGATCACGCGCACGACGGGCTGGCTGGCGAACGCGGTGCCGCCGGTCGTCCCGGCGGCTGCGGGCGCCGCCGAGAACGCGAGGCTCGAGGCCGGCGCGGCAGTGACCGTGAGCCTCTGGCTCACGCCGGATGCCAGGCCCGAGGCGGACGCCGTCAGGGTGTAGTTGGCGCCCGCCGTGTCGATGCGGCATGCCGAGAAGTCCGCCACGCCGCCGACGGCCCCGACGCTCGGAGCGGCGCATGCCAGCGTGGCGCCGGCGGTGCCGGTCCCGGGCGTCACCCCGAGGGTGACGAGGTCGGCGGCCCCGGCCACGGTGTTGCCCCCGGCGTCCGTCACGGCGACCCGGGGCTGGGTCGCGAACGGGGTGCCAGCCACCGACGGCCCCGGCCATGCCGTGAAGACCAGCTTCGTCCGCGCGCCCACCGTGACGTTGAACGCCCCGGACACGGCCGTGGTCAGCCCGGGTGCGGTCGCCCGGACCGTGTAGCCGCCCGCCACGTCGATCGCGCACCCGGCGTAGGTCGCGACGCCGGCGATCGCGGGCGCCGCGAGGGGTCCCGCGCAGGCGAGGACGCCGGTCGCGGGGCCCGACGCGATGGCGAGCGTCACCGTCGAGGTGGAGGTCGTGAGGTTGCCGCCGGCGTCTTCGATCCGGACCGCCGGCTGCGTCGCCCAGGCCGTCCCGCCGGTTCCGCCGCCCGGGGCGGCGCCGAACGCGAGGCGCGCGGCCGGGCCCGCGCCGACGTTGAAGGCGGGGCTCGTGGCGCTGGCGATCCCGGCCGACGACGCGACGAGCGTGTAGCCGGCCCCGATCCGGTCGAGCGCGCAGCCGGCGAAGGTCGCGACCCCGGCCACCGCCGTCTTGGTCGGGCCTCCTGTGCACGTCAGGGTCGCTGTCCCTGGGTTGCTGCCGAGCGCCAGCGAGACGACCGCGGTCGAGGACGTGACCGTCGAGCCGAACTGGTCCCGGATGGCGAGCATCGGCTGGGTCGCGAACGCGGCGCCGCCCACCGCGGAGCCCGGCGCCGCGAGGAACCCGACGCCTGATGGCGCCCCGGGGACCACCGCGAGGCTGCCGAGCGAGGCGCCCGCCACGACGCCCGGGATCGAGGCGCTGCCACCCCGGCTGAGCGAGCCCGAGGCCCGCGGCGTGCCCGCCGTCGGCCGCACGCCGAGCCCGGAGAACGCGATGGAGCACGGGCCCGTGCTGCGGGCCTGGATCGTGACCGTCGCTACCTGGGCCGCGTAGCCGATGCCGGACAGGGTCATCCCGGCGCACGACGATCCCGTCGCAGCGACGCTCCCGGCCGCGGTGTTCCAGGCAAACCCGGCCGGCAGGGTGAGGGTCAGGGTGCCCATCCCGATCTCGCCGCCAGCGGCTTCGCTGATCGTGGGGCCGGCAAGGGGCGAGTACGCCCCGTTCCCGCCGCCCGCCGCCGTATCGGCGGAGATCTGGGAGCCACCGGTCGCCTGCGTGAGGGTCGCCGCGGCGACCGGCTGCGCGCCGGGCAGCAGGGCGGCCACGAGGGCGCACGAGACGAACGCGACCCGGGAGACCCGGAGCGCGCGTCGCCGGAGCGGTTGTCCCGGGGCCGGTTGGGACCTCGGATCAGCCATGCGCAATGCCTATGTGCCGCCATCCGTGGCCCGTGCAGGATGGTCCAGCAGAGGGATCGGTCGGGAGGGCCGCCAAGGCAAGCCGGTGGGATCGCAACGGGGTGCCTGGTCGCGCCAGCTCCGCGACCGTGCGGACGAGGCGGCCGACGCGGCCGACGCAGGGTCATCCCGCGGCAGCGCCGGGGTCCCGGGCCGCAGCGCCGGATCGCGCCGCCGGGCTGCCGGGAGGCGTTCCGCGCCGGACCGACCGTCAGGTCCTGGCGCGCACCACGGGCGAGGTGGCGCCGTGCCGGAGAAACGGCAACGCCCCCGGGACAGGCCGGGGGCGGTGTCGGTGTAGGCTGTCGCCGTCAGGTGCCCGCGCCGCCGGAGCGGAGGGGCCAGCTATGGGCGGCCGGTGCCGCGATGCCGGGACGATCAGTGATGGCCGAATCGCGCCCACATGGGCAGCTCGTCACGCGGATCGCGCCGCGTGTCGCCGTCTCCGCCGGTCAGCAGGAGGCTGATGAACGAGAGGAGCGCGAGGAGGCCGATCACGGCTGCAAGAAGCATTCGTGCGGTTCCTTCGTTGACTGTGTGCTTCACCCGACAATCGTCGGGTCGATAAGGATTGTAGCCTAACAAAGTGCTACCGTCAAGGTAAACGAGCCTAACGTACCAGGTACGAAATGCCCATCTGCCCCAATCCTCTCGGCGCTTCCCCGCGGCGGGCCTGACGTGGCGGCCGACCCGCGCCTGGACGACATCGACGCACGCATCCTCGCGATCCTCCAGCGCGACGGCCGGAAGCCGTACGCCGAGGTCGGTGCCGAGGTCGGGATGAGCGGTCCGAGCGCCCACGAGCGGGTGAAGAAGCTCGAGACCCGCGGGATCATCCTGGGCTACTCGGCCGTGGTCGATCCCGGCCAGGTCGGCCTCGGGGTGACCGCCTTCATCTGGGTCACCCAGGCGCCCGGCACGATCGCCGCGGACCTGTCTCCCGAGTTCGGGGCCATCGCGGAGGTGGAGGCCTGTCACCGCATCGCGGGCGAGGGCGACTACCTGCTGAAGATCAGGGCGGCCGACACAGCGGACCTCGAACGCGTCGTCCGCCGCGTCCAGGGGACCCGCGACGTGTACCGGACCGAGACGGACATCGCGTTCTCGACCGCCTTCGAGCGGCGCCCCCTTCCCGTGGGCGGAACGCCGCCCTTCGGCGGCCCGGCCGCGACGACCCCGCCGACCGACGGCGCGGCCGGCCCGCGGACTCGAAGATCCGAAGTCGCCGGGAATTCGTAGGTACATTGTGAGCGAGGGTCAACCCCCGGTCAGGCTCGACGACGCGGCACTCGTCGCGGCGGTCGCGCGCGGCTCCGAGGACGCCCTCGCGGCGCTCTACGATCGGCACGCCGCCTTCGTGATGGCGGCGGCCTATCGGCTCACGGCGGATCGGCAGGCAGCCGAGGACGTCGCACAGGAGGTCTTCCTGGCTCTCTGGAATCGGGCTGAGCACTTCGACGCGCGGCTCGGCTCGCTCACGACATGGCTCTCCGCGATCGCTCGGAACCGGGCGGTCGATCGGCTGCGCGCCGCGAGCCGCCGCCCGCGCCTCGTCGCGGCTTCGGCGATGCCGGACGAGCCCGAAGCCGCCGCCCTCGAACGGCTCGCCCGCGACCACGCGGCCGGCGGGGCGCGCGAGGACGACCCTGATCTCGACCCCGTGGCCTCGCTCGATCGGGCCGAGGCGCGCCAGGCGATCGGAACGGCCATCTCGGCGATGCCGGACGACGAGCGCCAGGTGATCCTGCTCGCGTACCGGGACGAGCTCTCGCAGAGCGAGATCGCGGCCCGCCTCGGCTGGCCGCTCGGCACGGTCAAGACCCGGACCCGCCGGGCGCTCGCCCGCCTCCGCGAGGCGCTGGCCGACCTCTACGGCCCGACCTACGCGCCGCTGCCGATCCCTGCCGACGACGGGTTGTCCGGCGATGCGTCGCGGGTCGTCCCATTCTCGCGCGCCGACCGCGAGGGGCTCCGATGATGGAGTGCTCCGAGGTCCGCGAGATCCTCGAGATCGCCACCGTCGAACCCGGCGGCTTCGACCGGCTGACGGCGGGCGACACGCCGGAGGCCGCGACGGTGGCCGGGCACCTGGCGGCCTGCCCGGCGTGCGCCGAGGAGCTGGCCCGCCTGCATCGAGCCGACAGCATCCTCCGGCCGATCCTGGCGACGATGCCGTCGTTCGAGCTTCGGGCGCGCGTGCTCGACCAGGTGCGCGCCGTCGGCCGGGACCGTGGCACGGCCCAGGCGGCCGCGCCAACGGTGGTCGACGCGGACCCCGGGCAGCCGGTCGGCGCGGTGCCCGCCGTCGGCGAACCGGTCGCGGCCGCGTCCGTCGCCGCAGCTGCCGCCGGGCCCGCAGGCGGCGCAGCGGCCGAAGCGCCCACCGGCTCTGCAGCCGGCGGGCTGGCGAATGACCCGGCCGCCGGGCAGCCGACACGCCCGGGCATCGCGAGCGGGCCTGCGCCGGTCCAGGCGCCGGGCCGGGCCCCGACGCGACCGCGCCGGGCGTGGTTCCCGGCGGCGGTCGCGGCCGCGCTCGTGATCTGCCTCGTCGGCGGCGCGCTGGTCGGGCGGCAGCTGGCACCTTCCACGGCCATTCCAGACGAGGGTGCCCTTGCGCTCGCCGCGGTCGCCCGCGAGACGGCGAACCTCATGGCCGCGCCCGACGCGCAGACGGTCGTGCTGCGCGACGCCGACGGTCAGCCGCGCGGCTCGCTCGTCGCCGCACAGTCCCTCGGTCGGATGGTCGTCACCGCGACCGACCTGCCTGAGCCGGGCCCCGGGCGCGAGTACCGGTGCTGGGTCGAGGCGAACGGGAAGCGCACGCCGCTCGGCGAGATGTGGAGCGCGCGCGACGCCTACTGGTGGAGCGGTCCCGCGGCGCTGCCGGACGCCGCACCCGGCACGATGAAGTTCGGCGTGTCGCTCGCCCCGGCGCAGGCCCCGAGCGGGGGCACGGGCCCGGCCGCGACCCCGGTGCCGGTCCTGCTCGGCTCCTGAGGCTCGGATCGCGGTCGCCGGTCGCCCGACGGCCCCGCAGGCGCGCTGCGTCCCGCGCCCGGCGTGACCGGGGGAGACGCTATCGGTCGACCGTCGCCCGATCGTTCGCGTCCGACCGGTCGGACCGGTAGATCGGCGTCCGCTCGTCCACGTCGGCGTCCTCGTACCATGCGCCCGCCTCGGTCGGGGGCGCCGCCGTCCACAGCACGTCCGGGTCGATCTCCGGCAGCTCGGCGAACACGATCCACACCAGGGCGCCGCCGGCGACGACGAGGAACAGCGCGGCCCAGACGAGGTACTCGTTGTTCACGGGGCGACCCGTCGGCGTTGCATCCAGCCGAGTATATGGTCCGGCGGCTGCGCCGGTCCGGGCGGGAACCGGTCGGCCGCGCCGACCCTTCCGGGCGCCGGATTGCAGCGACCGACCCTGTCGGGCGCCAGATCGGGCTCGCCGCTACACTCGCGCCGATGATCGACTTCACTCCCCAGCCGATCGCGTTCTCGCTCGGCCCGCTCGAGATCCACTGGTACGGCATCGCGTACGCCGTCGGCCTCGCCGTCACCTACTGGGTGGTCAGCAGCGAGGTCCGACGGCGCGGCCTCAGCCAGGCGATCCTCGCCAACGGCTTCATCATCGTCGCCGTCGCCGCGCTCATCGGCGGTCGCCTGTACCACGTGATCGACCAGTGGGCCCTCTACAAGGACGACCCGCTCAAGATCGTGCTCCCGCCCTACAGCGGCCTCGGCGTCTACGGCGGAATCGTCACCGGATTCCTCGCCGGCATCGCCTACGCTCGCTACAAGAAGCAGTCGATCTGGACGTGGTCCGACTGCGCGGCGCCCGGCATCCTGATCATGCAGGGCATCGCACGGTGGGGGAACTTCGCCAACCAGGAGCTCTACGGCCCGCCGACGAACCTGCCGTGGGGGATCGCGATCCAGTGCGCCAACCGGACCCCGACGTACGCCTGCCCGCCGGGCAGCGACCCGGCCGCGACGCTCGGGCAGCACTTCCAGCCGCTCTTCCTCTACGAGTCGATCTCCGGGATTCGTGGGCTGCATCGTCCTGCTCTGGATCGCGCGCCACGTGCCTCGCCTGCGACCTGGCGACATCGTCCTCCTGTTCTTCGTGTGGTACGGGACGACCCGGTTCCTCCTCGAGCCGTTCCGCTCGAACAACTGGCTCTTCTTCGGCATCCCGACGGCCTCGATCATCTCGGCCGTGTTCGTGCTCGCCGCGATCGTGACGCTGGCCTGGCGCCATCGGCCGGGGGCGCAGCCACCGCCCGACGAGGAGGAGGGCGTCGCCGATGACGGCGATCTCGAGGCCGAGGCCACGCCTGCAGCCCCGACGGCCGAGTCGGCCCCGGGCTGAAGGCTCGCCGCAGCGGCGGGTTCGGGCGGCAAGCTCCCCCGCCTGGCGGCGGGATGGTCGCACGAGGTCCCCTCCGCGTCGGCGCGGGCATGCCCGGTGCGGGTGCCTCCCGGCACCACCAAGCGACGAGCGCCCCTCTTCCGCGGGGCGGCGCCGGCCGATCCCTCCGGCAGTCGGTCCGCGCGTGGGCCGGCCTCTGGAGGTTGCCCGTGGACACGGTCAACGCGATCAGCTCGGCGCTCGGAGGAATGCAGGCAGCGCGCCTGCGTATGGACATGGCCGCCGCGGTCCTCGCCAAGGTCACCCTCGTCGCTCCGCCCGATCCGTGGAGCGGTGCCGCGGGAGCCGGGAGCGCCGGCACCGACATCGCTGCTGCCCTGGTCGAGCAGATGCTCTCCGTCACGACGTTCGGGCTGAACGTCAATGTCGCGCGCACCGCCGACGAGATGCTGGCCGAGACCCTCCGGCTCGCCGGTGGGGTCGGCGGCGAGTGAGGGTCGACGTCGTGAGCCCGCTCGTCCCGTCGGATGCAGGCGCGCGACCGCTCGCGTTCGCGCCCACGCGCCAGCGCACCACCCGGACCGGCGTCGCCGCGATCGCCGCGATCTCCCGCCTGCGGCCGGTCGAGCCGACCCCGGACGCCCAGCGCTATGCCGACGCGCTGACGACCGCGACGACGTACGCGGCCGACGCGCGGCGATCCGCCTGGCTCGACCCGGGCGCGTCCGATCCGTTCCCGCGCTCGCGCCCCGCAGCGGCCGCCCTGGCCGACCTGGTCGGCGGCGACGACTCCGGCGTCTCGACGGCGCGACCCGGCGCCGAGGCCCGCAACGTCACGCCCGGCCGGGCGCCCGCTGCGGCGCCGGAATGGCCGGCCCGGGGAATCATCGTCGGTCGCTCCGCGGCCGCGCATGCGGCAGCCGCCCGCTCCTACCGCGAGATCGCATCGCTCCTCCCCTGACCCGGTTCACACCCGCGCGCGGTCGCAGTCCGGCACGTGTGCACGGTGGCGGCGCGCCACCGGCCCGAGACGCTGCCCGATGCGCGGCTCGGAGGCAGCCGGCTCGGACAGCCGACTCGGAGGCAGCCGGCTCGACAGCAGCCGGCCCGGATCCAGAAGCCTCGCGTGCGATACTCCCGGCCATGCAGTACGCCGCCTCCGTCCTCGACCTCATCGGGAAGACCCCGCTCGTCCGGATCGGCCGGCTCACCCGCGGGATCGGGCCGCTCGAGCGCCAGCCGCTCGTGCTCGCGAAGATGGAGACGCAGAACCCCGGCGGGAGCGTCAAGGACAGGATCGGCCTCCCGATGATCGAGGCCGCCGAGCGGGCGGGCCTCCTCCAGCCGGGCGGGACGATCATCGAGCCGACGAGCGGCAACACGGGGCACGGCCTCGCCATGGCCGCGGCGCTCAAGGGGTACCGCTGCATCTTCGTGATGGCCGACAAGCAGTCGGCCGAGAAGCAGGCGATCCTGCGCGCCTACGGCGCCGAAGTCGTGCTCTGCCCGACGAACGTCGCCCCCGCGTCGCCCGAGAGCTACTACTCGGTCGCCGCGCGGCTTGCCCGCGACATCCCGGGCGCGTTCAAGCCCGACCAGTACTGGAACCAGGAGAACCCGAACGCGCACGAGGCGACGACCGGCCCTGAGCTCTGGGAGCAGACCGAGGGAACGATCACCCACCTCGTGGCGTCCGTCGGCACCGGCGGCACCATCACCGGGGTTGCCCGCTATCTCCGGAGCCAGAAGCCCGGGATCGTCGTGATCGGGGCGGACCCGGAGGGCAGCGTCCTGTCCGGCGACACCGCCCGGCCCTACCTCACCGAGGGCATCGGCGAGGACTTCCTGCCGGGCACGTTCGATCCGGCGCTCGTCGACCGCTGGGTGCGGGTGTCCGACCGCGACGCGTTCGGGATGGCGCGCCGGATCACACGCGAGGAGGGCATCCTCGCGGGAGAATCGTCGGGTACCGCGATGGTCGCCGCCCTGCAGGTCGCGCGCGAGCTGACGGCGGAGGGCCGGTCGTCCGACGTCGTCGTCGTGATCATCGCCGACGGCGGGCGCAACTATCTCTCGAAGCTCTACAACGACGAGTGGATGCGGGCGAACGGCCTGCTGGCTACGGCGGGCGCGGTCGTCCACGTCCGCGACGTCCTCGAGGACCGCCACCACGGCGAGCAGATGCCCGACCTCGTCCTCGCCCGCACGACCGAGAAGGTGGGTGTCGCCATCGGCCGCCTCGAGGACTACGGCATCAGCCAGATGCCGGTGTCGGAGGCCGCGTCCGGGTCGGCGCTCGGGAGCCTCGTCGGCTCGATCAACGAGCGCGGCCTCCTCGAGCGGGCGTACCGCGATCCCGGCGTGGTGGAACGGACGGTGGGCGAGGTCATGGACCCGCCCCTGCCCGTGGTCCAGGAATCGGCTCCCCTCGACGACGCGTTCGCGCTGCTGGCGCGTGGCGTCCCGGCCGTCCTGGCGGCCCGCGGCCAGCGGCCGGTGGGCGTCGTCACGAAGCTCGACCTGCTCGAGTACCTGTCGCACCACCCCCGCCTGGGCGCGTAGCCGGCCCCGTCACGCGCCGCCCGCACGCCGCGACCGCCACGTTCCTCGTCGCCGCGTGCCCGCCCGATCGCGCGGCGACGGCACGCCGCGATCGCGAGATGCGATGATGCTCGGCATGCCCGACGACGACGCGCAGCCGCGTGACGCGTTCGCCACCCGCGCCGTGCACGCGGGCGGCGAGCCCGATGCCACGACCGGGGCGGTGAGCCCCCCGATCTACCAGACCTCGACGTACGCCCAGGACGGCGTCGGCAGGCCGCGCGGCGGCTACGAGTACGCCCGCACCCAGAACCCGACCCGCGAACGCCTCGAGCGCGCGGTCGCCGACCTCGAGGGCGCCGCCTTCGGCATCGCATTCGCGTCGGGCTCCGCCGCGACCGCGAACCTCGCCGAGCTTGTTGCGCCCGGCGAGCAGGTGGTCGTCGCGGACGACGTGTACGGGGGCACGTTCCGGTTCTTCGAACGGATCGCCCGCCCGCGCGGCATCGATGCGTCGTACATCGATCTGGCGGTCGAACCGGCCGCGGCGCTCGCGCGCAGCCTGACCGATCGCACGCGCCTCGTCTGGCTCGAGACCCCGTCGAACCCGCTCCTCAAGGTGCTCGACATCGAAGCGATCGCCCGCGCGGCGCACGCGTGGACCGGCGCGCGCGGGGAGGCGCCGATCGTGGTCGTCGACAGCACGTTCGCGTCGCCCGCCCTGCAACGGCCCATCGGGCTCGGCGCCGACATCGTCATGCACTCGGCGACGAAGTACCTCGCCGGGCACAGCGACACGGTCGGCGGGATCGTCGTCACCTCGCGCCCCGCCACCGCCGAGCGCCTGCGCTTCCTCCAGAACGCGTTGGGGGCGGTTCCCGGGCCCCAGGACTGCTTCCTCGTGCTGCGCGGGATCCGGACGCTGGCGCTCCGGATGGAACGTCACTCCTCCAACGCCCTCGCGATCGCCCGAGCGCTCGCCGAGCGGCCGGACGTGGCCTGGCTGCGGCATCCCGGCCTCACGGACGGGCGCTTCGCGCATCCCCAGGGCGTCGTCGCGGCCACGCAGATGGCCGCGGGCGGAGGGATGCTGAGCTTCGTGCCCGCCGCCGGTGGACGGTACGGGCGCACCGCGCGCGACCGGGCCGTCGCGATCACGGAGTCCACGCGCCTGTGGACGCTTGCCGAGTCGCTCGGGGGTGTGGAGTCCCTCGTCGAGGTGCCGGCCGTGATGACCCATGCATCGGTGGCGGATTCGCCGCTCGAGGTGCCCGAGGCGCTGGTCCGCCTGTCCGTCGGCATCGAGGATGCGGACGACCTGCTCGCCGACCTGCTGCACGCGCTCGACGAGGCATAGGGGCGGCCAAGGTCGAGCGGTCCAGCGACGACGCCACGGGTGGCGCCGGCGAAGCGCGAACGTCACCGCCGGTCGGGTCGGTCGCGTCCGGGCCGGACTGCGCATCCGGACCTCCTCGCGGCCGCGGCATCTCTACAATCGGCGGACTCACGCCGCATCCGGAGGCGGTGGCCGTCCCATCTCGTGTCCCGCGACCAGAGGAGCTGTCATGGCCCGCGTTCCCCGCCGAAAGGTCACCGTCATCGGCGCCGGCAATGTCGGCGCAACCACCGCCCAGCAGATCATCGAAACCGGCCTCGCGGACGTCGTCCTCGTCGACATCGTCGAGGGCCTGCCGCAGGGCAAGGCGCTCGACCTCATCGAGGCGGCGCCGGTCGTCGGCTACGACGTCAAGATCACCGGCACCAACGACTACGCCGACACGGCCGACTCGCGGATCATCGTGGTCACGTCGGGCCTCGCCCGCCAGCCCGGCATGAGCCGCGACGACCTGATGGCCCGGAACGCGGCGATCGTGGCGGACGTCGTCAGGCAGGCGGCGACCGTCAGCCCCGAGGCGATCCTCATCGTCGTCACCAACCCGCTCGACGTCATGTGCCACGTGGCGATGCGAGCGTCCGGCTTCCCCAAGGAGCGCGTGATCGGGATGGCGGGAGTCCTCGACTCGGCCCGATTCCGGGCGTTCATCGCCGACGAGCTCGAAGTCAGCGTTCGCGACGTCCGGGCCTTCGTGCTCGGGGGCCACGGCGACACGATGGTGCCGCTGCCACGCTTCTCGACCGTGGGCGGCATCCCGATCACCGAGCTGATGAGCGACGAGCGGATCGAGGAGCTGGTGCTCCGCACCCGGAACGGTGGCGCCGAGGTGGTGGCGCTGCTCAAGACCGGGAGCGCCTTCTACGCGCCGGCGGCGTCGGTCGTCGAGATGGTCGAGGCGATCCTGCGGGACAGGCGGCGCATCCTGCCCTGTGCGGCCTACCTCGAGGGTGAGTACGGCGTCGACGCCACGTTCGTCGGCGTGCCGGTCGTCCTCGGCCAGAGCGGCATCGAGAAGATCATCGAGATCCAGCTCCTCGACGACGAACGGGCCGCCTTCGCGCGATCCGCGGCCGCCGTCCGCGAGCAGGTCGAGAAGCTGCCGGCCTGACGTCGCGCGGGGTCGCCGGATTGCACCGACTCCGGTTTGACCCCGACCGGCGCGGGGTGTAGGTTCCGCGCATGCCCGCAGGCGAGCCGGGTCGGGGCTCGCGTTCGACCGGGTTGCTCTGGGGACCCCGATCCAGGAGATCGGCTCGCCGCCACGCCACGGACGGGAGGTCATGCATGACTCGGAGGTTCGCCGGCATCCTGATGGCCGGTGTGCTCCTCGCTGGGCTGCTGCCGGGAGCTGCGGCGGGCGCTGATCCGAAGCGATCGAGCGCCCCGCTCCCGAGGGCGGTCAGCGACCTCAAGCTCGACAAGCCGATCAGCGTGGCGGGCGCGGCCACCGCGATCGACAAGCGGCTCGCTGCGGCATCGGGCCCGCGGCGCGTGCCCTCACCATCCCCGCGCAAGACTCCAGGATGACCCGTGGCTTCGACCATTTCTACAACCTGGAGTACGACGAAGCCATCGCGGACTTCCGTTCCGCGGTCGCCGAACAGCCGCAGAATGCGAACCGCTTGAACAACGTGGCGCTGGCCATTCTATACCGGGAGATGTACCGCTCCGGCGCCCTCGAGAGCGAACTTGTGTCTGGGAGCAACCCGTTCCTCCGGCGCGCCCGGATGAACCCCAGCCCGGAGGACCAGCAGGCCTTCGACTCCGCCCTGGCGAAAGCCATGCCGCTCTCGCAGGCGCGGCTGGACAAGTCCCCCAACGACCAGGGGGCGCTCTATGCGCTGGGTATATCATATGCGCTGCGCTCCAACTACAACTTTCTGGTGCGCAAAGCCTGGCTCGATGCGTTGCGCGACGCCACGCGCGCGCGCAAGCTGCACGAGAAGCTGGTAGAAATCGCGCCCGCCATGATCGATGCCCGGCTGCTGCTCGGGGTCCATGACTACATCATAGGGAGCCTGCCGTGGACCTACCGGGTGCTGGGCTTCGTGGCGGGCTTCCACGGCGACCGCCAGGAAGGCATTCGTACCCTGCAGATGGTGGCGCAGAAAGGCGACCTCAACCGCGTGGATGCCGAGATCGCCCTTTGCGCCTTCTACCGCCGGGAGCGGCACGCCGCCGACGCCATCCCCTTGCTCCGCAGCCTGATTGCCAGGTTCCCTCGCAACTTCCTGTTACGCTTTGAACTGGCGCAGATGTATGCCGATGCGGGCAACAAGGAAGAAGCGTTGGGCGCTGTTCGCCGGGTGGAGGAATTGCGGGCGGCGGGGACTCCCGGCTACCAGCGCGTGGCACCGGAGAAAATCTACTTCACCCGGGGCACTATCCAGTTCTGGTACGGCGACCTGGACCAGGCGCTCGAGAACATGAAGAAGGTCACCGCGCGCGCCGACGACCTGGATCTGAGTACCGGGGTGACGGCCTGGCTCCGGCTTGGCCAGCTCTACGACCTGACCGGCCAGCGCGAGCGGGCTCGCCAGGCCTACCGCCGCGCCATCGACTACGCGCCCCAGTCGGACGCGGCCAGGGAATCGCGAGGGTACCTTTCGTCGCCGTACCGGCGGCCCAGGCGGAATAGTTGAGAGCGATAGAAGAAGGAGATCATAGATGTTCAGCAAGCAGGTATTGATTTACGCGGCGCTGGGGGCATTCTCCCTGTCCTGCGCCGAACCGCCCCGCCTGGAGACCATGAGCGGCAAGACCATCCTGCTGTTCACGCCGCATCCCGACGACGACGCCTTCTGCTGCGGCGGCACCCTGGCGATGCTGGCGAAGAACGGCAACACGATTCGGCGTCGTGATCTACACCAACGACGACAAGGGTTCTTACGACCTGGAGATGACCAGCGAGCGGCTGGCGCGCATCCGCAAGGCGGAGGAGGAGGCAGGCAACGCGCATCGTGGGAATTCCCAAGGCAGAACCTGCATCTGGCTCGGACACCACGACGGGATGCTGGAGTACGTCGACTCACGGCGCCTGGTGGAGCAGGCGACGGAGATGATTCGGCAGATACCGTCCGGACGTGGTGCTGACCGTCGATCCCGGCGCCGATTACGTGCGCTGGCACAAGACCGATCACCGCATGGCGGCGATGAACACGCTGGACGCCATCCGCGCCGCCGAGTGGCATCTCTACTTTCCCAACCAGCGGCTGCAACGGGCTGGAGCCGTGGGAGGTGCCGGAGATGCTGTTCTACTACACGTTGGACAAGGACGCCAACTACTTCGTGAACATCGACAGCGTGGTGGAGAAGAAGCTCGACGCCGCGGTGGCGCACGTCAGCCAGTTTGAGCCTTCGATTCACCGTTACCGCGCGGATTGGGATCCTGCCGACCTGGCCAAGACCCGCCAAGGCATGAAACAGCGGATCCCCAAGAAGGACGGGCACTACGTGGAGACGTTCCGCGTGGCTACGGGGTTCAACCAGCAGTAGGTTCGGCGAACCTGCTTACCAGGTCTTCCGGAAGGGGTCTCCCGACGCCGCGCGCGACTTGGTGGTGTTGGCCGTCCACCTGGTGTCCGCGTCGAGCGTGTGGGTCCACGCCGAGAGGCCGCTGGCATGCTTGGCGATGGTCTCGAAGATGCGGTGGGCGATGACCAGGTTGCCGACCTTGTTGGCGTGCACGCCGTCCGGATTGATCAGCCAGTCGGCGCCGCCCTCGGCGTCCCAGACGTCGGCCACGACGCAGTCGAACTCCCTGGCCAGGCCGCGGATGCAGTCGTTGTACTTCAGGGTGAGCTCGACGCTGCCCTTGTCGTAGGGCGGGTAGCTCTTCCAACCGGTCATGTAATAGACCGTGGTGAGCACGACCATCGGATCGCAGGCCTTCTTCACGTCCGCGATGATGGTGGCCATGTCCTCGCGGAAATCCGCCAACGGCATGGCCGCCCGCATATCGTTCAGGCCGTAGCACAGCAGGAAAAGGTCCGGCTTCTGATCGATGACGTCCGCATGGTAGCGCTCGATCGCGCTGGGCTTGCGCGAGTCGGCGTATCCGGGGCTGCGCGGCGAGATGGCGTTGGCGCCGATCCCTTTGTTTATGTATTGGATGGGGCGCTGCTGGCAGGCGTTGATCAGGCGCATGACCACGTCGGCGTAGCGGTCATACGGCAGCACGGGAACCCACGGCCCGCCCTCCACGGTGCTTTCGCCATGATCACCATGCGCCGGAAGGGTTCTTTGCGGTGATCCTTGGGCTTGGGGTGAGTTCCACGGACGCCGCGCTGCCCGCGAGCACGGCTGGACCGGAGGCCAGGAACGCTCGGCGCTGCATGGCCGGCCGGACCTACTTTACCTCGAGCCGCACCGGCTGCTCGATCAGCTTGGGCACCTTGCCGGTGGTCAGCAGCACCAGGCTGTAGCGCATCGGCGTGGCCTTGGCGGGAATCGTAAAGGTGATTACGGTGGCGGTCTGGTCGGTGATCTGGCAGGGGACGTCGGTCTTGCCGTCGGTCAGATACAACTTGTCGACACTCGCTTTATCTAGATTCTCGCCATTGGCTTTAATCGCGTCGCCGACTTTGCCCGCGAGTGGGTCGACCGTCTTGATCGACGGCATCGGCGCCTGGGCCAGGGATGACTGCGGAATGGAAAGGCAGAGTATCAAAGCTGCTAGTAAGCAGATAACGGACGTTTTCATCTCAGAATTACCTCCAAGATGAAATGCTAGTCCCATTCGCCCCGCGATGCAAGTTGGATTCTTCTAAACCGCTCCTTCCAGTCGCGGCCCGGTCGCGCAATGAATCCCGTTTTTGAGCCGCGACCAGAGGGAGCGGTCTTTCTCAGAGCCGGAAGATCAGCCACGCCGTCGCCACCAGGCCAAGCGCGATTCCCCAGCCGATGGCGAAGCCTTTCAGGTCTACGCGGTAGGCGTGCAGGAACCCCACCCCGGCGGCGCCCTGCCGCAGACGGAAGAGGTTGACCAGGATCAACTGGCGGCCCGCCTCGCGTAGGCCCTGGTTTGGGCCTTGTCCAGCGGCGCTTGGGGTCCTGTCTCAGCCGGTCCGTCGCTGGGGGTCTGCAGGCGTTGATAGAAGGAATCCAGGCTGGCTTGCGGCTCGCGTGGGGTCAGCAGGCTGACGATTACGAAGGTGACGATGCCTGCCGCCAGCGCGCCCAGGAAGACGTTGGGGTCCCAATAGTCGAGGCGCTGGTGGCGCAAGTGGTAGAGGCCGAAGTTGGTCCCCATCGCCGCCAGGATGCTCGCGATGGCGCCCCAGCGCGTGGCGCGCCGCCAGAAGATGCCGCCCAGGATGCTGACGCCCACGAACGTCGCCATGGTTTG
>CAWEJO010000009.1:0-158915 GCA_963809375.1 uncultured Chloroflexia bacterium
TTCGCCGGGGCCGGCTCGACCGGCCGCGGCCGCGACCAGCGGCCACGCCGCGGAGGCCGTGCCCCTCGGCCGAGGCCCCGAGCGTCGCCCGCGGCCCGTGAGTCGCGGCCCGGACCGTCGCCCGCGCCCGTCGGCCGCCAACGTCCGGCGGCAGGCCGGAACCCTGATAGCATCCCCGCCGATGGTCGCACAACCCCCATCCTGATCCTCGTCGTCTTTCTGGCCGCCCTGGTGCTGGATTTCTGGCCCGCGCTGACCTGCCGGGCCAGGGCCAGAACGTCCCGGCGCGCGCGGTCGAGACCAAGCTCGGCTCGACCTCCAGGGCGGCTTCACGGCCGAGTACGGCTCCTGCCGGGTCAACGGGAAGGCGCCCGACCTCAACGCCCTCGACGTGACCAAGGGCATCATCGAGCGAGCGCGTGAACTCGACCGGCGTCTCGGAGCCGGTGGTCCAGACCCAGGGCACCGATCGGATCGTGGTCGAGCTGCCCGGCGTCTCCGACGCCGACGAGATCAAGCGGCTGCTCGGGACGACGGGCAAGCTGAGTTCATCCCGCTGCCCGCCGACCAGTACGGAACGGCCACCGCAGGCTCGCTGTCGGCCGTGCACGGCCAGCCGCTGCCGACCACGGAGCGCCCCTCTTCGATGGCACCAGATCGACCAGGCCTACGTGCGCAGGACGACGGGGGCGAACGCGGTCGGCTTCCGCCTGAAGGGCGAGGGTCGCGCTGTTCGGCGACTACACGCAGCGCACGTCGGCGAGTTCTTCGCGATCGTCCTCGACGGCCAGGTCGTCTCCGCGCCGAGCATCGAGAGCGCGATCACGGGCAGCCGGGGATCATCACGGGGGAGCACCGGGTTCACGGCGACCGAGATGACCGACCTGATCACGGTCCTCAACTACGGCTCGCTGCCGTTCCCGCTCCAGCTCGAGTCGCAGTCGTCGATCGGAGCGACCCTCGCCGGGTTCAGCCTGAACCGGATCCTCCTCGCGGCCCTCATCGCGGTCGCCCTCGTCTTCCTGTTCATGATCATCTACTACCGGCTGCCGGGGGTGAGTCGCGTCGGTCGCCCTGGTCTACTACGCGCTGGTGGTGCTCGCCATCTTCCGCCTGATACCGGTGACCCTCACGCTCGCGGGCATCGCCGCGTTCGTCCTCTCGATCGGCATGGCGGTGCGACGCCAACATCCTGATCTTCGAGCGGATGAAGGAGGAGCTGCGGGTCGGGGAAGTCCTTGCCCTCCGCGATGGAGGCGGGCTTCAACCGGGCCTGGAACTCGATCCTCGACTCCAACGTGTCGAGCCTCATCACGGCCACGATCCTCTACCTGTTCGGCTCGTCGACGATCCGCGGCTTCGCCCTCGTCCTGATCATCGGCATCCTGACCTCGATGTTCACCGCGATCGTCGTGACGCGGACGATCCTGCGCTGGGTCGTCTCGAACGACTGGGCGCGCAAGGCGTCGTTCTACACGCTCCGGGACGACGAGTTCCAGGCCCGCGTCGGCCGGCCGCTCACCCGCGGGGAGGCCCGCTCCCGTGCGTGACATCGTCGGCAAGCGGAAGTGGTACTTCCTGTTCTCCGGCATCATCCTGATCCCGGCCTGATCGCGATCCTGCTCGGACCGCTCACCGGCGGCGCTGCCGGCCTCAAGTTCTCGATCGACTACACCGGCGGGACCAAGTGGGAGATCCGCTTCAAGGACGCCACCGTCACGCCCGGGCAGGTCAAGGCGGTCCTCGCCGCCCAGGGGTACGCGGACTCGACGGTCGCCACGTCGGGCGACAACTTCCTGGTGATCCGGACCAAGCCGCTCGGCCTCGAGGCCCTGCCGACCCCCACGCCCACCGTCGCGCCGACGGAGAGTCCCAGCCCGGCTCCCACCGAGTCGCCCGCAGCGTCCGCGTCGGCGGCCGCGTCCGGGTCAGCGAGCCCGGCGGCGTCCGCCAGCCCGACAGCCACGGCCAGCCCGACAGCTTCGGCCAGCCCGGCTGCGTCGTCGGCTGCGTCCGCCAGCCCGGCGGCCAGCGGGTCGCCGGCCCCCAGCGCCTCTCCGGCGCCGAGCGCGAGCCCCAGTCCCTCCCCCGCGCCGAGCGGCTCTCCCGGCGCGACGCCGGCGCCCACGCCGGCGCCCACCCCGACGCCCGGACCCGTCTCCCGTGAAGGCACCATCGGAAAGCTCGCCGATGCGCTCGAGGCCTCGCTCGGCCCCATCGACGCGCAGCGGAGCCTCACGACGGTCGGCCCGGTGATCAGCTCCGAGCTGACCCAGCAGGCGATCCTGCTGGTGCTCGTCGGGTCGATCGGGATCCTGCTCTGGATGACGTTCCGGTTCCGGGACATCCGCTTCGGAGCGACCGCCCTCGCGGCGCTGCTGCACGACGTCGTCGTCGTCGTCGGCATCTTCGCCCTGCTCGGCACCTTCCTCGGGACCGAGATCGACGGGCTGTTCGTGACGGCGATGCTGACCATCATCGGGTTCTCCGTCCACGACACGATCGTGGTGTATGACCGGATCCGGGAGAACCGCGCGAGGTTCGCGGGCGAGCCGTTCAACGACATCGTGAACCACTCGATCCTGCAGACCCTGGGCCGGTCGATCATCACCAGCGGCGTCGTGATCTTCACGCTGACCGCGCTCCTGCTGTTCGGCGGAACGGCGATCCAGACCTTCATCCTCGCGCTCCTGATCGGGATCACCTCGGGGACCTACTCGTCGATCTTCAACGCGGCCCCCTTGCTCACCGTATGGGAGGAATGGGACCAGCGCCGCAGGACCGCCGCCGGGCGCCCGGTGCGCCGCGCCGCGACGTGAGCGAGGCGGCCGTCCCGGCCGCCTCCGGCCCGGCAGCGCGTGTGCCTCGTGAAGGCCGCGTGAAGGCGACGATGGCAGACTGCCGTCCATGATCGAGCCCCGGTTCTACTGGCGCTACCCGGATCCGGCGCCGCCGGATCCTGCCTACCTGGCGGCCGTCGCGGCGCTCGGTGGCTCGGGCCGGATCGCTCGCGTGCTGGCCCGGCGGGGGATCGCGGTCGAGGACCTCGCGGGCTTCTTCGGGCCGGCCGAGTCCGGCCTGCATGACCCTGGGCTGCTGCCCGACGCGGACCTGGTCGTCGCGCGGGTCGCCCGGGCGCGCGCCGCGGGAGAGAGGGTGCAGGTCTTCGGCGACTTCGACGCCGACGGCCTGACCGGGCTCGCCATCCTGGTCCGGGCGCTGCGGGGCCTGGGCCTCGACGTCGCGGCGCATGTGCCGAGCCGCCTCGACGACGGCCACGGGCTGTCGCTGCGCGCGGTCGAGGCCGCGCACGCCGAGGGACGCTCGCTGATCATCACCGTCGACACGGGCTCGTCCAGCGGCGCGGAGATCGCGGCGGCCCGGGCCGGCGGCATCGACGTGATCGTGACGGACCACCACCGCGTGCCCCCCGAGGCGCCGCCGGCGATCGCTCTGGTGAACCCGCACCGCGCCGATGCGACCTACCCGGATCGCCGCCTGGCGGGCTCTGGGGTCGCTCTCAAGGTTGCCGCCCTCCTGCATGCGCGGCTCGCGGGAGCCGATCCCGTGCAGGTCGCCGCCGAGCTCGCGGACCTCGCGACGATCGGCACCGTCGCGGATGTCGCACCGATCGTCGGTGAGAACCGTTCGATCGCGCGGCTCGGCCTGCGTCGGATCGCCACCCGCCCGCGGGCGGGCATCGCCGCCCTGCTCGCGCGGGCGGGCGTCACGCCCGACGCAGCCTCCCTCGAGACGGTCGCCTTCTCGATCGCACCCCGGCTCAACGCGGCGGGCCGGGTGGGGGAGGCGGGCGATGCGGCCGCCCTGCTCCTGTGCGACGACGCGGAGGAGGCTGTCGCGCTGGCGACCCGCCTCGAGGCCGCCAACGACACGCGTCGCGACGTGACCCGCGTCGCGCTCGCCGAGGCGCGCGACGCGCTCGCAAGCGACGACGGCAGGGCGGGCCCGGCGATCCTCGTGCGCGGAGCCTGGCCCGTCGGCGTGCTCGGCCTGATCGCCGGGCGGCTGGCCGAGGAGAACGCGCGGCCGGCGGTCGTCGCTGCCCCGGTCGGCGCCATGCTGCGGGCGTCGTGCCGGGCCCCGGAGGGGCACGACCTCGCTGCCGCGCTCGAGGCGTGCTCCGACCTCCTCGTCCGCCACGGCGGCCATCGAGGCGCCGCGGGGTTCGAGATCCTGCCGGCCGACTGGGATGCGTTCGCCGCCCGGTTCGCCGGTCACATCGCCGCTGCCGCGCCCGGCGATGCCCGGCGAGAGCTGGTGCTCGACCTCGCGATGTCCGCCCGGGCGGTGGACTACACCGTGCTGCGCGAGCTCGCCGCGCTCGAGCCGGTCGGCCCGGGCAATCCGCGCCCGATCGTGGGAGTCCACGGCCTGAGCGTCGTTCGGGTGCGCCCGGCCTCGGGCGGCCACGCCCAGCTGACCCTTCGACGCGAGGTCGACGTGCTCGACGCGATCGCCTTCGACCGGGGCGATCTCGTGGACGCGGTCCGCCCCGGCGACGTCGTCGACGTGGTCGCCCGCCTCGCCAGCCACCGGTTCGGCGGCTACGAATTGCTTCAGCTCGAGATCGTCGACGTCGCGACGGCGCGCGCGATCACAGGGCGGGATCCTCGCGCGTCACAGGGGCCGATGGAACATTCGACTGCCGCGGGGGCCGCGCGATGACGCGCAAGGTCTCCGACACGCGGGGAGGCGCGCTCTCCGGCCATGCCGAGGAAGGCAGCCGCGCCGCCGCGACCGCTGCCCAGGTCGCGGGCAGCGCCGGGCGCGCCGCCGGTGCGCTCGGGTCGCGGCTGCGGCCTTACTGGGTTCCGCTCGTGGCGCTCGTCGGCCTCGTTGTCGTCGCCGTCGTGACGCTCCAGATGTTCGGTGGGACGATCCCGATCGTCGGGTCGGGCGGTGCGGGCGACCCCGGCTCCACCGATGGCACGACGATCCTGACCCCCGAGCGGACGCCCTCTCCCTCGGCGCCGCCGGTGGTCAACAAGGACATCTCGGTCGCCGGGTCGCTCGTCTACGTCAAGGCGGGCAACCTGTGGATCCAGTCGGGCACCGAGGCGAAGAAGCTGACGACGACCGGTCGGGACTCGCAGCCGGCCTGGTCGGCCGATGGGAAGTGGATCTACTTCATCGAGACCCGCGCGACGCGGGCGAAGTTCCCCCAGCGCGAGACGGGCAACCCTTCCTGGTACGACCTCCGCTACCCGATCCTCTCGCGAATTCACCCCGACGGGACTGGCCGCGAGGCGATCCTGTCTGGCCTCTACAACGCGGGTGGATCCCAGCGGTGGTTCTACTTCATCAACACGCCGGCGGTGAGCCCGGACGGCGGGAGCGTCGCGGTCGGCTCCGACGGCCCGGACCCGACGAACAGCAACGTCGTGCTCCAGGTCGTCAACGTCGCCCGCAAGCGGATGACCAACCTGCACCTTCCGCAGGCGGGCATCCTGGGCCACCAGGACCCGGCCTGGAGTCCTGACGGGAAGACGCTGCTGTACGTGATGAACCAGCTCAACGATGGGCCCCAGGTCTACCGCTATACGCCAGCGACGAAGAAGGCGAGCCCCTTCGCCCAGGGTGGCTATACCCAGCCGACGTACTCTGCCGACGGGCGCTGGGTGGCCGCGGTGAAGTCGAACACGATCGGGACCAACGTGGTGGTCCTCGACGCGCGGAACGGCTCGGAGCTCCTGCGGGTCACCAGCGACGGGCGCTCGTGGGGCCCGGCCTTCTCGCCGGACGGTACCCAGCTCGTATTCCTCACGCTTGCGCCGTCCGGGCTGACTGTCGACGTGCACATCGCCAACCTCAAGCGTGACGCCAACAACGTCCCCGAGGTCGCGGGCGACCTCCAGGCGCTCACGACATCGAGCGGCCTGGACGGCGACAGCCGGCCCGCGTGGTGGGGCCCGGTCGCGGCGCCCGCATCGACGCCCTCCGCCGCGCCCGACGCGAGCGCCACGCCCGCCACGAGCGCCACGCCAGGACCGTCCGCCTCGCCGTCCAGCCTGCCGTGACGGCGGCGTTCCTCGAGCGCCTCGGGGCGCGCAGCGCCGCCTGTGGCAGCGTGCTGTGCGTCGGGATCGACCCGCTCGCCGAGGCGTTGCCGGACGGCTACCCGGCCGGCGTCGCCGGGGTCGAGCGCTTCGCGCGCGTGATTGTCGAGGCGACGGCCCCCCACGCGGCGGCCTTCAAGCCGAACCTCGCGTTCTTCGAGGCATACGGTAGCGCCGGCCTGGCGGCCCTCGAGCGGGTCCGGGCGGCCATGCCCGCCGGGATCCCGGTGCTGATGGACGCCAAGCGCGGCGACGTCGAGAGCACCACCGCCCGCCAGGCGGTCGCCCTGTTCGACGGCCTGGGCGCCGACGCGGTCACCCTCAACCCCTACCTGGGTCTCGGCGCGCTCGAGCCGTTCCTCGCCCGTCCGGGCCGCTTCGCGTACGTGCTCTGCCGGACGTCGAATCCCGCTGCCGGTGAGCTCCAGGACCTCGTCGTGGAGGCCGATCCGTCGCTCGACGCCCCCGCGGAGCCGCTGCACCGCCGGGTGGCCCGCCGCGTGGCGGCCGCGGGGCTCGGCGAGCGCGCCGGCCTGGTCGTGGGCGCGACGGCGCCCGCCGAGCTCGCCGACATCCGCGCGCTCGTGCCAGGGCTCGCCTTCCTCGTCCCGGGCGTCGGCGCTCAGGGAGGCGCCGCCGGCGCGGTCCTGCGGGCGGGCGCGGCGATCGCGGCGCCGGCCGGCGCCTGGCCGGGCGGTGGCCTGTTGGTGAACGTGTCGCGCGGCATCGCGGGAGCGGCGTTGCACCAGCCGGGAGGCGCCGTGCCGCGGCTCCTGGAGGCGGCCGCCCGCGCGTGGGCGGCGAACCTCCCTGTGCTACCCTAGCGGGCCTCGGGACCGCACAGCCGCTCCCGCCAGCTGAAGCCGAAATCAGAGGTCCCAGCGCGATGCCCAACATCGGCCCCGTCGAGCTGATCATCATCCTCGTCATCGCCCTGCTCGTCATCGGTCCGGGCAAGCTGCCCGACGTCGGATCCGCCCTCGGCAAGAGCATCCGCGAGTTCCGCAAGGCCGCCACCGACGTGCAGGATTCGGTCAAGCTCGACGTGCCGCCCGAGGCGCCGGCCGCGCCTGCGGCGCCCGCAGGCCCGTCGCTCCGCGCCTGCCGGCGCCCGTCGCTCCGGCGCCCGTGGCCGCCGCGCCCGTCGCGCCGGTGGCCGCCGCGCCCGTCGCGCCGGTGGCTGCGCCGACAGCCGAGGCAGCCGCGCCGGCAGGCGAGGACGTCGCCCAGACGATCTCCTAGCCGTCCCGGGCCGCGCCAGCCCCGATGACCGATACGCCGCTCGTACCTGACGGGGCGCTGATCCCGGTCGCGCCGCCGGCGACCCTCGGGGCGCCCTCGACGAGCCTCGGGGCGCCCCCGGCGACCTCCGGCACCCCGCCCTCGACGTCGGGCGCGCAGCAGCCCGCCGCCGACGAAGGCGGCGTGATGTCGCTCGTCGACCACCTCTCCGAGCTGCGCCGGCGCATCGCGATATCGCTCCTGGCCGTCGTCATTGGGACGGTGGTGGGCTTCATCGCCGCGCCCCAGCTGATCCACGTCCTCAAGGCCCCGTACGGCGATCAGCCGCTGCTCCTGCTCAATCCCGGCGAAGGCTTCTTCATCAACCTGAAGATCGCAGTCGTCGTCGGCGTCGTGATCGCGATGCCGGTCCTGCTCTTCGAGCTGTGGCGATTCGTGTCGCCCGGCCTGACGAGGGAGGAGCGCCGGGTGGCGCGACCGTGGGTGCCGCTGGCCCTCCTCTTCTTCGTGGCGGGCGTCGCGGTGGCCTACTTCGTCCTGCCCTTCAGCATCGCCTTCCTGTCCGGCTTCGGGACCGGCGACCTGAGGAACGCGTGGACCGCAGACGGCTACTTCGGGTTCGTGGCCACGATCATGCTGGTCTTCGGCCTGGTCATGGAGTACCCGATGGTGCTCGTCCTCCTCGCCAAGGTCGGGATCATCTCGAGTGGCCGCCTTCGATCGTCGCGGCGCTTCGTCATCCTGATCATCGCGGTCGTGGCGGCCGTCGCAACGCCGGGCGGCGACTTCGTGAGCCCGGTCATCCTCGGTGCAACCATGTACGGCCTGTACGAGGTCTCGATCGTCCTCGTCCGTGTCGTCGGCCGGTGATGAGGTCGTCGCGCTAGACTGCCAGCATGTCGAGCACGCAGCCGCCCGTTCGCGCGCTGTCGCGCAACGGCGACGAGCCGCCTGCCCACGGCGACCAGGAGCAGCACGTCGTCGTCCTCTCCGGCCTCTCCGGTGCCGGCAAGACCGCCGCGACGAAGCTCTTCGAGGATCTCGGCTACACCTGCGTCGACAACCTGCCGGGCGAGATGCTGCCCGAGCTCGCCGACCTGATCGCCGAGGATCCCGCGCGCTTCGCGCGGATCGCGATCGTGCTCGACGTGCGCGCCGGCGACGCGCCCGTCGCGTTTGCCGCGATGCGCGGCGCCCTCGAGGGCCGCGGCATCCGACCCCAGATCTTCTTCCTGGAGGCCCGCGAGGACGCCCTCGTCCGCCGGTACTCCGAGACGCGCCACCGGCACCCGCTGGCCGGCGAGCGTGGCATCGCGGCGGCGATCGCGGAGGAGCGCCGCCTGCTGGAGGCCGTCCGCGAGCAGGCCGACGTTATCCTCGACACGTCCGACCTCTCGCTGCGGGAGCTCAAGGAGCGCATCTTCAGCCAGCTCTGGCACCTCGCCGAGCCCGACCAGATGTCGATCCAGCTGATCAGCTTCGGCTACAAGTTCGGCGTGCCGCTCGAATGCGACCTCGTGTTCGACGTCCGGTTCCTCCAGAACCCGTACTACGTGCCCGAGCTTCGCCGTCTGTCGGGCCTCACGGAGACGGTCCGCACCTACGTCCTCGACCAGCCCCTGGCGCGGCGGTTCCTGGACGCAGTGGAGGACATGCTCGACCTCACGCTGCCGGCCTACCTCGCCGAGGGGAAGACGCGCCTCACGATCGGCATCGGGTGCACCGGCGGCTTCCACCGGAGCATCGTCCTCAGCGAGGAGATCGCGGCGTGGCTCGAGGACCGGGAGTTCGGCACGGTCAACGTCTTCCACCGCGAGCTCGAACGCGGGTGAGCCCGGGGGAGCGCGCCCGCCGCCTGGGGGTGCTGGCATGAAGGTCCGTCGCTGGCTCCGTCCCGGCATCGGCGTGAAGCGCTGGATCCTCGTGGCCTTCATCGGCCTGACCAGCCTCGCGCTCGCGGGGGCGCTTGCGCTGCGCCAGTTCTATCGCGAGGTGGATGTCGACGGTCCGGTCCAGCTCGCCATCTCGCTCGTGACCATGCAGTTCCTGCCCTACTGGGCACGAGCGCTGGCTGCCCTCACGATCGGCGGATTCCTGTTCACCTACGGGTCGCTGCGGGTGATCCGGGCGCTCCTGCGGCCGTTCACCGAGAGTGCCGACGAGCCCCTCGTCGACCTCGTCTACCGGCGCCGGCTGCTGGCCCGCGGGCCGCGGATCGTGGCGATCGGCGGAGGGACGGGTCTCTCGACGCTCCTGCGCGGGCTCAAGGTCCGCAGCGCGAACGTGACGGCCATCGTCTCCGTCGCCGACGACGGGGGCTCGACGGGACGCCTGCGCGAGGAGATGGGGATCCCGGCCGTCGGCGACATCCGCAACTGCCTCGTGGCGCTTGCTGAGACCGAGCCGGCGATGGGCGAGCTGCTCCAGTACCGGTTCGGGTCGGACGAGGGGAACCTGTCGGGCCACGCGGTCGGAAACCTGCTGATCGCGGCGATGGACCGGATCGACGATGGCGACTTCGAGGCGGCGATCCGGCACATGAACCGCGTGCTGGCGGTGCGCGGCCAGGTGGTGCCCGCGTCGGGCACCCCGATCACCCTCCAGGCCCGGCTGCGGGACGGCACGAGCGTGGCGGGCCAGTCCGAGATCGGCCACCGGCGCGCGATCGAGCGGGTATGGATCGAGCCGGCCGACGTCCGCGCGAGCCACGACGCCCTCGAGGCGATCGCCGCGGCGGACCTTATCGTCATGGGCCCCGGCAGCCTCTACACCTCGCTCCTGCCGTCGCTGCTCATCCCTGACATCCGGGAGGCGCTCACGCTCGCCGCCGCGCCCCGCGTCTACGTCTGCAACGTCGCCACCCAGGAAGGCGAGACCGAGGGATACGACCTCGCCGATCATGTCGAGGCGCTCCTGGCCCACGTGGGCGGCGACCTCGTCGACGTCGTGCTGGCCGACGGATCGCCCGGCGCCGAGCCCGACGCGGAGCACGGCCGGCCCGTCCGCCTCCGGTGGCCGCCCGTCGGGGCGGCGCGCCGGCCACGCCTCGTGCTCGACGACGTCGTCGCGAGCGAGGAGCCCCACAACCACGACCCGGAGCTGCTGGCCACGGCTCTGCTGAAGATCCTGCAGCGCGAAGGCACGGCCCGGCCGCGGTCGATCGTCACGCGCGCCCCGCGCAGCGCCTGACCGATCCGGCCGGTGGCGAGCCAGGACCGTGCGCTGGTAGCCGCCCTGCGCGCGGAGCTCGCGGCCCTCGAGCCGACGCGCCCCTGCGACCGGCGGGCCGAGATGGCCGGCCTGGGCACGGCCGCCGTCCGGGGCGATCGCCCGGCACTCGCGAGGCTGCTCGTCCGCCTCTCGCGTGATCCTGACGGCGCGTCCGGCAGGCAGCCGCCATTCCACTGGGAGACCGCAGCGGACCATTGCCGGGCGGCCTTCCTGCGAGGTCGCTTCCTGGCCCGAGGCTCGCTGTCGCTGTCGGGCGGCAGGCCGCACCTCGAGTTCGGCGTACCCGCCGAGGAGGCTGCGCCGCTGGCCGCCCAGCTGGCCGTGATCGCGCCCGGCGCGGGCGTGCGACTCCGTCGCGGGCGCGGCGTCGTGACCTGGAAGAGCGGCGAGGCGATCGGGACGTTCCTCCGCTGGATCGGCGCGAACGCCACGCTCCTCGAGATCGAGTCGCGGCAGGTCGGGCGCAGCGTCCGGGGCGAGCTGAACCGGCTGATCAACGCGGAATCGGCGAACCTCGAGCGGATCGCGAGCGCCGCCGCCCGCCAGCTCGAGGCGATCGCGACGCTGACCGCGGACGGCCGCATCGAAACCCTGCCCTCGACGGTCCGCGAGGTCGCCAGCGGCCGGGTCCGGACGCCTGAAGCCTCGCTCGCCGAGCTCGCCGCGGAGCTCGAGCTGCCGCGCGGGCGGGTCCAGCGCGCGCTCGCGCGGATCGAGGCGCTCGCGCTCCAGGCGCCCGATCCTGGCGGCCCGGCGCGCGGGGCCGAACGGCCCGCGGCACTCGGGCCGGGCGCCCCGTCGCCGGGCGCGCGTGGAGTGGCATGATTCCCGGATGCGAAACGTCATCATTGCTGCCAACTGGAAGATGAACACCACCCCCGCCGACGCGGGGGAGCTCGCGCGCACGATCGCGTCGCGGACGCGCGAGGAGAGCGTCGTCCGGGTGATCTGCCCACCGTTCGTCGCGCTGGCCGCGGTCCGGGACGCGCTGGCGGGGGAGGGGATCGCCGTCGGCGCCCAGAACGTCCATCACGAGATCGGGGGCGCCTATACCGGCGAGATCAGCGCGCCGATGCTCGCCGGCCTCGCCACCTGGGTGATCGTGGGCCACTCGGAGCGCCGCCGCGACTTCGCCGAGTCGGACGCCCTGGTCGGCCGGAAGCTCGGGCGGGCCGTCGCAGCTGGCCTGCGCCCGATCCTGTGCGTCGGCGAGCAGCTCGCCGAGCGCGAGGCGGGGCAGGCCACCGCGGTCGTCGCGACCCAGCTCTCGGGGGCTCTGCAGGGCCACGATCCGGACGCGCTCCTCGCGGCGGGCCTCGTCATCGCGTACGAGCCGGTGTGGGCGATCGGGACCGGGCGGAACGCCTCGGGCGCCGACGCGGCCGCCATGGCCGACGCCATCCGCGCGACGCTCCGCGCGGCGGGGTGGGCCGAGCGGGCCGACCTCGTGCCGGTGCTGTACGGCGGCAGCGCCACGTCCGCCAACATCGGGGAGTTCCTGGGCGAGCCCGGGATCGACGGCGCGCTCGTCGGCGGCGCCTCGCTCAAGCCGGACGAGATGGCCGGCATCGTCGCCCGAGCCGCGCTCTCCGCCGCCGCGCGCCGCGCGGGCGGCGCCGCCTGAGGAGCGCCCCGACCACCACCCGGGAAGTCCGGCCGCCACCACGCAGGAGCCGCACCGATGCCTACCCTCGTCCTCCTCCGCCACGGCGAGAGCACGTGGAACAAGGAGAACCGCTTCACCGGCTGGACCGACGTCGACCTCTCGGACACGGGGGTCGCGGAGGCCCATGAAGGAGGACGGCTGCTCCGCGAGGAGGGCTTCCGGTTCGACCTCGCCCACACCTCGGTGCTGAAGCGCGCGATCCGGACGCTCTGGATCGGGCTCGACGAGCTCGACCAGATGTGGCTGCCGGTGCGCAACACCTGGCGCCTCAACGAGCGCCACTACGGGGCCCTCCAGGGCCTCAACAAGGCGGAGATGGCCGCGAAGTTCGGCGACGACCAGGTCAAGGTCTGGCGCCGGAGCTACGACGTCCCGCCGCCGGCGCTCACCGACGACGACGAGCGGTTCCCGGGTCACGACCCGCGCTACGCGGGGATGGCCGACGCGGACATCCCGCGCTGCGAATCGCTCAAGGACACGGTCGCGCGCTTCCTGCCGTACTGGGAGTCGGCCATCGCGCCGGACCTGCGGGCCGGCGCCCGGGTGATCGTGGCGGCCCACGGGAACAGCCTCCGGGCGCTGGTCAAGTACCTCGACGGGATCAGCGACGCGGACATCGTCGGCCTCAACATCCCGACGGGCATGCCGCTCGTCTACGACCTCGACGACTCCCTCCGGCCGCGGAGCCATCGCTACCTCGGGGATGCCGCGCGCGTCGCGGCGGCAATGGCCGCCGTCGCGGCGCAGGGCACGGCGAAGCCCGCTGGCTGAGCCGAGCCCCGTCGCGGACGCAGCCAGCCCGCCGGTTCGTGGAGGGGCGCGGCCCGGCGGAGCCTGCCCCGTGGTACCATCCGGCGCGGCTCGTCCTGTTGTGAGGTTTCCCCGAGAGTGAACGGATTCCTGGCCGTCGGCCAGATCATCGTCAGCATCGCGCTCATCGTCGCGGTCCTCATGCAGGCCCGCGGGACGGGCCTGTCCGGCACGTTCGGCGGTGACTCCGCCGTCTACCGCAGCCGGCGAGGCATCGAGCGGCGGCTGTGGCAGTTCACGATCGTGCTGGCGGTCCTCTTCGTCCTCTTCTCCATCGGCAGCTACGCGATCGCCTGATCCGGGACCCGGGACCCACTCCATGACGCGCCGCGACGGGGCCGTCATCGCGCTGCTCGTCATGCTCCTCGCCGTGATCGGCGGGGCCGTCGCCGCGCCCGCCTTCGCGCCGCCGCCCGGGCCCACGCCGGCGCCGACGCCAGCCGTCGCCTACGTCATCCGCCAGGGCGTCCTCAGCCGGCCCGCATCGATCACGCCCGTCACCGCGCGCACCCAGGCCGACCGCGACCTCGTCGCGCTCCTCTTCCGCGGCCTCGTCCGGTTCGGCCCGGACGGGACGCCGGTCCCGGACCTCGCGTCCAGCTGGAAGAGCGATGCCAAGGGCACGCGCTGGACGTTCACCCTGCGTCCCGATGCGCAATGGCAGGACGGCGTCGCGGTGACGAGCGCGGACGTCGTGTACACGATCCACGTGCTCCAGAACGCTGCCTACGACGGCCCCCTGGCCGCGAGCTGGCAGGGCGTGACGGTGACGGCGTTGAACCAGCGCAGCGTCCGCTTCGATCTCAAGGATCCGCTCGCCGGCTTCCTGGCGGCGGCAACCCAGCCCCTGCTGCCCGAGCACCTGCTGCGCGATACGCCGGTCGCCGACCTCGCCACCAGCGACTTCGCGCTCGCACCGATCGGCGACACGGGCTTCGCGATCGCCGAGCTGGACCAGGACGTCGCGGTGCTCGTCCCCGTCACCCAGATCGCCGTGCCGGCGCCGCTGGCGACTGGCGATCCCGTCGGCTCGACGCCCGGGCGCCCGTTCATCGAGCGCCTCGAGCTGCGCTTTTTCGACACGCCCGATGCCCTCGAGGCTGCCTACCGGAGCGGCAAGGTCGACCTCGCGAGCGGGCTCCCGCCGGCCGCCGCCGCCACCCTCGCGACCGCCCCGGGCGCCCGCCTGCTCCGGTATCCCGCCACCACGCTGACGGCGGTCGTCCTCAACGTCCGGCCCGGCAAGTTCGCCTTCGCCGACAAGAGCGCACGCCTGGCGCTCCTCGAGGCGATCGACCGCCAGGACCTCGTGGCCAACCTCCTCGCGGGCGCCGGGGCGCGAGCCGATTCGCTGATCGCGCCCACGTCCTGGGCGTTCTCTCCGACCGCGTCCCCGCCTGTCGCGTTCGACCTGGCTGCCGCCGCGAGGGCGCTCGCTACCGGCGGCTGGAAGCAGACGGCCTCGGGCTGGATCGCGCCAAAGGCAAAGGCGCCCGCCAACATCGAGCTGCTGGCGCCCGCGGCCGACGTGAACCCGGTCCTCAACGCGACGGCCCGCAAGGTCGCATCCGCCTGGCAGGCGCTGGGCCTCGGGGTGAGCCTCGTCGAGCTGCCGGCGGCGGAGTTCGTCGACCGCCTGCGGGGCGGCGCCTTCAGCGTCGCGGTGGTCGACCTGAACGTCGGCCTCGATCCCGACCTGTTCCCGCTCCTCGCGAGCTCGCAGGCCATCGCCGGGGGCAGCAACGTGTCGGGCCTGCAGAGCGCGGAGCTTGACGCGGCGCTGTCGAAGGCCCGCCAGCCGGGGACGCTGGCCGCCCGCCGAACGGCCTTCGCCGCCCTCCAGACGCTCCTCGCGAAGCTCCAGCCAGTGCTGCCGCTGTTCTACCGGGACGTGGCCGTGGTCGCCTCCGACGCGGTCAGCGGGCCGGTGCCGCGGCCCGTCTCCGACGCGAGTCAGCGTTTCGGCGACGTGGTAACATGGCGCGTCGTCGGGCGGTGACCCTCTCTGCCTGATCTCGTTGCTGCGCCGAGGTGGCGGAATCGGTAGACGCGCTAGCCTCAGGAGCTAGTGTCCGCAAGGGCGTATGGGTTCAAATCCCGTCCTCGGTACCAACGCATCACGGGATGACGAACAAGCCCGAAACCTGATGCCCAGGTGGCGGAATTGGTATACGCGTACGTTTGAGGGGCGTATGAGGCAACTCATCCGGGTTCAAGTCCCGGCCTGGGCACCACCTTCTCGAACCTGATCGCGGCGGCTCCGTCACGGGGCCGCCGTCGTGTCTCCGGGCCGATGCCGGCGTCGGGGACGGACGGGCGGTTAGCTCAGTCGGTCAGAGCGCCTCGCTTACACCGAGGAGGCCGGAGGTTCGAGCCCTCCACCGCCCACCAACCCCTGATGACCGTCGACCCGATCGACGGCGCGCGGCGCATGCGAGCGGCCAGCGTCAGATTGCGCAACGCGTTCGCCCTTCCGGACGCGTCCTGCCGCTCCGCGCCGCTCCGTGCCGCCTCAGCGGGCCGCGCTCACCCGAACCAGTACGACGCCTCGCGGTCGGCCCGCACGCTGTCCTCGAGGATCGCGGTGATGGCGTCGACGGAGAGCTTCGTGCGCCGGGCGATGTAGGCCGCGATCCGGCGCGAATCACAACCGCACCGCGCGAGGCTCCGGCGGTCGAGGCGGGGCCAGATCAGCATCGCGCGCTGGGTGAAGGCGCAGGCTGGGGCGGAACGCCTGGTCGGGGATGGCGCCGGGTCGGTCATCGCTCGATCCTTACCCCGGCACGGGCGACCAGCGGCGGCTGACTCTCGGGATCAGCGCGGACCGTGCGGCTGGTCTGGGGGTCGACGGCTGCCGCCCGGACCGCGGGACGCGGGTGCCGGACGGACACTCTACGCGCGCCCTCGGGTCGTTGTCCAGCGAACCGGCCGTCGATTCGTAAATGTTGATGAGATGTTTTCCCGGGCACTTGGATCTGCGTTTGTTACGGCCGGATACGGTTGGGCGATGCGGTCCGGTCGGCGAACCCGCGCGGCGCGCGGTCATCCAGCCCGAGCGGTCCGGCGGGGAGCGAGGCGCACCGACGCTTCGCGGGCGTTTCGAGGTCCCACGGCCGGGAGCTCGCCGCTCGACAGCGTACACTGGCGCGGGCGCGGCCGGAAGGGTGCCGCCGAGACGGGAGACGCGATGGAAGCCGGGGTCATCATCCTCATCATCGTCCTCGTGCTCGTTGTTCTGGGCGTGGTCCTGTTCAACGGGTTCGTGACGCGACGGAACCGGGTCGACGAGGCGGTCGGCCAGGTCGAGGTCCAGCTCAAGCGCCGCCACGATCTCATCCCGAACCTCATCAACTCGGTCAAGGACTACATGGCCTACGAGCAGGACGTCCTGACCAAGGTCACCGAAGCGCGCACCGCCGCGATCGCCGCCGGCGGGCAGGGAACCGTCACCGCAACCCAGGTGCAGGCCGAGAACCAGCTCACCGGGGCGCTCCGCTCCCTGTTCGCGGTCGCGGAGAACTATCCCCAGCTCAGGGCGAACGAGAACGTGCTCGCCCTGCAGGAGCAGCTGACCACGACGGAGAACCAGATCGGCTTCGCTCGCCAGCACTACAACGCCACGATCAACGAGTACAACACGGCGATCCAGACCTTCCCGGGGGCGCTCCTGGCGGGACCCTTCGGCTTCCGGCGCCGCGAGTTCTTCGAGGCCGAGCCCGAGGCGCGCGAGGTCCCCGTGGTGAGCCTTCGCTGATATCCGCATCGCGCTGATACGTGTCGTAGGGCGGGAGTCCCGCGTGACCACTGCGAGCTTCTATGCCCAGGCGGGGTCGAATCGGCGGCGATCCTTCGCCCTCGTCCTCGTCGTGGTCGTGATCCTCGGCGCGCTCGGGCTGGCGATCGGCTACGGGACGACGGGCGACGCCCGGGCCGGCATCGGCTGGCTCGGCATCTTCGGCCTCATCGCGATCGTGATGTCGCTCGTCAGCTACTACCAGGGCGCGTCGATCGTCCTGGCGGCGTCGCGGGCTCGCGAGATCACGGCCGACCAGGCGCCCCAGCTCTGGAACGTGGTCACCGAGCTCGCCCTCGCGGGCGGCATCCCGATGCCCCGCGTCTACATCATCGACGACACGGCGCCGAACGCATTCGCGACCGGTCGCGACCCGAACCACGCAGCGATCGCGATCACGACGGGCCTCCTCCAGAAGCTCGACCGGGAGGAGCTCCAGGGCGTGATCGGCCACGAGCTGTCGCACGTCCGCAACTACGACATCCGGTACGCGATGCTCGTGGGGGTGCTCGTCGGGACGGTGGCGCTCGTCGCCGACGTCTTCCTGCGGATGGCGTTCTGGGGCGGAGTCGGCGGCCGCAGCCGGAGCGACGACCGGGGTGGGGGCGGCGGGCTCCAGGTGATCGTCTTCATCCTGGCGATCATCCTCGCGATCCTCGCCCCGATCTTCGCCCGGATGGTCCAGCTCGCGGTGTCCCGGCAGCGCGAGTACCTCGCCGACAGCTCGTCGGTCGAGCTCACCCGCAACCCGTACGGCCTCGAGCGGGCGCTCGCCAAGATCGCGTCCGACCAGGAGGTCCTCGAGGTCGCCAACCGAGCGACGCAGCACCTGTACTTCACGAACCCGATCAAGAAGTTCGAGGATCGCTCGAAGGGCCTGATGTCGACCCACCCGCCGATCGTCGACCGGATCAACCGGCTGCGTGCGCTGACGGGCGAGCAGCCGATCGACGAGCGGGCGATCGAGGGCCTGCCGGCCGGATCGGACTGACGCGGACGTCTCGCCGGGAGCGCCGGCTCGGGCGGGCGCCGGCACTCGGCCACGCACGGCGCGGCGGCCCCAGCGGGCGCGGCGGCGCGGGCGGGCGGGGCGGCCCGAGCGGGCGGGGGCCGCCGCGGGCCCGGCGGCCACGCACAACGCTGCCTCCCCGTGACGTGGCCGGTGCCCGGTGACGTGCCGTTGCCCATGTCGCGCGCCGCCGCCAGGCGACCTGCGCACGTGTCGTCCTGGATGGCGCTATCGCAGGTCGTTGGCGGCCGATCCGATCAAGAGCGGTCGTGGGTGTCACTTGACCAGGTCCTCGAGCGTGACCAGAGCGTGGCGACCGCGCAGAGGGGGCCCCGACCTGCGTTAACGCCAACGACACCGGCATCCGATCAAGTCCGGGCGCCGACAGACGCGGCAGCGAGCTGCGACGGGGCCGGCAGCGGGAGAACCGAGCGCGCCCGATCGGCGATGCTACCGCCACTCTGCGGCCGCTCTGACCCGTCGTGCGGGAGGGATTCGGTTGCCGTTCAGGCCCCGGACCATGCCTCAGGTCTCTGGCGGCCGGCAGGGCGGCAAGCGGGCCCGGGGCCCGCCTCGGTTGCGACGAGTGCCCGTGCGTGGTACCTTCACGGACGCCGTCGGGCCTCCTGGCCCGAGCCGGGGCTCGGGCCGAGATAGCTCAGTTGGTAGAGCACGCGACTGAAAATCGCGGTGTCGGCAGTTCAAGTCTGCCTCTCGGCACCACCAGTCTCGGCGGCGGAACCAGGGCGGAAGTGGCTCAGTTGGTAGAGCATCACCTTGCCAAGGTGAGGGTCGCGGGTTCGAGTCCCGTCTTCCGCTCCATTTTCTTGTCCGGGATCGTCAGGGTCCGGCCCGCTGGCCCTTCGTCTAGCGGTAGGACAGCGGACTTTGGATCCGTGAACCGAGGTTCGAATCCTCGAGGGCCAGCCAGCACAGGGCGACGTAGCCAAGTGGCCTAAGGCGGAGGTCTGCAAAACCTCTATTCATCGGTTCGAATCCGATCGTCGCCTCCACGCTCTCGCGGCTTGAACAGCCGCCGCCGGCCGAGGGGCGCGGGCCGGCGACGCAGCTTGCGCGCCCCGCTCGCCGCGATCCGCCGTCGTCTGCCACGCTTGGTCGCGTGCCGAACCTCATGAAACCTGCACGACCGACGATCCTCGTGGCGCTCCTCGGCGGCGCCGGCATCGCGGAGGCCGCCCGCGACGACGCGAGGCGAGCCGGCCGATGAGGATCAGCCTGCCCGAGCCCTCGCTCGTGGTGCTTGTCGGGACGACCGGGGCCGGCAAGTCGACGTTCGCGCGGCGGCACTTCCTGCCCACCGAGGTCCTGTCCTCGGACTCCTTCCGCGGGATGGTGTCCGACGACGAGAACGAACAGGGCGCCACCGAGGCCGCCTTCGAGGCCCTTCACCACGTCGCGAGCCTGCGCCTGGCGGCGCGCCGCCTGACGGTGATCGACGCCACGAACGTCCAGCCGATGGCTCGCCTGCCACTCATCGCCCTGGCGCGCCGGCACCACGTCCCGCCGGTCGCGATCGTGCTCGACATCCCGGTCCGCGTCTGCGATGAGCGTAACCGGCGCCGAACTGACCGCCAGCTTGGCCCACACGTCCTGGCCCGCCAGCGCCGCGCGTTCAATCGCTCGATCGGGGTGCTCGGGCCCGAGGGGTTCGAGGATGTGTTCGTGCTCCGTCCCGGCGATGTCGACGCGGTCGTGATCGAGCGGCGCCGGTAGCCCGTCGCGGGGCCGCCGCGAGATCATGGTCCTCCACGCGGTCGTCGCGCACGGCACGGTCGCCAAGGGTGCCGAGGCCCTCGGGGTGGCGCCGACGACAGCGAAGAACCAGCTCGCGAGCCTCTACCGCCGCCTCCATGTCAAGGGCCGCGCCCAGGCCGTCGCCTGGGCGGACGACAACCTGCCAGGCTGGCGGTCGGGCTGACACCGAACCGGGAACGCCCGCCCGCGCCGCGGCAGCCCGCGAGCGCTACGATTTCGGCGGGCGCTCGCGCGCTCGAATTGGCCGAGGTGGCGAAACCGGCAGACGCTGCCGTCTTAAACACGGCTGGGCTCACGCCCGTGTGGGTTCGAACCCCACCCTCGGCACCACGACGATCCGTCGCACCGGCAGCTCCAGGAGGGGCCGCGCTGGCGTTCGCCCGGCGGACCCTCCGGGTCTGCCCGATCGGGAATTGCGTCGCGTGCGAAACTCGGAGCATGCCGAAGCTGGTCGTCAACGGCGCCATGCTCGCCTGCTCGTTCGGGGCAGCCCCGAGCTCCCTGGTGGTGGCCGCGCCAACGATCACCGCGGGCCAGATGCCGGTGGCCAAGATCACCGACATGGTCCCGATGACGAACATCATGCCGTTCGCCATGTGCATGACCCTGTCCAACCCGCAGGTCGCGGCCGCCACATCGGCGGCGATGGGCGTGCTGACGCCGCAGCCCTGCATCCCGGCGGTGACCGCGCCGTGGTCGCCCGGCTCGTCGAAGGTGACGGTCAACCACGTTCCGGCCGTCAACGACACCTGCACCGCCACCTGCATGTGGGGCGGCGTCATCACTGTCTCGTTCGCGGGTCAGGCCACCGTCGAAGGGTGACGCCCGGCGTCGGACGCCGGGCCCGGATGTACGGCCGGGCCCTGGGCGAGGCGCCATGCCCAGGGGAGCCGAGCAGGCCCGGTCAAGCCGTCCGCTCCGGCCCAGGTGAGCCGCCGGGAGCAGCCGCCGGTGCGTGGTAGACTGCCCGGGTCCTTTCTGCTCCGCCGTCGGACGGGCCGCTCAGCGGCCGCGCGAGCGGGGCGCACCCACAGGAAGGAGTGGACCGGCCATGCGCCGATATGAACTCATGCTCGTCCTCAAGCCCGATGCGCCGGACGACCGGGCCCAGGCAGTCCTGGAGCGGGTCACCCGGCACGTCGTCGGAACGGGCGGCGCCGTGGTGAAGCAGGCCCCGTGGGGTCGCCGCCGCCTCGCCTACCAGATCGACCGGTACCGCGAAGGCTCGTACCACATCATCCTCTTCGAGGCCCCGCCGGACGCCATCGACGAGCTGGAGCGCACGCTGCTCATCACCGAGGATGTCCTGCGCCACCTCGTGACCCGGATCGAGCGCCCGCTCAAGGCGAGCCGTGGCAAGGCCGACGACGTCGTCGATCTGCCTGCCGCCGACGAGGTCGAGGAGGACCTCGTGCCCCAGGGCGAGCACATCGACGAGTCCGAGAGCGAGGCGGCTCCGGCAGCCGTCGATTGACCGATCCGGACCACCACTGACGGGAGCCGACCAATGGCGTTCGCGAAGCTCATGCTCATCGGCAACCTGGGCCGCGACCCGGAGATGCGCTACACGCCGAGCGGCCGTCCGGTGACGGAGTTCAGCGTGGCCGTCTCCCACCGCGGGAAGGATGCCACGTCGGGCGAATGGGTCGACCAGGGAACCGACTGGTATCGCGTCACGATCTGGGGCGACCGCGGCGAGCGCGCCGCCGAGCAGCTCCGCAAGGGCAACCGCGTGTTCGTCGAGGGTCGCTTCCGGACCCGCGAGTACGAGACGCGGGATGGCCAGAAGCGGACCGCCCTCGAGGTGACGGCCGACAACGTGATCTCGCTCGACCGCCCCGCTCGGGACGAGGAGGGCGCGCCCGCATTCCCGGCGGAAGGCGCCCGCCCTGCGGCGTCCGGCGTGTCGCCGATCCGGCGCGGCACCGAGCAGCCTCCCGAGCCGAACTACGGCGACCTCGACGACCTGCCCTTCTAGGCGGCCGAACCCTCCCATCCGACCGACAACCCGACATCCGACGCGCCGCCCCGTGCGACGCTGATCCGACAGGAGCCTCCGAATGCCCCCCGCCACCCGCCGAAAGCGCGACGACTACTACCGCGATCGCCGCCGCCGCAAGGTGTGCAGCTTCTGCGCGGACAAGACCGCCCAGATCGACTACAAGGAGGTGAGCCGCCTCCGCCGCTTCCTGTCCGAGCGCGCCAAGATCGAGCCCCGGCGCAAGACCGGGACGTGTGCCGCACACCAGCGTGAGCTGGCGGTCGCGCTCAAGCGGGCGCGCCACGTGGCCTTGCTGCCGTACGCGCCCCAGCACCTGCGCCCCTGATCGCGAGAGGCCGGCGAGCGGCACCGTGCTGATCGGGCTTGGCCTGGCTGCCGGAGGCGTCGGCGTCGGCGTCTTCGGCTCGCTCCTCGGCCTGGGGGGCGGGATCCTGATCGTCCCGTTCCTGACCTTCTTCTTCGGGATGGAGTTCCGGGAGGCAGTCGGGATCAGCCTCGTCTGCGTGATCGTGACGAGCAGCGCGGGCGCGGGCGTCTACCTCCAGCGGCACGTCGCGAACCTGCGCCTCGGGATGCTGCTCGAGGTGTTCACGGCGAGCGGCGCGCTCGTGGGGGGCCTGGTTGCGTTCGCCCTGCCCGACCAGCTGCTGGCGGGGCTCTTCGCGGCGCTCCTCGTCTACACGTCGATCTCGATGGCTCGCGGGCGGCGCGCGGCTCCGGCCGCGGCGGCCGAACCCCGGCTGCCGGTCGCGAACGAGGGCGATGTCCTGCGGGCCGACGATACCGTCCTGCCTGCGGGCGATGCCTTGCTGTTGGCCGGCGAGCTGTTGGCCGGCGATGCCATCGTGCCGGCCGCCGATGCCCTGCCGGCCGGCAGTGCCGTCCTCCTGGCCGGCGATGCCATTCCGCAGGCCCCGACCGAGGACCCGTTCATGGCCCGCCTCGGCGGGCCCGGCTACCAGCCGCGGCACCTCCGGATCGGGATCGGCGGCGGCTTCTTTGCGGGCATCGTGTCGGCACTGCTGGGCGTCGGCGGCGGGATCGTGAAGGTGCCCCTGATGCACCTCGCCATGGGCGTGCCGCTCAAGGTGGCGACGGCGACGAGCAACCTGATGATCGGGGTCACCGCGGCCGCCTCGGCGATCGTGTACCTGCTGCGCGGGGGGATCGATCCGTTCATCGCGGCACCCACGGCGGTCGGCGTCTTCGCGGGTGCGATGGTCGGGACGCGGGTCGCCGGCCGCGTCGATGTCGGCGTCCTGCGTCTCCTGTTCGTGGCGGTGCTGCTCGTGACGGCGGCCCAGATGATCGTGAAGGCATTCTCGTGAGCGGGTCGCACCTGTCCGGCGCGCCGGGCCAGGCCGCCGCGGCGGCCCGCGCGGCTCTCGCGGGCACCACCCCGGGCCTGCCGGCGGTGGCCCCGGAGATCCCGCCGGTGGCCACCATCGAGCGGCGGCTCGCCTCGATCCTCGGCGTCGGCGTCGCCATCGCGGTCGCCCTGATGGGCTTCGGCTTCGTCCTGCTCCTCGCCAGCGGGCGTTCGCCGCTGGAGACGCCGTGGCCGCCCTTCGACCTCTCGCGCCTGGCAGCCGACCTGCGGGCGCTGCGGCCCGAGGGGTTCATCTGGCTCGGGCTGCTGGTCGCGATCGCGACCCCGCTGCTGCGGGTGATCGCATCCGTGACCGGCTTCATCGCGACAGGCGAGCGCCGGATGGCGGGCCTCGGCGTCGTCGTGCTGATCGTGCTGCTCGTCGCGGTCCTGACCGCGCTGGCGGCGGGCGGCTGACCGTGGACGTCCCGATCCTGTTCGGCGCGCTGATCGTCATCCTGCTCGGGGCCGAGCTGTTCACCAACGGCATCGAGTGGTTCGGGCGCAAGCTCGACCTCGCCGAGGGCGCGGTCGGGTCCGTCCTCGCCGCCGTCGGGACGGCGCTCCCCGAGACGATGATCCCCCTCATCGCGATCCTGTTCGGCGGCTCGGTGGCCGCCGACGAGGTCGGGGTGGGTGCGATCCTGGGCGCGCCATTCATGCTCGCGACGCTGGCCATGTTCGTGACCGGGGTCGCGATCATCGGCTTCCGCCGCCGCCGCTCGTCCGGGACGCTGGTCAGGGTCGACCGGCGCGTGCTTGTCCACGACATCCGGTGGTTCCTGCTCGGCTACGGGCTCGCCGTGGCCGTGGCCTTCCTGCCAGCCGACATCGTGAGCGTCCGCTGGGTCGCGGCCATCGTCCTCGTCGTGCTCTACGGGTGGTATGTCCGCGGCCACCTCGTCGAGGAAGCGCGAGTCGAGCAGGAGGAGCTCGCCCCGCTCCGCATGCACCGCCTCGACCCGCAGCGCGGCGAGCATCCCAGCCCGCGCATGCGGGTCGTGACGGTCCAGGTCGTGGTGGCCCTGGCGTGCATCATCGCCGGGGCGGTCCTGTTCGTGCAGGCCGTGGAGCACCTCGCGACGTCGATCGGGGTGGACGGGCGGATCCTGGCCCTCGTGATCGCCCCGATCGCGACCGAGCTGCCGGAGAAGTTCAACAGCGTGATCTGGGTGCGCCAGGGCAAGGACACCCTCGCGCTCGGGAACATCACCGGCGCGATGGTCTTCCAGAGCGCCATCCCGACCTCGATCGCCCTGCTCTTCGCGCCGTCGGCGTGGGCCATCAACCCCGAGTCCCGGATCGCCTTCCTGTCGGCCGCGGTTGCCGTCGTCAGCATCGTGGCGATCATCCTGCCGATGCAGGTCCGGGGTCGCCTGACGGGCGGCGGGCTCGCGGTCGGCGGGCTGTTCTACGTGGTCTACCTGGCGATCGTGGGGGCGTCGCTCGCCGCCGGCTGACCGGTGGGACGGGCGGCCAGCGGCTGGCCGGTCGGGGCGGGCAGGGCGGGTATACTCGGCGGGTGGCGCGGCCCTCCGCTGTCCGCGCCCCGCTGAGGTGCCCACGATGCTCACCGAGAAGCCAGCCGCGCCGCCGATCCGCGCCGCCGGCGCCGCCGACCCGGCGACCCTGGTCTGCCTCTTCGAGGGCCGCTACGTCCCGCTCGCCGACGCGAACGTCAACATCATGACCCACGCATTCATGTATGGGACCGCGGTCTTCGAGGGCATCCGGGCGTACTGGAACGAGGAGAAGGAGCAGCTCTTCGCGCTCAAGGTCCCGGAGCACGTCGCCCGGATCCGCAACTCGTGCAAGGTCATGCTGATGGACGACGTGCCCTCCGTGGAGCAGCTGACCGGCGAGGTCGTCGAGGTCCTCCGGCGCAACGCGTTTCGCGAGGACGCCTACGTCAGGCCGTCGTTCTACAAGAGCAGCCGGGCGATCGGGGTGAAGCTCCACGGCCTCGAGCACCGCTACTACATCCTCGCGGTGCCGTTCGGCGACTACGTCGACACGACCGTCGGTGTCAAGGTCGGGACCGTGTCGTGGCGCCGGACGAGCGACCCGGCGATCCCGTCGCGGGCCAAGATCACGGGCTCGTACGTCAACCCGGCCTTCAGCAAGACCGAGGCGATGCTCAACGGCTTCGACGAGGCGTTGGTCCTGTCCGACGACGGGCACGTCTCCGAGGGCTCCGCCGAGAACATCTTCGTGGTCCGCGACGGCGTCCTCGCGACGCCGCCTGTCTCGGACGACATCCTCGAAGGGATCACGCGGGGCGGGATCATGGAGATCGCCGCCGAGCTCGGCTTCGCGGTCGTCGAGCGGTCGATCGACCGGAGCGAGCTCTATGTCGCCGACGAGGCGTTCTTCACCGGGACCGGCGCACAGATCAGCCCGATCATCGAGGTCGATCACCGGGCGGTCGGGTCCGGGGCGGTTGGCCCGATCACCGGGCGCATCAAGGACCGCTACTTCGACATCGTCCGGGGTCGCGTGCCGGCGTACAGCCACTGGGTGACGCCCGTTCCGAAGGGCTGACGTCCGGGCGCGGCGGGCGCTCGGTCCGGTTCCTCCGCCTCCGCACCGTGTCGGGGGGCGACCGTCAGTTGCCGACCTCTGGCTCGACCAGCCTCGGCGTGCGCTGCCCGGTGGTGATCACGACGTCGGCCTTGACCTTCGGGTCGGTCGCGAGCTTGACCGTGACGCCGAAGATGTCCTGGAGCGCGGCGATCGTCTTGGGCAGGCTCGCCTCGGCGCCGTTGTAGACCGTGACCACCGTGTTGGACGGCGCCTTGCCGGTGGCGTGCTGGTTGGGAGCCGAGGCCTCGAAGCCCAGGAACTCGAGGTACCTGGCGACGTCGCCCGCGGCGCCGCTTCGGGCGCCGTCGAGGACCCAGACGTTGGCGCCCTCGTTCGCGATGTCGTCGTGGGCCTGCTGGGCGGCCGGATCGAACGTGAAGGCCGACCGCACCGCGCGGCGGACGTTGGGCGTGTTGATGACGACGTTGGAGGAGGCTGGCCACAGGTCGGTCGCGTACCCGCCCTTGGGCCCGAACACGTACGAGCGCACGTTGCTGATGTCGATCCGCTGCGCCAGCTCGAGCGCGGCGCCGAGACGGCCGATGGGGAAGTCCGTCTTGACGGCCTTCCCGACCGCCTTGACGAGCGCGCTCAGGACCTCGGGGCGGGCGATCGTCGAGAGGTCGGCCTGCTGGCGCAGGGAGAGCAGGACGCGCTGCTGGCGGGCCCCCCGGTCGTAGTCGGCCGAGCCGTGGCGCGAGCGGGCGTAGATGAGCGCCTCGGCCCCGGTCATGTGCTGGACGCCGGTCGGGATGTAGACCCGCAGCAGGCCATTGTCGCCGGGGTAGTAGTCGTCGATGACCGGCTTCTGCACGTTGATCGTGACTCCGCCGAGCGCGTCCACGACCGTCTTGAAGCCGTTGAAGTCGACCTCGACGAAGTAGGGGATGCGGATCCCGTACAGGTAGCCGAGGGTGTCCTTGAGGGCCTGGTAGCCGCCTCCCGGGAACAAGTCCTTGTGACCGCGCGCGTACGTGAACAGCGAGTTGATCTTGTTGTTCCAGGTGGCCCCAAGCGCGTTGCGGGCCGGCCCGGGCGGCAGTGGGACGCCCACGATGTCGCGGGGCAGGGAGAACAGGGCGACCTTGCGGCTGACCGGGTCGATCGAGAGCACGATCAACGTGTCGGTGTTCCAGGTTCGCTCCTGAGGCCGCTTGTCCGAGCCGATCAGGAGCATGTTGAGGCGCGACGTGCCATCCCAGGTCGCCGCCGGGGCCGGCGTCTCGCTCGGGTCCGCCGACGGCGTGAACCCCGGGATCGTGGCGGCGGGCGCCGGGGTGACGTCCTGCGAGGGGTCGGGCGTCGGGAAGTCCTGGTCGTCGGGCGTCGTCACCGCGGTGATGAGGCTGAGCGCCTGCGAGTCGTAGAAGCCGACCGCGGCATGGACGCCGCCCATCACCAGGCACGTCGCGATGAGGCCGGCGATGGAGAGCATCGCGAGGCCGGGCAGCCGCGCACCGGGGCTCTCGCGCTGCTCGTACCGGTTGACGAATGCCACGACCCGCCACGCGTCGACCGCCGCCACGATCCGGTAGGCGTAGGCCACGACGTTCCCGACGAGGATCCCGACGAGCACGGGCGGGTTGGCGATCATGCCGAGGGCATCGTCGCGCCCGAAGCTCAGGTAGGTTCCAGCCGCCAGGGCCAGCAGCAGGAGGGGCGGGGCGGCGAACAGGACCGCGCGGCGCCAGGCCCGCGCGTAGGCGTGGCCAAGGCCGGGGAATACGAGGCTGAGGAACCCTGCGGCGAAGGCCGACCGGGCGCGCGGACGCGCTTCCTGCTGCTGCGGCATCACGGGTAGGATACGGGAACCTCGAAGAACCGTTGGTCGGGAGCAGGGACGACCGGTCGCGCCGGTTCGTGACGCCGGCCGGCGCTTCGAGTCCAGCTCGAACCAGCCGTCAGCCACCCGCCGACCCGTCCGCCGCGCGAGGTCAGATGTTCGCACCCGTCAGCAGCAAGCCAGATCTCGTCGCCCAGGAGCACGAGATCCTCGCCTTCTGGCGCGAGCGCCGCACGTTCGCCCGGCTGCGCGCCCAGAACGCCGGGGGCCCGAGATGGAGCTTCCTCGACGGGCCGATCACGGCCAACAACCCGATGGGCGTCCACCACGCGTGGGGTCGCAGCTACAAGGACATCTTCCAGCGCTACCATGCGATGCTCGGCGAGGCGCAACGCTGGCAGAACGGCTTCGACTGCCAGGGCCTCTGGGTGGAGGTCAACGTCGAGCGGGACCTCGGCTTCACGAGCAAGCGCGACATCGAGGACTACGGCATCGCCGAGTTCGTGAGCCTCTGCAAGCAGCGCGTCCTGACCTATGCCGCCCGCCAGACCGAGCAGTCCATCCGCCTCGGGTACTGGATGGACTGGAACGACCCCGACGAGCTGCGCCGGCTGCGCGACCACCTGGCCGCCGATCCGGCCGGCGTCATGACGGTCGACGGCCCGGCTGGACCCGTCACCGACACGGTCGAGATGCTCGTCGGGCGACTCGGCATGCCCGAGCTGGGCGGCAGCTACTTCACGTTCAGCAACGAGAACAACGACCTGATCTGGGCATTCCTCGCCGAGTGCCACCGCCGGGGCTGGCTGTACAAGGGCCACGACACGATGCCCTGGTGCGCCCGCTGCGGGACCGGGATCAGCCAGCACGAGATGACCGAGGGCTACGCCGACCGGACCGATCCCGGGCTCACCCTCCGCCTCCCGCTTGTCGACCGGCCCGGGGAGGCGCTGCTGGTCTGGACGACGACGCCCTGGACGCTCACCTCGAACGTCGCCGCGGCGGTCGGCCCGGCGCTCCCGTACGTCAGGGTCCGCCAGGGAGACGCGACGTTCTGGCTGGCAAAGGGACGTCTCGCGAAGGTGCTCGTCGGGCCGTTCGAGGTGCTCGAGGAGCGCCCCGGCGCCGACCTGGTGGGCTGGCGCTATGCCGGCCCGTTCGACGACCTGCCGGCGGTCCGGGCGGCCTTCGCCGGGACCGACGGCGCCCCGGCCTATCACCACCGGGTCGTCGCCTGGAGCGAGGTCGGCGAGGACGAGGGCACGGGCATCGTCCATATCGCGCCGGGGTGCGGCGCCGAGGACTACGCCCTGGGCCGCGAGCTCGGCCTCCCGATGCTCGCGCCGCTCGACGAGAACGGCGGCTTCATCGACGGGTTCGGGTTCCTCACCGGCCGCGACGTCCGCGACAGCGTCGAGCCCGTCATCGAGCACCTGAAGCATCACGGCGGCTTCTACCGGGTCGAGGACTTCGTGCACCGCTACCCGCACTGCTGGCGGTGCGGGACGCCGCTCGTCTTCCGCCTCGTCGACGAGTGGTACGTGAGCATGGGGCAGGTCTACGCCCGGCCGCGCGCGGAGCTGACGGCGGCGGAGGTCGACGCGAGCCTGCGCTACCAGATCATGGAGGTCGTTGACCAGATCCGCTGGATCCCGGGCTTCGGGTACGAGCGCGAGCTCGACTGGCTCCTCAACATGCACGACTGGATGATCAGCAAGAAGCGCTACTGGGGGCTGGCGCTGCCGATCTTCGACTGCTCGGCGTGCGGGCGGTTCGACGTGATCGGGGGGCGCGATGAGCTCAAGGCGCGGGCCATCGAGGGCTGGGAGGTGCTCGAAGGACACACCCCGCACCGCCCCTTCGTCGACGCCGTCCGGATCGCCTGTCCCGGCTGCGGCGCGCCCGTCGCGCGCATCCCGGACGTCGGCAACCCGTGGCTCGACGCCGGGATCGTGCCGTTCTCGACGCTCCACTACCGGGAGGATCCGGGCTACTGGGCCGACTGGTTCCCGGCCGACTTCATCAGCGAGAGCTTCCCCGGCCAGTTCCGCAACTGGTTCTACTCGATGCTGGCCATGAGCACCGTGCTGCGCCGGGAGCCACCCTTCCGGACGATCTTCGGGTACGCCACGCTGTTCGGCGAGGACGGCCGGCCGATGCACAAGAGCTGGGGCAACGCGATCGAGTTCGACGAGGCCGCCGAGCGGATGGGCGTCGACGTGATGCGCTGGATGTACGTCAACGCGCGGCCCGACGACAACATCCTGTTCGGCTGGCACGCCGCCGACGAGGCGCGGCGGGGCCTGCTCGTGCTCTGGAACGTGTACGCGTTCTTCGTGACCTACGCCCGCCTGGCGGGCTGGACCCCGGCAAGCGGCGCCCCGCCGCTCGGCGAGCGTCCGGCGATGGATCGCTGGATCCTGTCCCGCCTCGCGGCGACCGCCGCGACCGCGGGCGAGCGGCTCGCCGACTACGACGCGGACGCCGCCGCGGCTGTCGTATCGCGGTTCATCGAGGACCTCTCCACCTGGTACCTCCGCCGGAACCGGCGCCGGTTCTCGCGCAACGAGGACCCGGCCGACCGCGCGGCGGCCTTCGCGACGCTCCACGCCGCCCTCCACGGGCTCGCCCGGACCGTCGCCCCGATGCTGCCGTTCCTGGCCGAGACGCTCCACCAGAACCTCGCGGTCGAGGTCGGAGTCGACGGGCCGGACAGCGTCCACCTCACGGCGTGGCCCGCGCCCGAGCTCGGCCCGCTGCGCGACCTCGCGCTCGAGGCGGCCATGTCGGTCGTCCTGCGGGCCGTCGAGCTGGCCCGGACGCTGCGCTCGCAGGCGGGCCTCAAGCTCCGCCAGCCGCTGGCCCGGGCATGGGTCGCGCTCCCGGGCGCCGACGCCCCGGAGCTGGAAGCCCCCACCGAGCTGCACTTGCTGCTCGGCCTCTTCGCCGGCGAGGTCAACGTCAAGGCGGTCATCCTGATCGGCGACGAGTCCGAGCTCGTCGAGCGGCGGGTGAAGCCGCTGCTGCCCCGGATCGGGAAGAAGCTCGGCACCGCGATCCCCGCGGTCATGGCCGCAGCCCGGGCCGGCGCGTTCGAGATCCACGCGGACGGGAGCGTGACGCTGGCGGGCGTGACCCTGGCCCCCGACGAGGTGGAGATCCTGTCGGCTCCGCGGCCCGGCACCGCGGTTGCCCACGACGACGGGCTCGTAGTGGTCATCGACACCGAGGTCAGCCCCGAGCTGCGGGCCGAGGGCGACGCGCGCGAGCTCCAGCGGGCCATCCAGGACCTGCGCCGCGACGCTGGCCTGGAGCTCGACGCCACCATCGACGTCGTCGTCGCCCCGGCCGGCGGCGACGGTGCGCGACTGGCGCCGTACCTCGCCACCGTCGCCCAGGACACGCTGGCGGCCTCGATCGAGCTGGGGCCGCTGCCCGCCGGCTGGTCGACCTCCGCTGCCGAGCTGGCAGGCGGCACGGCTGGGGTCGCGCTGCGCGCCCGGGTGGAGGCCCCGGCATGAGCGACGCCAGCCCCGCCATGACGGACGCGACCACAAGCCGGCTGACGCGGCCGGCGCGGCAGTGGATCGTGTTCGTCGCGCTCGCGATCACGGTCATCGTGCTCGACCAGCTCGTGAAGCAGTGGATCGTGGCCAACTTCCCGCTCGGCGTTCCCCGGCCGATCGTCGGCGACACGCTCAGGATCTGGTACGTCCAGAACAGCGGCGCCCTGTTCGGGCTCTTCCGCGAGCAGGCGATGGTGTTCGCCGCGCTGAGCGTCGGGGTCGTCGCGCTGATCATCTGGTACCACGGCCACGCGATGCGGACGAGCGGCTGGCTCGCGACCCTGGCCCTCGGGCTGCTCCTCGGTGGGGCTGTCGGCAACCTGATCGACCGGCTGCGGATCGGCTACGTGGTCGACTTCGTGGACATGGGCATCGGCACCTGGCGGTTCTTCAACTACAACGTCGCCGATACGGCCATCTCCGTGTCGCTGCTGCTCCTGATCGTGATGGCCTTCCTGCCCCACCGTCCCGCGGAAGCCCCGGCCGGATGACGGAGCTCCGCCTCGTCGTGCCGGAAGGCGCCGGTGGGCGTGTCGACCGCGTCGCATCCGACCTGTCCGGTCTGTCGCGGAGCCGGATCCAGCGCCTGATCTCCGAAGGCCACGTGCGGGCCGGAGGGCGGGCCGTCCGGGCGCGGGACAGCGTCGGCCCGGGCGACGTGCTGGAGGTGGAGGTGCCGCCGCCGACGCCTGCAACGGCCGAGGCCGAGGACATCCCCCTTACGGTGGTCTACGAGGACTCCGACGTGCTCGTGATCGCGAAGCCGGCCGGCCTCGTCGTCCACCCGTCGGCCGGCCACGCGACCGGGACGATCGTGAACGCCCTGCTCGCCCGCGACACGGCGTATGGCGGGATCGCCGGCGTGGCGCGGCCGGGGATCGTCCATCGCCTCGACCGCGATACGTCGGGCCTGCTGATGGTCGCCAAGACGGACGCGGCCCAGGCGAGCCTGATGGCCCAGCTCAAGGCGCGGCGCGTCAAGAAGACCTACCTCGCCCTCGTCCATGGCGGCGTCCAGGCGGCGGTCGGCCGGATCGAGGCTCCGATCGGGCGCGACCCGAAGAACCGGCTGCGGATGGCCGTCGTGCCCGACGGTCGCCCGTCCGTGACGGGCTACCGGGTGCGCGAGCGGTTCACGGGGTGGACGCTTCTCGAGCTCGACCTCGTGACGGGCCGGACCCACCAGATCCGTGTCCACCTCGCCGCACTGGGGCACCCGGTGGCGGGCGACCCGGTCTACGGGACCGGCACATCGCGTCGCGGGCCGGACGGCCTCGAGCGGCTCTTCCTCCATGCCTGGCGCCTCGTCTTCGCGGCGCCCTCGACGGGCGAGCTGGTGCGCGTCGAGGCGGCCCTTCCTGTCGAGCTCGAGCACGTCGTCGAGGGGCTCCGCGGGGAGGCGCTCGGCCGCCCGGGGTCGGACGTGGCGGGTGCGACGGCCCGCCCCCCGGCGCCACGCCGGGAAGGTGGGGGATAGCGGGCCGTGACGAGCGCGAACGACGCGTCGGCCGCTGCCCGACCCGACGACGCGTCGGCGCCGCCCGACGTCGACCCCGTATCGGCCGCTGCCCGACCCGACGACGCGTCGGCGCCGCCCGACATCGACCGCGCGGCCGCCACGGCGCGGGCCGATGGCCAGGCGGCCCGGGCCGAGGGACCCGATCCGATGGGCGGCGCTGCGGCGGCCGGAGCGCCGGGCTCCCAGCTCGTCGTGGTCAGCGGGCCGAGCGGGGTCGGCAAGGACACGATCATCGAGGCGCTCCGCCGGATCCCGCGCGACCCCGACTACCACTACGTCGTCACGTGCACGACGCGGCGCCCTCGCGAAGGAGAGGTCGACGGCATCAGCTACCACTTCCTGACCCGCGACCGGTTCGCCCGGCTGCGCGACGCCGGCCACTTCCTCGAATGGGCGGAGGTCCACGAGAACTGGTACGCGACGCCCCGGGCGGATGTCCGGGCGGCCCTCGAGGGCGGTCACGACGTCATCCTCAAGATCGACGTGCAGGGCGCCCGGGCCGTGAAGGCGAGCGTGCCAGACGCGCTCCTCATCTTCGTCGTGCCGCCCTCCCTCGAAGCGCTCTTCCAGCGCCTCCGGGCACGCAAGACCGAGTCGGCCGAGGAGCTGGAAGTCCGCCAGCGGAATGCGGCAGTCGAGCTCGCCCGGGCCGGCGACTACGACCATGTCGTGATCAACGATGACGGACAGGTCGAGCGGACGGCGGCGGCCATCGACGTGATCATCCGTGCCGAACGGGCCCGGCACCCGGAGCGCCGGGTCGTCGTGTAGGGCGTGGCTTCGACGCGGGCGGCGGACGGGTCGACCGGGCCAGCCCCGGTCCGCCACGTCGAGGTCGCGGTCGACGCGACGGGTGGCGCCGGCAGCCGGACGTGGACCTACCGCGTGCCGCCCGACCTCGGGGACCTCGTGGCCGGCGAGGCGGTCCTCGTCGACTGGGGCAAGCGTCGCGCGGTCGGGATCGTCCTGGGGGAGGCGCCGCCGCCCGACGGCATCGAAGCCCGGCCGCTGGTGGCCCGGGTGCGGGCCGACGGACCGCTCCTGCCGCCGCTCGCGCTCGCCCTCGCCCGCGAGATCGCAGCGCGCTACGTCGCCCCGCCGGCGCTCGCGATCCGGGCGATGCTGCCACCGGGCCTGCTCGAGAAGGTCGAGCTCGTCGCGTCCCTGCTCGACGGCCGGGACAGCCCAGGGGCAGGGGAGGGAGCGGCCTCCCCCGACCGGGAGGGATCGGCTGACGCCGACCGGGAGGGATCGGCTGACGCCGCCCCGGGACGGGATCGGCCCGGCCGCAGGCCGGGAACTGGCGGCAGACGTGTCGCCGCCGACTTCCGGCCCGGCCCCGGACGAAGCCTCCGCCGACTCCCGCCGCTCCGCCACCGACGAAGCGCCCGGGCGACCCGCGGTCGAACGCGATCCTCGAGGCGCTGGCCGCCGGCCCCCGGCCCGTCCGTGACCTACCCCAGGGCGACGGCCGTCCGGCGCTGCTCCGCCGCCTGCGGGCGCTCGAGTCGGCGGGCCGCGTCGATCTCGAGTGGACGCTCGGTGCCGCGGGCGCAACGGCCCGGTACGTCCGCGTGGCGACGATCACGAGCGCCGGCCGGGCCGCGGTCGAGGTCGGCCCGATCGTCGGCACCGCGGATGCGGGCGCGCCTGTGGCCCGCGGGAGCGACGGCGAGGGACGGGCCGGCGGTGCCGGGCCGGCGACGAGCGCCGGCGAGGGCACTGGCCCTGGCCCCGGGGCCCGCGGGCTCGGGCCACGCCAGATCGCGGCGCTGGGCGACCTGCGCGACGCACCGCAGGGCAGCCGCGGCGTCCCGGCCCTCGAACGTGCCCACGGCGCGGGCGTGGTCCGGACGCTCGAGCGCCGCGGGCTGGTGGCCGTCGCCACGCGCGAGTCGCTGCGCGATCCGCTCGCCTTCCGTGCCCGCGCCGCGCGGGGGGCTCGGCCGCCGGGGTCCGACCTGACATCCCGGCAGGCGGCAGCGGTCGCCGCCGCCACGGCTGCCCTCACCGCCGCCGACGGGACGCCACTCCTGCTCGACGGCCCCACCGGGTCCGGCAAGACCGCGGTCTACGCGGAGGTGCTTGCGGCATCGCTCGCGCTCGGCCGGCCCGGCCTCGTGCTGGTGCCGGAGATCGCGCTCGCGATGCCGCTCGTCGATCGGCTCCGGGCCGAGCTCGGCGCGGAGGTGATCCTGCTTCATTCGGCGATGGGCGAGGGAGAGCGCGCCGACGGCTGGCGGCGCGTCCGGGCCGGCTTCGCCGACATCGTCGTCGGGACACGGCTCGCGGTCCTCGCCCCCGTCGCGGAGCTCGGGGTCGTGATCGTCGACGAGGAGCACGACGCGGCATACAAGAGCGACCGGACGCCCCGCATCCAGGCCCGCGACCTCGCGGTATGCCTCGGCCGGCTCGCGGGCGCCTGCGTGATCCTCGGCAGCGCGACGCCCTCGGTCGAGACGATGGGGCGCGCCCTGCGGGGCGAGTGGCGCCGCGTGACGCTTCCAGAGCGGGCGGCCGGGGCGCTCCCGACGATCGAGCTCGTCGACCTGCGCGCGGAGCTGGCCGAGGGCAATCGCGGGCTCCTCTCCGGGCGGCTGGCAGAGCTTCTCGGCGCCCTCGACCCGGGAGCCGGCGAGCGATCGATCCTGGTGATCAACCGCCGCGGTGCCGCGTCCGCGGTCCTGTGCCGTGACTGCGGCGGCGTGCTCACCTGCCCCGAATGCACCCGTCCGCTCGTCTACCACCACGCCGGCATGACCCTGCGCTGCCACCATTGCGGCGCCGCGACGCCCATGCCCTCCCGCTGCCCCACGTGTCGCTCGCCGCGGATCCGCTTCCTCGGCGGGGGGACCGAGCGCCTCGAGGCCGACGTCCGGGCGCGCTTTCCGCATCTCCGCGTCGGCCGGCTCGACCGCGACGTCGTCGAGCACCGCGGCGCGGCCGAGCGGGTCGTCGACGCGTTCACGCGGGGCGACCTCGACGTCCTCGTCGGCACGAGCCTCGTGACGAAGGGGTTCGACATCCCCGAGGTCACCCTCGTGGGGATCGTCTCGGCCGACGTCGCCCTCACCCTCCCCGACGAGCGGGCGGCGGAGCGCACGTACCAGCTCCTCGTCCAGGCGATCGGGCGGGCCGGGCGGGGGGAGCGACGCGGGCATGCCGTCGTCCAGACGTACCAGCCCGACCACCCGGTCATGCGGGCGGTCGTCGAGGGGCGCGCGGCGGACTTCTACGCTGCGGAGCTCGCCCAGCGCGAGCGGTTCGGCGCCCCGCCCTTCGGCCGAACCGTGAAGCTGACCGTCGGCCTCGAGGATCGCGACGCCGCCCGCGATGCCGGGCGGGCCATGGCCGGCCGTCTGCGCGCGCGGGCCGCGGCGCTCGGCGGACGCGTGACGGTCACGGGACCGGCGCCGGCGTACGTGCCGCGCCGGTCCGGGCGCTGGCGCTTCAACGTGGTGCTGCGAGGCCCGGACCCGCTGGCGGTGCTCGGCGACGACCCGGGGCCGCCTTGGTCCGTCGATGCGGACCCGGAGAGCCTGCTCTAGGCGCGACTCATCGTACGGGGTGCCGATCGTCGAGCATCTTCCTGACGGCCGGTCCTGTACAGGCGGTCCGGATCGCGCGAGAATCCATCCCCAAACGACAGGAGGAGCAGCCATGACCGACGAGACGCCCCAGCCGGCGAGCAGAGCCTGGCGAGGCCGCAGCGGACCCCTCGGCCGAGCCCGGTCGAGGCCGCCAGCGAGGCGGGCGACGCGCGCAGCGCCCAGGCCCGGGAGTGGATCGCCCAGCTCCAGGCAATGATCGACCGGGTCGCTCATGAGGCGGCTCCGGTGGCCCGCCAGATCGCGGCCAAGGCCGCCGAGCTCGCGGCGGTCGCCGGCGACAAGGCGGGCCCGTTCGCCAAGCGCGCCGCGGAGATCACCGGGGACGTCGGGACCCGCGTCGCTGAGCGCAGCCGCAAGATCGCCGACGACCTCCGGCACCCGAGCGACAACGGGACGGGCCACGACGACGCGGCGCCGGCGGAATCCCCGGCACCCGCGGATGAGGAGACACCCACCCCGGGCTGAGCAGGTTCGCCCGGCGGTTCCGGCCGCCGGCCGCCTCCGGCGGGTTCGACAGGCGCGACCGACAGCGCGGACCCGCCGCGATCGGGCCGTCGAGCGCGCGCCCGGCGTCGCTCCTCCGGCCGGGTAACCTGGCCGCCGCCGGCGTGCTCGCGGCCCCTGGGTCACGGCGTTGCCGATGCCCGGGCAGGGGTTGCATATACTCGCGTCATGAGCGTTCTTCCGATCCTCAAGCTCGGCGATCCGCGCCTTCGCCTGAAGGGCCAGCCCGTCGATTTCTTCAACAAGGCCCTCCACGAGCTGATCGACGACCTGACCGAGACGATGCGGCATGCCCCGGGCGTCGGGCTCGCCGCTCCGCAGCTCGGCGAGGCGAAGAACGTCGCGGTCGTCGAGGTGAGCGGGCGGCTGTTCGAGCTCGTCAACCCGGCGATCGTCCGCTCCGACGGCGAGGACCGCGACCTCGAGGGATGCCTGTCGATCCCGGGCTTCGTCGCCTACGTGACGCGCAAGGAGAAGGTCTGGGTCGTCGCCCAGAACCGGGTCGGCAGGAAGTTCAAGATCGCGGGGTCGGGCTACCTCGGGCGTGCCTTCCAGCACGAGCTCGACCACCTCCAGGGCAAGCTCTACATCGACTACCTCGGCTCGCCGGACGAGCTGATCCCGGTGGGCCGCGGCGACGACGAGGCCGCCGACGAGGAGGCGGACGCGGGGCTGCGTTCGCGGGGGATCGATCCCGAGCGCGCCAAGGCGGCCTCCCGCGGCTGACCGGGCGCTCCCTGCGCGCGCCCGGGCCGTCTTCTTCGGCTCGGGCGGGTTCGCCGTCCCCGTTCTCGAGGCGCTCGCCGGCGCGCCCGAGGCAGAGCTGGTCGGCGTCGTCACTGCCCCGGCGCGTCCCGCGGGCCGCCGGGCCGAGGCGCTGCCGACGCCGGTGGCCGGGCGCGCCGCCGCGCTCGGCGTCCCGGTCCTCACGCCCGACCGCCTGCGCGCGCCGGAGGCCGTGGCAGAGCTCGCCGCGCTGCGGCCTGCGATCGGGATCCTTGCCGACTACGGGAAGATCCTCCCTCCGGCGGTCCTCGACCTGCCGCCGCACGGCATCCTGAACCTGCATCCGAGCCTGCTCCCGCGGCATCGGGGCGCTGCGCCGATCCCGGCCGCGATCCTGGCCGGCGACGTCGAGACGGGCGTCGCCCTGTTCCGCATGGACGCCGGCATGGACACCGGCCCGCTGGTCGCGGTGGAGCGCCTGGCCCTCGCCGGCGACGAGGACGCGCCCCGACTCGAAGCGGCCCTCGCGAGCGTTGCGGCCGCGCTCCTGCGCCGGAGCCTCGCGGGCTGGCTCGCGGGCGCGCTCGTCGGGGTGCCACAACCGGCCGACGGCGTGACGGTCACCCGTCCCCTCCGCCGCGAGGACGGAAGGCTCGATCCGGCCCTGCCCGCGGCCGCCCTCGAGCGAGCGGTCCGCGCCTACCGCCCGTGGCCGGGCACCTTCGTCGAGACCCCGGAGGGCCGTCTCCTGGTGATCGACGCGTTCGTCGCCCCGGGGCGGCCCGGCGATCGTCCGGGAGCGGTCGTGGTCGAGGGCGATCGCCCCGCCCTGGCGGCGGCCGACGGACGCCTCGTCCTGCGGACGGTGCGCCCCGCGGGCGGGCGCGACATGGGCGGAGCGGCCTATCTGCGGGGGCGGCCCGGGATCGCGGCCGCGCGGGTGGGATAATCCGCCTCCGATGACCGACCGAAGCCTTCCCGTCGACGACCGAGCCGGCGACCCCGTCGACAAGCCCGGCAATTCCTCCGACCTCGTCGACGTCCAGGTCGGCGAGCTCACCCCTGACGCGATCGCTGACCTTGCCGCCGACCGACCGGGTGCCGCCGCCGACCGACCGCCTCCCCCCGCGGATCTGCCCGGCATCTCCGGCCTCTCGATCGACGACCTCGCCCGCGTCGCGGCGGAGCTCGGCGAGCCCGGGTTCCGGGCACGCCAGCTGGCCGACGCCGTGTGGCGATCACCCGCCGGCAGCTGGGACGAGGTCACGACGCTCGCCCGGCCGCTGCGGGCCGCCCTCGCCGGGCGGCTCGCATTCGACACGCTGGCGGCGACCGACATCCGGCCTGCGGATGGCGGCGCGACCGAGAAGGCGCTCCACCGCCTGGCCGACGGCCGGCTGATCGAGAGCGTGCTGATGCACTATCCGGCCCGGGGCGCCCGCCGCGAGCGGAACACGCTGTGCGTGAGCAGCCAGGCCGGCTGCGCGGTCGGCTGCCCGTTCTGCGCGACGGGGGAGCTGGGGTTCGGGCGCGATCTCTCCGTCGCGGAGATCGTCGACCAGGTCCGGCATGCCCGCCGCAGGCTCGCCCTCAGGAACCGTCACCTCACGAATCTCGTGTTCATGGGGATGGGCGAGCCGCTCCTCAACATCGAGGCCGTGCTCGAGGCGATCGGCGCCCTCACCGATCCTGCCCGCTTCGGCCTCGGCGCGCGGCATGTCACGGTCTCCACGTCGGGGGTCGTGCCCGCCATGGGGCGCATCAGCGCGCTGCGGCCGCAGTGGACGCTGGCCGTGTCGCTGCATGCGGCACGGAACCCGCTCCGCGACCTCCTCGTCCCGCTGAACCGGCGCTGGCCGGTGGAACAGGTCGTGGCTGCCGCGCGCGAGTACGGCCGGCTGACCCGCCGGCGCGTGAGCTACGAGTACGTGCTGATCGACGGGATCAACGACACGCCGGCGGACGCCGCGGCGCTGGTCGGGCTCCTTCGCGGGACGGGCGCCCACGTCAACTTCATCCCGATGAACCCGGTCGCCCACACCCCGTGGCAGGCGAGCAGCCCGGAGCGCACCGCCGCGTTCGCCGAGCGGGTGGCCGCGGCCGGGATCGGCGTCACGGTGCGGCGCAACCGCGGTCAGGAGGTCGGGGCGGCCTGCGGCCAGCTCGCGGCGGAGCGGGCCGGTTCGCCACCTGCTCCCGAGGTGGCCCGCCGGCGCGACCTGCTCGTTGCCGCATCCGCGACCGCCTTGGCCGAGGCCGCGGCGCCGGCGCAGCGCCGTCCGCCAAGGGCCGCCCCGGCCGGCGCCGACGCGCAGGGCTCCCGCGACCCGGGATGCGCGGGGCGGGACGCCCGCCCGACCAGGCGCCGGGGAAGCGCCCGGGTGCCGCGTCCAGGCCCGCCGGCGCGGCGGGCCGCGACGGCTCCGGTCGTGGCGGCGCGGGCCGCACCGGTACCGGTCCGCCCACCCGATCCGGGCATGGCGGCAAGGTCCGCGGGCCGGCACCGGCCCCCCGGCCGCGGAGGAGCCGCTGATGCCCGAGGGACGCGCCCGGGTCGCCGCCAGCATCCTCAACTCGAACCTCGCGAACCTCGCCCACGAGGTGCGCAAGGCCGTCCGGTCTGGCGCCGACCGGATCCACATCGACGTCATGGACGCGCACTTCGTCCCGAACCTCACGTTCGGAGCTGGCACGATCCGCGCCCTCCGCCCGGTCACCCGATCGCCCTTCGACGCCCATCTCATGATCGACGAGCCCGGCCGCTGGATCGACGACTACATCGAGGCCGGCTGCGACTCGATCACGTTCCACGTCGAGGTCGACGAGCCGAAGGAGCCCGTCCTGCGCAAGATCAGGGCGGCCGGACGCGCCGCCGGCCTCGCGGTCAAGCCGGCCACGCCGCTCTCGGCCCTGGAGCCGTATCGCGAGCTGCTCGACATCGTCATGGTCATGACGGTCGAGCCCGGGTTCGGTGGCCAGGCGTTCATGAAGGACGTTGCGATGGCCAAGATCCTCCGGGCCCGCGACCTCCTGGCCCACAAGCCGTGGGGAGGCGAGATCCACGTCGACGGCGGCGTCAGCCGCGAGACAGCCGACATCGTGGGCGGGCAGGGGGCGGACATCCTGGTCGCCGGGACCGCGCTCTTCGCCAAGGGCCGGGATGCCGGCCGGGAGGTGCGCCTGATCAAGGCGCTGGCCGACGAGGCGTACTCGTACGAGCGGAACGACGGGCGGCCGGCTGAGCCCCGCGAACGGATGTCGTACTTCGGGGCGCTGCCGCGGAAGTTCGCGCTGGCGCTCCTCGACAGGATCGAGGCGCATGGGGTGCCCGGGATCATGCTGCGGGCGAACGGCCAGATGAACCCGGACGGCGTGCGCGACTTCGACATCCTCCTGCCCACCGAATCGATGGCCTGGGCGGAGGCGACCTACGGGCCGGAGCGGGACCGCCTCGCGGTCGAGGCCGAGGCGTGGCGGGCGGACCTGCGGGCTCGCGGCATCGACCGCTCGCAGCCGGGTCCCGACGGCACCTACCCCCTCCCGTACGGCGAGCCGACGCCAACCGAGAACCTCGCCCGCCTGACCGAGGCCCGCCGACGCCGGCGCCGCCGGGCCGCGACCGGCGGGTCGCCCGCTTCCTGAGCGGCGCCCGGCGTGCGCACCCTGCTCCAGCGCGTCTCCCGCGCCGAGGTCCGCGTGGGGGCCGAGGTCGTGGGCAGGATCGGGCGGGGCCTGCTGGTCCTCGTCGGCGTCGCCCCGTCGGACACGCTGGCCACGGCCGAGGCCCTCGCGCGGCGGGTGGTCGAGCTCAGGATCCATGTGGATGCCGACGGGCGCACGAACCTCGCCCTGCAGGACGTCGGCGGCGCGGTGCTGGCGGTCAGCCAGTTCACCCTCTACGCCGACACGAGTCGCGGACGCCGGCCGGGCTTCACGGGCGCGGCGCCGCCCGAGCACGCCCTCGAGGTCTACACCCGGTTCTGCGAGGCGCTGGCGGCCCTTGGCGTGACCGTCGAGCGCGGCAGGTTCGGCGCGCCGATGGAGGTCGAGCTCGTCAACGACGGCCCGTTCACGATCTGGCTCGACTCCGCAGACCGCTGAGCGATCGGGCGAGCCGGCGGACGAACCCGGCGGACCGCGCGTCACCCCGCCCGGGCACCACGACGCCGGCCCAGGGGCCGGCGCGGAGGCGGCGAACGATCGGGCGCGCGCAGGGCGCGCCCGGCGATCAGCGGTTCTTCTTGGTCTGGGTGCGGCGGCAGCGGGTGCAGACCAGCTTGCGCACCAGCGTCGTGCCCTCGACGACCGCGAGGGGCTGGAGGTTGGGCTGGTAGCGCCGATGGGCGCGGACGCGGTTCATCCCGCTCGACTGCGGGTTGAAGCCGCCCATCGAGACCTTGCCGCAGATCGCGCAGCTTCGGGCCATGTGGTCGAGTCCTCGTGTTGCAGTGTGGCCGGCCGGCGGGCGGTCGCCCACAGGCCTCGGGACGACCGGCACGCGCAAGCGCCGCCGGGATTCGAACCGGGGAGGCTGTATGCTAGCACACCGATCCACTCGCCAGCCCCAGCCGCGAGGTGCTCGCCCGCATGCCCGACGCGCCGCCGCGTCCCGTCCCCGGCAGGTCCGTCGTCGCCCGTCGCGCACTCGTCGAGATCGTTCGTGACGCCGTCCTCGGGAGCTATGGCGTGACCGGCCTCGCCGAGCCGACCCTCCTGTGGCGGATGCGATCGGCGCTCCACCTCGGGAGCGGTGCCATCCGCGTGACGGTCCAGCCCGACGTGGCGGTCGCCGCCTGGGTCACCGTGGCCTTCGGCCTGCCGGTCGCCGAGGTCGCACGGCAGGTCAATTCCGCCGTCCGATACGGCCTGCGGCGGGCGTTGGGCCGCGACGTCGGGCCGATCGCGATCCACGTCCAGGGCCTGGCTGGGCGCCCGTTCGTGTCCGAGCCGGCCCCGGCCGCTGCGGGCCCCGCAGAGCCGGGCGCCGACGGGACGGACGCTCCGGTCGACCCGATCGACGCGGTCACCGACGGGATCCGGTAGGTGGCGCGCCGATCCTGCGACGGCGCCGGCCTCCTCGAAGCCGTGGGTGCTGCGGTCGCCAACCTCGAGATCCACGCCGACGAGGTCGACGCGCTCAACGTCTTCCCCGTTCCCGATGGCGACACGGGCTCGAACATGCTGGCGACCTGCCGCGAGATGCTGCGGTACGTCCGCGGCACGGATACCGCCGCCGAGGTCGCCGACCGGCTCCGCGAAGGCTCGCTGTTCGGCGCCCGCGGCAACTCCGGGGTGATCCTCAGCCAGATCGTGCGCGGGATGGCGGAGGGCCTCGCTGGCAAGCGCCGGTTCAATGGCCTCGACCTCGCCCACGCGCTCCGGATGGCCTCGGCCGCTGCGTACGGTGCGGTGCCCCGCCCTGTGGAGGGCACGATGCTGACCGTCATCCGCGAGTGCGCTGACGCGGCCATCGAGGCGGCGGAGCGCGACAATGACATCGACGCCGTCCTGGCGGCGGCCGCGGACGGCGCCCACGCATCGCTGGCCCGGACGCCGAGCCTCCTCGCGATCCTGCGGGAATCGGGCGTCGTCGACTCGGGTGGTGCGGGCCTTGTGCACCTGGTCGACGGTGCGCTGGGGTACAGCCGCGGCGAGGCGAAGCCGGCGATCCATGCGCGACTGCCAGGGATCCCAAGCCCGATCCCGTTCGCCGCATCCGCCGTGGCCGACGCCGGCCACGGGTACGAGACGGTCTACCTCATCCATCCGTTCGCCGGCCAGCTGCTCGACCTGGACCGAATCCGGGCCTACCTCCTGCGAAGCGGCGAATCGATCAACGTGGCGGGCGATCCCAAGGCGGCCAAGATCCACGTCCACAACGGTCGACCGGACCTGGTCCTGCGCCAGGCGCTGCGCCTGGGGCGGATCGTCAACGCGACGATCACGGACCTCGACCACCAGACCGAGGAGCTCCGCGAGGCGCGGGCCGCCGGCTCGGGAGGCGTCGCGCCGGCGGCGTCCGTGCCGCCGGGCATCGGCCCGGTCGGCACGCCGAGCGCGTTCGGCAGGCCGGACGCGGCCGCCGGATCCGGCCCCGCACCGCGCGTCCCGCTCGGGGTCGTCGCCGTCGCGCCGGGCGACGGGTTCGAAGCCGTCTTCCGGACGTTCGCGATCGCGGACGAGGTGGAGATCTCGGTCATCCGCGGCGGCCAGGCGGAGAATCCCAGCGCGGGGGAGATCTTCGAGGCGATCCGCGCGTCGGCGGCTGACGAGATCGTGATCCTGCCCAACAACGCGAACGTCAAGCTCGCCGCCGGCCAGGCGGCCGAGATGGCGGACCGTCCCGTCCGGGTCGTCCCGACCCGGAACGCCGCCGAGGGGCTCGCCGCCCTGCTCGCGCTCGACCCGGCGCTCGGCGCCAGCGGCAACGCGGAGCCGATGCTCGAGGCGAGCCGGGCCGTCGACACGATCCTGGTGACCGAGGCCGTCCGCGACGCGACGGTCGGGACCCGGCCCGTCAAGCGCGGCCAGACGATGGCGCTCGACCCGGACGACGGCCTGCTCGCCGTCGGGGATGACCGCCGGGCGACGATCCTCGAGGCGCTTGCCGCGCTCGGGCACGGCCTCGACCTCGTGACGGTCTGGTACGGCGACGGCGCCGACCTCGCCGAGGCGGAGGCGCTCGCGCGCCACGTCCAGGCGGCCTGGCCGGCCCTCGAGCAGGTCGAGATCCAGCACGGCGGCCAGCCCCACTACCGCTTCCTGCTGAGCGCGGAGTAGGGGCCGGCCGTGGCGGGCCGTCCACCGGCCCAGGGACCCTCCCGGCGGACCGACGGGCCGCAGCCCCGCACGACCGGAGCGCTGCGTCCTGCACGCCCGGCCCGACCGAGGGCGAGGAAGCCGGCGCCACCCGCCGATCCGCTCGACACCGAGCTCGGCTTCAGCAACCTGCCGAGCGCCCTCACCCTGCGGCGAGCGGGCGCGCGGCTGGGCATGCGGACCGTGCGCGACCTGCTCCTGTGGCTGCCCCGCCGCTACGACGACCTGCGCACGGTCTACGACCTCGCGGCGCTCCGCTTCGTCGAGCCGGACACGGTCGTGAGCGCCCGGGCGCGGGTGGTCGGGCTGCATGCCGGCCGCACCGCGAGGCGCGGCGTCGCCGTCGTGACGGCCCGCCTCGCCGACGAGACCGGCGTCGCGGAGGCGCAGTGGTACGGACGCCAGTACGTCGACAGGCGGATTCGCGAGGGCGACGAGCTGCTCTTCAGCGGCAAGCTGCGGAAGCGCGGCCATGTCGTGCTGCTCGACAACCCCGCCTTCCAGCGGCCCGAGGCCGACCTGCTCCACGTGGGCCGGATCGTCCCGGTGTACCCGCTCACGGCGGGCCTGCCCCTCAAGTCGCTGCGGACCGCGATCCGGGCCGCGCTCGACGCGTACCACTACCCGGAGTACCTGCCCGAGGCGCTGCGGCGCGACCTGGACCTCGCCGAGCTCGGCGAGGCCCTGGAGCAGGCGCATTTTCCGGACGACTTCGGGCGGCGCGACGCCGCCCTCCGGCGGATCGCGTTCGACGAGCTGCTGGCGCTCCAGGTCGGGATGGTCCAGCGCCGCCGGGAGCGCACGGTGGCTGCCTCGGTTTCGATCGTGGCCGACCGCCGGCGCGACCGCGCGATCCGCGACGCGCTCGCGGCCGCGATCGGGCAGCGGCTGGGACGCCCGGCTGCCCTGACCGCCGACCAGGAATCGGCGATGGACGCGGTGCGCGGCGACGTGCGCGGCCCGCACCCGATGCTCCGCCTCGTCCAGGGCGACGTCGGGTCGGGCAAGACGGCGGTCGCCGCGTACGCGCTCGCACTGGCGACCGACGCGGGGGTCCAGGGCGCCCTCCTGGCCCCGACGGACCTGCTGGCTCGGCAGCACGCGGCCACCCTCGACGACCTGCTGCGACCCCTCGGGATCCCGGTCGAGCTGCTCACGGGTTCCCTCTCCGGGCCCGAATCGCGGCGCGCCCTCGACGCGGTCGCCGACGGGCGGGCCGGGGTCGTGGTCGGGACCCATGCCCTGTTCTCCGAGCGGGTCCGCTATGCCCGCCTGGGGCTGGTCGTCGTCGACGAGCAGCACCGCTTCGGCGTCGAGCAGCGTGGCGCGCTCGAGGCCAAGACCAGCGGCGGCGCGGCTCACGTCCTGCTCATGACCGCGACGCCGATCCCCCGGACCGTCGGCCAGGTGCTGTACGCGGACCTCGACGTCTCGGACCTGCGGTCCGTCCCGTCGGGCCGGATCCCGGTCAGGACGACGCTCCGCCGGCCGGCCGATCTCGACCGCCTGTGGACGTTCGTCGCCGGCGAAGCGGCAGGGGGACGCCGCAGCTTCGTGGTCGTGCCCCACATCGACGAGGCCGCGCCGATGGACGACGGGCAGGACGCGCCGGAGGACGTGGCCGGCGCCGAAGCCGAGGCGGACCGCCTGCGCGAGCTCCTCAACGAGCCCGACCGTCTCGCGGCGGCGGGCGTCGAGCCCGGCCGGCGGATCAGCGTCGGCCTCGTGCACGGCAGGATCCGGCCGGACCAGCGGGACGAGACGATGCGGGCCTTCCGCAGCGGGGCGCTGGACGTGCTCGTCGGGACCACCGTCGTGGAGGTCGGGGTCGACGTGCCCGAGGCGAGCGTGATGGTGATCGAGGGCGCCGACCGGTTCGGGCTGGCCCAGCTGCACCAGCTGCGGGGCCGCGTGGGTCGGGGGACCGACCAGGCGTATTGCGTGCTCGTCGCCGAGGCGGCCCCGGGAACGCCCGCTGCCGAGCGCCTCGAGGCCGTCGTGGCGACCACCGACGGCTTTGCCCTCGCGGAGAAGGACTTCGAGCTGCGACGGGAGGGTGACGTGCTTGGCTACGCGCAGAGCGGCTTCCCGCGTCTCCGCGTCGCCACGCTCGCCCGCGCAGATCACCGCGACCTTGCCGTCCGGGCCCGGGCGCGGGCGGAGGCGCTCGTCGACGACGATGGTCGGCTGCTGCCCGCGGCCGGCGGGCTCGGCGCGGAGCTCGCCCGCGGCTGGCTGGCCGCCGTCCATCGCGGCGAGCCCGCGTCGGGGGCCTGAGGTGCCCGAGGCAGGCCGGGTGATCGCCGGCGCCGCGCGCGGCACGCGGCTGCTGGCCCCCGGTCCCGGGACGCGGCCGCTCGGCGACCGTGTCAAGCAGGCCGTCTTCGGTTCGCTGGCCCCGGACCTGCCGGGCGCTGCGGTCCTCGACCTGTGCGCCGGCAGCGGCGGCGCCGCGATCGAGGCGCTCTCGCGCGGCGCCGCCCGGGCCGTGCTCGTGGAGCGCGACGCGGCCACCGCGCGCGTCATCGCCGAGAACCTCCGGCGGGCGAACATCGCGGACCGGGCGCGCGTCGTCCGTCGGGATGCCGCGGGCTACCTGCGCGACGCGGCGGCCGCGGACGGGCCGTTCGACCTCGTGATCCTCGACCCGCCCTATGCGGACACGGGCCTCCGCGACGCGTGCCTCGCGGCGCTCGGGACGGGCGGCTGCCTCGCTCCGGGTGCGCGGATCGTGGTGACGTCGTTCGCCAAGACGCCGCCGCCGGCCGGGGTCGGGCTGCTACGATCGGCCCGGGAGCGCCGGTTCGGGGAGACCCTCATCGTCGACTACCGGGCCGCGACCCCAGGGGAGGCCTGATGCGCGTCGCCATCTATCCGGGCTCGTTCGACCCCATCACGTTCGGTCACCTCGACGTGCTCGGGCGGGCCCTCGGCGTGTTCGACCGGGTCGTGGTCGCGGTGCTCGCCAACTCGCGCAAGTCGCCCAGCCTCGCGGCCGACGATCGGGTGGAGGTGATCCGGGCCGCGGTCGACGAGATGCTCGGCGACCGGGCGGCGCAGGTCGAGGTCCGCCCGTTCGGCGGCCTGACCGTCGACGCCTGCCGGGCGGCGGGAGCGAGCCACATCGTCCGCGGCCTGCGGGCGGTGAGCGACTTCGAGGCAGAGCTCCAGATGGCCCACATGAACCACCGCCTGGCGCCCGAGATCGACACGGTCTTCTTCATGACCTCGGTCGAGTACGGCTTCCTGAGCTCGAGCCTCGTCAACGAGATCGCGCGGTTCGGGGGCGATCCGTCCGGCATGGTCCCGCCGTCGGTTGCGGCGCGATTGCGGGCCGCGGCCGGGACGGCCATCGAGCGCGTGCCATAATCCGCCCGGGACGCCGGCTGCAGCCGGAGCACAGTCGCGGAGGGCGCTGCCATCGACATCATGTTCTTCGTCGAGCGTCTCGAGTCGATGCTCGCGAACGGCAAGAAGCTCCCCCTGACCTCGAACGTGGTCGTCGACCAGGCTTCCGCGCTCGAGCTCATCGACGAGCTCCGCCACGCGGTGCCCGAGGAGGTCCAGTCGGCCCGGCGGGTCAACGCCGACGCCGAGCGGATCCTCGAGCGCGCCGAGCAGGAGGCGGAGAACATCATCGCCCGGGCCCAGGAGCACGCGACGTTCCTGATCGGGGAGCAGGGCCTGACGGAGGCGGCAGAGGCGGAGGGCCGCCGCATTCTCGACGAGGCGGACGCGGAGGCGTACGACATCCGGACGGGCGCCGACGAATATGCCGCCGACGTGCTCATCCAGCTCGAGGGTGACGTCATCCGCACGCTCGAGGCGATCCGCCGGGGCATCGAGGTGCTCGAGGCGCGCCGCCAGCCGACGGCGCCGCCGGCGGACGAGGATGCCACCGCCGACGAGGGCGCCCGCGACGAAGAGCGCGAGCCAGCGCACGAGTGACGGCCCTGCCCGACGAGCACCCGCTCGTCGTCAACATGGCCGGCCTGCTCGGCGAGGGCGCCGGCAGCTCCCGCGACCTCGCGTTCGACGGCGTTCGCCTCGAGCTCGGTGACGAGATGGTCCGGGCAGCGCCGGCCCGGGTGCGCGCCCGCGTTTCCCGCACGAACCGCGGGCTGCTGGTCCACGCGACGGCGACCACGACCCTCGCGGAGACGTGCAGCCGCTGCCTGCGGCCGGTCGAATCTGCGCTCGAGGTCGTCCTCGACGAGGAGGTCCTGCCCAGCCTCGACCTGGCCTCCGGCATGCCGCTCGACACGACGGCCGAGCCGGAGGTTGCACGCCTGTCCGACCACCACGAGCTTGACCTCGAGACGCTCGTGCGCGAGGCGATCCTGCTGGCCGAGCCGATCGCGCCGCTCTGCCGGCCCGACTGCCGGGGCCTGTGTCCCGAATGCGGCGCGGAGCTCGACGACGGCCCGCATGAGCACGCCGAGTCGCCCGTCGACCCGCGGCTCGAGGCGCTCCGTGCATTCCATCCGGACGCGGAAGGCTGAAACCCGGTACACTCCGCCTTCGGCTCCGGCGCCGTCGCGCCGCCTTGCCCGGACGTGCGCCGCCGCGGCGGAATCCACGCCCTCCACGCGCCGCCCGAACATGCAACCAGAGGAGCAACCACCCCGATGGGTCTTCCGAAGCGGAAGGTGTCGCACGCCCGGCAGGGCGATCGCCGCGCCCACCTCGCGCTGAGCGTTCCGAACCTCGTCGAGTGCCGGTACTGCCACGAGATGAAGCAGCCCCACCACGTCTGCCCGAACTGCGGGAAGTACCGCGGCAGGCAGGTCCTGGAGCTGACCAAGAAGGGCGGCGAGGCCGCCTCCTGACGACCGGCCGAAGGCGCCGCGTCGAGCACGGGGAGCGCCTGTGGACCTGAGGACGGTGCGCGGGATCGAGGCGAACCGGCGGGTGCGCCTCGCCGTCGACGCCATGGGCGGCGACTTCGGACCGGAGGAGATCGTCCCGGGCGCCCTCGCCTTCGCGGTGGCCAACCCCTCCGACGCGGTGATCCTGGTCGGCGACGAGGCGCGCGTCCGTCCCCTCGCGGCAGGGGCACCCTCCAACGTCAGCTTCCACCACGCCAGCCAGGTGGTGGAGATGAACGAGCACCCGGCGCTCGCCCTCCGGACCAAGAAGGACGCCTCGATCCTCGTCGCGACGGCGCTCGTCAAGGAAGGCCGCGCTGACGGGGTCGTGACGGCGGGCCACACCGGCGCGGGCGTCGCCGCCGCGATCCTGCGCCTTGGTCGCGCGCCGGGCGTCGACCGGCCCGCCCTCGCTGTCCAGCTGATCACCGCGTCGGGACCCCTCGTCCTCCTCGACATCGGCGCCACACCCGATTCGACCGGCCTGAACCTCTTCCAGTACGCCCACATGGGGTCGCTGTTCGCGGAGCGCGCGCTGGGCGTCCGCGACCCGCGAGTGGCCCTCCTCTCGATCGGCGAGGAGACGGGCAAGGGCGACACCCGGATCCGCCAGGCGACCGAGATGCTCCAGGCGAGCGGGCTCCGCTTCACGGGCAATGTCGAGGGCCGCCAGCTCGTCACCCACCCGGCGGACGTGATCGTGTGCGACGCGGTCCTGGGCAACGTGACGATGAAGTTCTTCGAGGGGCTCTCGAGCTACATCCTGCGCGACCTGCTGCTCGACGGGGAGCTCAGGCGCCTGCCCTTCGGTCCGATCGCCAAGCTGCTCCTGGCTCCCGGCCTGCGGCGCATCAGGAAGCAGTTCGACTACGAGGTGCTGGGCGGCTCGCCCCTCCTGGGCGTCAAGGGGACGGTGATCATCACCCATGGCCGGGCCCGGCGCCGGATGGTCGACTACGCGATCCGCGTGGCGGCCGCCGCCGCCCGGGCGCGCCTGCCGGAGCTCATCGCGGAGACGTTCGGCGCCGCGGGAGCACCGAACGCGTCGCGCGGCGCCCCACCCGAATCCGGCGGCCCGGCCGCCGCGGACGGGCCCGACGCAGCCGATGCGGCCGCCGCCGACGCCGTCGCCAGCGGCGTCACCGCCACGGACCCGACGGCCACGGGCGCCGGCACATGACGGACATCGGCGCATGAGCGGACCGACGCTCGCGGTCAGCCACCCGGTCATCCGGGACGTCCTGCGGCGCGCCGCGCTGGAGGCGCCCGGCGTGCTCCGCGTCGGGCGCGGGGGCCCGGCATGGCGGCGGGTCCTGTCCGGCCGATCGGTCGCGGTCCGCCTCCGCGACGGCGTCGTCGAGGCGCGCATCGTCGTCGTCGCCCGGCCCGGCCAGCCGCTCACCGCGGTCGCCGACGACGTGCGTCTGGCGACCGGCAACGCCATCGTCCGGCTGCTCGGGCTCCACCTCGGTGAGGTGTCGATCGTCGTCGACGGCGTCGGTGCCTGAGCCGCGCCGCGGCGGGCCGGGCCCCGCCTCCGACCGGGTCCGTGGGCGGCGCGCGGCCCGCCGGCTCGTCCTGGCCTCCCTCTTCGAGGCCGAGTTCGGGCAGCGGACCCCGGCGGCCATCCTCGAACGCCACCTGGCGGCCACCGAAGGCGATCCCGAGACCACCCGGTACGCCCGCCAGCTCCTCGCCGCGATCGTCGACCAGCGCGACCGGATCGACGCTCGAATCGAGGCTGCGGCACCCCAGTACCCGGTCGTCACGCTCGCGAAAATGGACCGCGTCCTGCTCCGTGCGGGCATCGGCGAGGTGCTACACTCGCCCGCAGTGCCGGCCCGGGTGGCGATCGCCGAGTGGGTCGAGCTCGCGAGGGTCTACTCCGGGGAGCCCGCCCGTCGACTGGTCAACGGCGTCCTGGGGCGCGTTGCCCGGGAGGCCGCGCCGGCCGCCGGCGGCAGTCCCGTCACACATCGAGAGTCCGACACACCAGGCGGATGATCCGAGGAGGGAGCAGTCAGTGGCGACCACCTACGAGCGGCTGAAGAAGATCGTGGTCGAGCAGCTCGGCGTCGACGAGGCCGAGGTCAACCCGGAAGCGTCGTTCGTCGACGACCTGAACGCCGACTCGCTCGATCTCGTGGAGCTCATCATGAGCCTCGAGGAAGAGTTCGGGATGGAGATCTCGGACGAGGACGCCGAGAAGATCCGGACCGTCCAGGACGCCGCCGACTACATCGACGAGCACGCGAGCTGACCACGCGCCGCACCGCACCGGGCGCCACGGCCTCGCCCTCGGCCGCTGGCGAGCTGGCCGAACGGCTCGGACTCCCAGTCACCGACGTCGCGCTCCTCTCGCGCGCTGATCCACGGCAGCTGGCTCCACGAGCATCCGGACGGCGCCCCCGGGCACAACGAGCGCCTCGAATTCCTCGGTGACGCGTTCGTCAGCCTGGTGATCTCGCAGGCGCTCTACGAGCGCCACCCCGACGATGACGAAGGCGTCCTGTCGGCCCGGCGGGCCGCCGTGGTGAGCACCGCCGGCCTGGCGAGGCTCGCCCGCCGCATCGAGCTGGGCGACTACCTCTACCTCGGCGAGGGCGAGGCCCAGCGCGGCGCGCGCTCGCGGCCGACGCTCCTGGCATCCACGTTCGAGGCGATCGCCGGGGCGTTCTTCCTCGACTGCGGCTGGGAGGTCGCGCGCGACTGGCTGGTCGCGCTGGCCGAGCCCGAGCTGGCGTCCACGGCATCGGTCGGGAGCCTCAAGAGCCCGAAGAGCCGCCTGCAGGAGCTCACCCAGCGGCGGATGGGGGAGCGCCCCGACTACCAGGTCGTGGACGTGTCGGGGCCGGACCACGAGCGCCAGTTCGTGGTCGAGGTGCGCGTGGGCAGCCAGGTCGCGGGCCGCGGGACCGGTCCCTCGCGACGCTCCGCCGAGACGCGCGCGGCCGAGGAGGCCCTTGCGGTCATCCAGCCCGGCGGCCGGCCGGCCAGGACTCCGATCGGCGCAGGCGAGGCCGGGACCGACGGTCCGTGAGTCGCAGCGGGCGCCTCCTCGGCCTGCACATGCAGGGGTTCAAGTCCTTCGCCGAGCGCACGCACGTCGAGTTCGTGGCGGGCATCAACGCAGTCGTCGGGCCCAACGGCTCGGGCAAGAGCAACCTCGCCGATGCGCTGCGCTGGGCGCTCGGCGAACAGGGCCGCGCGATCCGCAGCCGCAAGTCCGAGGACGTCGTCTTTGCGGGCTCGGAGAAGCGCTCGGCGCTTGGCATGGCCGACGTCGCGCTCGTGCTCGACAATGCGGACGGCCTGGTTCCGGTCGACTTCGCCCAGCTCGAGCTCGGCCGGCGGCTGTATCGCTCGGGTGAGAACGACTACCTCGTCAACCGCCAGCGCGTCCGGCTCCGCGATCTCGTCGACCTGCTCGACGGCGCGCACCTCGCCGACAACGCGTTCCTGTTCATCGGCCAGGGCATGGTCGACCAGGCGCTCGCGCTCCGCCCGGAGGAGCGGCGGCCGCTCTTTGAGGAGGTTGCGGGCGTGCGGCGGCACGAGCGACGGCGCCGCCGGGCCGACGAGCAGCTCGGCGAGGCGCAGGCGAACCTCGCGCGGGTGGAGGACATCCTCGGCGAGCTTCGCCCGCAGGCCCGCCGCCTTGCCGCGCAGGCGGAGCAGCAGGTATCCCGGGCCCGGGCCGGGCAGGAGCTCGCAGCGGGCCTCGTGGCGAGCCTCGGCACCCGCTGGCACGCCGCCGCGCAGGCGGCGGCCAGCGCCGACGCCGCGATGGTGGCGGCGCGCCGCGATGCGGCGGCGGCCCTCGAGCGTCTCCAGGAGGCCGAAAACCGGGCCGCAGACGCGGCCCGCGAGCTCGCGGCCCGGTCGGCGGCCGAATTGGAGCGGCGCGGCGTTCTCGAGGCAGCCCGCGCGACGCGCACGGAGATCGACCTGCAGAGCGCCCGGGCTTCGGCCGAGACGGCCGCCCTGCGCACGCGACCGCGAGCGCCTGGCGAGCGAGCGCGCGTCGGCCGAGGCGGAGCGGGCGACGCGGCAACGCGAGCTCGCCCTGCCGGTGCCCGACCTCGACCCTGCCATCGACGAGCAGATCCGCGAGATCGAGGCGAGCTCGCCGACGCTCGGGGTGAGGCGCACGATCTGCGGGCGGCCACGACGGCCCGCAGCGACGCTGAGACGGCGCTCCGGCGGGCCGCGGCCGGCCGCGCGGCCGAGCTCGAGGGAGCGCGGCGCCGACTGGCCGACCTCGATCGCACGCTCGCAGAAGCGCAGTCCGCCGCGCACGCGGCCGCCGAGCAGGCGGCCGCCGCCGGCGCGGCCGCCGCCCGGGCCACGTCGGCGGCGGCCACTGCCCGGTCAGCCGAGGCGGCCGCGTCCGGCGCGCGTGAAGCTTCCCGCGCGGCCGCCTCGGCGCTGGAGGCCGAGCGGATGGCCGTCCTCGAGGAGGCAGGGACGCTGCGGGCGCGAGCCGCCGCGATCCGTGGGCGCCACGAGGCACTGGTCGCGCGCCTGGCCGAGGACGAGACCCGGGGGATCGGGCGCGCGGCGCGCCGCCTGGGCGGTCGTGCCGTGGCCGCCGACCTGGACGTCGACCCCTCCCTTCGGATCGCGGTCGCGGCAGCCCTCGGCGACCTGGCGCGCAGCTTCGTCATCCGCCGCGAGAGCCTGGCCGCGCTCGCGGACGAGCGGGGCGTCGTGGTGCTCGGAGATGCGGCAGGCCCCGGCTCCGCGCCGCCGGCGCCCGCCGAGGTCGCGGTCGTCCGCGAGCGGGCGGCCCGCTACGCCGGCGGGCTCCTCGTCGATGCCGTCCGCACCGACCGCGAGGGCGTCGCCCGGCGCCTGCTCGCCCGGGCGGCGTGGGTGCCGGCCCTGGCCGACGCGGTCGAGCTCGCGGCAATGCTGCCGCCTGGATGGCGCGTCGCCGCGCGCAACGGATCGCTCGTCACCTCGGCCGGGACGGCGACGCTCGGGCTCGCCGACGCGACGCTGGAGCGCCAGGCGGAGATCGAGGCGCTGGCCCGCGATCTCGCCGTCGCGACGGCGGCCCGGGACGCAACCGGGGGCCGTCTCGCCGCCGTTGAGGCGGCCGCGGCCGCCGCCGGCGCCGCGCTCGAGATGGCCCGCCAGCGGGAGAGCGAGGCGGCCGGCCAGCTCCGGGCAGCCGAAGGCGCCGAGCGGCGAGCCGAGCGCGACGCCGAGCAGCACGCGCGCGAGGCGGGCTGGCACGCGTCCCGCGCGCAGGCAGCGGGCGCCGAGCGCGCGCTCCTCGCGGACCGGTTGGGCGCGCTCGAGGCGGCCGCGGCAGAGGCCGACGCCACCCTCGGGCGGGCGCAGGCGGGCCATGCGCCCGACGTCGCCGGGGCGCTGGCCGCGCTGGAGGCGCGCACCGCGTCACTCCATGCCCGCATCGACCGGCTCTCGGCCGAGCGCGCCGCGCGCGAGGCCGACCGCCGCGCCGTCGAGGCGCGGCGCGCGCGGGCCGAGGCTGCGCTCGCGCTCTCGGACGAGCGGATCGCCCGCGTCGATGCCGAGGCGGCAGGCGTCGAGGGTCGTCTCGCAGAGCTCGAGTCGGGCAGCGAGGCGCGCGAGCGAGCGCTCGCCCACGCCGCTGCCCGGGAGGCCGCGGCGCTCGACGCGCTCGAAGCGGTCCGTCACGCGGATGCCGCCGACCGCCAGGATCTCGGCGCCGCGGAAGCGGCGACCGCCGCATCGCGCGACGCGCTCCGGCGGTCCGAGGAGGCGCACCGCTCGAGCGAGGTCCACGACCTCGAGGCGCGGCTCGGCCTCGACGCCGTCCGCGAGCAGGCGCTCGTGGAGCTGGCCGGCCTCGGGCTCGTCGGGCTGCGGGCCCTCGAGGCGGTCGCCGCCGCGCACGTGCCGGGCGGCCCGCCACCAGGCGGCTCCGCGGAGGTGCCGGGCGTGGCGCCGAGCGGTTCAGGCGGAAGCGCAGGCGGGGCGGCGCTCGCCGGACCGGCCCCGACGGCGACCGCGACATCGGGCGGCGACGAGGATGAGGAGGGCGCGGCGCTCGCAGCGGCCCTCGCGGCAGCCGGCGCCGCCTGGTCGGAGCGGCTCCCGGACGGCGAGGCGGCGCCCCCGGCCCGCCTCGCGGCGCTGCGCCGGAGGTTCCACGAGCTCGGAGCATCGAACCCGTTCGCGGCCGACGAATACACCGTCGTCAAGGCGCGCCTCGAGGATCTCGAGGCGCAGCGCACGGATCTCCTCCGGGCGATCGAGAAGACGCGATCGCTCATCGGCGAGCTCGACGCGCTGATCGCGAGCCAGTTCCGGACGACGTTCCAGGCGCTCGAGGCGGCCTTCGAACGACGCTTCCAGCAGCTCTTCGGCGGGGGCTTCGCGCGCCTGAGCCTCACCGACCCCGCCGACCTGACGGCGACGGGGGTCGACATCGTGGCCCGGCCGCCCGGCAAGAAGGCCCAGGCGCTGGCGATGCTGTCGGGCGGCGAGCGGGCGCTGACGGCCGTCGCCCTCCTGTTCGCGATGCTCGAGGTCCGGCCGGTGCCGTTCTGCGTCCTCGACGAGGTCGACGCGGCCCTCGACGAGGCGAACGTCGGGCGGTTCGTCGAAGCGCTCCGGGGGCTCGCCGCGCAGACGCAGTTCATCGTGATCACCCACAATCGCGGGACCATCGAGGCGGCCGACGCGCTCTTCGGCGTGACGGTCGGCGAGGATGCCGTGAGCCGGGTCATCAGCCTCCGGATCGAGGAAGCCACCGCGATCGCCGACCGGGCGCTCGGCGCGCGGGTTGCCGCCGGCCGGCTCGCCGGCGGCGCGGACCAGGGCTGAGAGAGGGTCGCGATGTTCTGGCGGCGAAAGCCGATTCCCCCTGAACCGACGCCCGAGGGCGACGACCTCGCCGATGGCGGCGCGGCCGCGCAAGCCGCCCAGACCATCGCGGACGAGGAGCCCTGGGAAGGGGACGCGGCCGGGCCGGTCAGCGACGCGGAGATCGAGGCCGAGCTCGAGGCAGAGGCTGATGCGGCCGCGGCCGCGGAGCTCGAGGCGGCTGTGGCTGCTGGCGCAGAGGCTGGGGCGACTGCCGCCGAGAAGCTTGACGGGACTGCTGCCGCACCGCAGGAGCAGCCTGCGCCCGCCCTCCCGCCCGGCTGGCTGTGGGCACCGCCGCCCGACGCGACGGTGGAACCGATCGTCGCCGGCGACCTCGAGGCCGGCGTCGCGAAGAGCCGGGGCGGATTCGTCGGACGCCTCAAGGGCATCCTCGGCCTCGGCGACGCGGACGCGGAGACATGGGAGGCCGTCGAAGAGACGCTCATCGCCGGGGACGTCGGCGCCACGCTCGCGCTCGAGGTCGTCGACCGGGCCCGCCGGCGCCGCGACCCCGCGGGTCCCGCGGCCGCGGTCCGGGCGGAGCTTGCCGCACTCCTCGCGCCGCGGGAGCCGGACTGGGAGCCGCGTCCCGCCGCGGAGGGCCAGCCCGCGATCATCCTCGTCGTCGGGGTCAACGGGACCGGGAAGACCACCACGATCGGCAAGCTCGCGGCGCGCTACCGGTCGGAGGGACGGCGGGTCCTCCTGGCCGCCGGCGACACGTTCCGGGCGGCCGCGATCGATCAGCTTCGACTGTGGGGAGAGCGGGCCGCGACACCCGTGGTCGCCCACGCCCCCGGCGCCGACCCGGCCGCGGTGATCTATGACGCCGTCGATGCCGCCGTGGCGCGGAACATCGACATCCTGATCGCCGACACCGCGGGCCGGCTCCACACCAAGGTCAACCTGATGGACGAGCTGGCCAAGATGCGCCGGGTGATCGACCGCCGGCTGCCGGGCTCGTCGCCAGAGGTGCTGTTCGTGCTCGACGCCACGACCGGCCAGAACGGCCTGAGCCAGGCCAAGGCGTTCCACGAGTCCACCGGCCTGACGGGGATCGTGCTCACCAAGCTCAATTCGACGGCAAAGGGAGGGATCGTCTTCGCGATCGAGCACGACCTCGGGGTCCCCGTCCGCTTCGTGGGCGTGGGGGAGAAGGTCGGCGACCTGCTGCCGTTCGATCCGGACGCGTTCGTGGCCGCGCTCTTCGCGTAGTGGGCTGCAGTCCGGCCGGTCGGCCGATCCGCTAGACTCTGCCCATCGGTGTCGCCAGAACCCGCGCACCACCCGCCGGGCAGTCGCGCCCGACGGTCGATCCCGGTCATCGAGGAGTCGCCTCAGCGCATGTTCGACACGCTTTCCGAACGCCTCCGCAGGACCCTCGGCGCGCTCACCGGCCGTGGCCGGATCAGCGAGGCCGACGTCGATGCGGCGATGCGGGAAGTCCGGCTGGCGCTCCTCGAGGCCGACGTCAACTTCAAGGTCGTCAAGGACTTCACGGCGCGAGTCAGGCAGCGCGCCATCGGCGTGGAGGTCCTCGACAGCCTCAACGCGGGTCAGCAGGTCGTCAAGATCGTCAACGAGGAGCTGACCGCGCTGCTGTCGGCGGGCGACCGGACCTTCCACCTGTCGGGCAGCCCGGCGGTCGTCGCGCTCGTCGGCCTCCAGGGGTCGGGCAAGACGACCTCGGCCGCCAAGCTCGCCCGCCACGTCGTCAAGCTCGGCCGACGCCCGATGCTCGTCGCAGCGGATCCCTACCGGCCCGCGGCAGTCGACCAGCTCGTGACGCTCGGCAAGAGCCTCGGGATCCCCGTCTTCTCGGCGCCCGCCGGGACGCCCGTTCCGGAGATCGGCCGGCTTGGGATCGCCGCCGCCCGCCACGAGGTGCGCGACACGGTGATCCTCGACACCGCCGGCCGGCTCACGGTCGACGAGGTCCTGATGGCCGAGATCACCGAGCTGACCCGGGCGGTCAGGCCGGTCGAGACGCTCCTCGTGGTCGACGCAATGGTCGGCCAGGAGGCCGTCGCGGTCGCCCAGGCGTTCGCAACGGCGGTCCCGCTCACCGGCCTCGTCCTCACCAAGATCGACGGCGATGCCCGTGGCGGGGCCGCCCTCTCGATCAGCGCGGTGACGGGGCTCCCCGTGAAGTTCCTCGGGACGGGCGAGAAGACCGACGCGCTGGAGCCCTTCCACCCGGACCGGCTCGCGGGCCGGATCCTCGGGATGGGCGACGTGCTCACGCTCATCGAGCGGGCCCAGGACGCGTTCGACCAGAAGACCGCCGAGAAGGCGGCCGCGAAGCTCCAGTCGGGAAGCTTCACGCTGGAGGACATGCTGGAGCAGCTCCAGCAGGTCAAGAAGATGGGCCCGCTCGAGCAGGTGATCGGCATGATCCCCGGCCTCGGCGGGATGGCCAAGCAGGCCGAGGAATTGATCAACCGGGGCGACATGACGCGGACCGAGGCGATCATCCGGTCGATGACGCCCGCCGAGCGGCGCGACCCGGGAATCCTCAACGGAAGCCGGCGCCGGCGCATCGCGAGCGGAGCAGGCACCTCGATCGTCGAGGTGAACCGACTCGTGAAGCAGCACGCCGAGATGCAGAAGCTCATGAAGCAGCTCCGCGGGGGTCGCAGGATCCCCGGGATGTTCGGTCGCTAAGGCCGGGGGAGAACGAACGGATGACAGAGATGGACCCCAGCACCACGCCGGCGGGCGAGCCGCGCGGCCCCGATCCCGCCGAGCCGGCGCCGCCAACCTGGCAGCCGCCGGCCGCGGCTGCACCAGAGCCGGGCGCCGAGACGCAGCCCGCACCCGTGGTTCCGCCGCTCGCACCCCAGGTCGGCGGGCGCGATGCCACGGCCGGCCTCGCCAACCCATGGGCCGTTCCGGGAGCCGCGGCCGGCCAGCCGACCGGCGCCACCGAGGGAGCGACCCTGGCCGACCTGCCGGCCGCCGGAGCCGCCTCGGCGGCACCCGTGCCGCCCCCCGCTCCGGGCCCGGCGCGCCGGCCACGGGGCCTCCTCCGCTGGGGCGTCGCGCTCGTCGTCGTGGCGCTCCTGGTCGGGGCGGTGTCGGTCGGCGCCGTTCTGCTGACCGGGTCGGGCGTCGCCTCGACCGTGGAGGCGTGGATTCCCAGCTCGACGATCGGCTACCTCGAGATCCGCGGCGACCTGCCGGGCGACCAGAAGGCGAACCTCGACGCGATCCTGGCCCGGTTCCCGGGGTTCAAGGACCAGGCCAGCATCGATGTCAAGCTCGACGAGGCCCTCGACCGCGCCTTCGAGTCGTCGAATATCACCTGGACCAAGGACCTCAAGCCCTGGTTCGCGGGTGAGATGGGCGTCGTCATGACGGCCGGGCTGTTCAAGGCGTCGGCCGCGGGCATGGCCGCGCCCGCAACCGGCGGAGCGGCCGCGATGTCGGTCACCGACGGGCTGGCCGTGGTGATGGCGGTCAAGGATCCGGCCGCCGCCGACGCCCTGCTCCGCGCCAAGGTGACCGGCGCTCCGGCCGCCGTCGCGTACAACGGCTTCAACCTGACCACCGTCGAACAGGCTGGCGTCTCGCTGGCCTGGGCGACCAACGACAAGCTCCTCGCGATCGGCTTCGGGGACACGGTCAAGGCGGTCATCGACACCAAGGGTGCGAGCTCGGTCGCCTCGTCCGCGAGCTTCACCGCGGCAAAGAAGGTCGCCTCGGGCGCCTACCTCGGGTTCGGCTACCTCGACACGAAGGCGCTCGCCGACGCCTACTCGGCGGCGATGAGCGCGTACATGCCGTCCGATGGCGGCTCGCAGACAGCGATCCTGACCTGCCTCTCGAGCTCCATGACGGCGGCGATGCCGAGCTGGCAGAGCGGCGTCGTCCAGGCCCGCGACGGCGCCCTGTGGATGGAATCAAGGACGGCACCGGTCACCCGCACGTCCACGCCCGCGGCGTCCGTCAGCGTGGTCGCACCACGCTTGCCGGCGACGACGCTCGCCACGTTCGACGTGCGCGAGGCGGGCAAGACCATCGTCTCGGGCTGGGCCGAGCTGAGCAAGGCGCTGTCGTGCAGCGACGACGTGAAGCAGCAGCTCGACAAGGCGAACCAGGCGCTCGGCATGGTGGGCGGGCTCGACGGGATCATCGGCTGGGCCGGTGACGCCTCGCTCGCGGTCACCCACACCGGGACGACCTGGGGCGGGGGCCTGGTCACAGTCGCGACCGACGCCGCCGCCGCCAAGCGGACCTTCACCCAGGTCCAGGCGCTGGTAGGCCTGGCCGGCCAGGGGTCCGGGATCGAAACGAGCTCCGCCGCCTACGCGGGCGGCCAGCTTGTCACCCTGACCTTCCCGGCCGCGGCGAACACCCCCGCGCTCGGGATGGCGCTGCGGGACGATCTCTTCGTGATCGGGACCGCCGATTTCGCCAAGTCGACGCTCGACACCCAGCCGGGCGCCGGCCTCGCGTCGACGCCGCGCTACAAGCGGGCCATCGGCATGGTCGGCGCCACGGCCGCGACCGAGGCGTTCGTCGACATCACGGGCTTCCGCGAAGCCGCCGAGTCGATGCTGCCAGCCGACCAGCGCGCACGGTACGAGACGGACGTCAAGCCGTTCCTCGAGCCGTTCGAGTCGGCCGTCATGACCGGGTCGGTCGACGCCAGCGGCTCCGCCGGCGCACGAGCCGCCATCGTCTTCAAGTGATCGGCCGGCGGGCCGGCAGCGCCGGCCCGCCGCTCCGTCCAGCTGGTCACACCCGACCGGCGCCCGTGCCGGGGCCGGACCCATGGAGGAATGGACCGCACATGGCAGCCCGCATCCGCCTGACCCGGGTCGGCTCGACGAAGCAGCCGACGTATCGCGTCGTCGTGGCCGACAGCCGAAGCCCGCGAGACGGTCGCGCGATCGAGATCCTCGGCCACTACAACCCGCGGACCGACCCGATCGAGTTCGCCGTCGACGCCGACAAGACCAAGGCCTGGCTCGCCAAGGGCGCCCTCCCGAGCCACACCGTCGCCCGGCTGCTGCGCAATGCCGGCGTCCTGCCAGCCGCGAAGTAGGAGGCCGTCATGGCAGCCGCACAGCTTGTCGAATACGTCGCGAAGTCCCTCGTCGATCATCCCGAGGACGTCGAGGTCGTGGTCAGCCACGAAGCCGGCGCAACGGTGATCGAGCTCCGCGTCGCCGAGGACGACATGGGCAAGGTCATCGGCCGGAACGGCAGCGTCGCGAAGGCCCTTCGGACGCTCCTCAAGGTTGTCTCGGCGCGCGACGGCGAGCAGTTCCAGCTGGAGATCGTCTGATCTCAGGCGAGATGGACACGCCGAATCCGACGGCGGCGGCAGATCGCGCGGCCCAGGAGCCGCCATCGACCGGGCTGAGTTCGGCGGCGGGCGAGGGCGTCGCCGAGGACGGTCCGGTCGTCGACCGTCCGGTCGTCGACGGGCTGGTCGTCGCGCTCGTGCGTGGCTTCCAGGGCGTCCGGGGCGGGGTCCGGGTCGAGGTCCTGACCGACGATCCGGTGACCCGCTATGCCCCGGGTCACGTCCTGCATGTCGAGGGCAATGCGGCGTCGCTCACGATCGTCGAGGCCCGGCCCGCGGATCCGGGATGGGTGCTCCATTTCCGCGAGGTGCCCACGCGGAATGCCGCCGAGGCCCTGCGCGACCGGTATCTCGAGGTCGGCGCATCAGAGGTGCCAAGGCTTCCGCGTGGCCGCTACTACTGGCACGAGTTCGTCGGCGTTCCGGTGTCGGATCCTGGCGGCGCGCCGCTCGGTGTGGTTCGGGAGGTGTACCGGAGCGGTGGCGCGGAGATGCTCATCGTCGAGGGAGGGCCGCGCGGCTCCTTCGACCTCCCCGTCGCGCGGCCGTTCATCCGGACCCTGGCGCCGCGCCAGGGTCGGATCGTGGCGGACCCTGACGCCCTCGACCTCCCCGGGCCCGACGAGATCAAGCCGCCCCCGTCGCCGCGGCCGCCGCGCCCGCGGCGGGCCACGCGGCGCCGTCCCGCCGTGCCGATGCCGCCGCCCCGGGTGAAGCCCGGCGTCCCGGGCGATCAGCCGGAGCCCGCCACGCCAGCGCCGGCCGAGTCCGTCGAGCCCGCCACGCTTGCCAGGTTCGTCGCGCCGGCCGAGCCCGGTGCGCTCAACGAGCCCGGTGCCCCAACGAGCCCGCCGCGCTCGTGGCCCCCGCCACGCACCCGGCGCCCGCCGAGCCCGCCACGCCGCCGGCCGCGGAGCCTGCCCCACCGGCGCCCGCCGAGCCCGCCGACTGAGGGCGCCGTGCCGCTCGAGATCGACCTCGTCACGCTCTTTCCGGAGATGGTCGAGGCGCCCCTGCGTGCCAGCATCCCCGGCCGGATCCTGGAGCAGGGGCTCGCGATCGTGCGCGTCCACGACCTCCGGGAGTGGGGGATCGGGCGCCACCGCAGCGTCGACGACTACACCTACGGCGGCGGCGCCGGGATGGTGCTCCGCCCCGAGCCGGTCGCCGGCGCCCTGGCGGCGCTCCGGCGCGACGATTCGACGGTCATCCTCCTCGATCCCGCCGGTGAGGTCTTCAGGCAGGCACGCGCGGAGTCGCTCGCGCGCTGCGCCCACCTGGTTCTCCTCTGTCCCCGCTACGAGGGCGTCGACGACCGCATCCGGGCGATGGTGGACCTCGAGCTCTCGATCGGCGACTACGTCCTGACGGGCGGGGAGCTGCCCGCGCTCGTCATCTGCGACGCGGTGCTGCGGTTGCTGCCCGGAGCGATCGACGCGGCCAGCCTGTCGGACGAATCCTTCAGCTCAGGGCTCCTGGAGTATCCGCAGTTCACGCGTCCTGCGGAATTCGAAGGGGCGACGGTGCCCGACGTCCTCGTCTCGGGTCACCACGAGCAGGTGCGCCGCTGGCGGGTCCGCGAGTCGCTGCGCCGCACCCTCGAGCGCCGGCCGGACCTGCTCGACGAACGTCCGCTATCGAAGGAGGAGTCCGCGCTCCTGGCTGAGATCCGGGAGGAGGACGGGTGACCCCGACGCCTTCCGGCCCAGCCGGTGGCGTCGCGCCAGCCGGAGCCCACGATCGCCGTGGTCGGCACTCGAAGCCGTGGACTCGCGAGGCGCCCGCCGCATCGGGGCAGCGGTCGTGATCCGAAGGTGCCGGGCGTCGCGCGCGATCGTCGCCCTCGCGCTCGCGCCGGCGCTCGCCTTGGCCGGGTGTGCCGCACCGCCGGTTCCGCCGCCGTCGGCGACGACCGAGCACCCGAGCACGGCCCCCACGAAGCCTCCGTCCGCGGCGCCGCTCGCCACGCCCGGCCCCTCGCAGACGGGCTCGCCAGTGCCCACGCCGACGGGCTCGCCCGTCCGGCCCGCTCGCGCGCCCGTCGATCCATCGATCACGCCGGTGTCCATCTCGCACATGAGCGCAGCGGCTCGCGCCATCTTCACCCGCTGCGACGTGTTCCGGCGCGGCATCCAGACCGTCGACCGGGCCGGCCTGGTGCCCCGCGCCGCGGACCTGCCCCGCTACACGCGGCTCACGAAGGCGACGCCCGACGTCACGGCCAAGGCGGACAAGCCGGCGTGGGTCGTCGAGTTCGTCGGCGAGTTCCCGGAGACCATGCTGCGGGAGTATCTGGACCGACGAGACCTGCGTGGTGATCGGGGGCACGCCAGGCTTCTACGCGACGGGACCCGTCCGCGACGCCTCGCCCGGCGCGAGCCCACGCGCCTACACGCCGCCGTCGCCGGGGCCCATCTTCTCCCTGCCGACCCTCGCCCCGTGACGCACGGCGTGGGACGCGAACGGCGGCCCGGCGCGGCGCGCGGACGCGACGGGGCAGGCCGGCCCGCCGAGACGTGCGCCGGCGGGGCAGAGCCGCGGGCGACCGAGCCCGGCCGGTTGTCGCGGCGTCCCGGCCGGCTGGGACGCGGTCGGGCGTGCTATACTCCGCCGCCGGTCGAGCGGATGCGCGGCCGTTCCAGCACGCCCCACCACGCGGACCGCGGGTTCCCTGCCGGCCGCCCGAGAGAGCAGTCACGAGGAACCCGGTGAACGTACTCGACGAGATCGTCAAGGACCAGATCCGCACAGACATCCCGGAGCTGTCACCGGGTGACACGATCAAGGTTGCGGCCAAGGTGGTCGAGGGCAACCGCGAGCGGATCCAGGTCTTCGAAGGCACCATCCTGCGCCTGACAGGCGGCGGGATCACGCGCTCGGTGACGGTGCGCCGGATCGCCTCGGGCGTGGGCGTCGAGCGGACCTTCAAGGTCAACAGCCCGCGGATCGACCGGATCGAGGTCGTCCGCCACGGCGTCGCCCGGCGAGCCAAGCTCTACTTCCTCCGCAAGCGCGTCGGCAAGGCCGCCACGCTCCGCGAGCGCCGCACGAACTGACACCCGCGCCCACCCGGCGCCCGCGCCAGCGGCGCGACCAGACGGCCCCGTCCGAGCCTGGCGGGGCCGTTTCGATTCTCCGGCGGGGCTGGTCGCGCCGAGACGATGGCCGCCGCTCGTCGGGGTTGGGCGCGCGCGCCGGCCCGCGGCCCGAACCCATCGGCTACCCTTGCCCCGATGGCCGTCGTCGTCCCGACCCTCCAATTCGAGCGCCTGCTCTGGCGCGCCGGCGCGGCCCGGGTGGCCGGGGTCGACGAGGTCGGCGTGGCGCCTGCCTGCGGACCGGTCGTCGCCGCGGCGCGTGATCCTCCGCCCGAACTGCCACCGGATCAGCGGCGTCCGCGATTCGAAGACCCTGTCGGCCGCCCAGCGCGAGGCGCTGGCGCCCGAGATCCGGCGCCGCGCGGTCGCCGTCGGCGTCGGAGCGGCGTCGGTCCGCGAGATCGACACGATCAACATCTATCACGCGACGCACCTGGCGATGCGGCGGGCGATCGCGCGCCTCGGGGGGCACGATCACGTCCTCGTGGACGGCCTGCGGATCGCCGGCTTCGAGGCCGCGGTCGGACCCTACGACGCCATCGTCGACGGTGACGCGCTTGTCTATTCGATCGCCTGTGCGTCCGTCGTCGCGAAGGTCGTCCGCGACCGTTTGATGGCGCGCCTGGCGATCCGCCACCCAGGCTACGGCTGGGAGCACAATGCCGGCTATGCGACCGGCGAGCATCGTGCGGCGATGACCGCGCTGGGCGTCACCGAGCACCACCGGCGGTCGTTCATCACGACGCGGCGCGCCCTTGACGGGAGCGAGCAGCTGGGCTTCGACTTCGGACCGCGCGACGTCGCGGCCGAGCCCGAGGCGGTCGAGGTGCTGGTCGCGCGATAGGCTCGCCCGCCGCGCACGACGCCGGGATCCCCCTGGCGCCGATGGTCGCGAACCGCCCGGAGCGCATCCGGCGTGCGAGCGAGCGCGACAGGGGCCGGGTGAGCCCGGCCGGGATGGAGGCCCGCTCGGCTAGGGTGCTGGCTGAGGCGGTGCCGCCGGCGAGCGAGGGTCCGCTCCCATCGACCTCGGCAGCCGACGCCTGCTCGATCGTCGGCGCGGCGCCCCGGCGAGACGGCGGGGCTCTGGCTCCGACGGCCGATTGCGCTCTTCGATCGGGGCTGGCGGCTCGGCTGGGACGTCCCCGCCAGGTCGGGGCATGCCCGGGAGGCATGCCAGGTGGCGATTGCCGCCCTCTCGCTTGGCCAGGTACATGGCGTAGTCGGCGGCCCGCAGCAGCCCGTCCGCGTCCCCGCCGCTCTCCGGATAGAAGCTGATGCCGATGCTGACGGTGATGTTCAGCCTGGATCCCGCCAGGTTGAACGGCCTGGCGATGGCGCGCCTGACGTTGAGCGCGACGATGTCGGCCTCCCGGTGCGCGTTGACGACCTCGAGGATGATCACGAACTCGTCGCCCCCAAGACGGGCGACCGTGTCGCTCTGCCGGACGCTCCTGCGCAACCGCTCGCCGACGGCCCGGAGCAGGAGATCGCCGAACTCGTGCCCGCGGGAGTCGTTGACGTCCTTGAAGCGGTCGAGGTCCATGTACAGGACGGCGGGGGCTGCATCCGATCGTCTGGCACGGGCCATGACCTGGTTCAACCGGTCGACCATCAGGAATCAATTCGGCAGGCCGGTGAGGGCATCGTGCGTGGCGAGGTGCTGGAGGGCGACCTCGGTCTGCCGGATCTCGTTGATGTCACGCGTGATGCCTGCCAGCCCGATCACCGTGCCGGAGGCGTCACGCATCGGTACCTTGGTGGACAGGGTCCAGTTCGTCTGGCCGTTGCCCAGCGGGCGGCTCTCGATCAGGCCGACGATGGGCCGGCCCGTCTCCATGACCCGCAGGTCGTCGAGTCGGGTCGCCTGGCCGAACGCCTCGCCGAACAGGTCGACGTCCGACTTGCCGATCAGCTCCGCGGGATCCACGAAGCCCAGGTTCTCGGCCATCGTTCGACTCACCCGCAAGAGGCGGCATTGACGGTCCTTGAAGTAGATGCTGTCCGCCCCGTTGTCCATCAGGGCACGGAAGAGGAACTCATCGGTCAGGAGATCGGAGAGCGGCATGCCCACGATCATCTCGAGCGCCCGTCGCTCGGACATCCATGACCTTCGGGGGAGCCACGACATCCGATCGGCCGCTCCGCGTCATGTCGCTGGGCTCCCATCCCGCGACCATCCCTGCCCCGGGAACAGCCTCGGAACCCCACGCCGCTCCAAGGGGCCGGGTGCGGGCGCCCGGGTCGCCCAGAGGGAGGTCAAGCCGCGCGCTGCCGGTCCGAGGCTTGGGTCTGACCGGACTACGACCATTCACAGCGCGAGCACAAGGGCGGCGATCAGGGCACCGCCGGAGCCGGGTCCGGCCCGCCCGACGACCCCCTTGTCGGCGATCTCGTGACCTCCATGCGTATTCGGGCCGACAGCGGCACGCTGGCGATAAGCCCGCGATGAGCGGGACGCGCCACCCTCCCCACCATGGATCCGCGACCCGGACGCACCTCGTCCCAGCGCGCCGGCGATCGCGCCGAGGACCTCGTCGCAGACCGGCTCGAGGGGGCGGGCTGGACCATCCTGGCGCGCCGCCTGCGGGTGGGGCGGCTCGAGCTCGACCTGGTCGGCGTCGACCCGGGACCGCCCGCGGCCCTCGTCGTGGTCGAGGTGCGCTGGCGCAGCCGACGCGACTTCGGGATTGCCGAGGAGACGATCGACCCGCGCAAGCTCGCCCGCCTGCGCGCCGGGATCGGCAGGCTCCTGGACGGCGGCGCGTTGCCCGGCGGGTCGCCGATCCCCGATCTGCCCGCGCGCCTCGACGCCGTCGTCGTCGAGCCACCCCGACATCCCGGCCAGGGGCCGCGCATTCGCCACCATCGCGGGGTGGGGTAGGGCAGGCGGGCCGGGGGGCCCGAACCCTGTGCTAGACTCCGCTCCGACCGACCGGATCCTCCGGCCGGCCCCGGCGTGCCACTCGCGTGGCCGACGAGATCACACGCGGCGCCATCCAAACCCCCGGAACGGTGCCGGTGCCTCGACAGAGCGGGCAGGACCCGCGTCGAGACCGGTCCCGGGGCGAGGCCCGCGGAGGAAGAACCGACAGGAGGAATGTCCCCGTGCCCACCGTCTCCATGCGGCAGCTGCTCGAGGCCGGCGTCCACTTCGGCCACCAGACGCGCCGCTGGAATCCCAAGATGCGCCCGTTCATCTTCGCCGAGCGCAACGGGATCCACATCATCGACCTGGCCCAGACGGTCAAGCGCCTCGACACGGCGCTCGACGCCGTGCGCGAGACCACCGCCCGCGGCGAGGCGATCCTCTTCATCGGCACCAAGAAGCAGGCCCAGGAGCCGGTGATGCAGGAGGCCGACCGCGCCGGCCAGCCCTACGTCACTTCCCGCTGGCTGGGCGGCATGCTGACCAACTTCGTCACGATCAAGAAGCGCCTCGCGCTCCTCGAGCAGCTCGAGGCCCGCCAGGCGAATGGCGACTTCGACCGGATGACGAAGAAGGAAGCCGCCCGCCTGCTCGAGGAGCTCCGCAAGCTCCGCCTGTCGCTGGGCGGCATCCGCAAGATGAAGCGTCTCCCCGGCGCCGTGTTCATCGTCGACCCGGCTCGCGAGCGGATCGCGGTGACGGAGTGCCGGAAGCTCGAGATCCCGATCATCGGGACCGGCGACACCAACGTCGACCCCGACGAGCTCGACTACATCATCCCGGCCAACGACGATGCGATCCGGGCCATCCGCCTGCTCTGCGCCGTGGTCGCGGATGCCGCGATCGAGGGTGGCCGCGAGCGGTCCGCGCGCAGCGATCGCGAGCCCGAGCCGGAGCCCGAGATGACCGCCGGCTTCGGCGCCGACGAGATCGCCTCGGCCGACGACCTCGTGGCCCAGCTTGCCGCCGGCGGTGCGCTCACGTTCGAGCCCGACGTCGAGGAGGAGCTCCTGCCCGGAGGCCCGGCTGTGCCGGCCGCGCCGGCGGCCCCAGGCCCGGAGGCGGCACCCACCCAGAGCTAGCGCCGGCACAGATCACAGCGCGGCCGGACGACCCAGGTCCGACCGCCCGCCCCGCCGCCGCCCGCGGCGTCGCGACCCGCGGGCGCCGCCCGCGACTGCAACAGGAGATTGGCTACCCGATGGCAACGATCACCGCGGCCGACGTCAAGGAGCTCCGCGTCCGCACCGGCGCCGGCATGATGGACTGCAAGCGAGCGCTCGAGGAGTCCGACGGCGACCTCGAGAAGGCCGTCGCCCTCATCCGCGAGCGCGGTCTCGCGGCCGCCGCCAAGAAGGCCGGTCGCGATGCCCGCGAAGGGATCGTGGCGAGCTACATCCACACCGGAGGCCGGATCGGCGTCCTGATCGAGGTCAACTGCGAGACCGACTTCGTGGCGCGCAACGAGCAGTTCCAGAAGCTCGTCCGCGACCTGTCGATGCAGGTTGCCGGGCTGGCCCCGCTCTACGTCGACGCCGACCACATCCCCGCGGCGGACCTCGAGGCCAAGCAGGCGGCCCTGCTCGCCGACGAGGCCACCCTGAAGAAGCCGGAGCACATCCGCGCCCAGATCGTCGAGGGCCAGCTCCGCAAGTGGTTCCAGCAGGTCTGCCTCCTGGACCAGCCCTTCCGCGACACCGAGCAGAGCGTCCGGGACCTCGTGACCCAGGCGATCGCGACGATCGGCGAGAACATCCGGGTTCGCCGCTTCGTCCGCTACGAGGTCGGCGAAGAGCTGTGAGCGACACGGAGGGCGCCAGCGCGGCCGCCGGCACGGTCGCGGACCCGATCGCGGCCGCCACCGCGAGCGCCAGCGCGGCCGTCGGCGCGGCCGCGGACCCGGCCTACAGCCGGGTCCTGCTGAAGATCTCCGGCGAGGCGCTCCTCGGTGACCGCAAGTACGGCGTCGATCCCGCTGTCTGCACCTTCATCGGGACGCAGGTCGGGGCCGCCCGCGAGGCCGGCGTCCAGGTCGGGATCGTCGTCGGGGGCGGCAACATCTTCCGTGGCCTCGCGGCCGCCGCGCGGGGCATGGATCGGGCCACCGGCGACTACATCGGCATGCTGGCGACCGTGATGAACGGCCTGGCGCTCCAGGATGCCCTGGAGCGCCTCGGCGTCCCCACCCGCGTCATGACCGCCATCGCGATGAACGAGGTCGCCGAGCCGTACATCCGGCGCCGCGCGATCCGCCACCTGGAGAAGGGACGGGTCACGATCTTCGTGGCCGGGACGGGCAACCCGTATTTCACGACCGACACCGCCGCCGCGCTGCGGGCCGTTGAGATCGGCGCCCGCGTCCTCCTCAAGGCGACGAAGGTGGACGGCGTCTACGACGCGGATCCAAAGCTCAACCCCCTCGCCCGACGCTACGATGCGCTCAGCTACGCGGACGTCCTGACCGATCGCCTCGCGGTCCTGGACTCCACGGCCGTGTCGCTGTGCATGGAGAACGATCTTCCGATCATCGTCTTCGACCTGAACCGCCCCGACAACATCCGCCGGGCGTCCCTCGGTGAGCAGGTCGGGACCCTCATCTCCGGAGGTGGCGCGGCATGACAAGCCAGACCCTCACCACGATCGAGCCGAAGATGGCCCGCGCTGTCGAGGCGATGGAGCGCGACCTCCAGGGAATCCGGACCGGGCGAGCCTCGACGTCGCTCGTGGAGCGCATCCACGTCGAGTACTACGGGACGCCGACCGCTCTCAACCAGCTGGCCGGGATCAGCGTCCCCGAGCCGCACCAGATCGTGATCCAGCCATGGGACAGGGGTGTCCTCGGCGCGATCGAGAAGGCGATCCTCAAGAGCGACATCGGCCTGACGCCGAACGTCGATGGGACCGTGGTCCGGCTCAACATCCCGCCCCTGACGGAGGAGCGCCGCCGCGACCTCGTCAAGGTCGTCCATCGCCGCATGGAAGATGCCCGGGTCGAGATCCGGAACCTCCGCCGGGAGGCCGCCGAGCTGATCAAGAAGGAGGAGCGCGACGGCGTCATCGGGACCGACGAGGCCCACCGGGAGCTCGAGACGCTCCAGAAGGTGACCGATCGCCATATCGGCGACGTCGACAAGGTCGGCGGCGCCAAGGAGCGCGAGGTCCTCGAGGTCTAGGTGGCCCGCGCACAGCTCGCCCGCCCGCGCGACACGCCGCCGGTCGCTCACGCGGAGCCGCCCGACGAGCCGGACGGAGCGGTCCTGGGCGTGCCGACCCATGTCGCCGTCATCATGGACGGCAACCGCCGCTGGGCCCGGGCGCGCGGGGTCCCGGAGCACGAGGGCCACGCGGCGGGCGTCGAGAAGATCCGCTTCCTCGTCGAGCACGCCGTCAGGCGCGGGATCCGCGTGCTCTCGCTGTACGCCTTCAGCCGCGAGAACTGGGCACGCACGGACGAGGAAGTCGTCGGGCTGTTCGCGCTCCTCGAGCAGGCGATCCGGGCCGAGACGCCGGAGCTGATCCGCCAGGGCGTCGAGGTTCGCGTCTCGGGCCGGGTTGCCGAGCTGCCTGCCGAGGTGCGAGCATCGATCGAGGCGTCGCTGGCAGCCACCCGCGGCGGTGATCGCCTGATCCTGAACGTGGCGTTCAACTACGCCGGGCGCACCGAGATCGTCGACGCGGTCCGGGCGATCGTCGCAGCCGGCACGCCGCCGGAGCAGGTCGACGAGGCGATGGTGGCATCCCACCTCTACACCGCCGGCCTGCCCGACCCCGACCTCGTGATCCGGACCGGCGGCGAGCAGCGCCTCTCCAACTTCCTGATCTGGCAGTCGGCCTACGCCGAGCTGCACCTTTGTCCGACGCTCTGGCCCGATTTCGACGCCGCCGCGTTCGACGCGGCCCTCGCCGCGTTCGCCGGCCGCGAGCGGCGCTTCGGCCGGTAGGGCCGGAAGGCGATCGGCGTGCGCGAGCGAGCCATCAGCACAGCGGTCATGGTGCCCCTGGTGGTCGTCGCAATCGCCACGGGCGGGATCGGCATCGGCGCTCTCGTGCTGCTCCTGGCGGCGGTCGCTGCGACCGAGGCGGACGGGCTGCTCGCCGCCACGGGGCGGCCGACGGTCACGGGCGGGGTCGCCGCCGGGGCGCTCCTCCTCGTCGCGTTCACGGCCCTGCCCGTGATCCTCGACAGCGACCTGCTCGGGCATCCCGACGTGGCCGTCCAGGTCGCGGCACGGCTCGTGCGGGTCGACCCGCTGTCGCTCATCGGGGTCGTGGCGGTCGGCCTGGCCTTCGCCGCGTTCGCCTGGAAGGAGCCTTCCGCCGGGTTCGACGCCTGGTCCGCGACGGTCTTCGGGGCGGTCTATGTCGCGCTCGTGGGGTCCGTCGCGATCCTGTCCGGCCTCTCGACCGGGAGCGGCCTGTGGGCCGAGCGCGCGTGGGTGATCGTCCTGCTGGCCGGCGTGTGGAGCTTCGACACGGGCGCCTACCTCGTCGGGCGCCAGATCGGGCGGCGCCCGTTCTTCCCGTGGATCTCGCCCCGCAAGACGGCCGAGGGCGTCGCAGGCGGCCTCGTCGTGGCGACCGTCGTCGTCGCGGCCGTGCTGGCCCTGGCCGGCATGAACCCGCTCGAGGCCGTGGTCCTCGGCCCGCTCATCGGGGCGGCGGCCCAGGCGGGCGACCTGGCCGAATCGCTGCTCAAGCGGGCGGCCAACGCGAAGGATTCGGGGACCCTGATCCCGGGCCACGGCGGCGTGCTCGACCGGATCGATTCGATCCTCTTCGCGGCGCCCGTGCTCGTCACCTGGATCATCGTCGCGCATGCCTGAACAGGTCGCGCCCGGGGCGTCCCCGCGCGATCGACGCGACCCGGTGGGCGTCGCCCTGCTCGGGTCCGGCGGCTCGATCGGCACCCAGGCGGTCGAGGTCCTCGAGCGGCTCGCCCCGGACTGGCAGGTGGTCGCGCTCGCGACGGGGAGCCAGGCCCACCTGCTCGAGGGGCAGGCCCACCGCCTGCACCCCAGGGCCGTGGCGCTCGCGGGACCGGACGGCGACACGACGCCCCTCGACCTCCCGGCCGGGACGGCGCGCGTCCGCGGGCCGGATGCGCTCGTCGAGCTCGCGACGCGCGAAGACGTCGGGCTGGTGGTGGTCGGGACAGGCGGCGTCGTCAGCCTGCGGCCCGTCCTTGCCGCGCTGCGTGCCGGCAAGGTCGTCGCGACGGCGAACAAGGAGACGCTGGTGGCCGGCGGCCACCTCGTGATGGCCGAGGCACGCGCCAGGGCAGCCGAACGAGCGGCGACCGACCCACGGGACCCGCTGGCGAGCCCCCTGGGCTGGCTCCGCCCGATCGACTCCGAGCATTCGGCGATCTGGCAGAGCCTCGTCGGCGAGGGCATCGACGGCGTCGCGGCACTCCTGCTGACCGCGTCGGGCGGCCCGTTCCTCGACCTGCCGATCGCGGCGTTCGCCGGCGTCACCCCCGAGCTGGCCCTGCGCCACCCGACCTGGGTGATGGGCGCCAAGATCACGATCGACTCGGCGACCCTCGTCAACAAGGGCCTCGAGATCATCGAGGCGCACTGGCTCTACGCCATGGACTACGACCGGATCGAGGTGGTCGTCCACCCTCAGTCGGTCGTTCACTCGGCCGTCCGCTTCCGCGACGGCTCGCTCAAGGCCCAGCTGGGCAGCCCTGACATGCGCCTGCCGATCCAGTATGCGATCACGTACCCCGAGCGCCTGCCGTCGCCGGTCGCCCCGCCCGACCTCGTCGCGACCGGCCGGCTCGACTTCCGGGCCCCTGACGAGGAGCGCTTCCCGGCGCTCCGGATCGCCCGCGCCGCCGGCCGGATCGGCTCGCGCGCGACGGCGTCCCTCATCGCGGCCGACGAGGTCGCAGTTGCCCGGTTCCTCGACGGGACGCTCGGCTTCCTGGGCATTCCACGCCTTCTCGAGCAAGCCGTGGCACGCTATGGGCAGAGCGCCGATCAGGCGCCCGGCTACGAGGAGCTCGTCGACCTCGACCGCGAGGTGCGGGCCGCCTTCGCCGGACCAGGAACCGCTCCGGGCGCAGGAGCGTAGGAGCAGGCATGCAGCTCATCCAGGTGGCGATCACGATCGTCCTCTTCATCGCCATCCTGAGCGTCCTCGTGATCCTCCACGAGCTCGGACATTTCGTCACCGCGCGGATCTTCGGCATGCGCGTCCACGAGTTCGCCATCGGCTTCCCGCCACGGGCGCGGGTGCTGCGGTCGAAGGGGGAGACGCTCTACACCCTCAACTGGCTCCCCATCGGCGGCTTCGTCCGCCTCGAGGGCGAGGACGGCGACTCGGACGATCCTCGCTCGTTCGCGGTCGCGCGCCTCTGGAAGAAGATCGTGGTCCTGCTCGCCGGCGCGACCATGAACCTGCTGGTCGCGTTCGTCCTCTTCACGGCGATCGCCTGGGTCATGACCCCCTTCATCGGGGTCCGGTTCCAGGAGGTCGACCCGTCGTCGCCGGCGGCCGCGGCGGGCCTCCAGCCGGGCGACGCCATCGTCGCCGTCGACGGGCAGCGCTACGAGATGTTCGGCTCGCAGAACGTCCTCGACGGCATCCGGGCGAAGGCCGGCTCGACCATCACCCTCGGGATCCTGCGCGACGGCTCGCAGATCCAGGTCCCGGTGACGCTGCGGGCGCCTGACCAGATCGACGCCACGCACGGGGCGCTCGGGATCTCGGGCCGCACCAAGCCCTTCGAGGAGGCCTACTTCGGCGAGTACACCGGCCGGTCGCTCGGCGACGCGATCGCGATCGGCGTCCAGCTGACGGGTGCCGCCTTCGGGATGGTCCTCAACGGACTCGGCAACCTCGCGTCCTCGATCGTGTCGAACCCGACCCAGGCGCCCCCGGTATCCGGCCCGATCGGGATCGCCAGCATGGTCGGCCAGGTGTTCTGGCAGTCCGGGCCGATCATGACGCTCTACCTGGCCGCGCTCCTGTCGGCGAACCTGGCGCTCGTCAACATCCTCCCGATCCCGGCCCTCGACGGCGGGCGGGTCCTGGTGCTGCTGGTCAAGGCCTTCCTCTCGCGGAGCCGCCGGGTGCTCGGACGGGTCGGGATCCGGGTGAACGGCCCGTCGGCAGAGACGGCGGTCACGGCAGAGCGCCTCACGTACCTGGTCGGCTTCATGGTCCTGTTCGGGATCATCATCTGGATCAGCGGCTTCGACATCATCCGGCTGTTCGGCGGCGGCGCGACGCCGTGAGCCGGGATCCTGGCGCGACGGCCGGGGCCCGGCCGCGCCGTCGCCCGACGCCGTCGGTCGACGTCGGCGGCGTCCTCGTCGGGAGCGCCCACCCCGTTGTCGTCCAGTCGATGACCAACACCGACACGGCCGACGCGGACGCGACCGCGCTGCAGGTCGCCCGCCTGGCGCAGGCAGGCTCCCAGCTCGTGCGGGTGACCGTGAACACCGAGGCCGCCGCGGCCGCGGTGCCCGAGCTGGTCCGCAAGGTCCGCGACCTCGGCTTCGCCACGCCGATCGTGGGCGACTTCCACTACAACGGCCACAAGCTGCTCGTCGCCTACCCGGCCATGGCGCGTGCGCTCGACAAGTACCGGATCAACCCTGGCAACGTCGGGACGACCCGGCACGACGCGAACTTCCAGACCATCGTCCGGGTCGCGGTCGAGAACGCCAAGCCAGTCCGCATCGGGGTCAACTGGGGCTCGCTGGACCAGGCGCTGCTGACCACGCTGATGGCAGAGAACGCCGCGCTGCCCGAGCCGCGCGACGCGCGCGACGTGATGATCGAGGCGATGATCCAGTCGGCGCTCCGGTCGGCGGAGCTCGCCGAGGAGACCGGGCTGCGCCACGACCGGATCATCGTGTCGGCCAAGGTGTCCGGCGTCGGCGACCTCGTCGATGTCTACCGGATCCTCGCCGCGCGCTGCGACTACCCGCTGCACCTCGGCCTGACCGAGGCGGGGATGGCGATGAAGGGCATCGTGGCGTCGACGGCAGGCCTTTCGATCCTGCTCGCCGAGGGTGTCGGCGACACGATCCGGGTCTCCCTGACGCCGGAGCCGGGGGCCGGCCGGGAGCTCGAGGTCGAGGTCGCCCAGCAGGTCCTCCAATCGCTCGGCCTGCGCTCCTTCATGCCCCAGGTCTCGGCCTGCCCCGGCTGCGGCCGGACGACCTCCACCTTCTTCCAGGAGATGGCGCACGAGATCACCGGGCACCTGAAGGCGCGCATGCCGGACTGGCGGACCGCGCACCCCGGGGTCGAGGAGCTCACGGTCGCGGTCATGGGCTGCGTCGTGAACGGCCCGGGCGAATCGAAGCACGCCGACATCGGGATCTCGCTGCCCGGCACGTTCGAGGAGCCGGTCGCGCCCGTCTTCGTCGACGGCCGGCTGTTCGACACGCTGCGCGGCGACGACATCGTGGCGCGCTTCATCGCGCTGCTCGAGGAGTACGTGGCCCGGCGCTGGCCGGCGCCGGAGGGCGCTGCGGCCGGCTGACCGACCGGCGCTTCGCGCGGGCGCCGCCGCGGCGTCCTGCCGTGTGCCGCACCTCCGGACAGGGTCGCCGCGGCGTGGCCGCCGCCTCTGCCACGGGCCGGCCGGCCGGCCGTTGGTTGAGGATGCGAGGCGGGCGCGGTATACTCGCCCAAACTCCGAACCGCGCCGCCTCCTGACGTGGGTGACACCCACGTTTTCTTTTCGGCGGCGGGTTCGGCCACCGCCCGATCGGCGGGTCGGGTCGTGCGATACAGAAGATGGTGGAGGTGCGCGCATGAGTCGGGACTTCGTCGGCGCCCTCCTCCAGCTCAACGCGGAGAAGGGCGTCCCCCGCGAGCACCTCATCCACACGATCGAGGACGCGATCGAATCCGCCTACCGCCGCATCCCGGGCAACGAGGACGTCCGCGTCCGGATCGAGGCCGAGCGCGGCGACATGATCGTCACCCGCGAGCGGATCGTCGTCGACGAGATCGAGGACGAGCTGACCCAGCTCACCCTCGAGCAGGCCCGCGCCTACAAGCCCGACGCGATCGTCGGGGAGGTCATCGTGACCGAGCAGCTCGGCCAGGATGCGTTCGGGCGGATCGGCGCCCAGACCGCCAAGCAGGTCGTCCTGCAGCGGCTGCGCGAGGCCGAGCGCGACGTGGTGTACGACCAGTACGCCAGCCGCGAGGGCGAGCTCATCACCGGCACGGTCAACCGGGTCGAGCCGCGGGCGATCATCCTCGAGCTCGGCAAGGCCGAGGCGATCCTCGCCACGACCGAGCAGTCGCCGGTCGAGCACTACCGCATCGGGCAGAACGTCAAGGCGTTCGTGCTCGAGGTCCGCCGCGCGCCCAAGGGACCCCAGGTGCTCGTCAGCCGAACCCACAAGGGATTCCTGCGCCGCCTCTTCGAGCTCGAGGTCCCCGAGATCCACAACGGCACCGTCGAGATCAAGGCCATCGCCCGCGAGCCTGGCAGCCGCTCCAAGGTTGCGGTCGCCTCGCGGCAGGAGGGCCTCGACCCCGTTGGCGCCACCGTCGGGCAGCGCGGGGCGCGCGTCCAGGCGGTCGTGGCCGAGCTGGCGGGTGAGAAGATCGACGTGATCGAATGGGACGCCGACCCGGCCGTGTTCGTGGCCAAGGCCCTGAGCCCGGCCCAGGTGGTCAGCGTCCGGATCGACGAGGAGCGCCGGATCGCGGCCGTGACGGTCCCCGAGAAGATGCTCTCCCTGGCCATCGGGCGCGAGGGTCAGAACGCCCGCCTGGCGGCCAAGCTGACCGGCTGGCGGATCGACATTCGAAGCGACGTCCAGGCGGCCGAGCCGCCTGCGACGACCGGCGACGCCCCGGTCGTCGAGCCCGTCGCCGCGAAGGAGGTGGAGTCGTAGCCCGCGGCAGCTCCGGCGGGCCGCCTGCCCGGCGGTTCCCGACCCGGACCTGCGTCGCATGCCGGACGGCGCGCCAGAAGCGGGAGCTCCTGCGCGTGGTCCGCACCCCCGCCGGGGAGGTCGTGGTCGATCCCACCGGCAGGGCGCCGGGGCGCGGTGCGTACGTGTGCGCCGACCCGGCCTGTCAGCACATCTCGATCGCCAAGGGTGCCCTCCGACGGGCGCTCGAAGCCCCGATCCCGGACGGCCTCTTTGCCGGGACGTCCGAACTGGCGGCCTCGCCAATTCACGCATCCGACCACCCTGAAGGAGGGGCCTGATGGCACGAAGCAGGAGCGGGACCCGCGGCCGTCGCGGGCCCCGCAAGCCACCCCGGCGCGACGGAGCGTTCGCGCCCGCCGCGGTCGCCGAGCCGCGAGATCGCGGGGCCGTCGCACTGCCGCCGACGATCCTCGTCAAGGAGCTCGCCGAGCTCCTCGGCGTCAACGCCGCGGACGTCATCCGCGAGCTGATCAAGAGCGGCATCTTCGCCACGATCAACCAGCTCATCGACCGCGACACGGCCAGCGCCGTGGCCGTCGAGCTCGGGTTCGACATCGCCGAGCCGGAGGCGCCGGTCGCCACGACGGAGGACGAGGGCGCGGAGGAGGCCGCCCCGGCGACGAAGGTCGATATCGGGCTCGATGAGGGGGACGCGGCGCTCCTGGTGCCGCGGCCGCCGATCGTGACCGTGATGGGCCACGTCGACCACGGCAAGACGAGCCTCCTCGACGCGATCCGGAGCACGACCGTCGCCGCGGGCGAGCGGGGCGGCATCACCCAGCACATCGGCGCCTCGGAGATCGTGAAGGACGGCAAGAAGGTCGTCTTCCTCGACACCCCGGGCCACGAGGCGTTCACCGCCATGCGCGCCCGCGGCGCCAAGGTCACCGACATCGCGATCATCGTCGTGGCGGCCGACGACGGGGTCATGCCCCAGACCCTCGAGGCGATCAGCCACGCCCGCGCGGCGCGGGTCCCGATCATCGTCGCCCTCAACAAGATCGACAAGCCGGACGCCAACCCGGACCGGGTCAAGACCGAGCTCGCCGAGGCGAACGTCGTCATCGAGGAGTACGGCGGCGACGTGCCGCTCGTGCCCGTCTCGGCCAAGGCCCGGATCGGCCTCGAGGACCTGCTCGACATGGTCCTCCTCGTGGCCGACCTCCAGGAGCTCAAGGCGAACCCGAAGCGGGCGGCCATCGGCACGATCATCGAGGCCGAGATGGACAAGGGCCGCGGGCCGGTGGCGACCGTCGTCGTGCAGACCGGGACCCTGCGGATCGGCAACATCGTCGTCGTCGGCAAGACCTACGGCAAGGTCAAGGCGCTCGACAACGCCGCCGGAAAGCGGACCCAGAAGGTGGGACCGTCGTCCGCGGCGGTCGTGCTCGGCCTCGCCGAAGTCCCGGAGGCGGGCGACATCCTGCGCGTGGTCGACGACGAGAAGACCGCCCGCGGCATGGTCGAGCAGGCCCGCGCGGCTGCCTCCGCCCAGACCGGGACGTTCCAGAAGGCCACCCTCGAGGACCTGTTCAGCCAGTTCCAGGAGGGCCAGGCCAAGGAGCTCCGGATCATCCTCAAGGCCGACGTGTCGGGCTCGCTGGGCGCCATCACCCACGCCCTGCAGCAGATCACGTCGGACGAGGTCCGGATCAGCGTCCTCCACGAGGGGACCGGAGACATCTCGGACACCGACATCCTGCTCGCCTCGGCCTCGAACGCGATCGTCGTCGGCTTCAACACGAAGATCGACCCGCAGGCGCGCCGGACGGCCGAAGCCGAGAAGGTCGACGTCCGCCTCTACGACATCATCTACCAGCTCACCGACGACATCGAGAAGGCCCTCACGGGCATGCTCGAGCCGGAGATCGTGGAGCAGGTCGAGGGCCGGGCCGAGGTTCGCCAGATCTTCCGGGTCGGGAAGTCGGTCGTGATCGCGGGATCGTTCGTCACCGAGGGCCGGATCGTCCGGGCCGCCGGGGCGCGCGTCTACCGCGGCGGTCGACTGATCGCCACCGACCGGATCGAGTCCCTGCGGCGCTTCCGCGACGACGTGCGCGAAGTCAACCAGGGCTACGAGTGCGGCATCCAGCTGATCGGCTTCCACGACCTGCAGGAGGGCGACATCATCGAGGCGTTCACCCAGCAGTCGGTGAGCCGCGGAAGCATCCACTGACCGGTTCATGAGCCAGCGCATCGACCGGGTCGACGAGCTCCTTCGCGAGGAGATCGGGGCGATCCTCGCCAAGGACGTCCAGGACCCGCATATCGGGTTTGCCACGGTCACCGACGTCGAGACGACGCCGGATCTGCGGCATGCGAAGGTGTGGGTCAGCGTGATCGGCGGGTCCGCGGAGCGGAAGGAGACGCTGGTCGCCCTCGACCGTGCGATGGGCTACGTCCGGCACGAGCTCGGGAGCCGGCTCCGCATCCGGCGCATCCCGGCACTCCACGTGACGCTCGACGATTCGGCCGAGCGCGGCACGCGGGTGCTGCGGATCCTGGATGAGCTCGAGTCGGGCGACGTGGCACGCGGCGAGGCGATCGCCGATGCGCCGCGGGGCGAATTGCTGCCCACCCCGGTGCCGCGCCTCCGCCACCCCGGCGACGCCGACGAGCCCGAAGCGCCCGCCGCCGAGGGCGACACCGGCGCGACCCGGGCCGGTGCGGGGGACACGGGCCCGGGTGGAGCGGCGCCGGGCGGCGGCCGGCCGCCGTCGTCACGGCCGTCGCGGCCCAGGGGTCCGGGCGGGCAGCCCCGTTCCGCGACCGGATCGGGTCGTCCGACCGGTCCAAGTCGTCCGCCGACCCGCCACCGTCGTGGGAGCCATCGGTGAACGCAGCGCTGGCCGATCTCGCGGCGCTGGCGGCGGTCGTGCCCGACGACGTCGTCGCCGCTCTCCGCGCGGCCCGGTCCGTCCTCGCAGTGGGCCACGAGAACCCCGACGCCGACGCCCTCGGGGCGTCGATGGCGATCGGGTTGATCGTCGAGGCGCTCGGGGGCACGGCCACGGTCGCGGCGAGCGACGGGGTTCCCCAGCTGTACCGGTTCCTCGACGGCGTCGACGCCGTCCGCACCGATCCCCAACCGGGCGTCGCCTACGACCTCGTGGTCCTGTGCGACTGCGGCGCGATGTCGCGCGCGGGCGAGATCGTCGCCCGCAACGCCGACCTCTTCGCGTCCACCCCGCTCCTCACGATCGACCACCACGTCAGCAACGACGGGGCCGGGACGCTGGCCTGGATCGACCCGGCCGCCGCCGCCACCTGCGAGATGGTCACCCTCCTCGCGGCGCGCCTCGGCGTGCCGCTCACCGGCGGCGACGGGCGCCTCGCGGCCGCCCTGACCGCCGGCATCGTGATGGACACCGCGACGTTCGCCCACCCGAATGCCACGCCGCGCACGCTGCGGGTGGCGGCGGCGCTGCTCGAGGCCGGCGCGCCGCTCTCGGACATCAGCCGACGCCTCTACCGGACGCGGCCCGACGCGCAGCTCGCCCTCTTCGGCCGGGTGCTCGCCCGCCTGGAGCGCCTGGCGGACGGCCTGGTCGTGCTCTCCAGCATGGAGCTCGCCGACCTCGCCGTGACGGGCGCGCAGTCGGAGCACTCCGAGGGCATCATCGACCTGCTCGCCCAGTCCGACACGGCCGAGGTCGCGATCCTCCTCAAGGAGAAGGCGGACGCCACGCGCGTCTCCGTCCGCACCCGGCCCGGTGGCGTCGACGCCACGGTCCTGTGCGCGACGTGGGGTGGGGGAGGCCACGCCCGGGCCGCCGGCGCCTCGCTGGCGCTGCCCCTCGCCGATGCCCGGGCGGTCGTCGTCCCGGTCGCCGAGCGCCTCGCGCGCGAGGTGCGCCGATGACGCGGGGCGGAGGCGTGCAGGGGCCGGCGACGGGTGGCGAGGGGTCCGAGGTCGACGCTGATCGGGCGCCAACGGAGGACGGGCCCGCGGCCGGTTCCGTGGATCGGCCACCGATCGCGCGAGAGCGGCCGGATGCCGAGCCCGTCGAGCGAGCGCTCGGCCCCGACCGGCCGCAGCGCGGCGCGGCACGCGTCGACGGCATCCTCGTCGTCGACAAGCCGGTCGGGCCCACCTCGCATGATGTCGTCGCGCTCGTGCGTCGCCTCGCCGGAACACGGAAGATCGGCCACGGCGGGACACTGGACCCGTTCGCGTCGGGCGTGCTCCCGCTGTACCTCGGCCTCGGCACCCGGATCGTCGAGTTCCATCTCGGCGCCCAGAAGGCCTACCGCGCGACCGTCTGCTTCGGGGCGTCGTCCACGACCGACGACCTGGAGGGCGAGCTCAGTCCCGCCGATGCACCGGCCCCCGACCGCGCCGCGGTCGAAGCGGCCCTGGCCGGCTTCGTCGGCACGCAAGAGCAGCGGCCGCCCGCGTACTCGGCTCGCAAGATCGGCGGCCGGCGTGCCTACGCCCTGGCTCGACGGGGCGAGACGCCGCAGCTCACGCCACGCTCGGTCACCTTCTACGACCTGCGACTCGTCAGCTGGGACGCCAGCGATCCCGAGCAGCCGACCGCCGTCGTGGACGTCACCTGCAGCGCGGGCACCTATGTTCGGGCCCTTGCCCGCGACCTCGGGTCGGCCGTCGGGAACGCGGGCTACCTGGGGGCGCTCCGGCGCACGGCGTCCGGCCCGTTCACCCTCGACGACGCGCGCCCGCTGGACGCCATCCGCGAGGCGGCGGCGGGCGGGACGTTCGCGGCCTTGCTGCTGCCGGTCGACGCGGGTCTCGACAGGATCCCCGCGCTGACGCTCGGCCCGGAGGAGCTCCGGTCCGTCGCCCACGGTGGCTGGGTGGGCGCCGCGTCACGACTCCCCGAGCCGGTCGCGCCGCCGCCGGAAGGCACGCCGGCCGATCGGATCCGGCTGCTCGCGCCCGACGGGTCGCTCGTCGCGATCGCCCGCCGGGCCGGCTCGCGTCTCGTCCCGGACAAGGTCCTCGTCGCCCGCGAGCCGGCCGACTCTCTCGTCGGCCGCGACCCCGCCGACTCTCTCGTCGGCCGAGACGCGGCGGACTGACACAGCCAGCATGCCGGTCGTCGTCAACGGGATCGACGCCCTCGGGCCGGAGCACGGCCCGATGCTGCTCGTCGTCGGGGTCTTCGACGGCCTCCATCGCGGGCACCTGTATCTCCTGCGCGAGCTGCGACGCGCCGCCCGGCGGATGGGGGCGCGACCGTCCGTCCTCACCTTCGACCACCATCCCGACGAGATCCTCGCGGGCGTGGCGCCGCCCCTGCTCTGCGATCCGGAGGAGCGCGTCGCGCGCCTCGAACGGGCCGCCGTCGCGGTGACCGTCGTGCAGCATTTCGACGACGCGCTGCGGCGTACCTCGTACGCCGACTTCGTCGCCGCCATACGGGCGCGGACGCCGGTCGCGGGATTTGTCATGACCCCGGACGCCGCGTTCGGGCACGAGCGGCGGGGCACGCCCGCCGCCCTCGCCGCGCTCGGCGCCGAGGAGGGGTTCGATGTCGTCGTCGTGCCACCCTTCGATCTCGACGGGCGGCCCGTGCGCAGCTCCGAGGTTCGTACGGCGATCGCCGCCGGCGACCTCGCCGCGGCTCGGGCGCTCCTTGGCCGTCGCGTCGCAGTCACCGGCGAGGTTCGCCCGGACGGCCCGGACAGCCGCCGCGGCCGCCTCTCGTTTGGCCTGCCAGTGGCACTGCCGCCGCCGGGCGAGTACCGCGTGACGATCGGCGAGCCGCTCGTGCCCGATGTCGCGACCTCGAGCCGGACGATTCGCGGGCTGGCCCGGATCGAGGGTGACGGCGTCGGCATCGCAGTCGGCCCGCGGTCCCGGCTCGCGGCAGGCGCCGCCAGGGTCACGTTCGTCGGGTAGGGTGCCCTGATGCCGCCAGGGCGGCCGCAGCCCGGGCGCGGCGCGGACGCTGGGCGCGGCGCGCCGCCGCCATGGGCGGCCGCAGCCCGGGCGCGGCGCGGACGCGGGCGCCTGGAGCCGCTTCTTACAGGCGCCGCGGCGTGCGGGTGCGCCGTGCCCCGGCGCGGCCAGGGACGGGCGTCGCCCGGCCGTTCCGCCTCTTCGACCGTCAGCCCGCGGGAGGTCCCGGCCGGGCCGCCCGCGGGGTTCGGACCGTTCGCCGCGCGGCACGCACGACGCGAACGAAGCTCGTGAAGTGGGCCCACGGCCGGATGTGGCTGGGCGCGCCCGCGTAGATCGTGGAGATCGGGACCCAGGCGATCGGCCAGCCGTTGGCGATGCAGCGGGCAAGCATCTCGACCTCGAACTCGAAGGCCTGCTCGCGGCTGGGCAGCATCGCCTCCATCAGGCGCCGGCTGACCAGCCGGTAGCCCGACTGGTTGTCGGGAACACCCCGCCCGACGGCCAGCGAGAATGCCTGCCCGCCGATCGTGTTGGCGATCCGCCGTGCCAGCGGCATCTGCGCAGAAGTCGCGCGCGCCGACCACGAGGTCGGGATGCCCGGCGCGCCATGCGGCCAGCAGCAGGGGGATCTCCGCCGGGTCGTGCTGGCCGTCGGCGTCGAGCGTGACCGCCGCCTCGAACCCGCCCTCGAGCGCCCGCCGGAACCCGGCGCGCAGCGCGGCTCCCTTGCCCTGGTTCGGCCGCTGCTCGGAGCACGTCGGCGCCGGCCTCGCGGGCGACCGCCGACGTCGCATCGCCCGAGCCGTCGTCCACCACGAGGACGGGCAGCTGGCGGACGGTCGCCTCCACCACGCGGCCGATCCGCGGTGCCTCGTCGTGGGCGGGGATCAGCGCGATCACGCTACCCGTCGGAGTCGTCTCGTCGCGCTGCGGCTCGCCCACGCTCGTGCCTAGGGCGACGACGAGGGGGCGGCCGATCCGGACGGTGCAGGCGTGCCGGATGGAGCGGGTGAGGCGGCAGCCAGCGCCGCGTCCACGGCGCTCGCGAGCTGGGCGAGGTCGATCGCCCCGCCGGGCGTGGACTGGCCGGGCAGGGCCTGGGCGACGCCGTTGACCGTGATCGTGGGCGTCTGCGAGACGCCGGCCGCCCGGCCGTGGGCGGCCTCGGCGTCGACGTCGGCGAGCTTGGGCGAGGCGCCGGAGGCCATGCACGCGTCGTACTTCGACCGGTCGAGCCCGACGGCGTCGGCGACCGACCCGAGGAACGCGGCGCTGAAGGTGCCCGCGTTCTCGCCCTTCTGGTTCTCGAACAGGTAGTCGTGGAAGGCCCAGAACTTGCCCTGGTCCTGGGCGCACCGGGCCGCGGCGGCGGCCTGGTGGGACTCGCCGTGCGTGTTCGTCGCGGGCTGGTCGATCACGATCACGTCCCGGTAGACGAGGCGCGCCTTGCCCGGGGCGACGTACTGGCTGATGAACGCCGGACCGGTGTTGAGGGCGAACTGCTGGCAGAACGGGCACTGGAAGTCCGACCAGACCTCGACCGTGACGGGTGCATCGGACCTTCCGAGGGCGCGCGGATTCGCCGGGTCGACGAGGTTCTGCGGGGTCGGCTGGAGAGGAGCCGTCAAGCCGGTCGAGGTCGACTTCCGGCCCAGGATGCCGCTGGCGAAGACGATCACGACGACGCCGATGACGACCGCGACGAGGGTGACGAGGACCATCGGCGATTGCCACGCCGGCCGGGCGGCCGGCGCCGTCCGGGCGGCCGAGAGGCGCGGATCGGTCGCGCGGCGACGCTGCGCCTCGCGCCGCTGCTGGCGCGACTGCGTCGAGCGGCGAGAGGGTGCAGGGGCAGGGCGCTTCGAGGATGTTCCCTTGGGGGGCGTGCCGCCGGAGCGGCCCGGATCAGTCATGCAACCTTCGCTCGTCAGAGGGGATTGGCGCTGCAGTGCGGGACCGGGCAAGGCGCCCGGCGCGCCGACAGGGTACCCGGGAACGGCCGGTGCCGCGCCCGGCCCGGGGGCGCTGGCCCTCCTCGCGTGCCGGCGTGGCCGGCCCACGGCTCGGGCTGCCCGCGCGGTCGAACGGGTCCGCTGCGCGGTCGAGCACGTCCGCTGCGCGGTCGAACGGGTCCGCTGCGCGGTCGACCGCCGGCCCGCCAGGTTTGCGCGATCGGGTGCCGCGTGCTACATTCCGCGAGTTTGAAGAACAGTAGAAACAGTTTCGTGTCGGAGGACCGAGTGCCGCTCGTGCGGGAAACCAAGGACCGGATCGTCGGGGATTTTGCCATCAAGCCCGGCGACACCGGCTCCCCTGAAGTCCAGATCGCGCTCCTGACGCAGCGGATCGCGGACCTGACGGGGCACCTCAGGCAGTTTCCGAAGGACAACCACTCCCGCCGCGGCCTCCTCAAGCTCGTCGGGCAGCGCCGGCGTCTTCTCGCGTATCTCGTGAAGAAGGATGCCGCGCGATACCGGGCCGTCATCGCACGGCTCGGACTGCGCCGCTAGCTCCCGCGCTCGAGGACCCGGGCAGGTCGCCCGGGTCTTGCGCGTGCGGAGGGCGGACGCGAACGTCCGGCCCCGCGGTCTGGTCCCGACACGGGCGCAGAAAGGAACGCTCGTGCCTGAATCCTTTTCCATCGAGTTCGGCGGTCGCCAGCTCGTCATCGAGACCGGGCGCCTGGCGCGTCTCGCCGGCGGCTCCGTCACGGTGCGCTACGGCGACACCGTCGTGCTCGGCACCGCCAACCGATCGGAGCCGCGGCCGGGCCTCGACTTCTTCCCGCTCACGATCGACTTCGAAGAGCGCATGTACGCCGCCGGCAAGATCCCGGGCGGCTTCATCAAGCGCGAGTCGCGCCCGTCGGAGGCGGCCATCCTGGCGGCCCGGCTGACCGACCGGCCGATCCGTCCGCTCTTCCCCGAGGGCTACAAGGATGACGTCCAGTGCGTCATCACCGTCCTCTCGACGGACCAGGAGAACGATCCCGACGTGCTCGGCACGATCGCCGCGTCGGCCGCCCTCACGATCAGCGATGTCCCGTTCCAGGGGCCGATCGCGGCCGTCCGGATCGGGCGGATCGACGACGAGTTCGTGATCAACCCGACGATCCCGCAGCTCGAGGAGAGCACGCTCGACCTCGTGGTCTCGGGCACGCGCGACGCGATCATGATGGTCGAGGCCGGCGCCAAGATCCTTCCCGAGGACGTGATGGCCGAGGCGATCCTGTTCGCCCACCGCGCCCTCCAGCCGATCGTCGACCTCCAGGAGGAGATGCGCGCGAAGCTCGGCAAGCCGAAGCGCCTGCCCTTCCTCGAGCCCGGCACGGGCTCGGTCCTCGACTTCGTCGCCCGGGCGAAGGCCGGCGGCGAATTCGTCGTCATCGATGTCGAGACCACCGGCACCGACCCGCAGATGGCGGACCTGATCGAGATCGCGGCCGTCCGCGTCCGCGACGGTCAGATCGCCGACCGCTGGTCCACGCTCGTCAACCCCGGGCGCCCGATCTTCGGCAACCAGATGCACGGGATCACCGACGCCGACATCGCCGGCGCGCCGAGCCCGGCCGAGGCGGCCCGACGCGCGCTCGACTTCGCGGGCGATGCCATCCTCGTCGGCCACAGCGTCGGGTTCGACATCGGGTTCATCGAGGCAGCGCTCGGCGACGGGACGCGGATCGAGTTCGGGCGATACATCGACACGCTCACCCTCGCCCGCGACGGCTACCCGGACCTGCCGAGCTACACCCTCGGCGAGCTCAGCCGCTTCTTCGGCGTCGACCTCCAGCGCGCCCATCGCGCCGGCCCCGACGCGGAGGCGACCGCCGAGCTGCTGATCAGGATCTCCGCCGAGCTGCCCGCCCGCCTGGACGCACTCAAGGCCAGCATCGCCGACTCCATCCGGGCCAGCGTGTCCTCGAAGGACGAAGCAAAGGCGAAGCTCGAGGCGGCGCGCCGCGCCGCCCGGGTCAGCAAGAGCCTCTTCAATACCGTCCACAAGAAGACCGCCCGTGCGCTGACCCTGAGCGAGGGGATCCGCATGGACGGCCGGGGCGTCGATGAGATCCGACCGATCACGGTCGAGGTCGGCCTGATCCCGCGCGCCCACGGCTCCGGCCTGTTCACGCGCGGCGAGACGCAAGCCCTGACCGTCGCCACGCTCGGCCCGTCCTCGGACGTCCAGCGGATCGACACGATCAGCCCGGAGCTCGAGAAGCGCTACCTCCACCACTACAACATGCCCCCGTACAGCACCGGCGAGAACAAGCAGATGCGCGGTCCCGGCCGGCGCGAGATCGGCCACGGCCATCTCGCCGAGCGGGCGCTCGTTCCCGTGCTTCCGTCGAAGGACGACTTCCCATACGTGATCCGCCTCGTGTCCGAGTGCGTGACCTCGAACGGATCGACGTCGATGGCGTCCACCTGCGGGTCGACCCTCGCCCTGATGGACGCCGGGGTGCCGATCAGCGCGCCGGTGGCCGGCGCGGCGATGGGCCTCATGTCCGAGGCCGATGGCACGTTCGCCGTGCTCACCGACATCCTGGGCAAGGAAGACGCCTTCGGCGACATGGACTTCAAGGTGACCGGGACCCGCGATGGCATCACCGCGCTCCAGATGGACATCAAGGTCAAGGGCATCAATGAGGCGATCATCCGCGAGGGCCTGCGGAAGGCCTACGCGGCCCGCATGACGATCCTGGACAAGATGCTCGACGTCATCCCGTCGGCCCGCGACGAGATGTCGGACTTCGCCCCTCGCATCACGAAGATCAAGATCAACCCGGAGAAGATCCGGGACATCATCGGCAAGGGCGGGTCGATGATCCGCAAGATCCAGGAGGAGACCGGCACCGAGATCAACGTCGAGGACGACGGCACGGTGGAGATCGCCGCGGTCCAGGGCGAGAACGCCCGCAAGGCGATCCACTGGATCGAGTCGCTCACCCGCGAGGTCGAGATCGGCGCGCTCTACCTGGGAACCGTGACCCGGATCATGACCTTCGGCGCCTTCGTCGAGATCCTGCCGGGCAAGGAGGGCCTCGTCCGGATCGGCGAGCTCGCCGACTACCACGTCCCGTCGGTCGAGGACGTCGTGTCCGTCGGCGACGAGGTGATGGTCGTCGTCACCGAGATCGACCGCCAGGGCCGGGTCAACCTGTCCCGCAAGGCCGCGATGCAGCGGCACCTCGCCCGCGGCTGACCGCGGCCGGGCCGACCGGCCCGCATTCCACGTTCGAGTGCCCGGCGGGTCGGCCCGCCGGGCACTCGCGTTTCGTGGCGACCCCGTGGCGGCCGCGGCGGGCCGGCGAGCACCTCCGGCTCCTCGCGATTCGCGGCTGACGGCCGTGACCGCGCGAGGGAAGTCCTGCCCAAAGTGCACCATGTGCACCATGCGCTCGGTCGGGTCGCCGAATCGCGGGTGCAGGCGACCTGCTCGCGGTCGACTCGTGCTCATCGGTCGGTCTCGACGAGCCCCATCGGATGGGAGATCGCACGCAAGGTGCACCCTGCGCACATTGAGGAGGATTACGCCCCGGCGCCGATCCGGGAAGCGGCCGCGCCGCGACGCGGGCGGCGCCAGAACGCGCGGGCGGAGCGTCAGACAGCCGGTGCCGGTGACGATCGGGAACGGCCCCTGGGCGGGTCGCCCGTGGGCCGGGACGGCGGGGATGCACTGATATACTCGGCCCGACCTCCAATCCGCACGCTCCGGAGCCATGCCCGTCACGTCTACCCGACCCTTGACCGTCGCCGTCGTCGGCGCGACCGGCCTCGTCGGACGCACGATGATCGCCGTCCTTCTCGAGCGGGGCTTCCCGTTCACGGCACTTCGCCTGCTGGCGTCCGCCCGCTCGGCCGGGTCGACCGCGATCGTCGGAGGCACCGAGCTCACCGTCGAGGAGGCGACCCCGGAGGCGTTCGAGGGGATCGACATCGCCCTCTTCAGCGCCGGCGCAGGCGTCTCCCGGGCGCTCGCGCCGGAAGCCGCGCGACGCGGCTGCACCGTGATCGACAACTCGTCCGCCTGGCGGATGGAGCCCGGCATCCCCCTCGTCGTGAGCCAGGTCAACCCCGACGACCTGGCTGCCCACGAGGGGATCATCGCCAACCCCAACTGCAGCACGATGCAGCTCGTGCCGCTCCTCATGGCGCTGCGCGACGGCCCCGGCCTCGAGCGGGTCGTCGTCGACACGTACCAGTCCGTCTCCGGCACGGGCCACAAGGCGGTGGCGGAGATGGAGGCCCAGGTCCAGGCCCATGCGGCCGGCGAGCCGAAGGTCGCGGCCGTCTACCCGTACCCGATCGCCTTCAACGCGCTGCCCCAGATCGACGTCTTCCTCGACAACGGCTACACCAAGGAAGAGTGGAAGGTCGTGACCGAGAGTCGCAAGATCCTGCACCTCCCGGATCTTCGCGTGTCCTGCACGGCCGTCCGCGTCCCTGTGCTCGCCAGCCACTCCGAGGCGGTCCACGTCGAGACCCGCGCGCCGATCACGCCCGCGGCCGCGCGCGCCCTCTTCGCCAAGGTCTCGGGCGTGGTCGTCCAGGACGACCCCGCCAACCAGGTCTATCCGCTCGCCACCCATGCGGCCGGAACGGACGAGATCTATGTCGGCCGCGTGCGGACCGACCCGTCCATCCCGGGTGAACGCGGCCTTGCGTTCTGGTGCGTCTCCGACAACATCCGCAAGGGCGCCGCGACGAACACGGTCGAGATCGCCGAGGTGCTCGTCGAGCGCGACTGGGTCCGCGCGGCAGCGCGCCGCGGCATTCCCGCGGAGGCCGGGGCGCCCGCGTGACCGGGGCCGCCCGCCGCGCGGCACTCGAGGCGATCGCGGAGGAGGTCCGGACGTGCACGCGCTGTCGCCTCCACGAGACGCGGACCCGCGCCGTCCCGGGTGAGGGGCACCCGGAGACCGAGGTCGTCTTCGTGGGGGAGGGTCCCGGATTCAACGAGGACCGCGAGGGCCGCCCGTTCGTCGGGCGGGCCGGCGACTTCCTGGTCCGACTCCTCGGGTCGATCGGATGGGGCCGCGGCGATGTCTTCATCACCAACGTGGTGAAATGCCGGCCGCCCGAGAACCGGGACCCTGAACCCGACGAGATCGCCACCTGCGGGCCATACCTGCAGCGGCAGCTCGCGGTGCTCGACCCGGCCCTGGTCGTGACGCTGGGGCGGCACTCGATGGCCCGCTTCATGCCCGGCACCACGATCTCGCGGGCGCACGGCACGCTCGCGCCGGTCGACCCCGCCACGGGCGCGGCGGGCGCGATGGTCTATGCCATGTATCACCCGGCGGCGGCCCTCCGCAGCCCTGACGTCGCGGAGAGCAGCTTCGCCGACGCGGCGCGCATCCCGGCCGTCCTCGAAGAGGCTCGCGTCCGCCGGATCGGAGCGCCAAGCCCGTCCGCGACCGCCTCCCGCCCCGATGCCGCGGCCGAGGACAGCCCGACCGTCCAGAGACGACCCGCCCTGCTCGTCGCGCCCGACGCCGCGGCCACCGCGATGTCGCCGGGCCCGGCAGGGCCGCCCGGCCCCGCGGCCATCCCCGCCGAGCTGGCCGGCGAACCGGCCACGGCCACCTCGCCCGGCACAGCCGCCCCGGCCGGTCAGGCCACTCCTGCAGGGCCACCGGACGACGCCGCGCCCGAGGCTCCCAACCAGCTCACCCTGTTCGGCTAGAGGCTGACCCGACCCGATGGCTGCGATCCAGAACGAAACCGACCCCGGCGAGCCGCTCCGCATCATCCCCCTCGGCGGGATGGGCGAGATCGGCAAGAACATGTACGTGTTCGAGTACCGCGACGAGATCGTGGTGGTCGACTGCGGCCTGATGTTCCCCGACGAGGAGATGTTCGGGATCGACCTCGTCGTGCCCGATGTCGCCTACCTGCGCGATCGGCGCCAGAAGGTCAAGGCGTTCCTCATCACCCACGCCCACGAGGACCACGTCGGGGGCCTGCCGTACGTGCTGCCGGAGTTCCCGGGCGTCCCCGTCTATGCCTCGACGCTCGCCCGCGGTCTCCTCGGCAACAAGATCAAGGAGCACAAGCTCCACAACAACCCGTTGCTCGCCGCTCGACCCGGGCGACGAGCTGCACGTCGGGGCCTTCACGATCTTCCCGTTCCGGATCGGCCACTCGATCCCCGACGCGATGGGCCTCGCGATCCGAACGCCGGTCGGCACCGTCGTCACGACCGGCGACTTCAAGTTCGACCACACGCCGGTCGACGGGAAGCCGTCGGACTTCGCCACCCTCGCCCGGCTCGGCGCCGAAGGCGTCCTGTGCCTGCTGTCGGATTCGACGCGCGCGGAGAACCCCGGCTACACGCCGTCCGAGCGGACGGTCGGGGAGGCATTCCGGGAGATCATCGAGCCGCTCGAGGGCCGCGTCATCGTCGCGACCTTCGCCTCGAACATCGCCCGCATCCAGCAGGTCATCGACGCCGCCACGACGTTCGACCGGAAGGTCGCGGTCGTCGGCCGGTCGATGGAGCAGAACTTCCGGATCGCCACCGACCTCGGCTACCTGACCTACGACGCGGGCCGCATCATCCCGAAGGACCAGATCGCCAACACGCCGGCCGACCGGCTGGTGATCGCCACGACCGGCGCCCAGGGCGAGCCGATGGCCGGCCTCGCCCGGATGGCCAACCGCGACCACCGGTTCGTCGAGATCCAGCCGGGCGACACGGTCATCGTCAGCGCCAGCCCGATCCCGGGCAACGAGGAGTACGTCGGCCGCACGATCGACAACCTCTTCAAGGCGGGCGCGAACGTGTTCTACCACACGATCAAGCGCGCCCACGTGTCTGGCCACGCCAGCCAGGAAGAGCTCAAGCTCATGCTCGTCCTGACGCGCCCTCGCTACTTCATGCCGATGCACGGCGAGTTCCGCATGCAGGTCCAGCACGGCAGGCTCGCCATGGAGACCGGCGTGCCGCCCGATGGGGTCTTCATCATCGAGAACGGCCAGCCGATCGAGTTCTTCGCCGACGGGACGGCCCGGCGCGGGACGCCAGTGCCGGCAGGCTACGTCTTCGTGGACGGGCTGTCCGTCGGCGACGTCGGCGAGATCGTCCTGCGCGACCGGCGCGCCCTCGCGGCTGACGGCATGTTCCTCGTCGTGGTGACGGTCGACAAGCAGACCGGCAACGTCATCGGCCGCCCCGAGATCGTGACCCGCGGCTTCGTCCACGGCAACGAGCGCGATCCCATCATCGAGACCGCGGTGGAGCGGGTGATGTCGTCCATCGAGAACCCCGGCAACCACATCTCCGAGATCGGGCTCCTGAAGAGCCAGATCAAGGATGGCGTGTCCCGCTACCTGTACGAGCAGACGAAGCGGCGCCCGATGGTGTTCCCCGTCGTCGTCGAGGTCTGAGCATGGCGAGCCCCCGGAGACGCGCCTCCGGCACCCGACCGCGCGGCCGCCCGGCGGCCACGCGGCGGTCGAGCGCCAGCCGCCTTCCGCGTCTGTCCCCGGATGTCACGCGCTCTCTCGTCGCGGTCGTGATGATGGTCGTGGGCGCGGTGCTGCTGGTGGGCCTGGTGCTGCCGGGCAGGGGCGGCCTGACCGACATGATGGTGCGCTGGATCGCGCCCTGGTTCGGGTCGCTCCGCTGGCTGTTGCCGGCGATCCTGATCGGGATGGGCGTCCTGCTCGAACGCGGCCGCTACGCGGGGTGGGGGAGGGCCCTGCTCGGGGTCACCATCGCGTTCGTGGCGGCGGAGGCGATCGTCGCGGTCCTGTACGCGATGAAGTTCGAGCCTTTCTACCCCGACCGGGCCGGAGGGTACGTCGGCAAGTTCCTGGGCGACGCGCTCGCTACGGCGGTGACCCAGCCGGGCGCGCTGATCGTCTTCGTGGCCGTCCTCCTCGCGGGCCTCGCGATCGCGCTCGACCGTCCGGTCCGCGACCTGCTGGCCCCGGTCGGGCGGGGAGCCCGTGCCGTGGGGTCTGCCGTTACGAGCGCCCCCGTCGGCGCGGGGACGGCCGCGGTGGGCGCGGACGGCACGCGCCGTGGGCGGGGCGCCGCCGGCGAGCCCGAGGCGCTCCCGGACGATGGCGGGCGGGCCGTCCGCAACGGGCGGTCGGCCCGCGCTGACCGCGACGACGCCCGCCCGGAGATACCGGCGCCGCTGGAGAGCCCCGCCTTCGTGTCCTCCGTCTTCGGGGGATCGGCCGTGGCGCCGCCGGTCGCGGCGGCCGCCGCCCCCATTGCGGTCGCGACGGCGGCCCAGACGGCGGACGGGCGCGACGACCCGGCTCCGTCCCGCCACGAGTACACCCTGCCGCCCCTGACGCTCCTCGAGGACGTCGCGATCCGGTCCAACGACCGGGGCATGGACCACGAGCGCAACGCTGCGATCATCGTCAGCAAGCTCGACAGCTTCAACATCCCGGCCCGGGTCGTGCGCTGGAATGCCGGCCCGGTCGTGACCCAGTACGAGGTCGAATCGGATCCCTCGGTCAAGGTGAGCCGGATCGCCGGCCTCGCCGACGACCTCGCGATGGCCCTCGCGGCCAGGACGATCCGGATCGAGGCGCCGATCCCGGGCAAGACCGTCGTCGGAATCGAGATCCCGAACGCCGACTTCAACGTGGTTGCGATCCGCCGCATCCTCGAGGACCCGGACGTCCGCTCGATCGGCTCGAAGATCGCCTTCGCGCTCGGGCGCGACGTGGCGGGCCACGCCCGGGCGGCCGACCTCGCCAAGATGCCGCACCTGCTGATCGCCGGCGCGACGGGCTCCGGCAAGAGCGTCATGGTCAACGCCGTGATCGCGAGCCTGCTCGTGCGGGCCTCGCCCGACGAGGTCCGGATGATCCTGGTCGACCCCAAGCGGGTCGAGCTCGCCGACTACAACGGGATCCCCCACCTGCTCGTACCGGTCATCACCGAGGCGGACCGCGCCAGGGCCGCCCTCAAGTGGTGCGTCGGCGAGATGGAGATCCGCTACCGGCGCTTTGCCGGCGCCTCGGCCAGGAACGTCACGGCCTACAACGAGACGCGGGTCGACCCGGCAGATCGCCTGCCCTACATCGTCATCATCATCGACGAGCTCGCCGACCTGATGATGCGGGACGGCCGCCAGATCGAGGACCCGATCGTCCAGCTCGCGCAGAAGGCACGGGCGACGGGCATCCACCTGGTCCTCGCAACACAGCGCCCGTCGGTCAACGTGGTCACCGGGCTGATCAAGGCCAACTTCCCGAGCCGGATCGCCTTCGCGATGGCGAGCCAGATCGACAGCCGGACGATCCTCGATGCCCCCGGCGCGGAGGACCTGATCGGGCGCGGCGACATGCTCTTCCAGCCATCCGACCTGCCCCGCCCGATCCGGCTCCAGGGCGTCTTCGTGAGCGACCGCGAGATCCGGGCGATCACCGCCCACTGGCGAGCCGAGGGCGAGCCCCACTACGACCTCGCGATCATCGAGGACGAGGAGGACTCCACGGGCAGCGTGGAGGACGTCGCCGACACGGACGCAGATCGGCTCCTGCTCGATGCCGTGGGCGTCGTCCAGGAGTACGATCGCGCCTCCGCGTCCCTCCTCCAGCGACGCCTCAAGATCGGGTACGCACGAGCCGCCCGGATCATCGACCAGCTGGAGGCGCGCGGCTACATCGGGGCGTTCGACGGGTCGAACGCGCGGCCGGTCCTTCGGCGCGACATCGGGCCTTCCGCGGTGAGGCCGGGCAACGACGAGGACGACGGATGAGCACTCGCGACACGGCGCGGCGGACCTTCCCGCCACTGCGCGGGCGTCGCCAGCAGCCGGCCGGCGGGCGGCCGTCCGGGAGCGAGGAGACCCTCCCGGAGCGCCTCGTCGCGGCGCGCGAGGCGAAGGGCGTCGACCTCCTGCGGGCGGAGCGCGAGACGAAGATCCGCCGCGCCTACCTCGCCGCCCTCGAGTCCGGCGACTACGCCCAGCTGCCCGGCAGCGTCTACGCGCGCGGCTTCATCCGCAACTACGCCCTCTACCTCGGGCTGGACCCCGAGCAGGCCGTGGCGATGTACGTCCGCGAGCACGGGGACCCGGCGGCGAACGATCCCGTCCTGGTCGTGCCGAAGGGCGTCCAGGCGCCCCGCCGGCCGCTGGTCATCCCGACCGGACTCATCGCGGCCGGCCTCGTCGCCCTCGCCGCCGTCGCGATCCTCGCCTACATCGCGTTCCAGCTCGTCCGGTTCGCCGAGCCGCCGGGCCTCGCGGTCACGGACCCCGCGGAGAGCGTCGTGACCGTGGCCGAGAAGACCACCGCGTACACCCTCCGGGGGACCACCATCCCCGGCGGCGAGGTGACGATCGACGTGCCCGGGCGCGACAGCATCCAGGTGACGGCCGGGAGTGACGGGGCGTGGTTGAAGACGGTCGACCTGCGGAACGGCAAGAACCAGTTCGTGATCACCGCCCGCGATCCGAAGACGCAGTCCACGGCCAAGGAGCCCGTCCAGCTCATCATCAACGTCCCGCTCTCGGCGGTGCTCGCCCCGACCCTCACGGTCGATTCGCCGGCCGAGGGTGCGTCGTTCCAGAACGGCGCCATCCCGGTCTCGGGTCACACGAGCAACGCGACCGCGGTCACGGTCTCGGCAGCGTTCGTCGCGCCCGACGCGAGCCTCGGTCCGAGCTCACGCCCGGCGTCGAATCCCCGTCCGGTCAACGCCGACGTCGCCGATGACGGCAGCTTCTCCTCGAGCCTCGACCTGACCGCCGGCTCCTGGGCCGTCTCCGTGACTGCCCTGAGCGACGCCGGCAAGACGACGACCGTCACCCGCAGCATCACGGTCGCCTACAAGGGCGTGGTCCTGGTCATCGACGTGAAGGGCGGCCGCGCCTGGATGAAGCTGTGGGTCGACGGCGGGCTCTCCGCGCAGACGGGCGCCGGTGGGAAGACGTTCCAGGACGGCGACACGCTGACGATCCGCGCCGACCAGAAGATCGAGGTCTGGACGGGCAACCCGGCCGCCACGTACTTCACGCTCAACGGCACCCGCCTCGGCGCGCTCGGAACGGCGGCCGCCCCCCAGACCTGGCTGTTCCAGCCGCCCAACCCGCCGAAGCAGACCAACCGGCGGAACTGACCGGGGTGGCCGATCCGGAGCTTCGCACCCTCGCCGAGCGCCTCCAGGCGTGCTGCACCGCGGCCGGGATCACGGTCGCGACGGCCGAGTCGTGCACGGGCGGCCGGGTCGCGGACGCCCTGACGGACGTCCCGGGTTCGTCCGGCTACGTTCGGGGCGGCATCATCGCGTACGCCGACGTGGTCAAGGTCGACCTCCTGGGCGTCGCCGCCGAGCTGCTCCGCACCCACGGCGCGGTCAGCGCCCAGGTGGCGCGGGCGATGGCCGCCGGTGCGCGGGCCCGCTGCAGGACGGACCTCGCGATCGCGGTGACCGGCATCGCGGGCCCGGACGGCGCTACCCCGGGCAAGCCCGTCGGCCTCACCTACCTTGCCGTTGCCGGCCCGCACGAGGTGGTCGTCGCCCGGCATACGTGGGAGGGTGACCGGGAGGCCAACAAGCTCGCTTCGGCACGCGCAGCCCTCGGCCTGCTCCTCGCGGCGGCCGAGGCGCTCGCCGCCGGGGCCGCCGACACCGCCCAGCCCGACGACGCCGCCCCCTGAGCGCTGCCGCGACCGGGACGGCCGGCGAGCCCGAAGGGCGCGATCCCGGGGGGCGCGACAGCCGCGCCCGGCCGGTCGCATACTTGGCGCCGACGATCGAATCCCCGGCCCGCAGTGACAGCCGGGCCGCACGGAGGTCATGGATGGCCGGCGAGTTCTCCTTCGACGTGGTCTCGGAATTCGACGCCCAGGAGCTTCGCAACGCGCTCGACCAGGCGCGTCGCGAGATCGCCACCCGCTTCGACTTCCACAATGCCACCGCCGAGATCACCCAGGAGAAGGACGCGCTCGTCATCCTGACCGACTCCGAGCTCCGGGCGAAGGCGATCCGCGACCTCATCGAGTCGAAGGCCATCCGCCGCAGCCTGTCCCTCAAGATCTTCGTCTGGGGCGACATCGAGGAAGCGGGCGGCATGAAGTACCGGCAGCGCGTCGACCTCCGACGCGGTCTGCCGGACGAGCTGGCCAGGAAGATCACGAAGATACTCCGCGACGAGTTCCCCAAGGTGAGGGGGCAGATCCAGGGAGATGCGGTCCGCGTGAGTGCCAAGAGCAAGGACGACCTCCAGAAGGTGATCGTCCGGCTCCGCGCCCTCGACGAGGCGGTTCCGCTCCAGTTCCAGAACTACCGGTAGGAGAGCCCCATGGAGTCCCGGCAACTCGAGCCGACGGCGCGCACCGCCGGCCGGTTCATCGCCGATGCGCTGGCTGCCGCCGGCGTCCGCGTCGCGTACACGGTCCCGGGCGAGAGCTTTCTGACGTTGCTCGAAGGCTGCGCCGCGGCAGGGATCCGCGTCGTCGCTGCCCGGCACGAGGGCGGCGCCGCGTTCATGGCCGCGGCCGCGGCGACCCTGTCGGGGCGGCCCGCCGCCGTCCTGGGGACGCGCGCGGTCGGTGCGGCGAACATGGCGATCGGTCTCCACGCAGCGCAGGCGGACTCCGCGCCGGTCATCGCGATCGTGGGACAGGTGGACCGGGCCGTTCGCGGCCGCGAGGCGTTCCAGGAGGCGGACCTCGCCACGACGGTCGGCGGATTCTGCCGGTGGGCGCGCGAGGTCCGAGACGCCGCCGCCTTGCCAGCTGCGCTCGACGAGGCGCTCCGCCGGGCGACCTCGGCGCGACCCGGGCCGGTCCTTCTCGTCGTCCCGGGCGACCTGCTCGACGGTCCGGCGCCGGCGGAGATCCACGCCACTCCGGCCGCGGCGCTCGGGCCCAACCGCTCGTCGGCGCTCGATCCGGCCGCGATCCGGCGGATCCTCCACCTGCTCCTCGACGCCCGGCGACCCGTGATCCTGGCCGGTGCGGGGGTGCTCCGCTCCCGCGGCACCGCGGACCTGGTCCGGTTCGCCGAGATGGTCCACGTCCCGGTCGTGGCCGGCTGGCGACGACCCGACGTCTTTCCCAACGACAATCCGCTCTACCTCGGGATGACCGGCTACTTCGCCGCGCCCAGCGTCCGGGCGCGCCTCGAGGAGGCCGACGCAATCCTGGTCGTCGGGAGCCGCCTCGGCGAGATCGGCACGTTCGGCTACAGCGTCCCGGCCCAGGGCGCGCGGTGGGCCCACGTCGACGTCGAGGCCCTTGGTGCGCGGCCCGGCCTGTCCGCGCCGAACGTCGCGATCACGGCGGACGCGCGTACCTTCCTGCGCGAGGCGCGCCGGGTCCTGGTGTCGGCTGCCCTCGAGGCGACGTCGCTTGACGCGCGGCGCGAGGCCAACGCCGCCGATCGGGCTGCATACGAACGCTCGCGGATCGTGGACGACGTCGCGTGGGACGGCCCGGGCATCCATCCGGGCAAGGTCATCGCGACCCTCAACGCGATCCTCCCGCCCGACGCGATCGTCACGACCGACGCCGGCCACTTCGGCGGCTGGGCCGCCCGCGGCCTCGTGATGCGCCGACCCGGGACGTTCCTGGGTCCGACCTCGGGAGCGATGGGCTATGGCATCCCGGCGGCGATTGCGGCCTCGCTCGCGAGCCCGGGCCGGCCCGTGGTCGGCCTCGTCGGCGACGGCGGGTTCGGCATGACGGGGATGGAGATCGAGACGGCGGTCCGCGAGCATGCCCATCCCGTGATCCTGCTGTTCGACAATGCCCGCTACGGCACGATCGCCGACCACCAGGAGCAGCGCGGCATGGCGCCGACCGCGACCCGCCTGGGCACGGTCGACTGGGCGGCGGTCGCGGAGGGCCTCGGGGCCCGGGGAATCCGGATCGAGCACGACGAGGACGTCGAGCCGGCGCTCCGCGCGGCGTTCCTTGCCCGGCGCACGTCCGTGCTGCACCTCGTGGTCGACCCGCGCCTCGTGAGCGTCGATCGCATCTCGGATGGGACGTGGGAGCAGCGCACGGTCGAGGTCACCGCCCGTCCGGAACCGGCAGCCGAGCCGGACGACGAGGCCTCGTCGCCGGCCGACCGGGCCGACGAGGGCGAGGCAGCAGCCGAGCCGGCCGGGGGGATGGCTCCCGACGAGCCGGCAGGGGAGTACCCGGTCGAGGCGGCCGAAGCCCAGCCGGCAGGCGAGTACCCGGTCGAGCCGGCCGGGAAGCCGAGCCGGGCGTCGAAGCCGCAGGGTTCGAAGCCGAGCCGACGCTCGACGCAGCGGGGTTCGCGGCCGAACCGGCCCATGACGTCGACGCGGCGCTCGAAGCCGAGGACGTGGCGGCCGAAGCCGAGCAGGTGGCGCTCGAAGCCGAGGACGTGGCGGCCGAAGCCGAGCAGGTGGCGCTCGAAGCCGAGGACGTGGCGGCCGAAGCCGAGCAGGTGGCGCTCGAAGCCGAGGACGTGGCGGCCGAGCCCGAGCTCGAGGCCGGGTCGGCACCCGGGCCCGACGAGCCGGCCGAGGCCTCGACGCTCGACGGCGCCGCCGAGCCCGTCGGGCTGCCCGACCCGCTCGCAGTCGACGCGACCGACCTCGCCGAGCCGGCAGCCGAATCGGACACGGCGGACGAATCGGCCGGCGACGAGGCAGGTGGGGCGGAGCCGGTCGCGGATGCGGGCGAGCCCGACGAGTCCCTGGCCGGGCAGTCCGAGGCCGAGCCGTCGGAGGCGGAAGGCGCGGACGAAGCCCTCCACGGCGAGCCGGAGGCGCCGGCAGGGGCGATCTCGTGATCCTCCGGGGCGCGGCCGCGATCAGCGCCGGGCTCGAGCCGGCGCGCCCCGCCCGCCCCATCCGCCCCGGCGAGCGGATCCACGTCGTCGGGGCGGGCGGCTCCGCGGCCGCGCCCGCGGCACTCCTCGCGCACCTCGCGGGCGCGGCCGTCACCGGATGCGACGCGGCAGGGACGTCGACCTACACGCTGCCGCTCGAGGATGCCGGCATCCCCCTGGCCTGGGAGAACAGCCCCGACCACGTGGAGCATGACGGCCGCCTGCTCGTGGATCGGCTCGCCGTCACGAAGGCGCTCACCGCGATCGCCCCGGACCATCCGGAGCTCGCCGCGGCCCGCCGGCGGGGCGTGCCCGTGACGAGCGTGCAGCAGGTGATCGCGGACGCCGCTGCGACCGGCGGGGCGCGCCTCGTCGGCATCGCAGGAACCCACGGGAAGTCGACCACCACGGGCTGGGTCATCCACATCCTCGCCACCGCCGGCCTCGATCCCGCCGGGTTCGTGGGCGCGCTGATGCCGCCGGACCTCGCAGGCGGGCCGCATGCGTCGACGGTTCGGCCGGGCCGCGGCGGCCTCTTCGTCGTCGAAGCGGACGAGTACGCGGGCAACTTCGATCCGTATCAGCCGGCGATCGGCGTCCTCCTCAACGCCGACTGGGATCACCCGGACGTCTTCGCGTCCCGCGCCGACGTCGTCGCCGCGTTCGGGCGGTGGATCCGCGCGTTCGACGGAGGCGGCGAGCCACCGATCCTCGTCGCGAACGCCGCGGACGCCGGCGTCCGCGAGGTGCTCGACCTGCTGGGCGACTGGCGCGGCCGGCTGGTGCTCACCGCAGTGACCGACGAGCCGGCTGCCGACCTCGGCGAACGACGTGCCTTCCTCGCTGCGGCGCACGCGACGGCCGGCACGCAACCCGAGGTCCTGGTCGGCCGCTGGTGGGCGGATAGCAGCGGCACCTCCCACCTGGAGGTCGTGGGACCCGGGCTTGCAGGCCCCGCCACGGTCGACCTCCGCCTCGCTGGGCGCCACAACGCCGACAACGGGCTGGCCGCCGCAGCCGCGGCGCTGGTCGCCGGCGCCCCGATTCCGGCGGTCCTCGACGGCCTCGCCCGCTATCGCGGCGTCGGCCGGCGGCTGGAGCTGAAGGGCGACGTGGCGGGGATCGTCGTCCTGGACGACTACGGCCATCATCCGACCGCCATCGGCGCCACGTTCGCCGCGGTCGCCCAGCGCTACCCGGGCCGCCCCCTCTGGGCGGTCTACGAGCCGCTGACATATCACCGGACGGCGGCCATGATCGAACCGTTCGCCGAGGCTCTCGAGCGCGCCGACCGGGTGGTGATCGCCGACATCTTCGCCGTGCGCGACCCCGACACGTCCATCACATCCGCGGCGGAGCTGGCAGCGGCGGTCAATGGGCGCGGTCGAGCCCCCGCCTGGGCGCCCGGCAGCGTCGAGGCGACGGCCGACTGGCTGGCGCCCCGCGTCGAGTCCGGAGACGTCGTGCTCGTCATGGGGGGCGGCCGGTCGTACGTCATCGCCGAGCGCCTTGTCGCGCACCTCCGCGCGCGCGAGGCCGGCACCCGCCTGCCACAACGGGACGGGGCTGCCGCCGACGGCTGATCGTGGCGGGCCGGCAGTGCCGATCGGTGGCGGGCCGGCAGTGCCCATCGCGGCGGACGGGCAGAATTGCATGGGGGCTTCCCCTGCCCCGAGAAAGGGCGTACACTGCTGGCCTTCGGCGCTCGTGTGCGCCGGCTGGCCCTTGTTCGGCACGGGCTCGACTGCTCTCCGTCGGCGCTTCGGTTCCGTGGGGATAACTGGCAAGATCACCGCCGAACCGATATCGATGGAGTGCTCTTTTCGTGACCAATGACCAGGTCATCACCTGCGCCGACTGCGGGCAGGAATTCGTTTTCACTGCGAGCGAGGCCCAGTTCTACGCTGACCGCGGCTTCTCGACGCCGCGCCGCTGCCCGGCCTGCCGGGCTGCCAAGAAGGCCGCTCGCGGCGCTTCCGGCGGCGGCTCGTACAACGGCGGCGGCAGCAGCTCGTACGGCGGCAGCAGCTCGTACAGCGGCGGCGGCAGCCGCAGCTACGGCGGCCAGCGCGAGATGTTCACGGCGACGTGCAGCTCGTGCGGCAACACCGCGTCCGTCCCCTTCCGCCCGACCGGCAACAAGCCGGTCTACTGCTCCGACTGCTTCAGCGCTCGCCGCTGACCTCGCGGCGCCGGCTGGTCCGGCGCCGATCGCAGCTCGTTCGGCCGTCCGGCTCACCGGGCGGCCGTCCTGATTCCCCCCGGGGGGTTCGGGCGTCGGGACAGCCTTACCGACATCGACCCAGTCAGTGAGGCGACCGGGCCGCCTGGCAATCAAGGTGCAATGCCGTTGCAGCATCCGCGGATGTTCGAGCGCGGCATACTCGGGGCGGCGGTGCTGCCCGGGGTCGGTGACCGGGATCACCCGCAACCAGAGCGTTGAGGTCGGCCGAATTCGGGGCGCGCGGACCGCGCCCCAGTCGGCATGAAGCGGCCCGGACGCGGCGATCGTCCGGGCCGCTTCGACCATGAGCGCGCCGGAACCGCTTGTGGCGCACGCACGGGTCCCGCTCGGTCGTTCGCGCGCCTGGGTGGCAGCGGCGTGCGCGTGGTCACTGCACGGTGCGTCACCGGTGCCCGGCGCGGCCGCTGCGTACGTGCCGCCGCGGATGGGCACGCGGGCGGGTCGGCACGGTGATTGCGGGCGCAATCGCTGTGCTAGGATGGCGAGAGGAGTTCGAGCTTGCCCGCCATCACCGTCGACGACATCACCATCCTGCCGCGGATCCCCGTCCCTGACCCGATCCTGCTCCGGCGACCCGTTCGCAGCGTCACGATCGCGCCGCGCGGGTTCGAGGGCGAGGGGTTCCCGGTCCGGCGCGCCTTCCACGGCGTCGACCTTGCCGACCTCGACCCATTCGTCCACATGGACCAGATGGGCGAGGTCGAGTACGCCCCGGGCGAGCCGAAGGGGACGCCCTGGCATCCGCATCGCGGGTTCGAGACCGTGACGTACATGCTTGACGGCACCTTCGAGCACAGCGACTCGAACGGCGGGGGAGGCGTCATCACCAACGGCGACACGCAGTGGATGACCGCCGGCGCCGGCATCCTGCACATCGAGAAGCCTCCGGAGGCGCTCGTCGTCAGCGGCGGGCTGTTCCACGGCATCCAGCTCTGGGTGAACCTGCCGGCCGCCCAGAAGTGGTCGCCGCCGCGCTACCAGGACCTCCGGGCCAGCGAGGTCGCCCTCGCCTCGTCAGCCGATGGCGGAACGCTCGTCCGGCTGATCGCTGGCGACGTCGCGGGCCACGTTGGCCCCGGGACGACCTATACGCCCATGACCCTGGTCCACGCGACACTGAGTCCCGGCGCCCGGCTGGAGATGGCATGGCGGCCGGACTACAACGCCCTCGTGTACGTGCTTGCCGGACGCGGCACGGTGGGTCGCGAGCGCGAGCCGATCGAGACCGGCCAGCTCGCCGTGTACGGGCCCGGGGACGTGCTCCAGGTCGATGCCGGACAGATCCAGGATGGCCCCGCTCCGAATCTCGACGTCCTGCTGCTCGGCGGTCGGCCGATTCGCGAGCCGGTGGCCTGGATGGGCCCGTTCGTGATGAACACCCGCGCCGAGCTGGTCGAGGCTGTCAACGACTACCATGCCGGGCGGCTGGGGACCATTCCCGCGATCCACAACGCACCGACGACGATCGTCGAATCGGGCCAGGAGCCACCCGAAGGCCGGTCTGCCTGACGGTGCCGGCCGGCCTGCCCGACCGTGCCGCCGGCCCGCGACGAGGGCCCGTGTCGGGCCGGCGTGCGATCCTTGCGAGTGCCCGCCGTCCGGCGGAGCGATCACCAGCCGCACGAGGGTCGACGATGGCAGACGACGGGGGACGCGCCGAGCTGGAGCGCGCCCTGGACGGCCTCGGTGAGCACGAGCTCTTCGCCTGCGATCCCGCCTTGGCAGACACCGCGGCGTTCTGTGCCGCCTACGGGTTCGAGATGCGCGACTCCGCGAACACGATCGTCGTCGTGGGGAAGGCGGACCCGCCCGCGTACGCCGCCTGCATCGTCCTCGCGACGCACCGGCTCGACGTGAACCGCGCGGTCCGAACCCGGCTCGGCACCCGCAAGGCGTCGTTTGCGGCCCCCGAGGAGACGCGCGCGCTGACCGGCCAGGAGATCGGCGGGGTGACTGCCTTCGGCCTGCCGCGCGGGCTGCCGGTGTGGGTCGACGACGCAGTGATGGAGCGCCCGCGGATCGTCCTCGGGGGAGGCAGTCGAAGCTGGAAGGTGCTGGCGCCGCCGTCGATCCTGCTGTCGATCCCCGGCGTCGAGGTCGTCGCCGGCCTCGCGCATCCTGCGTCCGGGCCGGCGGGCACGCCACCCGGGGGCGAGCCGGCCGGCGGCCCGCCCGCCTGACCCGTCGTCGCGCGGCGGAACCGACGTCGCGCCCTGGCCGTCGTGGTGGCATGCCGATCAGACCTCGCCTCCCATTCGCGATCGCCGTGACCCTGCTCTGCGCCGCGTGCAGCGGGGCTGCCTCGCCGCGGCCGTCGTCCAGCCCGTCGGTCCCGCCGACTGCCGTCCCGGCCGCCACGCCCGCCCCACCGACGGCGGTGCCGCCCGCCCCAGCCACGGCGGTGCCGCCCGCGAACGTCGCCTCGCCGGCGCCCACCTCGCCGTCCGGCGGCGTCGCGACCGTTGAGGGGAGGACATTCCTGTCGATCGCGGTCGACGGCCACGGGCTCGTCCCGGGCTCGCAGGTCAGGCTCTCCTTCGAGGGCGGCCAGCTGGGAATCAGCGCGGGCTGCAACTCCATGAGCGGCGGATACACCATCGAAGACGGCCACCTGCTCATCGGGAACCTTGCGACGACCGAGATGGCCTGCGACGCGGCCCTCATGCAGCAGGACCAGTGGCTCGCCGCGTTCCTCGACGGGGCGACGCTCTCGCTCGACGGCGAGACGCTCACGCTGGCCAACGACGGGGCGACCGTCACCCTCGCCGACCGTCACGTGACGGACTCGGACCGGCCGGTCGACGGGACGACCTGGGTCCTCGACTCCCTGATCGTCGGCGGTGACGCCGTCGCGAGCATCCCGGCCGGCGTGCGGGCATCGATCACGATCGCGGACGGCCAGGTCCGGGTCGAGACCGGCTGCAACACCGGGACCGGGACGGTTGCCGTCTCGGATGGGGCCCTCGCGTTCGGCCCGCTCGCCCTGACGAAGATGGCCTGCGGCGCCGACGCGATGTCGGTCGAGCAGGCCATGCTCGACGCGCTGACCCGCGAGGCAACGTATACGATCGACGCCGGGACCCTGACAGTGCGGTCCGGTGCCAACGGCCTCGTCTTCAAGGCGGCGCCCTGAGCGACGCCATCGTCGTCGCGCCGCGCGATGACAGAGCGGCGCGCGCCGGCAAGGCGCGTCGCCGCCGCGCCGCTCGACGGTGTCCGTGCCCGTCGCCGATCGTCGCCCGAATGCGATGGTTGCCCTGCGGACTGGATTCCTGCGGGCGAAAGGAAGACACTCTGCGAGCAACCGCCGACGCAGGTGGCGGGCATCACGGAGGCTGGAGATGACGGGCGTCCTCGTCGTCCACCACGACATCGACCTGTCGGACCAGGAGGTGGACTCGCTCCGCCGCTTCGGCTACACCGTCCAGCAGTGCACGGGACCGATGCGCAACTCCTGTCCGATCTTCGACGGCCAGACGTGCGAGCTTGCGGAGGCGGCCGACGTGCTGGTCTACGACGCCTGGGCGGCCGGCGAGCCCGACGGATCGGAGGACCTGATCACGAAGCTGCGCGAGCTCCACCCGGACAAGCCGATCGTCCTGACCTCTTCGGGATTCGAGCCGGACTGGGTCGAGACGACCGGGGCGCACAACGTCACGCCGCTCGTCGGGCGCCCGACCGGGGCGCGGCTCCACGCGGCGATCCAGGACGCCCTCGGCCGGACCTCGCCGGCAGCCGATCCCGCCGGCGACGCGCCAGGCCCGGGAAGCGGCGGGCCCGGGCCGGCCTAGCCTTCCGGGGTCGCGGGCGGCTCGGTCAGCCGCCCGACGAGGGCGTCGAGGTCGGCCGTCGAGAGCCCGTTTCGGAGCAGCAGGTCGCCCGCGCCACCGTGCCGACGCTCGAGGTGCTCGAGCATCGCCTCCATGTACGCGGGCGGGCACTCGAGGATCTGCGGGCTCGCCCGCCAGTCGACGAGATGCGGGTCGCTGCCCGCCGGCAGCGCGAATGCCTCGCCCGTCAGGACGTAGTCCGCCACGACGACCTCGGCCGGCACGCCGACGACCGAGAGCAGGAGGGCGACCGCGACGCCGGTCCGGTCCTTGCCCGCCGCGCAGCCGATGATCGCCGGCGTTCCGCCGGGCGCGATCAGGGCCCGGGCCACCTCGGCGAGCTGGGGAGCCCGCTCGTCGAGCATGAGGCGGTAGGTCCCGGCGAGGCCCAGCCCGGGTCTCGGCTCGTCCTCGAGCAGCGGGATGTTCCGGTAGCGAATGCGCCGATCGGTCGCGAACACGCTCGGCGACGCCACCAGCTCGTCCGGCCAGCGCAGGTCGATGACGGTCCGGATCCCGAGGCCGGCGAGGACGCGCCGCGAGGCGGGCGGGATCGACATCGAGGGCGTCCGTCCGCAGGAGCGTCCGCCAGCGCGTGCGGCGGCCGTCCTTCGCCGGGTAGCCACCGACGTCGCGCAGGTTGCGCGTGCCGGGCAGGCGGAGGTGGCGGTTGTCATCGGTCAGGCTCGGGAGCATGGTGTCGAGGGTACCCGACCGTGACCGCCGGGCGGCGCCACCTGTCCGGGCGCCGGCCCCCGGTCGCCGCCACTGCCGCCGGACCGATGCGACAATCCACGGATGGACTCCCCGGAGCCGTACTACCGGCGCGACCTCGCGCTCGTCCACCACGCGGGGTTCGCGTTCCACGCGGCGGCCTGCGCACCCGGGATCCTGCAGCTGCTCGAACCGGTCCGGCTGGCCCACGGCCTCGTCGTCGAGCTCGGCTGTGGCAGCGGCCTGCTCACCCGCCACCTTCTCGACGCGGGCCACCGGGTGATCGCCACCGATGCGTCGCCGGCGATGCTCGAGCTTGCCCGCGAGACCGCCGCCGACGCGCCCGAGATCCGCCAGCTGATCCTGCCCGACGACCCGATCCCGCCTGCCGACGCGATCGTCGCCGTCGGGCACCCCCTGAACTACCTGCCCGACGCGGCCGCGATCGACCGGGCGCTCGTCGCGATCGCGGGGGCGCTTCGACCGGGCGGCGTGGTCGCCTTCGACATCTGCGACCTCGAGTGGGGTGTCGCCCGCCGCGACGCGCCCGGCATGGGTCGCGTCGGGGACACGTGGGCGCTCGTCACGGAGTTCTCGACGCCGTCGCCCGATCGGTACGTCCGTCAGATGGCGATCTTCGTGCGCAACGCAGACGGGACATGGCGCCGCGACGACGAGCGGCACGACAACGTCCTGGTGGACACGTCGCAGATCCCGGCCTTCCTCGCGCGCCATGGCGTCGAGGCGACCGTCGGCCGCGCCTTCGGCGGCGAGACCCTGCCGGTCGGCTTGCGGACGATCATCGGCCGGAAGACCGCGTAGGCTCGGCTCGCCGAGGGTCCCCTGGACCCGATCGGCGGGTTCCCGAGGGCGAACGGGTTGGCCAGGACGGGACCTGGCGCTGCCGCGTCGGCCCTTCGGCCCGCCGATCGTCCGAGCGGCGGTTCGGGCCGGCCGCGGCCGGGTCGCCTATCCTGTGGCGATGGCGGGCCAGCGCTTCGAGATCCGGATCACCGGCGGGATCGGCCGCAGCTTCGTTCGGCTCTTCGGAGCGCGCCCGGGTCGGGCGCACGTCGATCTGGGCGACGGTCCGGACGGCGTTCTCGATGCCAGCTTCGGCAGGTTCCGCCTGCAGACGCCGCTCGCGAACATCGCCCGCTGGCAGATCGAGGGACCGTTCCGCCCGGTCACCGCCCTGGGCGTCCGGCGCAGCATCCGGCATGCCGACGTCACGTTCGGCGGGAGCGCCCATGGCGGCGTCCGAATGGACTTCCGGGTGCCGGTCCGGGTCGGGCTCTTCAACGTCCCTGCGCTCTACGTCTCGGCCGACGACCTCGCCGGTTTCGGCAGGGCGCTCGAGGAGCGCGGCATCCCGGGCCGGGACGCCCGGCGCTGACCCACACGCGCGCCGGCCGTGGGCGGGACTACGCGCGGCGCGGCTCCCTGACCTGTCGGAGGAGCACCGCGCCGACGACGAACCAGGCAGCGCCCAGGAGCAGGGCAGCCCGCGGGCCCGACGGGTCGCGGGCTGCACCGCCGACGACGTCCATGGTGGTCCCGGCGAACCCCACCACCAGGATCCCGGCGGCGGCGGTCGCCACGTTGCTGATCCCCATGAAGCGGCCCGAGGCGATCCGCGGCACGAGCTCGCTCAGCAGGGCCCAGTCGACGGCCAGGAACATGCCGGTCGCGGTGCCGTACACGGCGGCTCCCAGGAACGCCGCCGGCAGCGCCGGCGCCGTTGCGCAGATCGTGAGGGCCGCGAACCCGAGGCCGCACGACGCCAGGATCAGGGGCTTTCTGCCGACCCGGTCGGAGATCCGCGCGGCGGGGATCACGGTCACCAGGTTCGCCAGAGCGCCGACGGCCGCCAGGCCCAGCAGGGCGGCCCCGGCGGATTCCTCCGTCAGGTCGAAGCAGCGGGCCAGGTAGAACGGCAGCAGGTTGAGGAGGACGCCGCTGGCCATGAGGATGAACAGGCGCGCGGCAACGAACCAGACGAAGCTCCGCTCGCGAAGCACGTCGAACCCCCAGGCCTCGCGGGCGATCGTCAGCCACGATCGGCCGCGCCGGTCGCGCCCGGCCGGCTCGGAGCGGACCGCGGCGACGGAGACGACCATCGCCAGGAGCTCGATCGCGGCGAGGGCGAGCGTCGCCGCCGCAAACTCGCCGCTCGCGATGCCGACCGCCCCGACGGCGAACCCGAGCACGGTTCCGAGGACCCGCATCAGCCCGACCATCCCCGACGCGAGCCCCACCTGGCGGGCCGGCACCATGTCCGGCACGAACCCCTGGAACGGGCCCTGGGCGACGTTCGAGCTGAGCTGGAGCAGCAGGAAGAACGCCGCGATCGCGACGACCGTGCTCGACGCCGCGATGCCAGCCAGGAATGCCACGTCGAGCAAGGCCCCGACCACGATGTACGGGCGCCGACGGCCCCAGCGGGAGGTCGTGTAGTCGGAGATCGTGCCGACCGTCGGCTGGACGACCAGCGCCAGCAGCGATCCAAGGGCAGTCATCTGGAGGAGCGCCGATCCTTCGGTGCCCGACGGGACGAGGTGCTCGTACTCGAGCCTGCCGCCAAGCAGCGCGAGGAGCCCGGCGAAGATCGACGAGATCCCGAGCCAGTAGGCCGAGAGCATCAGCAACCGGGGCGCCGGCAGCGCGGCGGTCGGCGCGCCGGCGATGGCGTCGCGAGATCCGCCCAACGCGGCGAACGAGCCGCCGGCCTCCCGGATGCCGGAGGCGGGCGCCAGGTCGGCGGTGCGGGGGGCGCCCGGGTCGCCCGGGGCGTCCGGCCGGCCGGGCTGGGCTTGGGTCTCCATCGGGCGAAGTATGGCCGCCCGATCGCGCGGCGACAGGCGGGCCGGCGGGCCGCCTCACGGCCCAATTCGGCGGCTGCGGTGACAATGGCGCGATCAGGCCCCGGTCCGGCGCCGGGACCCAGGCGGGAGAAGCGCCATGCAGTCGAGAATCGGGGAGCGGGGAGCCGCAATGCGGGGCGCGGGCCGGTGAGCGCACCGCCGCCCGCGCGGCCGGCGTGGGTCCCGGGAGACCTGTACCCGTTCGAGGACCGCTGGGCCGAGATCGACGGCTGCGCGGTCCACTACGTCGACGAGGGGTCGGGGCCCCCGATCCTGCTGCTCAACGGGAACCCGAGCTGGTCGTTCGGGTGGCGCGACGTGATCCTGGGGCTGCGTGGGCGCTTCCGCTGCATCGCGCCCGACTACCCGGGCTTCGGCCTGTCGCGCGAGGCGCCCGGCTACGACTTCCGGCCGCCGTCGCACTCGCGGATCGTCGAGTCGCTGGTCGACCGCCTCGGGCTGACGGATCTCATCGTGTTCGGCTACGCGTGGGGCGGCCCGATCGGCCTCGGCTTCGCCGGTCGCCGCCCGGAGCTGGTCCGCGCCCTCGTCATCGGGAATACGTGGGCCTGGCCGGACGACCGGCTGCGGGCGCGGCTGTTCTCGGCGCTGATGGGGAGCCCCCTCGGGTGGCTCACGGTCGAGCGCCTGAACCTCATGCTGCGGGTCTACCTGCCGCTCAACCTCAAGCGCGGCGGCCTCACCGAGACGGAGCGGGCGGCCTACGCCGGCCCGTTCCCCCGGGACCGGCGCCGCGTGATGCGCGTCCTGCCGCGGGAGATCGTGGTCGGACGAGCGGCCCTGCGACGGGTCGAGGCAGACCTGCCGCGCCTGGCGGACAAGCCGGCCCTGATCCTGTGGCCGGATTCGGACCCGGGCTTCGGCGAGGACGTTCTGCGCCGCTGGCAGGCGCTCTACCCGACGTCGGACACGGTGCGCCTGCGGCGCGTCGGCCAGTTCATCGACGAGGACGCGCCCGGCGACGTCGCCGCGGCCATCACGGCGTGGTGGTCACGGCTGACGGGCGACGACGCTCCTGGAGCAGGTACAGGCCAGCCATGACGAGCGAGAAGAGCAGCAGCGCGCCGACGTAGCCCTGGACGGTGCCGCGGCCGGGCAGGAAATCGTCCCGGAACGCGATCGCGGCGACGAGCAGGGCGACTCCGTTGAGCATGAAGAGCTGGCAGGCCCGCTTGATCTCGTCCCAGTCCTGCGCGAACGCCATCGTCGCGGACCAGAACGCCCACCCGAGGAACCACGCGCCGACCATCCGCGCGTCGAGCGGGTTCAGCTCCCACGGCCAGCGCCGGACCGCGAACTCCGGGTTGACGACGATGAGGAGCCCGTTCATCAGGAGGATCCCGGTCACGAAGATCAGGAAGCCGCGGAGCACCGGGTGGAGCGGCCCGCCCGAGACGGGGGCCTCGGCGCGGAGCGTGCCGCGCGGCACCAGGTAGAGCATCGTGATCGGCTCGAAGATGTACAGGACGACCCAGATGTGGGCGACCGGCGACTGGAACGGGTTCCAGTGTGAACTGGTCGGCGTGCCAGAACGTGCCGAGGAGCAGCGTGCCGGTGAAGGCGAGGTTGCCCCACAGGATCCAGCGCAGGCGGATCCAGTTGCCCTCGCGGGCAGCATTCAGGAAGAAGAACGTCCGGAAGACGTAGCCGGCCCCGATGAACGCCTGGGCGGCCCGGGGGTGCACGTCCCAGGCGAAGTACCCCGGGACGAACTGCGGGAAGAAGAGCATCCAGACCGCGAACCAGGCGGCGGCCGCGGCTCCCAGGAGTCCCCAGATGACCTGGTGGATCCTCGGTCGCTGCTCCATGACGCTCTCCCGTATCTCCGGCTCCGACACGACGCGGGCGAAGGTACCGGCCGTACGTCTGTCGTGCGTCTCGACGGTCCGAGATGGGCGCGCGACCACCCCGGCGAGGGCGTCAGGCCGAGCCGGGTGAGGAGAGAGGTGTCAGGGGTCCGCGCGAGGCCGGCGCGGAGCCGCCACGACGGTCCGCGGAGGTGAGGAAGCGAAGATGCGGGCACCGAGCCGTCCCACGACGGGCCATGGCGGAGATGTGGAAGCGGCCGCCGGATGCCGGCGGCCGCTTCGGGCGTCCCTGCTGAAGTCGGCTCTCTGACGGAGCAGACGAGGACCTACTTCCAGCGCTGCCCCGCTTCGAGCACGAGCGCGGAGCTCGCGATGGCTGACAAAACGAGGAGGAGTCGAAACCCCTGTCGCCGAGCGACGTCCTTCATTCGAGCTGTTACCAGCGAATACCGGCCCCAAGGGCCAGGACGACCGCAGCCAGCACCATCACGGCCGCGGTGAAGCGCGCCAGGTTCTGCTTCACGAGCGTGTACCTCTCCATTCGGTTGCATCCGTCTCCCTGGCAACCGGGCGGTCTCTGGGCCGGCCGGCCCCGGAGATCCCTGGCTTTGCGTCCCCGTCTCGCGACGGGTTTGCCCCTGGCAGGTGTGCGGATGGCGGACGCCAGTCGTCCGTTCGCATGAACCTACGGTCTGCCGGCCCGGCCGTCGCTGGGCCAGCAGGCCTAGTCGCGCTCGGAAGGCCGCCCATCTGTGCACCGGTACGTTCGGGAGCCGTCATCCCCCCGCACCCTACCGGATCGGGGCCGAGGTCACCCGAGGGCATACGGTCGATGACGTAGCGGGCGTGCCACCCGGTGCGGGACCCCGCCTCCAGGCGAGGGCCGGCCGGGACGGCGGACCGGCCAGGACCGGGTCGGGCCGGACGGCGGACGACGCGGAACGCGGCGCGGGGCATGTGACCACGCGAGGACGCCGTACGGAATCCCGACCACGCCGGCGCGCCTCCATTGAGGCGGCCACCGGGCGAACCCTTGGCCTATCCGGGTCATTCAATCGCCCACAGCCGGAGCCGACACTTCCTCGGTGCGGCCGGAGCGGCCGCAGCGCGTCCCGCACATCTCCGGGCGCCCCCAGCACGAGAGGCGACGATACGTGAAGCTGTCCATCCGCATGAAGCTGCTCGGCACGGCCGGGATCCTGCTCCTGTCGATCTGCGTGACCGGCCTCGTCGGCTACCTCCAGCTCGGGGCGGCGGGCGAGCGCATGGACGTCACGTACCACGACCTGCTCGTCGGGTATTCGCACCTCGCCGAGATCAACGAAGACGTGATGTCGACGCAGATCGCGGCCCAGGCCCTGGGCAGCACGACGGATGCCGCGCAGGTCCAGGACACGGCGAGCTCGATCGCGGCCTCCAACGCGTCGGTCGTTGACCTGCTCGACAAGGCGTACGCCAGCGATGTCGACGGCAAGGACCGCCCGACCCTGGACGCTGTCAAGGCAGCCTTCGAGGCCTGGTCGTCCGCGCTCGATGAGAAGGTCCTCACGCCCGCGAAGGCCGGCGACGCGGCCGCCGCGGCCGCTGGTAGGGGCGATGTCGCCACCCTCTTCGAGGCGATCGACACGACCGTCGGCGATGCCCAGTCCGCCAAGCTCGCGGTCGCCAAGGAGACGTTCGACGAGGCTGTGGCGGCCCAGGGCCAGGCCGACCTCCTGCTCGTGATCGTCGTGATCGCCGCCATCGTCGCCGGCCTCGTCCTCTCCCTCGTCATGGCCCGCAACATCGTCGCCGGCGTCAAGGCCGTCCAGACGACGCTGACCTCGATGACCGACCGCTGTGCGACGTCGCTCGAGGCCGGCCTCGGTGCCCTCGCCCACAACGACCTCACCGTCGCCGCGGTGTCCGTCACCGGGCCGATCGAGAAGTACGGCTCCGATGAGATCGGCCAGACGGCCGTGGTCACGAACCGGATGCTGGCCAAGCTGCAGGCGACGATCGGGAGCTACGAGACCGGCCGCGCCAACCTCGCCGCGACGGTCGGCGAGGTGCGTGACGCCGCCGAGGCCGTCAGCCGCACCTCGATCGAGGTCAACGGCGCGGCCTCCCAGTCGGGCTCTGCCTCGACCCAGGTCGCCCAGACCATCAGCCAGGTCGCCGCGGGCGCCCAGGACCAGGCCCGGGCGGCGTCCTCGACGAGCGGCGCGGTCGGCGAGCTCAGCGCGGTCATCGAGCAGGTCGGGGCAGGCGCCTCACAGACGACCCACAAGGTCGAGGTCGCCTCGACCGCCCTCGCCGCGATGTCGGCCGCGATCACGTCGGCCGCCGCGGCCTCGGCCGATGTCGCCAGCGTCGCTTCCTCGGCGGCGGCGGCGGCCGACCAGGGCACCGACGCAGTCCGCCAGACGGTGGCCGGGATGGGCCGGATCAAGGCCGCGGTCGACGGTGCCGCCGGCCGGGTCACCGAGCTCGGGGCCAAGAGCGACCAGATCGGGGCGATCGTCGAGACGATCGACGACATCGCCGAGCAGACCAACCTGCTTGCCCTCAACGCCGCCATCGAGGCGGCCCGCGCGGGCGAGCAGGGCAAGGGCTTCGCCGTCGTGGCGGACGAGGTCCGAAAGCTCGCCGAGCGGAGCGGCCGCGCGACCAAGGAGATCGCCGGCCTGATCGCCGACGTCCAGGCGGGGACGGCCGCCGCGGTCGCGGCGATGCGGACCGGTGCGGCCGAGGTGGAGTCCGGGGCCGCGCTCGCGGACCAGGCCGGCACGAGCCTCGAGGAGATCGCGAGCGTCGTCGCCGGCACCCGGTCGGCCGTCGGGCGGATCACCGTCGCCGTCGAGGCGATGACGCAGGCTTCGGCCGGCGTCGTGCAGGTCTCCGACGAGATCGCTGGCATCGCCGCCGAGACGAATGCCGCCGCGGTCCGCATGACGAGCTCCGCCCGGGCGGTCAGTGATTCGGTCGGCTCCATCGCGGCGATCAGCGAGGAGAACTCGGCGGCGGCAGAGGAAGTCAGCGCCGCGACCGAGCAGATGAGCGCGCAGGCCGAGGAGGCCGTCGCGTCGGCAGCCTCGCTCGCCGAGATGGCCCGCTCGCTGGACGCGCTCGTCGCCCGCTTCACCCTCGAGCCCGGCTCGGGCACGGGGAGCGTCGTGGCCCTGCGCGCCAAGGCGAGCCCCGCTCGCCGCGTCGCATGACGAGCGGGCCGGCCATGGCAGGCGCGCCATCCTCCTCCCCCAGGCAACTCTTGGCGCTCAGGACCGCGCCGACTGAGGTGACCCGATGAGCGAGTTCCAGATCGTCGTGTGCGAGCTCGGCGGCGAGCGCTACGGCCTCTCGATCGAGGCGGTCTACGAGATCATCCGGCTCCAGACGATCACGGCCGTTCCTGCCGCCCCGCCCTTCGTCGAGGGCGTGATCAACCTGCGCGGGCGGATCATCCCGGTCGTCGACCTGGCCTCCCGGTTCGGCCTCCCGCGCGCCGAGCAGGACAAGCAGAGCCGGATCGTGGTCGCCGCGGCCGCCGGCACCCGCGTCGGGCTGGTCGTCGACGGCGTGTCGGAGGTCCTGATGGTCGACGAGGGCGCGGTCGAGCCGACCCCGCCGGTGGCCGCAGGCGCCGATGCCGCCTACGTCCGGGGGATCGCCCGGCTCGGCGACCGGCTCGTGATCCTCCTCCACCTCGACGCGCTCTTCGGCGACCAGGAGATCACCGCGCTCGCCGCCTGACACCCCGGAGCGGCGCCCAGCGGCGGACGTCGGTTCGGCCGCCAGGGGCCGAACACCACACCGGCCGCGTGCGGCGGATGACCGCCGCTCGCGACGGACGGCCGGTCGGCCGCGATGTGGCGGCCAGGTCCTAGCCCCCGAGCGAGAGGGGCTGGGTCTGGTCGGCGGGCGGGGGCGTGACGGTCACGGGCACGTCGAAGTTCGAGAGCGTCACCGCCACGGTGATCGTCCCCGCGCTGCCCGCGGATGCCGAGAAGGTCAGCTTGTTCAGGCGCCCCGAGCTCACGGCCGTCCAGACCGTGATCGTCGCGTCGCCGAGGCTGCTGAGCGACCCGACCCCGGGCACGGCCCCGGCCATGGGGTTCGCCGCGGCAGCCGCGCCGGCCGCCTGCTGGAGCGTGGCCGCAGGGATCGTGATGACGACCTTGTTGCACGTGCCGTCGGCGCACGACTCCGTCCCCTGGCTGGTCACCGTGACACCGCTCATGGCGAAGAGGGTCGCGAGGCCCGCGGCACCGGTGCTCGAGGTCGGCTCGGGGGAGCCAAGGATGCCCGATCCCAGGGCGCCCCCCGAAAGCGAGCTCAGGAGCGCCGACGGGATGACCGACCACTTGTCCGTATTGAGCAGGGTCGGCGCCTTGACGTAGATGTTGTCGGCGACGATGACGCTGGCGTTGATCCCGCCGAGCGCGGGCGGCGTGACGAGCGTGGCAGTGCCCTTCGAGTTGGCGATGTCGATGTCGGCGGAGAGCTTCGTGCCGTCGAGGGTGACCGGGCCGGTGCTGGACGTCGAGTCGGGGTTCTGGATCGTTCCGCTGAGCTCGACGTCGACGTGGACCGACTTGAGGGTGCTGAGCGCGGTCGCGCCGCCGGCGAGGATCGCCTTCGGGTCGGGCGGCGGCGTCGGCGTCGCGGACGCGCCGCAGGCGCCCAGGATGACGGCCATGGTCATCGCGAGCGCGGTGGCCTGGCTGCGGCGGGAGAGCAGAGCTGGGATGCGGCAATTCACGGTGGGATGTCCTCGGAGCAGTGGGTGGTGCCCGCCTAGGGTCCACCCGCCGGCCCCGGCCGTCAAACGCCCGGGTGGCACGCTCGGATCGGGGCGGCCGAGGGCCGCGTCAGCGAACGAGGGCGCGGATCAGGTCCGCCCGATTCGGCCAGCGCTCGATCAGGGCAGCAGCGTCCGCACCTTCGAAGTCGCTCAGCGCGTAGCCCGGCGCCATGGTGTTGCCCCACACGCCGTACTCGCCGCCCGGGCGCAGCCGGGCGCCCATCCAGGTCCCGGCGGGGACGACATGCTGGACCTCCTGGCCGGCGAGCACGTCAGGGCCCAGGACGACGAGCTCGTCGAGGCCGTCAGGATGGAGCAGCAGGAGCTCGATCGGGTCGCCGAGGTGGAAATGCCAGATCTCGTCGGTGGGCAGCCGGTGCATGTCCGAGAACGTCGCAGGGTCGCTCGTGACGAGGGCGATGATCGCCGAGCAGAGAGCCCTGCCTCCCGGACCGGTCCTGGGGTCGACGTAGGTCTGGGTGAAGTAGACGCGCTCGGTCTGCATCTCCACGAGCTGCCAGTGGCGGATCAGGTCGGCGGCGGTCGGGCGCTGGCTCATGGGTCCTCCTCCAGGTGGGCGCCCGGCGCAGGGGCGGCGACGGCTCCGTTGGTCCGTGGCCGCATCCGTCGGTCGCTGCGAGTCGCGACCTGCGGCGCCGGCCCCGTGAGTATGGCGTGAAGTGTCCGCCCCGCGGGGCGCCCGCCCGCGTGATCCGGCTGGCGACCTCGCCGGGCGGGCGTCGTTCCTTGTCGGGTCCGACCGGGCAGCGCCGGTCGTCACCCGGGTCGCGGCGGAGCGGTACGGCGGGTCGCTCGTCTCGAGCGTGACCTGGTCCATCCAGGACGACCAGGTGGTCGACGCGGTGGTGCTCGAGCAGCAGGTCGACGGCCGCACCTGGCGAGTCGTCTCGAGGAGCACCCTGGGTTACCTCCTCATCCCGGTCAGGCGGGGCTGCACCTACCGATGGCGGGTCCGGGCAATGGACAGCGCCGGGCGGTGGAGCGCCTGGGCGACGAGCGCCCGGCTGGCGGTCCCGCCGGGGCCGGGGCCTGTGGCGACCTGACGAGTCCCACGGTCGGGAGCCGCGCAACGGCGCAGGCGCGGGACCTCGTCCTCGGACGGTGCCCAACCGCGCGTTTGACCGATGGCCGCGGATGGCCTACCGTCCCGCCATTCCAGATGCGAGGACGGGGGCGCATGCGCAGCAGGCGGCGGCACCAGGCCAACGACGAGGCGTACGAGCGGGTCGGTGCGCGCGGGGCACCCATGACCGCGGCCGCGGCGCGCGGCGGCGCCGCGGCCGCGCTCCTCGAGCTCCAGTCGAGCGCCGGCAACCGGTCCGTCGCCGCTCGAGGACACCCGTGGTGACGCGGTCGCGGGCCGCCTCGCGGCGGCCGGCCCGGCGCGTTGACGAGACTCGAGGCATCCGCCGAGGAAGGATGTGATGGCCACCGAGACGACCGTGTTCGCGGGGTTCACTCCCGACGCAATCCAGTTCCTGGCCGATCTCACCGAGAACAACGACCGGGCCTGGTTCCAGCCGCGCAAGGCGACCTATGAGCGTCTCGTCAAGGAGCCGATGGAGCGCATGATCGAGGCGCTCGCCGCGCGCCTTGCGGCCCGCGGCGTCCCCCTGCGCGCCGACCCGAAGCGCTCGCCGTTCCGGATCTACCGCGACACCCGGTTCTCTGCCAACAAGGACCCCTACAAGACCCATCTCGGGGCCAGCTTCCCGTGGATCGACGAGGCCGGCGGTGCGGGGGAGCGGGCGGACGACAGCCCGCACGGGAACGGCGGCTACTTCAACTTCCAGCCCGGCGAGATGTACGTCGGTGGCGGGATGTGGATGCCCGACAAGCCGCGGCTCGACGCCTTCCGGCGGGCCCTGGTCGATGAGCCTTCCCGCGTCGCGTCAGCCCTCGAGGATCCGGGCTTCGTGGCCTGGTTCGGCGGCGTGGAGAGCCACGCCTCGCTCAAGCGAGTCCCGCCTGGCTACCCGGCCGACCATCCGAAGGCCGAGCTGTTCCGCTGGAAGGATGTCGTGTTCGGACGACGACTTTCCGACGCGGAGGTATGCTCGCAAGGCTTGCCCGACCTGCTCGCCGACGGGTACGCGGCCGCCATCCCGGTGTTCCGCTTCCTCGCAACGCTGCGCTGAGGCCGACCGGCGGAGGCCTCGCCCCCCGCCCGCGAACGAAGGACGACACATGCGCCTCGGCCAGCCCTGCCCGCCCCCGGCGCCCGCGCGCGGCCCCCGCGAGCCCGGCGCTGCACGTCTCCGGCGCCTCGCGACGATCTCGATCCTGTGCGCCGCGACCGCGCTGGCCACCGGCGGCTGCTGGCTCCTGCCCGCCGGGGCGGCGCCGGCCCCGACGCCAAGCCCGACCCCGACGCCGACACCGACCCCGACTCCGCAGCCGACCGACCCGGCGGCGATGGCGGCGGTCGCCCTCGCCGACCTTGCCGGGCGCTCGACCCTCCACGCGGACGTGACCGTCAGCGGCACCTACCGGCTCGACCTGACCGGGTTCGGCTGGGCGCTGCCCGTGGCGCTCGGCGGGACGACGGCCGTCGCCGACGTCGATCTCGCGGGCCGGCGGATGGCCGCATCGCTCAGCGCGCCGTCGCTCCTCGGGCTCCGCGCGGACATCGCGGCCGCGGATGGCGCCGTCTTCCTGCGCGCGACCCAGTTCCTGCAGGGCGACCGCTGGGTGCGGGAGCCCGTGACGCCCGGCTCGCTCGCCGAGGCTGCGGCGGATCCCGCCCGGACGTTCTCGGCGATCGCGGCCGTCCTCGCGCGGCCCGGCGCCAGCGCGACCCGGCTCGCCGACGAGGCCGTCGGCGGGACGCCCTGCGCGGTGGTCGCGTTCACGATCCCCGCGGCCGACTTCTCCGCGCCCGGAACCCTCGGCTCGGTCGTGGCCGGCAGCCTTGCCCGCGACGTCCCGGCCGTCGCCTGGGTCCGCGCGGCGGACCTCGGCCTCGCGAAGCTGGCGCTCGACCTCGACCTCGGGTCGCGGGGCGCCGTCCATCTCGACGTCACGTTCACGAACCTCGACCAGCCCGTCAGCGTGCTCGCCCCACCGGCGGACCAGGTCGCCCCCTGATCGCCGGCGCCCGGAGACGGGCGCCCGCAGGCTCGTCGGGGCGGTCGCCGTGGCCGCGGCGCCGCGGGCGCCGCTCGTCCTGGCCGTCGCCCGTGGCCGCGGCGCGCCGCGCGGCAGCAGTGCGGCGGCGCGCTCAGTCGGAGATGACGCCGGCAGCGCTCTCGACCCCCGGTCGGACCTCCTCGGCCGCGCGGTCCGTGCGCGGTGCCGCGGCGGGCCGTGTCGCCAGGGTCGAGCCCAGGATCACGAGCGCAAACCCGATTCCCATGCCGAGCGTGAACGTCTCCTGCAGCACGAAGACGCCCAGGACGGCCGCCACCGCCGGGTTGACGTAGGTGATCACGGTGGCCCGGACCGGGCCGATCTCCGCGATCAGGGCGGCGAACAGGAGGAATGCCGCCGCCGTGCACACCGTCGCGAGGATCACGAGAGAGATGATCGCGTTCGCCGAGGGCACGGCCGCCGGCCACTGGACGGCGGCGACGGGAGCGTAGAGCGCCGCGCACAGGGTCAGCGACAGCGCCATCACCGCGATCGACGGCAGGCCGTCGAGGCGTCGCGCCAGGATCGCCGGCCCGAGGGCGTAGCCGACGACCACGATGCCGACCTGGAGCAGCGCCGTCGTGCCCGATGCCTCGAAATCCCCGCCGACGATCGCCACGACGCCGACGAGGCCGACGAGCAGCCCGACGAGGCCCGTCCGGCCGATGCGGTCGGCGCCGCCGGTCGCGAGCGCGATCGCCGCGCCGACGAGCGGCACGCCGGCGATGAGGAGGCCGGCGAGCGAGCTCGAGATGTGCTGCTCGGCGGAGGCCAGGAACACCCACGGTCCGGCGATCTCGACGATGGCGAACGCCACCACCCAGCGCCATCGCCGCAGGACCGGCCGCAGGTCGACCTGCAGGAGAGCGACCGGCAGCAGGATCGCGGCCGCGATCGCGGTCCGCCCGAACACGAGCGTCGCGGGCGTCATCTCGGCGACGGCGATCCGGATGAAGAAGTAGGGGATGCCCCAGATGACCGCCATCAGGCTGAACAGCAGCAGGCCGCGGCTCGTCACGCGGTCACGCTCGGTCGATTCCTCACCGGACCGATCTTCCCAGACCGGCGCGATCGGTGCCCGCCGGCCCGCGGCGGCAGCGGCCCGGGGGCCGCGGCCCCGCCTCCGCGCTGCGTCAGCGGCAGTGCCAGCCGCCGTCGACGATCAGCTCGATCCCGTTGACCGCCTCGTTCTCGAGGAGGAACGCCGTCGCGTTGACGATGTCGGCGATCCTCGCCAGGCGGCCCGTCGGCGTCGTCGACCGGTAGCTCTCGACCGCCGCGGGCTTGGCCGCCCAGAACGGGCTGTCGCCGACGATGCCCGGGTGGATCGAGTTGGCGCGGATCGGCCGCAGCTCCTCGACGAGCGTGCGGGTCAGCCCGACGACGCCCCCGTTGACGGTGCTCACGGTGGTCGACCCCGGATAGGGGCGCTCCTTGGCCATCCCGCCGAAGAGCACGATCGAGCTGTCGTCCGACATCCGGCCGACGAGCGAGGCGATGACCTCCGTGTAGCCGACCAGCTTGAGCATCACGAGGTGCGTCGCGCGGGCGATGTCGTAGTCGCGAACCGAGTTGGCATCTCGGTCGATCGCGGCCAGCACCAGGTGGCGCACCGGCCCGACGCCGGCCAGAGCGGGCCGGATCGTCTCCGGGCGGGAGAGGTCGAACGCGGCTCCGGTGACGGTCCCGCCCCCGGCGTCGCCGGTGCCGCCCGCCGGAAGCGGACTGCTGCCGAGGTCGGCGAGCGCCGCACCGACGCTCTCGGCCGACGTGCCGGTCACCACGACGTCGCGCCGGCGCCGCTCGTAGTGCCGGGCGATCTCGAGCCCGATCGCTCGCGTGCCGCCGACGACGACGACGGCTCCGGTCTCGCTCATCTCGGTCTCCTCGTGGTTCCGGTCCCGGCGACGGGCGCTCCGCGCGGCGGATGCCCGTGACGATGTCCTACCGGCGCCCGCTCTCACGTGCCGGCCAGGGCGCGACGCCGTGCTCCGCGACCTGCGCCCAGGTCGGCTCCCAGCGGTAGGCGTGGCGCGCCGGCGGCTGGGGCGCCTGCGTCTCGATCCAGCGGACGCGCTCCGGGCCCGCGTTCCAGAAGCCGTGGACGCTGCCGACGCCCGCGAACGCGACATCGCCAGCCCGCAGCGTGTACGGCCGGCCATCGAGCTCCGCCTCGATCTCGCCCGCCAGGAAGACATAGGTCTCCTCGAACGGGTGGTCGTGCGCCTGGGCCGCCCCGCCGACCTCGTAGTCGACGGTGAACATGGTCAGGAGGTCGGCGCCCAGGGCCCGGTCGATCAGCATCTTCACCGAGATGCCGCTGTAGGCCAGCAGGGCTGTATCCATGCCGGCCGGGCGGCGCCCGTGGGCCGGGTCGGCCACGCGGAGCGCCTCGAGCTGGGGTGGCGTGCCCGCGTAGTGCCCCACGTACCGGGCCAGCGGGTCGCCGGTCAGCGGCGCCGCCATCGCGACGAGGTCCGCGGCCGGCGGCGGCATGGCCGCGAAGATCGTGTCCGCGACGGGCGCCCCGGCCGGACGGCGCGGCGGCGTGCCCACGCCCAGCAGGCGGGCGGCGCGCTCGGGCGGCGCGACCAGGGTATGCGGCGTGCCGATCGGGATCAGGGCGAAGCCTCCGGCGGTGAGCCTGTGGACGCGGCCGTCGAGCTCGAGGACCAGCTCACCCTCGAGCAGGTAGATGGCCTCCTCGAAGGAGTGGACGTGGCGGGCCAGCCAGCCGCCCGGGCGCAGGGTGGCAAGAGCGAGCTCGGTATGGGTGGCGCCCTCGGTCGGACCGACGATCACCTTCCGGGCGAGCCCGAGGGACGTCGGGCTCGCGGGCCCAGGCACGTCGCTGAACGACCAGTCAACCCGTCCGACGTGGTGCATGCCGAACCTCCGCCCGAAGCAGCCCCAGCCGCTCCGCCGGAGTGTGCAGTGGGGATGCACAGTCGTCAAGCAACGTTGCAGGACGCGCCGGAGAGTGGGGGGGGTCGGGGCCCGCACGCTCACCGGCCCCGGCGGTCCGCCGTGGCGCGTCGTTCACAGCTCGGTTCCGGCTCCCCACCCGCACGGGCGAACCCCGGCGATCGGTGCGACGTGTCGCGGCGCGCCAGGCGGCACGAACACGGCGCGACGATCAGTCCCTGTTGCGGGAGGCGAGTGGTGTGTAGCATGATTGAACGATCTTCCGCATCGGGCGGTGCGAGATCGCCCGCGATCGGGGTGCCAGCGATGTCGAGACCATTCGCCTCGCCGGGAGCGATGACCGTCGACTGGGAAGAGCGGGTCGATCCGGCCCGCCTGCGGGGCTACCGGCTGGGGCGCGCCCGCGCCGCGCTCGACGCATCGGAGCTCGGCTCGCTGCTCCTCTTCGACTTCAACAACATCCGGTACGTGACGAGCACGCACATCGGGGAGTGGGCGCGCGACAAGATGACCCGCTACGCGCTGCTCACCCGGGGTGGCCAACCGCACCTGTGGGACTTCGGGTCGGCAGCCAAGCACCACCGCCTGTCCTGCCCGTGGCTGCCGCCCGAGAACGTGAACGGCGGGATGGTCGGCCTGCGCGGCGCGGTCGCCCCCGACGCCGGGCTGTTCACCCGGGCCGCCCGGGAGATCGCCGCCATCCTCCGCGCCGAGGGCGTCGCCGACCTCCCGCTCGGCGTGGACATCGTCGAGCCGCCCATGCTCGCGGCGCTGGCCGACGCGGGCATCACGGTCCGCGACGCCCAGCAGGTCATGCTCGACGCCCGCGAGGTGAAGTCGCCCGACGAGATCATCCTCCTGAACACGGCCTGCGCGATGGTCGACGGGGCCTACCAGATGATCGCCGAGCGCCTCAAGCCTGGCATCCGCGAGAGCCAGCTCGTCGCCGAGGTGACGAAGCTGCTGTTCGACCTTGGCTCGGAGCACGTCGACAACATCAACGCCGTCTCCGGCGAGCGGTGCAGCCCGCACCCGCACGTCTTCAGCGACCGCATCATCCGGCCGGGCGACCAGGCCTTCTTCGACATCATCCAGACGTTCGTCGGCTACAAGACCTGCTACTACCGGACCTTCGTGGTGGGCATGGCCTCGGACGCGCAGCGCGACGCGTACAAGCGGGCGCGCGAGTGGATCGATGCGTCGATCGAGCTCATGCGCCCTGGCGTCACGACCGACAAGGTGGCCGCCGTCTGGCCGAAGGCGGAGGAGTTCGGGTTCGCGCAGCGAGATGGAGGCGTTCGGCCTGCAGTTCGGGCACAGTGTCGGCCTGTTCCTTCACGAGCGGCCGATCATCAGCCGGCTGAACTCGCTGGACCATCCGGTCGAGATCAAGGAGGGGATGGTGATCGCCCTCGAGACCTACTGCCCCGCGATCGGACGGCTACTCGGCCGCCCGGATCGAGGAAGAGGTCGTGGTCACTGCCGACGGGCCGCAGGTGATCACGCGGTTCCCCTCGGCCGACCTCTTCGTCGCGAACGCCTACTGAGCGCGAACGGGAGGCAGCATGACCAGCCTGCCGCCGGTCGCCGGCCTGGATCTGGACGCGCGGCTCGGCATCTACCGGACGATGGTGGAGTGCCGGCGCTTCGAGGTGCGCGCCCAGGAGCTCTTCTTCGAGGGGCTCGTCCGCGGGACCACCCATCTCGGGGTCGGGCAGGAGGCCGTCGCCGCCGGCTTCGCGGCCGCCATGCGCCCCGACGACTACACCTTCGCGACCTACCGCGGCCACAATCATGCCCTCGCGCGCGGGGCGCCGATGGGCCCGCTGTACGCCGAGCTGTTCGGGCGTGCGGGCGGCCTGATGGGCGGCAAGGGCGGCTCGATGCACATCACGAGCGCCGAGCACCACATGATGGGCTCGTATGCGATCGTGGGCGCCCACCTGCCGATCGCCCTGGGCGCGGCGTGGTCCGCCCAGCGCCGGGGAAGCGGCCAGGTCGCGGTCTGCTTCTTCGGCGACGGGACCACCAACATCGGCGCCTTCCACGAGGCGCTCAACCTGGCGGTCGTCTGGCGGGCGCCGGTCGTCTTCGTGTGCGAGAACAACCAGTACATGGAGTACACCCCCATCGGAACCGTGACCGCCGTGCCGCGTCCGGCAGCCGATCGGGCCAGCGCCTACGGCCTGGAAGCGATCGTGGTGGACGGCAACGACGCCGACGCGGTGGAGGCGACGGCGGCGGCCGTGATCGAGCGGGCGCGGGCGGGCGGCGGGCCGGCGCTCGTCGAGGCGCTGACCTACCGCCACGGCGGCCACTCGCGGGCCGATCCCGGCACGTACCGCCCGGACGACGGAGGTCAAGGCCTGGCTTGCCCGCGACCCGCATCCCGGCGTACCGGGAGCGCCTCGCTCGCGGCCGGCGTCGCCGGAGCCGACGCTCGACGCCATCGAGGCCGACGTGAGTGCCCGTGTCGCCGCGGCGGAGGCCGAGGCGCGCAGCTCCCCGGAGCCGTCGCTCGATGTCCTCGAGACCGAGGTCTGGGCCGACGGAGGCTCGGCATGGCGGAACTGACGTACCGCGCCGCGGTCGCGCCGAGGGCATCGCGCGGGAGATGGAGCGCGACCCGTCGGTCGTGCTGCTCGGCGAGGACATCGGCGCGGCCGGCGGCGTCTTCAAGCTGACCGACGGGGCTGTTCGAGCGGTTCGGGCCCGATCGCGTCGTCGACACCCCGATCAGCGAGCAGGCCATCGTCGGCGCCGCCATGGGCGCGGCCATGACCGGCCTGCGGCCGATCGCCGAGCTCATGTTCTCCGACTTCTTCGCGGTCGCCTGGGACATGGTCGCGAACCAGATCGCCAAGACCCGCTACATGACCGACGGGCAGGTCTCCATCCCGCTGGTCGTGCGGACGGCGAACGGATCCGGGCTGCGCTTCGGAGCCCAGCACAGCCAGAGCGTCGAGAGCTGGGCGATGGCCATCCCGGGCCTCAAGGTCGTGGCTCCGTCGCACCCCGGCGGACGTCGTCGGCCTGATGGCGGCAGCCGTCCGCGACCCGGACCCGGTCGTCTTCTGCGAGCACAAGGCGCTCTTCGCGACCAAGGGCGAGGTGCCCGACGGCGAGCACGTCGTCCCGCTCGGGCAGGCCGCCGTGCTGCGCGAGGGCCGCGACTGCACGATCGTCGCGCTCGCCGCGATGGTGCCCGCGGGCCCTCGACGCGGCGGAGCAGCTCGACGCGCGGTACGGGATCTCCGCCGAGGTGCTCGACCTGCGGTGCCTCGTCCCGCTCGACGCGCAGGCGATCCTGGCGTCGGTCCGCAGGACCAGCCGGCTGTTCACCGTGGAGGAGAACCCGCGCGTCCTGGGCTGGGGCGCCGAGGTCGCGTCGATCGTCGCGGACGAGGCGTTCTACAGCCTCGATGCGCCGATCGTCCGGATCACCACCCCGCACATCCCGCTGCCCGCGGCCGCCGTCCTCGAGGACGCGGCCGTGCCGACGGTCGACCGGATCGTCGCCACGCTGCCGGCGCCGTCTCGACGAGGCCCGATGAGCGCGCGGGCCCGATCCCGGGGCGCCCCGAAGAAGGGCGGGCAAGCGTCGCATGACCACGTCGCGGTGGTCGGGATCGGGCGGATGGGGACTGCCATGGCCGGCGCGCTGGCGCGCGCCGGCGGCATCGACCTGGTCCTGTGGAACCGGACGCCCGACCGGGCCCGGGCGCTGGCGACCGAGCTCGGCGCGCGGGTGGCGGGCACGCCCGCGGAGGCCGCCCGGCCCGCCGACGTCTGCTCTACGATGCTCGCCGACGACGCCGCCTTCGATGCCGTGTACGGCGGCCCGGCCGGCCTCCTCGCCGGGTCCGGCCCGGCGCGGTCCTCGTCGACTCGAGCACCGTGCCTCCCGACGCGATCCGCTCGGTCGAGGCCCGCGCCAGGGCGGCCGGCGCCGGCCTGCTCGACGCGCCCGTGTCGGGAAGCGTGGCGACGGCCCAGGCCGGCCAGCTGACCCTGATGGTCGGCGGCGAGGCGGCCGACCTCGAGCGGGCGCGCCCGGCGCTCGAGCCGCTTGCCAAGGCCATCTTCCACATCGGGCCGCTCGGTTCCGGGGCGGCCGATGAAGCTCGCCGTGAACACCGTGGTCTTCGGCCTCAACCAGGCCCTGGCGGAAGGCGCTCGTGCTCGCCGAGGCCGCCGGCGTCGACCTGGGCCTGGCCTACGACGTCTTCGCGGCGAGCGCCGTCGGGTCGCCCGTTCGTCGGGCTACAAGCGGGCCGGCGTTCCTCGACCCCGACGGGACGCCGCCGGTCTTCGCGCTCGACCTCGCGGAGAAGGACCTGCGGCTCATCACCGGCGTCGCCCGGCGGCTCGGCGTGCCGACCCCGCAGGCCGCCGGCGAACCTCGACGTCGTGCTCGCCGCCGAAGCCGCGGCCTGGGCGGGCAGCGGACTTCTCGGCCGTCGCCTGCGAGCTCCGCGCACCGCTCCGACGAGCGAGCCCGCGGGCGGAGACCCGGGACCGGAGGCGCGCCGGGCTGAGACGACCGAGCCGGCGACGGCATCCCGCACGTCTCCCGACCGGCGCCACGTGGCCGGAACCGGTTCACCTCTCACGTCAGCGCCACCGAGGAGCGACCATGGCTGACCGGATCCTCATCAAGGACGCCATCGTCCTCAGCCAGGACGCGTCGATCGGCGAGCTGCCGCGGGCGGACGTCCTCGTCGAGGGCGACACGATCAGCGAGGTGCGGCCGGGCATCGCGGCCGCCGACGCGCGAGGTCATCGACGCGGCGGGCGACATCGTGATCCCGGGCTTCATCGACACCCACCGCCACACCTGGGAGACGTCGATCCGGACGTGCGCGCCCGACTACACCCTGGGCGCCTACTTCGGGGCGATCCTCGACCAGTTCGCGCCCAACTACCGGGCCGACGACGTCCGCGCCGCGAACCAGTGGGGCGCCCTCGAGTGCCTCAACGCGGGCATCACGACGCTGGTCGACTGGTCGCACATCATGAACACGCCCGAGCACGCCGACGCCGCCGTCGAAGGGCCTCCAGGACGACGGGCATCCGGTCGGTCTTCGCCTTCGGCTTCCCGAACACGTCGATCCAGACGTGGTGGTTCGGGCCGGACTGGGCCGGCAGCGTGGAGCGGATCAACGGCGCCGAGGCGCGCCGGATCCGGTCGCAGTACCTGGCCTCGGACACGGGTCTGGTCACGATGGGTCTCGCCACCCGCGGCACGAACTTCTGCAAGCCCGACGTCGTGCGCTACGAGTGGGAGCTGGCGAAGGAGCTCGGCGTCAACATCACGGTCCACGTGGCGATGGACCGCTTCGGCTACACGAAGATGCAGCTCCGGGCGCTGCGCGACATGGACCTGCTGTACCCGAACACGACGTACGTCCATTCGTCGCACCTCCTCGACGACGAGTGGGAGATGGTCCGCGACTCGGGCGGCGAACGTCTCGCTCGCTCCCCAGATCGAGCTCCAGATGGGCCACGGCTGGGCGCCGGCGCAGAAGGCCGACGGCCTCGGCATCCCGGTCGGCCTGAGCTCGGACGTCGCGACGACGGCCTCGTCCGACCAGTTCACCCAGATGCACGCGATCTTCGCCTCCGAGCGCGGCCGGCGCCACGCGGCGACCTGGGACGAGGACCTCGACGGCAACACCCCGACGCCCGACCTCATCACGTCGCGGCAGGTCCTCCGCTGGGCGACCCTCGACGGCGCCAAGGTCGCCGGGCTCGGCGACCGGACCGGCTCGATCACCCCCGGCAAGAAGGCCGACCTCGTGATCATCGACGGGTCCGCCGTGAACGTCGCCCCGATCATCGACCCGGTCGCCGCGGTGGTGTGCGCGGCGGACATCTCGAACGTCAAGACGGTTCTCGTCGACGGCGTGATCCGCAAGCAGGACGGCCGGCTGGTCGCCGAGCTGGCGGGCCCGCGCAGGGCGGTCGAGGCGTCGCGCGACTACCTGGTCGGCAAGGTCGAGCCGCAGGCGGGCTGGCTGGCCCGGTAGCCGATCGACGCGGCCGACGCCCGTCGCGGCCGGGCGCGCGAGCACCAGCCCGGGTCGCTCTCGTTCGGGCGCCAGCCCTGGCCCCGGCGAGCAGGCGCCAGCCGCGGGCCCTGTCACGCTCGAGCGCGACCTCGTGGCCACTGAGGCCGGCGGAGGAACACCCCACGTTCGTCGCGCCCCGTCGGCGGTCAGGTCGCGTCAGCCTCGCTCGAGCGGCTCGAGCACGAAGACCGGGATGATCCGCTCCGTGCGGCGCTGGTAGCCCGCGTAGTCGGGCCAGGCGCGGACGGCGCGGTCCCACCAGGTCTCCCGTTCGGGACCGGCGACCTCGCGAGCGACGTAGTCGCGCCGCGCCGGCCCGTCCTGGAGCTCGACGCGGGGGTTCGCGACCAGGTTGTGGTACCAGACCGGGTGGGACGGGCTGCCGCCCTTCGAGGCGACGACCGCGTAGACGCCGTCATGCTCCACGCGCATCAGGGCGGTCTTGCGCAGCTTGCCGGTCCTGGCCCCGACGGAGGTCAGCACGATGATCGGCCGGCCTCGGAGGTCAGCGGCCTCGGCGCCGTTCGACGCCTCGTAGCGTTCGGCCTGCTTGCGCGCCCACGCGCTCGTACCGGGGGCGTACTCGCCGTGAAGGGCATCGTCACATCGTGGCACGGATCCCCGGAAGGGTGCTCGCCTTCGGCGCCGAGCATGCGCCGAGCGGCGGCAGCCTCGCCGCGGCGGGCGGCGCCGATCCTGGCCCGGAACCGCCGATGGGCGTCCGGCGGGCCGCCAGGGGCCGGCTCTCGCCCGCGCAGGTCCGCGAATGCTACGGGCTCCAGAAGGCCTCCACGCCGTCGGCGATGCGTCGGGTGGCGAGCCGTCGGCCGGCAGGATCGTGACGTGTGACTGGCCGGCGGCGTCGACAAGCGGCAGCACGACGGCGTCGCCGGTCGGCGACCAGACGCGGTGGCTGCGAGCGTACTGGTCGAAGTAGGGCAGGAACTGGCCCAGGATGACGTCGGGCAGCGCGATCGGCGTCTCGGATCGGATCGCGCCGCTGGCCGCGTCGACGAACGCGAGGCGCAGGGCGGGCACTCCGGGGGCGTCGGCCTCCCGTCCCACGACGGTCGCGGGTCCGCCCGGCCGGACCGGCCGCGCGATGGCGAGGCGGGCACTGGGCACCCCCGTCCGAACCTGCCCGCTGATCGTGTCGTCGGGCCGGACCAGCCGGATCGCCGCAACCGTCCGACCGTCCGGCGCCCAGTCGTACGCAACGACGAGGCCCGAGAGGAGCTCCCTCGACGCGCCCGTCGCGGTGTCGAGGACGCGCAGCGGCCCGATCCCGAGGTCCGACCCGACGGGGGCGGTGTAGGCGAGCTCGTCGGCGCGGGGACTCCAGGCCAGGGCGCTCGGCCCCTCGACCGCCGCCTCGACGTGCGCCTGGCCGTCGCGCCGTTCCACCACCACGCTCGGAGCGCCGATCGGGCCGCCGGTCACGTACGCCCGGTAGCGGCCGTCGGCCGACACGGCGGGGGACTGGAAGAGACCGACCGACAGCGCGACTGGCTCCTTCGTCGGGGGGTTCACGCCGACCTCGCCGACGAACGCATCGTCCCGGTTGCCGCCGGAGTGGACGAGGAGGCGCCCATCGTCGATCCAGTCCCAGTACAGGGGTTGCCCCTCGGCGACGACGGGCGGATCGGCGCTCCCGTCGGGTGGGACAAGGCGGATCGCGAGGTCGACCCTCCCGCCTGTCAGCACGCCGATCGCGCGCCCGCTCGGGGCCCAGGCAAGGTAGATGAGCGTGTCGTCGGTGCGGAAGGCGACGACCGGCCCAGGCGGATCGCCGGAGCCCCCGACGGCGTCGGAGCTGCCCGTTGGGCCCGGGCGGGCCGGGCCGCCCGGGTCAGCCGGCGCGGCGCCCGAGGCGACGGGCGCGCCCGAAGCGCCCGCTGCGATCGAGGCGGCCCGGCCGGCGCGACCCGCGGCGCCCCGATCGTCGATCACGACGACCTCGCTGCCCGTCGAGCCGACGGCGATCGCGGCCACGAACCTGCCATCGGGCGACCAGGCCGGGAACTGGACCGTGAAGCCGGGCAGAGGATATGCGTGACGATCCGAGCCGTCCATCGCGACCGTGCTCAGGGCGCCCGTCGCGTCGACGACGGCGATCCGGCTCGGCCGCGCCGCGACGACGGCGAGGCCCGGCGGCCCTGGGTCCGTCGCCGGCCACGAGCACCCCGCCGCACGCGGCAAGCAGGACCAGGGCGAGGATCGCCCGCCGCCTGCCCGGGCCGCGGGCGCGGCGCGGCCGGACCGGCTGCAGGCCGACCTCCAGGCCTCGGTCCACGGGCGCGCCTCCTTGCTCGCCGCCGGCAACGGCCCCGTCATGCCCGCGGCGCCACCGGCCTTCGCGGGCTCATTCGCCCGGACCGGTCGATCGGACTTGTGCCAGCCGCCTTGCCGTTCGCAGCCAGCGGCCACGTTGTCGGCCTCAGCCTCGCACGGAGGTCAACCGAGGGGCGCGCGGCCGCGGCTGGGCGCGGCGGCAGCCGGCGTCGCGATCGACCTCGATGGCTCGCCCGCGTCAGTCCGTCGGCAGCGCGCCGCTGCGAGGTCCCGGCGGACCCAGGTCAGCGCTCTCGGCGTTCCGCCCCCCAGGAAGGTGGTTGACGTCCGGTTGCCGTGCGAAGGAACATCGCGTCTTCCAGCCACGGAGGCGACCGCTCCATGGGCACGCGCCAGCACCTGCGGCGACGCCGAATCGCCGGATCGGCGCCCATCTTGGTGCGTCCGGCGGCGGACGACGCCGCGGCGGGCGAAGCTGCGGCACGTCAGGTCCGGCGGGAGAGACCGCGGCTGGTGAGGTTGCGAGGGGTGTCGCTGCGGCGGTCGAGCGTCCGGCAGGGCCGCTCGTGGCAGTCGCCTCTCCCGGGCCGCGCGTGCCGTGGACCCGCAACCGTCGGAGCGTCCCGCCTCGCCGGGCCGAAACCTTGACAGCACCGAAGCCGATGATCCCGACGCGTCCGTCGCGCCACGGGAGGAGGGCGAGCATGGAACCGCGAACGAACGCTGTGCCCGGGCGCGCGCGGAGGCGCTCGCGATCCCGCGTTGGCGCGGGCCTCGCCATGCTTGCGGCCCTCGCCCTGCTCGCGCCGTCGAGCGCGATCGCGGCGACGTCGGGCGGCTGGAGCAACCTCGGCCACGGGCCGACCGCGACGAGCGCGCCGATCAACGAGCGGGTGCTGGCCGTGACGCGCGTCGGATCGAAGCTGTACGTCGGCGGCCAGTTCACCAACGCGGGGGGCATCGCCGCGGCCGACCGGGTCGCCGTCTGGAATGGCAGCGCCTGGGCGGCGGTCGGCGCCGGGCTGACCAACGGGTCGGTCAACGCGATCGCCGTCGATGGCACGAAGGTCTACGTGGGCGGAGCGTTCGTCAACGCCGGGGGCGACGCGAACGCGGACAACCTGGCGGTCTGGGACGGGACTGGGTGGCACGCGGTCGGCGCCACGAGCATCATCGGCCCGGTCTGGGCGCTCACGATCGTCGGCGGCCAGCTGATCGTCGGCGGGGGCTTCCGTGACGTCAACGGCATCGCTGCGGCAGATGGCGTCGCGGCCTTCGGGCTCTCGGGCGGCGGCTGGTCCGCGATCGCCGACGCCAACGGCGACATCACGGGGACGGTCTTCGCGCTCGCGCCCGATGGCGCGGGCGGCGCCTGGGTCGGAGGCTACTTCGCCGACATCGACGGGATCTCCACCGCCGACTACGTCGCCCACTGGACGGGCGGCACGACCTGGACCGACCTCGGCGGCTTCGCCCTGAACGGCACGGTCCGCGCGCTCGCGGCATCCGGGAGCGGCGTCATCGTGGCAGGCGACTTCACGAACGCCGGCGCGGTCAGCGAAGCTGACAAGATCGCGCGGTTCGATGGCGCGTCCTGGTCAGCCCTCGGGTCGACGAGCGAGTTCGGCGATGGCGCCGCGAGCATCTATGGGGTGGCCACCGACGGGCCGCGCACGATCGCCGTCGGGGCGTTCCTGAACGCGGGCGGCAACCCGCGGGCCGACGGCGTGGCAATCTTCAACGGGACGACCTGGTCGAACCTCGGCACGAACGCCGCCGGCACGGGCGGCCCGGCCACCTCGCTCCGGGTCGCGGCCGTCGTTGGCAAGCTTGCCTACGTGGGCGGCCTCGACACCAGGATCGGCGGGAGCGCCCGGAACGTCTGCATCGCGTCGTTCCGGCTGCGCCAGCCCGATGCCACGATCCGGACGACGGGGAGCACCCTCGGCGGCAACACCTACAACGCGACCGGCAGCCGGCAGAGCCTGTCCCTCTCCGTGCGGCGAGGCGCGACCGGGACCTTCACGATCCGGGTCGGCAACGACGGCGGCACCGCCGACACGATCACGCTCAAGGGGCCGGGCTCCGGCGGCGGCTTCACGGCCACCTGGACCCGCGGCACGACCCCGATCAGCGCCGCGGTGGTCGCGGGCACGTACACGATCCCGAACCTGGCACCCGGCGCCCAGGTCACCATCACGCTGCGGGTGCGCGTCGGTGCGGCGGTCCCGGTCGGCAGGGCGAGATCGTGGCTGCTGACCGCGACCTCGACGGGCGGGGGCGCCCCGAAGGACGCGGTGAAGGCCACGGTCAGGGCCCGGTAGCGTCCCCGGTCGCGCCACGGCGCGGCGCTCCAGGACGACCGCCCGGTCGGGGCCGCAACCCGGCCCGGGCAGGCGCGGCCGTTCACAGCCAGGCGCGGTCCGATTGACGGCCGCCCGACAGAGGACAAGAATGGCGGCCTGATACGGCGGGATGCCACCACGTCCCGTGCGGCGCACGCGGCACAGGCGGGCCGCGCGGGCGACGCGCATGCGTCTCGATCTGCCGGCATCTCCGTTCGAAAGTGGGTGTGCGGTGGCAGCGGTCGGGCTGATCGCGAACGCGAATGCCGCACGGGACGTCCGGCGGGTCACCTCGCTCGCGCGGACGGTCGACGTGCACGAGCGGACGAACACGGTCGCCCGCCTGCTGTGCGGGCTCGCCGCCGGCGGCGTCGAGCGCACCTGGTACATGCCCGAGCCCTCCCACGTCGTCGAGCGGGCGTTCGAGGCAGTCGTCGCCTCGGGAGCCCCGCTGGCGCGGTCGATCACGCTGGCGCCGATCCCCCTCCCGGCGGGGCGCGAGGCCGTCGACGCGGCCGGCACGGTCACGGCTGCGGCCGTCCTCGCCGAGATCGGCGTCGCGTGCGTGGTGTCGATCGGCGGCGATGGGACGCACCGGGCGGTCGCGAGCGGCTGGCCGGAGGCCGTCCTCGTCGCGCTCGCCGGCGGTACGAACAATGCCTTCGCCGGACCGTTCGATCCGACCGCGGCGGGCCTCGCGGCGGCGGTATTCGCCGCCGACCCGGCGGGCGGCGCCCGCCATCTCCGTCGCGCGACGCGCTTCGTGGTCACGACCAGGGAAGCCTCAGCGATCGCCCTTGTCGACGTGGCGGTCGTCCGGGGCGGCTGGATCGGTGCCCACGCGATCTGGCGCCCGGACCTCCTGCTCGAGGCTGTCGTCGCGCGGTGCGATCCCACGATCACCGGGCTCGCCGGCGTCGCGGGCATGGTCCACCTGCTGCAGCCGCCCGAGGCAGGCCTCCACCTCCGGTTCGGGCAGCCGGGCAACGAGATCCTCGCGCCGCTCGGCCCCGGCCAGCTCGTCCCGATCGGCGTGCGGGCGGTCCGCGCGCTCCGTGTCGGCGACCGGTTGACGATCGGTCCGTTCGACGTCGCGGCGCGGCGGGCGGCGAACCCGTCAGGCGCGGCGGACGAACCCAGCGACGACGCGGCCGTGACGCTCGCGTTCGACGGCGAGCGGGAGGTCGTCCTGCCCGCCGGGCGGACGGCCGAAGTTCGCCTCGCGGCCGACGGGCCGTGGGTCCTCGACATGCGGTCGATCGTCGAGGCTGCCGTCCGCGGCGGCGCATTCGGATGGGCCGGCAGGCCAGGCGGGACCGAGGCGACTGACCCGACCCGGGACGCCGACGCGGCAACGAGGAACCGCCTCGCGTCCGGCGACGCCGACGCGACCCACGGCGGCGTCGCGGGCGCCGGACTCGACCCGATCGCGGCCCGCCCCGAGCGCCCGCATGCCGGCATTCGGGAGGAGGTGTGACCGCGACGAGGAGTCCCGTCGAGCTCGAATCTGGACGCGTACTGCAGGAGTGAGAAGACGATGCCGAGCAACGAGACACTCCGCGAGATGCACTACCAGATGGTGCGCATCCGCCTGTTCGAGGAAACGATCCAGAAGGTCTACTTCGAGGGCAAGCTGCCCGCCTTCGACATCGCCGCCGGCCCGATCCCCGGCGAGATGCACCTCGCGGCCGGGCAGGAGCCGGTCGCCGTGGGCGTGTGCGCCCACCTCCGGCCGTCCGACGCGGTGACGGCAACCCATCGGCCGCACCACATCGCCCTCGCCCACGGCATGGACATCCGCAAGCTGGCCGCCGAGATCTTCGGCAAGGAGACCGGGCTCGGGCACGGTAAGGGCGGCCACATGCACCTCTTCGACGCCGCGACGAACTTCGGGTGCAGCGAAATCATCGCCGAGGGAATGCCGACCGCGGTCGGCTGCGCGCTCGCCTACAAGAAGCTCGGCAAGGACGACATCGCGGTCTCCTTCTTCGGCGAGGGCGCCGCGAACCAGGGAGCGTTCCACGAATCCCTCAACCTCGCGGCCGTCTGGGGCCTCCCGGTCGTCTTCGTCTGCGAGGACAACGCCTGGGCGATCAGCGTCCCGAAGGAGAAGGCGACGGCGATCGCGAACAACAGCGACCGGGCGTCGGCCTACGGGATCCCGGGCGTGCTCGTCCCCGACAACGATCCGGTCGCGATCTACGAGACGGCCGGCGAGGCGGTCGCCCGCGCCCGGCGGGGCGGCGGTCCGACCCTCATCGAGGTCAAGACCGACCGGCTGCTCGGCCACTTCGAGGGCGACCCCCAGCTCTACCGTACGAAGGAGGAGATGACGCTGCTCACCGAGCGTGACGCGGTCCGGGCGTTCGAGGCGCGGCTCGTCGAGAGCGGCGTCCTCGGCGCGCCGGACGCGTCGGCCGCCTGGGACCGGGCGCGGGCAGACGTGGATGCGGCGATCGAGTTCGCCCGCACGAGCCCCTACCCGAAGCCCGAAGCGGCCCTCGAGCACGTCTTCGCCTGAATCGAAGGGAGACAGGGATGGCCGTCGAAACGAAGCGACTGCTCACGACGTCAAAGGCGATCTCCGAGGCGATCGCCCAGGAGATGGAACGCGACTCGCGGGTCTTCGTCATGGGCGAGGACGTCGGGGTCTACGGCGGGATCTTCGGGGCCACCGAGGGCCTGCTCGCGAAGTTCGGGCCCGAGCGGGTGATGGATTCGCCGATCTCGGAGACCGCGTTCATCGGGGCCGCCACCGGGCGCGGCGCTGGCCGGCATGCGCCCGATCGCCGAGCTGATGTTCGTCGACTTCTTCGGCGTGTGCATGGACCAGATCTACAACCACATGGCCAAGATCCACTACGAGTCGGGCGGGAACCTGGAGGTCCCGGCCGTCATCACGACCGCGATCGGTGGCGGGTACGGCGACGGCGCCCAGCACTCGCAGACGCTGTACGGGCTGTTCGGCCACCTGCCGGGCATGAAGGTCGTGGTGCCGTCGAACCCCTACGACGCGAAGGGCCTGATGGTGTCCGCGATCCGCGACAACGGCCCGGTCCTCTACATGTTCCACAAAGGGATCATGGGGCTCGGCTGGATGACCCCGAACCCGCGGGCGACGGGACCGGTCCCCGAGGAGTCGTACACCGTCCCGATCGGCAAGGCGGACGTCAAGCGGGCGGGGAAGGACGTCACGATCGTGACGCTCTCGCTGATGGTCCACCGCGCGCTCGACGCGGCCGACGACCTGGCGGCCGGCGGGATCGACGCGGAGGTCCTCGACCTGCGCTCGGTCGTCCCGCTCGACCGGGAGGCGATCGTCGCGTCGGTGCGGAAGACTCATCGGCTCCTCGTCGTCGACGAGGACTACCGGAGCTTCGGGCTGTCCGGCGAGGTGATCACGACGGCGGTCGAGGGCGCGTTCGACTACCTCGACGTCCCGCCGGCGCGCCTCGCCTACCCGGACGTCCCGGTCCCGTACAGCCGGCCGCTCGAGGAGTTCTGCCTGCCCGACCGGGCGAAGATCGTGGCCGCGGTCAAGGCGCTGATGGCGTAGGCCGTCGAAGCGTCGCGGGCCGGGAGGCGACGGCCGTCCGGCCCGTGGCGACCTGTTTGGCGCCGCGCGTCCTCGGCGGCGGCCACGCCCGCCGGCTCCGGCTCGATCGAGGGAGGATCGGCATGACCGCGTTCATCGAGATGCCCCGGCTGTCCGAGGGCGTGGAGGAGGGCGTCCTCGTCGCCTGGTTCGTCGAGCCGGGCGCGATCGTCCGCGCGGGCGACCTCGTCGCCGAGGTCCAGGTCGAGAAGATGGCGGCCGAAGTCCGGGCGCCGGCCGACGGGCGAGTCCGGCGCCTGCTCGTCGCCGCCGGCGACATCGTCCGCCAGGGTGGCCCGATCGTGGAGCTCGAGGCGACCGAACCGGCCGAACGTGCCGGTGCGCCCGAACCCTTCGGCGCGACCGAGGGTGACGTCGCGACCGAGGCTGCCGTCGCGACCGCGGCAGCCTCGTCGTCCGCCGGCGGCGTGCCGGTTGCCGGGGCTGGCGCAGCGCTCGCGGCGCCCCCGGGCACCGTGAGCGAGGCCGTCGTCGCGTCTCCGGCGGCCAGGCGCCTCGCCCGCGAGCTCGGCGTCGACCTCGCGGGGATTGGCGGCAGCGGCCCGGGCGGGCGCGTCGTCGAGGAAGACGTTCGTGCGGCGGCCGGCGGTGTCGCTCGTCGACCCCGGTTGCCGGCGCTGCCGACCCTGCCACGATCCGGGCCGCGGGCTCCCCGCCCGGCGGTGCGCTTCCGGCAGGCGCACCGACCGGCGACGCGCGGCAGGGCGCCCGGCTCGAGCCTATCTCCCCCGTGCGGCGGACGATCGCAGAGCGCCTTCGCTCCAGCCTCGCGGTCGACCGCCCAGCTCACGCTCACCGCAGAGGCCGACGTGACGGCGCTCGCCGGCAGCCTTGCCGGCCTCCCCGTGCGTGACGGCCGGCGCCCAGGCTACACCGAGGCGATCGTGCGGGCCTGCGCGATCGGCCTTCGCGACCACCCACGCCTGGCGGCTCGCTGGACGCCGGACGGATTCGTCCACCCCGAGCGGATCGACATCGGCGTCGCCGTCGCGATCGACGACGGCCTGCTCGTTCCCGTCGTTCGCGAGCCCGAACGCAGAGACCTTGCGACCCTCGCGGCGGAGATCGCGGTCCTGGCCGATCGGGCTCGGGCCGGCAGTCTCGCCCCCGGCGAGACCGAAGGCGGCTGCTTCACGGTGACGAACCTGGGGCGCTACCGGGTCGACGTGTTCACTCCTCTCCTGAACCCGCCACAGACCGCGATCCTCGGCGTCGGCCGGGCGCGGCCGCGGCCCGCCGTCGTGGCAGGCGCAGTCGCCGTCCGGACGCTCGTCGCGCTGAGCCTGACGATCGATCACCAGGCGATCGACGGCGCTCCGGCCGCGGCGTTCCTCGACGCCGTCGTCGGCCTCCTCGAGGACCCCGAGCGACTGGTTCAACAGCCCGAGTGAGACCCCGAAAGGAAGGCGTGCGTGGCGATCTACCAGACAGCCGAGTACCAGGTGCGGCCCGACGGCGTGGACGCCGTCCGGCATGCGATCGACGAGTTCGTCGACTACGTCCGGGCGAACGAGCCCGGCACGCGGATGTACGCGGCCTGGCAGCGGCAGGACGAACCGACCCGCTTCGTCCACCTGTTCATCTTCGCGGACGCGGCCGCCCAGGAGATCCACAGCAACTCCGCAGCGGTCGCGCGGTTCGAAGCGATCTACCGACCGTATCTCGTCGGCGGCGACGTGGTCTTCACCGACTTCGACCAGGTCGCCACGAACCAGGGCTGACGCGGGGCGGGGTTGGGCAGAACATCGGCGGAGCGCCGGACTCGGCCCCGGCCGGCGCCGCTTCGCCGCCGCGGCCCGCCAGCGCTGCCGGTCCGCCCGCGCCCCCACCACCCGTCAGAGCGTGGCGGCCGCAGGATCCCAGGTGACCGGCAGCGGGTCCGGCTTGTGCGTGGTGCTCTCGATCTCGACCGGACGCCGCTCCGCCGCCGCCTCCGTCACCGACACCATGACGTCGAGGACGTGATAGGCAAGCCGGCCGGCGGCGCGCTCGGGGACGCCCGCCCGGATCGCCCGCGCCAGCTCGAGCACCCCCGAGCCCCGCCCGAAGGTGGAGCCCAGCGCGGCGACCGTCTCCGGCTTCGAGGCATCGGCGAGGGTCAGCACGCTCGCGCCTTCGAACTCGTTGGGATCGGGCAGCCCGAGGGAGCCGCCCGTCCCGGTGATCTCGAGCGCGATCCGGCGGATCGCCGATTCGAAGCTCAGCAGCAGGATCGCCGTGCCGCCCGCCGCGAACTCCAGGATCGCGGCGTGCTGCGTCGGCACGTTCACCGGGAACTCCCGGCCGGCCTTCGGACCGGAGCCGATGACCCGCGTCGGGCGCGCCGTCGACGAGACCGCGCTGACCCGCCGGACCGGCCCGAGCTGCTGCACGAGCGCGGTGATGTAGTAGGGACCCATGTCGAACAGCGGGCCCGCGCCGATGTCGAACAGGAACTCGGGGTTCGGGTGCCAGCTCTCCGGGCCGGGGCCCTGGAGGATCGCGAGGGCCGAGAGCGGGCGCCCGATCCGCCCGGCGTCCACAAGGCGCTGGGCGGTCTGCAGGCCCGCCCCCAGGAAGGTGTCCGGCGCGCCGGCGATCCGGACGCCGCGGTCCTCCGCGGCCGCCAGCAGGGCGGCTCCGGACGCGCGATCCAGGGCGATCGGCTTCTCGCTCCAGGCGTGCTTGCCCGCGCCGACGATCCGCCTGCTGACCTCCGCGTGGACGGCAGGCGTCGTCAGGTTGACCACGATCTCGATCGCGTCGATCGCGAGCAGCTCGTCGACCGTGCCGCTGGCCGGGACGCCGAACTTTGCGGCCTGGCTGCGCGCCCGCGCGATGTCGAGGTCGGCCACGAAACGCACGTCCAGGTCGGGGAAGCGCGCCAGGTTCCCGAGGTACTCGGTGCTGATGTGGCCGGCCCCGACGACCCCGACCGCGACCGGCCCCGTACCGGTCATCGGGCCACCAGCTCCGCCAGGAAGCGCCTGCTTTCGGAGAGCGCATCGAAGACGTCGCCGGCCGGGAACTCGTCGAGCTCCACGACCTGGAGCGCCTGCGGCGCTGCCGCCACGATCTCTGCGATCGGCAGCTCGCCCGATCCGACGGCGGTCTGGGTGTTGACGTCCTTCGCCCGCTGGCCGTCCTTCACGTGGATGAACCGGACCCGCTCGCCCAGCCGACGCAGGAGGCCCGGCGCCGGCTCGCCCCCGATCTCGGCCCAGTAGGTGTCCACCTCCAGCCCGACGGACGGGTCGAGGGCGGCCGCGAACACCTCGAGGGCACTCGAGCCATCGATCCGGCTCTCGAGCTCGAACCAGTGGTTGTGGTACCCAACGGCGATCCCCGCGTCGGCCGCACGGCTGGCGATGCTGTTCAGCTCCACGGCGAGCGCCTCGACGTCCGCCCGGTTCGTCCATCGCGCCGGGTCGACCCATGGCTCGACGACCGTTCCCACGCCGAGCCGGCGTGCGGCGTCGAGCACCCGGGCGAGATCTGCCCCGACGAGGGAGACGTGGGCGCTCGGCATGCTGAGCCCCGACGAGGGCAGCGCGGCCGCATACGCGTCGGCGCGCTCGACGAGGCCGAAGCCTTCGACCTGGTCGAACCCGAGCGCGCCCAGGCGGGCGAGCGTCCCGGGGAGGTCGGCCGCCATCGCGCGCCGGACCGAGTACAGCTGGACCGCGAGCGGACGGGTCATCGATGTCTCCTGAGGCCCCCCGCGGGGTGCATGGTTTCACGATCGATCGAGGGCGACGCGTCGTGTTGCGAGCGTCAACCCTTGGGCGCCGGGCGCCGGGTCGGCTTCGGCTTGAGGCTCGAGGCGTAGGCGTAGCTCGCCGCGAACCATGGGGCGAGCCCATCCGTGTCGGCGAGGAGCGCGTCCGGAACGTCGACGTACTCCTTCTGGACAATCCCGTAGGCGTGATGGAGCGTGGTCGCGAAGCGCTCGAGGAACGCGGCGCGGTCGGCTGCCGAGAGCCGCAGCGCGAGGGATCCGGCGTCGAAGAGGTAGCTGAACATGTTGCCGTTGACGGAGGTGTAGGGGATGGTCGCGCCCTTGCGCTCGATGCCCGGCTGGGTCGCGATCAGCCGGTCGAACTGGGCGAGCCGCTCTGGTTGGATCCTGCTCTCCGGGCGCTTTCCCGACCCGCCCTTGCGCGGAGCGCTCGCGCTGCTCGCCATCAGCGGCACGCCCTCGCCCGGCGCGTCCTCGCCGGTCGCCATCAGCGGCCCTCGAGCGCCGCGGCGGTCGCGGCCGTGACCATGAAGTCGATGTCCGCGCCGACCGTCGCCCAGCGGAAGCCCTGGTCGCGACGGGCCTTCGCCATCGCGGGCGTCTGCACCCAGATCCCGGCCGGGACGCCCGCCGAGCGGGCCCGCTCGACGATGTGGGCGATTGCCGACTCCACGTCCGCATGGTCGAGGTCGGCCGTATGGCCGAGCGACGCAGCGAGGTCATTCGGCCCAACCAGGATCGTGTCGAGTCCGGGAACTTGCAGGATCTCGTCGAGCCGTTCGAGCGCCTCGCGGGTCTCGATCTGGACGCAGCACGTCACGAGGTCGTCGGCTGCCGGAACGTAGGCGGCGTCGCGGCCATAGTCGGAGGCGCGGCGCGGAGCGATGCCACGCCGGCCGACCGGCGGGTAGCGGCACGCTGCAACCGCGGCCGCAACGTCATCGACGGTGCGGACCTGGGGAACGACCACGCCGGCCGCGCCGCTGTCGAGGGCGTGCATGAGGCGGACCAGCTCGTTCGCCGCAACGCGGTAGAGGACGGGGACGCCGGCCGCACGGGCGGCGACGAGCATGCCGACAAGGTCGGAGGTCGCCACGCGCCCGTGCTCGCCGTCGGCCACCAGGAGGTCGAAGCCGCAGCCGGCGATCGCCTCGGTGGTCAGCGGGTCGAGGATCGTGAGCCAGGTGCCCAGCAGGAAGTCCGTGCCCCGCAACCGGGCGCGGAGGTCGGGGATCATGGGAGGCGTGCGCATGGCGCCAGTCTAGGGATGACCGCCGGCGGACGCGGGCGGCAGGTACGTCGAGGGATGCCTCTCTGCACCATCGGGCGGGACCGGACCGTCGGGGGCTCGGCCCGCGAGCGGCGTGCCCGTCCCCACACTCCGCAATGTGCAGGTGGTGCACCTTGCGGCAGGTGCGCGGGCCGCGTCAGCGACCTGGCGTGGCCAAGGAGGGGCCGCGAGTCGCCGCGACGACCGATCGTGCTGCCGCGGATGCCCGGCGACAGCCGAATCGGCTGTCGGGCCAGCTCAGTCCTCGCGGGACCGCGCGCAAGGTGCACGTCGTGCACTTCGCGGAGGATATCCTCCCGGAGGGTCGTGCCTGGGCGACGCGACGGGCCCGTGCCGGCGACGCTGCCGAGCGCCCGACGCCGCGCCCCGCTGCCGAGCGCCCGACGACGATCCCGGCAAGCTCGACGGTCTCGCCATCCACGGGCCGCGTCGCCGCGAACCCGGCGACGCGGGTTCCGCCCCGATCCGCGGCGACGTCGACGCCCCTGCCTGGGCGGCTGACGTCAGCGCCACGCTCTCCAGCGATGACGAGCTCGTCGCCGCTGTCAGCACGGCTGACGTCGCGCCGTTGCCGGCGCCACTCGTCTCGGCCAGGAACATCCGCCGGCCGTGCGTGTCGATCCTCGCCCGGACCGCCTCCGGCGTGGAGATCTCGGCGATCAGGTCGGGCGTGGCACCCGTGAAGCCGGGGCTCTCGGGGCCTGCCTCGCGCCACGCCTCCCGCAGGAAGCGGCCGAGCGCCTCGGCGTCTTCCGGGTCGCCGGCCGGACCGCGATCGCGTTCAGCTCGATCTCCGCCGCCAGGCGGACGCCGCCTGGATGCGGATCCGCGCGTCGACCACGATCGCGCCCTTCGGCAGAGCGATCACGGGATTGCAGTCCATCTCCACGATCTCGGGGTGCGCCTCGACCATCGCGCTGACCCGCAGGAGCGCGTCCTGGAGGGCCGCCACGTCCTCGCGCGGCGCGTCTCGGTAGCCCTCGAGGAGCGGGTAGATCGCGAGCGACCGGAGCATCTCCGCCGCGTCCTCGTCGGTGAGCGGCGTGATCCGCACCGCCACGTCGCGCAGCAAGGCGATCTCGGAGCCGCCGGCGCCGCACGCGATCACGGGTCCGAACATCCGGTCATGGACGACGCCGACCAGCATCTCGACGCCGCCCGCCACCATCCGCTGGACGAGATAGCCGGCCAGCGGGTGCCCGGCGGCGGCGAACGAGGCGGCCATCTCGCGCGCCGCGCGTTCGACCGCGGGCGCCCCGGTCAGCGAAAGCACCACCCCGCCAGCCTCCCGCTTGCGCAGGACGCCCGGCGCCACCGCCTTGAGGGCAACCGGTCCGCCGAGCTCGGCCGCCGCCGAAGCCGCCGCCTCCGGCGTGGCCACCACGCGGCTCTCGGCCATCGCGATCCCGTACGCTGCCAGGATGCCGGCGACCTCCTCCGGGCCGAGCCAGCGGGACGTCTCGCGATCGGAGGTCGCGTCCGGCGGCGCGTTCGCCGCCGATTCCCCACCCGGCAGCGGGCTGGCCGCCAGCGCCAGGGCGAGGATGCGCGCCGCCTCCTCGGGGCGAACGTCGTCGAAGTGGGGGATCGACCCTGCCGGCGCTGCCCGCCACTCGGCGTACGCCGCGGCATGCACCAGCGCCCGCGCCGCGTTCTCCGGGTAGCTGTAGGCGGGGACGCGCACTCCCTCGCCGCCCAGCGCCGACGACGCACCGTCGGGCGCCATGTAGACCGCCAGCACCGGGATCGGCCGCGGGATCGCCGCGACCGCGGCGTGGATCGCGGCCGCGACCTCGTCGGTGCCCACCCCGAGCGGCGGCACGAACAGCGCGATGATCGCGTCGATCCCGTCCCACGCCGCCAGCGTCCCGATCACGGCTCCGAACGCGGCCGGCGAGGCATCCACGGTATCCACCGGGTTCGACAGCCCGGCACCCGGCGGCAGGAGCGCGGCCACTGCCCGCTGCACCTCGCGGGGCAACGTCGGCACCACCAGCCCATCGGCCTCGCACGCGTCCGCCGCCAGGATCCCGGGTCCGCCCCCGTTCGTCAGGATCGCCACCCGTCGGCCCGTCGGCAGCGGCTGGTTCGCCAGCAGTGCCGCCACGTCGAAGAACTCGCCCAGCGTGTCGGTCCGGACGACTCCCGCCTGGTGGAAGAGCGCCTCGACCGTCACGTCAGACGCGCCGACCCGCGCGCCCGTGTGCGACACGCTCGCCCGCGCGCCGGCGGCGGAGCGACCGCTCTTCACCACCACGATCGGCTTCGAGCGTCCCACTCGCCGCGCGATCCGCGAGAACTTGCGGGGGTTGCCGACCGACTCGAGGTAGAGCGCGATCACGCCGCACGAGGCGTCGTTCTCCCAGTACTGGAGGAAGTCGTTGCCCGACAGGTCCGCCTTGTTGCCGATCGAGACGAACGACGAGAGCCCGAGGCCCAGGCGGTTGGCATGCTCGACGATCACGAGCCCGAGGGCGCCGCTCTGGGAGAGGAAGCCGACCCGTCCCGCGGCTGGCGCGGCGGGCGAGAACGTCGCGTTCAGGCGGACGGCCGGGTCGAGGTTGAGCACGCCCATGCAGTTCGGGCCGACCAGTCGCATGCCGGCCTCGCGGCAGATCGTGAGGAGCTCGCGCTGGCGGGCCGCGCCCTCCGGCCCGGCCTCGGCGAACCCTGCCGAGACGGCGATGACCGTCCGAACGCCCTTGCGGGCGCAGGCACGCGCGGCGTCGGCCGCCGCCGCCGCCGGCACGACGAGCACGGCGAGGTCGACCGGCCCCGGGATGTCCAGGATCGTGCGGTAGGCCGCGACCGACTGCACCACGTCGGCGCTCGGGTTGACGGGGTAGACCGGGCCCGGGAAGCCGCCGTTCAGCAGGTTGTGGAAGATCTCGCCGCCCACGGTCCCGCGCCGTCGCGACGCGCCGATGACGGCCACCGACCGGGGGTGCAGCAGGGCGTGGACGGCCGCGGCCGCCGCGGTCTGCTCGCGGCGCTCGAAGCGCTCGCGCGCCGGGCCGGTGAGCGCGGTCGGGAACTCGACCATGATCGCGCCCGGCTCGGACGAGAGGCGCAGCGGGAACCCGCTCGCCCGGAAGACCTCCAGCATCTTCATGTTCTCGGGCAGGATCTCGGCGCAGAACGTCGTGATGCCGGCCTCGCCGGCAGCTTCGGCCAGCGCCTCGAGGAGGAGCGTTGCCACGCCGCGCCCCTGGTAGTCGTCGGCGACGGCGAACGCGACCTCGGCGGCGTCGTGCCCGACGCGGTCGAAGCTGGCCTGGCCGATCACCCGGGCGTCCACGCCGCCCTCCGCGAGGAGCGAGCAGTCGTCGCCGCGGGAATTCGCCCAGCCATGCGCCTGGGCCTCCAGGTCCGGCCGCAGGGCGGCGAACCGGAGACGGCGCGATTTGGGCGCCAGGGCGCGCAGGAACGCGACCAGGGCCTCCTCATCCGCCGGGCGAGCCGGGCGGATCCGGATCGCGGCGCCGTCGCGAAGGATCGTGTCCCGCGCCCGATCCTCGCGGGTGGCGTTGGTCATCGGCTGCCCGTCCATCGGGCATGATGGTAGCGCGGCGGGAGGCCCGTCCGACCGCTCGAAGCGAGGAGGCACGCGGACCGTGGTGCAGCCGGCGCCTGCCGACCAGCCGCTCGTCGTGTACGGGAAGGCGTCCCACGACTACGACTTCGGCCCTGCGCACCCGTTCACGCCGCGGCGCTTCGGGCCGGGCATCGACCTCCTGCGGGAGCTCGGAGCGACCCGCTTCCTCGAGCCGGTCGAGGCATCCGAAGCGGACCTGCTGCGGGTCCACGACCCTGCCTACGTCGCGACCGTCCGGATGCTGTCCGACTTCCCGGACGCGGGCGCGGAGGCCGGCTTCGACAACGCCGACACGCCGCCGTTCTACGACATGCACCGGGCGGCGGCGACCGTCGCCGGCGGAACGCTCGCGGCGATGGACCGGATCCTGGCGGGCGAGGTCGCCCATGCCTTCCACCCGGGCGGCGGCCTGCACCACGCCGGGCGCGGCCGGGCAAGCGGCTTCTGCATCTACAACGACGTGGCGATGGCGATCGCGAAGGCGCGCGACGACGGCCACCGGGTCCTGTACGTGGACGTCGACGCGCACCATGGCGACGGGGTCGAGGGCATCTTCTGGCACGAACCGGATGTTCTGACGATCTCCATCCACGAGACTGGCCTGACCCTGTTTCCCGGCACCGGGTTCGTCGAGGATCGGGGCGGGGCGGGCGCCGAGGGAACCGCGATCAACATCCCGGTCGAGCCCGGGACCGGCGATCCGTCCTGGCTCGAGGTGGTCGAGCTCGTCGTGCCGGCGGTCGCCGCCGCGTTCCGGCCGTCGCTGCTCGTCTCGCTCAACGGCGCGGATGCGCACGCATTCGACCCGCTGGCGCACCTGGGGGTGACGACCGGCGCGATGGGCCGGGTGGCGCGGCTGCTCGACGGGATCGCGCACGAGCACGCGGACGGGCGCTGGTTCGCGACCGGCGGCGGCGGCTACGACATCCACCGGGTCGTCCCGCGATCGTGGGCGCTGACGTGGCTCGCCCAGGCGCACCGGCCGGTGCCAGCGACGCTGCCCGAGGCGTGGCGCGCCCGCTGGGCCGAGGCTGCCGCGCGGAGCCGGCAGGCGCCGCTGCCGGCTGGCTTCGACGATCCTCCAGGGACGGCCGGGCCTGAGCCGGCCCGGGCTCGCGAGCGCAACCTGGCGACCGCGCGGCGGGCGCTCGACCATACCCTCGCCCTCCTGGGAGAGCGGCCGGCCTGACGCGTCGGGCGGACGGCCTGCCTGCGCCGGCGCCGCCGGCGCGCGGCTCGCGCCGTCCGGGCCACCGACTTGACAGCGGATTCGGACCCCGTAGCCTGTGCGGACGCGCCCGGTCGCGTCCCCCCACCCTGCGGGGCAGGCGAACGCGGGCGGCGCCAACCCCACCTCGAGCCGCCACACCACGACGAGGGAGCCGCGTGAGCGAGTCGCACCCGGAGATCGAAGCCCTGTTCGCGGAGCACCGCGAGTTCGCGCCGCCGGCCGCGTTCGCCGCCCGGGCGAACGCCACCCCCGACCTGTACGAGCGCGCGGCCGACGACTACGAGGCCTTCTGGGCCGAGCACGCCGCGAGTCGCGTCTCCTGGTCGCGCCCGTGGGACCGGGTCCTCGAGTGGGAGCTGCCCTACGCGAAGTGGTTCGTCGGGGGCCAGCTCAACGCCGCCTACAACTGCGTCGATCGCCATGTCGAGCGCGGCCTCGGCGACAAGGTCGCCTACCACTGGGAGGGCGAGCCCGGCGACAGCCGCACGCTCACCTATGCCGATCTCCAGCGCGAGGTCAACAAGTGCGCCAACGCGCTCGTCGCGCTCGGCGTGAAGACCGGCGATCGGGTCGGCATCTACATGCCGATGATCCCCGAGCTGCCGGTCGCGATGCTCGCCTGCGCCCGGATCGGGGCGCCGCACGTCGTCGTCTTCGGCGGCTTCAGCTCCGACGCGCTCGAAGGGCGGATGGTCGATTCGGAGGCGGTCGCCCTGATCACCGCGGACGGTGGCTGGCGTAACGGCAAGGTGATCGACCTCAAGACCCCGGCCGACGTCGCCGTGGCCAACGCCACCACGATCCGGAACGTCCTCGTCGTCCGACGCACGGGCAACGAGGTCGCCATGACCGAGGGACGCGACCACTGGTGGCACGACCTGGTGGAGGCGCAGAGCGACACCTGCGACCCGGTCCCGGTCGATTCGGAGCACCTGCTCTACCTGCTCCACACGTCGGGCACGACCGCCAAGCCCAAGGGGATCATGCACACGACCGGCGGCTACCTGACCGGCGTGAGCACGACCCACCACTACATCTTCGACATCAAGCCCGACGACGTGTACTGGTGCGCCGCCGACATCGGCTGGGTCACCGGGCACTCCTACATCGTGTACGGGCCGCTGCTGAACGCGACGACGAGCGTCATCTACGAGGGGGCGCCGCAGTTCCCGGCGCCCGACCGCTGGTGGTCGATCATCGAGAAGCACCGCGTCAACATCCTGTACTGCGCGCCGACGGCCATCCGCGCCTTCATGAAGCAGGGCGAGGACTGGCCCGCGAAGCACGACCTGTCGTCCCTGCGGCTCCTCGGCACGGTCGGCGAGCCGATCAATCCCGAGGCGTGGCTCTGGTACCACCAGAACATCGGCGGGGGAGGCTGCCCGATCGTCGACACGTGGTGGCAGACCGAGACGGGGATGATCCTGATCACGCCACTCCCCGGGATCACCACCACGCGCCCCGGCTCGGCCACCCAGCCGTTCCCGGGCGTCGCCGCCCGGGTGGTCGACGCGGACGGCGCCCCTGTGGCGGATGGCGCGGGCGGCGGCTACCTCGTGATCGACCGGCCGTGGCCGTCGATGCTGCGCGGCATCTACAAGGATCCCGACCGGTACATGAGCACGTACTGGCGCCGCTTCCCGGGGATGTACTTCGCGGGCGACGGCTGCCGGGTCGACGCCGATGGCTACTACTGGCTTCTCGGCCGCGTCGACGACGTCATGAAGGTGTCGGGCCACCGGATCTCCACGATCGAGGTCGAGTCGGCGCTGGTGGACCACCACGCCGTCGCCGAGGCGGCCGTCGTCGGGCGCGCCGATCCCGGTGACCGGCGAGGCGATCGCGGCGTTCGTGATCCTGAAGGCGAACGTGCAGGCATCCGACGCGCTGGCCGCGGAGCTGCGCCAGCACGTTGCGGACAAGATCGGCTCGATCGCCCGGCCCAAGCAGCTGATGTTCACGCCGGAGCTGCCCAAGACCCGCTCGGGCAAGATCATGCGGCGCCTGCTCCGCGACATCGCCGAGCACCGGCCACTGGGCGACGTGACGACGCTCGCGGATTCGTCGATCGTCGAGACGATCCGGACGAACGCGGACAAGAGCGCCGGCGAGGAGGGGTAGGGGACCGCGAGCGGCCGAGCGGAGCGGGGCGGGGGAGGGGACCGGAGCCGGCGGCCGATGGTCCGGCAGCCGGCGGCCGGGGGAGCGGCGGCCCGGAAGGCGACGGCCGGGCCTGAGGGCCCGCGACGCCCCAGAGGCGCCCGCCGCATACCGTGGTTGGTGCCCGCCGCGATCGCGCGGGACGAGGGCCCTCATGCTCTTCCGCGCACTTCGCGCGACGATCCGGGCGTGCCCGGCGGGAGACAGGTCATGCGCAGAATCGCGATCGTCGCGGCGTTGCTGCTCGGTCTCGCGGCGGCCGGGCCCGCCAATGCCATCCTGCCGGGGAACAAGACGTTCACCGTCTTCACCCAGGTGCGCGGGCACGGCTACTTCGGCTCGATCGACATCACCAAGCGGGTCGACAACTCCTGGGCGAAGCTGAGCGTGGACATCACCGGGATGCATCCGCACCAGCTGGCGACGGTCGTCGCGAGGGTCGGCTCGTGCAGGACCGGCGGGGTCGGCATCGTCCGCGTCCGGTGGATCGGCGCGTTCCGGGGCGGCCACTGGAAGGCGACGTTCAAGATGACCAGGCGCATGCTCGCCCAGGTGGAACAGGGCGCTCCGCACCAACGGCGTCCACTTCACGTTCTCGCAGGGGGGCCGCACGCTGTGCGGTGACGGCGAGGCGATCTGACCGGTCGCGAGTCCGCGTTCGCGGCCAGGGCCAACCTGACCGCCCGCCGTGTCGACGCCGTCAGGCGCGGCGTGCCGGGCACCGCGCCGCCTCGCGGCGTCGATGCGATGCGCTCGCGGCGCATCGCCTCGGGGCGGCCTAATCCGCGCCGACAGCCCGATATCCTTCGCCGGTGACATCGACCGCCTCGCCCATCGCAGCGTTCGCCGAGGCTGCTCGCGCCCGCCCGACTCGGTCGCAGCTTCCGCTGGCTGCTCGCGGCGAACGTCGTATCGAACGCCGGCGACGGCGTCGTGCTTGCCGCGGGGCCCCTCCTCGTGGCGTCGCAGACGCACGACCCACTTCTCGTGTCGATGGCGCTCCTGGCCTCGACGCTGCCTCCGCTGCTCTTCGGCGCCGTGGCAGGCGCGGTCGCCGACCGGTACGACCGGCGTCGCCTCGTCATCGCCATGAACCTCGGGCGCGCCGCGGTCCTCGGCGTCCTGGCGGCGACCATCGTCACCGGCAGCGTGACCATCGCCATCGTCCTCGGCACGCTCTTCGTCCTCGGGGTCGCCGAGACGTTCGCCGACGTCAGCAGCAGCAGCCTGCTCCCGCGCCTCGTCCGGCCGCGCGACCTTGGCATCGCCAACGCCCGGCTCCAGGGCGCGCTCATCCTGGTGAACCAGCTGCTGACGCCGCCGATCGGCGCGTTCCTGTTCGCGGTGGGGATGGCGCTCCCGTTCACGGCGAACGCCGCCTGCTTCGCCCTGGGGGCCGTGCTGGTGTCACGCATCGTCGTCCGGCCGCGCCGAGCCGTCGCCCGGGCCGCGGGCGAGGGCGGGATCGCGGCCGAGGACGGGATCGCGGCCGACCACACGCCGACGGCCGTCGCCGAGGCCGGCGCGGGGTCGGGGCCGACGCCCAGGCTGCGGCCGATCGGCGTGCCGGGACGAGCGCGGACGACACGCCCGCTGCCGAGCCCGGCCACGGTCCTCCAGCATCCGGGCCGACCTCGCGGAAGGGGTCCGCTGGCTGCTCGCGCACCCGCCGATGCGCACCCTCGCGCTCACCATCTTCGCCTTCAACGTCACGTTCGGGGCGGCCTGGTCGGTGCTCGTCCTGTACGCGCAGGAGCGCCTCGGGATGGACGCCGTCGGGTTCGGCCTCATCACGACCGCGATGGCGATCGGCGGGATCATCGGGACGTCGTCCTACGGGCGCCTCGAACGACGGTTCGCCCTGGGCGACATCATGCGGGTCGGCCTGCTGATCGAGACGGCGACGCACCTCGTCCTGGCGCTCACGACGCTGCCGGCGGTCGCGCTCGCGACCTTCGTCGTGTTCGGCGCCCACGCCTTCGTGTGGGGCACCACCGCCACGGCCATTCGCCAGCGCGCCGTTCCCGACGCGCTGCTGGGCCGGGTGACCGGCGTCTACACGATGGGCGTCTTCGCCGGGATCGCGATCGGCACGCCGATCGGCGGCCTGCTGGCCCGAACCTTCGGCATCACCGCGCCGTTCTGGTTCGGCTTCGTCGGTTCGGCCGTGCTCGTGACGCTCCTCTGGCGCGAGTTCGCCAACATCGCCCACGCCGGCGACATCAACGTGGCGCCCGCCTGAAGGCGGGGGGCGGCGCGCCCGACGCTACGGCACGTCGACGGTGCGCCCAGATGCGTACGGTCTGAGCAGGCCGCGCTCGACGCGATCGCGGCCGCAGGGAGCGACGAAGGCGAGACGCTCCTCTTTCGGCGACCCCTACGGTGTCGGCGAGGGCGAGGGATGCGGCGGAGGGGTCGGCAGAGGGGCGCTCGCCGTCGCGCCGACCGCCTCGAGCAGCATCGGCAGCGCCGCGTGCAGCTCGCGCTCCCAGTATGGCCACGAGTGCGTCCCGGGTCCGTACGCGTGCACCGTGGCCGGGATGCCCGCGTCCACCACGGCGGCCGTGAACCCTTGGTCGCCGCCGCCCACGACCTGCTCGAGCTGGTCGACGTCCGTGCGTCCGGGGTCCAGCGGACCCGGCTGGCCGTTGCCGTACGAGAAGTAGAGCGCCTTGCCCTTCAGCGCGGGAATCTTGTCCACCGGGTCGATGAGCTTCCAGTCCGCGGCCTTGATGGCCAAGCCCAAGCGGCCGAGGCCGTTCGCCTGTGCTTGCATCTCGGCCAGCGACTTGAGGTCGAGAGGGCCGCCGCTGAACGCCGCGAGCGCCTTGTACAGGTCCGGGTGCTTCTCGACGGAGTTCACGGTGCCGAACCCACCGAACGAGAGCCCGGCGACCGCCCGGTCCTCGCCGGCCTGCCAGTTGCGCTCCAGAAGCTGGCGCAGCTCGGTGTGATGGAAGATGTCCCACTTGTCGAGGCCGCCTGTGCCGCCGGCCGCGCCCGTGCCGTTGACCCGGTCGAGCATCTCGGACGTGAACGCCGCGGGCATGGCAACCAGGAGGTTGGTCGGCGCGGTGAGCTCCTCGACGTCCGTGTTCTTGGTCCAGTCCACGTACTCCCCGCCGCCGCCATGGAGCAGCAGCAGCAAGGGGAAGCGCGCCTTCGGGTCGTTCGCGAACGTCGACGGCAGCAGGAGGCGGGCCTGCACGGTGCCGACGACCGGAGATTCGATGGTCAGGTCGCGCGTTCGAGCGTCAAGCGTGTCGACCTTGACGATCCGGGCGCCGTCGTCGGCGGGCTGGCCGATCGTCGCGAGCGATGGCGCGGGCGACCCGGACCGGGGCAGGATCCCGCCCGAACCGAGCTCAGGGATCCGGCTGGCCAGCGCCGGAGCCCGACTGGCGAGCGCCGACGCCAGGTTTCCGTTTGACGAACATCCGGCCAGCGCCACAGCCAGCGCCATGACGGCACCTGCGGCAAGGCGTTTCGACATGTGGGATTGCCTCCCTGATGGTGCCCGCCGCCCACGCTGGCGTGGCCCGGGTGAGGTGGCCGCGTGACCTGCGCAGGACGGGCTTGCGTTGACCTTTGCCCGCGACAGCGACGCGGGGGGTGCCGGATCGGACCGCGAGATCCGATGCCCATGCACGGTCGCCACCCGACGCTGCGCTTCCTGCGTCGGCTCGTCCGTGAAGGTCGTTCCGGTCATCGTTCCTCCTGGCCGCCCGCCCGGCGCGTCACCGCGTTCTGTCCGGGTCTACTGTCGTTCATGACTCAATTCATGATGAGGCTCAGCGCATCGTCGCGTTCGGGCGCCTGCCAGCCGCGCCCGACGCGGGCGAGGGCCGAAGGCAGGTCGGTCCCACGCGTCAGGTCGGCGCACGCCCCGTTCCGCGACGCCAGGGGACGATGCCGTCCAGCTCGATGTCGAGCGAGAAGCTCAGGAACGTCCGCACGAAGACGATGATCCCCAGGGTGAGGGCGCTCTCGATCGTCTGATCGATGGTCACCGTGAGGACGATGTCGGCGATGATGAGAATCTCAAGGCCCAGCAGGATGCAGCGGCCCAGGTTGTGCCGCAGGCGGTCGTATGCCAGCCGCGGGGAGGCCCGGACCAGGTCGCGAGCGTAGGCGACGAGGGAGACGATTCCGCCACCTGCAAGGACGATGACGCCGGCGATCTCGAAACCGCGCACGACGCCATCCATCATGTCGGTGAAGGTCATACCCACGCTCCTTCCGTCGCCGGGACCGCGCCATGGCGTCCGCGGCGCCGCTTCGCTGCGACCCCGCGCCCGCTGGGCCGGCCTACGGAGCCGGGCAGGTGGTCCCGAGCGCCGTCTCGACCTGGGCGGCGGCCGTGGTGACCTGCTCGATCGCAGTCTTGATGGCGCCGATCTTGGCGCCGAGCCCGGGCTGGTCGCCCATGCTCGTGAGGGTCGCCTGGAGCCCCTGCACCGCAGTCAGGAGGCTGGTAACAGGCGTCACGACCAGGTCCTTGCCCGAGACGAGCAGCGCCTGCGCGCTCGACTGGACGTTGGTGACCGCCGACTTCACGCCGGCCGTGCCGACCTGGAGGAGCTTGAGATTGGTGAGCGCGGTCACCGAGGCGCGGAAGGCCGCCACGTCAGTGCAGATCGCCGGGGTGGAGGCCGGTGCCGGCGACGCGGCAGGGCTGGCTGACGCGGCAGCGCTTGGCGAGGCGACCGGTGCAGACGACCCCACCGGCGACGGGGACGCGCCGCCGCCGCAGGCGGCGACAACGACGGCTAAGGCGAGGGCCGGAAGCAGGCGGCGAAGGCGGCTGGACATGGGGAGGTTCCACCTGCGGAAGCGCGCCCCGACTGGCGCCGCCGGGACACGGGACTGTCTTGTGGGGCAGGACCAATTCCGTTGGAGCCGATCCCGCCCCACATGTTCTCTCGCTGGTGCCCCGGCCGGAGCCGGATGGCTCAGCCGGCGGACGAGTCTCCGGACGCCTTGGCTGCCTGCTTGACCGCAGCGGCGGTCTCGTCGTCGACCGGGGCGGACTTGACGACGGTGGCGGCCGGGATCGTCGCCTTCACGGCGTCGACCGCGGTGATCGAGACCAGCGCCACGATGCCCGAGGTGCCCGGGGCGATGACCGAGGAAAGCTCCTCGGCGACGCCGCTCTTCATCATCACGTTGCGCGCCTTGCCGACCGCCGCACCCGCGACACCGGCGTAGACGGCGCCCGCGAGGATGGTGGGCGGGAAGATGAGGCCGATGGCCGCGCCCGCGACGGCACCCCAGACGAAGCCGGTGCGCGTCTTGTGGTCGGTCATCTTCTGGATGTGGACCTTGCCCTGGAAGTCGGCGTTGGCGACCAGGACGCCGTCGATGTCGATGGCCCGCTTGGCCTCGGCGTCGATCAGGGCGTAGTACGCCGTCTTCGCAGAGTCCATGTCGGCGAACTGCGCGACCAGCAACGCCTGGTTGCCCTGGACGGCGACCCCGGCCACGGCTTCGACGCCGAGGTCGTCGGCAACCACGCCCACGGCCGCGTCGACCGGCTGATCCGGCGCAGCCGCCGTGTCCTTCTTCTCGTCTGTCATCGGAAAATCTCCTTCGCTCTCTCTTTGGTCGACCTGGCTCGGTCGACCCAGGTCGTCCTGCGATCCTGAGGGTCAGACCGACCCGACTTCGACGTCCTCAGCCGCGAGGACGGAGGCGAGCGCCTCGTCGGCAGCCTCCTGCTCGATCATGTCCGCAGCGACGAGGGCAGCGACCGCCTCCTGGGCGGCCTCCCGCTCGATGAGGTCGGCGGCGATGAGCGCGCGGACGGCGCGCAACGCGGCGGCGGCCTCGACCTCGTCGGCCGCCTGCACGACGTCCTCGGCCTCCTCGATCGCCGACTCCTCGACGTCGAGGGACATGCGGACGACGTTCGCCGCCTCGTCCTTCGCGGCCTCCTCGATGAGCTCTGCCGCGAACAGGGTGTCGACGACGTCCTCGGCCGCCGCGTCCTCGACCGCGAGCGCCGTGGCGACGACGTCGGCGGCCTCGGCGATAGCCGCGTCCTCGATCAGCTCGGCCTCGACGAGCGTCGTGGCGATCTCCATCGCCGCGGCCATCTTGACCTCTTCGGCCGCCTCGATCGCGTCCTCGGCCTCCATCTTGGCGCGCAGCTCGTCGCCGACGAGAGCGAGCGCATCGGGCTGGATCATCGCCTGCATGAGAGCGTGCCCACCGGCGTCGGCGATGGCGTCGCGCAGGTTCGCCGCCCAGTGGTGCTCGACGACCAGGATCGCGGCGGCGGTCCCGGCCGGGATGCTCGCCGCGAGCTCCTGCATGCGGTCCGCGGACAGGCCGGCGTCGCGCACGGCAACCGCGAGGGCGCCCAGCGCCTCGCCCTCGAGCATGCCCTCGAGGCCGGCCGCGCGGAGGCCGATGAGGCCGCCCGCGATCGACCCGAGGCGCATCCGCTCGGTCTCGGAGAGGTCCGTCAGGTGCATCGAGTTCTCGATGCCGCCATGCTTGTCCTTCTGGACGAAGATGACGTCCACGAGGCGGATAACGCCGCGCTTCCGCACCCGGCGCAGCTCGGCCATGATCCGGCCGGTCGCCTCGAACTTGTCGAACCCGATCACGAACACCTGGATCGGGCCGGTGACGTGCTTGTCTGCCATTTCCCTCAGTCTCCTTTGACCCTGCTTCCCCGGCCCGGCGTCGGTCGTCCCGCCGGGCGAGTCCTTTCGAGGCGCTCGATCAGGTTGGGGTTGCGGCGCCGTTCTGGGATGCCGCCGCGACTGCGGCGGCCTTGATGGCGCCGGCGGTCTCCTCGTCGACCGGGACTGTCTTGAGCTGCTGGGCCTCCGGCATCTTCCGTGGCGACGGCGTCGGCATCCATCGACGAGACGAGCGCCAGGATCCCCGAGCTGCCCGGGGTGATGACGCCGGCGAGCTCCTGCTCCACCGCGGCGCGGTGGTGGAGGTTGCGCGCCTTGCCGGCTGCCGCGCCCGCGATCCCGAGCGTCACGGCTCCGGCCACGATCGTGGCCGGCAGGAAGATCGCCGCGACCACGCCGCCGACGATGCCCCACTTGAGGCCCGTCCGGGTGCTGTGGTCGGTCATCTTCTGGACGTGGAGCTTGCCGTCCGCACCGGCCTTGACGACGAGGACGCCGTCGACCTCGAGCAGGCCGGCGACCTCGGCGTCGATGAGGTCGTCGTACGTCGACATCGCCCGGGTCGGGTCGGCGAAGCGCGCGACGATGAGGGCGTGGGGTCCCTGCTCGGCGACGCCGTGCTCGGCGACCACCCCTTGATCGTCTGACACCTGTGCGGTGCCCGCGGCGGCGGCGTCGGCGTTCTCGGTCGCCGGCGCTGCGGGGGTCGTCTCTTGTGTGGTCATCTCCATACCTCTCCCTGCCGCGGTCGACGCGGGCAACTCGGTCCAGGTGACCGCGCCCCTCGCGTGCACGAGGAGCGGCCGGCCTCGCCCACGAGGGCCGAGCCGAGGAACCTCGACCGCACGCGAGCTCTTCTGGGCAATGTGCAGGCTAGGCGGCGTCGGCGGCCGGCCGCATCCCACTCGTCGGAGGACGGACGCTTCCCGGTCAGCGACACCCGCGGGGTGCAACGCTTCGGCGTCACCAACGCGCGCGGGCTGGACCGTATCCCGGGCTTTGCTACGCTCCCCTCGTCGAAGGAACAGGCTCGGCCGCCAGTCGGGGCCGTCGGCATGCGAGGGACATGTCCCCCTCCAGCGTTTCGGACAATGGGAGACCAGCCGCGCCGCGGAGCCATCGCGGTGGGCAACGCCTGCCCGCCGCGCTCGGCCCATTTGTCGAGGCCAAGCTCGTCATCCCGCGCCGACTTTCCGGCACGCTGCGCCGGACGAGGCTCCTGCGTCAGCTGCGGTCCGCCCAGGACCGGCCCGTCATCTCGGTCGTGGCGCCGCCCGGCTTCGGCAAGACGAGCCTGCTCGCCCAGTGGGCGACCGAGAACCCCGGGCCGGTTGCCTGGCTGACGGCCGACAACAACGACAACGATCCGGTCGTCTTCGTGAGCGATCTCGCCGCGGCCATCGACCGCGTCGAACCGCTCGGGCCCTACGTCACGAGTGCGATCGCGTCGGCGACGGTGTCGCAGCGGACCGTGGTCGGTTGGCTCCTGCAGGCGATGTCCCAGACCCCCGATCACGTCCGGATCGCCATCGACGACGCGCATCGGATCACCGCCCGGGCCTGCCTCGACGTCCTGGCGGAGCTGATCACGCATCTTCCCGCGGGGTCGCCAGGTCTGCGTCGCCGGGCGTGCCAGATTCGCCTTCCGTTCACGCGCTGGCGAGCCACGGGTTCGGTGCTCGAGATCGGTCCCGCCGAGCTTGCGATGGACGAGCACGAGGCGGCCGGACTGGGACACGAGCTTGGGCTGCGGCTGCCGACCGAGACGGCGGCCGAGCTGATGCGGCAGACCCAGGGGTGGCCGGCACTGCTGGCGCTCGCAACACTCGGTGCGCGGACGTCCGCGAGGGACTCCCGGTCGATCGAGCGCGGCTCCGATCAGCTCGTCGCGGACTACCTTCGGTCCGAGGTGCTCGAGGGCCGCTCCAAGGCCCAGATCGCCTTCATGACCCGCACGTCGATCCTCGAGCGACTCATCGGCATCGCTGTGCGACGCCGTGGTGGACGGGAGCGGTCGACCGAGATCCGGGCAGCACCTGGCCGGCTCGACCCTCCTGGTCGACGAGTACTGGCGGAGCCTACCGGTATCACACGCTGCTGCGGGACTTCCTCAACGCGAGCTCGCCGCCCGCGAGCCCGACGCGTGTCGCGACGCTCCATCGGCGCGCCGCGGCGTGGTACCAGCGAGAACGGGGCCATCGAGTCCGCCGTCGATCACGCGTTCGCGGCCGGACGATCGTCGACCTCGCCGCAACTCTCGTCGGCAACGACTGGCACCTCTATCACTGGTCCGGCCGTCGCGCGACGATCCAGGCGTGGGCCGCGGCGCTTCCGCCGATGCTCCTCGAGGCACGCCCATGGCTCGCCGTGCTGGCGGCATGGGAGGAGCTCGCCGCTGGCGATGTCGCCGCGGCGCTGCGCTTCGCGGATGTCGCCGAACGAGGACGTTCGAGGGCAGGCCGCCCGACGGCACCGCCTCCTTCGAGGGCGGGCGGGCGATGCTCCGAGCAGCCATGGCCCGCGGGGCGCCGCCGACGCGCTGGCAAACGCCACCCGAGCGGTCGAGCTCGAGGGGGGCAGGCGGCGCCTGGCGCGACTTCGCGCTCTGGCAGCTGGCCGTCGCGCGTCTCACGCTAGGGCGACCGGGCAGGGCGCAGATGCGGCGTTCGCCGACGCGCATCGACGCTGCCCGGGCGGCCGGCCACGCTGCGATCCGCTACTGCCTGCTCGGGCATCGCGCCCTCGTGGCCACCGAGCGGGGCGCCTGGGACGCCGCCGCTGCCCTGACCGACGAGAGCGAGGCGATCGAGCCCGCGCCGCAACAGTCGACGACTACCTTTCCGCCATCCCGTCTCGCGCCGTCCGCATCAGGTTGGCGATCGAGCGCGGGGACAGTCGCGGGGCGCGCTACGATCTCGCCCGGGCGACGAGCCTGCGACCATTCTTGACCGCCGCACTCCCGGCCGCGGTTCGGTCCAGCTGCCTCCTCGCGTTCGCGCGCGCCCACCTCGCGGTCGACGACCCGGCCGGCGCGCGCGCTCTCTCGTGCAGGCGCGCGCCGTGATCCGCGATCGCCCCGACCTCGGCGTCCTGCCCGCCGAGGTGGTCGCGCTGCCGGCGTCGCTGACCCCGCCGCACCACGGCGGGCGGCGGTGCCACCAGCCTCACGGTCGCGGAGCTCCGCGTGCTCGCGCTTCTACCCTATTACCTCTCCTTCAAGGAGATCGGGCAGCGCCTCGGGGTCAAGGAGACCACGGTCAAGTCACATGCGCTCACGATCTACGGCAAGCTCGGCGCGGCCAATCGCGGTCACGCCGTCGACCTGGCCGTCGACGCTGGGCTCCTCGAGCAGCTTCTGGCCGGTCACACCAGCCCTGCCGCTCGGGATAACGTCCTCCGGGACCTGACGACGGGGCGCGCTCATGGGCTCCTCCGAAGCGGAGGATGTTTCCGTCGTCGGGAAGTGCCGCAATTGCGGTCGAGGGCAGGGCCAACACCGCGACGCAGAGCCCCGGGCCGGCGCCCGACCGTAGACCAGGAGAGCGAGCGTCCCGGAGAGACTGGCCCATGACGCGGCACGAGGCGTCCGGGTCGCCGACTCGCCGGATCTCGGAGCCGTGAACGACGAGCTCGGGCGGCCTGCGCCTCGTTGGGTGACCTGCGGTCGCGTTCGACCGCCATCGAAAGGGATCACCGCCGTGCCTGACCTGACGCCGAAGCGGATCGCCGCGTTCATCGAGCCGTTCCGGGTGGAGCCCGGACGCACGGTCCGCCTGCCCCGCGACTTCGACCCCGGCCGGGACCCGTCGATCAACACGAACGGGGCCAAGGCTGTACTTGCCGAGGGCGTCGAGCTGCTCGCCGAGTACC
>CAWEJO010000010.1:0-459147 GCA_963809375.1 uncultured Chloroflexia bacterium
CTAGGGCCGGCGGCCGCCTTCACCGCGGGCGGGGCACGCGCGCCCCGGTCGTCCGGCCCGCCGCCCCCGTCACCTCGCCGGACCCTGGCCCGACCCGGGCCTGCATCGCAGCCGCCGGCTCGCGGGCGCCGGGCAAGGGGCAGTGCCGGCCGGACAAGGGGCAGTGCCGGCCGACCCCCCGCACCCGTGACCGGGTGGCGCTTCGTCGTACAAATGGCCCTGTCGCGCGGGAATTGGCCGCCCATACGATCGCCACATCGCCGTGCGTCCAGCGGGTCCGTCACCGACCTGCCCGCTGAGCACGGCCTCCGTTTGGGAGGGTTCGATGACCACCGGACTCGTGACGGCGCGGACGCGCCCGGAGGAGCACGACCTGATCGACCGGATCATCGGCGATCAGGCCGGCCGCCCCGGCGCACTCCTTGGCATCCTCGAGAGGCTGCAGGACAACAACCGCCACAAGTACCTCCCGATGGAGACGCTCGAGTACGTGGCCTCGCGAACCGGCATCCCGCAGTCGCAGGTCTACAGCGTCGCGACGTTCTTCGCGCTGTTCAACCTCGAGCCCCAGGGAACCCACACCGTGGCCATCTGCCGCGGCACGGCCTGCCACACGCGCGGCTCGCGCGCGCTCCTCGAGCGAGTGAAGCTCCAGCTGGGCCTCGACGGGGCTGGCGACGGCGCCGACAAGCTGACCCTCACGACGCCGGACCGGCGCTTCACGATCCGCACGGTCGCCTGCTTCGGCCAGTGCGCCCTCGCCCCCGTGGTCGAGGTCGACCACGCGATCCGTGGCCACGTGAAGGAGCAGGCGCTGATTCGCGAGGTCGAGGCGGTGCGCAAGGAGAGCGCCCGATGATGATCCGGGACTTCGCCGCATTCTCCGCCGTGCGGGAGGCCGGCCTCGCGAAGCTGCTCCCCAGCCGGCCGCGCATCGCCGTCGGCATGGGCACCTGCGGCTCCGGCAACGGCGCCGAGGCCGTCTACCACGCGTTCTCGTCCGCGATCGATTCGCGGGGCCTGGCCGTCGAGCTCGTGCCCGTCGGGTGCTTCGGCTACTGCGCCGAGGAGCCGCTCGTCAACGTCTGGGTCCCCGGCCGGCCGCTGCTCATGCTCCATCGCGTCCAGCCCAACCATGTCGATGCGATCCTGGGCTGCCTCGAGCACGGCAGCCTGCCGCCGGCCGAGATCGTGCTCTGCAAGATCGAGGCGTGGGACCACCTGACCGGCCACGTGAAGTACGGCACCGGGTATGCCGAGGTCCCGAGCTGGGACGAGGTCCCGTTCTTCAACGGGCAGGTCAAGATCGTCCTGCGCAACTGCGGGCTGATCAACCCGGACGACATCGAGGAATACGTTGCGATCGGCGGGTACCAGGCCCTCTACAAGGTCCTGATCGACCAGAACCCGGCGGCCGTCATCGAGCAGATCAAGGCCGCCAAGCTCCGCGGGCGCGGCGGCGCCGGGTACCTGACCGGCAACAAGTGGGAGTTCCTGTACAAGGCGGCCGGGCCCGAGAAGTACCTCGTGTGCAACGCGGACGAGGGCGACCCGGGCGCCTACATGAACCGCAACGAGATCGAGTCCGACCCGCACGCGCTCCTCGAGGGCATGCTGATCGCGGGCTACGTGACCGGCGCGCCGCAAGGGCATCATCTACGTCCGCGCGGAGTACCCGCTCGCGGTGCTGCGCCTCGAGCGCGCGATCGAGCAGGCGAGGGCGTACGGCGTGCTCGGCGAGAACGTGCTCGGCCGCGGCTTCGACTTCGACATCCAGGCGGTCGAGGGCGCCGGCGCGTTCGTGTGCGGCGAGGAGACGGCCCTGATCGCGTCGCTCGAGGGCCAGCTCGGGCCGGCCGCGGTCACGCCCGCCGTTCCCCGCCCAGAGGGGCCTCTACGGCAAGCCCACCAACATCAACAACGTCGAGACCTGGTACAACGTCGCGCCGATCGTGTCGAAGGGCCCGGCCTGGTTCACGGAGACGGGCAGCCCCAAGAGCTCGGGCACCAAGGTGTTCTCGCTCGTCGGCAAGGTGCACAGCACCGGCCTGGTCGAGATGCCCCTCGGCACGCCGCTCGCGAAGTTCATCTACGACATCGGTGAGGGCGGCACCAACGGCCGCGACATCAAGGCCGTCCAGACGGGCGGCCCGTCGGGCGGGTGCATCCCGGTCGAGATGTTCGACACGCCCGTCGACTACGAGACCCTCGCCCAGCTCGGCTCGATCATGGGCTCGGGCGGCATGGTCGTGATGGACGAAGACAACTGCATGGTCGACGTCGCGCGCTACTTCATCGAGTTCACCCACTCGGAGAGCTGCGGCAAGTGCGTCCCGTGCCGGGTGGGTCTCGACAAGGCGCTGCGGATGCTCAACAGCTTCACCCAGGGCACCGCGACCCACGAGGACATCGGCGCGCTCGACGAGCTGTGCCGGATGGTCCGCGACACCTCCCTGTGCGGCCTCGGCCAGAGCGCCCCCAACCCGGTCCTCACCAGCCTGCGCCACTTCCGGCACGAGTTCGAGGACCACATCCTGGCGAAGCGCTGCCGGGCCGGCGTCTGCGAGGACCTGGCGCTCTCGCCGTGCGAGAACTCCTGCCCGCTGCACATGAACATTCCGCGCTTCCTGCAGCTGTACCAGGAGGATCGGGTCGAGGACGCGTTCCTGTCGGTGATCCTCGACAACCCGTTGCCCGGCCTCGACCGGGCGCGTCTGCCAGCATCCCTGCGACAACCGTTGCCGCCGGGCTGCCATCGATGAGCCGGTCAACATGCGCGACGTGCATCGCCTCATCGCCGACGAGGTGCTCCTCTCGGATCGCTTCGAGCCGATGGTCGACCGCCTGCGCGAGCGGCGGCTCGAGCCGACCGGGCGCGAGGTCGCGATCGTCGGCGCCGGCCCGACCGGCCTCACCTGCGCCTACTACCTCGCCCTGTTCGGCCACAGCGTGACCGTCTACGACTCGCGGCCCGCGGCCGGCGGGATGCTGCGCTACGCCCTGCCGGAGTACCGGCTGCCGAAGGCGGTGCTCGACAAGGAGATCGAGCTGATCGAGCGCCTGGGCGTCCGGTTCCAGTGCAACGTCAACGTCGGCGAAGACCTGTCGCTCAACGACGTGGCCCACCAGTACGACGCGGTCTTCCTCGCGATCGGCACCTGGAAGGAGGCCTGGGTCTACCTGCCCGGAACCGAGCTCACCGGGGTGATCCCGGCGCTGCCGTTCCTCGAGGCCATGGCGCGCGACGAAGAGGTCCCGGTCGGGAAGAGCGTCGTGATCATCGGCGGCGGCAACGCCGCGATCGACTCCGCGCGCAGCGCGCGCCGGCTTGGCGCGAGCGTGACGATCGTCTACCGCCGCGAGCGCAAGGACATGCCCGCCATCCCCGACGAGATCGAGGCGGCCGAGCACGAGGGCGTCAAGCTCGTCTACCTGGCCGCCCCGCACCGCATCGTCGGCGATCGGAACGGCCAGGTGCGCGCGCTCGAGGCGGTCCGGACCAGGCTCGGGGAGTTCGACACGTCGGGCCGCCGGCGGCCCGTGCCGACCGACGAGGTCCTCCGCATCGAGTGCGACAGCGTGATCCTCGCCGTCGGGGAGAAGGTCGACCCCGACTTCTGCCGGGCCTCTGGCCTGACGCTCAAGGAGGCCGGCACCATCGAGGTCGATCGCTACTCGCTCGAGACCAGTCGCGACCGCTTCTATGCGGGGGGTGACCTGATCAGCGGCGCGTCGAACGTCTCGAACGCGATGGGCTACGGCAAGAAGGCTGCCCGCAACATCGACCGGCGGCTGATGGGCCAGGACCGCTTCGCGAGCGTGGTTCCCGAGTTCGCGTACCAGATGGAAGCCCCGGCGACCCCGAGCGAGTACGCACGCCATGTGCCCGCCGAGATGCCCGCCCCCGGGCGGGTCTCGTCGTATGCCGAGGTCTCCCTCGGCCTCACGGCCGGGGCGGCGATGGAAGAGACATCCCGCTGCCTGCGCTGCGACATCCGCAGCGTCGAGAGATAGGGAGGACCACCTTGACCGAGAAGGTGAAGGTCCGCATCGACGGCGAGGTGATCGCGGCCACCCCCGGCCAGACGATCCTCGAGGTCGCTCGCGCCAGCGACAAGTACATCCCGGCCCTCTGCTACATGGAGGGCCTGAGCGCGGTCGGCGCCTGCCGGCTGTGCATGGTCGAGGTCTCGGGCGTGAACCGCCTGCTGCCGGCCTGCACCACCCCGGTCCAGGAGGGCCTCGCCGTCACCACCACCTCGCCCCAGCTCGAGTCGTACCGCAAGATGGCGCTCGAGCTGCTGTTCGCCGAGCGCAACCACGTCTGCGCCGTGTGCGTCACTTCCGGGCACTGCGAGCTCCAGACGCTGGCCCAGGACCACGGCGTCACCTACGTCCGGTACCCGTACACCTTCCCGCGCCTCGGCGTGGACACATCGCACCCGCGCTACGTCCTCGACCACAACCGCTGCGTGCTGTGTTCGCGCTGCGTGCGCACCTGCGCCGAGATCGAGGGAGCCCACGTCTGGGACATGGCCGGGCGCGGCATCCACACCCGGATCGTGTCCGAGCTCCAGCGGCCGTGGGGCGAGGCGACTTCCTGCACGAGCTGCGGCAAGTGCGTCCAGGCCTGCCCGACCGGCGCGATGGCCGAGAAGGGCTGGGGCGTCGAGGAGATGACCAAGCAGCGGACCGTGGTGAGCCGCCTGACCTCGATGCGGGAGGGCGCGTGATGGAGAAGCCGAAGATCGGCACGTGCTGGCTCGACGGCTGCTCGGGCTGCCATATGTCCCTGCTCGACCTCGACGAAGGGATCGTGGCAATCCTCCGCAAGGCTGACCTGGTGTTCGGCCCGCTGGTCGACGCGCAGGAGTGGCCCGAGGGCGTCGACGTGGCGGTGATCGAAGGCGCGGTCAGCAGCCAGGACGACGTCAAGCTCGCCCGGACGGCCCGGGCACGCAGCAAGGTCGTCGTCGCCCTCGGCGACTGCGCCGTCACGGGCAACGTGCCCTCGATGCGCAACGGCATCCCCACCCGCAAGCTGCTCGAGCGCGTCTACGTCGAGGGTGCGACGGAGCGGCCGGGCGTGCCGAGGGACGGCGTGCCGGCGCTGCTCAAGCAGGCGGAGCCACTCCGATCGGCGATCGCCGTCGACGTCCACGTCCCCGGCTGCCCGCCGAAGCCCAACGCCATCCTCCTCGTGCTCAGCGAGCTGCTCGAGGGCCGCGAACCGGACCTCGGCTCCAAGCTGCGGTTCGGGTAGCCGGGCATGGCCGCGAAGAGGACCACGTCCGGGTCGCCGGAGCGCGCGCCGCAGGCCCCGATGGGCCAGGAGCCTTCGGTCGGTGCGCTCACCGCGCCACCGGCAGAGGCCAGGAGACCAGGTATGCACAAGGTCACGATCAACCACGTGTCCCGGATCGAGGGTCACGCGAAGATCACGATCAAGCTCGACGACGCGGGGCAGGTGACCGACACCCAGTTCCACGTGACACAGATCCGCGGGTTCGAGAAGTTCGTCGAGGGCCGGCCGTACTACGAGATGCCCTCGATCACGGCGCGCATCTGCGGGATCTGCCCGGTCAGCCACCTGCTCGCGTCGTCGAAGGCCTGCGACGCGATCATGGCCGTGCGCATCCCGGCTGCTGCGGCCAAGCTCCGCGAGCTGCTCCACTGCGCCCAGTTCGTGCAGTCGCACGCGCTCTCGTTCTTCCACCTCTCGGCGCCCGACCTGTTGCTCGGGATGGACTTCGATCCGGCGAAGCGGAACATCGCCGGCCTGCTGGCCGAGAACCCCGACGTGCTGCGCGACGGGATCGCGCTCCGCAAGTTCGGCCAGCAGGTGATCGAGCGGCTCGCGAAGGAGCGCGTCCATCCGTCGTGGACGGTGCCGGGCGGCGTCAACGCCCCGCTCGACGCCCACGCCCGCGACCGGGCGCTCGACGAGTGGCCGGCTGCGATGGCGATCGTCAAGCGCACGCTCGAGCTGTGGAAGAAGACCCTCGCGGGGTTCCCGGACGAAATCGAGGCATTCTCCAACTTCCCGACGATGTACTGCGGCCTCGTCGGGCCCGACGGCTCGCTGCGGCTCTACGACGGCAACCTGCGCTTCATCGGGCCGGATGGCGCGATCGTCGCGGACCAGGTGCTGCCGGACGACTACGCGTCGTACATCGGCGAGGCGGCGCTCGCGGATTCATACCTCAAGGCGCCCTACTACCGGCCGACCGGCTACCCGGACGGGATCTATCGCGTCGGGCCGCTCGCGCGCCTCAACGTCGCCGACCGGTGCGGCACGCCGGAGGCCGACGCGGAGCTGGCGGAGTACCGCGAGCGCTTCGGGCGCATCGTGCAGAGCGGCTTCCACTATCACTACGCCCGGCTGATCGAGGCGACGTACGCCCTCGAGCGGATGCGCGAGCTGCTCGATGATCCGGCCATCCTCTCGACCAAGGTCCGGGCCCACGCCGGGGTCAACAACCTCGAGGGCACGGGCATCATCGAGGCCCCGCGCGGCACCCTCATCCACCACTACAAGGTGGACGACAACGGCGCCATGACGTGGGCGAACCTGATCGTGGCGACGGGGCACAACAACCTGGCGATCAGCCGGGGCGTCCTGCAGGTCGCCCGCCGCTTCGTCGATGGCAACCGGATCCAGGAGGGCGCCCTCAACCGCGTCTCCGCCCTTGTCCGGGCCTACGATCCGTGCCTCAGCTGCTCGACCCACGCCCTGGGCATGGTCCCGGTCGTCCTCGAGCTCCAGGGGCCGGGCGGCGAGCTGCTCGACGAGGTCGCGACCGGCTAGCCCGTCGGGTCCCGAACGGCCGGCGAATCGCGGCCCGGCGGCCGGCGGCAGGTCCTGGCATCGCGGGCAATCTCGCTGCGTCCACGCACACCAGCGGGGAGCCGTCAGGCGGAGCGGCGCTCGATCTCCTCGTCCGGAGCGAGCTGCGCAGCCCGCGGCAGCTCGAGCGGGGCGGCCGGCGGCGCCGCCGGCCGCCGGCTGCGGCGGGCCACGACATGCGTCGGGCGATCGAGGTGGAGGTCCGGAGCGTCCTCAGGCGCCAGGGGCCGGGCGAACAGGTACCCCTGGCCGCGGTCGCAGTCGAGGTCCTGCAGGAGCGACGCCTGCTCCTCGGTCTCGATCCCCTCCGCAGTGACGCACAGGTTGAGCGTCCGGCCGAGCGCGACGACGCTCTCGACGATGGCCGTGTCGTGGGTCTCGTGGCCCAGCCCGTCCACGAACGACCGGTCGATCTTCAGCGTGTCGATCGGCAGGCGCTTGAGGTAGCCGAGCGAGGAGTAGCCCGTCCCGAAGTCGTCGATCGCGAGCTGGATGCCGCGGCTCTTGAGCTCGCGGAGCGTCCGCCCGGTCATCTCCGGGTCGTGCATCGCGACGCTCTCGGTGATCTCGAGCTGGAGCGTCGATGGGTCGACGCCCGTGGCGGCAAGAATTGCGTCGATGTCCGAGACCAGCCCCGGGTCGTCGAGCTGGCGGGCCGACAGGTTGACGCTGATCGTCAGGCCCGGTCGTTCCGGGTGCTCGTCCTGGAGGCTCCGGACCTGGCGGCAGGCCGTCTCGAGCACCCAGCGACCGATCGGCACGATGAGGCCGGTCTCCTCGGCCTGGGGGATGAAGTCGGACGGCGGGACCAGCTCGCCGCTGGCGCGCTGCCAGCGCACGAGGGCCTCGTACGCGACGATCCGCCCGTCCTCGAGCGACACGATCGGCTGGTAGTGCACCCGGAACTCGTCGCGCTCGAGGGCGCGCCGGAGGTCCGTCTCGAGCTCGAGCCGGGCGAGTGCCGGCGCCTCCATGTCCGGGTCGAAGACGACGAAGCGGCCCTTCGCGTTCGCCTTCGCCCCGTACATCGCGAGGTCGGCATTCCGCAGCAGGCTCTCGGCGCCGATCGTCCGTGGTGCCGCCACCGCGATCCCGATGCTCGCGCCCGTGAAGACCTCTCGATCGGCAAGATCGACCGGGCCGGAGAGCGCTCCGAGGATTCGCTCGGCGACATCAGCGGCATCGGCCGTGGACGCGACGTCCTCGACGAGGATCGTGAACTCGTCGCCGCCCAGCCGCGCGACGGTGTCCTCGTCGCGGAGGCAGGCCCGCAGCCTGGCCGCCACCTCCACGAGCAACGCGTCGCCGTGCTCGTGGCCGAGGCTGTCGTTGATGAGCTTGAAGTTGTCGAGGTCCAGGAACAGGACCGCGACCGACCGGCCGTGGCGATCGGCGCGGGCGATCGCCAGCTGGAGCCGGTCCATGAAGAGCGCCCGGTTCGGCAGGCTGGTCAGCGAGTCGTGGAACGCCTGGTGGCGAAGCTCCTGCTCGAACGCCTTGCGCTCCGACACGTCGCGGTAGGTCATCACGATCCCGCCGACGCCCGGCGTCCCGACCAGGTTCGTCGCAATGACCTCGAATTCGCGCCAGCCGTCGGCGTGGCGGAGCCGGAGGCTCGTCGCGATCGTCTCGCCGGGCTGCTTGAGCGCGGTGTCGAGGTGGGCGCTCGCCGCGCCGAGGTCGGCTGGATGCACGAGGGCGAGCACGTTCGTTCCGAGGAGCGCCGCAGCATCCTGGCCGAGGACCCGCTGCGACGTGGCGCTGCAGTACGAGATCGTTCCGCTCGGATCGACGATCGCGACGGCATCCGACGCGTTCTGGACCAGGGAGCGATGTCGGACCTCGCTCCTGCCGATCTGCACCTGCGCGGCCCGGATGGCGAGCCAGAAGAAAAGCATGAGGAGGAGGGCGACGCCCAGTCCGACCACGGCCGCAGCACTGACCGTGTCCTCGGTCGCAGACAGCTCCCTGAGCGCCGCGACTGCCTCAGCGCGGTGCTCGGTCGCCTGGGCTTCGACGGCCGCCTCGATCTGGCTGAAGACCGGGTCGACCTCGGCCTCGTCGACCTGGTTCGTGCGCGCCACGTCGCCCGCATCGACCGCCGTGAACATGCGCTCGAGAGCGGCGAGGTAGACCTCGTGCGTGCGCACGATCTGCGCGATCTCGGCCTGCTCGTCCGCTTCCTGCGGGCCGATCAGCGCATCGACGGCGATCGCTCGCTGGAGCGCTGCCGCGAGGTCGACGCCCGCCTGCCGGTGGCGGGCCCGGACGTCCGCGCTCGGCTCGAGGCGGTACTTCCGCTCGAGGCTCTCCTCGGCGCCGACGGCATAGTGGGCGTCGTCGAGGGCCTCGGCGTCCTGGATCGCCGCCTGGGCGCGGTCGGCCGCGGCATGCGTCGACGACAGCGCCCAGTAGCCGAGGCCCACGAAGAAGACGATGATCAGGGCGAGGCCGCCCCATGCGAGCCTGGCGACGACCGGCGCGGACGGCCGGAGGCGCCCACCCGACGGCCGCGCGACCGCGCCCCGACCGCGCCCCAATGCATGCCACATGCGAAAGACATCGGACCCGCGCCCGTCAGACTGAAACGGTCCCGGCCCGGGATGGGCGGACCCGGACGGCCCGGTCGCTCGATCGACATCCGGGCCCACCGCCGCCGGAGTCCTCGGTGGCGGAGTCGGACCCCCGCCACCGCAGCCGACCCGTTCGGCCGCCCCGGAGGCCCGGCATGCGATCATCGACCGCATGGAAGCCGTCGCCTTCGCCGCTGGCCTCTTCCTGATCGCGCTTGCGTCGTGGGACCTGTTCGAGACAGTGGTCGTACCGAGGCCGACGCCGGGATGGTTCCGGATCGGCCGGTACCTCGTCCGGGGCTCCTGGCGCGTCCTGCGGGCGCTGCGCGACGGCCGGCCGGGCCGGTCGTACGACACGCTCCTCGGGCTCTTCGCGCCGGCCGCGACGGTCGGTCTCCTCTTCGCCTGGCTGGCAACCCTGATCGTCGGCTACGGCCTGATCCTGTTCGCCCTGCGCGACGAGCTGCGCCCTGTGCCGCCCGATCTCGGGAGCGCAATCTACTTCGCCGCCACGTCGCTCCTGACGCTCGGGTTCGGGGACATCGTGGCGGCGGAGGCTCCGGCCCGGATCCTCGTCACGACGGCCGCGATCGGCGGCCTCGGGGCGGTGGCCCTCGTCGTGACGTTCCTGTTCTCCCTGTACGGGTCCTACCAGCGCCGGGAGGTCCAGGTCGTGACGCTGCAGGCCGCCGCGGGCGCGCCGCCGTCGGCCGTCGCCCTCCTCGAGACGTACGCCCAGCTCGGCCTCGTGGAGCGGATCCCGGAGCTCTTCGTGGACTGGCAGCGCTGGGCGGTCGAGGTCCTCGACTCGCACGTCGCGTACCCGCTTCTCGGCTACTTCCGGTCGAGCCACGACAACCTGTCGTGGATCAGCGCGCTCGGCAGCATCCTCGACGCCGCGAGCCTCGTGCTGACGTCCGTCAGCGGGATCCCCCGCGGCGAGGCGAAGCTCTTCAAGCGGGTCGGAACGCACCTCGTCGAGGACATCTACAACCTCGGGTTCCATGCCGGCGCGCAGTCCACCGTCGACCGGTCGGACTTCGAGGCCGCCTGCGGCCGCCTCGAGCAGGCCGGCTACCGGCTCACCCCGACCGAGGCTGCCTGGCCAGCCTTCGAGGCGGCTCGTGCGACGTACGCCCCGCGCCTCGAGGCGATGGCGCGGTACTGGGCGACGCCGGCGACGTCATGGCTCGGCGATCCCGTCGTCCTGCGCCAGCCCCTCCATCAGCCGGAGGACCCGTAGCCCTCGCCCGGGCCGTCGCCCGCCGGGGTCGCCCTGCCTGCGGCGGACCACGGCAACCGGCGGGCCGTCCGAGGCCGGCGGACTCAGGCGGGCTCGCCGAGAAGATCGCGGGCGTAGAACGCCGGCCAGGGCTCGTCGCGCGGCGCGGACCGGTAGGCGGCGTCGAGCGCAATCAGACGCGCCGTCAGCCCGCCGAGGCGCGGAGCCGACCCGACGATGTCCGGCAGGTCCGACCAGTTGATGAGCCACCAGGCGTAGAACAGAGCCCACTCCGGATCGTCGCCGGCGGTGCGCTCGGAGACGACACCGTGCACCTGCTCGGCGCGCTCGAGAACGGCCGCCAGCTGTCCAGTCCTGTCCGTCATCCTCACAACTCCGCTGCGCGCCCAGGACCCTCCGGGACGCTTCGCCGCGAACACTACCGCCTCAACGCAGGGGCTCCCGAAGAGGTGGGGCGGCGACCCTCGCGCGGGCGTTCGCGGGGGCGCCCGCGGTCCTGAACCGGCGGGAGTTCGCGGCGCCTCGCCGGACCCCGCATACTGCGGCCACCGCTCCCGGCGGGGGCGCACCGCGACCCGGAGGGGTCGCCGGCGTCCTTCGACTCTGCCCGGGGCGACGAGGTGGACGGGTGGACCTGCACGAGGCGAGCCGCGAGGATGGCGCCGACGCACCGGCGCCTTCGGAGGTCCGCGCGGGCGAAGGCGTCGCGCCGACGCCCGCGCGCGGCGGCGAGGGTAGGGGCGTTGCGCCGGCGCCGTTGGGCGGCCGCGCCGAGTCGCGGCCAGACCTGCCCGACAGCGGCCTCGTCGCGCTGCTCTTCACCGACATCGAGGGGTCGACGCGGCTCGTCGCGACCCTGGGCGACGAACGCTGGGCCGGCCTCCTCGCCGATCACCGGGCGCTCGTGGTGGACGCGCTGCGCCGCGAGCAGGCGGCCGGGACCCGGTGGGGGGTCGTGGGATCCGAGGGCGACTCCCTGTTCGTCGCCTTCGCCAGCCCGCTCGGCGCGGTCCGGGGCGCCGCAAGCGCGCAACGCGCGCTCGCGGCACACGAGTGGCCGGACGCCTGCGAGGTCCGAGTCCGAATGGGAATCCATGCCGGCGAGATCGTCCGCGTCGGTGACGACTATGTCGGCTTCGAGGTCCACAAGGCGGCCCGTGTGATGAGCGCGGCCCACGGGGGCCAGGTCCTGCTGTCGCGGACGGTCCGGGCCCTCGTACCCGACGCAGCCCTGGCTCCCCTCGAGCTCCGGTCGCAGGGCGTCCACCGACTGAAGGACGTGCCCGAGGATGAGGAGCTCTTCCAGCTCGTCGGCGACGGCCTTCCTGCCGAGTTCCCGCCGCTCCGCACCCTCGACGCGCTGCCCAACAACCTGCCGGTCCAGCTCACCCGGTTCGTCGGCCGCGAGGTGGAGATCGAGGCCGTGAAGCGCCAGCTGCAGGCGACGCGCCTGCTGACCCTCACGGGCACGGGCGGGACCGGCAAGACCCGGCTCGCCCTGCGGGTCGCGGAGGAGGTCGCCCCCGACTACCGCGACGGCGCCTGGTTCGTGCCGCTCGCCGCGGTGACCGATCCGGCGCTCGTCCCGTCGGCAGTCGTCGCATCGCTCGCGATCGCCGAGGTGCCGGGCACGCCGGCCGTCGAGCGTCTCCGCGAAGTGCTCGTGGACCGCCGCCAGCTGATCGTGATGGACAACTTCGAGCAGGTCCTCGACGCGGCCCCGACCGTCGGCGAGATCCTGCGCGGCGCGCCCGGCGTCACGATCCTCGCGACGAGCCGCGGCCCGCTCCGCGTCGCGGGCGAGCGCGAGCTGCCGGTCCCGCCGCTCGGGCTGCCCGACCTCATCCATCTCCCGGCAGCGCCCGACCTGCTCCGATCCGAGGCGGTCGCCCTCTTCGTCGATCGCGCCCAGGCCGCCCGGCCGGACTTCGCGCTCACCGAGGAGAACGCGGCGGCGGTGGCCGCGATCTGTGCCCGGCTCGACGGGCTGCCCCTTGCGATCGAGCTTGCGGCGGCGCGGATCCGGGTCCTCGCGCCGCAGGCGATCCTCGCCCGCCTCGAAAAGCGCCTCGACCTCCTCTCCGGCGGTGGACGCGACCGCCCGGAGCGCCAGCAGACGCTCCGGGCGACGATCGCCTGGAGCCACGACCTGCTCGATCCTGGCCACCAGCGGCTCCTCGCGCGGCTCGGCGTCTTCGCCGGCGGGTGGGAGCTCGAGCAGGCCGAGGCCGTCTGCGGTGGCGCCGACCTGGGCGTCGACGTGTTCGACGGGATCGACGGGCTCGTCGACCAGGGCCTCGTCCGCCGGGACGAGGGGCCCGCCGCCGAGCCGCAATTCCTCATGCTGGAGACGATCCGCGAGTTCGCCCTCGAGAAGCTGGCGAGCTCGGGCGACGCCGGCGAGATGCGGCGGCGCCACGCGGTGATGTTCATGGAGCTCGCCGAGCGGGCCTCGCCCGAGCTGACCCGCGCGGAGGCGAAGGCGTGGCTCGACCGGCTCGAGCGGTCCACGGCCAACCTTCGGGCCGCGCTCGGCTGGGCGATCGAGACGAACGCGGCCGAGGTCGGCCTGCGTCTCGGATGGGCCCTCTGGCGCTTCTGGCAGATGCGCGGGTCGCTCGACGAGGGTCGGGACTGGCTCGCCCGCCTGGTGGCGCTGCCGGGCGGCCGCGACCAGCCTGCCCGGCTCGCGCGCGCGTACGAGGCATCAGGGAGCATCGCCTACTGGCGCGGGGACATGGAGGCCGCCCGCGTGGCCTACGAGGCCGCCCTCGCGCTGCAGCGTGAGCGCGGCGACGAGGCGGGGATCGCGGACGCGCTCTACAACCTCTCGTTCGTGTACCTCGTGCCGCAGACCGACCCGTCGAAGGGCGAGTCCCTCCTCCTCGAATCGCTCGCGATGTACGAGCGCCTGGGCCTCGAGGCGGGCGTCGCGAGCGCCCATTTCTCGCTCATGAACATCGCCTACATGCGGGGCGACGACGAGGCGCGGCGGGGGCACTTCGAGGTCGCGGTGCCGACCTTCCGCCGCCTCGGCGAGACGTTCGGCGTGGGCTGGGGCCTGCACGTCGACAGTCTCGGCCTCATCCGCGCCGGGCGGTTCGAAGAGGCGCACGCCGAGCTCACCGAGGCCCTGTCCGTCTTCTCGCGAGCGGGTGACGTGTCGGGGATCGCCCTGCTCCTCGACGACTTCGCGGACCTCGCTCTCGCCGAGGGCCACGTCGAGCGGTCGGTGCGCCTGTCGGGGGCCGCGGCGGCGTTCCAGGCGACCAGCGGCGCCGACCTCGGGTCGATCATCAACCGGGTGGAGGGACGGTCGCTGCCCGACGCCGCCCGGCTCGGCCCCGGTGCTCTCGAGCGCGCCTGGTCGAAGGGACAGGCGATGTCGATCGATGAGGCGGTGGCCGAGGCGCTCGCGAGCGACGGGGACCTGCCTGCCGCGGACGCCTGACCCGAATCGCGGCGGCCTGCGCGGCGACGCGCCGCCGGCGTGGCGTCCCTGGGCCGCGGCCCGTCAGCGAGCCGCGGGCCCCAGCGGCAGGGTCACCGCGAAGCACGTGGCGCCCGGCCGCGACGTCACGGAGATCCGGCCGCGATGGCGGCCGACCACGATGGAGTGCGAGATGTGGAGGCCGAGCCCGGTTCCCTTGCCCGGCTCCTTGGTGGTGTAGAAGGGTTCGAAGATGCGGCGCCGGACCGGCTCGGGGATCCCGGGGCCGTCGTCGCAGACGATCACGCTGACGTGGTCGGCGGGCTCCGCCCGGGTCCTGATCGTGAGCGTCCCGTGGCCGTCCATCGCGTCGATCGCGTTGTCGACGAGGTTCGTCCAGACCTGGTTGAGCTCGCTGCCGTACGCCTGGATCCGGGGCAGGTCCGGGGCGTAGTCGCGGATCACGGCGACGCCCTGGCCGAGCTTGTGGCGCATGATCACGAGCGTGCTCTCGAGCCCTTCGCGGACGTCGATCTCCTGGAGCGGGGCCTGGTCCAGGAACGTGTAGCTCTTGACCGCGGCCACGAGGCCGGAGATCCGGTCCGAGGTCATGGCGATCTCGCCCACGAGGCCGTCGATCGCCGCGACCGACGCGAGCCAGGCGGCGACGGCGCCGAGTGCATGCCGCCCGACGCGCCCGCCGAGGCCGGCGAGATCGTCGATCGTCCAGCCGCCTGCCGCCAGGGCCGGCGCGATCCGCCACGCGTCCTCGACGCCGGCGACCTCGAGGTGGCGCTCCAGGGCCTCGGAGCGGTCGCTCGCCGCCAGGGCATCGTCGAGCGCCGGCACACCCGAGGGCACGACCCGGCGCTCGCGGACGTCGTCGACCGCCGCCCGGCCCGCCGCGTCGAGATCCGTGTCGGCGAGAGCCCGCGAGGTGGCCTCGAGCTCGGCGAAGGCGTCCCGCAGGAGGGCGGCGCTTCGGCGCATCGCCGCCGCCGGGTTGTTCAGCTCGTGGGCGAGGCCCGCGGCGAGCGTTCCGAGGGCCGCGAGCTTCTCGCGCTGCTCGAGCATCGCCTGGGTGGCCCGCAGGCGGCGGGCCAGCGTCTGCACCATGGCCAACGCGACGCCGGGGTTCGCGCCCACGAACTCGATGAACGCCCCGCGGGCGATGAACAGCGTCCGGGCGGGCTCGGCGGCGCGCACGGTCGCCGTCCTCGGGCCGCGCTCGAGGAGGGCCATCTCGCCGACGACCTCGCCCGGGCCCACCGCGCCGACCTCGACGTCGTCGGCGCCGACCCGCTTGCTGACCTCGAGACGGCCGCTGAGGACCACGGAGAGCCCGTCTGCCTCCTCGCCCTCGCGCATGAGGACCGCCCCCGCGGGCAGATCCACGACCCGCGCCTCCCGAGCCAGCCCTTCGATCGCCGCGGGCTCGAGGTCCGCCAGCAGGGGAACCGTGCGCAGGGCATCCGCCGGCCCCGTGGCGTCGGCGCTCACAGCCCGGCGAGGTACTGGTGGACGAACTGGACGGCCATCGACCCTTCGCCGACCGCCGCGGCGATGCGCTTCACCGATCGGGCCCGGACGTCGCCCGCGGCGAAGACGCCGGGAACGCTCGTCTCGAGCAGGTACGGCGCCCGGGCGAGCGTCCAGCCTGCCGGCGGCCGGCCGTCGCGCAGGAGCGCCGGCCCGGTCAGGACGAACCCGGAGCTGTCGCGCTCGACGAGATCGCCCAGCCACTCGGTGCGCGGCACCGCGCCGATGAACAGGAACAGCGCCGCGAGCGGCAGGCGCTCGTGGGCGTGGGTCTCGACATCCTCGACCGCCACCCACGACAGGTCCCGCTCGCCCTCGACCGCCGCCACTGCCGCGCGCGTGCGGACCGTGATGTTGGCCGTCCCCCGGATGCGGTCGACGAGGTATTGCGACATACTGGCCTCCAGGTGGCCGCCGCGAACGAGCAGGGTCACGTTCCGCGCGAAGCCTGACAGGTGGATCGCGGCCTGGCCGGCCGAGTTGCCGCCGCCGACCACGCCGACGTCCTGCCCGCGGCAGGCCATCGCCTCGCTGATCGCCGCGCCGTAGAAGATGCCGATCCCTTCGAGGGCCGCGGCGCCCGGCACGTCGAGCCGCCGGTACTGGACCCCCGTCGCCAGGATCACGGTGTGGCAGCTCACCTCGGCGCCGTCGCCCAGCGTGATCACCCGATAGGGGTCGGCCCGGCGCAGGCCGACGACGTCCTGCGGGCTGAGGATCTCGGCGCCAAGGCGCGTCGGCCTGGGCGACCGCCCGGCGCGCGAGGTCGGCGCCGCTCAGGCCAGCCGGGAACCCGAGGTAGTTCTCGATCCGCGAGGTCGTGCCGGCCTGGCCGCCGGCAGCTTCGCCCTCGACGAGCAGCGTCCGCAGGCCCTCCGACGCACCGTACACGGCGGCGGCGAGGGCGGCCGGCCCGCCCCCCACGATGGCGAGGTCGTAGAACGGAAGGACGGCGTCGGTCCGCCGGCCGAGCTTCGCCGCGATCTCGCGATTGGACGGCTCGCTGAGCGCGCTGCCGTCGGGGAACACGACGAGCGACCGGAGCAGGTCGGCGTGTCCGGCGCTGTCGGCCAGCCGGCGGGCCTCGGGCTCGGTCTCGATGTCGAGCCACCGGTAGGGCACCTGGTTGCGGGCAAGGTAGTCCTTGATCGCGTGGGCCCGCGCCGACCACCGGTGACCGACCAGGCTGACGCCCTCGAAGGGCGGACGGAAGCCCGCCGACCAGTCGTCGAGCAGCTCGCTGAGTACCGGGACGAGCTTCTCCTCGGGCGGGTCCCACGGCTTGAGGAGGTAGTGGTCGAGGCGGACCTCGTTGATCGCCCGGATGGCCGCGTCCGTGTCCGCGTAGGCGGTCAGGAGGACCCGCTTGGCGTCCGGCACCAGCTCGAGGGCGCGGCCCAGCAGCTCCACCCCGGTCATGCCGGGCATCCGCTGGTCGGCGACGATGAGGGCGACAGGGGTGCTGCGCAGCGTCAGGGCGCGGATCGCGTCGAGGGCCGCGGCCCCCGAGCCCGCGGTCACCACCTGGTAGTCGCGGCCGTAGGCCCGGCGGAGGTCGCGCTCGACGGCGTGGAGCACCGGTGGATCGTCGTCGACCGCGATGACGGCAGGCTTCTTCGGCATGGGTCTCCTGGGGTCTGGAGCCGCGATCCTAGAACCGGGTCGAGAGCGGGGCAAGCCGCCGTTCCGCACCGGCCGGCCGAAGCACGGCGGCGCCTGCCCCAAGCCGCCGGCCGTCCGCCCGCGCTTCGGCCTGGCTCGCCGCCGGGTCGGTTGCGCAAGTCCTGCAAACAATGTCGGGTTCTTGCGTACAATGAGCGCATGTCGAGGCTTGCGGAGGTTGCCAGGAAGGTCGGGGTCAGCGAGGCGACGGTGAGCCGCGTGCTCAACGACAAGCCCGGCGTCTCCGACGCGACCCGCCAGTCGATCCTGACCGCGCTCGACGTGCTCGGCTACGAGCGTCCGACGAAGCTTCGGGGCGAGCGTGCCCGCCTCGTCGGGCTGGTCCTGCCGGAGCTCCAGAACCCGATCTTCCCGGCGTTCGCGGAGGTCCTGGGCGCACTTCTCGCCCACCGCGGGTTCACGCCCGTCCTGTGCACGCAGACCGCGGGCGGCGTCTCGGAGGCGGACTACGTCGAGCTGCTGCTCGAGCAGCAGGCATCCGGGATCGTGTTCGCCGGCGGCCTCTACGCCGAGGGCGACGCTCCGCACGACCACTACGCGCTCCTGGCGCGGCGCAAGCTGCCGACGATCCTCATCAACGCCTCGATCGCGAACCTGGGCTTCCCGGTCGTCGCCTGCGACGATCGCGTCGCCGTCGAGCAGGCGATGGGGCACCTGCTGTCGCTCGGGCACTCCCGGATCGGCGTCCTCGTCGGGCCGCCGGACCATGAGCCCTCGCGCCGGAAGCTCGTGGCGGCCAGGGCGGTGGCTTCACGCGCCGGCGTCCGCCTGGAGCCCGACCAGGTCGCCCACTCGCTCTACACGCTCGAGGGGGCCCAGGCCTCGGCGACGCGCCTCATCGAGGCGGGCGCGACCGGCCTCGTGTGCGCGAGCGACCCGATGGCCCTCGGCGCGATCCGGGCAGCTCGGCGGGCCGGCCTCAACGTTCCCCGCGATCTCTCGGTCGTCGGCTTCGACGACTCGGCCCTCATGACCTGCACCGACCCGCCGCTCACGACGGTCCGCCAGCCGATCGAGCCGATGTGTCGCACCGCGATCGACCTGCTCGCCAGCGAGATCGCGGGCTCGGGCCTCCGGCACGACGAGCTGCTGTTCGAGCCGGAGCTGGTCGTCCGCGGGTCCACCGCGCCCCCGAGGGTCACCGCCGCCCGGTAGGGCCGCGCGAGCCGCGCCGCGCTCGGCCTTGCCGCCGCGCTGGCCATACGTGCCGTGCAGGCCGCCCTCCGTGCGGGCCGCCCTTGGCCTGCCCACCGTGAGATCTGCCGCCGTCGAGTAGTTGCGGCTATCGGCATGTTCGTCGAGAATGTAATGTTGGTATCTTGCATTGATTTGTCGAGTACTGTACATTCGCCCCACCGAACCGGCCCCGCTGGCGCGGTCCGGGTACGCCGAGCGGATCCTCGAACGGAGCACTCCCGACCGTGATCGACGTGGACATCGACGGAGAAGTGGCGGATCGACGTCAGGCATCAGACCAGGGCTGGTGGCGCCACGCGGTCATCTACCAGGTCTACGTCCGGAGCTTCGCCGACGCCAACGGCGACGGCATCGGCGACCTCGCCGGCGTCCGGGCGCGGCTGCCGTACCTGGCCGACCTCGGCGTCGACGCGATCTGGTTCACGCCGTGGTACGTGTCCCCGCTCGCCGACGGCGGCTACGACGTGGCGGACTACCGGGCGATCGACCCGTCCTTCGGGTCGCTCGAGGAGGCAGAGTGCCTGATCTCGGAGGCCCGCGCCCTCGGGATCCGGACCATCGTCGACATCGTCCCGAACCACGTCTCCGACCAGCACCCCTGGTTCCAGGCCGCCCTGGCGGCTGGCCCGGGCTCGCCTGAGCGGGCCCGGTTCTGGTTCCGTCCCGGCCGCGGCGCCGACGGCTACGAGATGCCGAACGCGTGGGTCTCGAACTTCTCCGGCCCGACCTGGACGCGGACGACGAACCCGGACGGGACGCCCGGCGAGTGGTACCTCCACCTCTTCTCGGCGCAGCAGCCTGACCTCAACTGGGATCACCCGGACGTCCGGGCCGAGCACGAGGCAATCCTGCGGTTCTGGTTCGACCGGGGCGTGGCCGGCGTCCGGATCGATTCGGCGGCGCTGCTCGTCAAGGACCCGGCCCTGCCCGAGGTGCCGGCCGAGCCCAGGTCCGGGCGAGCATCCGAACACCGACCGCGACGGGCTGCACGCGATCTACCGCCGCTGGCGCGAGATCGTCGACGGCGTACCCGGACGAGCGGATCCTCGTCGGCGAGCTGTGGCTGCCGGACATCGAGCGGTTCGCGATGTACCTCCGCCGCGACGAGCTCCACACGGCCTTCAACTTCGACTTCATGGCCCGGCCGTGGGATGCCGCGCGCGCTGCGCGCGTCGATCGACGGCACGCTCGCCGCGCATGCGCCGGTCGGCGCGCCCGCGACGTGGGTCCTCTCGAACCACGACGTGACGCGGCCGGTGACCCGCTACGGCCAGGCCGACACCGCCGTTCTCGTTCGCGGCCAAGCGGGTCGGCACGCCGACCGATCTCGCGCTCGGTCGCCGGCGGGCCCGCGCCGCGGCGCTGCTGGCGGCGGCCCTGCCCGGCTCGCTCTACGTCTACCAGGGCGACGAGCTCGGGCTCGACGAGGTCCAGGACCTGCCCGGCCCATCAGCTGCAGGACCCGATGTACCTGCGCTCGACGGCGCGGACCCCGGCCGCGACGGCTGCCGGGTGCCGATGCCCTGGGCGAGGCCGACGCCCGCCATTCGGCTTCAGCCCGGACGGCGCCCGGAGCGAGCCGTGGCTGCGCCAGCCCGCGACGTTGGGCCCGCCTGACGGTCGAGGCCGCAGGAGCAGCGACCCGCGACTCGATGCTCGCGCTCTATCGCGCGATGCTGGCCATCGCGACGGAGGATCCCCGAACTCAGCGACGGGTGACCTGGCCTGGCTGCCGCACAACGGACGATGTGCTGGCCTTCGAGCGGGGCCAGAGTTTCGTGTGCGTCACCAACCTGTCGACTTGCTCCCGCCGCGCTGCCGATGGCCGGCTGTCTGCTGACCAGCGCCCCGCTCGTCGATCGGCTTCCTGCCGCCGGACGCGACCGCCTGGCTCCTCCGCCCGTCCGATCCAGCGAGCGACCGTCCGCGATCGCGCGAGGAGGAGCCCTTGCGGAAGCTGTGATCGTCCCGGGTCCGGTGCCGTGGAGGAGCGCCGGCCGGCCATCGGACACCATCACCTGAAGCGAGTGAGGACATGGCAGCAACACGGATCCGCGGCCTCAGGGCCCTGGCGCTGGCCACCACGGCCATCGTCGGCCTGAGCGCCTGCAGCTCGGCGAGCACCCCCGCCCCCACCGCCGCTCCGACGGCCGCCCCCGCGACGGCCGCCCCGGCGACCCCAGCGCCCGCCGCCACGCCGGCGGCCATTGCGACCGCAACGCCCGCGCCGGCCCACAAGCCGGTCACGATCACCGTCGCGAGCCTGCGGCCCGGCAGCACCCAGGAGGCATTCGACGCCTTCAACCTCCAGGTCAGCCAGTTCGAGGAGAAGTACCCCTGGATCACGATCGACGGCCAGGAGTACAACTGGACGGCACCGACGTTCACGGCCGCCCTCGCCGCCGGCACGCTGCCGGACGTCTACACCATCCCGTTCACCGACGGCAAGGGCCTGATCCAGCAGGGCCAGCTCGTCAACATCGACGCGCGCGTGCGCGCCCTGCCGTACGCCGACAAGTTCAACCCCAACGTGCTCGTCAACGGCCAGGACGCCGACGGCAAGATCTACGCGGTGCCGACCCAGGCCTACGGCATGTCCCTGACCTACAACCGCACGCTGTTCACGCAGGCCGGCCTCGACCCTGACAAGCCGCCCACGACCTGGGACGAGGTCCGCGCCGGCGCCAAGGCGATCGCCGAGAAGGCCCACGTCGCCGGCTTCTCCCAGATGGCCACCCAGAACACCGGCGGCTGGCAGCTGACCACGCTCACCTACGCCCTCGGCGGTCGGATGGAGACGGTCGACGCCGACGGCAAGGTCACCGCGACGCTCAACAACCCGGCGACCAAGCAGGCTCTCCAGATGCTCAAGGACCTGCGCTGGACCGACAACTCCATGGGCTCGACCTTCGACTACGCCTGGGGCACCATCAACCAGGACTTCTGCGCCGGCCAGATCGGCATGTTCGTGGGCGGGTCCGACCTCTACACGACGATGGTCCAGAACAACAACCTCACCCCGGCCGACTACGGCATCACCACGATCCCGCTCGCGTCCGACCCGAACACCGGCGTCCTCGGCGGCGGCACGCTCGCGGCCGTCAACGTCAACACGACCGAGGACCAGCGCGACGCGGCGGTCGCCTGGATCGACTTCTACTACATGAACAAGCTGAACACCCAGGACGGGGCCGTCGCCGACGCCAAGGCGCTCACGGCCAACAAGCAGCCGGTCGGCGTGCCGGCCCTGCCGATCTTCGACAAGGCCACCTACGACCAGTCGCAGGCGTGGATCAAGGACTACATCAACGTCCCGACGGAGCAGATGACGCCCTTCACGAGCGGCATCTTCAACCAGCCGCTGGTCAACGAGCCCGACGCTCAACACGCAGGACCTGTACGCGGCCCTCGACCCGGTCGTGCAGGCGGTCCTGACCGACAAGAACGCCGACATCGACGCGCTGCTCGGCGCCGCCAACACCCAGGTCCAGGCCATCCTCGACAAGGACTGAGCGCTCCTCCTCCTCGAGGGGGCGCCCCGGCGCCCCCTCGAGGCCCTCCCGCGAAGCGCAGCTCCATCCACGTCCGCTCCGGCAGCCGCGGAACTGCGAGCAGAAAGGCAGCAGCCTGCGGATGACGTCCCGGGCCGAACCTCTCGTCGCGACCGGCGTCGCTCGCCGGCGGCGTGCCCGGCGCTGGCTCAGCCGGGACGGCCTCAGCACGCTGGCGTTCCTGCTGCCGCTCCTTGCTCGATCTTCGGCGTCTTCTCCTGGTTCCCGATCGTGCGGGCGGTGGTCATGAGCGTCCAGGAGACGAACCTCGTCTCGACGCCGACCTTCGTCGGCCTCGAGAACTTCGCGGCCGTGCTGGCCGATCCGTTGTTCGGCAGGGCCGTCGCGAACACGGCCTGGTTCGCCCTGCTGGCGCTCGTCTTCGGCTTCCCGATCCCGATCGTGCTCGCCGTCGTCATGAGCGAGGCCCGCCGGTTCCGCGGCGTGCTGCAGCGCCCTGGCGTACCTGCCGGTGGTCGTTCCGCCGGTCGTGTCGGTCCTGCTGTGGCGCTTCTTCTTCGACGCCAGCCCGACCGGGGTGTTCAACTCGATGCTCGGCTGGGTCGGCGTCGGACCGCTCCCGTGGCTCCAGAACGCGGGCACGGCGATGCCGTCGATCGTCCTCGAGGCGACCTGGGCCGGCGCCGGCGGCCACCGTGATCATCTACCTCGCCGCCCTGCTGGGCGTCCCGCCCGAGCTCTACGACGCGGCCGACGTCGACGGCGCCTCGATCTGGCAGAAGGTCCGGCACGTCACGCTGCCGCAGCTGCGCGGGGTGATCTTCCTGACGCTGATCCTCCAGCTGATCGCCACCGCCCAGCTGTTCACCGAGCCGTTCCTGTTCACGGGCGGCGGGCCAGCCAACTCGACGATCGACCGTGCTGCTGCTGATCTACCACTACGCGTTCCAGAACAGCCTCGGCGGCGACTACGGCAAGGCCGCCGCGCTCAGCGTCATGCTGGCCGCCTTCCTCGGCCGTCTTCACGGCGGTCTACTTCTGGCTGACGCGATCCTGGAGCACCATCGTCATGACGTCGTCGACCGCGGTCCGCCGCCGACGGCAGCGAGCGCCCCCGGGCCGACCGGGGCCTCATTCCGCCGGCCGAATGGCGCCAGCGCCGCGTGCGGTGGACGCTGCGGATCGATCCACGCCGCGACCCTGGTCTTCCTGCTCGTCTTCGGGCTCGGTCCGCTCCTGTGGCTGGCCAAGTCGTCGATCACGCCGACCCAGGACACGCTGCGCACGCCGATGGCGCTCTGGCCCCACGGCTTCGACCTGGGCTACTTCGGCCGGGCCTGGACGCAGACCCACATCGACCGGTACTTCCTGAACACGATCCTGATCGCAGCCGGGTCATGGTTCGTCCAGGTCGTGGTCGCGACGACCGCGGGCTTCGCGCTCTCGGTCCTGCGGCCCCGGTTCTCGCGGCATCCTGACCGGCCTGGTGCTCGCCACGCTGTTCGTGCCCGCGATCGTCCTGCTCGTGCCGCTGTACCTGACGGTCGTCGACATGCCGCTGGTCCACGTCTCGATGATCGACAGCGTTCTGGGCGGTGTGGCTGCCGGCCGGGGCAAGCGCCTTCAACGTCATCCTCGATGAAGCGCTTCTTCGACAACCTGCCGCGCGAGATCTTCGAGGCTGCCCAGGTCGACGGCGCCGGTCCGTTCCGCCTCTTCTGGTCGGTCGTGCTGCCGATGTCACGGCCGATCATCGGCGTCGTGTCGGTGTTCGCCGTGATCGCGACCTGGAAGGACTACCTCTGGCCCCTGCTCGTGCTGCGCAACCCGGCCATCCAGCCGCTGTCCGTCCGGCTGCCCGACCCTCCAGCCGACGACCGAGCTCGACATCTTCCTCGCGGCCCTGGCCATGGCGACGCTGATCCCGATCGCCATCTTCCTGGTCTTCCAGCGGATGTTCCTCAGCGGCGAAGGGCTGAGCGGCGCGCTGAAGGGCTGAGGCAGCGGCCGCGCCGGGTCCGGCCCGACGGCCGACACGGACCATCCGGCGTCGCACGGCGGCTGAGACCCCCGGCTCAGCCCGGATCCGGCCCGGCGGCCGTCGACTCCGTGGCGCCGATCCAGGCGACCTCGGGCAGCCTGCCGAGCAGGGGCTCCGCCCCGCAGGCCGCGTAGAGGCGTCTCGCCTCGGCGAGGTCGAAGGCCGGATCGATGCCTGCCCGCCCGCCGATGAGGGCTGCGTCGGCATGGCAGTCGGCCGCGGGGAGCAGGTACCCGATGGCTTCGAACGCGTCCGCCGCGGCTCGCAGCGCCGGCACGGCCGTGCCATCCTCCGCGACCAGCGCCTCGAGCCAGCGCTGCTGGATCGCCCGGAGCGGACCGCTGCACCGCTCCGCGACCGCGACGAACGCGGCGATGGCGCTGGCCAGGTCCGCCCGGTCGCGCGTCCGGAGCGCCATGCGGGCGGCGATGGGTGCCGAATCCACCAGCGACGGCGGCGCTGCATCGGGCGAGCCCAGAGCCCTGGCGAACGCTCCGCTCGCGCCGATCGGATCGTCCGTCCAGGCGTCCAGCGCGTCGAACATCGCGTCGTAGATGACGGCCTGCGGCTCGGGGGTATCCCACAGCCGGCGCGACGCCAGGACGTCGGCTCGCCAGCCGTCCCGGTCGCCCCGCTCGAGTCGAATGAAGGCCCGCTGCGCGAGGCAGGCGGCGAGGCGCGCCCGGTCGTCCGTCCGCTCGGCCTGGACGACGCCCTCGTCGGCGTAGTCGAGGGCGTCGTCGAGTCGGCCCTCGAACGAGAAGACATCGGCCACGTTCTGGGCGATCCACGCCGCGAGGGTGTGGTCGAGTCCACGGCGCGCCCGGTCCAGTCCCTCGATGGCCAGGGGCATGATCCGGACCGACGTCTCGCCATTGCTGTTCCGGATCGCCGTCACGTTGATGTAGCAGCGCCCCAGGAGGCCTCGGTCGTTGGTCGCGCGGGCGAGCTCCAGGCTCCGCTCCACGAGCGCGACCGAGTTCCGCATGTCACCCAGCATCCCGGTCGCGATCGCGAGATCGTGGAGGGCCATGCGCTCGACATCCTCGGCCTCGCAGGCGCGCGCCTCGTCGATGGCGCGGCGCAGGATGGGGGGCGCCTCCTCGAGCGGCCCTGCGCGCCAGTACGTCCAGCCGAGCCGGGCTCGCAGCCCGGCGAGCCCCGGGGTCGGCGGACCCGACGCGAGCGCATCGATCCCCGCCTGCACGATGCCGCGGGCCGCGTCGAGCTCGTCCGCGGAGTACACGTAGAACGCGAGGTGGATCCTGACCTGGGCGACCTGCTGCTCGTCCGCGGCGGCGCGGTCCGGCAGGGCCGACATGAGCGCGAGAGCCTCCTCGAGGGCCGACCGGATCGCCTCGTTCGGTTCGTGGCCTCCGGCAGCCTCGCTATAGTCGACTGCCAGCGCCGCCCGCTCGCGCGCGGGCAGGTCGAGGATGCGCGCCTGCTCGACGGCCACGCGCAGCCAGCGGGCCGCGTGCTCCTTGTTGGAGAAGGCATGCGCCCGGCCGCCCGCCCGGCGGGTGTAGGTGTACGCCTTGTGCCGGAGGTCGCGCAGGCGCTCCGAGTCGGGCGCCGCGAAGTCCTCCTCGTAGCGCAGCGCAGCCAGGTAGTGGGCCGCCAGCAGCTCGACCATCTCGTCCTGTCGGTCGGCGAGCGCTTCCTCGGCCCAGCGGGCCACGTCGAGGTGCTTGGCCGCCCGGTCGCGCTTGGGCAGCGAGTCATAGGCGACGTCGCGGATGAGCACGTGCCGGAAGCCGAATTCGGCCGCGCCGGCCAGCGCCGACGGCTGGCGGGCCACCACGAGCTCCTTGACCCGCAACCTGCCGCAGGACTTCGCCGGTCGCCGAGGCTCCCTGGCGTGACAGGTGGGCGATGAGCGCATCCCAGAAGATCCGGCCAACCACGGCGGCGTTCTGGGCGGCCCGCTTCTCGGCCGGCGGGAGCCCGTCGAGACGGGCCGCCAGGACCGCGTGGATCGACCCCGGGATCTCGACGTCCTCGACCGGCCGGGCCAGCTGCCAGCGGCCGTCCCCGAACCGCAGGACGCCACGGTCGACGAACATCCGCACGAGCTCCTCGGTGAAGAGCGGGTTCCCGTCGGCGAGCGCGACCACCCGCTCGCGGAGCTCGGGCGGCAGGCCGCCCGCGAGCAGGGCGTCGACCAGCTGGGCGCTCTCCCCGGCCCCGAGCGGCTCGAGCACGATCGAGGCGGCGTTGGGAACGCCGCCGCCCCACGTCTGGCGCGCCTCGACGAGCTCGTGGCGGGCCAGGCAGAGCAGGACGATCGGCCCGTCGGCCCAGCGCGCCATGTACTCGATGAAGTCGAGCAGCCCGTCGTCGGCCCAATGGATGTCCTCCTGGACCAGGACGAGCGGGCTGTCGGCGGCCAGCAGCTCGAGGTAGCGCCGCCAGGCGTCGAACAGCTGGTCGCGCCCGAGCCCGACCGCCGGGCCGAGCGCCAGCAGCGTCTCGACGGCCGGGAAGAGGGCGGGATCGTCCGCCCCCCCGAGCTCGACGATCCTCGCCTGGAGCTTCGCGGCGGCGGTCGCGGGCGCGTCGTCGTCGAGGATCCGCACATCGGCCTTGATCGCGTCGGCGAGCGCCGAGAAGCTCGCCTGCGCATACGCGAGGCAGCGGCCCTTGCGCCAGTAATAGGTTTCGGGGAGACCGTCGAGGTACTTCTCCAGCTCCCAGGCCAGCCGCGACTTGCCGACGCCGGCGCTGCCGATGACGGTCACGAGGTGCGGGCGCCGGTCCGCCACGGTCCGCCGGACGGTCTCCTTGATGAGCGAGATCTCCTCGTCCCGCCCGATCAGCGGGGCCTCGATCCCGAGGGACGGCCGGACCCCGCCGCGCCTGGCCTTGACGGCGACAGCCCGCCAGGCCGCGACCGGCAGCGCCTTGCCCTTGAGCGCCGTCGGCGGCAGCTCCTCGTACTCCACGACATCGCGGGTGGCGGCGTAGGTGAACGGCCCGACCACGATCGCGCCCGGGCTGGCCACCTGCTGGAGGCGGGCGGCCGTGTTGACGGCATCGCCGGTGACGATCCGGTCACGCTCCCCGGCTGCCCGGCCGAGGTCGACGAGCACCTCGCCCGACTCGACGCCGATCCGGAGGGCGAGATCGGGTCGGCCCTCGCCCCGCAGGTCGGCGGCCAGCGCGGCCATCGCCGCCTGCATCTCGAGGGCAGCGCGCACGGCGCGCTCGGCGTCGTCCTCGTGGACCGCCGGGACGCCGAACACGGCCAGCATGGCGTCGCCCGCGAACTTCTCGATGGCGCCCTCGTACCGCGCGACCTCCGCGCTCAGGCGATCGAACGCGCGGGTCACGAGGGCCTGGACCACCTCCGGGTCGGTCGTTTCGTTGAGCCCCGTGAAGCCCACCAGGTCGGCGAAGACCATGGTCGCGACCTTGCGCTCCCGCCCGGTCCCGGCCGCCTCCACAGCCGCCGGACCCGGACCCGCGACCGGCGTCCCGCACCTGGCGCAGAAGCGCGCGTCCAGCGCGATCGCCGCTCCGCAGCTCCGGCACGCCAGGTCGACAGGCGTGCCGCAGCCCGGGCAGAACCGGCTGTCCGGCTCGAGGGCCCGGCCGCAGGCGCGACAGTTCATCGCCGCATGGTAGATCGCGGGCCCTCGCGACCGCGCGCCCTGCGGTCGCGCGCCACGGCCGTGGGGAATTGTCCGAGTTCGAGTGCCCACATCTGCAACGCGTGGCCTCGCACTTGACCGTTGCCCCGAGAATGGTCGCAGGCGCGAACGGCCCGGCCGTACGGGCGGTTCGAGCGGCGTGAGGAGCGTCCCCTTTGCTCACCTGCACCACCTGCGGACAGCGCAACCCCGAAACCGAGACCTTCTGCTCGCGCTGCGGCTCGTTCCTCGAGTGGACCGGACAGCGCGACGATGGGCCCGCCGTCTCCTCGACGGGTCCCGGGCCCGTCCTGCCGCAGGTGACGCGCCCGGTCAGGCCCACGGGCGGCGACCGGCCCACCGCCGGGCCGGCCGTCATCGCGGCGCTCGGCCAGGCCGCCCTGCGCGTCGAGCCGGGCTCCCAGGTGTCCGTCTCGGTGGACGTGCGCAACAACGGCCGGACGGTGGACCGGATCACGGTTGAGATCCTGGGCGAGGTCGCGCGCTGGGCCAGCGTCCAACCGGTCGCGCTGAACCTGCTCCCTGACAGTCGCCAGAATGTGACCATCACCTTCGCGCCGCCGCGCTCGTCAGAAGCGCTCGCCGGGGTCTTCGACACGGGGATCGTGGTCCGGTCGAGCGAGCACCCGGCCGAGCCGGTCCTCCTGCGGGCGACCGTCGAGATCGGGGCGTTCGTCGAGTACGAGGTCGACATGACGCCGCGGATCGCCCGGGCGCGCCACCGCGGGCGGTACACGATCCGGGCGACCAACTCGGGCAACAGCCCCCTCACGATCGCGGTCACGGGCACGGACCCGGAGGCGGTGTTGCGGTTCGCCCCGCCGCCAGGGGGGATCGGCGTCCCGCCCGGCGCGACCACGTCGGGGATCCTGCGGGTGTCGGGTCCGGGCTGGCGTTTCCGCGGATCGGCGCGCACCTGGCCCTTCCAGGTCACCCTGACGCCGGGGTCGGGGCCGCCGGGGTCGGGGATGCCGGCACCGGGCTCGAAGCGCGTGCTCGACGGGACCCTCATCCAGAAGGTCGCCTTCTACGGGCGGCTCCCGCTCGCCACCGCGATCGTCGGGGCGGCCGTGGCCGCATACGCCGCGATCGCGATCGCGCGACCGTTCGGCCCCGAGTTCCGGCTCCCGTTCGACCTCCCGTGGCTCTCTACGACGCCGGTCGCCGTCTCCTCGCCGGCGCCGACGGAGGCGCGGCCGCCGAGGACAGCCGAGCCCCCCACTGAGCCGCCTCCCTCCGACCAGCCGCCGCCGACCGAGCCGCCGCCGACCGACCAGCCGCCCACGGAGACGCCGGCCGCCTGGTGGGCCGATGCCGCCGCCGAAGCCAGCGCGGCCGGCTTCGACCTCGGCCAGCCGACGTCCGAGGGCACCACGTCCGAAGGGATGCGCTACGAGGACTTCGAGGCAGGCGAGGTCGTGGAGCGGTCCAGCGGCGTCTTCTGGGTGCCCGGGCCCATCCTCGACAAGTGGCGCGGGCTGGGTGGCGGCGGCGCGAACGCGGGCGACCTTGGCTACCCGATCACGAGCCTGCTGCGGGCGACGGACGGCAAGCATCGGCGGGGGATGTTCGATCGGGGCAGCGTCTACTGGGACCAGAACGGCACGTACGCCGTGTACGGCGTCGTCTGGGACGGGATGCTGAGCCTCCTGTCGGGCCTCGACCACGTCCGGAAGCTCAACCTGGGAATCCCTGACTTCACCGGGTACCCGAACGCGGACTCCCAGCTCTTCCCGGACGGCACCGGGCTGCAGTCGTTCGAGACCGGGTACCTGTGGGTCGCCGACGGCGTGCCGGGCATGTGCACGACCGCGAACGATCCGAGGAACCGCAAGGTCCCGGTGTGCACCGACATTCCGCTGCCGTCATTCGTTCCCGTCACGCCGCTGCCGACGCCCACGCCGGAGCCGACGCCGGCACCCTGAGCCAGCCGGCCGCGCGAGCAGCGCGCCGTGCCGGCGGCGCGAGCAGCGCGCCGTGTCGGCGGCGCGAGCTGCGCGCCTGCAGCGCGAGGAGCGCGCGCGCCGCGCCCGGCCACGCCCACGGGCAGATTTGAAGAGCCGGCGCGGCCGGAATACCGAGCCCTCGGGATGCAGGATCGGGCTCTTTAGCCCGAACGTGGTACCCGGTCCCGCATGGTCGGGCCGGGCAGCACGAGGGCAGTCGAGATGATGTTCCGGATGATGGAAGACATTGCCAGGCAGCGGATCCGCGAGCAGGAGAAGGCGATCGAGCACGCGCGGCTGATCGCGTCGATCAGGTGGGACGAAAAGGCGGAGCGCCCGCCGCGAGCAGCCTGGTCGCTCGCGATCGCGCGCCGCCTGGCGCGCCTCCGGCGCCTGGTCCGCGTCGCCGAAGCATCCTGATGGGGCGCCCGTCGTGACCACCGCACCCGAACGCGTCTCGGGGCCGCCTGGGCCGATAATCGGGGGCATGGCATCCCGCGTCTCGAGCCCCGTCCTGATCGGCCGTGCGCACGAATCCGGACGCCTGCGGGCGCTGCTCGGGCTGGCAGGGGAGGGGAGGAGCAGCGCCGTCGTGCTCGCGGGCGAAGCGGGCGTCGGAAAGACGAGGCTGGTCGCCGACTTCGTGGAGCTCGCCCGCGAGTCTGGTGCCGTCGTGCTCCTGGGCGGCTGCATCGTGCTCGGCGACGGCGCGCTGCCGTATGCGCCGGTGGTCGAGGCCCTGCGCGGGCTGGTCCGGCGGATCCCCGTTGACGAGCTCGACGCCGTGCTCGGGCAGGGTCGCTCGGAGCTCGCGCGGCTGGTGCCGGATCTCGGTCCCGTCGCCGAGGAGGGCGGGTCCGCCCTGGACATGGCGTCGGCCCAGGGCCGTCTCTTCGAGCTGCTGCTGGGCGTGCTCGAGCGCCTGGCCGCCCGGGCGCCCGTGGTGTTCGTCGTCGAGGACCTGCACTGGTCCGATCGCTCGACGCGCGACCTGGTCGGCTTCCTCGTGCGCAACCTCCGTGACGCTGCGGTGATGCTCCTGCTGACCTACCGCACGGACGAGCTGCACCGGCGACATCCGCTGCTGCCCTTCCTGGCCGAGCTCGAGCGGACCGGCCGGGTCGAACGCCTCGAGCTCCAGCCGTTCGACCGGCGCGAATCGGCCGATCAGCTCCGGGCGATCGCGGGCGGCGAGGTCGACGCGGCCCTCGCCGAGTCCATCCACGCGCGGTCGGGGGGCAACGCCTTCTTCGCGGAGGAGCTGCTCGCAGCAGCCGGTGCGGTGGGCGAGCTGCCCAGGACGCTGCGGGACGTCCTCCTGGCGCGGGTGGCCGACCTCGCCGAGCCCACGCAGGAGCTCCTCCGGATCGCGTCAGCGGCCGGGCAGCGGGTCGACCCTGTGCTGCTGGCGGCCGCCGCCGACATGGACGACGCCGCCCTCTACGAGGCCCTTCGCGAGTGCGTCGGCCGCCAGGTCCTCGTCCCCGACCCGACCGCCGGCGCCGAGCGCTACGCGTTTCGCCACGCGCTCCTGCAGGAGGCCGTCTACGACGACCTGCTGCCCGGCGAGCGGACCCGCCTGCACTCGGCGTTCGCGCGAACGCTCGAGGCCCGAACGGCCGGCGACGCGTCCCACGTCGCCGAGCTCGCGTATCACTGGTACGCCGCCCACGACCTGCCGCGAGCGCTCGAGGCGTCGGTCGTCGCGGCCCGCGCCGCGGAGGCGAACTACGCCTTCCCAGAGGCCCTCGCCCAGTACGAGCGCGCGATCGATCTCTGGGACCAGGTCCCCGACGCGGAGGCGCGCGCCGGGCGGGACCGGATCGACCTGCTTGCGGCGCTGGCAGGCGTCGCCCGGTTCCACGAGCCGGCGCGGGCCGTGGCGAGCATCCAGGCGGCAATCCGCCTGGCCGACCAGGCAGGGGACGCCGACCCGCTGCGCGGCGGGCTGCTGAACGAGCGGCTCGGCCGCTACGCCTGGATCGCCGGTCAGGGCGACCTCGCCAAACGCGCCTACGCCACGGCCATGCGCCGCATCCCCGCCGAGCCGCCGTCGGAGGCGCGCGCCCGTGCGGTGGCCGGGCTCGCCCAGATCCTGATGCTGGGCGCGCGGTTCGAGGAGGCGCGGGATCTCGCCCAGGATGCGCTCGCGCTCGCCCGCTCGGTCGGCGCACGCGAGATCGAGGGCCACGCCCAGGACACGCGCGGCCTCTGCCGGGCCGTGGCCGGCGAGATCGATCCGGCGCTCGACGACATGCGGGCCGCGCTCGCCATCGCCGAGGAGGTCGGCAACGTCGACGACATCGGCCGCGCCTACGCGAACTGGATCTGGATCCTGGACCTCGCCGGGCGGCTCGACGAGGCGATCGGCGTGGCACGCGTCGGGATCGCCACGGCGGAGCGCCTCGGGTCGATGCGGTTCTTCGGCTCGCACATGCTCTGCAATGCCGGCGACGAGCTGTACCGGCTGGGCCGCTGGGAGGAATGCGAGCAGATCGCCCGCCGGGCGGAGGAGGCGAACCCGCTCGGCGTCAACGAGATCCTGGCCGAGGAGCTGCTGGCGCGCCTCGCCCTGGCCCGCGGCCACCTCGAGGAGGCCACCGTCCGGCTGCGGCCGCTGGCGCCGCTCGCCGAGCTCGCCGCCGACATCCAGTTCGTGTGCCCGGTCAGGGCGAGCCTCGCCGAGCTCGCGCTGTGGCAGGGGCGGCCGGACGTCGCGGCGGCGCAGGTCGCAGCCACCCTGGCGGCGATCGACTTCTCGCCCGAGACCCGCATCGGCGAGCTGTACGCCCTCGGCCTGCGGGCCAACGCGGACGTCGCCGAGATCGCGCGCGTCCGGCGCTCGCCCGAGCTCGAGCACCAGGCCGCGATGGCGGGGCAGGGGCTGCTCGAGGGGATCCGGCGCCGCCACGCGGAGGTCGTCGCGAGCCGGCCGGCCTTCGAGGTGCTGTCCGTGGCCTGGCTCCGGCTCTGCGAAGCGGAGGCCCGCCGCCTCCGCCGGGTTCCCGACGTTGCGGCGTGGAGCGCGGCCGTCGAGGCGTGGGAGGCGATCGACCGACCCTATGCCGCCGCGTACGCCCGCTGGCGCGAAGCCGAGGCGCGGCTCGCCGCTCGCGGCGACCGCGCGCTCGCCGCCGCGGGGCTCCGGGCGGCACTCGACACCGCGGATCGGCTGGCTGCTGCGCCGCTCGCGCGCGAGATCGCGGCGCTCGCGGCTCGGGCGCGGTTGGACCTCGAACCGGACGGCCCGGGGCAGGCCGACGCGGCGAGCGGATCCGAGGCACCCGACGAGGCGGCAGGCCTGGGGCTGACTGCCCGCGAGCGCGAGGTGCTCGCCCTCGTCGCGCTCGGCCGCACGAACCGCCAGATCGCCGACGAGCTGTTCATCACCGCCAACACGGCCGGCGTGCACGTGTCGCGGATCCTGGGCAAGCTCGGCGTCGCCGGCCGCGGCGAAGCCGCCGCGGTCGCCTACCGGCTGGGACTCGTCGAGAGCGGCGCCGAAACGACGCTCGACGCCGGGGGCGCCGCGGATCCGACCCGCACCCCCGCGGGGTTCCCGACTCCTGGCCGACCCTGACCGGAACGCGACGTGACCGGGTGCACGGGCTCCGGGTCAATGGATCGCGGCGAGGACGGCCTTGGCGACGGCCACGGCGTCGTCGCGGTGGTCCTCGCCGTCGTGGCCGGCGACCTCCACGTAGAGCTCGCCGCGATCCGGGCTGAGCAGGACGACGAGGTAGGCGTCGTCCGGCGTCGGCCGCTCCATGTAGCCACCGGCGGCGAGACCGGGAACCTGATCGGCACCGGGCACCGGCCCGCCCGTATCGTACGCGCCGAGCGTGACCTGGAGGACGGACGTCCCGTTCGTGACCGTGCAGCTCGGCGGGAAGGGCGCGCTCTGGGGAGCGGATCCGCCCGGCACCAGCCGGGTCGCCTGGTCCATCGGCATCAGCGTGCACACGTCCTTGACCTTGGCCGCGGCGTCGGCGAGCGACGAGCCCGCGCCCGCGCCCGCGGTCGCCGCGCCGCCGCCGGCCGCCGGTGGCGCCGAAGCCTCGGACGCAGCCGCCGGCGTCGCCTGGCCGGCCGGAGTCGCCTGCCCTCCGCCGCAGGCAGCCACGAGGCACCCGAGCAGGACGAGGCACCCGGGCAGGAAGATGCGCCCAGGAGGGAGGAGGTCCACCGCGCGTTTCATGGCAACCGCTCCGTGCAGGCGACCCTGCCCCGGCAAAACCAGGGGCGGCGAGGACATGACCCCGGCTGAGGATCGTGTCGGCGGCTGCCCGTCAGCGCCGCTCATGTTCAGGTCCAGGTGCCGGGCGCCATTCTGCGCGTGGGGGCGACTCCGGCCGGCAGGGCGTTCGGCGAGGCGGAACGAGCCGTCGGGGCCGCGGGCCGGCGCGGGCATCCCCTGAGCCGTCGCGCAGCGGGCACCGGCGTCACCCGTGTGAGGTGCCGGGTCGTCAGGGAGCGGGTCGCCTGTCGTCCGACTCGTACGGGTTCACGAGGCCGTACACGTAGGTGTCCTGCCAGACCGGGCATCCGGCGGCGTCGCGGCGAAAGAAGACGTTGCGCCGCAGGTGCCCCTCCCGCAGGAGGCCGACCCGCTCGAGCGTGCGCCACGACGCGACGTTGTCGGGATGGCAGCTGGCGACGACGCGGTGGAGGTCGAGCCGGCGGAACGCGTGCTCGACCACGGCGCGCGCGGACTCGCTGGCGTATCCCCGTCGCTGGTCGGGCGGGTTGAAGATGAACCCGAGCTCGCGGGTCCGGAACGCCTCGTCCTCCACCTGGCCGAAGTAGAGATGCCCGACGAGCCGGTGCTCGCTCTTCAGCTCGACGGCAAGGAAGTTGCTGCCCCGGGAGCGCTCCTCTGCGAGCGCCCTCGCCTGCGTCGTGTCGATCGGGTCGCCCGGCTCGAAGCGATACGTCGACGGCAGCGACAGGTAGGCGTGGAGGTCCTGCCAGTCGGTGGCCCGGAAGCTGCGCACGATCAGGCGTTCGGTCTCGATCTCCATCCTGGCCTCGCGGTAGCATCGCGCGACGCCGCGCGAACGCTTCGAAGCCTACGTCTCGCGCGGCCCGGCCGGGCGACGACGGCGCAGCAGCGGATGCCGACCACCGCCGTCGAGGCCTCCCTGATCGACATGGCGGCGCGGGTAGACTGGGCCGGCAGATGGCCCTCCCCGACCGCGTCCGCGATCGCCTCCAGGAGCACGGCGTCATTCCCGTCGTCGCGCTCGCGCGGGCCGACGATGCGCCGGCCCTCGCCGCGGCCCTCGAGTCGGCCGGCCTGCCCTGCGCCGAGATCACCTTCCGCACGCCCGCGGCCGCCGAGGCGATCGGCCGGATCCGGGCGACGCACCCCGCGGTCCTCGTCGGGGCCGGGACGATCGTGTCGCCAGCCGAGGCCGAGCGCGCGATCGACGCGGGCGCCCAGTTCGTCGTGAGCCCCGGCCTGGTTGCCGACGTGGTCGCTGCCGCGCGCGCCCGCGGCGTGCCCGTCTTCCCGGGTGTCATGACGCCGACCGAGATCCTGCGGGCGCTCGACGCGGGGCTCACCGACCTGAAGCTGTTCCCCGCCGGCCCGGCCGGCGGCCCGGCCTTCGTGCGCGCGCTCGCGCCCGTCTTCCCCACGGTCCGCTTCATCCCGACCGGCGGCATCGGCCCGCGGGACGTGGCGGCGTACCTCGCCGAGCCCTCGGTCCTCGCGGTCGGCGGCAGCTGGATGGTGCGCCCAGCCATCCTCGAGGACCGCGACTGGGCCGCCGTCCGGGCGCTCGCGGCCGATGCCGTCGCGGCGGTGGCGGCCGCCCGCTCGATCCGCCCGCCGGCCGGCGCCGTCGCCGCCGACCCTGCCCCCGAGCCCGCCTGAACGGTCCCCGGTGCTGCGCGGAGCGCCCGCGCCCGACACCTGGCGTGGCCTACGATCAGGGCCGTGTGGAGATGGGACCGCCGGGGCCCCACGAAGCCGACATCGGAGCCTGAGATGGACGTCACGCTGCGGCGTGCGGGGGAGATGGACGTCACGCTGCGGCGTGCGGTGCCGGCCGACACGCCGGAATGCGGTCGGATCCTGTACGAGGCCTTCGCGACGCTGGCGGACCGCCACGGGTTCCCGCACGACTTCCCGTCGGTCGAGGCAGCGACCAGGAGCATGCACGCCCTGGTCAGCAATCCGGGGTTCTACGGCATCGTCGCGGAGGCCGATGGCCGGGTTGCCGGCAGCTCCTTCCTCGACGAGCGTTCGACGATCCACGCGATCGGGCCAGTCAGCGTCGACCCGACGGCCCAGGACCATCACGTCGGCCGCGCCCTCATGGTGGCGATGCTCGAGCGGGCGAAGGAGACGGGCACGCCGGGCGTGCGCCTGGTGCAGATCTCGTACCACAACCGGTCACTGAGCCTGTACGCCAAGCTCGGAATGGACGTGCGCGGGACGTTCGCCGTGATGCACGGCGAGCCGATCCCCACCTCGTTCCCGGGCTACGCCGTGCGCACCGCCACGCGGGCCGACGAGGAGGCCTGCAACGGCCTGTGCCTGCGCGTCCACGGCCACACGCGGGCCGGCGAGATGAGCGGGTCGATCGCCGACGGCAAGGCGAAGGTCGTCGAGCGCCTCGGGCGGATCACGGCCTACACGACGGGCATCAACTACTTCGGCCATTCGGTCGCCGAGACGAACGACGACCTGCAGGCGCTCATCGGCGCCGTGGACGGGATCGGAACCCCGGGGATCCTCGTCCCGCTCGACAACGGCGACCTCTTCCGCTGGTGCCTGGCCCACGGCCTGCGCGTCTTCTTCGTCACGAACATGATGACTGTCGGCATCTACCAGGAGCCCCGGGGCGCCTACCTCCCCTCCGTGGGCTACTGACCGGCTGCTCGATCCGGGCTCCTCCGGCGCCGCGCCCTCAGCCCTCCCCGAGCCGGCCGAACCGCTCGTAGAGCGCCGCCATCTGCCCGGCGGGGTCTCCGTAGTACGCCTCGGCCGTCCCCGTCAGCGCGACGGTTCGCTCCGGGACCTGGACGACGGGTCGCGACCGGGCGAACGCGCGGAGCGACCGTCGCGGCGGGCTTGAGGCTGCCGTCCGGGCGAACGAGACCGAAGAAGCGCTCGTGGACCTGGTAGTCGCACGGCGGTTGGCTCCACAGCCGGGGCTCGTAGTCGGCGAAGCACCACACGAAGGCGCCGAGGCTGCCGATCCGGGCCAGTCGCGGCAGGACGGCCCCCAGGTAGGTCGCGGCATCCTCCTCCGAAGCGAAGTAGGCGCGCCGCTCGCCGCCGCTCCACGTCCGGAGCGTGCGCCAGTGGCTCGGGCCGTCGGGGGACGACGTGTTGACGCCGAGCTCCTCGTACAGGACGGGCCGCCCGGCGAGGGCTGCGGCCAGCGCGGCGGTGAACGGCACGAAGTCCGGATCGAGCGGCTGCCGGGCCATCGCGCTGTAGATCGAGTAGCCGTGCATGACCGAGATGTCGGTCTCCGCGGCGATGTCGCCGAGGCGGAACCCGACATCGCCCTCCAGGTCCGCGGTGTGGAGGCCGATCAGGATCGGCCTGAGCGGGTCGACCGACCGGATCGTCGCAACCCTCGCCGCGACCCAGCGTCGGCCCGTCGCGGCGTCGGCGGGCCGGCAGAAGAGGTCCGGCTCGTTGCCGAGGCTCCATCCCCAGACGGCTGGGTGGTCGCGGAGCTCGGCGCACACCACGCGCAGGAGCAGGTCCTCGGCCCCGAGCACGAACGGCGCCGCGTAGACGTCGTGGACCGGGTGCGGGACCCCGCGGGGGTCCGCGAGGCCGACCAGCTGGCGATCGCCCGGCCGCGCGGCGCGCCCGCGGTCGACCAGCCAGGCGGGCGCCCAGTTCGGTCCGCTCATGTGCCCGGTGAAGAACGTCACCTGCAGGCGGAGGCCCTGGTCAGTGGCGATGTCGCAGACAGTTCGGAGGTCGCCGAGGGCGCGCGCGTCCACCCGGTCCGGTGCGGGCTGGAAGCTCTCCCAGAGCAGGAAGATCCGGACATGGGTGAGCCCGAGCTCGCGGATCAGGGCGAACTCGTCGCGAACCTCGCCGCCATCGAAGGCGCTCCACCACGTCATGGCCTTCCGGCGCGGCCAGTAGTTGACCCCGAGCAGGAATGGCTGGCCGACGCCGTTCGTCACCGTTGACCCTCCCGTCGCCGCCCGTGGTCACGGACGTCCGCTGTCATCCTCCCGCCAACGGCGTGTTCGTGCAGCGCCTCGCGGGGCGGCCGGCCGGCGCCGCGACCGGCTGGCGCCGCCGTTTGGGTGCCAGGCCTGTTCGCCAGTCTCTGACGGTAATCCGCGGCTGGCTGCCATGCGCCGCCGCATGTGCGCCGCGACTCGCCCGCCCGGTGGTCCGGAATGAAGGCTATTGACAATAGCCATGAAGGCGAAGTATCGTAGCGTTCGTATCGAGATCCAGGCTCCCCGGAGCCACAAGCGAGGTATCGACACATGGCATCCAGCGCGTCCCTGGTTCAAGGTTCGGGAGTCGACGCAGCCGCCGGTGCGGCAGGCGCCGTCACGCACGGAGGGGCGGTCACCGGCGCACCCCGGACGTGGCTCCGCCTGGAAGGGCTGGCCGCGCTCGCGGCCGGCATCGCCGTCTACCTCGGCTCGGGCGGCCAGATCGTCTGGCTCGTGCCGCTCCTGTTCGCCGTCGACGCCTCGATGGTGGGATACCTCGCCGGCCCGAAGATCGGCGCCTTCACCTACAACCTCGCCCACAGCTGGGCGACCGGGCTCCTGGTGCTCGGGGCCGGATGGGCGGCCGCGTCGCCGGCAGTCGTCCTCGCGGGTGCCGTCCTGGTCGCGCACGTCGGGCTCGACCGGTTCGTGGGGTACGGGCTCAAGTACCCGACCGCGTTCGCCGACACGCACCTCGGCCGGCTGGGGCGATGAGCCCGGCGCCGGCTCGTACGTCGCGCGGGGCCATCGTGGCCGCCGGCCGCGCCATTCTCGAGGAGAGCGGCCTCGAGGGCGTCACGATGGCGTCGGTCGCCCAGCGGGTCGGCGTGAAGCCGCCGTCGCTCTACAAGCACGTCGCCGACCGGTCCGGCCTGCTCGCGGCGATCGCCGCCGACGCGGCCGCCGAGCTCGGGCGGATCCTGACGGCGGCGGCGGCCGCAGGCCCCGGCGACGGACCGGCGGTGCCAGGCACGGCCGGCCGCGACGCGGCCGCGCGGGCAGCCGGAACGGCCGGGCAGGACCCGAACGGGACGACCCAGCCGGAGGGATCCGGGACGGCCGAGCGCGCCCTCGAGCCCGCGATGGCCCGGATCGTCGCCCTCGCCGATGCCTACCGGACGTTCGCCGGCCGCAAGCCGCGCGCCGCCGCCATGCTCTTCGCCGACCTGTCGGTCGAGGCGCGACCTCCCGTCGAGGCGGCCGCAGCGGCCGCCCGGCCGGTGCTCGACGCCGCAGCAGCGCTGGCAGGTTCGACCCGCGGCCTCGCGGCGGCCCGCGTCCTCACGGCCTTCGCCTACGGCTTCACGAGCATGGAGGCGGCGGGCGCGTTCCGCTTCGGCGGTGACGTCGACGAGGCGTTCCGGCTGGGCGTCACGGCCATCGCCCACGGGCTCGCGTCGCCGGACACCGGCGGCGCGGCGGGCTGAGCAGCCGCCCGGGGCAGGCCGGGCGAGACCGAGCCCGTGCCGGATGGCGCGTCCGGCCCCGGGTCGGGTAGTCTCGGCCTGAAGGTGCGCCGTCCTGCCGGTTCGCCGGCCTGCCGGTTCGCCGCCGTCTCCCGGGCTGCCCGGGTGCCACCGAGGAGCTCCACGTGACCGTCTCCGACATGCCGCTCGAAGAGATGCGGGCGTACCGGCCCGACCTCGCGGTCCCCGCCGATCTCGAGGCCTTCTGGGACGAGACGCTTGCCGCGGCACGCGCCCACGACCTCGGCGCCCAGTTCGATCCGATCGAGACGGGACTCGTGGCGATCCGGACGCTGGACGTCACGTTCGCCGGGTTCGGCGGCTCGCCGGTTCGAGGGTGGCTCCACCTTCCGGCCGGACGTTCCGGCCCGCTGCCCGGGATCGTCGAATACGCCGGGTACGGCGGTGGCCGCGGGCTGCCCCACGAGCGCATCCTGTGGGCCGCCGCCGGCTACGCGCACCTCGTCATGGACACCCGGGGGCAAGGCTCCGGCTGGTCGGTCGGGGCCACCGCCGACCCGGACGCGACCGGCGACCCCGCGCACCCGGGCTTCATGACCCAGGGAATCCTCGACCCGCGAACCTACTACTACCGGCGGCTCTACACGGATGCCGTGCGCGCCGTCGAGGCGATCCGGGCGCACCCGCAGGTCGACCCCGCGCGCGTCGCGCGTCCTCGGCGGGAGCCAGGGCGGGGGAATGTGCCTGGCGGTCGCCGGCCTCGTGCCCGACCTCGCCGCGATCGCCCCCGACGTCCCCTTCCTGTGCGACTTCCCGCGCGCGATCGTGGTCGCGGATCGCGACCCATACCTCGAGATCGCGCACTACCTGAAGGTCCATCGCGACCACGTCGAGCCAGCGCTGCGAACGCTGGCCCACTTCGACGGCGCGATCCTGGGGCGGCGGGCCACCGCCCCTGCCCTCTTCTCCGTCGGGCTCATGGACCTGATCTGCCCGCCATCGACGGTCTACGCGGCGTTCAACAGCTATGCCGGCCCGAAGGAGATCCGCGAGTACCCCTTCAACGATCACGAGGGCGGCCAGGGCTTCCACGACATCGCGCGGATGGCGTGGCTGGCCGAACGGCTCGGCGACTGACGAGTCCGTGGGGCCACCGGCCTGCCCGCGCCCCTGCCCGGCGTCGGGGCTGGTCGCCGCGCCCCTACGACGTCGACGGAGTTCGCCGCCACTAGCGTGGCGTCGAAGGTATCCTCGGGCGACCCCGACACGGCAACCGCGGCGAAGGAGGAGGCATGACCGCCGACCTGGCAGCGAAGGCGCGGCTCCTGCGGGAGCTCCACGTTCCCGGGCGTCCGCTCGTCCTGCCGAACGCGTGGGACGCCGCGAGCGCGCGGGCGGTCGTCGCGGCCGGCTTCGCCGCGGTCGCGACCGGCAGCGCGGCCGTCGCCGAGAGCCTCGGCTTCGAGGACGGCGAGGCCGCGCCCGTTGACGAGATGTTCGCCGCGATCGGCCGGATCGCGCGCTCCGTGGAGGTCCCCGTCACGGCCGACATCGAGGCCGGCTACGGGCTCGAGCCGGCCGACCTTATCGATCGGCTCCTGGCCGCGGGCGCGGTGGGCTGCAACCTCGAGGACACTGACCACGCGGCCGCCTCTCGCGATCCTGGCGGCGCCCGCCGGACTGGTCGATGCCGAGCGGCAGGCGGACCGGATCGCCGCGATCGTCGCCGCCGGGCGTGCCGCCGGCGTGCCGATCGTCGTCAATGCCCGGGTGGACGTGTTCATCCTCGAGGTGGGCGAGCCCGCCACCCGGCTCGCCGAGGCGTCGCGGCGTGCCCGCCGCTACCTCGAGGCGGGGGCCGCCTGCGTCTACCCGATCTGGGTCGCCGACGAGCCGACGATCGCCGCGTTCGTCGATGCGTGCCGTGGTCCCGTCAACGTCTATGTGCGGCCCGAGGCGCCGCCGATCGAGCGCCTCGCGGCGCTCGGCGTGGCGAGGGTCTCGTTCGGGCCCTGGATCCACCGGCTCGCGATGCGCGAGGCACGCCGCGTGCTGGACCGGATCGCCGCCGGCCTGCCGGCCTACGGGCCAGCCGCGGGCGCGGGCGCCTGACATTCCGGGCCGCCCCCGTCGCGCTCGGACGGGCCAGGCGGTGATCGGCGTAGACTCGCGCTGCGGCAGGATGTCCGGCCCCTCGGCTGCGTGCCGGGTCCCGGCCGCGGCAGGTTCGACTATGGACCCGGAATCCGGTCCCGACATCGATCCGCGCGACCGCAACGGGGACGGGGGGCCCACGCCCTCGCGCTTCATGGCCGAGCTCCCCGCGGCCGCCCGTCGCGCCCTGCTCGACGGCGCGATGGTGGTCAACCTGCCGGCGGGGGCGGTCCTCTCCCGCGAGGCGGACGAGCCCCACCTCTTCATCGTCCTGCGCGGAGTCATCAGGGCGTATGTCAGGAGTTCGGACGGCCGCCAGGTGACGGTGCGATACGCCCGTCCCGGCGACGTCCTCGGGCTCGCCTCGGCGTTCGCGGGGCCGGCCCCGATCTCGCTGGAGGCCCTGACGGCCGTGGCGGTCGCCGGGCCGGCGATTCCCGCCCTGGTCCGCCTGATCGAATCGGATCCGGGCGTCGCCCGTGCCTGCGCCGCCGAGCTCTCGCGGCAGCTCTACCGGGCCCTCGATGACCTCGTCTCGAGCGCGTTCGAGCCCGTGCGACAGCGGCTGGTGCGTCACCTGGTCGAGCTCGCCGGACCAGGGCGCGACGGCCGGCCGACCGTGGTGGCCGGCCGCCAGGACCTCGCAGACGCCGTCGGGACATCACGCGAAGTCGTCGCCCGGATCCTCGGGGCGATGCGGGCGGAGCGCCTCGTGCTGCCCGAGCGACGCCGGATCGTGCTCCTCGACCCAACCCGGCTCGCGGCCGAGGCCGGCATTGCCATGCCCGAGCTCGCGGGGACCGCGCCGGTCGCGCCGGAACCCCGCGCATGAAGGCATGAGGCTGGCGGGGATCCGGCCCGCGTGGCGCGTAGCCGGAGGTCACTGCTCGATCGGACGCTCCAGGAGGACGGGGATCTCGCGCTCGGCGTACGACGGATGACCGGTGAGATCGATCGCCGCCACCCGCCAGCCCTCCCGCCCGAGCTCGTTGAGCCGCGCGACGAGCGCGTCGGCGCGCGTCGTCCCGGGACTCGCCCCGTGGACGGATTCGATCCGAAACTCGAATCGCTGATGGACCTTCATCTCGACGCTCATGGCTCACCTCGTCGTGCGCCCCTCCGGTGCGGGCGCGGTCGGTGCCGCCCGACGGGCTGCCCACCCTACGTCTGACGCCGTCCTGCGTCTGTGACCCGGGTCGACCGCGAGCGTGACCTGGGTCACGCACGGGCGACCCCGTGCTGCGCCGCGGGCGCTCCCGGGCGCATGCCGAGCGGCCCGATGTACGCTCCCGGCGGCGTGCCCGCAGCCAGGCCACGCCACCCTTCCTGGAGGTATGCGGATGGGCGGTTCGATCGCACGGTCCAGCACGATCCCGCTCCGGGATCGCCCCGCGTGGCAGGCGCTCCAGGCCCATCGCTCGGCCCTCGGCGACACGCACCTTCGGGATCTCTTCGCGGCCGACGCCGGGCGCGGCGAGCGGCTCACCCTCGAGGCCGGCGGGCTCTTCCTCGACTACTCGAAGCACCGCGTCACCGATGAGACGCTCCGCCTGCTGGTGGCGCTCGCCCACGAGTCGGGGCTGCGCGAGCGGATCGAGGCCATGTTCGCGGGCGAGAAGATCAACGCCACCGAGGGTCGGGCCGTCCTCCACACGGCGCTCCGGGCGCCCCGCGGCGCGCACGTCCTGGTCGACGGCGTCGACGTGGTGCCGGGCGTCCATGCCGTGCTCGACCGGATGGCCGACTTCGCCGATCGCGTCCGCGGCGGGGCCTGGACCGGGTTCACGGGCAAGCCGATCCGCAACGTCGTGAACATCGGGATCGGCGGATCCGATCTCGGGCCCGTCATGGCCTACGAGGCCCTGCGCGCCTACACCCGGCGCGACATGACGTTCCGGTTCGTCTCGAACGTGGACGGGACGGACTTCGTCGAGGCGACGCGGGACCTGGCGCCCGACGAGACGCTGGTGATCGTCTCGTCCAAGACGTTCACCACGATCGAGACCATGCGGAACGCCAGCGCCGCCCGGGCGTGGCTCGTCGGGGCGCTGGGCAACGAGGCCGCCGTCGCCCGGCACTTCGCGGCCGTCTCGACGAACGCGGTGGCCGTCGGCGCGTTCGGCATCGACACCGCCAACATGTTCGGGTTCTGGGACTGGGTCGGCGGCCGCTACTCCATGGACTCGGCGATCGGGCTCTCGACGATGCTGGCCGTCGGGCCCGGGCGCGTTCCGGGAGATGCTGGCCGGGTTCCGCGAGATGGACGAGCACTACCGCAGCGCCCCGTTCGAAGCGAGCCTGCCGGCGCTGCTCGGCCTGCTGACCGTCTGGTACGCGGACTTCTTCGGGGCCCAGACGGTCGCGGTTCTGCCGTACGAGCAATACCTCAAACGCTTCCCGGCCTACCTGCAGCAGCTGACGATGGAGTCGAACGGCAAGAGCGTCACCCTCGACGGGTCGCGGGTGGACTACCCGACGGGGCCGGTCTTCTGGGGCGAGCCGGGCACGAACGGCCAGCACTCGTTCTACCAGCTGATCCACCAGGGCACGCACCTGATCCCGGTCGACTTCATCGGGTTCCTGGGAACCTTGAACCCGCTCGGCGACCACCACGACCTGCTCGTCTCGAACCTCGTCGCGCAAGCGGAGGCGCTTGCCTTCGGCAGGTCGGCGGATCAGGTGCGGGCCGAAGGGACGCCCGAGTGGCTCGTCCCGCACCGGGTCTTCGAGGGAAACCGGCCCTCGAGCACGATCCTCGCCGAGCGCCTGACGCCGGCGGCCCTCGGGCGGCTGGTCGCCCTGTACGAGCACAGCGTCTTCACCCAGGGCGCGATCTGGGACATCGACTCGTTCGACCAGTGGGGCGTCGAGCTCGGCAAGGTCCTGGCGGTGCGGATCGCCGCCGAGCTCCAGGCGACCGACGAGCCGGCGCTCGCCCACGACTCCTCGACGAACGCCCTGATCCGGCGCTACCGGGCCGCGCGGCGGACGAGCGGGTAGCTTCGCGAGCTCGCGCTCCGAGGGCAGGCGCGCGAGCGCCCGGCCCCGCGTACCGGGACGGGGACCATCGGGTCATGGCCCGTCGAGCATGGTCGTCGAGAATCCAGTGGCGGCTTCCCGACCGTCCGCATGGAGCGTGCCCCGATGCCTCGTCCCACAAGCCGGGTATCCACAACCCGGCGATCTGCATGATCGGCTTCGGCGTGTCCATCGGCCCGCGGGTCCCACCGCTGCGACATGGCGACCGAGGCGTGGCCGCGACGGGTGCGTGCGGGTCAGACCTCGTCGTGGTCACCATCAGCAGGGGCGGGGCGGCCTACCATGCCGGCATGGAACGGCGGGTGCGACGGTGGGCCCCGGGTTGATCCCTCGCTGCCTCCGGGGCCGCGCGACCGTCCTCGCCGCAGCCGTCCTCTCGGCGGGCCTGGTCGGCCTCTCGCCAGCGCCGGCCGCGGCCGCCTCGAGCGGGATCGTCGACACTGCCTCCACGACGTACGAGGTGCGGCCCGCCACGGGCAGCCTGCACGTCACGATCGACAAGCGCATCGCCAACACGATCTCGAGCTCCAATCGCACGGTTCCGTGCAGCAAGCGCGTCTACGACCCGATCGCCGGCTGGGTCACCGTGACCGGGACATGCCGGCAGACCCTGACCTACTACGTCAACTACGCCTTCGTGTGGATCGAGAAGGATGCCCGCAACCTCCGGTTCACGACCGCGGGTGGGACGGTCGGGCACACGGTCAACCGCCGGAGTGCGAGCTTCACCTCGTACCGGATCTCGTTCCCCAAGGTCCTGGGCGGCCAGGCGCGGACGATCCGGATCACCTACGACCTCCGGGGCGGCAAGCCGCGTTCCGAGGCGTGGACCCGGATCGGGCGGGCGTACGTCAACTTCTGCGCCGTCGCCAACGGGTTCGACAGGGGCGACGTGAAGGTCATCGTCCCGTCCGCGTACGACGTCGTCGTGCAGCCGTCCGGCATGCCCTCTCGGACCGTGGGGACGCGGACGGTCTTCACCAGCGGGACGATCGAGAGCACGAGCGACTACTACCGCTGCTTCGAAGGCACGAACCCGGGCGGCTATGCGAAGGACAAGATCAGCAGCGCGTCCGGCCGGACGGTCGAGGTCGAGAGCTGGCCCGAGGACAAGGCCTGGCGATCCGCCCTGACGTCCGAGGTCGGGGCGTCGCTGGGCGCCCTCGAGCGGCTGCTCGGGAGCTCGCTCCCGGGTGCCGGCCCGGTGAAGGTCCGTGAGGTTGCCGCCAGCGAGCTCGGCTACTACGCGGGGACGTTCGACGCCGCGCTCCAGGGGGCCGAGGTCAGCGAGGATTACGCGCAGCCGGGACTCGTCGCGCACGAGCTGTCGCATGCCTGGTTCAACGGGACGACGCTGAAGGGCCGCTGGCTCAGCGAGGGCCTCGCCGAGTGGGCCGAGCGTGCCGTGCCGGACGGCAATGGCGACTGTCCGGACGCCGGGGCGTATCCGCTGTCCTCGCCGGTCGATCTCGACACGTGGCCATGGGTCGACCCGAACAGCCCCCGGGCGGACCAGGACCTGGTCACGTGGAACTACGCTGCGGCATGCCAGCTCATGGAGACGATCAGCGGGCGGATCGGCGAGGCGCGCATGAGCGCCGTCGCGGCGGCCCTCGTCGCGCGCCGCTCGGTCTATGCGGCGGACCCGGTGGCCCGCCGGCCGGGCGGTGCCGCCGACTGGCGCGACTTCCTCGATGCGGTCGACGAGCTGGGCATGGTCCCGGCCGGCAATGGCGACTATGCGGCCACCGAACAGCTGCTGCTCCGCTACGGCGTCGCCGACGCGACGTCGCTCGACCAGCGGGCCGCGGCGCGCAGGGTCTTCCACGGCCTGCTGGACGACGCCGCCGGCTGGGGCGTGCCGGACGCGATCCGTTCGAAGCTCTCCGCCTGGCAGTTCGCGGCGGCCCTGGAGCAGCTCGACACGGCCCGCGAAACGCTCTCGCTCGTGCGGGCGGCAGACCGCTCGCTCGCCGGAGCGAATGCCCTCGCAGGCCCGGTTCGCCCCCTGTACGAGGCCGCGACGACGCCGGACGATCTCGCTGCCGCGCACGCCCTCGCCGCGCTCGAGGCCCGCGTCGCGAGGGATCTCGCCGCGTCGCTCGCCGACGCCGACGCCGCGCTGCCCGGGATCGATGCCGGGCACGGGCCTGCGCTTGCCGCCTTCAACGCCGCGACGACCCCCGGCGACTTCGAATCTGCCCGCGCCACCGCCGCGGCCGAGGCGAGGGCCGCCCGGGCAGTCGCCGCCTCCGTCGCCGCGGCCGACCGGGCCGTGGCCGGGATCGACGCGGCCAACGGGCCCGCGCTGGTCGCCTTCAAGGCCGCCACCACTCCGGCCGGGTTCGAGGCCGCCCGGCAGCTGGCTGCCGACCAGGAGGCGGCGGCCGGCATCGTCGCGGCCGCGCTCGAGGCCCTCGGGGCGCCGCGCGACCCGATCAGCGAGCTCGGGCTCACCGATGTCGATCTCGGCGCGCAGCGGGACGCGGCAGTCGCGGCCGCCCGGGCGGGCAAGCTCGCGGACGCGCGGACCGCCGCTGCCGGCATCCGGGCCGCGCTCGGCGAGGCCCCCGACCTCGGGAGGTCAAGGGCGATCGTGATCGCGGCCACGGTCGGTGCCGCGCTCCTCGCCCTGCTGGCCGCCCTGTTCCTGGTGCTCCGCCGGCGGCGCAGGCACCGGCCAGCCGAGGCGCCCGTGGCCGGCCGGCCGGGCGTCACTGCGTCGCACCTGCATGCCGCTGACGCGGTCGCGACGACGGGAGAGCGCTCCGGGGTCGCCCCGCCGGCGACCGGGCTGCTCTCCGGGGTCGCGCCGCCGCCGGATGTTCCCCCTGGTTCGGCCGTTGCGCCGGCGGAGCGGGCCCCCGGGATCGCCTCGCCGGCGGACGCGCCCCCCGGCATCGCCGCGGTGCCGTTCGCGCCGCCGCCGGGACCGGTTTCGGCGACCGTCGGGTGGGCCGCCGCGGTGCCCGCCAGTCGTCGGGTCCCGCCGGCTGACCCGGGCGCGGCGCCGGGCCCGCCAGCGCCTCCCGCGGAGGACGCTCCGCAACGCACTGGCGGCAACGATGGCTGAGAGCCCGCGCAGCGTTCCCTTCGAGGGCGATGCCGGCGAGCCCAGCCGGCTGCACGCTCTCGAGGCCGCGGAGGTCGCCTACCGCCAGGTCGCTGCCCCGCCGGTGGCCGCCCGGCCGGTGGCCGCCCCGCCGGTTGCGGACGTGCCGGCTGGCGTCCTGCCGGCTGGCGCCGTTGCAGCCGAGGAACCTCAAGGGCGCAGCAGCGCAGGCCGACTCCTCCCGGGCGCCACTTCCCGGGCGCGGTTGCAGAGGTCAGCAAGCCCGATGTCGGAACGTGCCACCGTGCCGATCGTCCACGGTGGCTCCGCGATCGAGCCGCCGGAACTCCTCGAGCCGGGACCGCCGAGCCCACGCCCCGACCTCGATCGGCGTGCCGAGCTGCTTGGGCGCGGTGCCGCGCTCCTGGGTGCCACCGTCGGTGCCGCCTGGCTGTACGAGGACGGCCGTCTTCGGCTCGTCGCGAGGCACGGCCTCCCCGATGCAGCTGCCATCGCGGCCTCGACCCTGAGCGGCCCGGCCGCGCTCCCGTGGAGCCGCGTCCTTGACGGGGCCGTCGTCCAGGTCGCCCGGCCCGAGCGCCGGCCGATCGCCGGGACCCTCGCGGCGGCCCTGCGTACCGCCGGCATCAGCACCGCCTGCGCGGCCCGCATCACGGTCCCCGCCGGCGCGGGCGCGACCGCGGCGCCGATCGAGGGCATGCTCGTCCTCGGGTACCCCGACTCACTGGTCGTCAGCGCGACGACGCGCGACGCCATCACGCTCCTCGCCTCGCAGTTCGGGATCGTCGTCGAGAGCGGCCGCCTGGTGACGTCGGTCGAGCGGCTGGAGGCCCGGCTCCGCGCCATCGAGGACCTCGCCCTCCGGCTGAACCGGATCCAGGACGTCCGCGGCATCGCCGAGGCGATCGTCGCGGAGGTCGGTGCGCTGACCTCGTTCGACACCGTCCGCGTCTACCTCGTCGACGAGGTCGCCAGGAGCTGCGAGCCGGTCGCCTTTCGGGGCCGCTTCCTCGGCATGGTGAACCCCTCGGACGAGATCCTGCGGGTGCCGGTCGGCGTCGGCCTGACCGGCTGGGTTGCCGCCCACGGCGAGACGCTTCGGATCGGCAACTCGTACGACGACCCTCGATCGAGGCACGTCGGCCAGAACTCCGGGCCGGAGTCGATGCTCGTGGTGCCGATGGCGTACGAGGGCCGCGTCCGCGGCGTCATCGTCCTCTCGCAGCAGGGCCGGGACCGGTTCACGATCGACGACCAGACCACGCTCACCGTCTTCGCGGGGCACGCCGCCCAGGCCATCGTCAATGCCGAGTTCTACGAGTCAGGTCGCCCGCCAGCAGGCCGAGCTCCAGCGCCAGCTCGCCAGCCAGCGGCGCCTGCTCGAGGTCAGCGAGCAGCTGCTGGCTTCGTTCGATTCCCGGGTCGTCCTCGAGTCGATCGCGGACTCGCTGGCCGCCGTCGTCTCGTACGACTCGCTGACGATCTACCGGGTCGATCGCGAGCATGCCGTCTGCCGGGCTGTCGTCGCCCGCGATCCGTACGCCGAGCAGATCCTGGCGGACCAGGCGCCGATCGAGACCGGGATCACCGGCTGGGTCGTCAGCCACCGCGAGGCGCTCCTGGTGAACGACGCGCACCTCGATCCCCGCGCGTCGATCGTGCCCGGCACGCCGACCGAGGCGGAGTCGATGATCGTGGTCCCTCTCATCTCCGACGGCGACGTGCTCGGCACCCTCAACCTGAGCCGGATGGGCGAGCACGGCCACTTCTCGGACAACGAGTTCGAGCTCAGCAAGCTGTTCGCCGGCCAGGCGTCGATGGCCCTCCGCACGGCCGAGGCCCACGAGGCCGCCCAGGCGCGCGCCGCGCAGGATCCCCTGACCGGCCTCAGCCATCACGGCTCGTTCGAGGCCGACCTGCGCCGGGCCGTCGCGGCCGGCGCAGCCGTTCGCCCTGATGATGCTCGACCTCGACGGCTTCAAGGCGTTCAACGACGCGTGCGGCCACCCGGCCGGCGACGCGCTGCTGCGCGACGCGTCCGCGGCCATGGCCGGCTGCGTCCGCGCGACGGATCAGGTCTACCGGTATGGCGGCGACGAGTTCGCGGTCCTGCTCCCGGGAGCCGGCAGCGCGACCGCGTCCGACATCAAGGCACGCATCGAGGACGCAGTCGCGCGCCTCGGATCCGACGGCCAGCCCCCGGTCGAGCGTCAGCGTCGGCATCGCGACGTACCCGAATCCGGCCCGACGACCAAGGCCATCCTGGCCGTGGCCGACGAGCGGCTCTACCGCGAGAAGCGCGTCCGCGACCGGCAGGCCCTCGAGGTCCAGCTGGCGGCCCTCGGCAACGGAAGCGGTCCAGCCGAGGCGCGCGGGCCGTGGCGACGCCGTGCGCGTGCGCCTCGCCGCCGCCATCGAGCAGGCGACCGACGGGATCATCATCACCGACACGGAGGGCCGGATCCTCTACGTGAACCCGGCCTTCGAGCGGTCGACCGGGTTCACCCGGGCTGCGGTGCTCGGCCGGAACCCGCGCATCCTCAGGAGCGGCCATCAGTCGGCGGCGTTCTACCGGTCGATGTGGAGCACGATCGTCGACGGCCGCCCGTGGCGCGGCGAGCTCGAGGAACCGCCGCCAGGATGGCTCGATCATGACCGTGGAGGCCACGATCACGCCGCTGCGCGACGATCGCGGCGAGATCGCGGGCTATGTCGGGGCCCAGCGCGACGTGACGCGCGAGCGGGCCTCGGAGGCGCTCGCGCTGCGGGTCGCCCGGGAGCGCGCGCTCGTGGCCGACATGCTGGCCCACCTCCCCGCGGGACCAGCCGCCGGAGGCGATCACCGCCTCGATCTGCGCGCAGGTGGCGTCCCTCGACGGCATCGACGCGGCAGCGATGTATGCGTTCGGGGCCGACGGACGGGCGCGTCCCGCTCGGCGACAGCTCGTCGCCCGGACTGGAGCCAGCGCGACCGCTGAGTCTGCCGCGCAGTCGGCGCCTTCGCGATCGAGCCGCGGAGGAGGGTGCGTGGATCGAGGTGACCCACCACCGGAGGCCAGGCCGACTCGGCGAGCCGCGCGGGTGGGGCGGCCGGGCCCAGGCGTTCGTCCCGATCACCTGGAACCGCGAGCCGGTGGCCGTTCTCGTCGCCTCGAGCGGCCACGCCGACGCGGTGTCGCGGCTGACCGAGGAGCTACCCGTCCTCGCCGAGCTCGGCACGGTCACGGCCGCGCTCCTCGGGCCTGCCCTCACCGGCCAGGCACCGCTCGCCCGGACAGCGGGCCACGATCGAGGCAATCATCGCGGCCGAACGCCTTCCGCCCGGTCTTCCAGCCGATCATCGACCTCGAGACGCTCGAGGTGGTCGGCTACGAGGCGCTGACGCGCTTCGACGACGGCGCCCGCCCCGACGTCCGGTTCGACGAAGCGCAAGGAGGCGGGCGTCGGGCTCGAGCTCGAGTGCGCGACGCTCTCGGCGCGCCCTCGAGGCTGCGCCGCGACCTTCCGCAGGGGTGCTGCTCAGCGTCAACGTGTCGCCGGCCCTCGATCCTCGCCGGCCAGCCGCTGGCGGGCCTCGTCGGCACGGCTCGATACGCCCGCTGGTCGTGGAGGTGACCGAGCGCGAGCCGATCGACGACTACCCGGCCTTTCTGGCAGCGCGGTCACGGCGATCGCCCCGGACGTGCTCCTGGCGATCGACGACGCGGGAGCCGGGTTCTCGAGCCTGCGCCACATCCTCGAGCTGCGACCCGCCTACGTGAAGCTCGATCGGTCGCTCGTGCCGGACGTCGACCGCGACCCGGCCCGCCAGGCGCTCGTCGCGGGCATGCAGCACTTCGCCGCCGCCACCGACTGCCGGCTGATCGCCGAGGGAATCGAAACGGAGGCCGAGTCCGCGACCCTGGCCGGCCTCGGGGTCACCCTCGGCCAGGGGTTCCACCTGGGTCGCCCGGCCACGATCTGACATCCGCGTGCGGGGCCGGCGGCCGGGCCGTTCGATCGGCCGGGTCCGAACATGCCGAGCGGATCGGATCGAGCGGCGTTCCTGCTCCCGCGCCGGGCGCTCCCGGTCTGCGAGGATTTGCGCATGCTGATCGATGTCGCGCTCGTCCCGTCGGAGGCCCGGGTCGACGGGGCCGTCCTCGTCATCGTGGACCAGATCCGCGCGAGCACGATGCTCACGACGCTGCTCGACCTATGGCCGAAGACGACCCGCCGGATGCCGGCCCGCTCGAAGCCGGCGAACGCGCCCGACTCCCACGGCTCGTGGAACCAGTCGCCGCGGATCCGGAGGTGCGCTTCGGTGGCCCGTCCGAGGTCGTTGGGGTCGCACCACGGCGGCAGGCCGGCGTGCACGAAGAGGACGTCGCGCCAGCGGATCGCCTGGGGGACCCGGCCATCCACGCGAACAGGTCGCCCGAGCGCGATTCCCACTCTCGCAGGGCGGCCGCGGGATCCGCCTCCGCGCCGGGCGGGCAGCCGTACGACTCGAGCGTCGCGCCGCCGCCATAGCGCAGCCAGACGTCGAGGAACTCGCGCCGGCCGGCCCGCAACGGGAGCGGCAGGTGCTCGTGGTTGCCGCGCGCAAGGAGCACCCGCCCGCCCGCCTGTTCAGCCACCTGGTGCAGGTGGCGCAGCAGGCCGACCATCCCCCGGCTGTCGCGGCCGCGATCGATTCAGTCGCCGCAGCCGATGAGCGCCGTCCGCGGCGGGGCGATCCACCCGAGGCCCGGGTCGATGAGCCCGGCTTCGAGCAGCGCGTCGCGGAGGCCGGTCACGACGCCGTGCGAATCGGCGAAGGTCCAGGCCGTCCAGTCGTCGGGGATTCGCGGGATCAGGGTCTCGAGCATCGTTCCTGAAAGCATGCTCCGCCCCGGCCCGGGACCCTGTCGGGCCCACCGGGCGGCGAGCGTGCCGCGCAGTAGACTAGGCCGCGGTGGCTTCCGCGACGAGACCGTGATGCCCGGACGGTCCCAGGCAAGCATCGACCTGCCGCCACGGGGGCGGCCCGAGGGATGGGGATGGCGGACGAGACAGCCGTATCGCGGAGCGTCCTGGCGGATCAGGTCAAGGATCGCCTGCTGCAGGCGATCCTGTCAGGGCGGTTCCCGCCCGATTCGCGGATCGTGGAGACGCGCGTTGCGCGCGAGCTCGGGACGAGCCAGGCGCCGGTACGTGAGGCGCTGCGTGGGCTCGAGGCCCTCGGCGTCGTCGAGATCGCGCCGTTCCGGGGCGCCCGGGTGCGGCGCCCATCCGCGGCCGAGCTCCTGGAGGCGTATGCGGTCCGCTCCGAGCTCGAGTCGCTCGGTGCCCGCCTCGCGGTGCCGCGGATGACAGACGAGGACCTCGACGTGCTCTTCGCCCTCGGGGCCGAGATGCGCGCCGCGGCCGTCACCGGCGACCGGCACGCGGTGGCGATGGCCGACGCGAACTTCCATGCCCACATCGTGTCGATGGCCGGCAACGCGACGCTCGAGCGCGTCTGGCGCTCACTCGAGCCCTTCTCGCGGACGTACATCACGCTGCTCGTGCCGGGGGCCGACGCGCAGTGGACGGCCGACCTGCACGCGCCGATCTTCGATGCGCTGCGGGCCCGCGATCCCGAGCTGGTCGTGCAGGCCCTGCGCGGTCACTTCGAGAAGGCCAGCCGACGCCTCGCCGAGGAGTGGCCGGAGTCGCCGAACGGGTCGGTCGCGCCGGACCGGTCGGTCGAGCCGCCCGAGCCCGGCCGCCGGGATCGCTGAGCGCGCTCGCCCGTCTCCGGGCAGGGTCCGGCGGCCGGGTGTGCCCCGGCCCTGTGCCGCGCCCGCCGCTCGGCTGCCGCCGCGCCCGCGGCTCGGCTGCCGCCGCGCCCGCCGCTCCGGCGACTTGATCACGTGACGGTGTGGCTGGCACTGGCGCAGGTCCGGTGCAGTCGATCCGGTCAGCAGACGCTCACGGCGGCACCTGACCCGGTTCCCGCAGCGTGGCCGAACGTGGCCCGAGCCTGCCGCGCGTCCGCTGGCGTGCGTCGACCTGCGATAGCGCCACCACGGGCGACATCTGAGCACGTCGTCCTCTCGCGCGCGTCCATTGCCGGCGCCGACCTGCGATAGCGCCACCACCGGCGACTTGTGCGCGAGTCGTCGCGCGGCACGACCGCGCGCCTCTCTGCCCGAGTCGACTTCATTCCGGGCGGGCGGCGTCGTCAGCTGCCCTTCTCGAGGTGCCCTCCGAATCCGAACCGCATGGCCGAGAGGACCTTGTCGGCGAAGTCGGCCTCGCCGCGCGACGAGAAGCGCGCGAACAGCGCGGCAGTCAGGACGGGCGCCGGCGCCGCGACGTCGATGGCCGCGATGCTGGTCCAGCGTCCCTCCCCCGAGTCGCTGACCCGCCCCGCGAAGTCCTCGAGCCCCGGCGACGCCACGAAACCCTGTGCCGTCAGGTCGAGCAGCCAGCTGGCGACGACGCTGCCGCGCCGCCAGACCTCGGTGATGGCGGGCAGGTCCATCGCGTAGGCGTAGTGGCTCGGCTCGCGCAGGGGCGTCGTCTCGGCGTCCACGTCCCGCGCGTGCAGGCCCGCACCGGCGTGGTGGAGGATGTTGAGACCCTCGGCATAGGCCGCCATGATCCCGTACTCGATCCCGTTGTGGACCATCTTGACGAAGTGACCAGCGCCCGCCGGGCCGCAGTGAAGATAGCCTTCCTCGGCCGCGCTCGGCTCGCCGCTCCGCCCAGGCGTTCGGGGGGCCGACGTGACGCCCGGCGCGAGCGCCCGGAAGATCGGGTCGAGGCTCGCCACGGCGTCCGCCGGCCCGCCGATCATCAGGCAATAGCCACGCTCCAGGCCCCACACGCCGCCGCTCGTGCCGCAATCGAGGTAGGCGATGCCGTCGGCGGCGAGCGCCGCCGAGCGCCGGATGTCGTCGACGTAGTAGGAGTTGCCGCCGTCGACCACCACGTCGCCACGTGACAGGAGCGGCCTGAGCATGTCGAGCGTGGCGTCGACCGCCGCCGCCGGGACCATCAGCCAGATGACCCGGGGCGCGGCAAGCTTGTCGATCAGGGCTTCGATCGAGACCGCCCCCTCCGATATCGCGCCGTCCGCGAGCAGGCCGTCGACGGTGGCCTGCGTGCGCGCGTATCCCAGCACCCGGTGTCCGTTCCGGATCCAACGGCGCGACATGTTGGCGCCCATGCGCCCGAGACCGATCAGCCCGAGTTGCATCCTGCACCTCACTCGTTGGGGGGCAGCCCCACGCGCTGCGCTGACCGCGAAGCGGTCGCCTCCAAGTCTGCCGCTCGCGGCCGCCCGCGTCAGGGCGCGTCGCGGCAGCGGCGATCCCGGGGCATGGTCGTGGTCGGCACCGGAACGCCGCCAGGTACGACGTGCGTCCAGGGCGGCGTGGCCGGACGGGCGGCGATGACCGGGTCACGAGCGTGGCCGCACCGGACGGCGCCAGGTGCGAGGCGCGCCCCGGGCGGCGTGACCGGACGCGAGGGCCGCGCCACGGGCGTGGCCGGTCCCGGGGGCCGCGTCGACCCGCCACCACCCGACCGGACCGGAGGGCCGCGTCGACCCGCTCGCACCCGGCCGTGGCCGCGAGCAACGAGGCGCGTCGCACCCGGCCGAGGCCACCAGCAACGACCCGCCGGCACCCGGCCGTGGGCGCCGGGTCGACCCGACCGCCACGTCGCGCGCCTGGCGGTCGCGACGGAAGCCTAGAGCAGGCTCCTGACCTGCTCCGCGACGCGCACCGCCGAGAGCCCGTAGATGTCGAGCAAGGCGTCGTTCGGGCCCGACTGCGGGTAGAGGTCGTAGAAGCCGATCCGGTTGACCCGCGTGGGTCGATGCTCGGCGAGCGTCTCGGCCACCGCCCCGCCGAGCCCGCCAATCACCGAGTGCTCCTCGACGGTGATCACGCGCCCTGTCCGCTCGGCCGCCAGGACGATCCCTTCGACGTCGATCGGCTTGATCGTCGGCACATGGACCACGTGGGCATCGATCCCGTCGGCCGCCAGCAGGTCCGCGGCGTCGACGGTGCGGGGCGTCTGCGTCCCGGTCGAGATCAGGGTCACGTCGCGCCCCTCGCGGACCGTGCGCGCCTTGCCGAACTCGAACTCGTAGGTCTCGTCGAACAGGCGCTGTGTGGCATCCCGGACGAGGCGCACGTACACCGGCCCTTCGTGGGCTGCCGCCCAGCACAGCACCTCGCGCGCCTCGATGTCGTCGGCGGGCGAGATCGTGATCATGCCGGGCATCGCCCGCATGATCGACATGTCGTCCACGATGATGTGGCTCATCCCGGTCATGCCCGTGAAGAGGCCCGCGTAGCCGGGCGTGATCTTCACGTTGAGCCCGGTCTGGGCGATCAGGACGCGAATCTGGTCGAGCGGCCGCACGACCGCGAACGAGACGAACGTGCTGATGAACGGCACGAGGCCCATCGTGGCGAGCCCGGCCGCGACGCCCAGCATGTTCTGCTCGGCGATGCCCATCTGCAGGTAGCGGTCGGGGTGCGCCTTCTCGAAGATGTCGCCCCGCGTCGAGCTGCCCACGTCGCCGTCGAGCATGACGATCCGCGGGTCTTCGGACGCGAGCTCGGCGACCGTCTCGCCGAAGATCTCGCGCATGGGCCGGCCCATCGGGAGCGTCATCGGGCCGCTCCTTCCGGTGCCGCGCTCTCGACCGCGACCGGCTCACCGAGGTCGGCCATGGCGATCGCGAACTCCTCCGGTGTGATGATCCGGGTGTGCCAGTAATAGCGGTTCTCCATGAACGAGACGCCCTTGCCCTTTGTCGTGTGGGCGATCACCGCCGTAGGTCGCCCGTCGCCCTCCGCGGCCGCCGCGAGCGTGGCCAGGATCTGCCGCATGTCGTGGCCGTCCATCTCGAGGACGCGCCATCCAAACGCGGTCCACTTCGCGACCAGCTCGCCCGGGACCTGCGGTGGCCGCCGGCCGTCCGGGCCGTCGCCGCGCCAGCCGAACTGCTGGAGCTTGTTGTGGTCCACGATGGCGATGAGGTTGTCGAGACCGTGCCGAGGTGCGGCCATGGCCGCCTCCCACACCTCGCCCTCCTGGCACTCGCCGTCGCCCAGCATCACGTAAGCCCGGGACGGACGGTTCGTCAGGCGCGCGCCGAGGGCCATCCCCATCGCCGCCGAGATGCCCATGCCCGAGCGAACCGGTCGACATGTCGAGCCCGGGCAGCCGCGTCATGTCGGGGTGACCCTGCAGGCGCGAATGGGCAGCGTCGAAGGTCGAGAGCTCCTCGACGGGGAAGTAGCCGCGCAGCGCCATCGCGGAGTAGAGGCCGATCGAGGAGTGACCCTTCGACAGCACGAAACGGTCGCGGTCCGGCCAGCGGGGTTCGTCGGGCCGGATGCGCATCACCTGGAAGAAGAGGGCGGCGAGCATGTCGGCAGCCGAAAGCGGGCCGCCGAGGTGTCCGCCCTTGGCATGATTGACGGCCTTGACGACCTCGACCCGGATCCGGCGCGCCACCTCCTCCAGGTGGGCGATCTGCGCAGGGCCCATGTCGGCAGGCGCGGCGCCGCTCATCCGTCCGCCTTCCTCTCGTAGGAGCCGGAGACGACGGGCGGCGAGAAGACGCAGACGAGCTCGAGCTCGTCGGGCCCGTCGGCCTCGGTTGCGTGGAACGTGCCCGGGGCGACGTGGACCACGACGCCCGGCCACACGTCGGCGGTCGCGTCCGGAGTGACGATGCGGCCGCGGCCCGCCGCGCAGTAGATCGTCTCTTCTTCCGCGGGGTGGACGTGGCCCCCCGGCCGCGACCCGGGCGGAAAGACCGAAACGCCCAGAGACACGAGTGCCGAGACGCCGTCCCTGGGACCGAAGTACGAGTGCCAGACGCGGCCCGGGAGCGGGACCTTCACGGCCTCGTCGCGGGTCAGGCGCTTGATCATCGGGCTACCTCAGTGGTTGAAGGGGGCCTCCGCCGGGTGGCGGAAGACCCCCTTCGGCGAGTGTCCGACAGGCTCCAGCTCTAGCCCGTCACCACTGGCACTTGTTGGGAGGATTCTCGGGCGTGCACTTCGCGTAGGTCACGATCTGCTCCAGGAGCTCCAGCCCCTTCTGGGCATCGAGGAGCACCGGCTCGCCGGCCGTTCCGTCCGTCTTGAACGGAATGTACGCCGGCGTGACGGCGTTGACGCCGCCAGCGGTGTACGTGCCGGGGCCCGTGACGCCCTCGTAATCGATGTCCTTGCCTGCTCGAATCAGCTTCAGGCAGTCGGCGTATGTGTAGCACGTGTCACCGGGCGGGTCGCCGACCTTGGACATGGCCGGCGCCCAGGCACTCGCCTTGTACGAACCGCCCATCTCGACGGCCAGGGCCGTCTGGACCATGAGGTCATAGGTCGAGAAGGCATACTGGCCTGTCGCGTCATAGGCCACGCCGGGAAGCTGCTTGTCCCACAGTGGCTGGAAGAAGGCCCACGCCGGGGTCGACTTGTTGGGTGCGAACGACGGGAAGCCGATCGCCTTCTGGGAGGCGATCGGGGCAGTGCCCAGCGTCCCGATGAACTGCGCCTCGCTCCACCCGGTCTCACCGATCCAGGTGAGCGACAGGCCGGCCTCGGCCGCCGCCTTGATCAGCGTGGCGGATTCCGTCGATCCCGCCTGGACGATAACGGCATCGGGCTTCAGGCCGGCGATCTTCTGGGCCTCGGCCCGGTAAGAAGGCTGCGAGGCCGGGACGTCGAGGCGGTCCATCACGTTGAGGCCCAGGATCTTGGCAGCCTTCTCGGCCGCGTCGGCCGCCAGCTGGAAGCCTTCGACCTGGGTGGCGAAGATCACGATGTTCTTGGCGCCGACCGACTCCGCGTACAGGCTCCCGTACGTTCCCAGGGCCTGGTCCAGGCCCTGGGCCCGGAAGATCGGCTCCGCGGCCTTGCCACCGAGGTTGCCCGGGATGGCGCCGCCGTGGACCGACGGCCCGAGCGGCGAATCGTTCTCCTGCCAGTACTCCATCATGTAGTCGCGGTAGGTCCGGTACTGGTGAGCGATGCTCACCAGGATCTCGGCACCATACTGCTCGAGGCAGGTCTTCGCCGCCTGGCCTTCCTTGTCATCCCCGATGTCCTCGGAGCGCAGCTGCCAGGTCCGGCCGAGCGGCGGGTCGAGGTTGATGACCTCCTCGATCGGGAAGCGCACATCGTTGGTCAGCGATTTCCCGTAGTCCGCGAACGAGCCGGTGTAGTAGGCGAGCTCGCAGACCACGACCGGCCCGCCCGCCGCGGAGGGCGCGGGGGTGGCGCTCGCGCCGGCTGATGCGGCCGGGGTTGGCGCGGCAACCGACGCAGCGGGGGTTGGCGCGGCAACCGACGCAGCGGGAGTGGCCGCGGCCGTCGCCGCGGGCGCGGGAGTGCTACCGCTGCTGCATGCGGCGGCGAGCAGGGCGAGCACCATGGTCGCGGCCATGGTGCGGCCCCACTTGATGCGATCGACCCTCATTACCTTCTCCTCCTGCTCTTTCGTGACCCGGAAACGTGGGACTAGATCCTGTATCCCTCCTTGAGTTGCTGGGTCGTCAGCTCGGCGGCATCCACCACGGCGAACGCCTCGCCGAGGCTCAGCACCATTACCCGGTTCGCGACCTGGAGCGCCTTGGTGGCGTTCTGCTCGGCGAGGACGATGGCGACGCCCCTGGCCTCGTGGATCTCCTTGATCTTGTCGAAGAACAGGTCGACGTAAAGCGGGGACAGGCCGGCCGTGGGCTCGTCGAGGAGGAGCACCCGGGGGTCCTGCATGAGGGCGCGCCCGCAGGCGACCATGCGCGACTCGCCGCCGCTGAGGGTCCCCGCCTTCTGCGCCTGAAGGGGCCGCAGATCGGGGAACAGCTCGAGCACTTCAGCCATCCGCTCGTCGCGCGAGCGCTCGCCGATCATTCCCCCAACCTTCAGGTTCTCCAGGACGGTGAGGTCGGGGAAGATGCCCTTCTCCTGGGGCACGTATCCGATCCCCCTGCCGGCGGTCTCGTACGGGGGCAGCCTGGACACGTCCTCGCCCTGGAACCTGATCGTCCCCGCCATGAGCGGGATCAGGCGCGCCAGGGTCGCCAGCAACGTGGTCTTGCCAGCGCCGTTGGCTCCCAGCACGGCGAAGATCTCGTCACCGACGGTGAAGTCGAGCCCCTTGAGGACGGTGACCCCGTGGTAGCCGCTGCGCAGGCCTTCGACCTCGAGGGCGACGGATCCGGCCGGATCAGACATGGCCCTCTCCGAGGTACTTCTCGACGACCGTTCTGTTCGCGCGGATCGACTGCGGGTCGCCGTTCAGGATGACGCTGCCCTCGGCCATGAAGTGGACCACGTCGCAGAGGCTCCAGATGACGTTGAGGTCGTGCTCCACGATCACGACCGAGGTGCCGGCGGCGGCCAAGTCCTTGATCACGGTCATGATCTTCTCGGTCAGCTCGTTGGGCAGGCCGGCAGTCGGCTCGTCCAGCAGGAGGAAGGTCGGCCGCAGGAGCAGGCAGCGGACGATGTCGAGGAGCTTCTTCTCGCCGGCCGACAGCGCGAAGCCGGTCGGGTCGGCGAACCCGAAGTAGTCCAGGTAGTGCCGGATCTCGTCCTCGTGCTTCGCGAAGACCGTCCGCTCGCTGAAGATCCGGTGCGGCTGCTCGTACCTGGCCTCGGCGACGGCGAGCAGGAACGAATCCCAGACGGTCAGCTTGTCGAAGTCCATGATCACCTGGTTGCTCTTCACCACGCCGTGGCGCGCCATCCGGTGCGCGGGCAGGCTCGAGAGCGCCACCTCGCCTCCACCGGGCGGCAGCAAGGAGATCCGGCCGCGGTCGAGCGGGGTCGAGTGCATGATCATGCGCATCAACGTCGTCTTGCCGGCGCCGTTGGGTCCGATCAGGCCCTCGATCGGCCGCTCGCCCAGGACCAGGTCGTCCACGCTCACGACGACGCGGCCCGAGAAGCTCTTGACGACCCCCTGGACACGGATCCGGGGACGGGTCAGGGCCACGGCGTCGACGACGTCAGCGACCATGAATCTTGCTCATCAGCGTGTCGCGCCGCATGTCGCCGAGCAGGCCCAACGGCCGGAACAGCAGGACGATCATCAGCGTCAGGCCGAACGCGGCCTCTCGCAGCACGGGGAGCGCCTGGCTGTACCACTCCTTGGGGAGGGGCAGGTAGGACTGGATCACGATGTCGAAGAGCCCCACGGTGAGGATGACGCCCACCACCGCTCCCCAGACGCGTGCCGTGCCGCCCAGGATCAGCCCCACCATGGCGGCAAGGGTGACGCCGACCCCGAGGCTGCCGACATCGAGGTAGTGCACCATGACCCCGTTCATCGCACCGAGCAGTCCCATCCCTGCCGAACCGACCGTGAACAGCCGGAGCTTTGCCCGGAACGTCGACTTCCCCAGGCTGCGGGCCAGCGGCTCGTTGCCGCCCACGGCGATCAGGAGGCGCCCGTAGGGCGAGCGATGGACCCGCCAGGCGTAGAGGAAGATCGCGACGACGACGACGGCCATGATCGCGAGCCACAGAAACTCGTTTTCCTTGACGCGGCCGATGTCGTACGGGAAGCCCAGCCCTCCCATGCCGCGCGCACCGCCCGTGAGGTCGTCCTGGGTGATCGCCAGGATCTGGACGGCGGTGGCGAACCCGAGCGTGCCCACGAGCACGCCGTCGGTGTCCATGTCGGCGACCAGCCATCCGACGAGGAGCCCGGCCGCGCCGGAGACGAGGGTCGCGGCTGCGGCGCAGACGAGGAACTGCCACGGCTCCCCGAACGGCCAGTCGACCTGGATGTACAGCACGCCAAAGGTGTACATCCCGATGCCCCAGAACCCGACGACGCCGAAGTTGGCGATCCGGGCGAGCCCCAGCTGGAGGTGGAGCAGCAGCGCGAGGCCGATCACCATCACGACCTGGAACAACCCCGAGATCAGGAAGGCGTCGAGCCAGTCGAGGTTCATGTGATTACACCTTCGCCGTTTCGGTGAGCCGCGTGCCGCGCACCTTCAGGACGACGACGAAGGCGACGATCAGCACCAGCTGCGCATACAGCGTCTGGTCGAACTGGAGCGCCATGGCGGCCAGGGCCACGCTCGTGCCCACGCCGACGAGGATGACGCCGCCGAGCCCCCAGCGCCCTCCCACGAGGGCCACCATGAGGATGAGGAGGAACTGTCGCCAGCCGAGCAGCGGCGAAACGTTCGACCCGACGCCATAGAACGCGCCGGCCAGCCCGCCGGCGACGCCCGCGATGAACCAGATCAGCGTCGTGACCGCGAGCGGCCGGATCCCGCTCACCTTTGCCAGGTTCTCGTCGTTGGCAAGCGCCCGGATCTGGAGGCCGTACCGGGATCGCTGGATGAAGATCCAGAGCAGCAGGGCGAGCACCGCGACGCTCACGACGGCGAGCAGGCGGAACGACGTCGCGCCGACGCCGAGGACCATGATCGTGTCGGGTGGCGGGACGTCGTAGAACCGTACCGGGTAGCCGAACACGAACTGCAGGCCGTGCCGCAGGAAGATCGACAGCCCGAACGAGATGATGATCATCTCCAGCCCACCGACCCCGCGGCGCTTGGCCGGCCGGAAGATGGCGAGGTACGTGGCGACGCTGAGGGCGCCCGCCAGCACCCCGGTGGGGATCAGGATGGTGTAGAAGTCGAGGCCGTACGTCGTGTTGAGCCACATCCCGAAGTAGGCCCCGAGCGTGATGGTCTCCGAGTACGCCACGTTGATGAGGCCGGTGAGTTTGTACAGCAGGGCAAAGCCGATCGCAGCGAGGACGAGGGGCGCGTTCTCGGTGAGGCCGATCACGAGAGACTGTGTGATGAAGTCCAAGTTCATCAGGCGTCGCCCCTGACGGCGCGTGCTGCCGAACCGCAGTTGTCGACGGTGCCCTGCCGGGACTCGCTGTCCACCAAATGTGCCTCACCGGTCATCGCGTGCCTTCGCGAAGGAGCCACCGCGCCGCTCGAAGGATCTGACGCTCGTGCCCTGTGCCTCACCGGTCATCGCGTGCCTTCGCGAAGGAGCCACCGCGGCGCTCGGGGATCACTGACGCTCGCGCCCGCTCTCTCCTTCCGGTCGCCGATCATCGATAATCGAAAATGGTAGGGGCGATGACGGGGCAATGCAAGCGGGTTCTTGGCTGGACCTGGCGCGCAGTCTCGAGGAGCTCGGGTGCGAGGCTGCCCTCATCTCTGCAGCCTGCGTTTGGCTGGGGCCTTGACAGGCCTTGACGGGGCCCCTTGACGTCGGCCACGCGGGTGCTATGCTCCAACAATCGATTATCGACGATTGTGCCGCCACCGACCGGCCCCCGTGCGCAACCGAGGCGTGCTCGTCCGAGCGGATCTCCGAGTGGCTGCCCGCCACTCCTCCGCGGAAGCGACCGACAGCGGTGCCGGGCTCGGGGAGGGAGGAGCACCGGGCTCCGATCCGGGAGCGGCAACCACCGAGGACTGGGCACGGCGGCTTCCTCCAGGCCAGCACGGCCTGTGGCACCGCCAGCAACGGAAGAGCGTAACGCGACCGGTCTGGCTGTCTCCGCTCCCCACGATCGGTCGGCAGGCGGAAGGAGGGATCTTCCTCGGCGAACGACAGGGTTCGAGTCCCGGCCCAGGAGTTCCGACGATCGTGACCGACGGGCCCGTCCCCGGCGGGCGCGATGGCGCCGCGACTCGGGGCGCGAGTCGCACGGATGTCGACATTCGTGGGATCGCCAGCAGGCAAGCGTCGCACCGGGCGACACCTGGCACCCCAGCACTGGAGGCACAATCTCGGTGGCACTCAGGGAAGAAGTCCTTGGCGAGTTCCTCGGGGACGAGACGTTCCCGGTCGAATGGGCGTCCGAGACCGAACAAAAGCTCTTCTGGGTCTACGACGACCTTCACTGCCCCAAGCCGCTCAGCCCGATGTACGAGGATATCGGCGGCTGGTGGCTCTCCTGCGACCACATGTTCCGCCGCTTCGGCACGCCATTCGCGACGGACTGGATCTACAAGAAGGTCAACGGCTACCTGTACACGGCAGCGATCCCGGCTGAAGCCGGCCTGGTCGTCGATACGCAGGAGTACAACTACCGCACCAACCCGATCGTTCCGGAGGACCCCGAGTACGCGGGCAAGATCGGCGCCTACCTCGGCGCGGTGCTCCCCGTGTATGGCAACAAGTTCGTCGAGTGGTGGCGCACGCGGTTCGTCCCCGAGATGGACCGGAACTTCGACTACATCGAGGGGATGCTGGACCAGAAGGACCAGCTGAGCCTGGCCGAGGTGGCCGTCCTCCTCGAGGACGCCATCGACATGCATGACCGCCACTGGAAGATCCACTGGATGCTGAACTTCGCGCAGCTCAGCGCGACGCTCAACCTCCGCGCGGTCATGGAGAAGACCCACGGCAAGATCGACGAGATCCTGCTGGGCCGGCTCCAGAACTCGGCGAACGACCGCAACTGGGACAAGATCCGGGCCCTCTGGGAGATGAAGGAGGAGGTCAAGGCGGACGCCGAGCTGGCCAAGGCCTTCGCGGGCCTGACGGCCGCCGACATCATCCCGGTGCTGCAGGCCAGCGAGCGCGGCCGCCGGTTCATCGACGAGCGGGTCGTGCCGTACCAGAAGGAGTTCGGCTGGCACGCGGTCTGGAGCCACGAGTTCGTCTATACGAGCTTCCGGGAGGACATGGCCCCGGTCATCCAGCTCGTCCGCGATCAGTACTCGTCCGACTACGACTACCCCACGAAGATCGCTGCCCTGAAGGCCGATATCGACGCGGCGGCCGCGGAGATCCTCCGCGGGCTCGAGGGCGAGGCGCTCGAGGAGATGCGCGCCGCCAACGACATCAACCTCAAGATGGCGCCGCTCACCCCGGACCACCACTTCTACATCGACCAGGGCGCCAACGCCCACGTCCGCCTGGTGCTGATCGCCCTCGGCGAGAAGCTCGTGGAGTTGGGCGTCCTCGACGCGCCGGACGACGTCATCTTCTTCCGCTACAACGACCTGCGGGCGTTCATCGGCAACCCAACCGGCGTGGACGGGCGGGCCACCGTGGCGGCCGCCAGGGCGAAGCGCGCGGCCGCGGACGCTTTCCAGCCGCGCGACTGGGTCGGCACCGCCACCGCGACGCAGCTCGCCTTCCCGTACCTCAACCTGTGGGGCTTCCCGGACAAGTTCTACCGCTCCTCCGAGGTCGAGTACGGCAAGGTCAAGGGCATCGCCGGCTCGCCGGGCGTGGTCGAGGGTGTGGCGCGCGTCGTCATGTCCGAGGCCCAGTTCGACAGCCTTCGGGTGGGCGAGATCCTCGTCTGCCAGATGACCAACCCGGCCTGGCAGGTCCTCTATGGCAAGATCGTCGCGGTCGTGACCGACGCCGGCGGGACCGTGTCGCATCCTGCCGTCCTCGCCCGCGAGTACGGGATCCCCGCCGTCGTGGGGACCTCCGGTGGCACCGTGCGCATCAAGACCGGCGACCGGCTCCGGGTTGACGGCAACACCGGCGTCGTCGAGATCCTCGAGACGACGTCGACGGCGCCGGTCGGCCTCGACTGACCTTGCCACCATGCCCCGCGACACCGCGATCTCGCGAGCTGTCCTGAGCGACCAGGTCAAGGACCGCCTGTTGCAGGCGATCCTCGACGGACGCTATCCGCCGGGGTCTCGCATCGTCGAGACCCGGGCGGCTCGGGAGTTCGGCACCAGCCAGACGCCGGTCCGGGAAGCGCTCCGCGACCTGGAGGCCCTCGGCGTCGTCGAGATCGCGGCGTTCAAGGGGGCGCGTGTTCGTCGCCCGTCAATCGAGGAGCTTCTCGAGGCGTTCGCGGTTCGCACCGGCCTCGAGACGCTGGGAGCTCGCCTCGCGATTCCTCGGATCGCCGCCGCGGACTTCGACGAGTTCGAGGTGCACCTCGAGGAGATGCGACGGGCGGCGGACCTCCGCGACGCGCACGCCGAGGCCCTGGCCGACGCACGGTTCCACGGCCGAATGATCGAGATCTCCGGCAACGCGACCCTCACCCAAGTCTGGCGCCGCCTCGAACCCTTCTCGAGGACCTACATCACGATCGTCTCGCCGGGCGCCGATCACCGCAGGATCGCCGACGCGCACGGGCCAATCCTCGCCGCGCTGCGGGACCGCGACCCGGAGAAAGCCGCGACGGAGATCGAGCGCCATTTCGCGGATGCACGGATGATGCTCGGGAGCCCCTGGCAGGGGGCGGCGCCCCAGGGCGACGGACTCCCGCCCATCGCTCCGGCCACCGCGCCGGCGGGGGCTCCAACGCTGCGGCCGGCTCCCTGACACCGCTCATGATCCAGCGCAGCGCCGCCCGCCCACCGCCCACGCGGAAGGAGACCATGAACGAGCAGCTGCACCTGTCCGAGGAATACTCCGCCGGGCCCGTCCGCCTCCGCGTCGACGTGCGCGGCGGCGAACCGAGAGCGCACGTCCTCGACGACCTGTCGTTCCTCAACTACCGCCTCGCCGACGTGCGGATCTCGCCCGAGATCACGCTCGCCGAGCCGGACATCGTGTGGAACCAGGACGGCGACAAGGCGGTCCGCTACGACGGGCGGACGGTGACATTCACCGGCACGTGGGCAGCCGGGCCGCTCCAGAAGACGATCGTCGCGGTGCTCGCCCTTCGCATGGAGGCAGCCGGCCTCCATCCTTCCCACAGCGCCGCGGTCCAGTATCGCGGCCGGACCTTCCTGTTCCTCGGCGGCGAGTCCAACCACGGCAAGAGCATGGGCCTCATCGAGGCCGGCGTCCGTGGCGCGCTCCAGGTGGCGTCCGAGACGACCGTGATCAGCGACGACGGCCGCGCGGTCGCGGGTTCGGTGGAGCCCTTCCTCGTCAGGCGCACCGAGGGCACCGAGCGCTCGGACAAGGCCGCTCCGAACAAGGGCGTCGAGAAGTTCTGGGGCGAGATGCCGACCTGGGGCATGTACACCGGCGAGGCCCCGGCCATCGACCTGGTCATCGTCCCGGCGATCGACGGCAACTTCGACCCGGCGACGAACCGGCTCATCCCGTTCGAAGCGCAGTTCCAGTTCCTGCACTCGCTCCAGAACTACCTGCTGACCAACGAGCTGCTCGCGCCCGGCCACGTGATCCCGATGCTGGACAACGATGCGCTCCGCCAGCGGCGGGCCGCGTTCGTGGCTTCGTTCTGCGAGCGCCCCTTCTTCTTCATCCGCGCTGCGAACCCGCAGGTCCTCATGGACGAAGTCGACCGGGTCCTGGCGGACGGGTAGACCGATGCAGGGCTTCGCGTACGAACGTCCCGCCACGCTCGCGGAGGCGGTGCGCCTGCTCGCCGCCCACGGGTCCGACGCGCGGGTCCTTGCCGGAGGCACCGACCTGATCATCCGGCTGCGCGACGGGAGCGCCAGCCCGACCGTCGTCGTCGACGTCAAGCGGATCCCGGAGCTCCGCCCGCGGATCCACCGCGTCGACGGCTGGCTCACGATCACCGCCGGCGCGGTGATGACCGACATCGCCGCGCACGCGGACGTCCGGCGCCACTTCCCGGCCCTCGCCGAGGCCGCGGCGGTCGTCGGATCGGTCCAGATCCGGAACCGGGCGACGCTGGCCGGCAACATCTGCAATGCGTCACCGGCGGCCGACACGGCGCCCGCGCTCCTGGTCTATGGGGCGGACGTGGTCGCGGCAGGCCCGGAGGGCACGCGCCGGATCCCGGTCGACGCGTTCATCGTGCGGTCGGGAAGGACGACCCTGCGGACCGGCGAGCTCGTCACGGCGATCGAGATCCCCCTCCCGCACCGCCCGATGGGCAGCGTCCACGTCCGGCGCACCCGGCGGCGCGGTCACGATCTCGCATCCGTCACGCTGTGCGTCGGGGTCGACGACACGGGGGTGACCCGCCTCGCGTACGGCAGCGTCGGGCCGCGGCCCGTCCTCGTCACGGATGAGAGCGGCGTGCTTGCCGACCCGACGTCCGCCGAGGCTGCCCGGGCGGAGATCCTCGAGGGTCTGTTCGCGGCCGCGAGCCCGTCTCCCCGCTCCATGCGGGCCGGGCCCGACTACCGTCTCGCCATGCTCCGCGTTCTCGGCACCCGCGCGCTGCGGACCGCGATCGAACGTCTCGCCGCGGCCCGCTGAGGACGACCGATGATCCAGACGATCGAGGCCGTTCCGATCACCCTCACGGTCAACGGGCGCCTCCGCTCGCTCGAGGTCGCCCCGCACCACACCCTCCTCGATGTCCTGCGCGACGACCTCCGGCTCACGGGCGCCAAGGAGTGCTGCCTCGTCGGCGAATGCGGTGCGTGCACCGTGATCGTGGACGGTCGGAGCCTGGATTCGTGCCTCATGCTGGCCGTCGAAGCCGACGGCTCGACCGTCCTCACGGTCGAGGGTCTGGCCCCGGAGGGACAGCTGAACCCGCTCCAGGCGGCATTCCTCGATCGGGGAGCCGTCCAGTGCGGGTTCTGCATCCCCGGCCAGGTGGTGTCCGCCCACGCGCTGCTCGCCGAGAACCCGCATCCCACCCTCGCGGAAGTCCAGGAGGGCATGGCCGGCAACCTGTGCCGGTGCGCCTGCTACCAGCAGATCAGCGAGGCGATCCTGGCGACGGCCGAGGGGGGCGATCGATGAGCGAGCACGGGATCGGCGCCTCGCCGCGGCGGGTCGGCGGAGCTGCCCGGGTGACGGGCCTCCAGGAGTACGTCGCCGACCAGCGCCTGCCCGGCGAGCTCGAGGCGCGCCTCGTGACGCTCGACTGCGCGCGGGCCCGGATCATCTCGATCGACGCGGACGCCGCCCGCGCGCTGCCCGGCGTCCGCCTCGTCCTGACGGCGGCGGACCTGCCGCAGCCCGTGCCGCGGTTCGGCCCCCAGTTCGAGGACCGCCCGGTCATCGCCGACGGCGAGACCAAGTACCACGGCGAGCCGGTGGCGCTCGTCGCCGCGGAGTCGAAGGACGCGGCCGAGGAGGCCGCCCGTCTCGTCCACGTCGAGTACGAGGAGCTGGCGCCGGTCTTCACGCTCGCCGGCGCGCTCGATCCGGCGTCCCCGCTCGTGCAGGACCCGGCGCTCCGATCGAAGAGCCCGCTGGCGCACACCAACGTGCTCAACGAGCACCGCGTCGGCTGGGGCGACGTCGACGCGATGCCCGCGGATCTCGTCGTCGAGAACACCTACACGTTCCCGATGGTGACCCACTTCGCGATCGAGCCGCACGCCTACGCCGCGGCGCCCGACGGCGACGGGATCGCCGTCTGGAGCACGATCCAGCACCCCAACTGGCTCCAGAAGACCGTCGCGAAGCTGGTCGGCCTGCCGCTCTCGAAGGTGCGCGTCTACTCGCCCGACCCGGGTGGCGGCTTCGGCGGCAAGCAGCACGCCAAGCTCGAGCCACTGGTCGCGTTCGCCGCCCTGCGGGCCGGGCGGCCCGTCCGGCTCACCCTCAGCCTCGAGCAGACCTTCCAGGCGGTCCGCCGGGCAGCCTGCGAGGTGCGCGTCCGGACCGGGTTCCAGCGGAACGGCCAGCTGGCCTTCCAGGACATCCGGGCCGACTACCTCATCGGCGCCTACGCTGACATCGCCGATCGCGTCGTCGGCAAGGGCAGCTACCCGGCGGCGGGTCCCTACAACGTCCCCGCGGTCCGGATCCTCGCCCGGAGCATCCTGTCCCACACCACGCCGTCGACGGCGTTCCGCGGCTTCGGCAACCCGCAGGTGAACTGGGCGGTCGAATCGAACATCGACGCCGGCGCCCGCGCGCTCGGGATCGACCGCCTCGAGATCCGCCTGCGCAACCTCGCCCGCAAGGGCGACGCATTCATCCCGTTCGACACCCCGGCCGACGGCGAATGGGAGCAGACGGTCCGCAAGGCCGCCGCGCTCATCGGCTGGGACACGCCGCTCCCGCCCGGCCGCGGCCGCGGCATCGCCGTCGGCATCAAGTCCGGGCCGACCACCGGCCTGTCCTACTCGACCGTCCGGCTGCTGGCGGACGGCAGCGTGATCGTCTTTGCCGGCACCTCGGACATGGGCCAGGGCGCCCGGACCGTCTTCGCCCAGATCGCCGCCACCGAGCTCGGCGCGCCGCTCGACTGGGTCACCGTCGTGATGGGCGACACGGCGATCGTGCCGTACGACCAGCAGACGTCCGCCAGCCGGTCGACGGTCCTGATGGGCAACGCCGTCCTGCTCGCCTGCCGCTCGATCCAGGCGCAGGTCGCGGCGATGGCGGCCCGGCTCCACGGCCTCGACGTGGCGCTCGTCACGGTCGACCGCGGCGTCGTGCACCTGCCCGACCGCGACCTGCCGATCGTCGAGGTGCTCCGGCCGGGCCTCGGGCGGCTCGGCGGAGAGCTCACCGGCAACGGCGAGATGCGCAAGGAGGCGGATCCCGCCCACCCGCTCGGCGGCGCGCCTGCCTTCTTCGAGCTCAACTGCACCGCCATCGAGGCCGAGGTCGACGAGGACACCGGCGACATCACGATCGTGCGGCACGTCACGGTGTCCGACGTGGGCAAGGCGATCAACCCGCTCCAGGTCCGGATGCAGGACGAAGGCGCCGCGATCATGGGGCTCGGCCACACCCTGATGGAGCACTACATCTACGACGAGAAGGGCCGGATCCGCAACCTCGGCGCGATCGACTACCGGATCCCGACCAGCATGGACCTCCCGCTCGAGCTGATCAGCGAGACCGTCGAGAACGCCGACGGGCCTGGCCCGTATGGCTCCAAGGGGATGAGCGAGGGTGCCCTCCTGTGCGTGGCGGCGGCGGTCGGCGCGGCCGTCCGGGAGGCGACCGGCGCGGAGATCCGCGACCTGCCCCTGACCCCCGAGCGCGTCTGGCGGGCCCTCCGCGACCGCCCCGCGCCGGTCGCGGCCGGAGAGCAGCCGATGAGCGAGCATCCCGAGATCGGTCGGATCGGCGGCCTCGGGCCCGAGCAGGTCGTGGCGGCGGCGCGTCTCGTGCGCCAGGGCAGGACCTACTCGCTGTCGGAGACGCGCTTCCCGGGCATGCCGCTCTTCCCCGGGCACCCGCCGTTCCAGGTCCTGAACTACCGGACGCCGCGCGGCATCCGGGTGTCGGGCGCCCAGCCGTGGGGACCAGTGAACGACGCCGGCCTCGGCTACATGGCCGAATACCTGATGGCGACCTCGCATTCAGGCGCCCACATCGACGCGCTGGCCCACATGACGGTCGCCGACGACATGCACTGGTACGGCGGCGGCAACGCGGACGAGCACCTCTCGGACTTCGGGCCGACCTTCGGCGACGCGTCGAAGATGCCGCCGTTCTTCTCGCGCGGCATCCTCCTCGACGCGGCCGGGTTCCGCGGCGTCGAGTGCCTGCCCAAGGGGTCGCCGATCGACGCCGCGGAGATGGACGCGATGTGCGCGGCGGAGGGCGTGACGGTCCAGCCCTGGGACGTGGTCGTGATCCGGACGGGCTACATGGGCCTGTGGCCCGACGCCGCCCGGATGGCCGACCACAAGACGCCCGGCCCCGACATCAGCGCCGCCCGCTGGATGCTCGAGCGGGGCGTCATCGCCACCGGCACCGACACCGAGACGTGCGAGGTCCAGCCCGCCCCCGATCCGGGCCCGACAGGGAACCCACAGCCGGTCCACACGGCGCTGCTCATCGAGAACGGCGTCTACATCATGGAGAGCCTGTACCTCGAGGAGCTCGCCCGCGACCGGGTCTACGAGTTCCTGTTCGTCGCCCTGCCCGTCAAGATCCGGGGAGCCACCGCCTCCATGGTGGATCCCCTCGCGGTCATCTGACCTGCCACCACCGAAGGAGAGGCATCCCGTGCCCGCGACCATGCAGGCGCTCGTCGTCGTCGAACCGAACCGGTTCGAGATCCGGGACGTCCCGGTTCCCGAACCCAGGACCCAACGAGGTGCTCGCCCGGGTGCGGGCAGTCTCGATCTGCGGCACCGACGCCCACCTGGTGCGAGGCGACTACCCGGGCTTCTGGCCGCCGGCCTTCCCGTTCATCCCGGGTCACGAGTGGGCGGGCGAGGTCGCCGCGCTCGGGCCGGGTGCCGACCTCCACGGCTGGAAGGTCGGCGACCGCGTCGCCGGGACGTCGCACGACGCCTGCGGGGTGTGCCAGAAGTGCGTCGAGGGGCGCTACAACCTCTGCGAGAACTACGGGAAGCCGGGCCTCCACCGCCAGTACGGGCACAGCGTCCAGGGCGCTGACGCGACCTACGTCGTGCAGGGGGTCAAGTCGGTGTTCCGGCTCCCGGACGGCCTGTCGTTCGACGAGGGGCAGTCATCGACCCGGCGTCCATCGCGCTCCACGTCGCGAACCGGGGCAACATCACGCCGGGCGACGTCGTCGCGATCACCGGCGCCGGCGCGATCGGCCTCCTGGGCGGCGATGCTGCCCGGATCCGGGGCGCGGCGCGCGTGATCGTGATCGAGCGGAACCCGCTGCGGCTCGCCAAGGCCGCTGCGATGGGGTTCGAGACCGTCGATCCGAACGACAGCGACCCGGTCGCGATCGTCCGCACGATGACCGGCGGGCTGGGTGCCGACGTCGTCCTCGAGTGCGCCGGCGTGCCGACCACCGTCCAGTGGGCGCTCGGCATGCTGCGCCGGGGTGGCCGCTGCGCGGCGGTCGGGATCCCGACCCTCGGCGTCGAGATCGCCATGCAGCGGCTCGTGCTCGACGAGCTCGAGCTCGTCGGATCGCGCGCGACCGCGGGTGAGATGCGCCGGGTGATCCCGCTCGTCGAGCAGGGCCGGATGCGCGTCCGGGAGGTGATGACGCATCGCTTCAGCCTGGCCGACTACGCCGCGGCGCTCGCCACCTTCAACGACCCCGCGAGCGGGGCGATCAAGATCATCGTCGCGCCCTGAGCAGGCAGCGGCCCCGCGGCCGCCCGGTCCGGCTGGAGGATCCCGTCCCGTGACCTACGTGTACGCCTACGACCATCGCCACGACCTGGCGCTCCCGGAGATCAAGGCGCTCGTCGGGAGCAAGGCCGCCAACATCGGGACGATGGCCACCGAGCTCGGGCTGCCCGTGCCGCCCGCCTTCACCGTCACCACGACCGCCTGCAATGCGTTCCTGGCGGGCGGCTGGCCGGAGGGCCTCGGAGCCGAGATCCGGGACGGGATGGCCCGCCTGGAGCGGCTCGTCGGCCGGCAGTTCGGGGATCCCGCCGATCCGCTGCTGGTGAGCGTCCGCTCGGGCGCCCCGCTGTCCATGCCCGGCATGATGGACACGATCCTCAACCTCGGCCTGAACGACGCGACCGAGGCCGGCCTCGCCGCGATCTCGGGCGATCCGGCGTTCGCGGCCGACTGCCACGCCCGCTTCGTGAAGGTCTATCGCGACATCGTCGGCGTCGCGACGGTGCCGGACGATCCATGGGAGCAGCTCCGGGGTGCCGTCGAAGCCGTGTTCCGGCTCGTGGAACAGCGACCGGGCCCGCGCGTACCGCGCGCACGAGGAGATCAGCGACGCGCTCGGCACAGGCGTCACCGTGCAGGCCATGGTGTTCGGCAACCGGGGCGACGACTCCGCCACCGGCGTGCTCTTCACCCGCAATCCCGCGACCGGCGAGAACGCCCTCTACGGCGACATCATGTTCAGGGCGCAGGGCGAGGAGGTCGTCGCCGGCACGCACGCGACCCAGCCGATCGCCATCCTCGAGACGCGCATGCCCGCCGTGCATGCCGAGCTGCTGAGCCACGCTCGGAAGCTCGAGCGCCACTTCGGCGACCTCTGCGACATCGAGTTCACCATCGAGCAGCGGCACCTCTGGATGCTCCAGGTCCGGGTCGGCAAGCGGAGCGCGCAGGCGGCCCTCCGGATCGCCGTCGAGATGGCCGAGGCCGATGACTTCCCGATCACGCGGGCCGAGGCCGTCAAGCGGGTCGCAAGGCTGCTCGTCGACCCGCCGACCCGGACGACCGAGCGATCCGATGCCGGGGCGCCGCTGACCCGCGGCCTGCCCGCCTCGCCGGGGGTCGCGAGCGGCGAGATCGCGCTCACGCGCGGAGGCCGCGATCGCGGTGGCCGACGCCGGGCGGGCGGCGATCCTCGTGCGGGCCGAGACCTCGCCCGACGATGTTCACGGCATGGCCCGGGCAGCCGGGATCCTGACTTCGACCGGCGGGCTCGCCAGCCATGCCGCGGTCGTCGCCCGCGGCTGGGGGATCCCGGCCGTCGTCGGTGCCGCCGGCGTCCGGCTCGCGGCCGGGGCGGCGACGATCGGTGACCGGCTGCTCGCCGCGGGGGACCCGATCACGATCGACGGCGTCGACCGGCGACGTGTTCGCCGGGGTGGCGAGCGGCGCGACGGAGGTGGTGCCCGAGGCAGCCATCCTCCTCGGCTGGGCCCGCGACCTCAGGATCGAGATTGGCGCGCCGGACGAACCGCAGCCCGACGCGCAGGCTGACCCGCCGGATGGCCAGGCGGCGGCCGACGGACGGGCCCCCTCGCGGCGGACGACGTCATCCGCGCCCTGACGATCAAGGGGTACGCCACGCCCGAGAGCCTCGGCGCCGCCGTGCTGCGCGCGCCCGACGAGGCGGCGGCCGTGCTCGACCGCCTGGTCGCCGACGGCCTCGTCGAGATCGGCTCCGGGCAGTTCCGCCTGACGGCCGACGGCAAGGCGGTCGGGCGCGAGATGCTCGCCGCCGACAGCCAGCGGTGGGGCGCGGCCAACGCCCAGGCGGCGCTCGACGCGTTCGTGGCCCTGGATCGCCGGATGAAGGAGACCGTGACTGCCTGGCAGATGCGGGAGGTGAACGGGACCCAGGCGTTCAACGACCACGCGGATGCCGCCTACGACGCCGGGGTGCTGGCCGGTCTCGGGACGCTGCACGTCGACGTCGCGGCCTGGCTGACCCCGCACGTCGCCGGCCTGCCGCGCCTCGGCTGCTACCTCGAGCGGCTGAGCCGCGGCCGCCGCGGCCGCCGCCGGGGAGACGGCCGGTTCGTGGCGTCGCCCCGCGTGGACAGCTACCACGGCGCCTGGTTCGAGCTCCACGAGGACCTGATCGTGCTGGCGGGTCGCAACCGCGCCGACGAGGTCGCAGCCGGGCGCGCCTGACGACCGAGGCAGGGCCGCTGCAGCTGCCCGCCACCGTGCAGGCGTGGCCGCCCGGCGGCCAGTGCTGCCCGCGGCCCCGCCGGTGCCGCGCCGCGAGGTCAGGGAGCGACGATGATCTTGATCGCGCCGCTGGCCCGGTCGTTGAAGGTCGCCAGGGCGTCCGCGTAGCTGCTCCAGCGGGAAGCGGTGGGTGACGAGCTCGCGGACCCGCATGCGGCCGTCGACGACGTGCGGCAGGACTCGTCGCATCTCGCCTGCCGAAGCGCGTGAGCCGACGAGCTCGAGCTCGTCGAGCACCAGGCGCTGCATGGCGATCTCGACGCCGACCGTCGGGATGCCGACGGCGGCGCAGCGTCCGCCCCGCCGGAGCATGGCGAGCGCCGCCTCCACCATCGCCGGTACGCCGGCGCATTCGAGGACGACGTCGGCACCCAGGCCGCCGGTCAGCCCGCGGACGGCCCCCACCGGATCGCCCGACGCCGTGTTGACGGTCTCGAACCCCATCGCGGCCGCCTTGGCGAGCCGGTACCCGCGCCCCACCACGATGACCCGCCCGGCGCCGCGGATCCGCGAGGCGTCTCCCGCCAGCAGGCCGATGGCGCCGGCGCCGGTGATCGCCACGGTGTCGCCCGGCGTGATGTTGCCCCGGTTCGCGACGTGGAGGGCGATCGAAGCAGGGTCGATCAGGGCGCCGTCCTCGTCCGAGAGCTCGTCGGGCAGCGGGAAGACGGTCTTGACGCCCTGCACGACGTAGGTCGCATCGGCGCCCTGGACGTTGTGACCGTACTGCCGGTGGAGGCCCGGGCGACCGTAGTTCTCGCACAGGTTGTAGCGCCCCTCGACGCACTCCCGGCAGACGCCGCAGGCGTCGTGCGACGTGCCGGCGACGCGGTCGCCGACCGTCCAGCCGAACCGTTCCGCGCCGGGACCGAGCGCGGCGATCTCGCCCGCCCACTCGTGCCCCGGGATGAATGGGAATGCCGGCGGCCAGAATCCCGGGTAGTCGCCGTGGATGAGGTGGGCATCGGTGCCACAGATGGACACGGCCCGGACGCGCGCGAGCACCTCGTTGGAGCCCGGCTGCGGGACGGCGACGTCGCGGACCTCGAAGCGGTTCGGCTCGAGCACGACCAGGGCGCGCATGGTCGCGGGCACTGCGGGATGGGCAGGCATGGCGAGACCTCCTCTGAGGGCGTGACCCGAGCCGCGCCGAGCCGCGCCGAGCCGCCCGACGGGGCACGCGGCGCGCCGCGTCAGCCGGCTTCGGCGGTACCCGGCCGGCGTTGTCAGGCGCCGAGGATCGCCCCGCTGAGCTTGTCGTACAGGGTGCCGGCGTTGAGGGTCTGGATGTAGTCGAGCATGTAGCCCTGGCCGATGTCCACCGGGCCGAAGCGGTCCTTGAAGTTGACCCGGGCGATCGTCTCCTCGCGCGACCAGCCGCTCGCGATCGCGATCGCGACCGCCGTCTTCCACTCCATGAGGTGCGAGCGCTGGACGTCGAGGTAGGATTTCGGCACGACGGGCCCGTGGCCGGGCACGATCCGCTCGAAGTCCAGGCCCCGGATCCGCTCGAGGGCGGCGAGCCACTGCTCCACGTTCGAGGTCATCAGCCAGGTCTGGCAGCCCGAGAAGATCGTGTCGCCCGTGAAGACGACGCCTTCCTCCGGCACGTGGACGGCCAGCTGCCCCGGCGTGTGGCCCGGGGTGTGCAGCAGGTTGAAGGTGTGATCGCCCACGCGGAGCATGAGGTCTCCCGTGAACACGATCGTGCCCTTGTTCGGGTTCGCGTAGTAGACGTCGCGCTCCGGCCAGATCCCGACAGCATCGGGATCGTCGAGGTCGGTGCCCCTGGGGTTGTCACCGGGGATCGATTCGTAGGCGTAGGCGTACGGATCGAGCTCCGGGTAGACGACCATGAAGCGCTCGTACAGCTCGCGGTGGTTGACCACGGTCCCGGCGCCCTTGAAGTAGTAGTTGCCGAAGATGTGGTCGACGTGGTGCTCGGTGTTGATGAGGTAGCGGATCGGCCCGTGCGCCTCGGCGGCCGCCCGCATCGCCACGGCCCGGGTCGGAAGCTGGGGTGTGTCGATGACGACGACCCCGTCGGACGTCGCGACGAAGCTCGGATTGCACCCCCGCAGCTTCGTGGTCGTAAAGACGTTCGCGGTGACGTTCTCCATCATCGGGGCTGGCTCCTCAGGCGAGGTCGAAGGGTGGATGGTGCGGTGGACGCGATCCCTGAGGGATTCTGCCCCTCCGGCAGCTCCTTGCCTGGCCGTCAGGCCGCGCACTACTGCGTGGCCGTCAGGCCGCCGTCGATCCCCAGGATCTGGCCGGTGATGAAGGCCGCCGCGTCGGAGCAGAGGAAGATCGCCGCGCCGACGAGGTCTTCCGTACCGCCCACCCGGCCGAGCGGGATCCGGCTGACGATCCCGGCCTTGAAGGCCGGATCGTCGAGCAGCATCGCGACCTGGGGCGTGTCGACGAACGTCGGCGAGATCGCGTTGACGTTGATCCCGTGCTTCGCCCATTCGGTCGCCCACTGGCGGGTCAGCGAGCTGATCGCGCCCTTGGCGGCCACATAGGCCGAGTATCCAGCATTGATCCCGAGGCTCGCCCGGACCGACGAGATGTTCAGCACCTTGCCGCCGTTCCCCGCCGCGATCATCGCCGTGACCGCCGCCTGCGTCGCGAGGAGCGTGCTCCGGACGTTCAGCTCGTAGATCCAGTCCCACGCGTCGCGGGGGTACTCCTGCGCGTCGAACAGCACCTTGCCGGCGCCCCCGCCGACGCAGTTGACGACGATGTCGAGCCGGCCGAAGCGCTCGACCGTCGCCGCGACGACCCGGGCGCACTCGGATTCCTGGAGGACGTCGGCGCCCATGGCGAGGCAGTCGCCGCCCGCGGCGCGGACCCGCTCGGCGGCCGCGTCCGCCAGCTCCTGGGTCCGGTCGAGGACGGTGACGCCGGCACCGGCGCCGGCCATGGCGACCGCCATCGCGCTGCCGATCGCGCCTCCGCCACCCGCCACGAATGCCACGCGGCCGGCGAGGCTGAATGCGTCGAGCTGGCTCATGGTGCTCCCTTCCGGACCGGCCGTCGTTCCGTCCCTGCCGGGGCACCGGGCCGTCGGCGGCTGCCGATCGGGAGTCACCCCTCGGAGACTTTGATCGATTATCGAGGATACGTCACATCGAGGGTCAGGTCAAACCACGGCACCCGGCTGCGTGGTGCGGATGGTGACCCGTCGCGTCGGCCATAGGGGTGCGGGGACGGGCCAGTCCGGGTACCGTTCCGCGAATGACGATTCCTGATCCGAACCCTCCGTCCCGCGGCATCGCGACCGCCGAGCTGCTCGCGGTCGGGAGCGAGCTGACGGCCGGCGAGACCCGCGACACGAATGGCGGCGAGCTTGCCCGCTCCCTCGGCGAGCACGGCGTCGGCGTCCGCCGGATCGTCGCCCTGCCGGACGATCTCGGTCTGGTCACCGAGACGCTTCGCGAGGGCCTCGCCGCGGTCGACCTGATCGTCACGACCGGCGGCCTCGGGCCGACACCCGATGACCTGACCCGGGAGGCCATCGCCGCGGCGGTCGGCGAGACCCCGGTCGTCGACCCGCGGCTCGAGCGATGGCTCCGGCGACTGTTCGACCGGCGCGGCATCCCGCTCCCGGAGATCAACCTCAAGCAGGCCTGGCTCATCCCGTCGGCAATCACCATCCCGAACGCCAACGGCACCGCGCCCGGCTGGTGGGTCGATCGCCCCGACGGGCGCGTCGTCGTCCTCCTGCCCGGCCCGCCCCGCGAGATGCGGCCGATGTGGAGCGACTGGGTTCTCCCGCGGCTGCGCGCTCGCGGCCTCGGGGACGGGCGCGAGGTCCGCACGCTCCGAACCTACGGCATCGGCGAATCCCACGTCGCCGAGCTGCTCGGCGAGGAGATGCTGCGCCGTCGCAATCCGGTCGTCGCAACGTATGCGCGCTCGGACTGGCTCGACGTCCGCATCTCGGCGGTGGCCGAGGGGGCCTCCGTCGCGGGCGTCGCCCGCAGCGCGGCCGAGGTGTGCGACGCGACCGTCGCGAGCGTGCGGGCGACCCTCGCCGGGTACGTCTGGGCGGAGGGGGAGACGAGCTGGCAGGAGCTGGTCGCCGGGGCGGCTGCAGCGGCCGGGGTCAGGATTGCGACGGTCGAGGCCGGCTCGCACGGCGCGCTCGCCGCGCTCCTCGGCGAGGTGTCGGCCGTGGCCCGGACGTCGACCTTCGGACCGGAGACGACCGCGGACGCGCTCGATGCGCGCCTCGGCGAGGCGGCCGTGGAGGCGGCCTCGAACGCGGGCGCCGAGGTCGGGGTGGCGCTCGCCGTCCGCGACAGCGGCACGGAGACGACGCTGCGGGCGGCGCTGGCCGGGCCTGCGGGGACTCCGGCGCGACTCCACGAGGTGCGGCTCTTCCAGCGCGGCCCGCACGGCCGCTTCAGGGCTGCGGTCGCGACCGCAGCCTTCATCGTCGACTGCCTCGGCGGACGCCCGCCCGCCTGACCGTCGCGCACGCTTCTGGTCGGGGTGCCGTCCGCCGCGACCGCGACCGGCGCCCGCCCGGCAGGCTGCCGGGTCGGGCGCGGGGCGGCGGTAGGGTGATCCGGTCAGGCCACCTCGCGGAGGCGGCCCGTCTCAACCTCGTACACCAGCCCGTGGACGGGGACGTCCTTGATCCACGGATGCGATCGGATCCGCTCCACCTGGGCCGCCAGGTTCTGCTCCAGCGAACCGAACGCCTGGAGCGGCAGGTCGACGTCCTCGCCCGTCTTGGCGGCCAGGTCGGCGCGGACGTCGGCGTCATTGAAGGTGAGCATGCCGCAGCCGGTGTGCTCGATCACGATCACCTCTTCGGTGCCGAGGAGGTGCTGGCTGATGACGAGCGAGCGGATTGCGTCGTCGGTCGCCAGGCCGCCGGCATTGCGGATGATGTGGGCGTCGCCCGTGCGGAGGTCGAGGACATCCTCGACGGTGAGGCGGGCGTCCATGCAGGCGAGGACGGCGAGCCGCCGGCCCGGCGGCAGAGGAAGGGTGGAGCGGTCGAACTGGGCGGCATAGCGCTCGTTCTCGGCCAGCGCGCGCGCGTATTCGGGGGTTCGGACCTGGGTGACCATGACGACCTCGTGGATGACCGTTGGGACGTGGCGGTCGGCTGGGCGCGTCGCGGGTCGTGGCCTGCCGGGGGTCTACGCGGCGGCGTCGCCCTGCCGTTCGGGCGTCCGCACGCGCACGAGGTCACGCACCCGCGGACGACACCTGCAGCGGCCCATGGCACGGTCCCTGCGCATGGCGCTGATCCTGCCATACCGGTCGGCCGGGTGCCGGCCACCGGCCGTAGGCGACACGGCGGAGCGCGCCTGAGCTGACGGCGCAGCGCGCCTGAGCTGACGGCGCAGCGCGCCTGAGCTGACGGCGCAGTGCCGGAGCCCCGGGCGCCCAACGGCAGGCGCGCCGCCCGACCCGAGACGGCCGCCCCGCGGGGACCTAGAACGCCCCGCTGTACGCGCTCAGCGCGGGCTGCCCGCCAAGGTGGGCGTAGAGCACCTTCGAGCCCCGGGCGATCCTGCCCGAGGCGACGAGGTCGACGAGGCCGGCCATCGACTTGCCCTCGTAGACCGGGTCCGTGAGCATTCCCTCCAGGCGTGCGACGAGCCGGATCGCCTCGATCGTGGGCCGGTCCGGCACGCCGTAGACGCCCGCGCTGTAGCCGTCGAGCAGCACGATCTCGTCGTCCCGCAGGTCGCGCCCGACACCGATGAGGTCCGCCGTCCGGCGGGCGATCCGGGCCACCTGGGCATGTGTCTGCTCGAGGGTCGCGGACGCGTCGATCCCGAGCACTGCGCGCGGCCGATCCTGGGCGGCGAAGCCCGCGATCATCCCGGCCTGGGTGGACCCGGTCACCGAGCACACGACGATCGTGTCGAAGAACGTGCCGAGATCCTGCTCCTGGCGCTCCACCTCCAACGCCCAGCTCGCGAAGCCGAGGCCGCCCAACGGATGGTCGGATGCGCCGGCCGGGATCGCGTAGGGCCGCCCGCCGGCCGCCCGGACCGACTCGAGGGCCGCCTCCCAGCTCGGCCGGATGCCGATGTCGAAGCCGGCGGCGTCGAGCCGCACGTCGGCACCCATGAGTCGCGAGAGCAGGATGTTGCCGACCTTGTCGTAGACCGCATCGGGCCAGTCGACCCAGTGCTCCTGGACGAGGACCGCCCGCATCCCCAGGTGGGCGGCGACAGCGGCCACCTGGCGGGTGTGGTTGGACTGGACTCCGCCGATCGACACGAGCGTGTCGGCGCCCGCCGAGATGGCATCCGCTGCGAGGTACTCGAGCTTGCGGACCTTGTTGCCCCCGAACGCGAGCCCCGAGTTGCAGTCCTCGCGCTTGGCCCAGATCTCGACCCCTCCGCCGAGATGGTCGGAGAGCCGGCGCAGCGGGTGGACCGGCGACGGCCCGAACAGGAGCGGCTGCCTGGCGAAGCGTTCGAGATCCATGGGGTCCTCGTCGAGCTGGTGGGTCCTCCGGGCCCGGCACCGGCGGCCTTCGGGTGGCGTGACGATACGCCAGGCGCCGGCAGCCATCGCACCGCCAGGCGATCGGGCGCCGCCCGTCATCCCCCCGAAAGGTGGGCCGCCGCATGCGTCCGTCCGACCTGTTGCCCGGCAGTCGCCGCCAGGGGACTCCCGGACGCGTCCGGCAGAGTCCTCCCGGACCCGCGGCCGGCGGCCGATGCCAGGAGCGCCTGTGGGTTCTCTCATGCGGACGTCATCGAGTCGAAAGGCAGGCAGCCCGAGACTCCGGGCATGATCACCCAGGCACCCGAGATCCCCACCGCCCAGCGCCGACTCCTGCGCAGCGCATCGACAGGCGTCGCAGCGACCAGACCCGCCGAGGCGACGTGGCGCGCGCTCGGGACCTCGGTCCACGTCCTCGTCACCGACGAGGGCCGCCTGGAGATGGCGCGCCGCGCCGTCACCACCGTGCTCGCCGACATCGATGCCACCTACAGCCGCTTCCGTCCAGACAGCGAGCTCTCGGTCCTGAACGCGAACGCCGGCCGCGACCTGCTCGTCAGCCCGCTCCTCGCCCGGGCGATCGGGACCGCCCTGCGCGCGGCCCGCCTCACGGCCGGGGCGGTCGACCCCACGATCGGGCGGACCCTGCGCCTGCTCGGCTACGACGACGACTTTGCGGCGCTCTCCCATCGTCGCTCCGCGCGCATGGCCGAACCCCTCGCGCTCGCTTCCGTGGCGGGCTGGGAGGCGGTCCGGTTCGACCCCGCGTCGCGCCGGGTCCGGGTCCCAGCGGGCGTCGAGCTCGACCTCGGGGCCACCGGCAAGGGCCTCGCCGCGGACCTCGCGGCGGAGCTGGCCCTCGACGAGATGGGCGGCGGCGGCATCCTCGTCAGCCTTGGCGGCGACATCGCGACGGACGGCATCCCGCCCGAGTCCGGCTGGCGGATCCTCCTCGCCGAAGACAGCGCTGCCGCCGCGGACGGGTCGGGAGAGGTCGTCCGGATCACGGACGGCGCCGTCGCGACGTCGAGCACCGGGCTGCGCCGATGGACCCGGGCCGGCGTGGAGATGCACCACCTCGTCGATCCCGCGACGGGCCGTCCGGCGGCGGGACCCTGGAGGACGGCGACCGTCGCCGCCTCGAGCGCAGCCGATGCCAACGCGGCGTCGACCGCCGCCATCGTGATGGGCGAGTCGGCTCCGGCCTGGCTCGCGGCCAATGCCCTGCCCGCGAGGCTGGTGGCGCGCGACGGTCGGATCGTCCGCGTCGCCGGCTGGCCGGCCGACTCGGAGGAACTTCTCCGCATGAACGACCAGCTCTTCTGGTTCGCGACGCGTGGCGCGGGAATTGTCACGCTCATCTTCACGACGGCCGTGGTGTACCTCGGGATCCTGTCGGTCCTGCGCTGGCGCACCCCGGCCTGGCCGCCGTTCGCGACGGCCGGGTTCCACAAGAACCTGTCCCTGCTCACGATCGTGTTCCTGGCGATCCACGTCGTCACGGCCGCCCTCGATCCGTTCGTGTCGCTCGGGTTCGTCGCCAGCCTCGTGCCGTTCGTGTCGGCCTACGAGCCGTTCTGGATGGCGCTTGGCATCGTCGCCCTGTACCTGTTCGCGGCGCTCATCGTGACGAGCCTCCTGCGCAACCGGATCGGCGCCCGGACCTGGCGGGCCGTGCACTGGACCGCCTATGGAATGTGGCCGCTCGCCGTGCTCCACACGCTCGGCATGGGCACCGATGTGACGGCGGCCTGGATGGTCGCGATCGTCGTCGCCTGCGTCGCGGCCGTCGGCTTCGCCACGCTTGTCCGGGTCACGTCCGGCCGGCCGGCCGCCGCGCCCGTCCGCTCCCGGCCCGGCCAGCCGCTCGCCCGGGCGGTGCCCGACCTGCCTGCTCGCATCACCCGGTAGCGTCGCCGCTCACCGGCCCGGGCGCGCCATGCGCGCCCGGGCCGCCTGCATGTCCGCCGACCGTTGCCGGGTCCCTCGCCATCGACCGCCGCCAGACGACGCCGTCGCCCGGCCTCCCCCTCGGCCGCGACGCCCCCCGAAGCATCTGAGAACGCACATCCTGGCGTCACCCGATCGAAAGGCGCCGGGCTCGAACGTCGGGCCATGAACGCGAACAACCACCCCCACCCGATCCCCGTCAACCCGAACCAGCTCGTCCGCGAACGGGCGGTTCGACGCCTGAACCAGGTCACCACCGGGGCGGCGATCGCAGGCGTCGCGGCGGTCCTCGGCTTCGGCACCCTCGCCGCGGCGACGAACGCCAGCTCGACCGCGTCCGTCGCGCCGACCGCCGTCGCGACGATCTCGGGCCCGTCGACCACGGGCACGTCGAGCGGCTCCTCGACGACGAGCACCTCCAGCGGCACGACGACCACCCGGCGCCGGCCTCCAGGGCACGAGCGTCCAGCCGGGCGCCGCCGGCAGCGGCCACGCCACGACGGGAGGCTCGTGATGGCCGGCATGCTCGCCGGCGCCTCGGCCGCGCCGCCGCGTCGAGCGTGACGGCGCGAGCGATCGCGGCCCCCTCGCCGGCCGGGCCGGCCGCGCGGTGCCCGGCCCGTCGGCCTTCCGCGGGCGGCTCGCCCGGACGAGCGTCTCCCGCCGGCTGGTCCGGCAGGCAGCGACCTTCGCAGCGATCGGCATCGCGAGCACGGTGGCCTACCTGGCCATCTACGCGGCGCTTCGGACCTCCCTCGACGCCGCGCTCGCCAACGGGCTCGCCCTCCTCGTGACGGCGATCGCCAATACGGCCGCCAACCGCCGGCTCACGTTCGCCCGCACGGGCCGCGACGGCGCGATCCGCGACCAGGCAGCCGGCCTCGCCGCCTTCGGGATCGCCCTCGCGATCACCACCTCGGCGGTGGGCATCCTCGGCCTCGTGGCGCCGGCCGCGAGCCGTGCCGTCGAGATCGGCGTGCTGGTCGCGGCCAACGCGGCCGCGACGGTCTGCCGCTTCGTCCTCCTCCGGTCGTGGATCGCAGCGCCGGCCCGGCCGGCCACCCGGGACGGAGCTGTCGCGTGAGCGTCGTCGTCCAGCCCACCCCGCGAGCCCGTCCCGCCGAGCCGGCGCCCGGGACGTCCGGGCCCACGTCGCTCGCCCGCAGGCTCGTGCTCGGGCGCGAGCACGCCGAGGCCTGGGTCCGCCCGGCCCTCGGCGGCGTCGCAGCCCTGGCCGCGGTCCTCTACTTCGTGAACCTGACGGTCAGCGGCTACGCCAATACGTACTACGCGATGGCCGCCCAGGCAGCCTCGCAGAGCTGGAGCGCGTGGTTCTTCGGCTCGCTCGACGCGAGCAGCTTCATCACCATCGACAAGCCTCCGCTGGCGACGATGGTGATGGGCCTCTCGGTCCGGCTGCTCGGCCTCAACTCGTTCGCGATCCTGGCGCCGCAGGCCCTGATGGGCGTCGCGAGCGTCGTCGTGCTGTTCCAGGCCGTCCGGAAGTCCTTCGGGCCCGTCGCAGCCACGATCGCCGGTATCGTGATGGCCCTGGCGCCGGTCGCCGTCCTCATCTTCCGCTACGACAATCCCGACGCGCTGCTCGTGCTCCTTCTCGTCTCCGCGGCGTGGGCGCTGCTCCGCGCGCTCGATCGCGGCCACATGCGCTGGCTCGTGGTCGCAGGCCTGCTCGTGGGCCTTGGCTTCAACGCGAAGTTCCTGCAGGCATTCCTCGTCCTGCCAGCGTTCGCCCTCACCTGGGCCGTCGCGGCCCCCGGGGGCCTGCGCCGACGGATCGCCGGCCTCGCGGTCTCGCTCGCGAGCGTGCTCGTGACGAGCTTCGCCTGGGCGGTGACGGTCGACCTCATCCCCGCCGACGCGCGACCCTACATCGGCGGCAGCACGGGCAACTCGGCGCTCCAGCTGCTGTTCGGGTACGACGGCCTCGGCCGCATCTTCGGCGGATCGGCCGGCAACGGCGGCGGCGGCGCCAACTTCGCCGGCGAGCCGGGAATCCTGCGCCTGTTCAATAGCCAGTTCGGTGGCGAGATCGCGTGGCTGATCCCGTTCGCCCTGGTCGCTCTCGTCGCCGGCCTGTTGCTGCGCGGCCGCGCGGGCCGGACCGACGGACCGCGGGCGGGATACCTGCTGTGGGGCGGCTGGCTCGTCGGCACGGCGATCGTCTTCAGCTTCATGTCCGGCACCGTCCACTCGTACTACGCGGTGGCCCTCGCACCCGCCATCGGGGCGCTCGTCGGCGCCGGCACGGTCGAGCTCTGGCGCCTGCGCGAACGGTCGCCGTTCGGTGGCCTCGCCCTCGGAGCCGTGTTCGTCGGCAGCGGGCTCGTCGCGATGGGCATCCTCGACCGCACGCCGGCGTTCGTCCCGGGCCTCGGGATCGCGATCGTCGCCGTCAGCGCGGCGGCAGCGCTCGTGGTCGGCATGCCCGCGGCGATGAGCGGGCGTCGCGCCGCCCTTGCCGCTGCGACCCTCGGGATCGCGGCAATGCTCGCCGGCCCGGCCGCGTACGCGACCTCCACGATGGCGTCGGCGTTGTCGGGTGGCGACCCGGTCGCCGGCCCCATGACGTCCGGCCTTGGCAACGGCGGCCCGGGAGGCTTTGGCGGGGGAGGCCGCCCGGCATCCGGGGGACCCGCCCTTGCGGGGCAGGCAGCCATGGCCGGCGCAGGCTTCGGCGGCAGCCAGGGAAGCTCGGCAAGCAGCACGCTGGTCGGCTATCTCCGGGCCAACATCGGCGCCGCTCGCTGGGCAGTCGCCGTCAGCGGGTCGGGTTCGGCTGCCGGCATCCAGCTCGCCTCGGGGCTGCCGGTCATGACCATGGGTGGCTTCAACGGCGGCGACGCCGCGCCGACGCTCGCCCAGCTCCAGGCCTTCGTCGCGAGCGGGGATCTCCGGTTCGTCATCGTGGGCGGGAATGGCGCGGGCGGCGGCCCGATGGGCGGCGGCCCCATGGCAGGTGGGTCCTCGACGGGCGTCAGCGCGTGGGTCACCGCATCCTGCACGCTCGTCGACAGCGCCACGAGCGGCACGAACAATCTCTACGACTGCGCGGGGGCAGCCGGGGGCTGATCCGAGGCTGCCGAGGCGACACCGGCGGACTGAGCGCCTCAGGCGGTCGCCGCGATCGCCGGCCAGCGCCGCCAGCAGCGCCCGGAGAGCGGACGCCGGGAGCTGGATCCGGGCCCCCGCGTTCTTCCAGTGAGGCGACCCTCGCCGAGCCTTCCGGGGCCGAGGACACGGCAACGACCGCCGCGAGCCGCAGGAGCCCCGCGTGGAAGGCCGCCGAGCCGTCCAGCCCGAACGCCTCGAAGAACGCGTCGTCGCGCCCGTCGGCGCGGGCCCGCAGGTCGCGCAGGACGGCGCCGGGATCCGGCGGAGGGTCGTCTCCGCCAGTTGCCACCACCAGCACGTTCGAGGCCGACGGCGGGAGCTGCCGGAGCTTGGCCAGGATCGCCGGCTCGAGCGCCGCGCTGCCGGGCCGTCGCCGCCGGGTCACCTCCACGTTGAAGGCCCGGCCGGCCCGGAACGTGACCGTGAAGTCCGGCCCCCGGCGTCCGGCACCATAAGCCTCGAAGGCGAGCTCGAGGCGACGGTCCGCGAGCAGGAGCGCCGCCACCCGCAGCTCGGCGCCGACGTCGAGCCTGGCGTCGGCCGACGTGGCGCCGCGGAGCTTCTTGCGGATCTTGTCACGGTTCGCCTCGACGAAGGCGCGGAACCGGGGCGAGGCCGCGAGCCACGCCGCCATGTCGGCGATCACCGGGTCGGGCTCCGGGGCGTCCGCGAGGTACGCGACGAGCCGCTGGACCGTCGGCATCGGGGTGGTCCGCTGGGTCACGCAGCGATCGTGCCCCATTGCGTCCGCGAATGTCCGTCGCGCGCCCGACCGGCCGCCCGCAGACGGCCGATCCTGCGTCGGCCGACAGGCTTCGGTGCCGTCTGGCGTTCGGGGTGATCGATGCGCAGCGCACAGGCGGCCCTTGGGTCTTGACATGTGACCAAATCATCACATATCGTATCAGCGATGGACAAGGTGTTCAGGGCCCTCGCCGATCCGACGCGACGGAGCCTGCTCGACGAGCTCTTCCGGGAAGACGGGCAGACGCTCGGCGCGCTCGAGGCGAGGTTCGCGATGACGCGGTTCGGCGTCATGCGGCACCTGCGGCAGCTCGAGGAGGCGGGCCTGGTCGTCACCAGGCGGCGTGGCCGCGAGAAGCTGCACTTCCTGAACCCGGTCCCGATCCGGCTCGTCCACGACCGGTGGGTGAGCAAGTACGCCGAGCCCTGGGCGGCTGCGCTCAGCGGCCTCAAGAGCAGACTGGAGCGTCCCATGGAAAAGGTGTTCGAGATCTACATCCGGACGACCCCCGAGCTCCTCTGGGAGGCGATCGTCAACCCGGAGATCCGGGCCAAGTACAATTTCGGGGCCCGCCAGACCTCGGACTGGACCCCGGGCTCGCACTTCGAGATGGGCGCGCCGGGCGCGCCCTCGCTTCTCGGCGAGGGCGAGAACCTCGTCGTCGACCCGCCCCGCCGGCTCGTCCAGAGCATGGTCGCGCTGTGGGGCGAGGACGTGAAGGCCGAGGGCACGTCGCGGGTCACCTGGGAGATCGAGCGGATCGCCGACGACTCGTGTCGCCTGACCGTCACCCACGACCAGCTTCGCGAGGGCGCCAACGAGCAGCTGTACGGCGGCTGGCCGATGATTCTCTCGGGCCTCAAGACCTGGCTCGAGTCCGGCCAGCTCCTGACGACGCCGGGATCGCTGATGTACGCCGGGTGATCCGTCGACGGCAGGGACGCCGCTTCCGCCGCGGTCTCGTGACCGGCCCGGCCGCCCGCGTCCGCACGACTTCGTGACGGGCGCGGCCGGTCCGATGCCTGCATGCCGTGCAGGAGCAACGGAGCCTCGCCGCCCACGCGACTGCATACTCGAGTGAATAATGCTTGACAGGAAGCGCGACTCCGATATCCTGCCGACCATGCGCCGACTTCACCGCTCCAGCGAGCTGAAGCACAAGCTCTGGCGGCCCTGCCGGGAGGCACGGGCCCTGGGGCTCTGACGGCGCGCGAGACGACGACCGGGGCCTCCAGGGAACGGAGGCTCCGAGGGCCGCGGACACCCTGAGGTGACCGCGGCCTCTTGATTCGCCCCGATGGCGAAGGATCCTCCGGCCCGACCGGCCCCGCGTCCGACACGACCGAACGCGAGGAACAGACCATGGACGCAGTCATCCTGGGCGACGGGCCGCTCGGCCTGGCCATCGCGGCCGCCCTCGTCGAGCGCGGCGACCGGGCCAGGGTGCTCGGGCGTCCTCGCGGCGGGCACCACGACCCGGCGGACCTCGCCGGCGCGGACGTCTCGATCGACGCGAGCAGGGGCGACGCCGTCGCGGCCAACGTCAGTGACGTGCTGGCGGCCGGGGGCCGCCGGCTCGTGATCGGCACGACGGCGTGGGACGCGGATCGTCAGCCCGTCGCCGACCTCCTGCGCAACCACGCGGCTGCCGCGGTCGTCGCGCCGAACCTCGCGCTCGGGATGGCGCTCTTCGGGCGCCTCGTCGACGACGCCGTGGCACGCCTCGGGACGCTCGCCGCCTGGGATCCCTACCTCGTCGAGTGGCACCGGCGTGGCAAGGCGGACCGCCCATCGGGCACGGCCCGTGCCCTGGCCGCCCGGATCACTGCCGCCCATCCGCGCGTCTCGCGCGTCGCCGACCCGGCGGCGCAGCGCGCCGAGCCGGACGCCCTCGAGGTGTTCGGGATCCGGGCCGGCGCCAACCCGGGAAGCCACCTCGTCGGCTTCGATGGCCCCGGCGAGTGCATCGAGCTGCGCCACACGGCCCGCGACCGCTCCGCCTACGCCGCCGGCGCGCTCGCGGCAGCCGACTGGTTGCTCGCCGAGACCCGCAGCCCGGGCATCCACGGCTTCGACCCCGTCGTCGACGCCCTGCTCGCCGGCCCTCCGCCCGTCCGGGAGGTGGCCGTGGCCACCGCATGACGCGGGCTGCCACCCGCCCGCAGCCGACCGAACCACCCGTCCACCGACGAGCCGCAACGGAACGCCAAGGAGCACTCTGATGACCCTCGCAGACCCCCGCCGCCCGATGATCCGGGGCGCCTTCACCGCCCTCGTCACCCCGTTCACCACCGCGGGCTCCTTCGACGAGGCGGCCTACCGGCGGCTCGTCACCTGGCAGCTCATGTCCGGCATCGACGGGCTCGTGCCGTGCGGCACCACCGGCGAGAGCCCGACGCTCTCCACCGCAGAACGCGAGCGCGCCATCGAGGTCGCGGTCGAGCTTGCCGCCGACCGATCGTGGCGCCAGCGCGTCACCGTCGTTGCCGGGACCGGCACGAACGACACGACCGCCACCATCCGGGCGACCCGCCGCGCGGCGGAGCTCGGCGCGGACGCCGCGCTCGTCGTCGCCCCCTACTACAACCGGCCGGACCAGCGCATGCTGCACGCCCACTACACCGCGGTCGCGGACGAGGGCGACCTGCCCGTCGTCGTCTACAACGTGCCGTCGCGGACGGGCACCAACGTCGACGCCGACACGTTCCTGCGCCTCGCCGAGCACCCCCGGATCGTGGCCGTCAAGGAGGCGTCCGGCAACCTCGAGCAGATGGCCCGGATCTGCCGCGAGCGGCCCCACGATGTCGCGGTGATGGCCGGCGACGACGCCTGGACGCTGGCGCTGCTGGCGATGGGCGGCGACGGCGTGATCTCGGTCGCCTCGAACGAGATCCCGGCCGAGATGACGGCGCTGTGCGCCACGGCCCGCGGCGGCGACCTCGCCACTGCCCGCCGCCTGCACGACCGCTTCCTGCCGCTGATGCTGGCGAACTTCCGGGGAGGTCCGAACCCGGTGCCGGCCAAGGCGGCGCTCGCGCTGATGGGCATCCTCGAGTCGGATGCGGTTCGCCAGCCGCTCCTGCCGCTCGAGGAGGCAGCCCGCGAGCGGCTCGCGGCGACCCTGCGCGAGCTCGGCCTCCTCGACATGCGCGGCGGCCGGAGCGGCACCGGCGCACCCGAGCCGATGCTCGTGCCGGTCCTCGCCGAGCGCGCCCTCGGCGGCGCGGCGTGACCGCCATGGCGCGGCCGGAAGCGGGCCGCGGCGGCACCGGGACGGCTGTCCCGATCGCTCCCGGCGCACTCGATCCCGCGACGATCCTCGCGGCGCTCGAGGCGGGCACGGCCCGCGCCGCCATCCCAGATCCGGGTGCCCCCGACGGCTGGCGGGTCGTCCCCGAGGTCCGGGCGGCGATCCTCGCCCGCTTCCGCGACCGGGCCGCCGCCGAGTGGCAGGTCGGGCCGCTCCGCTTCCGGGACCGCGCCTCGCTGCCGCTGCACCTCCTCGCCGACCCGGACGTCCGCATCGTCCCGGGCGGCACCAGCGTGCGGGCCGGAGCCCGGATCGAGCCAGGTGTCGTGATCATGCCGCCGTCGTTCGTCAACGTCGGCGCCTGGATCGGCGCCGGCACGATGGTCGACTCGCTCGTGCTGGTCGGCTCGTGCGCCCAGGTCGGCGCCCGGGTCCACCTGTCGGCGGGCGTCGTGCTGGGCGGCGTGCTCGAGCCTGCCGGCGCGCGGCCGGTGATCGTCGAGGACGACGTCTTCGTGGGAGCCGGCGCCCTGGTCCTCGAAGGCGTCCTGGTCCGCCAGGGAGCCGTCATCGGTGCCGGCGTCGTGCTCACGGGGACGTCCCGGCTGTACGACCTCGACATGGAGACGATGATCGAGGGGACGCCTGGGCACCCGCTCGTCGTGCCCCCGTACGCGGTCGTGGTGCCCGGCACGCGGCCGGCGGGCGGTGCGTTCGCGTCGGCCCACCGGCTGTCGGTCGAGACGGCGATCGTGGTCAAGCGGCGCGACGCGCGGACGGACGGCCGGACGGCGCTCGAGGATGCGCTGCGGTGACGGCCCCGGGTCGGATCCGGCCGGCCGGCACGATCGCCGCGGAGGCGGGCCGAACGCCGGCCGGCACGATCGCCGCGGAGGCGGGCCGAACGCCGGCCGACGCCTCACGCCCCGACGAGCCCGCCCGCGACGCGCCCACGAGCGAGATGCAGCGGCGCGACCGGGCCGGGGGCGCGCCACGCCCCCGCGGGAGCGCCCCCGGCGAGAGCGTGCTCGACGGCGTGCCCGGCGACGAGCGGCTGGCCGGCCTCGATCCGGAGGTCCTCGCCGAGCGCTTCGGAACACCCCTCTACGTCTACGACTTCGACATCGTCGCGCGACGCGTGGCAGCGCTGCGGGCCGCCCTCCCGCCGGCCGTCGAGCTCGCCTATGCCGTCAAGGCGAACCCTGCGCTCGCCCTCGTCGCCCACCTCGGCGGGCTCGGGCTGGGTGCGGACGTCGCTTCGGGCGGTGAGCTTGCGACCGCCCTCCGGGCCGGCATCGTGCCGGGCTCGATCGTGATGACCGGCCCCGGCAAGCGCGACGCGGAGCTCGCCGCCGCGGTGGCGGCGGGCGGCGCAGGGATCCGGGCCGTGACCGTCGAATTGCCCGGCGAGCTCGCCCGCCTCGAGGGCATCGCGGCGGCGGCCGGCCGGCGGGTCGCCGTCCTGCTGCGCGCCTCGATGATCGGGGCGCACGGATCGGAGCGGGTGCGCCTCATCGGGGACGCGGGCGCCGGCAAGTTCGGGATGGACCCCCACGATTTGCGCGCGGCAGCTCGCCTGGCAGGCCGGTCGGCCCACCTCCGGTTCCTCGGCGTCCACCGGTTCGGCGCCTCGAACGTGCTCGACAGCCGCCTGCTCGCCGAGCACGTCGCCGAGACCGTGGAGATCGGCCGCGACGTCGCGGCGGCCGCCGGCGCCCCGCTCCGGATCGTCGACGCGGGCGGGGGGCTCGGCATTCCCTACGCCGACGATGAGGCGCCCCTCGATCTCGCCGCCTTCGGGCGGCAGCTCGGACAGATCGCGGCCGGCTGGACGGACGCCGCGGACACGCGCGACCTGCGCCTCCTGCTCGAGCCCGGCCGCTACCTCGCCGGGCCGGCCGGGGCGTATCTTGCCCGCGTCGTCGACCGCAAGCGGATCGGCGATTGCGACGTGGCGATCCTCGACGGGGGGGTCCACCACCTGCTCCGGCCCGTCCTGGTCGGGCAGGCGCACAGGGTCCGCGTCCTCGGGTCGCGCGGCGCCGCAGCCGCAACATCGCCCGTCACGCTGGCTGGCCCGCTCTGCTCGGGGCTCGACGTGCTCGCCGCCCGAGCGGCGCTGCCGGCACCGGAGCCGGGCGACCTGGTCGCCGTCCTCGATGCCGGCGCGTACGGGTTCACGGAGTCGATGCCGTACTTCCTGTCCCACGCGATCCCGGCCGAGGTCGCCGTGCGCAACGGGCGGGCCGAGGTGATCCGGCCGCGGCTGGAGCCCGGGGAGTGGCTCGAGCGCCAGGTGATCCCGGCCTGGTGACGCTCCCGGGGTAGAATGGCGACGGCATCGTCAGCGGGGGTCGCCGGCGCTGCCGGCGACGCCGACGCGTCGACGAGGGCTTGGGAGCGATGCAGACCATCACGACGGTGCGCGGCGTGCACCGGGGTGGCGTGGGGGGCAGATGACGACGTTCCGGCTCGCAGGGAGCGATGCGCGGGCGATCCAGACGGGCCGCTACCTGCGCACGCGGTTCGGGGTCTTCGACATGCTCGCGGTCCGCGACCGCGCGTCGATCCTCGGCCTGGTCGTGGTGGCCTGGTTCGCCGCGTTCGGCGGGACCTGGGTCGCCTACGACTCCTACGCCTACTGGGCAGTCCACCCGAAGACGCCGTACCTGTTCGACTTCACGCCGGACCAGTACGGGGCGTTCCGCTACAGCCCGGCGATCGCCCAGCTGTTCGCGGTCTTCCGCTTCATCCCCTGGCCCGTCTTCGCGATCGCCTGGATGGTCTTCCTCGGGCTGGTCCTCGCGTGGATGGGCCGGCGCTGGACGCTGGCCGCGATCGCCTTCGTCCCGGTCGCCTACGACGTGTATCTCGGCAACATCGAGATCCTGCTCGCGGCGGCGATCGTGCTCTCGTTCCGCTGGCCCGGCGCCTGGTCGTTCGTGCTGCTGACCAAGGTGACGCCCGGGGTCGGCCTGATCTGGTATGTCGTCCGGCGGGAGTGGCGCAACCTGCTCATCGCGCTCGGCTTCACGGCGGCGATCGTCGGCCTGTCGTTCGCGCTCGCCCCGGACCTCTGGTTCCAGTGGCCGACGGCGATCATGTCGGTCGGCGGCCGGCCGGCGGGCTACTGGGTGATCGTCCGGATGGCCCTGGCAGCCGCCCTCATCGCCTGGGGAGCGCGGACGGACCGGCGCTGGACGCTCATCGTCGGCAGCACCCTCGCCCTCGCCTGGCTCGACCTCAAGACGGCCTCGATGCTCGTCGGGCTGGTGGCCTTCCTGCCCCAGCTGCCCGGCGACGAGCCGGGGCTGCTCGAGAGCCTCGGCGGCTGGCGGCGCTGGCCGCGCTGGCCGCTCCGGGCTCGCGCCGGCGGCTGATCGCCGGGCGACGACGGAGCACGGAGGGACAGCAAGAGGCCCGGACCACTCGGGCCCGGGCCCCATGCGTGAGGCGGCGTTGGGTCAGTGGACGATGATCGTCCCTTCCATGCCGTCGTGGATCTGGCAGACGTAGGTGTAGGTGCCCGGCGTCGCGCCGGTGAAGCTCACCGTCCAGGACGTGAGGACCGCGCTGCTCGGCAGGCCGAACGCGTGCGCCAGCCGGCGGGTGCCCATCAGCCCCGAGTCGGCCACGGTCGTCGGCGAGGCGACGCTCGAGACGCCGTTGCCCCCGCCGAACTCGACCTCGACCGGGGCACCTCCCGGGCACGCGAAGTCCTGCGGTCCTGACGGTGGGATCACCGTCGGGAAGGCGGGATCATCGGGTGCGCCGCCGGGTGTCTCGCACAGCGGCAGCATGTCGGTGTCCTGGTCGGTCGGGAACGTGACGGTGTGGGGCTCGTTCGATTCGCGCATGCGCCACAGAACCTTGTCGCCCGGCTTGATGGTGATGTCCCGCGGCAGGAACTCGAGGACTGCGACATGGCGGTCGGGGTCGGACACGCCGGGCGTGACGAACCAGGTGGTCGTGCCGTCGCGGTTCCGCCGGCTCGCCCCCGCGGACGCCTTGGCCTCGGCCGCAAGGCCAGCCCGGACATCGGCCCTGACCTGGTGCGCGACGGCCGCGGCGACGTCACCCGCGTCCGTGGCGTCGCCGTGGCGTCCGACGACGGTGATGCGGCCCTTCATGCCGGGGTGGATCCGGCACAGCAGGTCGTACGTTCCCGGGTCCGCGACGACCTTGACCATGAACGGCCCGGTCGGCGGTCCGAGCGGGGCGCCAGAGCTGACGACCTGAGATCCGTCGAACGGACACGGGTTCGCCGCGTTGCCGCACGTCGTCGACGTCGGGAAGATGGCCGGGAAGTCGAGGGCGACATGGGTCGTGCCGTTCGGGTTCGGTGCCAGGTCCTCGTCCGGCGTGGCGACGCCGTTCGTCCTGAGGTCCTGGGCGGCGGTCACGCCCTTCGGCAGCAGGGTGGCCGTGTGGAAGCCCTGGATGTCGAAGCCGATCGTCTGGCCCTGCCTCACCCTGAGGCTGCGCGGGAAGAAGTCGTTGAAGCCCCACAGGTGACCCGCCGGAACGGCGGATGGCATGTCCACCGTGATCACGATGGGACCGTGGGCGGCGGCCGCCGGGCCGGCCGCTGCCAGCGATTGGCCCACAACGAGCGTCACCGCCGCGACGAGAGGCTTCCAGGCTGGGACGCGCATCAACATCCTCCGCTGCGCGCCCGGGCGGCCGGAGGTCCCGCTGACCTCCGGTCTGCTGCCGGCGGGGCGTCGATGCGACGGTCGGGGTCCCCGGGTCGACACGGCCGGGCGATTTGACCGGATTCTTCTACGGTACGGCCGGTGACCGGTCAACCCTGCCGGACGGAGGCTGATGCGAGGCCACGCACGGCGGCACCAATCTGTATCGAGATTGCAGCGTCAGGTCCCACCCGTTGCACCAGCAATCGTTCCGCCGGGTGAGCCGTGGGCGCCCGGCCAGTCCGCCCGAGCCGACGGCCGACGCGGTACGCTCACAGCGAGCATGTCGCAGAACCGCCGAGGGACCCGATGACCGCCGTCGACCCCCACGCCCCCACGGGCGCAACGCGCACCGAGACCGATTCGATGGGCCCGATCGAGGTGCCCGCCGAGCACTACTGGGGCGCCCAGACCCAGCGCTCGCTCCATCATTTCGCGATCAGCCACGACCGGATGCCGCCCGGGATCGTCCGGGCGTTCGGCATCCTCAAGCGCGCGTCGGCCGAGGTGAACGCCGATCTCGGCCTGCTGCCGCCCGACAAGCGAGACCTCGTCGTCCGGGTCGCGCAGGAGGTCGCCGACGGCACCCTCGCGGACGAGTTCCCGCTGCGGGTCTGGCAGACCGGCTCGGGCACGCAGTCGAACATGAACGTCAACGAGGTGATCGCCGGCCGCGCCAACGAGCTCGCCGCCGGCACCCGGGGCGGCAAGTCGCCGATCCACCCGAACGACCACGTCAACATGAGCCAGTCGTCGAACGACACCTTCCCGACGGCGCTCCACATGGCGGTGGCCAGCGAGATCGAGGAGCGGCTGCTGCCGTCGGTGGCCGCGCTGCGCGACGCGCTTGCCGCCAAGTCCGAGGCCTGGATGGGGATCGTCAAGATCGGCCGGACGCACCTCCAGGATGCCGTGCCGCTCACCCTCGGCCAGGAGTTCTCGGGCTACGTCGCGATGCTCGACGGCGACATCGATCGGCTCAGGGCGACCCTTCCGGGGCTCCACGCCCTGGCGCTCGGAGGGACCGCCGTCGGCACCGGCCTGAATGCGCATCCCGAGTTCGCCGAGCGGGTCGCCGTCCGGATCGCCGAGCTGACGGGCCTGCCGTTCGTCTCGGCGCCCAACAAGTTCGCGGGCCTCGCCGGCCAGGAGGCGACGGTCTTCGCGTCGGGCGCGCTCAGGACCCTCGCGACCAGCCTGATGAAGATCGCCAATGACGTCCGGTGGCTCGGGAGCGGACCGCGTGCCGGCCTCGGAGAGCTCCGGCTGCCCGAGAACGAGCCCGGCTCATCGATCATGCCGGGCAAGGTGAACCCGACCCAGAGCGAGATGCTGACCATGGTCGCGGTCCAGGTGATGGGCTACGACGTCGCGATCGGATTCGCGGGCAGCCAGGGCAACTTCGAGCTCAACGTCTTCAAGCCCGTGATCGCGCACGACCTGCTCCACGGCATCGAGCTGCTCTCCGACGGCTGCCGAAGCTTCCGCGAGCACTGCATCGCGGGCCTCGAGGCCGATGAGGGCCGGATCGCGGAGCACGTGGCGAGTTCGCTGATGCTCGTCACGGCGCTTGCGCCGCACATCGGCTACGACAAGGCGGCGCGCATCGCCAAGACGGCCCACCACGAGGGGACGACGCTGCGCGAGGCGGCCGTCGCCTCGGGGAGCCTCACGGCCGACGAGTTCGACGCGTGGGTCGTGCCGGCGGAGATGACCCACCCGACGCTGTAGCCGCGGGCGCGGCGGCAGTCCGGCGCGCCGGGCTCAGTCGCCTTCGCGCGCCAGGCCGTGCACCACGGCGTAGCGCGTCAGGCCCGCGCTGCCGCGCACGTTGAGCTTGGCGAGCAGGTTCGCGCGGTGGCGCCGGACGGTGTGCGGGCTGATCCCGAGCGCCTCCCCGATCTGGACGGCGGAGCGCCCGGAGGCGATGAGGCGGAGGATCTCCCGCTCGCGCGCGCTCACGGTGCCGCCCGTCTGCAGCCACTGCATCGAATCCTCGACGATCGCCGCCGCCACGCTGCTGTGCACGTAGCGCTCACCCCGCACGAGCGCCCGGATCGCGCCGAGCAGCTCGTCGGAGTGGGCGCCCTTGACCATGTAGCCCGAGGCCCCGGCGAGGAACGCCTGGCGCACGGTCTCGGCGTCGCGGTGCATCGTGAGGACGAGGATCCGCGTCGTCGGTCGCCGCGCGAGCAGGCTGCGGATCAGGGGCACGCCATCAGAGTCCGGGAGCGAGAGGTCCAGCAGCACGACGTCGGGATCCGCCGCGTCGAGCATGCGGAACGCGCCCGCAGCATCGGCCGCCTCGCCGACGATCGCGATGTCCGGCTGCTGCGCGAGCACCAGCCGGAGGCCCTCCCGGACGAGGTGGTGGTCCTCGACGAGGGCGACCCTGATCCGGGCAGGGCCATCGTCCTCGGCGGCGTCGTCGCCGGGTAGCGTGTCGCGAGGGCCCGGGACGTCGATCATCGCCCGGCCGCCGGAGCAACCCGACGTGCCCGGGCGCGCCCGGACCGCTCGGCCCGCCGCGGGAGCTCGACCCGGACGAGGCTGCCGTGCCCGGGGCGGGAGACGACCTCCAGCCGGCCGCCGATCGAGGTGGCGCGCTCCAGCATGCCGTGCATCCCGAGGCCCTCCCCGGCGAGGCTCCCGGTGTCGAACCCGATGCCGTCGTCACCGACCGACACGACCATCCGATCGCGGCTCGGGGCCTCGAGGCGGATCCAGCGCCGTTCCGCGTCGGCGTGGCGGATCGAGTTCGCGAGCGCCTCCTGCACGATCCGGAGCACCTCGACCTCGGCCGCCTGCGACAGGATGCCGGGGGCACGCAGCTCGGGCGCGATGGCCACGTCGACGGGCACGGCAGATGCCGCGACGAGCTCCTCGACCGCGGCCGCGAGGCCGGTCTCCGCGAGGCGCAGCGGGCGAAGCCGGCTGGCGACGTCGCGCGTCTCGTCGAGCGCCATGTTGGCCATGCCCCGGGCGCGCCGCACCGTCGGCAGCGCGGCCCGTGCGTCGACGGGATCCCCGCCAGACGCCAGCGACGTCTCGAGGGCGTCGAGCGTGTAGGTCAGGGCAGCCAGGGTCTGGCCGACGCCGTCGTGCAGGTCGAGCGCGATCCTGCGGCGCTCGGCCTCCTGGCCGCGCAGGAGGCGCTGGTTCGAGCGCTCGCTCGCGACCGTGAGCCGGTCAGCCATGACCGCGACGACCACCGCGATGACCATCATGAGCGGCCACTCCGCGAGGTCGAGCTCGGCCAGGGTGAGCCCGAACGGACCGTCGATCCCGTCGATCAGGGCGTAGCTCGCGACGATCGTGAACGCGATCGCGAGGCGCACGACCGCCATTCGGAACCCGAAGACGAATGCCTCCATGATCAGCACGATCCAGAGGCAGTGCAGCAGGACGTCCGGCGGCGCGACCTGGGCGAAGGTGGCGATCCCGAGCCCGACCAGCGCGAGGTCCAGGACGACCTGCAGCGGGCGCGATCGGCCCGCGAGCCGCGGCAGCGCGCGCCGCCGCAACGCGGATGGTCCGATCGCGCCATGCGTGGTGGTCATCGTCCTGCTTTCCGAGTGGCGGGGCGTGAGTATAGGAAGCGTCCGCGGGACTCGGCAATGCCCCGATCCGCTCCGCGCGCGGACAGGACCTTGCGACAGCATCGCAATCCGCGGAGAGGGAGCTGCTGCGCCCCGGGCGTCGACAGGGATGGCGTGGGCGGGAGCGCCGGCGGTGACGAGCGGTGTCAGGCGGCGGGCGCGTCCGCCCGGTCGAGCCAGTACGCCTCGCGCCGGACGTTCGCCGGATCGAGGCCGTGTCCGAGCAGGGTCGCCTCGGCCGCTGCCACCATGCCGGGGTTGCCGCACAGGTAGGCGACGGTGACCGCCGGATCGAGCTGGAGCGCCGGCCAGTCGCGCGCGAGGACGTCCTCGGCGCGTCCCGCCGGGCCGGCCCAGCCGTCGTTGCGAGGGTCGGCGGGCCGGGAGATTGTCGGGATATAGCGCAGGGGGACGCCTTCGGCCGCCCAGCGCCGCAGCAGGCCGGCGTAGCCGAGCTCGTCCACGTGAGCTGCGCCGTGCAGCAGCGTCACCGGCCGGGGGCTGCCGGATGCGATCTCCGCCCGGAGCATGGCGACGAACGGGGCGATGCCGGTACCGGTGGCCATGAAGAGGTGCGGCCGATGGTCATCGTCGTCGAGGACGAAGCGACCCTTGGCCGGGCCGATCCGCAGCCGGGCGCCGATTGGAAGCTCGAAGAGGCGCTCCGTCAAGGCGCCGTCACGGACCAGCCGGACGTGGAACTCCCAGTGGTCGCCTCCCGGGAGCGAGGCCATCGAGTAGGGCCGGGAGAGCGGCCTGCCGTCGACCTCGAGGCCGAGGGTCGCGTACTGGCCGGCGGCGTGCGTCAACGCGGCGTCGTCGGGTCGGACGAGGAACGTCGCCACCTGGGGGGTCTGGTCCTCGCGCCCGACCAGCGTCGCGTTCGGCTCGCTGGCCGCCGGGCGGCGCGCCGGCGCATTCGCCGTTCCGACCAGCGGGAGCGCCGGAGGAGGCAGGAGCACTGACCCGCTCGGCAGCGCCGGGGGACGCAGCGGCGGCCTCGGCAGCGCCGGCGGGCCCAGGAGCGGCGGCTGGAGGCGAACCTCCATCAGGCGACAGCCTGGGACAGGTAGTTGCGGACCACGTCGGGGTCCTGGTACCAGCTCCGGTCGGCCCAGGCGAAGAAGCTCCACTCGGGCGGCAGCTCAGCCTCGTGGTAGATCGCGCCCTGGGGGCACTCGTTGACACAGGCGCCGCACTCGATGCAGCCGTCCGGATCGATGTACGCCTTCCGGTCGACGCCGGGCTCGAACGTGATGCAGTCGACGGGGCAGGACGCGATGCAGGCCTGATCCTGGTGGTCGATGCACGGGGCGGCAATGACGAAGGCCATCGATGATCTCCCTAGTCGCGGCGGCGATCTTCGCGTCGACGGCTGGCGGACCCACCGCCCTGCGTGCCGTCACTGCCCGATGTCCCTATCGAGGCACCGGCATGCCGATAGGTTTCACCCGCGACCCCCTCGAGCGCGTGTGCGATGCGTGAGCAATTCCACATCCGGCCGGCGCCGCGGCTCTCGAGCCGTCCGGATCGACCCGCCCGCCGACCGCCCGCGATCAGCGGCTGGCACGCAGGATGCCGGCGATCTCGTCGTCGGACAGGACGATCGGGTTGGTGCGCATGCTCGAGCCCCGCAATTCGGCGACGAGGCCCGCGATGTCGCCCTCGCCGACGCCGGCGTCGCGCAGGCGCGGGAGGCCGAGCGCCGCTGTGAGATCGGCGAGCCACGCAACGAGGGCAGCGCGCGCGGGCCCGTCGGCCAGCCCGGGGTCTCCGGCGACCAGCCGGCCCGCGTCCGCGTAGCGGGCCAGGGCCGGAGCATGCGGCGCCTGCCGGGTCAGCGCCTCGATGTTCGCGCGGGTCGTCGCGCTCAGCAGCATCCCGCAGGCCGTGCCGTGGTGGACGGGGAAGGCGGCGCCGAGAGCGGCCGCGATCCCGTGGACGGCGCCGAGCCCGGCGTGCGCCAGCGCGATCCCGGATGCCAGCGCGCCCCAGGCCATGCCGGCCCGGGCCGCGGCGAGGGCAGCATCGGGAGGCGCGGCGGCACCCGCGCCCACCGGCGTCCCGCCGTCGACCCGCGTGCCGCCGTCTGCGCGCGACGCCTCCGCGACGGCCGCCGCGTGCCAGCCAGGAAGGGCCGGCACGATCGCCGCCGAGGCCACTCCGCGCGATGCCGTCGGTGAAGGGCGACGCGCCGGTCGAGACGTACGCCTCGAGGCACTGCGTCAGGGCATCCATGCCGTCGCCCGCGATGACCGCCGGCGGGCACCCCACCAGCAGGTCGGGATCGACGAGCGCGACCTCCGCCACGAGCCGCTCGTCGCGGAACGACTTCTTGAACGGCGGCGACCCGGGCACGGCACTCGCCAGGCGTCCGGACAGGACCGCGTTGCGGGTCGCCTCGCTGCCCGTGCCCGCCGTCGTGGGGACCGCGATGAACGGCGTCGCGGGTCCCGGGTAGGGGACGCCACGGCCGACTCCCTCGAGGTGGTCGAAAGCGACTGTCCCGCTCCGAAGGAGGCCGGCGATCGCCTTCGCGGCGTCCATGGCGCTCCCGCCACCGATCCCGACCACGGCGTCTGGCGGCGCGTCCCGGCGGTCCGCGACGGCGGCGTCGACGGCCTCCGGCGAAGGCTCTCCACCGATCGCCAGGTGGTCGACGACGACGCCGCGCTCCGAGAGGCTCGCGAGGAGGGCGGGCCATGCGGCGCCGGCCACGAACGACCGGGCCCCGGTGACGAGCAGCACGCGCGGGCCGTAGCCGGCGACGATCCCGGCCAGGTCGGCGATCCGTCCCGCCCCGAACACGATCCGCGGCAGGCGCCCGACTCGGAACGCGGGCAGCGCCTCGGGCTGCGGCAGGGGCGCCGGGCCGGGCACGCTCACGCGTCGGCGGCGCCGTCCGGCAGGAGGCCGTCCCAGGGCTCGCCGCGGCGCGGCTCGGCCATCATCGGGGCAACCCGGTCGCGCCATTCGAGGTAGTGCGAGGTCTCCTTGTGGGCGGCCGCCGCCGCGGCGTCGACGTACGCCTCGTAGATGAGGAAGCGGGTCGCGTCCACGGGGTCGCGCAGGACGTCGAAGCGGAGGTTGCCTGGCTCCCGGATCGACCCCTCGTGGTTCGCCCGCATGGCGTCGAGGAACGCGGCGGGCGTCCCGGGCAGGACGTGGACGTGGACGAGCGTGACGTGCATCGGGCAGCCTCCTGTCCCTACAGCCTACGCCACGCCCCGGGGTGCAGAATCGACCCACCGATCAGCATGGGGTCCCGATCAGCGTCGGGTGAACCCGATCCGCCACTCCCAGCCCGCGAGGTGTCCAGCATGGCCGAGCAGCCGATCCGCGTCGCCTACTACTACAAGACCCGCTGGGGCTGTCACGACGAGTTCGTCGAGCTGTTCACGCGCAATCACTGGCCCATCCTGCGCGAGCAGCTGCACGAGGGCCGCTTCGTCGAGGTGACCTGCGACGTGCCCCGCTTCCATGGGGACGGCCGGGCCGACTGGGATGTCATGGTCACGATCATCTACCGCGACTGGGCCGCGATGCAGGCGCACGCCGAGGCCGGGATCGCGGCCCGGCTGTTCCCCGACCAGGAGGCCTACCGCGCCGAGGAGGTCCGCCGGTTCGCGCTCCTCGAGGCGCACTGGGACGTTCCGCTCGAGCCGGTCAGCCTGCCGGCCTGAACCCTCCGGGGCCGGTCAGCCCGCCGGCGGGGCGATGGCGACATCCTCGGCTTCGGCGCCGGAGTGCGGGGCCAGGCCGACGAGGTTCACGATGGCGCCCGCGACGAGCATCAAGGCGGCGACGAGCATCGCGAGGTGGAACGCGTCCGTGGAAGCGGACTGGACGGCCTCGGCCAGCACCGGCGGCGTCCCGGGTGGCGGTGGCGCCAGGGGCGAGAGCGCCTGCGCCGCGGGCGAGGCCGGATCGAGGCCGGGGACGTGCGCCACGAGCGACGGCATGAACGCCGCCGTGATCGCGATGAACAGCACGGCGCTCGCGAGCGGCGCTCCGACCCTCGAGATCGCGTTGTTGATGGCCGATCCGAGGCCGGCCCGGGCCACCGGCAGCGAGCCCATGAGCGCGGTCGTCAGAGGAGCCACGAGCAGCGAGAGGCCGATCCCGAATGCGAGGCTCGCCGGCAGGACGTCGACAAGGAAGCCGGTCGACGGGATGTAGCTCGCCGGCGAGCCGGGCTCGGCGACCCACGCCGCGCTCGTCGAGGGGATCCGCGCCAGCCACCCGAGGCCGGCGGCCATCAGCAGGGGCCCCGCGACCATGAACGGCCGCGGCCCGATCCGGCCTGCCAGCTGGCCGACCGACGTCGAGACCGTCGCGAGCAGGATCCCGGTCGGGATCGAGAGCGCGCCGGCGGCCATTGGCGAATAGCCCAGCGTGCCCTGCAGGAAGAGCCCCTGGAACGTGCCCGACACGTAGAGCGCCGCGTAGATCACCAGCGTGGCGAGGTTCACCACCGCGAAGTTCCGGACCCGGAACAGGCTGAGGGGCACGAGCGGGTCAGGCCGGACTGCCATCAGCACCGGGAACGCGATCAGCGCGACCGCCCCGACGGCGAGCGCGGCGAACGCCACCGGGTCCTGCCAGTCGCGCTGCTGGCCGCGGGTGGCCCCGAACGCGAGCCCGCCGACGGCGATGGCGATGACGGCAGCGCCGAGCCAGTCGATCCGCCTCGGGGCGTCGGGATCGCTCGACTCCGGCACGACCCGGAGCGCCCAGAGCGCGATGAGCACCAGGGGGAGGTTCACCAGGAACGCCGCCCGCCACGAGATCAGCTGGACGAGCAGGCCCCCGACCAGCGGGCCGACCGTCGTGAGCGCCGCGGTCGAGGCCGCCCAGATTCCGATCGACCGGCCGCGCTCCTCCCCCGAGAAGGTCGCCGTGATGATCGAGAGCGCGCCGGGGACGAGGAGCGCGCCGGCCGCTCCCTGGAGCAGGCGCGCCAGGATCAGCACCTCCATGGTCGGCGCCAGGCCGCAGGCGCCCGACATCACGCCGAAGCCGATCAGGCCGATCCGGAAGATGCGCCGCCGCCCGTACCGGTCCGAGAGGGCACCGGCAGGGATCAGCAACGCGGCGAGGACCGCGAGGTAGCCGCCCGTGACGTAGGTCTGGCCCTCGAGGCGGCCGACGATCGACGCGGGGAGCTCGCGCCCGATCGTCTCGAGCGCGACGTTCACGACGGTCCCGTCGAGGAAGACGATCCCCGACCCGAGCGTGACGGCCAGCAGGATCAGCCCCCGGTGGGCAACCCCCCGCGGCGGGGCCGGCACGGGCGAGCCGGCTGCGGCGGGTGTCTCGCTGACCTCCTCGCGCGGCGCCGTCGCGCTCACGGCCGCTCGCTCCCGGCGTGACGATCGGCCCACGGACGTGCCGGCCCGCGACGCCCATCGCGGCCGGTCGATCGCGATGCGCTGCGCCGCCCGATCATCGGCGGAGTGTAGGGTCCGAGGGCGGACCGGCGTACCGCCGGCAGTATCGGGTGGGACGAGGACGAATCGGGTGGGACGAGGACGGCTCGATCCGAACGCAGGCAGGCGGCCGATGGGTGCGCTGGCGGATGGCCGATCGCCTGCGTTCGGCCCGGCCCGCCCGCGTCACGCCTTGGGCGGCAGGCCGCGCACGTGGGCGACCGCGCGGTCGATCCACGCGGCGCGAGCGCCCGGGTCCTCGACGATCCCGGGCGGCAGGACGATGTACTCCTTCATCGGGCGGCCGGGCATCGGCTCGAACGGGCGACCGCCGGCGGCCAGCAGCTCGGCCCGCGCGGGCTCCGGCAGCCGGACCATCCAGCGCGGCCCGTGGAGCGCGGTCGTGAGGTGGCCGCCGAGGAACGCGGCCGGGTAGCCGAACATCTTGCGCGGCGCGAGCTCCGGACGGAGCGCCACCTCCGCGGCAAACGAGTCCGCGAGGGCCGCCGGCACCTTCTCCCAGCTCGAGCCAGCCATGCCCGTCCTCCAGAAGCGGCGCGGGGCGCGCCGGACCGGGCGAGTGTAGCCGGGGTCCGCGCGCGGGCGGAAGCGCGGCCCGTCTGGACGCCGAGGCTCGGAGGCTGGCCGGGCGCGGGCGGAAGCGGGGCCCGTCAGCCCTCGAGCGGACCCGCCCCGGCGACGGGGTCCACCCCGAACACGCGCGGCGCGAGGCCCGTCCGGGCCGGGTACTGCTCGAGCACGGCGTCGCGGAGCGCCGCGACCGCACCGCGCTCGACGAGGTTGATCGTGCAGCCTCCGAAGCCGGCGCCCGTCATCCGGGCGGCCGCCACGCCGGGGACCGCCGAGGCGATCTCGACGAGCGCGTCGAGCTCGGGCGACGAGACCTCGAAGTCGTCGCGCAGCGAGGCGTGGGACGCGGCGAACAGCTGCCCGACCGCCGCGAGGTCGCCCGCGGCGAGGGCAGCCAGCGTCTCGCCGACCCGGCCGTTCTCGGTGACGATGTGGCGGCAGCGTCGATGCACCACCTCGTCGGTGGCAGCCAGGATTCGCGGCAGCATCTCGAGCGTGACATCGCGCAGGGATGCGACCCCGCGATCCGTCGCGGCCAGCGCGGCGACGCCCGCCTCGCACTGCGAGCGCCGCACGTTGTACTGGCTGGTGGAGAGGCTTCGCGGCGAGCCGGAGTGGAGCGCCACCAGGGTGTGCGTCGAGAGCGGGATCGCCACGGCCCGGTGGTCGAGCGAGCGGCAGTCGAGCAGGACGGCTGCGCCGTCGACGCCGCAGGCGCTCGCGAACTGGTCCATCAGGCCGCAGTTGACGCCGACGTACGCGTTCTCGGCGCGCTGGCAGGTCCGCGCCAGCTCGAGCGGCGGGACGCCACCGCCTGGAGCATCGGCGAGCGCCCAGGCCGAGGCGAGCTCGAGGGCCGCCGACGACGAGAGGCCAGAGGCGGTGGGCAGCGAGCGAGACGATCACGCCCCGCAGGCCGCGCGTCGCGATGCCGGCCTCGCCGAGCGCCCAGGCGGTGCCGGCGACGTAGTCGATCCACCGGCCCGCCCGCCGCCCGAGCCTGTCGAGGTCGAAGCCCAGCCGCTCGCCGGTCGAGCTGCTGACGAGCTCGACCCGCCGGTCCGCGGTCGGGACGAAGGCGATCCGGATCTCGAGGTTGATCGCGGCGGGGAGGACGAACCCGAGGTTGTAGTCGGTGTGCTCGCCGATCAGGTTGACCCGGCCGGGCGCGCGGACCAGCCGGATCGCCGACGGGTCGGCCGCGGCGGCTGGCTCGACGGCCCGGAGCGCGTCCCGGAGCGCCGCGGGAGCCAGCGCCGGATCATGGGTCGCCCCGCGATCGAGCCGCGTCATCGAGGGTCGTCGCGCGCGGCGACGACATAGCCCGGGTGATCCGCGAACGCCGTGACCGGGCTGGCCTGCAGGCGGGCGGCGCTCGCCTCGGGCAGCGTGTCGTTGATGAAGAGAAGCGTCGCCGTCTCGACCGAAGCCCGGACCTTGGTGAGCTTCTCGGACCGGTGGGGCGGGTAGAACTCGACTGCGAGGTGCCAGTCCTCGGCGCCCCGGGGTGCCTCGAGCACGATCATCATGTACGGGAGCTCGAAGCCGAACAGCCCGTTGTAGCGTTCGACCACGCCGTGGAGGGCGCCGGCGAGCGAGCGTGCCTCCTCCGGGCGGAGGTCCGTCAGGCGGCGGAGGCCGTGGCGGACCGCCCGGATGTGCACCTCGTACGGCCAGCGCGGCGCGAACGGCACGCCCACGACCCAGTGCCTGTCCGGGTGGATGATCCGGCGGCTCGCGCGCTGCTCGGCGACGACGCCGCACGTCACGCAGGCGCCCGTGCGAGCCCGCCCTTCGACGAGCGCCACCACCCGCCGCTCCATCTGCGGCGGCAGGTGGTTGAACGCGTAGATCTGGCCGTGCGGGTGCGACAGCGTCGCGCCGACTTCGGCGCCCCGGCTCTCGAACGGCATCACGAAGGCGTTGCGCGCGTCGGCCCACAGGTCCCGGGTCCGGTCGGTCCAGACGGCCACGACCCGGGCAGTCTCGACCGGGGTGAGCGTCGCGAAGTTGCCCTCGTGGCGCTCCGTGAACATGACGACCTCGCACTTCCCGACCGACGGCGCCATCCGCGGGTCGGCGGGATCGGGCACGGGGGGCGGATCCGGCACGAACGAGGGGAACCGGTTGTCGAAGACCGCGGCCTCGTAGCTGAAGCCGAGCTCCGGGCCGCCCGGGCAGAGCGGGCAGCGGTAGCGCTCGGCGGGGCTCCCGGGGAGCGTACCCGAGCCGCTCGGCTGGGACGAATGCGGGCGCTGGTTGCGGCTCGGGCTCACCGCGATCCACGAGGCGGAGAGCTCGTCGAACCGCATGTGGAGCGCGGTCGGCTCCGAGCGTGGCGCGTCGGCGGCCGGCGCCCCCCGGACCTCCCCGTAGACCAGGATCCGGCGGCCGTCCGGCAGGTCGAAGTCGGTCCGTGGCAGGGGAAGCTGGTCGGGCGCCGTCATCGAGATATGAGTCTACGACCGCGCCGCGCCCGGCGCGAGGGCTCCGATCGCGTCGCCGGCGAGCGATTCGGCGACGAGCAGGCGGGCGGTGCGGCGGCCTGGGCCGGCGACCCCGCTCCCCGATGGAGCGCGCCGCGACCGGTCTCAGTCGTCCAGGTTGGGGGCGAGCCAGCGGGCCATGACGTCGACCGGCAGGCCCTTGCGGGCCGCGTAGTCCGCGAGCTGGTCGGGCCCGATCCGGCCGACGCCGAAGTAGAAGGACTCGGGACGCCAGAGGTACAGCCCGGAGACCGATGCCGAGGGCAGCATGGCCATCGATTCCGTCAGCTCGATCCCTGCCCGGGTGCCGGCGTCGAGCAGGTCGAACAGCGTCGCCTTCTCCGTGTGGTCGGGCAGCGCCGGGTAGCCCGGGGCCGGGCGGATCCCCTGGTAGCGCTCCGCGATCAGGTCGTCGTTGGAGAGCGACTCGTCGGGCGCGTAGCCCCACAGCTCGCGCCGGACCATCTCGTGGACGCGCTCCGCGAACGCCTCTGCCAGCCGATCGGCCAGGGCCTTCGCCATGATCGCGCGATAGTCGTCGCGCTCGGCCTCGAAGGCCGAAGCCAGCTCCGCCGCGCCGATGCCCGCGGTGACGGCGAACCCGCCGACGTAGTCGAGGATGCCCGACGACCGCGGCGCGACGAAGTCGGCGACCGCGACATTCGGGCGCCCGGCGGGCTTGCGCTGCTGCTGGCGCAGCGTGTGCAGGCGCGCGCGCACGCTGGAACGCCCGGCATCGGCGTAGACCTCGATGTCGTCATCGACCGCGTTGGCGGGCCACAGCCCGATCGCCGCCCGGGCGCGCAGGAGCCGCTCATCCACGATCCTGTCGAGCAGGCCGCGGGCGTCGGCCAGGAGCAAGCGTGCCTGCGGGCCGACGACCGGGTCGTCGAGGATCGCCGGATAGCGCCCCGGCAGCTCCCAGGCCGTGAAGAGCGGCGACCAGTCGATCCTGGGGACAAGGTCGCCGAGCGGATGGTCGTCGATGGTGCGCGCGCCGGTGAAGGACGGCACCGGGACGGGAGGGCCGAGGTCGACCTCGAGGCGGTTGGCGCGCGCCTCCCCGATCGTCGCGCGCGTCTCAGCGGACCGTCGCTCGCCGCGCTCCCGGCGCAGCCGCTCGTAGTCGGCGGCGACATCCGCGGCGAACGCCGCGCGACCGTCCCCGAGGAGGGCGGCTACCACCCCGACCGCCCGCGACGCATCGTGGACGTGGATCACGGGCCCGCCGTACTCGGGCGCGATCCGGACCGCCGTGTGGACGCGGGAGGTGGTCGCGCCGCCGATCAGGAGCGGCATCGTGAACCCCTCGCGGGCCATCTCGCCGGCGACGTGGCGCATCTCCTCGAGCGACGGCGTGATCAGGCCGGACAGCCCGATCGCGTCGGCGCCAACCTCACGCGCGGTCGCCAGGATCCGCGCCGCCGGCACCATCACCCCGAGGTCCACGATCTCGTAGTTGTTGCAGCCGAGGACGACGCCCACGATCTTCTTGCCGATGTCGTGCACGTCGCCCTTGACCGTCGCCATCACGATCCGGCCCTTGGTGGTCGGGCCTTCGTCCGAGCCGGGGCTGGCGGCCGCCCGCTCGGCCTCGATGAACGGGACGAGGTGGGCGACCGCTGCCTTCATGACGCGGGCGCTCTTGACGACCTGGGGCAGGAACATCCGGCCGGTCGAGAAGAGATCGCCGACCCGGTCCATGCCCGCCATCAGCGGCCCTTCGATGACGTCCAGCGGTCGCGCTGCGGCGAGGCGCGCCGCCTCCACGTCCTCGACCACGAACTCGGTGATGCCCTCGACGAGGGCATGGGTCAGCCGCTCGGCGACAGGCAGCTCGCGCCAGGCGAGGTCGGGCCCGGCCGCCCGCGCGCCGGAGCGCGCCGTGTCGGCGATCTCGAGGAGCCGATCCGTGGCGTCTGGCCGGCGGTTCAGGACCAGGTCCTCGACCCGCTCGCGGAGGTCGGGCTCGATCTCGTCGTAGATCGCCAGGGCGGCCGGGTTGACGATGCCCATGCCGAGCCCGGCCCGGATCGCGTGGTACAGGAAGACCGCATGGATCGCCTCGCGGACCGGGTCGTTGCCACGGAACGCGAAGGAGACGTTGCTGATCCCGCCGCTCACCAGCGAGTTCGGGAAGGTCCGCCGCAGCGCCGACACCGTCTCGATGAACGCCACGCCGTAGGCCGCGTGCTCCTCCATTCCGGTGCCGATGGCGAACACGTTCGGGTCGTGGATGATGTCCTCGTCGTCGAAGCCGGCTTCGCGGACCAGGAGGTCGTGCGCCCGCGCCAGGATTGCGATCCGCCGGTCGATCGAATCGGCCTGGCCCGCTTCGTCGAATGCCATGACGACGACGGCCGCGCCGTACCGGCGCGCGAGCCTGGCCTGGGCCAGGAACGCCGCCTCGCCCTCCTTGAGCGACAGCGAGTTGACGACCGGGCGGCCCTGGACGCAGCGCAGCCCGGCCTCGATCACGGACCAGCGCGACGAGTCGATCATCACCGGGACGCGCGCGATCGACGGCTCGCCCGCGATGAGGTCGAGGAAGCGGGTCATGGCGGCTTCCGCGTCGAGGAGCCCCTCGTCCATGTTCACGTCGATCAGCTGGGCACCGTTTTCGACCTGCTGGCGCGCGATGGCGACGGCGGCCTCGTAGTCGCCGGCGAGGACCCGCTTGGCGAACGCGCGGCTGCCCGTCACGTTGGTCCGCTCGCCCACGTTCACGAAGAGCGAATCGGGACCGATGTCGACGGCCTCGAGGCCGGCGAGGCGCGTCCGCTGCGGCAGCACGGGCGGCACGCGCGGCGGCTGCCCGCGCACGGCCCTGGCGATCGCCCGGATGTGGTCGGGCGTGGTGCCGCAGCACCCACCCACGACGTTGACGAGCCCGTCCCCGGCGAACCCGCCGAGCACGCTCGAGGTCACCGCGGGCGTCTCGTCGTAGCCCCCGAGCTCGTTGGGCAGCCCGGCGTTCGGGTAGGCGGAGATCCGGACGTCGGCCGCCCGCCCGAGCTCCTCGACGAACGGGCGAAGCGCCTCGGCGCCAAGCGCGCAGTTGAGTCCCACCGACCACGGCCGGGCATGCCGCACGCTGTACCAGAACGCCTCGGCCGTCTGGCCGGAGAGCGTCCGGCCCGACAGGTCCACGATCGTCCCGGAGAGCATCACGGGGACGCGACCGCCGCGCTCGTCCAGGACGTCCTCCACGGCGAAGATCGCTGCCTTGGCGTTGAGCGTGTCGAACACGGTCTCGACGAGGAGGATGTCGGCGCCGCCGTCGAGCAGGCCATGGGCGCACGCCGCGTAGGCTGCCCGCAGCTCGTCAAACCGAACGTTCCGGGCCCCGGCATCGTTGACGTCGGGGGAGAGCGATGCCGTCCGATTGGTCGGGCCGAGGGCGCCGGCCACCCAGCGCGGCCGGCCGTCGCGGGCCTCGGCCTCGTCCGCCGCGGCGCGGGCGAGCCGGGCGGCGGCCTCGTTCATCTCGCGGGCAACGTGCGCCAGGCCGTAGTCGGCCTGGCTCAGGGCGTTCGCGGTGAAGGTGTTGGTCTCGATGATGTCGGCGCCTGCATCGAGATAGCGGCGGTGGATGTCGGCGACGATCTCGGGCTGGGTCAGCGACAGCAGGTCGGTGTTGCCGCGCAGGTCGATCGGGTGGTCCGCGAAGCGCCGGCCGCGGAAGTCCGCCTCGCCGAGGCGATGATCCTGGACCAGCGTGCCCATCGCGCCGTCGAGCACGAGGATGCGCTCGGACGCGGCGGCGTCGAGGAGCGGGCGGCGCGACTCGCGGGTGAAGATCGGCATTCGAGGAGTCTAGCCGTCCGCTCGTCGTCGTTCGCCAACGCCCGCCCAGGCCACTCGGCCAGCCTCCGACGCGGGCGCTGGCAGGCCTGAGCCGGGCCCGGCCGTAGCGCACGAAACGTGGGACTGCTAGGGCCATTCCGCCCGTTTCGACCCCGCACATAGGCGGTTGTGCTCCTGCCGTACAGCACGGACAATGGGGCCCGGCGCCGCTGTGTCCGCGGTGGTCGTTGACGCATGGTCAACGCATCGCGGCGGGGGGTGCTGGACGCCCGTTCATCGTCGGCCGCTCGTTCCACGGACCACAGTGACCCGACTTCGCAGCATCATCGCATCGCTCCTCGTGGCCACCCTCGTGGCCATCGGTCCGATGCCGTTCGCCACAGCCCCAGTCCGGGCCGTTTCCGACTGGGCGCCGCGGGTCGCCGTGATCGTGGGGCCGGTCGGCTCGCTCACGAGCGAGTACCGCCGCATCGCGCGTGAGGCGGCCGCCGAGGCGCGGCGCTGGACGCCCGACGTGGTGACCGTCTTCAGTCCGTACGCCACCTGGCCCGCCGTCCGGAACGCCATCGACGGCGCCTCGGTCGTGATCTATCTCGGTCACGGGAACGGCTGGCCGTCGCCGCACCGCTCCGCCCTGTACGACATCACCCAGAACGGCTTCGGGCTCAACCCCGTCGCGGGGGCCGGTGACGACTCGCACCAGTATTTTGGGGCCGACTACATCCGCCACGCGGTGAACCTGGCACCCGGCGCGATCGTGCTGCTCCATCGCCTCTGCTACGCGTCGGGCAACAGCGAGCCAGGCGTGCCCGAAGGGACCATCACGATGGCCCGCCAGCGGGTCGACAACTTCGCGGCGGGCTTCATCGACGCTGGTGCGGGGGCCGTCATCGCCGACGCCTTCGCGTCCCCCGCGGGCTACCTGCGCCAGCTGCTCGGCCGCGGGGCCCCGGCCATCACGGCCTGGCGCAACTCGCCGACTGCCAACGGCAACACCTTCTCGTTCGCGAGCGTCCGCGAGCAGGGTGCCCTCGCCTTCATGGATCCGGACAACGCGAGCTCCGGCTTCTACCGCTCGATCGTGCTGGCCGCGCGCACGGCGGAGACGACGGGTCCCGGTGGCCCCGGGACGGGCGAGGGAACCTCGGTGCCGAGCGCGATCGCGCCGACGGATCATCGAGCCGGTCGATCCGCCGACGCCGTCGCTGGCCGCCCTCGGCGCGGTCTCGGGTCCGCCGGTCTTCGCGGACCGCCCGATCGCCGCGGCGACCACGACGCTCACCGTGCCGCTTCGTCTTCCGTCCAGCGCCAGGCTCCCCGCCGGGTTGCAGGTGGGGGTCCGCTGGACGCCCATCGAGCTGTCCGCGCCCGTGGCGACCGGCCCCGGCACCGGTGCCGGCGCGAGCCCCACGGTTGGGGTCGCTGCGCCAGGCACGGCGGCGACGGCGCAGGGCACCGGGTCGGTGGCCGGCGCGGCGGCCGCGACCAGCACGCCAGGTCCGACCCGGACCCAGGCCGCGGCCTCGCCGAGCCCCGCAGCATCGCCGAGCCCCGCAGCATCGCCGAGCCCCGCAGCATCGCCGAGCCACGCCGCCTCCCCGAGCCCCGCTGCATCGCCGAGCCCCGCTGCATCGCCGAGCCCGACGGGCTCGCCAGCCGCGACCGGCGCGCCGACGACGTCACTCTCGCCGGGCGCCTCGGCGAGCCCGGCAGTCTTGCCGGGCGCCAGCCCGGATCCGCTGGCGGGCGGCTTCTCCGACGCGCTCGCCGGCGCCGACCAGGTCGTCGCCGAGCAGGCATCCTCGACCGTCGACGTGGCGCCGGCGACATTCGCAGCGAGCGCCCTGCAACTCCCGATCCGCCTGCCGGCCGCGCCGGGTCGGTACCGCCTCGTCGTGTCGCTCCACGGGGCCGACGGCGTCGCGCTCGACGCCGAGACCCAGGCCCTCGTGCCCGCCCTGCTGGTGCGCGTCGCGGGGGCGATCGAGGTCGGCTACAAGGTTCCCGCCCGGGTCCGGGCGCTGCCCGCGAGCGCGATCCGGATCCTCGTGACGGTCACGAACGCGGGGACGCTCTCGTGGAACGCCCCGCCTCGCGGCGCAGCCCGACGTGCGTGGGCCGTCCAGCATCGATGGCCCGGCGATGGTCGACCGGCGGCCGGTCCTCGTGGGCCGCTGGCTGCCGCTCGATGCCGGCGCGTCCGCCGACGATGCGGTGCCGGCCGAGACGCGGTTCTCCGTGGCGCCCGGGACCTCGACCGCCGTGACGCTGGCGCTCCGGGCTCCGAGCGCGCCCGGAACCTACCTCGTCGTGCTCGACGTGCGGAGCCCGGTCCTCGGCTCGCTCGCAGCGCGCGGGGCCACGCCATCCACCGTGATCGTGGTGGTCGCCGGTCCGGCGGACTGACGGCGCCGACAGCGGGCGGCCCGAACGAGAGTCTGGGCTGACGCGGCCGTCGCGTTACCGGCCGCTGATCAGGACGCGATGCGCAGGTTCGGCCAGCCGCCGAGCACGTCGATGAAGATCCGCAGGAGCTCGTCGTTGAACTGGCCGGGCATCCCGAACCGGAGCTGCTGACAAGCGGCATAGGGCGACATCCCCACGGTCGAGCCCTGGGAGGCGGTCAGCCCGTCGAACGCGTCGACGATCGCAACGAGCTGGCTGTCGAGGGCCAGCTGCTGCGCCTTGCGGCCGGCGGGGTAGCCCGTTCCGTCCAGCCGCTCGTGGTGCTCGAGGATGATGTGGGCGTAGGACGGCGTCTCGCCGATCGCCCTCGTCACGATCGAATAGCCGATCGCCGGATGCTGGCGCAGCGCGCGGGCTTCCTGGGGCTCGAGGAGGCTCGGCCGGTCGACGATGCGGGTCGGCAGCGTGGTCAGGCCGAGGTCCATCAGGAGCGCACCGCGCGCGATATCGCGCAGCTGCGGCAGATCGGTCAGGCCCGACTTCTTGCCCAGCGCGAGCCCGAAGATCGCGGCGTTGATCGCGTGGGTGTGGGTCGTGAGCTGGCGCTGCATCGAGGCCACCATCGACCAGAGCGTCTCGTCGTCGACCGCCACGACGTTCGTGAGGAGGTCGACCGTCTCCTGGAGGAGGGCGGCCTCGTCGCCGTCGAACCCGTCCCGGCCCATCTTGAACGTCTGGGCCACGATCGACGCCGTGATCTCATACGCCTCGCGCGATCGCTGGGCGGGCGGCGTGCCCTGGTCGCGCAGGGTCCGGTCGAGGCTCACGGTCAGCATGCGGCGCAGCAAGTAGCTGTCGCCCTGGCGCACGACGAGGTCGACGCCCTTCGAGGCGCGGTCACGCAGCGAGTCGGGGTCGGTGCCGGTCGTCGCGTACAGCACGATCCGGCGGCCCGAGCGGATGAAGACGTCGCACGGCACCTCGTCGAGGCGGGCAAGGAACGACCAGGGCACGGGCACGTAGCCGGGTGCCTCCGGGCGCGGGTGGTCGAATCCTGTCGTCATGCCGCCACCTCCGTTCGGCGGTTCGTGAGCCACGTCTCGAGTGACGCCGGAGCGAGCGGGCGCGCGATGTGGAACCCCTGCGCGTAATCCGCGCCGAGGCGACGCACCAGCTCGAGCGTCTCGGCGTCCTCGACGCCTTCCGCGACGACCTCCTGGCCGAACCGGTGCCCGAGGTCGATCACCAATTCGACGATCGTGGCGTCGTCGCGCTGCCGGAGCGCGTTGGTGACGAAGCCACGATCGATCTTGAGGGTGGACGCCCGCAACCGGCGCAGCTGGGCGAGCGACGAATAGCCGGTCCCGAAGTCGTCGATCGCGAGGCGCACGCCCAGCGACGTGAGCCGCTCGGCCAGCCAGGCGGCCTGGTCCGGATCGCCGAGCACGCCGTTCTCGGTGATCTCGAGCTCGATCTCCGGGCCTTCGAGGCGGTGGCGGATGAGTGCCACCGCGAGGGCTGCGGGGAACTCCTCGTCGAGGAGCGACGCGCGGCTGACGTTGATGGCGACGCGGATCGCCTCCAGGCCACCGTCGAGCCACGCGCGGACCTGCTCGCAGGCCATGTCGAGCACGGCGAGGTCGAGCTGGCGGATCAGGCCCGACTGCTCGGCGAGCGGCAGGAACTCGCCCGGGAACAGCAGGCCGTCGCGGGGGTGGAGCCAGCGAACCAGCGCCTCGGCCACCCCGACCTCGCCGGTGCGCAGGTCGAGCCACGGCTGGTAGTGCAGGATGAGCTGGGGAAGGTCGATCGCGGCGCGCAGCTCGCCGAGGCGCGAGAAGCCCGCCGTGGAGATACCGGTATCCATCTCCGGGACGTAGACGAGATAGCCCATCCGCGCCCGCTTGGCCTGGTACATGGCCAGGTCGGCGTGCCGCATCAGGGTCGCCGGATCCGATGACCCGGGCTCGGAGAGCGCGATTCCGATCGAGGCACCAATCGTCACCTGCCGGCCATCGAGCAGGAACGGCGGCTCCAGCGTCGACATCACGTGGCGAGCCACGGTGCGCGCCCCCTCCTCGCCGTCGGTCATGCCGAGCACGATCGCGAACTCGTCGCCGCCCAGCCGGGCGACCGTGTCCGTGCCGCGCACGACGCCCGAGAGGCGCTGGGCGACCTTCCCGAGGAGCCGGTCGCCGGCCTCGTGGCCGAGCGTGTCGTTGACCTCCTTGAATGCGTCGAGGTCCATGAACAGGAGCGCGGCCGATCGTCCGACAGCGTTGCATGCGACGAGCGCAACTTCGAGCGCGCGCCTGAGGCGGACCCGGTTGGGGAGGCCGGTCAGGGCGTCGTGGCTCGCCTGGTGGGTCAGCGCCTGCTCGATCTCGCGCTCCCGCGAGATGTCCGAGATCACGCCCTGCATGAGCATCGAGGTCCCGGTCTCGACGAGGTGGGCCTCGTCGCGGATCCAGATCACGCGCCCCTCGCGGTGCCGGATCCGATACTCGCGCCGGACGCGCCCGCCCTCGCGGGCGACGGAGCGCCGGACGGGCAGGCGGTCGAGATCATCCGGCAGGACGAGGCTCGGCCAGAGCGCCGGATCGGCCCGCATCTCGGCCGCGGAGTACCCGGTAAGGTCCAGGATCGGAGCGCTCACGTAGACGCGCCGGGTGATGTCGTCCTCGTCCGAGACGTCGTCGGAGTACACGACCGCGGGAAGCTCCTCGAGGAGCGAGCGGAGGCGCTGCTCGGAATCGGCGACCAGCGCCCGGTCGGCCTCTCGCCCGGTGACGTCGGCGAGGTGGAACACCCACACGTCGCGCGCGGCCGCGCGGCCGTCCTGCGGCTGCCCGGCCTGCGGAGCGCCGGGTGCGCGTCCGGGCATCGGTGCGGCATGCACCTCGAGCCAGCGGATCTCCCCGCGCGGCGTCACGGTGCGCCACGTCGCGACCGCCGGCGCGCCCTGCTCGAGCGCCCGCCAGAGGCGGGTGAGCTCGGCGACGCCGCCGATGAGCTCGGGAAGCTCGGCCGCCGGGCGGCCGACCAGCGTCGCCGACCCGTCCTGCATGAGGAAGGCGAGCTGCTCGCTGACGTGCAGGATCGGGCGCCCGGGCGCGCACGCGTCGACGACCACGACGCCGAGCGGCGATGTGTCGGCTGTCCGGGTTGCCTGCATCCCTGCGGGTGACTCCATTGCTTCGCGGCCGGGCCGCGCAGAAGTGGGAACCGGCACTCGACACACGGCTTCCCGGGGAGGTATCGTCGGTCGCGGGTCGCGCCTGAAGGGCCCGGGCGCTGAACGGCACGGCGGCCCGGCCCGGCCAGGGCGGAGCAGCGGTCCCGCCGGGCACGCCGGCGTGGCAGGGCTGCCGCCCGGCGGTCAGCGAGCCCGGCCGGACCGGGAGCGCGGCTCAGCCACCGTCGAGGCGCAGCTCCTCGGCCAGCGCGGTTCCGACCGCCCAGGCGGCCGACGCGTCGTTGCGGATCCTATGCGCCTCGGGGAGCAGGATCCTCGTCACCTGGTCGTCGGCGTAGTTCGGATCGAGATGTCTGGCGCGTGCGCGCCGCCGCTCGACGGACGTCAGGAACGCGGCGTACAGCTCGACGGCGGTCAGTGCGGCGATCCGTTCCTCGGCGCCCGGGGTGAAGTCGACCGGGACCATCATCCGGGCGAAGAACGCCCCGATCTCACCCGCGAGCGGGTCGACGTCCTGGCTGTGGCCCGTCCACCGGACGATGGGCGCCGGCGAGCGGAAGACGCACACCACCTGGTGGGCGTCGACGCGGTCGGCGACGAGGTCGCCACCGAAGGTCAGGAACGAGTTGTAGACCTCGAGGCGATCGGTCGCCCGGATCGTGCCCCAGCTGAACGGGCGGTGGACCGGGAGCGGCGTGGCACGCGTCACGTCGACGATCTTGCCCTTGCCCCGCTGGGCGTCCCAGTGCTGCACGATCTCCGGGTCGAAGTGCTCGAGGGTCGGCTGGTCGCGGAGGGCCACGATCAGCTGGGCTCCGCCGGGCGTTGCCGGCGACGATCCGTTGATGACGAGGAAGCCGAGCCGGGCGAGCCGCTGGGCGCCCTCGGAGATCGAGATGGGGCCGCTGACGGGGACCACGGGCGCGGCGGTCCCGAGGCCCGGCTGCTGGTCGGACATGCCGCATGGTAGCCACGCATCGCGCCCGCCTGCCAGTCGCGGACCGCCCGTTGCGGCGTGCCGTTGCGCCCATGCGATCCCGGCCGCGGGACCGACGGCGGCCGACCCGCGCGGTTCCTGTCCGAGGTCGTCGGCCGTCCTGCTACGCTCCGGCCGTGTCGGCCCGCTCCCGCTTCGCCTCGCTGCTGCTCGGCGACCCGCCGGCATATCCGCCAGACGCCGGCGACCTTCGCACGGTCAACCTCCTGGGGCTCCATGTCCCGCTCCGGGCGGGCGCCTTCCTGCTCGTCACGACCGCCGTCCTGTACGCCAACCGCTCGTTCGACGTGCTGCCGGCGTACGGTCCGATCGACCCGCGCAGCCTCCGCGACAAGGCCATCGAGCGGCTGGTCGAATTCGGCGTTCTCCCGATCCTCCTGCTCCTGGCCACGCGGGACGACCCCCGGCGCTACGGCCTCGGGCTGGGCGACGTTCGGCGGGGCGTCGCGCTCGGGGCCATCCTGCTGGCGGTCACCCTCCCTGTGATCGCGCTGCTCGCCGCGACGCTGCCGGACCTGCGCACGTTCTACGGGCCGCAGTACACGACCGTCGGGGGCGTCCTCTTGACGAACGTCCTCGAGCTGTTCGCCGCCGAGTTCCTGCTCCGGGGCTTCCTGATGTTCGCGCTGTTCCGGGCGATCGGGCCGCTCGGCATCGTCATCGCGGTCGTGCCGTTCGTGTTCCAGCACCTCGACAAGCCGGCGGTCGAGGCCGTCTCGACCCTTGCCGGCGGACTGGTCTTCGGGTGGCTCGACTGGCGAACGGGGTCGATCTGGTACGCGGGCGCCTACCACGTCGGCATCCAGGCCACTGCCGTGATCGTGGCCGGTGGCCTCGTGGTGCGGTAGGGCGGCCGACGTTCCCTGGGCGTCGGTTCGGGTATCCGAAGGTTGCATCCCGGTGGCCGGAACCTCTTCCCAAGCTCCAACGGATGGAGTAGGGTTCGAGGGCAAATCCCGCTTCCGCGGGTACACACGTTTCCGGCAAGCACGATCGCTCCCCCCGCACGGACTCCCGCGCGAACGTCAAGGATCGCGGGCGCCGGCGAGGACAAGGAGCGATCTTCCTTTGTACGCGGACAAGGTCCTGACCTGCGCCGACTGTGGCCAGGAGTTCGTGTTCACCGGTCGGGAGCAGGAGTTCTACGCCACACGCGGGTTCAGCGAACCGCGCCGGTGTGGCTCGTGTCGCGCCAGCCGCAAGGCTGCCCGCGGCGATACCGGTGGCTACAGCAGCGGCGCCGGGTATGGCAACCGCGGGAGCGGCTACAGCAGTGGCGGCAACGGCGGCGGCTACGGTTCGCGGGGACCTCGCGAGATGTTCTCGGCGACCTGCTCCAATTGCGGCAAGGAGGCCCAGGTCCCCTTCCGACCGACGAGCGGCAAGCCCGTCTACTGCAGCGACTGCTTCGCGCTTCGCCGCGCCTGATCGCTCTCCACATCGCAGCAGCGTCGGCCCCGGGGTCGTTGCCGGGGCCGATTCGCGTCGGCGCGTCCGCGCCGGAGCGTCCCCGGACGCGTCGACCCGTCTGCGTCGCCGCGGCCACGCCGATGTCCAGCATCGCGGGGTGGCAGCCCTGACGCGACGGCGCCCGCGCGGCCAGCGGCGTCGAGGCTGCCGGACCCGGAACCTGCGCCCGTGGGCGCGGACGCGCTCCTCGCGCCCGTGGGCGCGGACGCGCTCCTCGCGCCCGTGGGCGCGGACGCGCTACGCTCGGTCGACATGAAGACAGTGGCTCCATCCACGCGCCCCGGCATGGGCGCCATCCCCGTGCCCCGGCGGCACCACGTTCCGCGTCTGGGCGCCGCATGCGCGAGCGGTCTTCGTCACCGGCACGTTCGACGACTGGGCGGGCGACCGGACGCAGGCTCGAGCGTGACGGCGACGGCTCGAGCGGGACCTGGTCGGCGGACGTCGCGGGCGTCGAGCCCGGCGCCGAGTACCGGTTCACGATCCGCACGCGCGAACGGCGACCTGTCGCGGATGGACCCGTACGCCCGCCAGGTGACGAACTCGGTCGGCAACGGCGTCGTCTACGACCCGGCGGCGTTCGACTGGGGCGACGACGCGTTCGAGATGCCGACCTGGGACGACCTCGTCATCTACGAGATGCACGTCGGGACGTTCGCGGCGACCGCCGACCGGCGCGGCACCTTCGACGCCGCCCGCCGCCGGCTCCCGTACCTCGCCGAGCTCGGCGTCTCGGCCGTCCAGGTCGATGCCGCCGTTCGAGTTCGCCGGCGACATCTCGTGGGGCTACAACCCGGCCCACCTGTTCGCGATCGAGTCGGGCTACGGCGGGCCGGACGCGTTCAAGCGGTTCATCCGGGATGCCCACGCGCACGGCATCGCCGTGATCGTCGACGTCGTCTACAACCACCTCGGCCCGTCGGACCTGGACCTGTGGCGGTTCGACGGCTGGGCGGAGGGCGACGGCGGCGGCATCTACTTCTACAACGACGACCGGGCGCGACGCCGTGGGGCGCGACCCGGCCCGACTACGGTCGCGGCGAGGTCCGCACCTTCCTGCGCGACAGCGCGATGACGTGGCTCGAGGAGTTCCGCTGCGACGGCCTGCGCTTCGACTCGACGGTCTACATCCGGACCGTCGACGGCGACCCGGGCGACCCGGCGTCGGCGCTGCCCGACGGCTGGTCGTTCCTGGCCTGGATCAACGACGAGATCCGCGCCCGCCAGCCGTGGAAGATCACGATCGCCGAGGACCTCCAGGACGATCCCGCGATCGTCGCCCCGACGGCCGACGGCGGCGCCGGCTTCGCGGCCCAGTGGGACGCCGGGTTCGTCCACCGGGTGCGGCCGGCCCTCGTCGTGGCCCGACGACGCGGACCGCGACATCGAGGCGGTCGTCGACCGCGATCGTGGGCGAGGGCCGAGGGGCGCCGCTGCACCGGGTCATCTACACGGAGTCGCACGACGAGGTCGCCAACGGCCAGACCCGCGTCCCGGAGGCGATCGCGCCCGGCGACGCCGACAGCTGGTGGGCGAAGAAGCGGGCGGTGCTCGGATCGGCGCTCGTCCTCACCTCGCCCGGGATCCCGATGCTGTTCCAGGGCCAGGAGCTGCTCGAGGACCGCTGGTTCGACGACACGGTCGCGCTCGACTGGGAGAAGGCGAGCTCCAACGACGGGATCCTCCGCCTCCACCGCGACCTGATCGCGCTGCGGCGGGCGCGCGACGGCACGACGCGCGGCCTGCGCGGCTCGAACGTGCGGATCCTGCGCGCCGATCGCGACGCCGGCTGCTGGCCATGCACCGCTGGATGGACGGCGGGCCGCACGACGACACGGTCGTCGTCGCGAACTTCGCCAACCGGACGATCGACGACCTTCCGATCGGGTTCCCTGCCCCGGGCCGCTGGAACGTCCGGTTCAACTCGGACTCGCCGTCGTACGCCCCGGAGTTCGGCAGCCACGAGTCCATCGACCTCGACGCCGACGGCCCGCCGCTGGACGGCTGCGACCAGAGCGGGCGCGTCTCGATCGGGCCGTACAGCGTGGTGATCCTGTCCCGGGAGGAATGAGCCCCGGGTTCCCGCGAGCGGCGCATCCGGCAGCGGAGACCGCGCTCGATCCCGCGTCGGCGGCCGGCCCGCCGACCGCACGGCCGCCCGGCCCCGGTTCTGCGCGCGGCACCCTGACGACCGATAGACTCGGCGCCACGATGCACCCGCTCCGCGACGTCCCGGTCCCGAGCCCCGCCCGCGGCACCACCGGCCGAGAGGTCGTGGCGTTCCGCGACGGGGCGGTCGCGAAGGCGCCACGACCGCCTCACCGGCGAGGAGCCGATGGCGATCCGGGTCGCGGGCCCCGGCCAGGACCCGGTCGACGTCGCGATCACGATGCGGACCCCCGGCCACGACGCGGAGCTCGCGCTCGGGTTCCTCGTGAGCGAGGGGCTCGTCGGCGCCGCCGATGCCGCGGTCGCCCGGGCCGAGCTCGGGGACCCCGGCCGGATCGCCCAGCCCGAGAACGAGGTCGTGATCCGGCTGCCCCGCCGCGTTCGATCCGTCGCGGGTGCCGGCCCGGGCCTTCGTGGTCGAGCGCATCGTGCGGGATCTGCGGCCGCGCCAGCCTCGACGAGGTCGCCCTCCGCTGCCCGCCGCTGCCCCCCGGTCCGTCGATCGCGGCCGCCACCGTCCTGCGCCTGCCCGGGTCGCTCCGCGAGCGGCAGGCCGTATTCGACGAGACCGGCGGCCTGCACGCGGCGGGGCTCTTCGACGTCGAAGGGGCGGTCCTGCGCGTCTGCGAGGACGTCGGCCGGCACAACGCCGTCGACAAGCTGATCGGCGCGTCGGCTGCCGCCGGCGAGCTGCCGCTCCACGACAGTGTGCTGCTCGTGAGCGGTCGGGTCAGCTTCGAGATCGTCCAGAAGGCGGCGATGGCCGGCATCCCGATCGTGGCCGCCGTGTCGGCGCCGACCGACCTCGCGGTGGCGGCCGCCGAGCGGCTCGGCATGACGCTGCTGGGGTTCGTGCGCGGCGCCGGCTTCAACCTCTACGCGGGCGACACCAGGGTCCGCTTCGACGGCATGGACCGCACCCCGGGCTGACGGCCAGCCCGGCCGACCGGGCGGTGGGCGTCGATGGCGCCCCGCGACCACGTGGCCGCTCCGCGCCGCCCGGCCGACCGCTCCGCGCCGCCCGCCCGACGCCTGGCCACACGGCGCCGTCCGGCCGACGCCTGGCCATTCCGCACCGCGGCCGGTCCCGACCCGCTGACCGCTACCCGCCCTGCGTCTCTCCGACGAACCCGAACCCGAAGCGCCCCTTCACGCAGAGGTGTCCCTCGGTGATCGACGAGTCGGCCGGCGACGTCACCTTGACGATGGCGTTGTCCTGGACGTGCAGCGTCAGCTGGCACCCGACGCCGCAGTAGGGACAGATCGTGTCGGTCCGCGTCTGGGCCGACTCGTCCCAGGTGCCGGCCAGCCGCATCTCGTGCTCGGAGCGGAACATCAGGGCGCCCGTCGGGCAGACGCCGATGCAGTTGCCGCAGAAGACGCACGCCGACGCGCTGAGCGGGGTGGCGTACTCGGTCGAGATCCGGGCATCGAAGCCACGCCCGGCGACCGCGATCGCGAACGTGTTCTGGGCGTCGGTCCCGCAGGCCTCGACGCACTTGTAGCAGAGGATGCAGCGAGCGTAGTCGCGCACGTAGAGGTCGTTGTCGACCGTGACCGGCTGGGCCATGGTCTCCGCCGACTCCCCGTCCGGCGGCACGTGACGGCCGGGCTCGCGGGCGTCCCGGGCCCGCGGCGGCGGGCGGCGTCGGCGGGCCGAAGCGCGCCGGATCCGCGCCGTAGCGGTCCATCACCTCGGCGAGGCTCCCGTCGGGCGCGGTCGCCCCTGCGAGCGACAGGTCCACGGCCGATGCCAGCAGCTCGAGCACGATCCGCCGGGCGTTCCGGACCCGCGGGGCGTCCGTCCGCACCTCCATGCCGGCCTCGACCCGCCGCGAGCAGGCGGGCGCGAGCACCCTGGCGCCCGCGACCTCGACGACGCACAGCCGGCAGACGTTGACCGGCGTGAGGTTCTCGGCCCAGCACAGGGTCGGGATGTCGACCCCGATCGAGCGGCACGCCTCGAGGATCGTGGCCCCTTCCGGCGCCTCGACCGGGGTGCCGTCGATGGTCAGCGTCACGGACGACGGCGCGGCCACGGTCGGCGGCGCCGGCACTCGCGACGGCCGGGCCGGGGGCTCGAAGAAGATCCGCTCGACGCTCATGCCGGAAGCCCCGTGGCGGGGGCCGCGAAACGGACCAGGCCCTCGCGGATCGCCGACTCGATCGCGGCCGAGGCGGTCTGGCCGAGCCCACAGATGCTGGCGTCCCGCATGCCCTCGCCGAGCTCGCGCAGCAGGGCGATCTCGGCTTCCGGCGTTCCCCGCGCGCGGCCGGCGGCCAGCCGGGCGAGCAGCTCCTCCTGGCGGACCGTGCCGATGCGGCAGGGAACGCACTGCCCGCAGGATTCGTCGCGGAAGAACGCGGCGATCCGGGCCAGCGCGTCGACGAGGTCGGCCCCGTCGTCGTATACCAGTACGACACCCGAGCCGAGCGTGGCCCCCGCCTCCCGCGTCCCCTCGAACGTCAGCGGCATGCCGAGCGCCCCGGGGCCGACGAAGACGCCCGACGCCCCGCCGAGGAGGATCGCCTGCAGGGAGCGACCGCCGGCCACGCCACCCGCGAGCGCCAGGAGGTCGCCGAGCGCCACGCCGAACTCGACCTCGTACACGCCGGGCCGCGCGACGGCCCCGGACACGCAGAAGAGCTTCGTGCCGGTCGAGCCGGGCGTGCCGAGCGCCGCGAAGGCGGCCCCGCCATCCGCGACGATGCCGGGCACGTTGACCAGCGTCTCGATGTTGTTCACCGCGGTCGGCCGGCCGAACAGCCCGGCCTCGAACGGGAAGGGTGGCTTGTTGCGCGGCTCGCCGCGGCGGCCCTCGATCGAGTTGAAGAGCGCCGTCTCCTCCCCGCAGACGTAGGCGCCCGCGCCGCGTAGCAGCTCGATGTCGAACCCGAAACCGGAGCCCAGGATGTCTGGCCCGAGCCAGCCGGCGTCGCGGGCGGCGACGAGCGCGGTCTGCATCCGCTCGGCCGCGAGCGGGTACTCGGCCCGCAGGTAGAGGTAGCCGCGCTCGGACCCCGTCGCGATCGCTTCGATGACCATGCCCTCGACGATGGCGAAGGGATCCTCCTCGACAAGGACGCGATCCTTGAAGGTCCCGGGCTCCGATTCGTCGGCGTTGCAGACGGTTAGGTGGGGTCGGGCGGCCTGGCCGGCGACGGCAGCCCACTTGCGCCCGGTCGGGAACGCCGCCCCGCCGCGGCCGAGCAGGCCCGACAGCGTCACCTCGCGGATGATGGCCTCCGGCCCGATCTCCAGCGCGCGCCGCAGGCCCCGACCTCCGCCGCTCGCCTCGTAGTCGGCGAGGCTCGCCGGGTCCGTCGTTCCCACCCGGCGGAGGAGGCGGAGCCCTGGGTCGCCGGCCTGGGGAATCGAGCGGCGCAGGTGGCGCAGGCGGCGCTGGTGGGGCGCCGTGATGCTCGCGGGGGGCATCAGCGATCGACCGGCGACGGCATCGTCGATCCGCCGGGCGATCTCCTCGGCATCGACGGGGGCGACTGCCAGCACCTCGGGCCTCGTCCCAGCGACCGTGAACAGGGCGACCGGCGCCCGCTCGCAGCGGCCGAGGCACGGGCTCCGCAGCCAGGTCGCCTGGCCGTCGAGCGCCGCGACGCCCTCTTGCCCGAGCCACTCCTCGAGCTCGGCGCACATGGCCTCCGAGCCGGCGACGCGGCACGCGAGATCCTCGCAGACGTGGGCGACGATCGGCGGCCGGGGCGTCGTCGCGAACATCGCGTAGAACGCCGCGACCCCGTATGCGTCGGGCGGCGGGACCGAGAGGCGGCGGCAGGCATACTCGAGGGCGGGCTGGCTGATCCAGCCGAACCGGTGCTGGATGGCGTGGAGGACGGGCAGGAGCAGCTCGCGTCGCTCGCGCGCCGCGTGGCCGCCGACGGCAGCGTGGCCGGCGTTCGCTTCGGACCGTTGGCCGCCATCCCAGCGGCCCGCCGGCGCGCCGAGGACCGCGTCGACCGCCGCCCGCTCCTCCGGGGTCGCGCGCGGAGCCAGCGTCACGAGATCCATCCGCGGAGTCTAGCGACGTGAACCCGCGGGCGACAGGGGCGGTCCGGAGGCCGGCTACCGCTCCCGGGCGAGCCGCGATCCCGGCCAGCGGCGGACCCGCGATCCTGGCCAGCGGCGGACCCGCGATTCCACCCGCCGGGGGACCCGCGATTCCACCCGCCGGGGGACCCGCGATTCCACCCGCCGGGGGACCCGCGATTCCACCCGCCGGGGGACCCGCGATTCCACCCGCCGGGGGACCCGCGATTCCACCCGCCGGGGGATGGCGGCCCGCTGCGCATCCCCGACCCTCGCCGTACCGGCGCGCCGAGGCGCCGGACGGAATCGGAGAAGCCCCATGCGTCCCTCGTCGATCCGCCGAACGATCAAGGCTCATCCTCGCCTCGTCGCCGCGCTTGCCGTCGCGGTCGTCGTCGTCGCGAACCTCGACGGCGGCCCGTTCGGTCGCCCCGCCGCCTCGCCGGCCGGGCCGCCAGCCGATCTCGCTGCCGTCGACGCGTGGTTCGACGCGCAGCTGCGCGACGCGGGGATCCCGGGAGCGGCGCTGGTCGTCGTCCAGGATGGCCGGATCGCCCACGAGCGCGGCTTCGGCGCGGCCGACGGGACGGGCCGACCGGTGACTGCCGCCACGCCGTTCGTCATCGGCTCGCTCGCCAAGTCGATGACCGCGCTCGCCGTGCTGCAGCTCGTCGAGGCCGGCCGGATCGACCTCGACGCGTCCGTCACGCGCTACCTGCCCGCCTTCACGCTCGCCGACCCCGCGGACGCGGCGCTGATCACCGTCCGCGAGCTCCTGACCCACACGAGCGGCATCCCGACGGCGGCCGGCGTCGCGCCGCTGTCGGGCACGCCGACGACCCTCGCCGGGCAGGTCGACGCGCTGCGGTCGGTCACCCCGGGCGCCGCGCCCGGCGCGGCGTACGCGTATTCGAACGCCAACTACCTCGTCCTCGGCCGGCTCGTCGAGGTCGTCGCGGGCGTGCCCTACGGCGCCTACCTCGAGGACCACCTGTTCGGGCCGCTCGGGATGGCGCACGCCACCACCGATCCTGCAACCTCGGCGGCCGACGGGCTGGGCGAGGCGCACCGGCTGTTCTTCGGGCTCGCCGTGGCCCGCCCGCCCCTCTTCCGGGAGGACCTCGCGCCGGCCGGCTTCGTGGCGGCGAGCGCCGACGACATGGGCCGGTACCTCCTCGCGCAGCTTGGTGAGCGCGACCCGGGCGCGCGGCCGGTCGTCTCCGCGTCCTCGCTCGCCACGATGCATGCCGGCGCCGTCGCGACCGGCGTCCCCGGCGAGCGGATGGGGATGGGCTGGGCCGACGGGATCCTGGACGGCGAGCCGATCCTGAGCCATGCGGGCAGCACGACGGACATGGCCGCGCTCCAGGTCATGGTGCCGGGGCGGCGGCTCGGGGTCGCCGTCCTGTTCGACGCCCAGAGCGTCCCGTACGAGCTCCTCCACAAGCCCGACGCGATCGGCCTGGGCGTCGTATCGCTCCTCACGGGGCACGTTCCCGGCGGGACGCTCGCGATGTTCTACCCCGCGTTCGACCTCGCCGTGCTCGCCCTCGTCGGGCTCCTCCTGCGCGGCCTCGGGCGCGCGATCCGGCGGGCTCGCCGCCGGACCGGGGTTGGCGGCGACACGGTGATCGCACCGACCGCCATGCCGGCAACCTTCGGCCTGGACCGGCCGGCCGGCCGGCCCGCTCCCGCCTTCGGGCGGCTGGCGTCCGCACGTCGCCGGATCGGCCGCGGCGCCGCGCTCGGGCTGGCGGTCTACCTCGAACCTCGTTGTCCCGGCCGCCATCCTCCTTGGCGCCCCGGGCCTGCTCGGAGCGGGCTGGGGCGCGCTCGTCCGGATCGACGTGGGGCTCGTCCTCCTCGTTGTCGCGGGGCTTCGACTTGCCACGGGTGCAGCCGGGGTGGCCGCCTGGCTGGGCGGCCGGCGCGGACGGTCCGCTGCGGTCGTGCCCGTCGGGCCGCGAGCTTCCGCCCCGGCCGCCGGCGCGTAGGCTGGTCCGATGCACGCGCGCGACCGCCTGCTGGCGTGGGCGACCGCCCATCCGACCGCTGCGGAGCTCGGCGGCGGGGCGGCCGCCGGGCTCGTGGCGCTCGCCGCCTCGCTCTGGCAGTGGGGCCTGACGTCCGACGGCCTGTTTCGCGGCCTCACCGTCGGGACGTGGCTTGCCGTCCTCGTCGTCCTCGTGCTGCGCCGCAGGCGCCGCAGGGACGAGCGGGCGGCCGCGATCGCGCTGGAGCAGCGCCTCCGGCTGGCGCGTGAGCTCCATGACACGGTCGCGGGCGCCGTCGGCGCCATCGGGATCCAGGCGGCCGCGGCCCGGCGGGTCCTGGACCGGCAGCCGGCCGAGGCGGCTGCGGCGCTCGAGCGGATCGAGCTCGCGAGCCGGGCCGCGAACGAGGACCTGCGCCGGATGCTCGTCGCGCTCCGCGCCGGCGCGTCGGCCCCGCTCGAACCTGACGTCGGCCTCGCCGGCCTCGGCGCGCTCGTGGCGGACCTGCGGGCGGCCGGGTCGGACGTCACCTTCGAGGTCGACCCGGTCGGGCTCACCGTCGGCGACCGGCGGGTGGATCGCGCCGCCTTCCGGATCGTCCAGGAGGCGCTCGTGAACGCGGTTCGCCATGCCGGCTCGGCACCGGCCCGGGCCGGCGTCGCCGCGCACGGCGGCTGGCTCGACATCTCGGTCGTCAACGGACCGCCGAGAGGACGGCCCGGCGAGCCGGGCGCCGGGCTCGGGCTCGTCGGGATGCGCGAGCGGGCGGCGAGCCTCGGTGGAGCCGTCGATGCCGGCGCGACCCCGGACGGCGGCTTCGCCGTGCGGGCCCGCCTGCCGCTCGAACCCCGCGCACCCGCCCCCGCAGGCGACGCGCGGGCCCGGGATCCGATCGGGCCGCTGCCCGAGCCTCGCGATCCGGGCGTCCCGTGACGACCGAGGCGCGCCCGGAGATCCACGTCCTGCTCGCGGACGACCAGGCCATGGTCCGCTCGGGGCTCCGCCTCCTCATCGAGGCCGAGCCGGACCTCCGGGTGGTGGCCGAGGCGGGCACCGGCGCCGAGGCGATCGAGCTCGCGCGCCTCCGCCGCCCGGACGTGGTCCTGATGGACGTCCAGATGCCGGTCATGGACGGGATCGAGGCGACCCGCCGGATCGTCGCGGGTCGAGCGCCCGGCGCCGCCGGCCCGAAGGTCGTCATCCTGACGACGTTCGACCTCGACGAGTACGTCTTCGCGGGGCTCCGCGCGGGAGCGGCGGGCTTCCTCCTCAAGAACGCCCCCGCCGACGACCTCGTGGCGGCCGTGCGGATCGTCGCGGCCGGCGACGCCCTGCTGGCGCCGACGGTCACCCGGCGCGTGATCGAGGCGTTCGGCCGGCGCCGTCCGCCGGCAGAGACGACCAGGCTCGCTCGACTCTCGGCACGCGAACGCGAGGTGCTGCTGCTCGTGGCCCGGGGCCGATCGAACGGCCAGATCGCGGCCGAGCTCGTCGTCGGCGAGGCTACCGTGAAGTCGCACGTTTCGAGCGTGCTCGCCAAGCTCGGGCTGCGCGACCGGGTCGAGGCTGTGATCTTCGCCTACGAGTCGGGCCTCGTGGAGCCGGGCGTCGACTGACCCGCGGCCGCGCCGCCGCAGCCGCGCCGGGCCGTCAGACCTGCAGCCGCTCCACCCGGATCGCCGTCGCCTTGAACTCGGCCGTGCCGGACTTCGGGTCCGTCGCGTCGATCGTCAGCAGGTTCGTCGCGACCTCGTCCTGGAAGTGGAGCGTCATGAACGCAAGGCCCTCGCGCAGGCCCTCGTCGACCCGGATCGGGGCGATCACCTCGCCGCGGCGCGAGACGACCCGGACCCGCTCGCCCTCCGTGACCCCGAGGCGCGCCGCGTCCTCCGGGCAGAGCTCGAGGAACTCACCCTTCTGGCGCGGCGAGCGCAGCGAGCCGCTCTGGACGCCGGTGTTGTAGGACTCGAGACGGCGTCCCGTGGTGAGCCGGATCGGATAGTCGGCGTCGAGGCGATCGACCGGCGGGTCGTGGTTGACCGGCACGAACGGCGCCGGCGTGCCTGGCACCGGGTCCTCCCAGAGCCGCGAGTGGAGGAACAGCTCGCCGGGGTGGGTCTCGTCGTAGCAGGGCCACTGGAGGCCGTCCTCCGCCTCAAGGCGGGCATACGACATCCCGGCGTGGACCGGCGAGAGGGACCGGACCTCGTTCCAGACCGCCTCGGCGGACGGGTTCGACCAGGCCGCCGCCGGCCCGCCGAGCCGGCGCGCCAGGTCGAAGATGATGGCCAGGTCGTCGCGGGCCTCGCCCGGCGGTTCGAGCGCCTTGCGCACCCGCTGCACGCGCCGCTCCGAGTTCGTCACGCTGCCCTCGGTCTCGGCCCAGGCCGCGGCGGCGGGCAGGACCACGTCCGCGATGCGTGCCGTCGGGGTCAGGAAGAGGTCCTGGACCACGAGGTGGTCGAGGCCCTCGAGGAGGCGCCGCGTCCGGTGCTGGTCCGCCTCGGACTGCATCGGGTTCTCCCCGATCACGTACAGCGCCGTCAGGTCGCCCCGCTCCATCGCGTCGAACATCGCGCTCAGGTGCCAGCCCCGTCGGGGCGGGACCGTGACGCCCCACGCGGCGTCGAACCGCGCGCGCAGCGGCTCGTTCTCGACGTGCTGGAACCCGGGCAGGCGGTCCGGCAGCGCCCCCATGTCCCCGCCGCCCTGGACGTTGTTCTGGCCGCGCAGCGGGTTGAGCCCGCTCCCGTACCGCCCGACGTGCCCGGTGAGCAGCGCCAGCGAGATCAGGGCGATCACGTTGTCGACGGCGTTGTGGTGCTCGGTGATGCCGAGCGTCCAGCAGATCATGGCCCGGCGCGCGGTCGCATAGGCGTGAGCCATCTCTCGGATCATCGCCGCCGGGACGCCCGTCTCGCGCTCGGCGTACTCGAGCGTGTACGGCTCGACGTTCGCCCGGTAGGCTTCGAAGCCCGTCGTCGCCCGGGCGATGAACTCGCGGTCGTGGAGGCCGGCCGCGATGATCTCCCGGGCGACCGCGTTCGCGAGCGCAATGTCCGAGCCGACGTCCAGGCCCAGCCAAGCGTCGGCCCAGGCGGCGCTCGAGGTGCGCCGCGGGTCGACCGCGTAGAGGCGGGCGCCGCGGTGGACGCCGCGCAGCAGGTGGTGGAAGAAGATCGGGTGGGTTTCGCGGGCGTTGCTGCCCCACAGGATGACGAGGTCCGTCTCCTCGACCTCGCGGTAGGAGCTGGTGCCGCCTCCGGCACCGAAGATGGTCGCCAGACCGACGACCGATGGGGCGTGTCAGGTCCGGTTGCAGCTGTCGATGTTGTTGCTGTGGAGGACCGCCCGGGCCAGCTTCTGGGCCGCGAAGTTGACCTCGTTGGTGGCCTTCGAGCAGCTGAAGATCCCGACCGCGGAGCCGCCCTTGGAGGCGACGGTGCCGCTCAGGCCGGCCGCGGCGCGGGCGAGCGCCTCGTCCCACGACGCGGGCCGCAGGCGGCCGGTCGCCCGGTCGCCGTCGCGGACGAGCGGCTGCATGAGCCGGACGTACTCGTGCTTCGGCATGGGACGCCTCCTTGCTCGTCGCGGCACCGTGTGACGCGCAGTGTACGGCGAGCTGCGGCGGGCTGGCGAGCGCGATCCCAGGCGCCGGGCGGGGCCGATCCACCGCGCGGTCGACGACGCCAACCGGTGCCGGCGGCGCGTTGCGTGGCTACTCGAGCGCGATTCCCGCGCCATCCTCGACGCGGCCGACCCGCCACGATCGCACGCCCACAGCCGCGAACGCCGCCTCGACGCCCGCCACGCTGGCCGCGGGAACGGCGGCGAGCAGGCCGCCCGAGGTCTGGGGATCGTGGGCGAGCACAACCGCGGCCTGGTCGACACCGGCCGCAACGGCCAGCGCCGGCGATGCGAAGCGCCGGTTGTGGCCCGCCCCGTCGGTCTCGACGCCAGCCGCGGCGAGCGCCCACGCGCCAGGCAGGGCGGGCAGCGCGGCCGCGTCGAAGACGAGCCGGCAGCCCGACGCCCGCGCCATCTCGAGGCCGTGGCCGAGCAGGCCGAAGCCGGTGACGTCGGTCGCGCCGATCGCGCCGGCAGCCACGAGCGCCTCGGAGGCCGCCCGGTTCAACCCCCGCATCGACGCGATCGCGGCGTCGAGGTCCGCGGGCGTCACCTGGCCCCGGCGCGCCCCGCTCACGAGGAGCCCCGTCCCGAGCGCCTTGGTGAGCAGCAGGATATCGCCCGGCCGGGCGCCTCCCTTGCGGAGCAGGCGGTCGGGATGCGCCACGCCGACGACCGCGCAGCCGAACTTCGGCTCCGGGTCGCGGATGGTATGCCCGCCCGCCAGGGTCCCGCCGGCATTCCGGACCACCTCGGCCGCGCCGGCGATGATCGCGGTCATCGCCTCGGTCGGCAGGTCCTCTGGGAACGCGGCGATCGAGAGCGCAAACAGGACGCGCCCGCCCATCGCGAAGACGTCGGAGCACGCATTGGCGGCCGCGATCTCCCCGAACGTCCGCGGGTCGGCCACGAGCGGCGGGAAGAAGTCCAGGGTGCCGATCACCGCGAGCTCGTCCGTGAGCCGGTGGACCGCGGCGTCGTCGGGCGGATCGAGGCCGGCGAGGAGGTCGGCCGGCCTGTCGGTCACGCCAAGGCCCGCCAGGACGTCGGCCAGCACGTCCGCGCCGAGCTTCGAGGCGCATCCGCCGCAGCTCGTGAGGTCCGTCAGGCGCACGGCGGGGGCGGGCCTGCCGGCGTCGAGGTCGGTCACTCGCGGAGGATAGCGGAGGCCGCCTGTGGGGGACTTCGAGCCGGGGAGCGATCGTCGCCCGGTGCGGGACGGTTCGCCCGGTCAGGCATCCCCGGCAACGGTCGTCGGCGCGTCCAGCGCTCCGTCCGCGACGGAGGCGGCAACGGCGCCCGGCACGTCCCCGGGCACCGTCGTCGGCGCTCCCGGGTCGCCGACCAGCGCGGCGAGCGGTCGCGTGGCGGGGCTCTCGCGGAGGATCGCCCGGACCACGATCGTCAGCGGCACCGCCAGGATCGCTCCGATCGGCCCGATGATCCATGTCCACAGCCCGATCGAGAGGATCACGACCGCAGCCGACAGGTCGAGGGCCTTGCCCATCACCTTCGGCTGGAGGATGTAGTCGAACAAGAGGTTGATCGCCGTGTAGCCGAGGACGACCAGCAGCGCCGTCCCGAACCCGCCCACGAGGAAGCCGAAGATCGTCGGCGGGATGAGCGCGACGATGAAGCCGATGTTCGGCACGAAGCTGAACAGGAACGAGACGACGCCCCACAACAAAGGCGACGGGACCCCGAGGACCACCAGCAGGACCGTGTCGGCCGCGGCCGCGGCAGCGCCGAGCACGGCCCGGACCTTGATGTACTCGACGAGATCTCCTGCCAGCCGGTCATACGCCGGCAGCACCCGCGATCCCGCCGGGAGTGCGGCGCCCAGCCGCCTCCGGAGCCTGTCCGCGTCGAGCAGCAGGTAGGCCAGGATCAGGGCGCTGAACGCGAAGAAGACCGTCGCATCGACGAGGCTGGCGACGACCCTGGTCAGCGCGGCGACAACCGTGGCCTCGTCGACCGCGATCGCCTCGGCTGCGCGTTCCACCAGGGCAGCAGCCTGGTCCGGGAGTGGCGGGGCGGAGGCCAGGTAGGACGGCAGGTCCGTGGCTAGGTTGGCAAGCGAGACTGCCAGGACGACTCCCAGCGAGCCGAGCACCAGCACGTAGGCGCCCGCCACGACGAGCATCGCCAGCCAGCCCGGCGCACCTCGGCGGATGAGCGCGAGATGCCCCGGCCGGCACAGGATCGTGGCCAGGAACGTGAAGAGCAGCGGCGCGAGGACGGGCGCAGCGAACGCGATGCCGGCCAGCAGGACGACGACCGCCGCGGCGGCAACGAGCGGTGCCTGGCGGGGTGGGACGGCTGCCCTCATGGCGCCGAAGGGTACAGGGGCGCGAGCCGCTCCGCGCGCGTGCCGGGAACGCCGCCGACGGGGGACGTCGCCGCGAACGCCACACTCCCCAAGGAAGTCGCGATCCGTGCTCAAATAGCCCCACGGGAGCGGTTGTCGCCCGGTGGCGGCCTCCGTCTTCAAAACGGATGCGGTCGCGCGCGACGCGGCCGGGTGGGTTCGACTCCCATGCGCTCCCGCCAGCCCGTGCCGCTCTGGCCGGGGTGGCCTCCCGGCGCCGGGACGCGATCGTTCGTCCCCTCGATGGTGCGGACGCCTCGTCGAGCTCCTGCATGCGATCATCCCCCGCATGACCGCCGCCGCATCGCGCCCGCCGAGCGTCGAACGGCTGCTCGCCGCGGTTCGCCGGACGGCCGGGCCCCGGGAGCACGACGCGCTCGTGGCAGCGGCCCGCGACGAGATCGGCGCCGAGCGCTCGCTCCTCGCCGGCGGCGCCGCGGCACGCTCCCTGGACGCCCTTGCGGGAGCGGTCCTCGCACGCCTGGCCGGCTTCGAGGCCGGGCTCCCGAGGATCGTCAACGCGACGGGCGTGCTCCTCCATACGAACCTCGGCCGCGCGGCCTGGCCGGAGCCCGCGATCCGGGCAGCCATGGCGGCCGCCCGCGACCCGCTGTTCCTGGAGCTGGAGCCGGATTCGGGCCGCCGCGGCCGCCGCTTCCGGCTCGCCGAGGACCACCTGGTCGCCCTGACCGGCGGCGCCGACGCCCTGGTGACGAACAACTGCGCCGCGGCCCTCGTCCTTGCGGTCGGCCTCGCCGGGCGCCGGGGCGTCCTCGTCAGCCGGGGCGAGCTCGTCGAGATCGGCGGAGGCGTGCGCATCCCCGAGATCGTCCGGCGGGCCGGCGCGCGCCTGATCGAGGTCGGGACCACGAACCGGACCCGCGTGACCGACTTCGAGGAGCCGCTGCTCGCCGGCCGGGCCGGGCTCGTCCTCCGGGTGCACCGCTCGAACTTCGCCATGACCGGGTTCGTCGAGTCGCCGGACCCCGCCGTGCTGGCGGCCCTGGCCCGCGAGCACGGGGCGATCGTGGTCGACGATCTCGGCAGCGGCGCACTGCTCGACACCGCCCGGTTCGGCCTGCCGCACGAGCCGACGCCCGCCGAGCGCCTGGCCGCCGGCGCCGACCTGGTCACGTTCAGCGGCGACAAGCTCGTTGGCGGCCCGCAGGCGGGCCTTGTCGTCGGGCGGGCCGACCTGGTGGCTCGCCTGCGCCGCGACCCGCTGGCCCGGGCGATGCGGCCCGACAAGGCGACGCTCGCGGCGGTTGCGGCCACCCTCGGGCTGTATCGCGCCGGGCGGGCGCGCGTCGAGATCCCGGTGTGGCGGCAGCTCGCCGCGACGCCCGAGGCGCTCGTCGCGCGGGCGGACGCGCTGGCGGCCCGGCTCGGAGCATCGGCCATCCGGACCGAGGCGACCGTCGGCGGCGGATGCCTGCCTGGGGCGACGCTGCCATCGGCCGGGGTGGCGATCGAGGGGGTGAGGCCCGATCTCCTGGCGAGGGCGCTCCGGGCAGGCGACCCGGGGGTCCTCGGGCGGGTCGAGAACGGGCGGCTGGTGCTCGACCTCCGGACCGTGGAACCTCGCGACGACGACGTCCTCGCGACCGCGGTCGAATTCGGCCAGGGACACGGCCGCGGCCGGCACGGCCCGGAACACGCTCCCGGGCCGCCGATGAGCATCGTCGTCGGGACTGCCGGGCACATCGACCACGGCAAGACGACGCTCCTTCGGGCGCTGACAGGCATCGACGCGGACCGCCTGCCCGAGGAGCGACGGCGGGGCATGACGATCGAGGTCGGGTATGCCCACCTGGCCCTGCCCGACGGGGACGTCATCGACTTCGTCGATGTCCCTGGACACGATCGGCTGGTCGGGAACATGCTCGTCGGCGCCGGCGAGATCGACGCGGTGCTGGTCGTCGTCGCCGCGGACGACGGGCCGCGGGCGCAGACCCTGGAGCACCTGGAGCTGCTCGACGCGCTCGGCCTCCGGCATGCCGTCGCGGCCGTCACCAAGGTGGACGCGGCGGACCTGCGCCGGGTCGCCGACATCGCCGGCGAGGTCGCCGCGCTGCTCGAGCGGACGGCGTTCGCGGGGGCGCCGGTCATCGGCGTCTCCGGCGTCACCGGGGAGGGGCTGGCGCCGCTCCGCCACGCGCTGGCGGCCCTGGCTGCACGCGTCCGGGCGGACGGCGGCCGGGGCGACGGAGGCCGGGCGGGCGGGGACGCGCCTGCGGATGGCGGGTCAACCGCTGACGAACCGGCCGAGGGCGCGCCGCCCGCTCGGCGCCACCGGCGGATGGCGCTCGACCGCGTGTTCACGGTCCGCGGCCGGGGAACGGTCGTGACGGGCACCCTCCGGGGAGGCCCGCTCGAGCGCGGCGCGATCCTGCGCCTCGAGCCGGGCGGCGCCGCGGCGCGCGCGCGCGAGCTCCAGGTCCGCGGCGCCGGTGTGGCCCAGGCGAGCCCAGGGAGGGTCGCGATGAACCTCGCCGGGATCGAGCGGGCAGCGGTCCGCCGCGGCGACGTGCTGACCGACGACCCTGGCGTCGTCGCGACGGATCGGCTGCTCGTCGCGCTGCGCCCGCCGGCGGCGCTGCTGACCCGTCTCGCGCGAGCGACCGGCACGCCGATCCACGCGGGGTCGGTCTTCCAGATGCACAGTGGCACGGGCCAGGTCGATGCCGTCGTCCGCCGCGGCCGGCGCGACGTCGACGACCTTCCGGGCGGCGAGAGGACCGCCCTCCTGCGCCTCGCGGCCCCGATCGCAGCCGCCGCGGGTGACCGCTTCGTGCTCCGCAACGCCGCTGTCGGCGAGACGATCGCAGGCGGGCGGATCCTCGACCCGCGGCCGCCGACCGGCGCGGCCTGGCGTCGCGCCACGCCTGCGGGCATCCGCGCGCTCGCGACGGCCACGACCCCGGCCGCGGCCGCCGCTGCCCTCGTCGGCCTGCACGGGGCGCAGCGCACGGGTGCTCCGGGCACGGACCCGAGCCTGCCGCCCGGCGCGGCAGGGGTGATCGCCGGGCCGCTGCTGCTGGCGCCCTCGGTCGCCGCCGCGGTCGACGAGGAGATCCTCGACGCGCTCGACCTCTCGCCCACGGTGCCGCTGGCCGGGTTGCGGACGCGGGCCGGGCGGGTGATCCGCCGGCAGGCGTCGGTCGATCCAGCCGATGCGAGCGCGGCCGCGGGGGCGCGGATCGAGGCGCTCGTCCTCGCCGGCCGGGCGGCGCGGGCGGGCGAGGTCCTCCGCCGGCCAGGATCGTCACCGGCCGTCGACATCGCCACCGCCGCCGCGATGGACCGCCTCGAAGCCGCGCTCGACCGACCGGACCCGCCGGGGCTGGCCGAGTCGGCGCGCCGAACGGGCTGTCCGCCGGCGGGCATCCGCGCGCTCGACGTTGCCGGCCGGATCGTCCGCGCGGGCGACGATCTCGCCTGGTCGAGCGCGGCGTTCGACCGGCTGGCGGCGGTCGCGGTCGGGCTCGCGACCCCGGGCCCCCTGACCCCTGCCGCGCTGCGCGACGCGACGGGGACGAGCCGCCGCTACGTCGTCGCGCTCCTCGAAGAGCTCGGGCGCCGCGGCATCCTGGCGCGGACGGCGGCCGGCCACATGCGCGGCCCGCGGGCGGGCGCCGAGACCCCTCCCGGCTCGCCGCGGCACGCAGCGCCCCCGGCCCTCGCCGGCTCGCCCGCGCCTGAAGCGGCCCCTCCCGACACGCCAGCGGCGCGGTAGATTCGGGGCGGGCCGGCCGACGCCGGCCAGGCTGGAGGGACGGACCGTGCGGCGGCTCGCCATGATCGTGGTCGGCGGCGCGCTCGTCGCGGTGTCGGTCTACGTCTGGATCCTGTCGCGCCCCGGCGTTGCGCGCTGGCTCTACCGGGACGGCGGCCGCACCGGATCGCGCGGATCCTGATGCGCCCGTGGGCTGCGGTCGGGTCGCTCGGCGTCACGCCCGATCTCCTCGTGACCCTCGAAGTGACCGGCCGCGTCTCCGGGCGCACGATCGCGATGCCGATGGTGCCGGCCATCGTCGACGGCCGGCGCTACCTCGTGTCGATGCTCGGCGACGATGTGCAGTGGGTCCTGAACGTGCGAGCGGCGGGCGGCCGGGCGGTGCTGCGGAGCGGCGTGCGCGAGGAGGTCCACCTCGCGGAGGTCCCGGCCCCGCTGCGTGCGCCGATCCTGCGGACCTACCTGCGGCGGGCAGGCGGAGCGCGACCTCACGTCCCCGTGGCCTGGAACGCCCCGCTCGCGGACTTCGAGCGGATCGCCGCGTCCTACCCGGTCTTCGCGGTCGAGCCTCGCTAGGGGACGCGGACGAAGATCTCGCCGGCGCGCGGGGCCGGGACCGGGATCCCGGAGCACTCGAGCGACCTGCCGGTTCGACGAGCCGGACTGCGCGCATGCCGACCTCGCTGCATGATGGGACGATGCTGGCCGAGCCCACCATCCACCACCGCGGCGCGGCGTGAGCGGGCTGCCGGCGACCGCGATCGTCCTGGCGGGCGGCCGCTCGGCGAGGTTCGGAGCGGACAAGCTCGCCGCGCAGGTGGACGGGCGCCCACTCCTGCACCACGTGATCGCGGCCGTGGACGGGGTGGCTCGCGAGATCGTGGTCGTCCTGGCGCCCGACGGCGCCGAACCGCCACTGCCCGCCGGCGTGGCGGCTGCCGTCCGATTCGCCCGTGACGCCGCCGAGGCGCAGGGACCGCTCGCCGGCCTTGCTGCCGGCCTCGCCGCGGCCACCCAGCCGCTCGCCCTGGTGGTCGGCGGCGACCAGCCGCGCCTGGTGCCCGCGCTCATGCGCGAGATGCTGCGCCTCGTTGCTCCGGGCGCCGGCGGCCGGCCGGTCGACGCTGTCGCCCTCGAGGACGAGGGGCGGATCCGGCCGCTGCCGACCGCCCTGCGGGTGGCGGCCGCGCGCCCTGCGGCGACCCGTGCGCTCGACGCCGGAACCGCCAGCCTGATCGGCTTCCTGGGCCGAATGCGCCTCGGCATGCTGCCGCCGGAGCGGTGGCGGCTGTTCGATCCTGCGGGCGATTCCCTGCGCGACGTCGATCGGCCGGGCGACCTGCCAGGGGCACCGGTCGACGGGCCGGCGTGACGGGCGAGCGGCGGCGGGCGCACCTGCGGCGCGCTGCCCGGGCAGGGGGTCTCGACAGCCGGACGGACGGCGTATCCTCGTCGTACATCGACGCATGCCGCCGGAGGCCCAGATGCACCACCAGATCGTCTTCCAGCCGTCGTACGCGCTGCTGATCGTCGGCCTCGACGCTGGCGACCACGTCCGCGTCGACGCCGGCGCGCTGGTCAGCATGGCGGCGACGATCGAGGTCGACCCCGATCCCGACGCCGGGCCTGGCGCGACGCGGGCCATCAACGACCTGGCCGCGACGGCCCCGGGCAGCGAGGTGACGCTCGCCCCGGCACTCCCCGGCGACATCTGCGCGATCGAGCTGCCGCCCGGTGGCGACCTGCTCGTCGGGTCGGGCTCGTACCTGGCGAGCGCCGAAGGCATCGACGTCGGAGCCGAAGCCGATGCCGGTCGCCCGTTCTTCGCCGGCACCGGACTCAGCCTGCTTCGCCTGTCCGGGACAGGGACGGCGTTCGCGAGCAGCTACGGTGCGCTGCGCGAGGTCGACCTTGGGCCGGACCAGGCCTACCTCGTCGACACCGGCCACGTCGTGGCGTTCGATGCGGATCTCGGCCACGAGATCGAGCCCGCCGGCGTCCGCTGGAAGACGGCGGCCGGCGGTGACGAAGGGCCGGTCGTGAAGCTCACCGGGCCCGGCCGGCTGTGGCTCCAGACCCGCAGCCCGGGCTCGCTCGCCGGCTGGATCGACCGGCGCTTCCCGGACCAGGCACCGGGCTGACGCACCGGGCCGAAGGGCTCGCCTGAAGCGTTCGGCCACCTGGCGCCTGCGCCGGGGTTGCCCGAGCGGACGCCCGAGCGCGCCGTCCGGGGTGGCGCGGGCGCGTCAGGCGGGCTCGTCACGAGCGCCGCGAGGATCAGCGGGGCCCGGATCCGGCAGGTCCTGGAGCCGCCCGGGCGAACCGGCCGGGCGTGACCCCGAGGAACTCCTTGAAGCGCCGGGTCAGGTGGGCCTGGTCGAAGAACCCAACCTCCGCCGCGACCTGGGCCAGAGGCTGGCCGTCGAGGATCCGGTTGCGGGCGAGGTCGAGCCGGCGGCTGAGCAGGTAGGCGTGTGGCGTGATCCCGAACGCCGCGACGAACGCCCGCGCCAGCCGGGTCGGGCTGGCATCGAGGAGCGCGGCCGTCCGGGCCAGCGTGACCGTCTCGGTGGCGTGCTCGTCGAGGTGGGCCCGGAGCGCATCAGCGAGGTGGTCCATCCGGTGGTCCTCGCCGGCTGGATCCGCCGGAACGTACGTCCGGTTGATCTGCTCGACCACGAAGGCGAGGCGCGTCTCCGCCTCGAGCGCGTCGTCGCCGCAGGCGAGGCTGTCATGCAGCCTCGCCACCCGTCGCCGCAGGCCAGCCTCGACGATCGCCGGACGATCGACCGCGGGCCCGACGACGGCCTCGCCCAGGACCTCGGGCTCGAGGTAGACGACCCGCTTCCGGTATCCGCCGGCCCGCCACGCCCGGCCGTCGTGGACGACGTGCGGCGGAAGCAGCGACACCATCGCGGGCTCGGCCAGGCGCGCGCGCCGGTCGAGGTCGTAACGCACCGATCCCGCGTCGACGATGAACAGGGTCCAGGCAGCGTGCGTGTGGGGCGGATAGGCGTGCCCCTCGAAGCGCGCGTGCAGGACCTCGCGGACCCCTGGAATCGGCGGCTTCCAGGCCCGGACGGAGACCCCGCTCGAGGACGCGACCATCGCGGGATCGTACAAGACCCGGCCGCGGACGCCGGACTACTGTCCCGCGATGGAGCGCTGGCTCGCCCTTGTCGTGTTCTCGTTCGTGAGCTCGGTGACGCCGGGTCCCAACAACATCCTGCTGTGGGCTTCGGGCGCGGCGTTCGGTATCCGGCGGACGCTGCCGCACGTCGCGGGGACGGCGCTCGGCATCGGCGGCATGACCCTCGCGGTCGCGGCCGGATCGGGCGCCCTGGCGGCCGCGATCCCGGGCCTCGCCACAGCGATGAAGGTCGGCGGGACGGCCTACCTCGTCTACCTCGCCGTCCAGGTCGCCCGGGCCGGGAGGGTGGAGCCGGGTGCCGTTGCCAGGCCGCTGGGGCTGCTCGGTGCGGCCGGGTTCCAGGTCCTCAACCCGAAGGCCTGGATCTTCGCGCTCGGGGCGGTCACGACCTTCCGCTCGCCCGACCTGCCGGCCGCGATCGGGAGCGCGGTGGTGGCCGTCACGATGATGCTGGTGATCGTGCCGACGGCCCTCGCCTGGGCTGGCGCGGGCGGCATGCTCGGCCGGTTCGTCGAGGGCCCGCGGGCGCGGCGGGTCGTCAGCGGCGTCCTGGCGGCGATGCTGGTCGCGACGATCGTGCTCGTCTGGCTCTGACGGACGACTTCGGATAAGGGGACCCGGGTGCCTCCGGGGCGGGCAGCACCGCGCCGCCCCGGGGCGCATCATGTGCGGCACTGGACGACCGCTGGGCCCCCATCGGGAACCGGCTCGCCCGCCGCACGTCGCCGCCTGCGTTCCCTGCGCGCGGCACGAGAGGACTGGACGAACCATGGACCGCACGAAGGTCGTGATCATGGGAGCCGCCGGCCGCGACTTCCATGACTTCAACGTCGTCTATCGCGACGACCCCGCGATCGAGGTCGTCGCGTTCACCGCGACCCAGATCCCCGGGATCGCAGACCGGCGGTATCCGGCCGCGCTGGCCGGCCCGCTCTACCCGGACGGCATCCGGATCGTGCCGGAGGCCTCGCTGGAGGCGCTCCTCGCCGAGCAGCGGGTCGACCGTGTCGTCTTCGCCTACAGCGACGTCGCCCACGAGACGGTGATGCACGCCGCCTCGCGCGCGCTGGCCGCGGGCGCCGACTTCACCCTGCTCGGCCCTGCCAGCACCATGGTCGAGAGCACGCGGCCGCTGGTCGCGACCGGGGCGACCCGGACCGGCGCCGGGAAGAGCCAGACGACCCGCTACCTCGCGAAGAGCCTCGAGGCCGAAGGCCTGACGGTCGTCGTCATCCGCCACCCGATGCCGTACGGCGACCTCGTGAAGCAGCGCGTCCAGCGGTTCGCGACCTATGCGGACCTCGACCGTCACGAGACCACGATCGAGGAGCGCGAGGAGTACGAGCCGCACATCGATGCCGGCCGGGTGCTGTTCGCGGGCGTCGACTACGAGGCGATCCTGCGCGAGGCCGAGAAGGAGGCCGACGTCATCCTTTGGGACGGCGGCAACAACGACTTCCCGTTCTACCGTCCCGACCTGTTCGTCGTCGTCGCGGATCCGCTCCGCGCCGGCCACGAGCTGCACTTCCACCCGGGCGAGACGAACATCCGGATGGCCGACGTCATCGTCATCAACAAGGTCGACTCGGCGAGTCCCGGGCAGGTCGAGACGGTGCGCGCCGACATCGCGGCCATGAACCCGCGCGCGGCGGTCGTTCCGGCCCGCTCCGCGCTGTCGCTCCACGGCGGCGACATCGCCGGCAGGCGCGTGGCGGTCGTCGAAGATGGGCCGACGCTGACCCACGGAGGGATGACCTACGGGGCCGGCATCGTCGCGGCCCGCCGGTTCGGGGCAGCCGAGATCGTCGATCCCGTGCCGTACGCAAAGGGCCAGCTCGCCGGCACGCTCGCCGCCTACCCCGACCTCGAGCGGCTGCTGCCGGCGATGGGGTACGGCCAGGAGCAGATGCGCGAGCTGGCGGACACCCTCAACGCCATGCCCGCGGACCTCGTCCTCGCGGCGACGCCGATCGACCTGACCCGGGTGCTGCACCTCGAGAAGCCGGTCGTCCGCGTCCGCTACGAGCTCGAGGAGATCGGCGAGCCCGGCGATCGGTCGATCGTCGAGCTGCTCGCCCCGATCGTCGCGAAGGCTCGGGCAGCAGTCTCCGCACGCGGTCGCTGAAGCGGCGGGCGCGCACCGGCGATCCGGGCCTGCTCCCTGCGTCGGCAGACCCGCCGGCGTCGGTGACGGCGTGGGAATGCGGTGAGTATTGACAGTGTGACGTGCTAGTGTCATTATTCACGGCATGGCACCCAACGCGGACGCATTCACCCTCCCGGACCTCTGCGATCTGGCGGCGGTCACGCCTCGCACCGTGCGGTACTACATCGCGCAGGGCCTGCTCCGCTCACCGGCGGGCGCCGGGCCCGGGGCCCGCTACGACGCGGGGCACCTCGCGCGGCTCCGGCTGATCCGGCGCCTGCAGCGGGAGCACCTCCCGCTCGCCGAGATCCGGCGCCGGCTCGCTGCGCTGTCCGATGCGGAGGCGATCGAGCGCGCCGCCGAGCCCGTGGCTGCGTCGGGCGGGAGCGCCCTCGACTACATCCGCGACGCGCTCGCGGCGCGAGGGATCCCGCCCACCGCCGCCCCGCCCCCCGCGTCCGTCCTGCCCGCGGCAGGGGCACTGGCGCCGGTCGCGCCGCTCGCCGCACCGGCGCGGCCGGCCGCGACCCGGGAGGCGCCGCTGCCGCCTGCCCCAACGCCCGGCGCGTTCCGGGCCGATGACAGGCCGGCCGCGATCGGCGAGTCAGCGCCGGCTGCCCGCGGCGCTGGGCTGCCAGCCAGGCTGGCCGAGGATGCCGCCGGCTACGGCGTAGCCGCGCCTCCGGAAAGCCGCTCGCAGTGGGAGCGGATCACGCTCGACCCCGACATCGAACTGCACGTTCGCCGCCCGCTTCCGCGAGCGCAGGCACGGGCCGTCGACCACCTCCTGGCGGCCGCGCGGCAGATCCTCCAGGAGGACCGCTCATGACCTTCGAGATCGCGCAAGACCGCCCCCTGATCCGGATCGGGTCGCGCAGCCATCGGTACCTGCACGTCCGGCTCGCGGCACCTTCGGCGCCACCCCGCGTCGATCGCCTGCCGCTCAATGTCGGGTTCGTCCTCGATCGATCCGGGTCGATGGACGGCCAGAAGCTCCGGCTCGTGAAGGAGGCCCTCCGCGACGGGCTCGAGCGGCTGTCGGACAGGGATCGCTTCTCCATCACGATGTACGACGAGCGGGTCGAGGTGCTCGTCCCGAGCGTCGCCGGCACACCCGAGGGACGGGCGATGGCGGCCGGCCGGCTCGGGCTGGTCGCGGCCGGCGGCTCAACCAACCTGTGCGACGGCTGGCTCCGCGGCGCGGAGCAGGTCGCGCTCCACCAGGACGACGGCGCGGTCTCGCGCGTGCTGCTCCTCACCGACGGCCTCGCCAACGTCGGGGTCACGGACCCCGTGGACCTCGAGCGCCACGCGGCCGAGCTGCGCCGGCACGGGATCGCGACGACGACGCTCGGCGTCGGGGCGGACTACGACGAGCACCTGCTCGCCCGGATCGCGGGATCGGGTGGGGGCAACTTCTACTCCATCGAGACGGCTCGCCAGATCCCGGACTACATCTCGAGCGAGCTCGGCGAGGCGCTCGAGGTCGTCGCTCGCGGCGCCGGTCTCGAGCTCCACGCGCCCGCCGGCGTCGAGATCGAGGTCCTCGGGATCGAGCCGATCGAGCGCCGCGGCGGCGACACGTGGTGGGTCGACCTCGGGGATCTCGTCAGCGGCCAGCTCCGCGAGCTGGTCCTGCGCCTGCGCTTCCCCTACGGGACGCTCGACGGGGAGCAGCGGGTGTCGATCGTCGTGCGCGACCGCGACGGCGCGTTCGCCGGTCACGGCGGTGCGGTGACCTGGCACTACGCGGACGACCGCGCGAACGACGCGCAGCCGCGCGACCGCGCGGTCGACCGGGTCGTCGCGTCCCGGTTCGCGGCCCGGGCTCGGTCCGAGGCGGTCGCCCGCAATCGGGCGGGCGACTACGACGGCGCGTCCCGGGCCCTCCGCGGCGTGGCGGGTCGCATTCGCCGCTACGCCGGCGACGACGCCGAGATGGGCCACGTCGCCGAGTCGCTCGAGCGTGACGCGAGCGCCGCGTTCGCGGCGCCGATGGCCGCTCCCGCGCTCAAGAGCGCGTTCGCCGACTCGTACAACGTCATGACGAGCCGCGACGCCTCGGGAAGGGCGCGCCGCCGCTGACCCGGGAATCGGAAACGCCCCCGGGAATGTTCCCGAGGGCGTCGTCCGCTACGGGTGCGGTGATCAGACGAGCCGCTTGATCACCACGGTGCCGGCCTGGACGTCGTGGAAGCCCTGGCGCTTGCTGCTCTGGGAGGTCGTGTAGAGCAGGTAGATGACGTAGGCAAGGCTGGCGGCCGACAGGAGCAGGCTCAGGATCCCCATCGCGCCGAACGTGTACACGAACCAGCCCGAGCCGAACTGGAGGACGGTCACGATCGCCTGCGGTCCGAAGAGGAACGCCCAGCGGCGGATCGCCTGCGGCTGGGTGAGCGTGGCCCCGTTGCCGGCATTCACCGTCTCGAGGCCCAGCATTCTCTGGCCGGGCGAGGCGCGCAGCCGGGTCCACGTGTAGATGAAGTAGATCGCCGATCCGACGAGGTACAGGGCCCCGAGGACGATCACGATGATGAAGATGAGCCCGAAGCCGGCCGTGAACAGCGTGCCGAGCATGGCCCCGCTGACCACCGCAGCGACGACGAAGTAGATGACCGACAGGATCACGGCGTCGATGACGTACGCGCCGATCCGGATCCCGAGGTCAGCGTAGGCGATGCCCGGCGCCGGGCCAGCCTCGACCGGCTTGACCTGGAAGCCGCCGGCGCCGCCGACGCCGCCCGCACCAGGACCGGGCTGCCCGGGGGCACCGCCCCAATTGCCCTGGCCCGACGGATCCGGGGTGGGCCCCGAACCTGCCATGTTGACCTCCCATACGCTGGTGGGCTTCCCATCTGGTGCCCTGCGAACTCAGACAGGGTACAGGGGTGCGGCACGCACGGAAAGGGGGTTTCGCAACCTTCGCACCTCGTTTCGCGAACGACCGCGGTTCGGGCAGGATGCGCTACGGCCGGCCGGGGCTGAGGGATCCGGGCGGACCGACCGCGACGCGTGACCCGCCACGCTTCTCCGAGCCGCAGCCCCCACGGACGGTAGACTCGCCCGGACATGCACGGCCCCATCGCGCTCGTCGGATCCGGCGAGTTCACCCCGGCCATGGAGGCGATCGACCTGGCGCTCCTCGCGTCGATTGGTCGGCCGCGCCCGCGCGTGGCGATCCTGCCGACCGCGTCGTGGCCGGACGGCGAGGAGGTATTCGCCGGGTGGGCCGCGAAGGGCGAGGCGCACTTCACCGCACTTGGGGCGGAGGTCGAGACAATCCTGCTCCGCGATCGCGCCGGGGCCGACGACACGGCCGTCGCGATGGCCATTGGCGAGGCCGATTTCGTCTACCTGTCGGGCGGCAAGCCCGTCCACCTCCTGGAGGCGCTCGTCGGAACGGAGGCCGGCGCGGCGCTGCGCGCGGCGAGCGAGCGTGGTGCGGTGGTGGCCGGATGCTCAGCCGGCGCGATGGTCCTGGCGAGCGTCCAGCTGCGGGTCGGCCTGCGGCGGCGGCTCCAGCTGCCGGTCGGCTGGCAGGTGGCGCTCGGCTTCGTGCCCGACACGGCGGTGCTGCCCCACTACGACGCCTTTCCCGAGCCGTTCGCGGTCGGCGCCGCGCTCGTCGCTCCCAGGGGCGTCCGGGTCGTCGGGATCGATGAGGAGACCGCCCTCGTGGGCACCCACGGCGCGTGGCAGGTTCGGGGGCGGGGGCGGGTCACCATCTGGACCGGGCGGCACCGCACGCGCTGCCGCGACGGCGACATCGTCGCGCTCTGAGCCGCCATCGATCATGCCGCCCGGGCGAGGTGCGAATCGAGGGCGCCCCACCCGGCCGGGTGGGGCGCTTCAGCGCTTCGTCGCGACGATCGTCGGGCCGCCGCGTCCGATCGAGGCTCGGGCCCGGCGAACCGCCGGGACAGCCCGGGCCAGTCGGTGTCAGCCGGCCTTGACGGCCCGGAAGCAGTCGGAGCAGTAGACCGGCTTGTCCATCCGCGGCTTGAACGGAACCTGCGCGTTGTTCCCGCATCGCGAGCACGTCACCGCGAAGAACTCGCGCTCGGCGTAGTCGCCGCCGCGCTCGTAGCCGCGCGGGCCGCCGATGCTCCGCGCGTCGTAGCCATCCCCCCGGGCGGTCCGCCGGCTTGCCCGGCAGCTCGGGCAGCGCTTCGGCTCGGACGTGAAACCCTTCTGCACGTAGTACTCCTGGTCGGCCGCGGTATGCGTGAACGGCATCCCGCAGTCGACGCAGGTGAGGGTTCTGTCGATGTACGTCAAGGCGTCCTCCAGGCTCGCGTGTGCTCACTCCCGGGACACGCACGACCTGGAACCGACCCGTCGCGGGAACGTGCGGAGAAGGCGGAGGAAGCCTGGTGCCGCGCGACCCGGGTGACGTGCTGGTGGAGGCCCTCGGGGCGCGCACCGGTAGCGTCCTCGAACCATACCACCCAAACGGTCCCGGGACCCGGAACGTGCCGGGCCGGGCGTACGAGCAGGCACCTCGGCGGGTGAAGGTGCCCGTTCGTGGGGCCCCGCACGTGGCGTCATCGGGGTCCACGCCGATGCGGCACAATCAGTTGCGATGCTTCGCCTTCTCCACACTGCCGACGTCCATCTCGGCGCGCGCCACGCCGACCTGGGGGAGCAGGCGGCGGCCCAGCGCGAGCGCCAGTTCGCCGCCTTCAGGGCGAGCATCGATCTCGCCATCGCCGAGCACGTCGACGTCGTCCTCGTCGCGGGCGACCTGTTCGACTCCAACACCCAGCCGCGCCGGTCCGTGGAGCGAGTCGCGGCCGAGCTGCGCCGCCTCGCCGACGTGGCGATCCGGGCCGTCATCATCCCCGGCACGCACGACGTGTGCGACAGGGCGTCGGTCTATCGGGCGTACGACCTGGCCGCGCTCGCCGACCCGGGTCGCGACGGCGAGCGCGTGGTGGTCCTGACCCCCGAACGCCCGGTCGTCGTGTTCGAGGCCCTCGACCTCGCCGTCCACGGCTTCGTGTTCGACACGAAGCGGGCGCCCGGCAGCCCGCTCGCCGGCTTCAGCGCGAGCCGGGCCGAGCGCGCCGGGTGGCACGTCGGGATGATCCACGGGTCGCTCGCGATCCCCGGCCGGACGGATGGCGACGAGGTCGTCTTCACGGCCCAGGAAGTCGCCGCGAGCGGCCTCGACTACCTCGCGCTCGGGCACTGGCATTCGTTCCAGGAAGGTCGCGCCGGGCGCACCACCTGGGCATACCCCGGCGCCCCCGAGCCCCTGGCGCTCGACCAGGACGGGGCGGGGAGCGTGCTGCTCGTCAGCCTCGACGCGGCCGGGGGGACCCACCGCGTCTCGATCGAGCAGCGCCGCGTCGGGCGGACCCGGTTCCGGGCGATCGACGTCGATGCCGTCTCCGTGGCCAGCCAGCCGGCGCTCGTCGCCGCGCTCGCGGCCCTTGGCGACCCTGATCTCGTGCTCGACGCGCGCCTGATCGGCGTCCGGCCCGACGAGCTCGACATCGTTCAGGACGAGGTCGAGCGCGAGCTCGCGGAGCGGTTCTTCCGCGCCCGATTCCGCGACCATTCGGTGCCCGCGCTGCCCGAGGGCCCGCTGCCACCCCAGGACACCATCGTCGGTTCCCTCGTGCGGACGATGGAGGCCCGGGTCCTGGCGGCCGAGACGGACGGCCAGGCCGACGAGGCGCTCGACCTGCGGGAGGCGCTCCGCCTGGCCCGCCTGCTGCTCGACGGTCGCGAGGTCGCGCTGTGAGGATCTCGCGGGTCACCGTGCGCAACCTGCGCGTCCACCGCGATCTCGACGTCGAGCTCGCTCCGGGCCTCACGGTCGTCCGGGGGCCCAACGAGGCCGGCAAGTCGACCTTCCAGCGCGCGGTCGAGCTGGGGCTGTTCCGTCGCGCGACGGCCACCGGCGTGGAGATCGATGCTCTGCGGTCGTGGGGCATCGACGAGGACGCGCGGCCGACGATCGAGATCACGTTCAGCCAGGATCTCGACGACGGGCCCCGCCGGGGCGTCGTTCGCAAGGACTTCCGGGGCGCCCGGGGCAGCGTCCACCTGGAGATCGACGGCGAGGTCGTGGGCGATCCCGCCCGCGCCGACGAGCTGCTCGCGGACCTGACGGGGATCCCGTCCGAGAAGTTCTTCCGCTCGACGGCGTCGATCCGTCACCACGAGGTCGATGATCTCGCCCGGGACGAGGGCGCCCTGCGCGACAGGCTGCAGGCCTCGATCAGCGGCGCCGATCGGGCGACCAGCGTGGTCAAGCGCAAGCTCGAGCGGGCGCTCCACGAGCTCTCCACCAAGGGCGAGAAGAATCCCGGCCGGCTGCGGGTCGCCGAGCAGGCCGTATCGGGCGCCCAGGCCGCCGTCACCGCCGGCGAGGGCCAGCTGGGCCAGCTGGAGAGCGATCGTGACGCCCTCGGCCGGGCGCGCCAGGCCCGCAGTGAGGCCGAGGCCACCCTCCTCGAGCGCCGATCCCTGCTCGAGAAGGCCCGCCAGGCCGAGCGCCTGGCCTCGGACCGCGAGGTGGCCCGCGAGCGGTTCGAACGTCATCGCCAGGCGGTCGCGGTCAGCGAGGAGATGGCGAGGCTCGACGCGTCCCACCCGTCGCCGGCGCTCCCGCTGCTTGCCCTGCGGCCTGCCGTCGAGCGCCTCCGAGTCCTCGATCGTGACGTCGCGGAGCTCCGGGCCCAGCTCGGCCCGGACACGGGCAACGTCGACTACGAGATCAAGCCGCCATCGACCGCGTGGCGCCTGCCGGCGCTCCTCGCCGTGCTCCTCCTCCTCGGCGGCATCGGGGCCTTGGTCGCGGGCGGTCTGCTGGCCATCCCCGGGGCGGCCATCGGTGGCGGCGTCGCCATCGTCCTCGCTCTCGTGCTCGGGGTGTTCGCCCGGCGGCGGCGACGGGCGCTCCGCGACATCCGCCAGCACCAGCAGATGCGCTCGGATGAGATCAGCCGCCGCCTGCGGGGGAGGACCCAGCTGGAGGACGACCTCGCGCAGCGCGACGGGGAGCGGGCGCGCCTGCTGGCCGATCTCAAGCAGCCCGACCTCGCCGCCGCCGAGGACCTCCTGCGGCGCGAGGAAGAGCACGTCCAGGCGATCGAGCTGGCCAGGGCCCAGCTCGAGGGGCTTGTCGGGCGCGTTCCACGGGCGACCCTGCCGATGCTCCGCGACGCCGCCGCCCTCGAGATCGAGCAGAAGAGCGGCGCCCTCGAGATGCTCGGGCCGATCGCCAAGGAGCCCCGCGCCAGGGAGCGCCTGGAGGTCGACCTGCGCGAGGCGGAGGCAGCCGTGGACCAGGCCCGGGATGCCGAGGCGGGCGCGCGCGCCCGCGTCGAGCAGAACCCGGTCGATGCGGAGCAGGTGGCCGGCGAGGCCGAGCGCCTGGCCCGCTGGCGCGACCAGCTGGCGACGCTCCAGCGCCGGGCCCGGATCTACCAGCTCGCGCTCGATGCGATCACCGAAGCCGAAGTCGCCTCGATGCGAACGGCGACGCACTTCCTGGAGAAGCAGATGCGGTCGGAGATCGAGCGCCTGACCGGCGGCCGATACCGGCGCGTGCGGGTCGACCATGAGACGCTCGACATCTCGATCTTCGCCCCCGAGCGCCGCGGCTGGGTGCGCGCCGAGGAGCTGAGCCAGGGCACCCTGGATCTCGTGTACCTCGCGGCGCGCCTGGGACTCGTCCGCCTGGTGACTCGCGATCGCCGCCCCCCGCTCATCTTCGACGACCCGTTCGTGACCTTCGACGACGTTCGGGCGGCGCGGGCGTTCGCGGTGCTGCGGGAGCTCTCCCGCGACTTCCAGGTGATCTACCTCACGACGTCGGAGCGCTACGACGAGGCGGCCGAGGCGGTCGTCGCGCTGCCCGGTCCGACCGCCGTGGACGTTCCCACCGAGGCCGAAGAGCGCGACGAGGAGGCCCGCGCCGCCGCGATGGCGCCTCCCGCGGCGGCCGCCGATGCGACTCGGGCCGAGGCGCCGGACGCGCCGGGCACGGCCGACGCCGTACGCGTGCCCGGTGTCGAGGCCCGCGCCGCCGGCTGAGCCGCCGGCGCAGCCCGATCCGGGTACCAGCCATCGATCCCGGGGCGCTCTCGATCGTCCTCGGCGTGGCGGCGGCCGCGCTGTGGGGGAGCGCGGACTTCGGGGCCGGCATCTCGAGCCGGCGCCGGTCGGCGCTCGAGGTCGTGCTGGTGGCCCAGCTGATCGGGGCGAGCGCGGCGCTCGGGATGGCGCTGGTCTTCGCGGAGCGGGTGCCCGGTCCGGCGAGCGTCGGCTGGGCCGCACTGGCCGGGACCTGCGGCGCGCTCGGCCTCGCCGCGCTCTACACCGCCCTGGCCGCAGGCCGGATGAGCGTCGTGGCTCCGATCAGCGGCGTGCTCGCGGCGGCCATCCCGGTGCTCCTCGGCGTCGCGAGCGCTGGCGCGCCCGGCGCCGGCCGGCTCGCCGGCTTCGGGATCGGGCTCATCGCGGTCGTGCTCGTCTCGCTCGTCGACGCAGGTCCTGCCGAGCCGGGCGCGCCGGGTCGACGTCCTTCCGACGAAAGCGGGTCGCCGGCGGCAGCCGGATCCCGGATCTCGGGTCGTCTGAGCCTCGGACTGGCGCTCGCAGCAGGCGTGGCACTCGGCGGCTACAACAGCGCGATCGCGCAGGTCGACGCGGGGTCGACGTTTGCCTCGCTGGCGGCCTCGCGGATGACGGCCGTGCTCGTCGTCGCGGCGATCATCGGCGTGTCCCGCACGCCGCTGCATCCCACGAAGGCGGCGCTGCCGCTGCTCGCGCTCGTCGGGTGCCTCGATATGGCGGGCAACGCCGCCTACGTCATCGCCGCCCAGCTCGGTCGGCTCGATGTCGCGGCCGTCCTCTCCTCGCTGTATCCCGTCGCGACGGTGGCGCTGGCGGCGGCGGTCCTGCGCGAGCGGGTGACCCGCCTCCAGCTCGCCGGCATCGTCCTCGCCGTCCTGGCCATCGCGCTCATCGCGGGCGGCTGACGGACGGCACGCCGACGGCGACATCGCCGCACGACCCGACGCCGCCGGCCCGTCAAGGGGTTCGATGTAGAGTCGGAGACAGCCACGCACGTGTGGCCGGCCCCGAGGGAGAGAGACCGGAGGCGCAGACATGAGCAGCGAGCTACCGCCCGGTACCGTGATCGAGCCCGTCTTCCTCGTCGAGGCGGTCTACGCGGCGGACGCGGCCGAGGTGCGGCCGCGCTATCGTCCCGAGCACCTGGCCCGGGTGATGGCGCTCCGCGAGGCCGGCACGATCATCGAGGCGGGCGGCTGCACCGACCTGTCGTCCGCGTTCCTCCTGTACCGGGCCGCCGATGCCGAGGCCGCCCGCGCCCTCGCCCTCGACGACGTCTACATGCGCTGCGGCGTGTGGGTCGAGATCCGCGTCCACCCCTTCGGGCGGGTATGCCGCCCCGACGAGGTCCGGAGCTGATCCGCTGCGCGAACGGTCGATCCCCCGCGCTCCGGCGGGCCGATCGGCCGGGCGTGGCACACTGGGGCCATGGGCAAGCTCACCCCGAAGGTGATCCTCGAAGGCACCCGCCTGACGCACAAGACCGACCTTGCCTTCGCGCTGAACCGGCACCCCCGCCTGGTAGGTCCCCGCAGGTACGACTACCCGTCGCCGCTGATCTCGGCGGAGTGGTGCGGCTTCTCGAACCACCCCTGGGGTCGGGGCCTCATCAACTACGCGCCCGACGAGGAGGCGCGGGCGATGGAGGCGTACGCGACGTGGGCGCGGCTCTTCGAGCTCCTCCCGTACTACAGCTGGATCGTCGACCGGTTCCACCTCTCGACGCAGGCGGAGCAACGCCGCATCGCCGGCCACGACCCGGACTTCGGCTGGCTCGAAGCCCGGCTGCGGCCACTCGGCTTTCGGATCGTGCTCTGCACCCGGCGGGAGGGCACGTTCGCGGCGGCCCGTGCCGAGCGCCTGAAGGTCTCGGGCAAGCCGGACCAGTACGACGACCTGGCGGTCTTCGTCCGCGAGCAGGCTCTCCTCCGGCAGCTCGCGGCGAGCTCGATCCTGCCCGTCCTCGAGCTCGACGTGTCCGACGACGACGTCGCGGGGGCCGCCGACCGGGTTGCGGACTGGCTGGCGGCGACCGGCGGCCTGGAGGCACCCTGGGGCGCCGACCTCGCGCCGACGGCAGCCGACCTGCCCGCCTGACTCCCCGGATGGCCGATGCCGGTCGGCTGGCCGCGAGCGTGGCATCAGGGACAACCCCGATTGACCCGCCGCATCGATCGGCCGACGTTGACGGCATGGAGCACCGGTACCGGGGACCCGAGAGATGATCGAAGCGCCGCGGCGCGCGGTCGCCCAGGTGGTGCGCGCCCACGAGGGACGCGACCGCGACGGCCGCCATGTCATCGAGCTGACGGTCCGGACCGAGTGGCTCGGCCTCAGCGTGATCGGCACGCCCAGGCCCGCACCGTACGGGCGAGCGGGCGAGGTCTTCGCCCGCGAGCTCCTGCGCGTGCTCGGCGCGCGCCGCGTCGACGAGCTCGTCGGGTCGCCCATCACGGTCCTGATGGGGCCGCGCCCCGACGGGCGGACCGGCGTGGTCGGCGTGTCTGGCGTCGGCGGGCAGCTGCGGTTCGATGAGGCGCTCGCGCGCCGCTGAAGGCGGCCCGCTCAGTCCAGGTCGAGCTGCAGGTAGTAGCCGGGATCGGTGAAGCCCATCCCCGCATAGACCTGCCGGCCGGCGGCGCTGGTCCGAAGCCACACCCGGCGAACCTTCCGCTCCCGGGCTTCTCCGATGCAGGCGGCCACGATACGGCGGGCGAGGCCGCGACCCCGCCAGGCAGGCACCGTGTAGACGCCCGTGAGCTGGCATTCCCCGAGGCGTCGCGATCGCGGATGGGGCGCCCGGTGGACGACCCGAATGGCCCCCGTAGACACGAGCGTCCCGTCGGGCGCCGCGGCGACGAAGACGACGAGATCGCCCGACGCCACGTCCGTCCCCAGGTAGCGCTCGTACGCTGCCCGGTGATCCGCCTCGCGGGCGGGGTCGATGCCGCCCGTCAGCTCGCGATCCATGGCGATCCGGAGCTCGACGAGCGCATCGAGGTCCGCCGCGGACGCCCGGCGGATCTCCGGCTCCCCGACGGGGGCCGGGGGATCGGGCGAGGGCAGGGGCGATGGGTCGGGGCGTGAGGGGCGGAACGGATCCTGCGACGGGTGGCGGGACGCGTCGCGGGCCGTCGGGCCGGGATCGTCGGTCATGCCGCGATGGTGCCACGTCCCGCTGGCCGAGCGCTTGCGGGCGCGCGACGGCGCCGGCGGGCGACGAGGCGCCGCGACGCCCACGCGGATTGCATTCGTGGCGGCGCCGGCGACGCTAGAGTCGCGCGGTGACCCACGACTCTCCACCGGCGCGGCCGGGCTCCCCGGCGCCGCCCGGCCTCCCCGCGCCGCAGGATCCCGTCGCCCGGCCTGCTCCCGTGCTGCCGGTGCCTGGGTCGCTCGCCGTCACCGCCGTTCCCGGCCCCTCGGCCGCGCCGCGCCCGGCGCCGCCGGCCCAGGGCTGGCACTCGCTGCTGCTGGTCTACGCGATCACCGCGACGGTCGAATCGCTCGGCGTCGCGCAGGTGTTCGCCTTCCTGCCCCTGCGGCTCCACGAGGTGGGCCTGCCGGAGGCGCAGATCCCCACCTTCACGGGCCTCTTCTCGAGCCTCATCTTCGTCGTCGGGATCTTCCTCGTGCCGTTCTGGGGCGTCTGGGCCGACAAGTACAGCCGGCGCGCGGTGATCGTCAGGAGCGCGGTCGTCGAGACATTCGTCTTCTGCGGGGTCGCCCTCGCGGCCGAGCCGTGGCAGCTTGGCGTGAGCATGCTCCTGGTCGGGTTCCAGCTCGGGAACACCGGCGTCATGCTGGCGGCCCTCCGCGACGTGACGCCGCGCCATCGCGTCGGCACCGTCAGCGGGCTGTACGGAGCCGCGAGCCCGCTCGGGTTCGCAGTGGGGCCGGTCCTCGGTGCGTTCATCATCGACTGGCTGCATCGCCCGACGACCGACGTGTTCTGGTTCGCGGCGGTCCTGTCGGCGAGCGTGGTCGTGCTCCTCCTCGTCGGCTCGCGCGACATCCGCCCGACGGTCGTCCCGGAGGGCCGGGCCGTGGACCTCGCCCGGCGCGCCGTCGTCGGCGTCCTGGCCGACCCGGCCGTGCGCCGCGTCTTCCTGGTCTTCGGCGTGTCGATCCTCGCGAACCAGGTCGCCCGCCCGTTTCTGCCGCTCCTGGTCGAGATCACGAACGGCGGGCAGGACAACCTGGCCTCCGCGATCGGGCTCGTGACGGGCACCGCGGCCCTCGTCGGCGCGCTCATCTCGCCGCTCGCCGGTCCGCTCGGCGACCGGGTCGGGTTCCGGCTCGTCCTCGTCGCGTCGCTGCTCGGGAGCGGGGTCGCGCTCGCCCTGATGCCCCTCGCCCCGTCCGTCGGCGGGCTCGCCTGGATCGTCGTCGGGTATGCCGCGATGCAGGCGGCGACCCAGGCGATGGTCTTCGGCCTGGTGGCCGTCGAGGTCGCCCCGGAGCGCCGCTCGGCGACGCTCAACCTCGTGTTGCTGCCGCTCTACATTGCCGGGATCATCGGCCCGACGATGGGAGCCGCCGCCGCGGGTGTCGGCCGCGTGCCGAGCGTGTTCGCGGTCGCCGCCATCGTGTCCATCGCCGGCGGCCTGCTGTTCTGGGCTTCGATGGTCCGCCACGCGCGGGCCGGGCCCGGCTGAGGCGTCGCGATCCGACGCGTCGCGGCGTGTCGGCCCGGACGTGCCAGCGCCTGATCAGGCGCCGTCGCCGAGGCCCTGCCTGGCCAACGCTTCGCGCCAGTAGTCGACCGAGGTCCTGAGGTCGTCGAGGACCGCCTGGTCGTCCTCCTCGAAGGGCGGGATCACCTCGAGGATGAGGGTCGCCTGCTCGGCGCCGCCTTCGCCGAGCGCGTCGAGCACCCAGTCGGCCTGGACCCGGCCGAGGACGTTGTACTCGGGCGTGAACGGCCAGTGCCGATCGTGGGTCGCGTCCGACTGATGCACCTGGACGACCGACGAGACCGTGGCGAACGAGCGCAGCCAGGCGTACGGCTCGCGCTCCTCGCCGGCGGTGCCGGCCACGCACATGTGTCCGAGGTCGAGGGCCAGGCGGATCGGCACCCGCTCCGGCGCGCCGTCGTCGAGCAGCTCGCGCAGCATCGCCATCGTCGAGGGCTCCCGGGCCGCGGCGCGGTTCTCGACGAGGAACGCCTCGAGCCCGGCGCGACGGCCGTCGAGGGCGAGGTTCGCGAGCGCTGCCCGGAGCTCCGTCCAGCGCTTGCGCCGGCGCGCCGGCTCGGACCAGTCCGCCACGGCATAGGCGCCGACGTGCCCGCCGGTCGCCCGGGCCCCGATCCGGGCCGAGAACGCGATCGCCCGGTGGTAGAAGATCCGGGCCGCGCTGCGGGCGTCCGGGTCGGGATGGAGCAGCAGGTTGGCCGACGAGACGGCCTGGCCCGAGATCGTCGAGTGCAGCTCGAGCCCGGCGGCCAGGATCGCCTTCCGCACGGCGCTGGCCGGGCCGACGATGCTCCCGGTGCCGAGTGGCGGCTCGACGAGGTCCAGGCAATGCTGCACGACGGTGAGGCCGAGCTGGTCGCGCACGAGCGGCGCCCAGTCCTCGGGACGGGGCCAGCGCTTCGCCGCGAAGCGCGTGTTCACCCCCAGGCGAACTTCCATGTGTCTCCTTCAGCCGTGGCGAGCGTGCCGGCGTCCGCGCCGCCGGGCGTCCCCTCGCTGGCGGTGAGTCGATCGCAGGGAGTATCGCAACGCTGGCGAAACCGGGCAGGGGCCGATCGGCCGGTTTGACCGGTGCATGGGTCGCGGCGCCGGACCGCCCGACCGATGACGGGCCGACCTGCGCGATGGCCTGCGGCGCGGGCGAACCAGGGCCGGCGAGCGGCGGCGAGCCGTCCCGGGCCGGAGTCTGCGGCCGGTCCCTCCGTGCGATCCGCGCCCGGCGTCAGGGGTCGACGCCGGGCAGCCCGCAGGTTCAGGCCGGGAGATCCCGCTCGGCCGGCCCGGTGTAGCGGGCGTCGGGGCGGATGAGGCGGTTGTCGGCCGCCTGCTCGATCGCGTGGGCGGTCCAGCCCGCGTGGCGGGCAAGCGCGAACGTGGCAGGGAAGAGGTCCGGCGCGAGCCCCACGCCCTGGAGGACGGCCGCCGCGTAGTACTCGACGTTGGTCTTGAGGGGCCGGTCCGGGTACTTCTCGGCAAGGACGCGCAGCGCCGCATCCTCGACGGCGATCGCGAGCTCGAGCCAGTCCGGCTTGTCGTCCATCGCCTCGACGACCTTGCGGAGCGCCCTCGCCCGCGGGTCGTAGGCGCGGTAGACGCGATGGCCGAACCCCATCAGGCGCTCCTTGCGGTCGATGGCGTCGCGGATCCACGCCTCGGCCCGCTCGGGCGAGCCGACCCGGTGGATCTGCTCGACGACCTCGGACGGAGCCCCGCCGTGGAGCGGGCCTTTCATGGCCCCGATGGCGCCCGTGACCGCCGACGCGATGTCGGAGCGTGTCGAGACGATGACCCGGGCGGTGAACGTCGACGCGTTGAGGCCGTGCTCGGCGCCGACGACGAAGTAGGCGTCGAGGGCCCGGGCCGTCCCGGGGTGCGCCCGCTCGCCCTTGAGCTGGTAGAGGAAGCCCTCGACCAGGTCGAGCGCCGGGTCCGGCTCGATCGGCTCGAGGCCCTGGCGGATCCGGGCGAACGCGGCCAGCGCGGACGGGGAGAACGCCGTCAATTCGCGAGCCTGCTCGGCGGTCGGCGGGAAGACCAGGTTCTGAATCGCGCCCCAGACCGAGACGGCCGTCCGCAAGGCGTCCATCGGCTTGGCCGTCGACGGAAGGTCGCGCAGCGCGTTGAGCACCGGCTTGGGGACCGGCAGGGTCGCCATCCGCGCCGACGGATCCCAGTCGCCGGTCCAGAGCAGGTTGGCGACCGCCGCATAGCTGCCACGCTCGACGAGGTCTCCGATGCGGTATCCGCGGTACAGGAGGCGTCCGGCGGCACCGTCGACGTAGCCCAGGGCGGTCTCGGCGCCGATGACGCCCTCCAGGCCCGGGGAGTAGGGTCGGTCGTCCGCGGCGGGCGTTTCGGTCGGCGTGTCGGTCATCGCGGTCCCCTCGTGACCCCCTCGACGTGACGGATGGCACCTCGGGCCGGGCCGGACGGCGGGGTCCCGTGTGACGCGCATCGTAGCGTGCCGCGTCACCCCCGGGGCGGCGGCCAGGCGCGTCCCGCCGGGAGTTGACGGCTCGGGCAGCCTGCCGCCGGCTCGGGCAGCCTGCGCCGGCTCGGGCAGCTTGCCGCCGGCTCGGGCAGGCTGCCGCCGGCTCGGGCAGCTTGCCGCCGGCTCGGGGAGCTTGCCGCCGGCCGAACGCCCGGCTCAACGCCGGCGAGCGCGATCGCTCCGCCGGGAGCCGCTGCGGCGGGCCTCGGCCGCCAGGGCGGCGCGACGTCCCTCGCGGGCGTTGGCGACGGCCATCATCGCGATGTAGACGCCGCAGGCGACCACGATCGCGCCCTGGGCGAGCAGCCACCAGCTGGCGACAGCGCCGCCCGAGACGAGGTTCAGGATCGCGGTGACGCCGCGCAGGGAGCCGATCATCAGGCCCGCCGCGATCAGGACCGCCAGCAGCCACATCGTTGCCGCCCGCGCCGGCGAGCGCCCGACCAGCCCGGCCGCGATGAGCGCGGCGCCGGCCAGCCCGACCAGCAGCGTCTCTGACGGGGACGCCCCACCGCCGACGGCGAGGAGCAGCGCCGCGACCGCGGCGACGACGACGAGGCCGGCGCCGAAGCGAACGGTGAGCGGCTGGAACACGATCAGCCCTCCACGGGCAGGGACTCCGCCGCTGCCCGATCAACGATCCAGGTTGCGCCCGGGCGCCGGGCGAGGCGTGCAGGGAGGGTGCGCGGATCGCCCTCGGGAGCCAGGAGGCGGGCGAGGATGTCCGCCTTCGCTGCCCCAAACACGACGACGAAGAGGTGCGGCGTCACGTCCAGGACCGCCGGGTGGAGCGTGATGCGCGCCAGGTGCGGACGGATGTGCGTCGGGGCCGGAACCGCGAGGGCGACGAGCGCCGGGTCGGCGTCGAACGCTGCACTCCCCGGGAAGACGGAGAGGAGATGCCCGTCGGGACCCACGCCGACGACGATCGCGTCGAACACGGGCACGCCGTCGCGGAGGGGCACTTCGCGTGCGATCGCGACGGCATAGGCGGCCGCCGCCGCGCCCGCGTCGCCGCCCGCCGCGAGCGTGGCATCGACCGGCACCGGGTGGACGCGCTCCGGGTCGAGGGGCGCCGCCGCGCGCCCCGCGACGGGGTCGCCGCGGAGCAGCACGTCGTCGAGCGCCGTCACGTTCGAGTCGGGCGTTCCCCGGGGCGCGAACCGGTCGTCGCCCCACCAGACGTGGAGCCTGGCCCACGGCACGCGGTCGCGGACGTCCGCCGCCAGGAGGGCCCGGTAGAGGGCCGGCGCCGCCGATCCGCCGGTCGTCGCGAAGTCCGCCCGTCCGCGCGCGCCTGCCGCGTCGGCGAGCGCGAACGCGATCCGCCGGGCCGCTTCGGCCGCGCCGGCGTCCGGATCGTCCGCGATCACGAGGTCCGGGCCGTCAGGAATCCGCACCGCCGCCATCCCGTCGCTCACGCGGAGCCGTCGATCGCGCCGGCCGCGCCATCGCCGTCCGCGCCGTCGCCGGTGGCTCCTGCCGACGTGCCGGGCGCCGCGTCCCCTCGGCCCGGCGCCGGGTCAGCAGGGCCGGGCGCCGCGTCCGCCGGGCCGGCCAGGGCCGCCGCGCAGCGCAGGGCATCCTCTGCGATCCGGTCCCGTCCGCTCGCCTCGATCGCCTCCGCGAGGAGGTCCACGTCGGTCCGCCGCGGCGCGAGGTAGGAGCGCTCCAGCGCCTCGACGCCGTCTTCCCAGACCCGGACGTGGACCGTATCGGCCTCGGCGGTCACCTCCGCCCGGAGCTCCGCGCCGCGCCACTCGGCGAGGATCTCGACGCGCAGCGTCGTTCCCGCCGGCATCTCGGAGATGACCGGCCGCACGACGACCTCGACCTCTCCGCCACGGGGCGCTGCCAGGACCGCCCGCAGGCCCCGTCCCGGGTCCGGCGCGGTGCTCGTCACGGGCGCGCGCCGGGCCGCCCTGGCCCGCTCGACGCGGGCGAGCGGGCGGACGACCCGCAGGTCCAGCCGCCCGGCGAGCCAGCCGATCTGGTAGACGGGCTTGACCACGTTGGTGCGCGACTCGGTGGCGGGTCCGCCACGGGTCGCATAGGTGACCGACACGCGGCGAACGTGGCGGACGTAGGGCGTGAACTCCGGATGGTCGAACACCGACGCCACCGCCTCGCGCCAGCGGGCCTGGCGCATGAGCGCGAAGTCCGAGACGGCGAGCGTCGGACCGGCGGCGGCGGCAACGAAGCGCAGCCGGTCGAGGCCGTCGCCCGACCAGCGCGAGCCGTCGACCACGATCCGGTCCGTCATCCCGAGCAGGTCGCTCGCCAGCCGGCTGCCGAACGGCGGGTCGCCGGGCCACCACAGGGCGACGGGCAGGTCGTGCACGAGGAGCGGCGCAACGATCGACCCGAGGTGGCGGCCGGTGTCGCCGCCGGCGAGCACCTCGATCTGCTCCGCGCACGTCTCGGGCGCGTCGGCCCGGGGCATCATGCAGTAGGCCTTGACGTTCGCCCGCAGCCAGCCGGGCCCGTCGGGGTCGGCCGGGACGAGGATCATGGTGCGCGACGGGTGGCGCCCGGTCAGCGTGGAGATCGTGGCGGCGGCCAGCTCGCCGAGCTCGTTCGAGCGGCAGGCGACCACCAGGTTGAGGACGCTCGTCCGGGCCGCCACGGTCCGCTCCGGGACCCCCGCCACGGCCGCCATCGCGGTGGGCTGCGCCCAGATCCGGGCGATCTCGTGCTCGATGCCCTCGACCGTGCTCGCCGTCGTCGCCCATCGCAGGATCGGATCGCCGGGCGCGCCGGGCGTGCCGAACGGCACGACGGCCCCGGGGCTCGGCCTGCCCGCGCCGGCTCCGGCGACGCTCAGATCCTGCGCCATCGCCGCCCATCCGTGGCCAGCAGCTCGTCGGCCGCGACAGGCCCCCACGAGCCGGCCTCGTAGTTCGGGAAGTCAGGCGGCGGCCCGTCGGCCCACGCGTCGATGACCGGTCCGACGATCGCCCAGGCTTTCTCGACCTCGTCTGCCCGGGTGAACAGCGCTGCGTCGCCGAGCAGGGCATCGAGGATCAAGGTCTCGTAGGCGTCCGGGCTGTCGACGCTGAACGCGGAACCGTAGGTGAAGTCCATGTTGACGCTGCGCACGTCGATCCCGAGGCCTGGGACCTTGGCGGCGAAGCGCAGCAGGATCCCCTCGTCGGGCTGGATCCGCAGGGCGAGCAGGTTCGCCTCGGGGTCGATGCCCGACTCCTTGAACAGGGCGTGGGGCACCTCGCGGAACCGGATCGCGATCTCCGTCGCACGCTTGGGAAGCCGCTTGCCCGCCCGCAGGTAGAAGGGGACGCCCGCCCATCGCCAGTCGTCGACGAAGAGACGCGCCGCGACGTACGTCTCGGTCTCCGACTGCGGGTCGACGTGCGCCTCGCTGCGGTATCCGGCGACCTGCTGGCCGGCGACCCAGCCCGGCCCGTACTGGCCGCGCACGACGTTCTCCGCGACCTGGGCGGGCGTCATCGGCTCGATCGCGCGCAGCACCTTGACCTTCTCGTCCCGCAGGGCGTCGGCATCGAAGTTCGCCGGCGGCTCCATCGCCACGAGCGACATCAGCTGCATGAGGTGGTTCTGCAGGAAGTCGCGCGACGTCCCGGTCTCCTCGTAGAAGGCCCCGCGCTTCTCGACGCCGATCGACTCGGCGACCGTGATCTGGACGCTGTCGACGTAGCGGCGGTGCCAGATCGGCTCGAAGATCCCGTTCCCGAACCGGAAGACCAGGATGTTCCGGACGGTCTCCTTGCCCAGGTAGTGGTCGATCCGGTACACCTGCGACTCGCGGAAGACCTTGCCGACCTCGCGGTTGAGCCGGATGGCAGACGTGAGGTCGCGCCCGAACGGCTTCTCCACGACGATCCGCCGCCAGCCGCCGCCGTGCTGTTCGTGGTCGAGGCCGGCCCGGCCGAGCTCGGCGATGATCTCGGCGAACGCCGACGGCTGGGTCGCGAGGTAGTACAGCCGGTTCCCGCGCGTGCCCTTCGTCCGGTCGAGCTCGTCGAGCTTCGCTGTCAGGGTCTCGTACAGGCCGGCGTCGCCGAAGTCCCCCTGGCAGTACGTGATCCGCGCGGCGAGCGGCTCCCAGGCGGCCGGCTCGATCGGCAGGACCCGGCTGAACTGCTCGAGCGAGGCGCGCAGCTCGGCCCGGAATGCCTCGTCGGTGTACGGCCGGCGGCCGACCGCGACGATCGCGAACTCGTGCTGCAGGAGGTTCGTGCGCCAGAGCTGGTAGAGGGCCGGCACGACCTTCCGATGGGCGAGGTCGCCGGTCGCGCCGAACAGCACGAACGCGGCCGGATCGGGCATCCGCTCGAGCCGCAGGCCTTCGCGGAGGGGGTTCTCGGGCGCCCTGGAGCTCGACTTCCGGCGGCCGGCGCGGGCGAGACGCAGCTCGCGCGCGGTGCGGGGTCCCGTGTCCTCCGGCATCGCGCTACACGGATCCTGCGGCGGGGCCGCCGGGGCCGCCGGGGTTGCCGCACGCGGCCGGCACGACCATCGGGCCCTCGGCTGCCGGGTGCGCGACGAGGTTGCCCAGCCTGACGCCGTCCTTCTGCCCGGGACCGATGAGCCCGTTGCGCATGGCCTGTCCTCCGCCTGGTCCGCCGGGGCCAGCCCGGCGGGTGGGCCAACCGCTCAGGCGAGGGCCGCTTGCACGGCGGCCTCGAGGGCTGCCAGCCCCGCTTCGACGTCCGCGCCAAGGTGGATCCGGAGCACGGGCAGGTCGTGAGCCTCGAGGGCCTCGAAGTCCCCGATCGCCTGGGCGTCGATGAGCTGGCCGAAGGTGTACGGCTTCTCCGAAATCGCCACGTCCAGCGGGTGGTCGGCGGTCAGCTGGAGGAACCACCCGATCGGGGCGCCGCCCTTGTGGAGCTGGCCCGTCGAGTGCAGGAAGCGGGGGCCGAAGCCCGACGTCGTCGCCCGCCCAGTTGCGTCGCGGAGGGCGATCCGGATGCGGTCGAGCGCGGCCGCCCGGGCGTCGGTCGGGGCGATGAACGCCTGGATCGCGAGGTAGGCGGTCGGCCGGACCCGGGCGAGATGGCGCCGGAGCTCGCCCTCGACGCTGCCGTCACCCGCGGTCAGGCGGAGGGCCGTGTCGCCGTAGACCGCGAGCCCGCTGCCCGTCGCGAGCGGGGCGACGGCCGGGAAATGGCCGGCCCGCTCGAGGTCCGCGAGCACCCGCCGCGTGTTCTCCTTGGACTCCGCCACGTTCGGCTCGTCGAACGGGTTGATCCCCAATACGGCGCCGGCGACCGCGACCGCGACCTCCCAGCGGACGAACTCCGCGGCGATGTCGATCGGGTCCTCGACCCGCAGCGAGAGGACGGGGTGGCCCGCTGCGACGAGCTCTTCGATCACCGCATCCACCGGCCGCCCGTCGGCCGTCGCGGGGGGTTCCGCGTCGGCGAGCGCGAGGCGGACGAAGGCGCGGTCGTTGGCGTAGGCCGCCGGGTTCCCGAGCGGCTCGCCGACGATCGGCACGATCCCGACGCCGTGCTTGCCGGTGCTCTCCGCGACGAGCTGCTCGAGCCAGGCGGCGAGGCGGGCGATCCGCGGGTCGGCGATGAACGTCAGCTTGTCCCGGCCGGCACGCGCGAGCGCGCCGAGGGTCACCCCGAGCGCGGCGCCGGGGTTGTCGGTCGGGTCGACGGCGTGCGTCCGGGCAAGCATACCGACGGCCGAGGCGAGGAACGGATCGATGTCGATGCCGAGCAGCGACGCGGGCACGAGACCGAAGTAGCTGAGCGCGGAGTAGCGCCCCCCGATGTCCTCGAGGTTGAGGAACTCCTCGCGGAATCGCCGCTGGTGGGGGATCGCCTGGATCGCCTTGCCTGGGTCGCTGATCGCGACCATGAACTCGGCGGGCCACTCGCGCCGGGCTCCCGCGGCCCGCAGGGCGGTGTCGATCCGGGTCCAGGCATCCGCCTCGAAGGCCAGCGTCTCCGTCGTCGTCCCCGACTTGGTCGCCACGATCACGAGCGTGCCCAGCGGATCGAGGGCGTTCCACGTCGCGGCGACGGCCTCCGGATCGGTGGAGTCGAGGACGCGGACCGAGAGCCAGTCCTCGATGTCGTTGAAGGCATCGGCCAGCACGGCCGCGACGAGGCTGCTGCCGCCCATGCCGCAGACGAGCGCCGCGGTGAAGCCCGCGTCGCGGATCCCCTCGCCGAACCCCTCGAGGCCAGGCGTACGCTCGGCGAACCCGATCGGGCTGTCGAGCCAGCCGAGTCGATTGGCGATCGCGGCCTGCACGGCGGGCTCGGTCGACCAGAGGCTGGCGTCGCGATCGTGGAGGCGCTCGACCCATCGCTCCTGCTCGGCGCGCCCCAGCGCGGCCGCCACGGCATCCGAGAGCGTTCGGTCTGCGATCCGGGCGTCCAGCACGTCTGGCGCGAAGAGTCCGGGGAGCGTTTCTGCCATTCGACGACCTCCTGCGATCAGGGCAAGTCTACGGACCATTCCTCACGGGCGCCGACGGGTTCCCCCCGGCGACGCGGCGTGGGACGGCGCGACGGAGGGTCGGGCCGGTTCGCTCGGGGGAAGTCACGCCGTCACGCTGGCGCGGCGGCGACCGGCGCGCCGTGCTCGATGCCGCGCGGGCCGGCGACCCGGCCGCGCAGGCCGTCCCGGACGACCTGTCGCCCGATGTCGACGACCCGCTCCGCGGTGAACCCGAGCTGCTCGAAGATCGTGGCGGCCGGCGCCGACGCGCCGAAATGGTCGAGGGCGACGATCGCGCCCTCGTCGCCGGCCCAGCGTTCCCAGCCGAGGGAGACGCCCGCCTCGACCGTCACGCGACGCCGCACGGCCGGCGGCAGCACCCGGTCCCGGTAGGCCGCGTCCTGGGCGTCGAATGCCTCCCAGCACGGCAGCGAGACCACGCGGGTCGGAATGCCTTCGGCCTCGAGCGCCTCGGCGGCGGCCGCGCAGAGCTGGAGCTCCGAACCCGTCCCGATCATGACGAGGGCCGGAGCGCCGCCCGCGGCCTCGTTCGACGCGGGTTGCAGGACGTAGCCGCCCCGCCGCACGCCGTCGCGGGCGCCCGCGACGCTGCCGGCGAGGGTGGGCAGCTTCTGGCGGGTGAGCGCCAGCGCCGTCGGGCCGTCCGTCCGCTCGATCGCCAGCGCCCAGGCCGCCGCTGCCTCGTTCGAATCGCCGGGCCGGACGAACCACAGGTTCGGGATCGCCCGCAGCGCGGCGTAGTGCTCGACCGGCTGGTGGGTGGGCCCGTCCTCGCCGAGGCCCACCGAATCGTGGGTCCACGCGTAGATCACGTGGAGCCGCGACAGGGCCGCGAGCCGGACGCTGCCGCGCATGTAGTCGCTGAACGTCAGGAAGGTGCCGGCGTACGGGATGAAGCCCCCGTGATAGGCGAGGCCGTTGACGATCCCGCCCATGGCGTGCTCGCGGACGCCGAACCGGAGGTTGCGCCCGCCATCGTCGGCGGTGAAGTCGCCGCCGCCCTTGACATCCGTCAGGTTGCTCTCGGACAGGTCGGCCGAGCCGCCGAAGAGCTCGGGCACGCTCGGGGCGAGCGCCTGGATCGCGGCCTGGCTGGCCTGCCGGGTGGCGAAGTCCTCGCCGACCGCGTAGCTCCTGAGCCCGGCGTCCCAGCTCGCGGCCAGGTCCCGATCGAATCCGTCGCTCGAACTCGCGGGCCAGGTCTGGGTACGCCGCCGCATACCCCTCGAACGCCTTGCTCCAGCGGCCCACGCACTCCTCGCCATAGGGGATGGCCCGCGAGAAGAGCGCCTCGGCCTCGTCGGGGACGAAGAAGGTGCGGTCCGGATCCCAGCCGTAGGCGACCTTCGTCAGCCGGACCTCGTCCGGGCCGAGGGGTGCGCCGTGGGCCTTCTGGGAGTCCTGCTTGTTGGGCGACCCGAACCCGATGTGGGTCCGGACTGCGATCAGGCTCGGTCGGTCATCCGCGCGGGCGGCCCGGATGGCCGCCTCGATCGCATGGACGTCGTTGCCGTCCTCGACCCGCTGGGTGTGCCAGCCGTAGGCCGCGAACCGGGCCGGCACGTCCTCGGAGAACGCCATCGCGGTCGGCCCGTCGAGCTGGATGTGGTTGTCGTCGTAGAGCATGACCAGCCGCCCGAGGCGCAGGTGCCCGGCGAGGCTGGCGGCCTCCGAGGCGATCCCCTCCTGGAGGTCGCCGTCGGAGCAGATCGCGTACGTCCAGTGGTTCACGATCTCGTGGCCCGCCCGGTTGAACTCGGCCGCAAGGCGCCGCTCGGCGATCGCCATGCCAACGGCGTTCGCGAAGCCCTGACCGAGGGGGCCCGTCGTCGCCTCGAGGCCCGCGGTGAGGCCGAACTCGGGATGGCCGGGCGTGCGCGAGCCCCACTGGCGGAACGCCTTCAGCTGCTCCATGGGCAGGTCGTAGCCGGTGAGGTGGAGGAGGCTGTAGACGAGCATCGACGCGTGCCCGGCGGAGAGCACGAAACGGTCGCGGTCCGGCCAGTCGGGGTGCGTCGGCGCGTGGCGCAGGAAGCGGGTCCACAGCGTGTAGGCCATCGGGGCCATCCCCATCGGGGCGCCTGGGTGCCCGGAGTTCGCCTGCTGGACCCCGTCGATCGAGAGCGTCCGGATCGTGTCGATCGCGAGGCGATCGAGCTGGTCGGCGGTCAGGGTCATCGCGGGCTCCTCGGTGGCGTGGATCGGCGCGAGATCGGGCGCGTCGCACGCCCGGCGGAGCGTCGCGCGCGCCGCGTCGGTCGCGCGGGTCGCGGGGGCCTTCCCGCTCGCGCCGCCCATTGTAGGCCGGTCTCCCGCCCAGCCGGACGGCCCACGCCGGACGGCCAACGCCGGCGATATGCTCCCGTCCATGCGGACCCTCCAGGCACCCCGCCGGCTGCCCGCGCGACGGCCCAATCGCGGCAGCGCCATCCGGGCCGTCGTGCTCGGCGACCTGGCGCTCGACGTTGTGCTGGCTCCCCGCGCGGATCTCAGCCGCGGCACCGACGTGCCCGGTCTCGTCGCGCTGCGGCAGGGAGGCTCGGCCGCGAACGCCGCGCGCTGGCTGGCGCGGCTCGGCGTGCGCACGACGCTCGTGTGCTCAGTTGGGCGTGATGGTCCCGGGCGCGCGCTCGTCGCGGCGCTTCGCGACGAGCGGGTCACGGTCCGGGCCGCGCGGCCGACCGGCGCCCGTACCGCGCGGATCGGGATGCTGATCGACCCGGGGACGGGGGAGCGCTCGTTCGTCGCGGATCGGGGGGCGGCTGACCTGCTCGCACCGGTCGATCTCGCACCGGCGTGGTTCGCGGGCGCCGGCGTGCTCCACCTGCCCGCCTATTCGTTGCTGGGCTCGCCGCTCGGCGACGCGGCCCGCGCCGCGATCTCGATGGCCCGGGCGGCGGGCGCCCGGATCAGCGTCGACCTGGCCTCGGCCGGGCCGCTGCTCGTCGGAGGCCAGCGCGCGGCCCACGCCCTGATCTCCGACACGGCGCCGGACCTCCTCCTCACCAACCACCACGAGGCGGCCGCGTTCCTCGGCGAACCCGATCCGGTCCGGCTCCTGCGGTTCGCGCCGATCGCGATCGTCAAGCGCGGCGCGTCGGGCGCCACGGTCCTCGCCCGGGGCGCCGGCCCGGCATCGATCCTGCGCTTCGACGTGGCGACCCGGCCGCTCAACCCGGCCGACACCACCGGCGCCGGCGACGCGTTCGACGCCGGGTTCCTGGCCGCCTGGCTCGCGCAGCCGCGGGAAGCCGCGGCCGGCCCCGCGACGCTCCGGCGGGCGGTCGCGGCGGGCAACCGGAGCGCCGCGCGCCAGCTCGGGATGGCGCGCCCCGAGCTCGCCTTCTGAACCGGCCGGTCAGGCCGGGAGGAACCGCTCGAACCAGGCGAGCATGCGCTCGTGGCGGTCGATGCGGCGGTCTGGTCGGCCGGTGATCGCGTAGGTGTGGTGGCTCTCCGGGTAGAGGACGTACTCGACCGTCCGGCCGAGCATCCGGAGGGCGATGAAGAGCTGCTCGTTGCCCTGGGGCGGGCAGCGCAGGTCCTCCTCGGCCTGGAGCATCAGGAGCGGGGTCCGGATCGCGGTCACGCCGCGCAGGGGCGACTGGCGCCAGAGGCGCTCGACGCCATCCGGGGAGAGCGTGTCGCCGAGCCGGCCCGCCCGGTCGTACTCGGGTCCCGAATCGCAGTTCGCCCAGTCGGAGACCTGGTTGGTGACGCCGTTCTCGCTGACGGCCGCCGCGAACCGGCCGGGTGCGGCGCCGACGAGCCAGTTGACCATGAAGCCGCCGTACGAGAGGCCGAGGATGCCCAGGCGCGACGCGTCCGCCAGGCCTCGCTCGACGACATGCTCGACGGCCGCGAGGACGTCCGACGCGTCGACGCCGCCCCAGTCGCCCAGCTGGGGCGCGATCCAGGCGCGGCCGTAGCCGGCCGAGCCGCGGACGTTCGGCAGGACGACCCGGAAGCCGTGGGCGCACAGGAGGATGACCTCGAGCGACGGCGCCGGCGACCACGCGCCGAGAGGCCCCCCGTGGACATCCACGACGGTCGGCAGCGGGGCGGTGCCCGCGCCGGCCGGGCTCGCGATCCAGGTCTCGATCTGGCCCCCCGCGCCCGGCACGAGCAGGCGCTCCATGCGGGGCCACGGCAGGCCCCGGCGCCAGGCCGACCCGGACCGGGTCCAGGTCCGCAGCCGGGCGCGCGGCGTGCCGGGCTCGCTCACCGTCATCAGCTCCATGGGCCGGTCGCCCAGCGTGCCGAGGATCGTCAGCGTCGCGCGGCCGGCGGTGCTCGCGAGGCCGATCGACCAGGCGGCGACGTCGGCCGTCACGAGCTTGCGCGGGGCGGCCGCGGGCCGCCCGTCGGCCCCCAGCTCGAAGCGCCAGGGCAGCGACCGACCGGCCTCGGAGACCAAGGCGACCAGCGCCTCGTTTCCGTCCCACATCGGTCCCGAGCGGGCCGCCACCATCCACCCGTTGAGGTCGGTGTCCAGCCAGGCGCCGACGGGGAGGTCGAGGCCGGGCCCCAGGGCGATCGCAGGGCGAGGTGGCGCGCCGGCGGCGGCCGCGGTCGGCGGGTCGTCCGCGCGCGGGTCGAACGGCGCCACGAACACGCCGGGCTGCTCGTCGTCGAACGGGCTCGCGACGTCGACCCCGACACAGGCCAGCCACCGCCCGTCCGGCGAGAATGCCGGCGACCCGGCGTAGCCGGCCAGCGCGAGGGCCTCCCGCGGGGCCCGGTCGCCGCGCCGGCCGACGACCCAGATCGATGGGCGCGGGTGCAGGTCGGCGTCGGGCCGCGGATCGGCAGCGAACGCGATCCACTCCCCGTCGGGCGACCAGGCGAGGCCCTTCGCATCGGCTTCACCGCGCGTCACCTGGCGCGGCCTGCCGCCTGGCCGGGCTGGCACGACCCAGACCTGGTCCCAGCGGTCGCGGTGGCCGATCTCATCCCAGCGCCAGTCGATGCGGGTGATGCGCCGGGCAGTCGGCGACTGCTTCCCCGTCGCGGCCCCGACGATGAAGCGGGCAGGATCGGCCGGGGCGACGATCGCGAGCGATCCCCCGTCGGGCGACCACGCCAGCTCGGCGATCCCGCGCGGGGCCTCCCAGAGGACCTCGGGCTCGCCGCCCTCGAGGTCGGCGAGCATCAGGCGGGTGGGGGCGTCCGGGTCGGCCGGGATGGTCCGGACGAACGCGACGCGCCTCCCGTCGGGACTCACCTGGGGCGTCGTGTCGCGGACGGCGCCGCCGGTCAGCGCCCGTAGCTTCGCACCCGGGACGAAGGGCACCAGGAGCAGGTGGGAGCGGTAGGCGTTCGCCTCGACCCGCCGCTCGACGACGATGGCACCTCGACCGTCGGGCAGCGGGACATGGTCCTCGAGGACGACCTGGCGGCGGACCAGGCGGGCGGGCGAGAGGGCGGGCGGGCGCATCGGCCGAGCGTACGCGGCCCGACCGCCCGCCGCCAGCCCGTCCCAGCGGCCGACTCGGCTACGCTGCGGTCATGCATGCTTCAGAGAGCCGCGCCGGCCTGCGCAGCCGGATCGCCATCACCGTCGAGGTCGCGGACGCCCTGGCGGCCGGCCGGCCCGTCGTGGCCCTCGAGAGCACCCTCATCTCGCACGGCCTGCCCTACCCGCGCAACGTGGAAGTCGCCCGGGCATCGGAGGCGGCCGTCCGCGAATTCGGGCGCGGTCCCCGCGACGATCGCGATCCGCGACGGCCGGCTGCTCGTCGGGCTCGAGCCAGGCGACCTCGAGGTGCTGGGCACGACCAGTGGGGTTCTCAAGGTTGCCCGCCCGTCTCTCGCCGCCGGACTCGCGGCCGGAGGCTGGGGCGCCACGACGGTCTCCGCGACGATGCTCGTGGCTGACGCGGCAGGCATCCGGGTCTTCGCGACGGGCGGGATCGGTGGCGTCCACCGCGGCGCGCTGGGTGGCGGACTTCCGCCCGGCAGGGCCCGCGACGGCTCGGCCCCGTCAGCCAACGCCGACGCGACGGTCGCGGCCACGTTCGACATCTCGTCCGACCTCGAGGAGCTCGCCCGGACGCCCGTGGCGGTCGTCTGCGCGGGCCCCAAGGCCATCCTCGACGTCGCGCTCACGCTCGAGTACCTGGAGACGCGGGGCGTGCCGGTCCTGGCCATCGGCACGCACGAGCTCCCCGGGTTCTACAGCCGGCAGAGCGGCGTGGCCGCTCCCACGACCGTCGCGGACGAGGCTGGGGCTGCGGCGGTGATCGCCACGCATTTCGGCCTCGGCCTCGGGTCGGGCCTCCTCGTGTGCGTGCCGGTGCCCGAGGCCGAGGCGCTCCCGTTCGACATTGCCACGGCGGCCATCGAGCGGGCGATCGCCGACGCTCACCGGGAGGACGTGCGAGGCCCGCACGTGACCCCATGGGTCCTCGCGCGCGTCGCGGAGCTGACCGGCGGAGCCTCGCTGCGCGCGAACACGGCCCTGATCGAGAACGACGCCCGGGTCGCCGGCCGGATCGCGGCAATGCTGTCGGCGGGCGTCTGACGAGGTCCCCGGCGGCTGCCGGCACCACCTGTCAGGCCGCGCGGCGTCCGGGCCCGGGCCGGCGACGCAGCCTTGCCCGGCTCCCCGCGAGCCGGCGCGCGCCTCCCGTGCGGTGGCGCGCCTTCCGCGAGCCGGCGCGCGCCTGACCGGTGCTCGCGCGACGTGCCACGCTGCCCACGGGACCGCAGCACCTCGCACCTAGCGCGGGCCGGGTGGCCCGCCGGGCGTGCCCGCGCGGCCCGCTCCGACGGGTCCCGACGGCCCTCGCGGCAGGGACGGCAGCCACCGATGATCGGGCTCCACGACCGGCACACGGAGGTTCGCGCATGGCTGGAGCTGCTGCCGCGTTGCGGCTGATCGCCGGGATCGCGCTCGCCCTGGCGAGCGTCGCGGGGTGCGGGGGCCCCACAGCGGCCCGCTCGACCGACACCGTGACCGCAACCGTAGAGGCAGCCAGGCTCCCCGCGGGGATCGTCGTCCGGGTCGAGATGTTCAACGGCGACGTGACGATCGATCCCTCGACCAGCGGGGGCATCGAAGCCATCGTGACCCGGACGGGCGCTGGGTCCTCCTCGTCCGACGCCGCAACGGCCCGGGACGCCATCGAGGTGACAAGCGGCGTCACAGGCAACGAGGCGTTCGTCCGGGCGCGCTACGCTCCGAATCCCGACTCGCCCGACAGCAACGCGGCATCAGCGTCGGTCAAGGTCCCGGCCGGTTCCGCGCTCATCGTCCGGACCTCCAATGGCGCAGTCCGGATCGCAGGCTTCGCCGGACCGCTCAACGTCCACACCTCGAACGGGAAGGTCGACGTGTGGGACGCGACTGCCGGCCTGGCCGTGGAGACTTCCAACGGCTCGATCTCGACCACGGCGGGGGGCGGCCTGATGGCGCTCCGCACCTCGAACGGCGCTGTGACGGTCAGCCGTGCTTCGGCAGCCCGCCTGTCCGTCGAATCGTCGTCCGGGGAGGTCTCGTTCGACGGGTCGCTGGCTCCCGGGGCGAGCACGATCGTCACGTCGAACGCCGCGGTGCGCGTCGCGCTGCCGCGCGACGCGAGCTTCCATCTCGAAGCCGACACGTCCAACGCGAAGGCGACGGTCGAAGGCCTCGGCTTCGTCGGCGGGCCCACGGCGGACCTGGACCTGGTCGGCGACGCGGGCGCGAACCCGACGACCATCCTGTCGATCCGGACGTCCAACGGGTCGGTCGGGGTGACGCCGGCACACTGAGGGAGGCTCGCGAGGGCGCCGGAGTCTCGCCGCGCGCCGGTCCGACGAGTGGCGCCGAGGCAACCCATTCGGACGGTCCGTGTCGCCCTCGCCTTGCCCACGCCAACCGGGGTGCGTACACTCGTCGGCTGGACGGCCATGCGGCAGCCCGTGCCGCGCCCGGGAATCGCTGGCTGTTCGATCGGCTGTCCGGACGCTGTCGTCGTCGAGGCAGTTCCCGCCACGCCAAGGCGAGGAGGCAGGATGCGGATCTACGAGGGGAGCTCCCGGCAGGACTTCGAAGAGGTCCTCCGGTCGATCGGCGCATTCCTCGACCAGCGAGGCATGCGCGACATCCTGCTCGTGGAGGCTCCCGACGGCTTCATCGTCCAGGGGCTCGTCGTGGAGACCGCCACCGGGCAGTGGAGCGAGCTCGCCGGGCACCAGCGCAAGGAGACGCTCACCTTCCTCGACGACGACATCGCGCGGTTCATGGACGAGGCGCTGGCCCGCCGGGGCGCGAGCGACCCGCCGCCGGATTGGCAGCGCGCCGGGTACTATGAACGGGCACTCCGGATCCTCGGGAAGTGGATCGACGAGCAGCGCCCGCGCGACATCTTCTTCTTCGAGCAGGAGGGAGCGTTCGTCGTCCGGCTCCATATGGTCACCCCGTCGGGCGGGCAGCACATGATCGCCGAGTTCACCAAGGAGGACATGGAGGGCCTGGTGGCCCAGGCTCCGTCGAACCGAGAGTAATCCGTGGCCTGTCGGCCCCGGAGGAGTCCGTGGCCTGTCGGCCCCGGAGGAGTCCGTGGCCTGTCGGCCGGGCGAACCCGGCGATCCGGCCGGAGGCGGCCGGGGATCTCGGCCCCCGGGAGCGCGGCCCGGGTGCAGGAACCAGCGCACAGACGCGCAGGGAGCGCGCGGTTGACGTCACAGGAGGTGGGCCCATGAAGGCACTCAAGATCGTCGCGACGGCGCTCGGCGTCACCCTCGGCGCGCTCGTCGTGATCCCGCTCGTCGTCCTGGCGGGCCTGTTCATCTGGCTCAAGCTCACCGAGGAGAGCGACGAAGAGGTCCTGGATCTCGACCAGGAAAGCGCGTAGCTCCGACGCGCTCGCGGCCCCGGCGCCACGCGTGGCGGGCGGGGCCGCACCGATTCCGGGGAGGCAGGCTGCGCCCGGCCCGCGCGGCCTGAGGTGGCCCGCGCGGCCTCGTCGGCCGCCGGGTGGCGGCCCCCGCGGCCTCGGCGGGCCCCGCCCGGCACCCTCGGCGTAGCCGATGCCGCCCGCCACGGCGCGCGTCGAGCTGCCCGTCGAGGGGGCGCCGCTCTCGGTGCTGGTCGACTACGACGGCACGATCTCCCTGCGGGACGTCGGCGACGAGCTGATGGCGCAATTCTTCGACGATCCCGTGCTGGCGACGGAGCGCGATGCCGACTTCGACGCGGGCAGGGCCGGTTCGCGCGACCTGATGCGCTGGAACATGGACGTCCTGCCGTCCGACGCTGCGCTCCTGCGGCGGGCGGCCGCCGGCGTTCCCCACGACCCGACGTTCGCCGCGTTCGTCGCCGCCATGCGGGCCGCGGGCGCCCTCGTCGAGGTCGTCAGCGACGGGCTCGGGTTCTACGTCGAGGCGAACCTCGCGTCCCAGGACCCGTCGCTCGCCGACCTGCCCGTCGCCACGAACGCGAACCGGGTCGAAGGCCCCGACGGCCTGAGCTTCCCGTATGCGGCACCCGACCTGCCTGGTCTGCGGGACGTGCAAGCGGGAGCGGGTCCGCGTCCACCGCGCCGCGGGTCGGGCGGTCGTCGTGGTGGGCGACGGAACGACGGACCGCTACATGGCCCACGAGGCGGACGTCGCGTTCGCCAAGGGCAAGCTGCTGGCCTGGGGGCGGGCGACCGGCCGCGCCTTCGTCCCATGGTCGGACTTCGCCGATGTCGCTGCGTGGATTGCCGCCGCCCTGCGCGACGGCCGGCTTCCCGCCGCCGCGGCCGACCTGGCGGCCTGGCGCGGAGGACGCCCGGTGCCCGGCCAGCCGCCGATCTGCGGGCCCGAGCTGGGCGTCGCGGCAGGCGACCCGGCGGGGCGCTGAGCGCGGCGCGACGATCCTGTCCCGACCAGGCGGGCGGACGGCGGGCCAGCTGCTCTCAGGCCCAGCGCTCGAAGCGGGCGAACTCCTCGAACGGGATCCAGCCACGCCGGAGCGACGGCGAGCGCACGTCCGGGAGCGGCCGCCCGACCGGCATCACCCCGATCGGCACGAACTCCTCGGGGATGCCCAGCTCGGCACGCAGCGCCGCCGGGTCGAATGCGCCCGCGAACCCGGACGCCAGCCCCGCGTCGACGGCGGCCAGCATGATCAGCATCATCGTCGCGCCGACGTCCACGAACCAGTAGGGGACCGGCCAGGCGATCTCGCGACCCTCGTCGTCGACCTTGTCGGGCTCCTGGTACCGCCGGTGGTAGATCTCGGCGGACACGCACGGCACGAACTGGGCGGCGCACTCCGAGATCCACGGGCCCATCTCGAGGTCGGCGTACTCCTCCTCGCCGCAGGCCCGCGCGACCCGCCGGCGGACCTCCGGATCGGTGATCACCACCAGTCGCTGGCCCTGGCTGAAGCCGGCGGACGGAGTCCGTTGGGCGATGCGCGCGATCCCCTCGATGACCCCGGGGTCGACCCCGCCGTCCTCGAAGCGCCGGACCGCCCGGCGTCTCATGACCACGTCCCGGAACTCCATGCTGGGCCTCCTGTGGGGTCGGGTTGGCCGGGGCCGGGTCGTCTCCGAACGGCAACCCTGGAGGGCGCCAGCCGGTCTGGCGGGCCGGTCCAGGATCCGGTAGCATCGGAAAAACCCCGGAGGATGCCTGACCCATGGCGAAGTATGTCTTTGTGACCGGAGGCGTCACCTCCTCCCTGGGGAAGGGGATCACCGCCGCCTCGATCGGGCGCATCCTCAAGGCCCGCGGCCTGGCGGTCTCCGTCCTGAAGCTCGATCCGTACATCAACGTCGACCCCGGGACGATGTCTCCCTACCAGCACGGCGAGGTCTTCGTGACCGACGACGGCGCGGAGACGGATCTCGACCTCGGCCACTACGAGCGCTTCATCGACGAGAACCTGTCGCAGCTCTCCAACGTCACGACCGGTCGCATCTACCAGGCGGTCATCGGCAAGGAGCGCAGGGGCGACTACCTCGGCGGCACGGTCCAGGTGATCCCCCACATCACCAACGAGATCAAGGAGCGGATCGTCCGGGTCTCGCGCGACCGGCCGGCCGACATCGTGATCGTCGAGGTCGGTGGCACCGTCGGCGACATCGAGAGCCTGCCGTTCCTCGAGGCCATCCGCCAGATGCGCAAGGACATCGGGCGCCAGAACGTCGCCTACGTCCACGTGACGCTGCTGCCGGCCCTGATGGCGACCGGCGAGCTCAAGACCAAGCCGACCCAGCACTCGGTCAAGGAGCTCCGCGGGATCGGCATCCAGCCCGACATCATCGTCCTGCGCTCCGACCAGCCGGTGTCCGACGAGATCCGCGAGAAGATCGCGCTGTTCACCGACGTCGCGTTCGAGGCCGTGATCCCGGCCATCACCGCCGACACGATCTACGAGGTCCCGCTCCTCTTCGAGGAGGCAGGCCTCGGCGAGCTGCTGGTGCGCGACCTCGGGCTGGCCGGGCTGACGACGGCCCCGAACCTCGACGGCTGGCGCGCCCTCGTCGAGCTGATCTCCCGGCCCAAGCCCGAGCTCGAGATCGCCCTCGTCGGCAAGTACATCGAGCTGCCCGACGCCTACCTCTCGGTCACCGAGTCGCTCAAGCACGCGGGCTGGGCGCACGGCGTCGACGTGAAGGTCCGCTGGGTCAACAGCGAGACGCTCAGCGCGGAGAACGTCGACGAGATGCTCGGAGGTGCACGCGGCATCCTCGTGCCGGGCGGCTTCGGCCACCGGGGCATCGAGGGCAAGGTGCTGGCCGCGCACTACGCCCGCGATCGCAGGGTCCCGTACCTCGGCCTCTGCCTCGGGCTCCAGTGCGCCGTGATCGAGTTCGCCCGCGAGGTCACCGGGTCGGCAGACGTCAACTCGACCGAGTTCGACATGTTCACCGCGCACCCGGTCATCGACTTCATGCCCGACCAGCGCGAGCTCGAGGAGAAGGGCGGCACGATGCGCCTGGGCCTCTATCCGGCCCGCCTGACACCCGGCTCGAAGGCCCACCAGGTGTACGGCGACGAGGTCGTGTACGAGCGCCATCGCCATCGCTTCGAGGTCAACAACCGCTACCGGGCGACGCTCGAGGCGGCCGGCATGATCCTGTCCGGGCAGTCGCCCGACGGGCGCCTTGTCGAGATCGTGGAGCTGCGCGATCACCCGTGGTTCGTGGCGAGCCAGTTCCACCCGGAGTTCAAGAGCCGGCCGGATCGACCGCACCCGCTCTTCGACGGGTTCATCGGCACCGCCGTCGCATTGCGCGACGGGCACGAGCCGGTCCTGCGGGCGCGCCGCGCGCGGGGCGTGGACGCCAGCCCGGTCCCGGTCTTCGAATCCCACGCTCGCGAGGTCGATCCGGCCTGAGGACGGCCGGGCCGTTCGGACCTGGTCGACGGCTCCGCCTCGACCCGGCGCCGCCGGCCGGACGCTCGTCGGACCCCGTCGCCCGACGCCCACGCGGGACCGGTCCCTCGCTTAGATGGCGACCTGGCGCTCGACCACGCCGGGCTCGTTCAACGCGACGAGCGCTTGCCCTTCCCCGACCTGGACCCGGTACTCGCCGGCGAACCCCTCGACCGCGATCCGGCCCTCCGCGTCGGAGATGACGGTCATCGAGGGAAGCCACCACTCGCCCTTGATCAGGCGCCGGAGGGCGTGGTAGGCGGGCTTGAGCGTGCCGTCGGCCCGCACGAGACCGGACGGCGCTCCGAGCCATGACCCGTCGTCGGTCAGTCCCCAATACGTGGCGGACTGGACAGCAGGGTGCCGCAGGAGCGTGGTGTAGTGCCGCACGATCTCGTCGGCCTGGCGCTCCTCGCCCTCGGGGGTCGATGGCCACTCGGGCACCTGGTAGTCATTGAGGTCCTCGATCTCGGGCGGCATGAGGTTCCCCGACAGGAGCGTCGTCTCGCTCATGTGCAGGGGCAGCCCGAAGCGCGAGAACCGCTCGAGCACTTCGAGGGTCTTCGCCTCCCCCCAGTAGCCCTGGTGCATGTGGCTCTGCAGGCCCAGGCCGTCGATCGAGATGCCGGCTTCCAGGCAGGCCTCGATCAGGTGCTCGTACGCTGCGGTCATGTCGAAGTCGTTCAGGATCAGGGTCGCGCCCGGATTTGCCTCGCGGGCCGTGTCGAAGGCGAGCCGGACTGTCCCGACGCGGCCGAGCCGCTGGCTGAGCAAAGTGATCGCGTTCGCCTCCTTCACGAACACCGGCATGATCACGGCCTCGTTGATCGCATCCCACGTGCCGATCACGCCGGCGAACGCGGCGACCTCCCGGGCGATGCGCGCCCTGACCGCCGGCTCCACGTCGACGGGCGGGAGGTCAAGGAGCCAGCCCGGCGCCAGCGTATGCCACACGAGCGGGTGCCCCTTCACCGTGCAGCCATGGTCGATGAACCAGCGCGCGGCGCGCATCAGGCGCGTCGAATCGGGTTGTCCGCGCCGCGGCTCGAAGTTCCGCCAGTAGAAGGGCAGCGTCACCGCGTTGAACAGATCGAAGAAGGCCTCGACGAGGCGTGGCATGAGGTCCGGTGACGCGCCGCCGGACGAGGTGGGCCCGGAGGGGGCTGCGTCGTCGTTCGCCAGGCCGATGAAGTCGAAGCCGATGTTCCCGAAGCCGAACGCGTGCCGGGCCTGCTCGACCGTGACGGGCGCCCCGCGGAGTGGCTCACCGTCGCGCCCGACCAGCTTCAGGTCCGCGCGAACGGTGCGATGCCGGTACTCGGGCCCCGCCCCACCCATCGCGACGTTCATGTCAGTGTCCTCCCGTCCGGCCCCGATCGAGGCGCCCGTTACGGAGCCGGCGCCCGCTCGAGGGAGTGAGGTTGCTTCGACTGGGGCGAGGACCGGCTCAGCGGCGTGGGTCCACGATCGTCATGCCCGAGAACGCAGCAGGCTGGCTCATCGCCATGAGCGCGGCCGGGGCCTCGTCCAGCCCGATGACACGGCCAACGAGCCGGCCCACGTCCACGCTGCGCGTGGCGATGAACGCCAGCATCTCCGGGTAGTCCCGCGCGGGCATCCCGTGGACGCCGAGAAGCTCGAGCTCCCGCGCGATGGCCCGGCCCATCGGAACCGGGGGACTGCCCTGGTCGGCGAGGAGAAGGCCAACCTGGAGGTGTCGCCCCCGGGGGCGGAGGGACAGGATCGACGCGGTCATCGTCGGCAGCGAGCCAAGGGCGTCGATCGAGGCGTGCGTGCCCCCGGCCGACGCGTCGATGACGGCAGCCGCCACATCCGCTGGCTCGAGGCCGGCCGCCTGGACGACGGCGGCGGCACCGGCTGCGCGTGCGGCATCGAGAGCGGCATCGGACACGTCCACCGCAACGACCCGCGCTCCGAGCGCTGCGGCAATCATCACGGCGGACAGTCCCACGCCGCCGCATCCGTGCACGGCCAGCCACTGGTCGGCGGTGACTCGTCCCTGGGGAACGACGGCCCGGAACGCGGTCGCAAACCGGCAGCCCAGCGACGCGGCCTGGACGAACTCGAGCAATTCCGGGAGGGCAACGAGATTGGTGTCGGCGGCGTGGATCGCGACGAGCTCCGCGAAGGATCCCCAGCCGGTGAAGCCAGGCTGCGTCTGCTGCGGGCAGACGTGCGTGTCGCCCCGCGCGCACTGCTCGCACTGTCCGCACCCGCAGGCGAACGGGACCGTCACCCGATCGGCGACGTGCCATCGCGAAACGCGAGACCCGACGATCTCCACGGTCCCCGCCAGCTCATGCCCGGGAACCATCGGCAGCGGGACCGGGTCATGGCCGAGCCACGCGTGCCAGTCAGAGCGGCAGACGCCCGTCGCGCGCACCCTGATCACGACACCGTCGGGCGGGCACGCCGGGTCGCCGACGTCCACCACCACGGGCGGCTCGGCGTACGCGGCATACCTCACTGCTCGCATCGCACTTCCCCGGGCACAGGCTCCCTGACACAGGCTCCCGTCATGCTATCGGACGACGACAGCCTCCGATGCTCACTCCGGAGGAGGCGGCCTCGGCGAGCGCATGCGCGACCTCGGGCCGGCCGGGCTGACGACGGCCGCGAACCTCGACGGCTGCCACGCCCCGACGCCCCGTCCGACCGGCCGGTGCGTCCACCGCAACGTGGCCGTTGACGGGCGGGCAGCGGCCGCGTATCCTCGGGGCATCCCCACGCACCGTCGCCGCGGCACGATTCCGCGCCGGTGCGCTCATCCCCGGTCGGCGCTCGCGTTCGACCCGCTCCCCGCAGGTGACCCGTACTCCGATGTCCAACGGTCCCGAGCAGCGCACTCGCAACCGGCGCCCGCGCCGCAGGCCCCAGGGCCCGCGAGGTGCCGGATTCCCCGAGGTCGACGAGCTGAACGGCGTCGAGTCGGCACCCGAGATCGGTGCCGCCGAGCTGCTGGAGATGAGCCCGACCGAGCTGCGCGCGACGGCCGCAGAGCTGGAGGTCGAGACCGTCGGGGCGGATCGGCGCGACGATCTCGTCGACCGGATCCTGCAGCGCCAGTCCGAGCGCCTCGGCCAGGCCTGGGCGACCGGCATCCTCGACGTCGTCGACGAGGGCTATGGCTTCCTTCGCCGCCACGGCCTGATGCCGGGTCCGGACGACGTGTACGTCAGCTCGAGCCAGGTCCGCCGGTTCGGCCTGCGCATCGGCGACCGGGTGAACGGCACCGTGCGCCAGCCGCGCGAAGGCGAGAAGTACTGGGGACTCCTGCGGGTCGACTCGGTGAACGGCGTCGACACCGACACGGCGCGGCGGCGGCCCCACTTCGCGGACCTGACGCCGGTCCACCCGAACCAGCTGATCAACCTCGAGTCGGATCCCAAGAACCTCAGCCAGCGGCTCGTCAACCTGGTCAACCCGATCGGCAAGGGCCAGCGCGCCCTGATCGTCAGCCCACCGAAGGCGGGCAAGACGATGCTGCTCAAGAACATCGCCAACGGGATCTCGTCGAACTACCCGGAGATCCTCCTCATGGTCGCGCTCATCGGCGAGCGCCCGGAGGAGGTCACCGACATGCGCCGGTCGGTCAAGGGCGAGGTGATCAGCTCGACGTTCGACGAGCCGACCGAGAACCACACCCACGTGGCCGAGATGGCCGTCGAGATCGCCAAGCGCCAGGTCGAGACCGGCCGGGACGTCGTGATCCTCCTCAATTCGATCACCCGCCTCGCGCGGGCCTACAACCTCGCCCTGCCGCCGTCTGGCCGGACGCTGTCGGGCGGCATCGACCCGATCGCCCTCTACCCGCCCAAGCGCTTCTTCGGCGCAGCGCGCAAGATCGAGGAGGGCGGGTCGCTCACCGTCATCGCCACCTGCCTGATCGACACGGGCTCCCGGATGGACGACGTCATCTACGAGGAGTTCAAGGGGACCGGCAACAGCGAGCTGATCCTCGACCGCAAGCTCTCGGAGAAGCGGATCTATCCGTCGATCGACGTCCAGCGCTCGGGCACCCGCCGCGAGGAGCTGCTCCTGGAGGAGCCGGTCCTCAAGATGGTCTGGACGATGCGCCGGATGCTGTCGGCAGTCGGGACGAACGAGGGCATCGAGCTGCTCCTCAACCGGCTCGCGAAGACGGACACGAACGCCCAGTTCCTGACGGCGCTCCAGCGCAGCGCGGAAGCCACCTCCTGATCCTCGACCCGGGTGGTCCCGGGTCCGTGCCGTGCGTGACGACCCGGCGGCACCCGCGTCCCTGAGCCTCTCAGGCGCCCTCGACGGGTGGCAGCCACGGCCGGTTCGGCGAGTCCGAAGATGGCCTGCGCGCGTTGCAGCCGGCCGTTCCATCTGCTACGGTGGTCCGAACCAATCCCAGGCGACCCGCGGGATACGGGTCGACGCAGGTGGAGCGCAACCTCCATACCGCGCTCGCGAACGGTGACGGGCTTCCCCAGGCCCGCGTCCCACGCCGACCCGACCGTTCGCCCTTGAGGAGACCGTATTGCTGAAGGAGACGGTCACCGATACGCCCGTGCCTTCGCACGGAGACGGTGACACGGCCAGGCAGGCGGCGGGCGATGTGCCCCGCGCCACCACAGGAACCGCGCCGGTCCGGGTGACGAACCCGCGAGTCATCGTCGGCGAGATCGGACGCCCCCGGGCCGATCTCGGGCCGGCCGCCCGCCGCGTCCGCGGCGCGTTCGCCCGGCAGGCCGCCGGATCTGCAGCGATCGCCGCCTCGACGCCCGCGACGGCACCCGCCTGGTCGCCGGCCCGCCGCCGGTTCGACGCACCCGAGCGGCTCGTCCCGATCCTCGTCGCCGTGTTCCTGGTGATCGCCACCCTCACCGCCGCCCCGGCCGTGGTCGGCGTCACGGGCGCGACGACGGTCAGCGACGGCGCGGCGCGGCTCGTCGTGGGAGGGGACCAGGGCCCGAACGGGGCCCTCGCCGCGGGGGTCGACGGCGTCGACTGGGCCGGTCCCGACGCGCCGATCGACGGCCCGACCGCCAACGGAGCCTCGACCGAGGCCGCCACGCCGGGCGACGCCGACGTCGCCGGGCAGTTCCTCGACGACGGGACGCTGCTCAAGCCCGTCGTGGTCGAGACGAACGTCGCCGACTCCAAGGACCGGCTTCGCTCCTACAAGGTCCGGTCCGGCGACACGCTGACCGGGATCGCCCGCCGGATGGGCGTCTCGATGATGACCATCTGGTGGGCCAACAAGCTCAAGACCAAGGACGACCTCCACGTCGGCCAGGCCCTCGTCATCCCTCCGGTCGACGGCCTGATCCTGACGGCCAAGGCAGGCGACACGCTCGATACGATCGCCCGGGCCAAGGGCATCGATCCCGACGAGGTCGCCGCCTACAACAACCTCACGGACCGGACCCTCGTGATCGGGCAAGTCATCATCCTTCCGGGTGCGCTCGGCCGGGGCATCCCGACTCCCAAGCCCACCCACCGGGCCATCGCGCGCGTCCCGTCGAGCGGCGGCGGGGCATCGCGCGGCTCCCCGGGTTCGCGCCCGGTCATCCACAACCCGGGCCAGTACTCCGGCGGCGTCTTCGGATGGCCGGTGCCCGGCGGGCACATCAGCCAGTACTACAGCTACGTGCACCCGGCGATCGACATCGCCGCCCCGGCCGGCACGCCGATCGTCGCCGCCGCTGGCGGAGCCGTCATCTACGCCTCCTGGAAGAGCAACGGCGGCGGCTACCAGGTCTGGATCGCGCACGGCAGCGGGCTGTACACGACGTACAACCACATGTCGTCGGTGAGCGTCGGCGTGGGCCAGCACGTCGGCCGCGGCCAGTTCCTCGGCCGCGTCGGCTCGACCGGCAACTCGACGGGCCCCCACTGTCACTTCGAGGTCTGGCGCGGGCCCGTCTGGTCCGGCGGCGTCCGCGTCAACCCGCTCGCCTACCTGTAGGGGCCGCGCGCCGACCGCGGCCTCGCGGCGAGCCGGCGGCACGGCGGCCATCGTCCGGCGGGAGTGTCCGGCGCCCCGCATGCGACAATCGGGGCGATGTTCCTCGACCAGGTCAAGATCTGGGTCCGAGCCGGCGACGGTGGCGACGGCGCCGCGACGTTCCGGCGGGAGGCCCATGTCCCGCGGGGCGGACCGGACGGGGGGGACGGCGGCCGTGGCGGCTCGATCATCCTGCGGGTCGACCCTGGCCTGATGACCCTCCGCGACTTCCGGTATTCGCATCACTTCCGGGCCGGGTCGGGCGGCCGGGGAACGGGGGCAAAACGCCACGGCAAGGCGGGCGCCGACCTCGTGCTCGACGTGCCCCCGGGGACAGGGGTCCTCGACGAGGCCACGGGCGAGCTGCTCGCCGACCTGGTCGCCACCGGCCAGGTGGCGACCCTTGCCCGCGGCGGACGGGGCGGTCTCGGCAACGTCCACTTCGCGACGGCCACCCACCGGGCGCCGATGCACGCCCAGAAGGGTCAGCCGGGCGAAGAGCGCTGGCTGCGGCTCGAGCTTCGCCTGATCGCCGACGTCGGCATGGTCGGGCTCCCCAACGCCGGGAAGTCGACGCTGCTCGCCGCGCTGACGGCGGCCCACCCGAAGATCGCTGCGTACCCCTTCACGACGCTCGAGCCCAACCTTGGCGTGCTCGACCTCGGCAGCGACGACCCACGCCAGCCGACCATCGCCGACCTGCCCGGCCTGATCGAGGGCGCGTCGTCGGGGGCGGGCCTCGGGCACGCATTCCTGCGCCACGTCGAGCGCACGCGCGTCCTCCTGCACATGGTCGACGGCGCATCGCCCGATCCGGCGTGGGACCACGACGTGATCCGCGAGGAGCTGCGGCTCCACGATCCCGCCCTCCTCGACAAGCCGCTGCTCGTGGTCCTCAACAAGCTCGACCTCGAAGCGGCGCGCACGGCGTGGCCCGCCTTCCGCGCGGCGCGCCGCCGCGACCACCTTGCGGTGGTCGGGATCAGCGCCGACACTGGTGAGGGTCTCGACGAGCTGAAGGTAGCCCTGGCCGACCTGCTGCCGGACGCGGCGACGCTGGCGGAGGCGCCGGAGTCGACCGGCGTCGTCGTGCATCGTCTCGAGGCCGCTGGCGACGGGTTCACCCTGGAGCGCGAGGACGACGCGTTCCGGCTCCGGGGCCGTCGGATCGAGCTGATCGCGGCCCAGACGAACTTCGAGGTGGAGGAATCCGCGGACCGGTTCCAGCACGACCTCGAGCGTCTCGGAATCGATGCCGCCCTGCGCCGCGCAGGCGTCGCCGCGGGCGACAGCGTCCGTATCGGGCCGGTCGAGTTCGAGTGGGGCCTCGACGCGTGGGAGCTCGACGGGCGGTGATGGCCCGACACGACGCTCCGCCCGGATCGATCCTTCCGGGCCCTGCGATGCCGCCCGCGACCAGCGTCCCCGGTCGGCTCGGGGTGCTGGGCGGGACGTTCGACCCGATCCATACGGGTCACCTCGCGCTCGCCGAGGAGGTCCGCGAGACGCTCGGGATCGAGCGGCTGCTCTTCGTGCCCGCGGGCGATCCCTGGCAGAAGGCAGGCGCCGGCGTGACGCCTGCCGGCCTGCGACTCGCGATGGTGGAGCGGGCGATCGCGGGCAACCCGGCCTTCGCCGCGTCGCGCCTCGAGATCGACCGCGGCGGGCCGAGCTACACGGTCGACACGCTCGAGTCGCTCGCCGCCGCAGAACGGGCTACCGGTCGGGAGCCTGATCTCTGGTTCATCCTGTCGGCCGAGGCGCTCGGCGGGCTCGCGACGTGGCGCGAACCGGAGCGCATCCTGGCGCTGGCCCGGCTGGCCGTGGTCCCCCGAGGCGGCGCGTCCGAGGACCTGGGCGCGGCGGCGGCGCGGTTCGAACGCGACTTCCCGGGCGCGGCGGACCGCGCGCGGTTCCTCCGCGGTCCGCGCCTGGCGATCTCCGGGACGCTGATCCGGGCCAGGGTCGCGGCCGGCCGGTCGATCCGCTACCTCGTGCCGGACGGGGTGGCCGAATCGATCCGGGAGTACGCTCTCTACGTTGCTCCGGCGGTCACCGCCGGCGCGCCGGCACCCTGAAGGAGGCTCATGCCCGCGAAGCCCAGACCACTCCCCGGATCCGCCGCCGACGCGGCTGCGACCGGGGTCGCTCCCGACATGCTCGATCCGACCGCTGGCCCCGATGCGCCAGATCCGGGCATCGCAGGCGCGACCGGCCACCCGACCGGGACGCCGCCCAACGGAACGGCCGGCGCACCGGACGCCACCAGCGGCGGAGCGGACGAGACGGGCGGCGGAGCGGACGCCACGGGCGGCGCGGCCAGGCCGGGCTCCGGCGCGACTGGGTCACGCTCCGGGCGGCCGCCGACCTCGCCGGCCGGGCCCGCACATCGACCCGGCCTGCCCGCTCGCACGACGCCACCCCCCGCGGTCGACCGAGCGCCGCTTGACCAGGCGCGGCGGATCGCGGAGCTCGCCGAGGACAAGAAGGCGGCCGACATCGTCCTCCTCGAGATCGCGCCGCTGACCACGGTGGCCGACTATCTCGTGATCTGCTCAGGGGGCTCCGAGCGTCAGCTCGGAGCGATCGCCGACGGCATCGTCGAAGGCCTCAAGCACGACGGGCTGCCGATCCTCGGCCGCGAGGGCGAGCCCGATTCGCACTGGATCCTGATCGACGAAGGCGCCGTGATCGTGCACGTCTTCGCGCCGCCCGAGCGGGAGTACTACGCCCTCGAGAAGCTCTGGTCGGAGGCCCGCACGGTCCTGCGCGTCCAGTAGGCGAACCGCGGCGCTGGACGCCAGGGCGCCGGCAGGTCGACCCCGGACCGGCCCGTCTGGTCCGCGATCGCCGCCCGCGGCCGCGCTGCCGGGGCCTGCCCGGTCGGGGTCGTCGCGCGCGACGAGCCGGGCGCCGGGGGATTCCCCGTAGGCCGGGCGCTGGACCGAACCGGCCTCGCGGCGCTCCGCCGCCTGGTCGGGCCCCGGGTCGGGCGTGCGTCCGTGCCCGGGCGAGTGCTCGTGCCGCCTCGGGCGCCGCGCCCGGGTCCCCCTGATGGCTGAGCCGGCGACCCGCCGACGTACCGTTCGGGGTGGTACCTGCGAGCCATGCTCGACGCTGGGAACCATGGTGAGAATGCGATCATGCGGTCGGGATCCGGTCGCAGTCCACCAGAGGACCAGCATGTCGTCCCGCCTTCGCGATCGCTGTCCGGAATGCGGACGTCGCCTCATCAACACGCGGTTCGACACGACGTTTCGCCTGACCGATCGGACCGAGCGCCTGTGCTTCGGGATCCCGGGTGGGCTCTGCCAGGACTGCAACCAGCTCTACATCGACCCCGACCTGATCGAGCTGCTCGACCTCTCCGACGGCCGATGCGTCTTCGCCATCGAGAGCGACCTGGTCATGCAGGAGCGCGCCTGGTCCAGCACGGACTGACGGACCCGGCCGAGCCGGACCCCGGACGGACGGGCGGCTCAGCGGCGCGCCACGAACTCGGCAAGCCACAGGAGGAAGGCGAGGCGCCGCCGGCGTGCGTCCGCGTTGCCCTCGCCTTTGAGCGCGGCGTCGAGCTCCAGGAGCCCGCCGAGCGCAGCTTCGAGCTCCTCCAGCCTCCAGCCGCGCGCCTGGTCCGCCCGGATCCGCGCCGCGAACTCCTGCATCTTGAGCGCGCGCGCCGTCGCGGGCAGCGTCTCGCCCCGGCTCGTGCCGTCGGCGAAGACCAGCAGCTCGCGGATGCGCCGGTGGAGCACGGAGAGGACGACCGGCTCGGGTGACCCCTCGAGGACGCGCTCGAGGAGATCGGCGGCCTCGCCGATCCGCCGGAACCCGACCGCGTCGCTGAGCGCCCAGGTCGACGCCGGGACGGCGTCCGTGACGAGCAATTCCACGTCCTCCCTGCGGATGGGAGCGTCGAGCCGGTACACGCCGAGCTTCTCGAGCTCCATGACCGCGAGCTGGCCCTGCCGGCGGCGATCGACGTCTCCCTCGCGGACGAATGCGCCGACCCGGCGCCCGAGCAGCTCGGCTGCGGGCGCCTCCAGGACGAGCCCGCGCTCCTTCGCCCGCTCGCCGATCCAGCGCGCCATGCCGCCCTCGCGCGGCGCCGCGCACTGACGGGTCTCGCCGCCCGCGGCGCTCACCGCGTCCTCGAGGGCGCGCAGCGCAGCCGGTCGCCGGTCGCCACGGGGCTCGGTGGTCGGCTCGAGGAAGACGAGCGCGTTGCCTTGCGCGACCGCGGCCAGCGTCGCGACGAGCGCGTCCCGGTCGGCCCGGCTCCGGACGAGGGGCCCGGGTTCCTCCACGATGACCAGGGTTCCGCCGCCGAACATGGTCGCGGTCGCGACTCGCTCGCTGATCTCGCCGGCCCGCGTGGCGGCGCCCGCCGTTCGCCATCGGGCGAGCTGGGGCGCCTCCGCGCTGCCGGCGACGCGGATCCCGAGCCCGGCGGCCGCCGCCTCAAGCCCGTAGCCGTCGTCGCCCCAGAAGTAGCCGAGTGGCGCGGTTGCGCTCACGGCGCGCTCTCGCTCACGGGGCGCTCCGCGCCGACTTGAACGCCGCGGCGGTCCAGGCCAGGCGGCGAACGTCGCCGGGCTGGCACCCCGCCAGGGCGCAGGCGCGGGCCTCGAGCGCGGTCGCGCGGTCGCGCACGGCGGCGCGCGTGGCGATGTCCCAGCCGCGTCGCCCCGGGGCGCCTGCGACAGGCTCCGGGTAGCGACGCTGCCAGTCGGCGAACCGGGCGGCCATCGACTGGAGCCGCTGGCCGGCACGCTTGTCCGCATAGGCGACAAGGAGCGCGGCAGGGTCGGCTGTCGCGATCCACGCGTCCGCCGGCGGGCCGTCGCCGAGCCGCGTGACCGGGTGGCGCGCGACCGCCGGGCCGAGCTCCGCGTGACCGTGCTCGGCCAGCCACGCTGCGCTGCCCTCCCCATGAGGGAAGCGGCGCTCGGCGGCGTCCGGCGGGAGGGCCTTGTCGACGTCGTGCAGCAGCGCCGCCGATTCGACGAGGCGGCGGTCGAGCGGCACGCCGCGAGCGGCGGCGCGGGCAGCGAGCCAGCCCGCGATCTCGGCCACTGCCCGGGCGTGGCGCAGGTGCCATGGCGGCGGATCGAGAGACAGCAGGAGGGCGGCGGCGGCCTGGCGCCCGGGAACGGTCATCGTCCCGATGATACGGGAGCCACCGGCCGCGCCCGGACCGGCCGCGCGTCCGGCTGGGCGGGGCAACCATGTCGGCAGGCCCGCCCGTCCCGCCCGGCGGCGCAGGCGACTCGGACGCCGAGGCCGACTCGGACGCCGAGGCCGACTCGGACGCCGAGGCCCCGCCGCGTTCGGCCCTCACCTCCATCGCGCGCCCATCGAGGATCACGTCGACCGTCCCGTTCCGGTCCGTGCGGTAGATGGCGGCCCGGTGCGCGGCCAGCCGCCCGACCGTCGCGGGCGCGGGGTGCCCGTAGTCGTTCTTCTCCCCGACGGAGATCACTGCGACGCGGGGCGCGACCGCGTCGAGGAACGTGTCGCTCGTCGCCGTCCGGCTGCCGTGATGGGCGACCTTGAGCAGGTCGACCCGGGGCAGGCCCCGGGCGACGAGAATCGGATCGATGTCCTGCTCCATGTCGCCCGTCAGCAGGAAGCGCTGGGCGCCGATCTCGCCGAGCAGCACGATCGAAGCGTCGTTGGTGCCCGATCCGTCGTCCGGCAGCTCGGACGGGACGCTCCCGGCATCCGGCCACAGCACCTTGAAGGCGACGCCGTCAAGCACGAACTGCTCGCCCGCGACGAGATGGACGGCCTGCGGGCCGCGCGACGCGAGCGCCGCTTCGAAGGCCACTTCCGCCGGTCCGCGGCCTGCCATGCGCGACGTCGCGACGCGCCCCACGTGGTAGCGCCGGAGCAGGAGTGCGAACCCGCCGACGTGGTCGTCGTGGGGGTGGGTCGCCACGAGCAGGTCGATCCGCCGGTCCCAGGGCGGAAGGCGGGCATCGAGCGCGGCGAGCAGCCGCTCCGGGTCGGGGCCGCCGTCGACGAGGATCCGGCCGTCGTGCGGGGTTCTCACGAGGATTGCGTCGCCCTGCCCAACGTCGAGCACGGTGACGTGGACCCGGCCGTCGGCACGGGTCGCGCCAGCGAGCACGAGCGCCACCACCGCGAGCGCCCCGAGCGCGAGCGCGGCCTCGATCCGCCGCCGCCCCGGGCGCGGGGCCGGCACCGGTCGGGTGGTCGATCGGGCCTCGGCCGCTCGCGTCGGGTCGCGTGGCGGGCGACGCGGCATTCCGAAGAACGCCGCGAGGCTGCGGCGCGCCGCCAGGGCGAGCACGGCGGCCGCGGCGAACGCGCCCATCCCGGCGCCGACCTCCGGTGGGACGGTCAGGCTGACGAAAGGGATCGCAGCGGCGATGTGCACGATCGCGACCATCGCCCCGAGGAGCAGCGTGGCTGGGAGCCCGATGAGCGTCGCGACCGGCGGTGGGAGGCCGATCGCGGCGAGCAGCCCTGCGCCGAGCGCGAGCGCGCCGGCCGCCATCGAGACGGGCACCAGGGGGACGACCGCGAGGTTCAGGAGGGGCGACAGGAGCGCCACCCGACCGAACGCCGCCAGCGAGATCGGGAGCGTGGCGGCCTGGGCGGCGAGCGAGATCGCGAGGCCCTCGACGACGAAGGCAGGCAGCCAGCCGAGCCGCCGTCGGGCCGCGTCGGCAAGGGGTGACGCCCAGGCCAGCAATCCTGCGGTGGCAGCGGCGGAGAGCTGGAAGCCGGGGTCGGTGACACTGGTCGGCGCGGCCAGCAGCAGGATCGTCATCGCCCATCCGAGCGCTCTCGCGGCGGAGCCTGGTCGGCCAAGCTCGCGGGCGGTCAGGGCCACGCCTGCCATGACCGCCGCTCGCAGCACCGATGGCGAGGCGCCGGCGAAGACGGTGTAGGCGACGACAGCAACGAGGACGGCCGCCGCGCGGCGTCGGCGTGCGCTCCGCGCCAGGGCCGTGGTCGCGAGCCCGGCGACGAGGGCGATGTTCCAGCCCGAGATGGCGACGACGTGGGAGAGACCCGTCGCGGTGAACTCCGCCGCCAGGTCGCGGTCCACGCGCTCGCGGAGCCCGATGAGGATCCCGGCCGCGAGCCCGGCCTGGGGTTCGGGGAGCACTCGCGCGAGCGCCTCGCCGGTCGCGTCCCGGAGGAGCGCGACGAGCCGGGCCGGGTCGAGCGGCGTGGCCAGGCGTCGGACGCTCGTCGCGCGGAGGGTGCCGGCGAGGCCGCCGCGGCGGAGCCAGGCGCCGTAGGGTCCGTCAGGCGGCGGCTGGATGCGGCCGGCGATCGCTACCCGATCGCCCGGCACGACCTCCGGGTACGGCGCTGCCGTGACGTCGACCCCGACCGAGGGGACGTCGAGCAGGGCCGTGAATTGCTGGTCGCCGTCCCGCGGCGCGCTCCGCGCGACCACCGACGCGGTCCACGGCCCGTCGCCGGTCGGCAGGGCCGCCGCGCCGGAGGCATCCGGACCGCCGGCGGCGAGGCGGAGGCCGACGAGCGCCGTCGCGGCGGCCGCGCAGGCGATCCGGATCGCCGGCTCGCGCCTCCCCGCAGCGGCGACGGCGGCTCCGCATGCCGCGGCGACGATCGCCGCCGCGGCGAGGAGAGCGGGGCTGGCTCCGCCGCTCCCCGCGAGCGCCGCAGCGACGGCCCCGACCGCGAGCCACGCGCTGCGCGGCACCTACGGGCCGACCGTGACAAGGCCATCGAGCTTCGCGAACAGCGCCTCGCCGACGAGCTTCCGCTGGCGCAGGTCGTCGACGCGCGCGAATGTCGCCTCCTCGCGGCTCGCGATGATCTTCTGGGCCGTCACTGGCCCGATGCCCGGCAGGGCATCGAGCTCGGCCGCGGTCGCCCGGTTGAGGTCCACCGGTCCCGTCGCGGCCGGGTGGTCCGCCCCGCTCGTGTCGCCCGGCCCGAGGGCGGACCCGATCGCCGGGCTCGCCGCCGCAGGGTCGTCCCGGGATGGGACGCGGACCTGGGCGCCGTCCTCGAGCGACGCGGCGAGGTTGAGGAGGCCGGCGGCACGCACGTCGACGCGTGGCCCGAAACCGCCGGCCGCCGCCACCGCATCCGCGACGCGGGACCCCTTCGGCAGGTGGTAGACGCCCGGCCGAAGGACCGCTCCGGAGACGTCGATCACGAGCGGCGAGGGCACCGGGAGGCCTGCGCCGGGCGTCGCGGCACCCAGGCCTGCGCTGCCTGCCGCGACCGCATCGCCCGGGAGCTCCACGATCGGTGACGCGGGCGCCAGTGCAACCGCGCCGGCAATCGCGGCGGCGGCCAGGAGCGCGAGCCCGATCGCCGCAGCCAGCTGTGCGCTCCGGCGCTGCGCCATCGTCCAGGCCCGCGACGCGGACGGCCGCCCTGCGTCGCCTGCACCACCCTGCGTCGCAAGCGTGCCGGTTGCGCCGATCGTCATCCCGCCAGCGCCCGCCCCGATCGCCATCCCGCCAGCGCCCGCGCCTGCACCCGCCGTCCCGCCGGGGCCGCCGGCAGACGGAACCGCAGGCTCAGGTTCCTCCAGCGCACGCCAGGTCAGGCTCTGGTCCACGGCGATCTCCACCGGCGGGTCGGCGGAGACGGGTCGACGTCCGCCGCGTAGGGGGCACAACCGACGCGGCGGACGTCTGAGAGGGAATTTAGCGTTCGTCACTTATCGCGGACTTGTCGCGGGCTTACTTGGCGCCCATCGTGTTTGGCGTCGATCGCGGAACGGTCGCCAGCCAGAGGGAGTCGCGGCGGCTTGACCCGCGCTGGCGCCCTCGGAACGGTCTCCCTTCGTCTCGCCGGGTCGTCGGCCAACGAGGACGCGATCTCGGCCGGGGCCGCCGCTGCGGACGTCCGGAGCAGATCGGTCGTTCTGGCCGCCCGCAGGATCGAAGAGGGCGCAACGCTCGACGCCGGATAGCAGTGCGAACTCGGGTCGCGACAGGTCGGCGCTCGGGTGATCATGTAGCGATCTGCCGGCCGTGTCGCCGGCAGTCGAGCGAGGACGGTCGAGCAGTGCGCCTCGGTGATCAGACGTCGGCCGCGGCGGTACGCAGCCCAGCCCGTGCGAGCGGCCGCCGGCCGCATCGCCAGAGGCCGGCGCTGGCGTGCGCGGTCGGCGTTGCCGTCGCGATGATCGCCTCGTTCCTCGCGGCACCCGGCACCGCCCGCGCGAACGCCGGACCTGCTGCGAACGCCGGACCTGCTGCGAACGCCGGACCTGCTGCGAACGCCGTCACGGCGACGCCGGACCCCGGCAGCCCGTCGCCCTCGTCCAGCCCGTCTGCGACGGAAAGCCCGAGCCCGTCGCCGTCGCCGAGTCCATCCCCCGGCCCGAGCCCGACGGCAACGCCGGGACCCGCGATCGTCGCGCCGGTGCGAGCGCGAACCGCCGATGCTCGCGTGCCGCGGACGCTTCTGGCCAGCCTCGGCCGCGTGTCGGTCCAGATGCCGCGCCCGTACCGGGATGGCTGCCACGGGGCGCCACCATCGTCTCGGCGGTGCTTCTACGGAAACCTCCGCTCAGGGACAACGATCGCGCTGTTTGGCGACAGCCACGCGTTGAGCTGGTTCCCGGCCGTCCTGCGGCTGGCCAAGGATCGCGGCTGGCGCGTGCTCAACCTCACGATGTCGGCGTGCGGCCCAGCCTCGATCAACTCGTACAGCACGGCCGTCCATGCCGTGATGCGCTCGTGCCTCACGTGGCGCTCCCAGGCGATCGCGCGCCTCGTGCGACTGCGGCCGGCGATCATCCTGGTGTCGGGCACGCGCGGCTTCGCCGTCGCGGATTCAGCGGGCCGGGTCCTGACCGGCCGGGCCAGGACCAATGCGTGGGTCCGGGGCATGAATCTGACGCTTGCCCGCCTCGTCCCCGCGGCGGGCCGCGTGATCCTCCTGGCCGACACCCCGAACTCGACCCTCGCCCGGCCGGCCTCGTGCCTTGCCCGCCACCCAAACCATGCGCGCCGGTGCGCGACGGCCGTCGCCCAGGCCATCAGCTACGCGTGGCTCAACACCGAGTTCGGGGTAGCCAAATCCCGAAAGGCCGGCTTCATCGATCCCGAGCTGTGGGTGTGCCCGACCAGTCCGTGCCCGGAGGTGATCTCGGGCCGGCTCGTCCACCGGAACCCCGGTCATCTCACCGTGATGTTCGCCACTGCCCAATGGTGGCGCCTGGAGCAGGCCGTCCTCAGGGAACGGGCTCGCAGGACGACCATCGTCCGGCGATGATCGCGCCGGGCGCCCGTGAGCCGACTGCGGTCGAGGCGGCGCCCGCCCTTCAGCTCATGCGCTCCAGCATCGGCCGGACCTCGGTCGCCAGGCGCGTCATCGACTCCTCGTCGTACGTGGACGGGAATCCCGCGACCAGGTGCCGGTAGCCGAGCTCGACGTAGGGCGCGAGCCGCTCGGCGACGTCTTCGGGCGTGCCGACCGGCTGATCCTGCCATGGCCGCGCCACGCGATTTCGATCGAACGCCTCGCGGAAGAGCCGCTCCGCCTCGGCGCGGTCGTCGCGGATGAACACCACGCCGGTGCCCACCGTGCGCTCGATCTCGGCAGGGTCGCGGCCGACGGCCGCGCAATGCTCGAGCAGGATCGCCTCCTTGGCCCGCACGGCCGCGATCCCGCCGCCCAGGTTGTTCATGTCCGCGTATCGCGCGACGAGCCTGAGGGTGACCTTCTCGCCGCCGCCTCCGACGCAGATCGGAAGGTGCGCCTGGACCGGGCCGGGCAGGTTGCGGGTGTGCTTCGAGACGTAGTGCGGGCCCGCTGAGGACGGCTCGCTGCCGTCGAGCATCCCGCGCATGACCGGGAGCGCCTCGCCGAGCCAGCGCAGGCGTTCGGGGAACCCGCTGCCGAAATCGATCCCGAAGTCCTCGTGCTCCTCGCCGAACCAGGCCGCGCCGATGCCGAGGATCGCCCTCCCGCCGCTGATGTGATCGAGCGTCGTCGCCATCTTGGCCACGAGCGTCGGGTGCCGGAACGGGTTCGCGCCGACCATCAGGCCGAGCCGGACGTTCTGGGTCGACCGGGCCCACGCGGTGATCGTCAGCCAGCCCTCGAAGTTCGGGCCGTGCGAGTCCCCCACGATGGGGTAGAGGTGGTCCCACGTCCAGAGGGTGTCGTAGCCGAGACGGTCGGCGCGGATGCCCGCCGCCAGCAGCGTCTCCCAGTCGGTGTACTGGTTCCAGCACAACGCGCCTAGCTTGATGTCGCTCAACTCTCGCTCCGTATGATCAGGAAGGTCGACCGTGACGGGCGCGACACGGTGGCCGCGCGAGGGCCCAGTTCACGATTGGCTGACGATATCGACCGAGATCTCCACCGCCGCAGTCGTTCCCCTGTTCTCGAGCCAGTGGATCGTGTCCCGATCCTCGGGCCAGCCGACTCCCGGCCCGTAGTCCGTCGCGACTCCGTTGCGATGGTCCGTGATCGTTCCCTGCAGGATGTAGACGGTGCCTGGCCGGCCTTCATGGTCATGGATCGGGCCGAAGACGCCTCCCGGCGCGATGGTCACCATGCGCATCCGAAGCTGGAATCCTGCCATCGCCTCGATCTCGCGGGCAAGGTCGACCGTGGCAAGGACCTCTACCCCGACACCTCTCGTCTCGGGTGCCACCTGTTCGTCGCCCATCGTGCTCTCCTCTGTGGACCTAGGCCGATCGATCTGGGAGCGCCCAGGCTGAAGTGGTCGTGCCGGCAGTCTACGAGAGACGGCCGACCTGGCCGGCACGGCGAAGCAGGCCGACGTCCGCCGCGGGGTTGGCGGCCGACGCGCGAGATCGAAGGCCGACGCGCCGGGCACGAGGGCCGTATCCTGACCCGGGCCGCCGCGCTCGCGGCTCACGAACCCCGAGGCGCCACGTGCTCATCTACGCCTGGATCGTCGTCTACCTCGTCCTGGCGATCATCTTCACGATCTACTTCCGGCGCTGGCTGGCCGACGTCGCGCGGGCCGACGATACGGCGCCGGTCCCGAGCCTCGCCGACTTCCTCAGGAAGCCGGTCGCCGATCGAGGCGCTCGAACGGCGGCGGCGCTTCGGGTCGGTCTTCGGCTACGGCCTGATCGCCTTCGGGGTCGTGGGGCTCGTCATCCCGATGCGCTGAGCGACCGAACCGAACGGGGCCGAACCCCGCGGTCCATCGCACCTTCGGCCGGCACTGCCCACGCTCGCGCCCGGGCTTCCCGCCCGAGCCAGCACTCCGGGCGGCCCGGCCCATCCAGGCAGGACGGTCGGCTCTCATGCCATCGGGCCGCATGTGGCAACGTGAGCGCATCACGACCCATCGCGGCCGATCCTGCGACCACCCCTCGAAGACCTGGAGCGACCTTCCCCGTGCCAGACACGTTCACCGACCTGATCGCGCCCGCTGGGGCCGCCCCCGACGTCGATCCCGACGCGACCGAGATCGAGCCCGCCCCGGATCCCTCCCGCCGCCAGCTGCGCGACAAGGTCCGCGACCGTGCCAGCGACGTCCTGCGCGTCACGCGCCACCCCCTCGACGCGTTCTTCAGCCCCAGCTCCGTCGCCGTCATCGGCGCGACCGAGAAGGAGGGCAGCGTCGGCCGGACGATCTTCTGGAACCTCATCAGCAGCCCGTTCGGCGGGCACGGTCTTCCCGATCAACCCCAAGCGGCCCGAGCGTCCTCGGCATCAAGGCCTACCCGAGCTCTCGTCGAGTGCCCGACGTGATCGACCTCGTCGTCGTCGTGCACGCCGGCCCCGTCGGCGCCCGGCCTCATCGACGAGTGCGCCGACCTGGGCATCACGGGCGTCATCATCATCTCGGCCGGCTTCAAGGAGATCGGCCCGGAAGGCGCGGAGCTCGAGCGGCAGATCCTCGAGAAGGCGCGCGCCGCGCGGATCCGGGTCGTCGGCCCGAACTGCCTGGGCGTCATGGCCCCGATCAGCGGGCATGAACGCGACCTTCGCCGCCGGCGATGGCGCGCCCGGGCAACGTCGGCTTCGTCAGCCAGAGCGGCGCGCTGCTGCACGGCGGTCCTCGACTGGAGCATGCAGGAGAACGTCGGCTTCAGCGCGGTCGTGTCGCTCGGCTCGATGCTCGACGTCGGCTGGGGCGACCTCATCGACTACCTCGGCGACGACCCGCACACCACCTCGCATCGTCATCTACATGGAGACGATCGGCGACGCGCGCGCCTTCCTGTCGGCGGCCCGCGAGGTCGCCCTGACGAAGCCGATCATCGTCATCAAGCCGGGCCGCACCGAGCAGGCGGCCAAGGCCGCCGCCTCGCACACGGGCTCGCTGACCGGCTCCGACGAGGTGCTGGACGCCGCCTTCCGCCGGGTCGGCGTGCTGCGCGTCGACAGCATCGCCGACCTCTTCTACATGGCCGAGGTCCTCGCCAAGCAGCCCCGCCCGAAGGGCAAGCGCCTGACGATCGTGACCAACGCCGGCGGCCCGGGCGTGCTCGCGACCGACGCCCTCATCACCGGCGGTGGCGAGCTGACCGAGATCTCGTCCGAGACGATGGCGGGCTCGACGCCGTTCCTGCCGTCGGCCTGGAGCCACAACAACCCGATCGACATCATCGGCGACGCCGCCCCCGAGCGGTACGCGAAGGCGCTCGAGATCGCGGCGCGCGGACCCGAACGCGCGACGGCATGCTGGTCATCCTGACGCCCGCAGGCGATGACGGATCCGACCGCGACGGCCGAGCGAGCTGCATCCGCTACGCCCACATCGAGGGCAAGCCGGTGCTCGCCTCCTGGATGGGCGGCGCGGACGTCGAGGCGGCGACGGCCATCCTGCGCGAGGCCGGCATCCCGACCTTCGCGTATCCCGACACGGCCGTGAGATGTTCAACTACCTGTGGCGGTTCGCGGACAACCTCAAGGCGCTCTACGAGACGCCGACCCTCGCCGACGGGCGACGAAGGCCTGGATCGCGTCCGCGCCGTCGAGATCATCGAGCGGCTCGCGCCGAGGGGCGGACGCTGCTGACCGAGTTCGAGTCGAAGGAGCTCCTCGCGGCCTACGGCATCCCCATCACCGAGACCGACATCGCGCCGACGCGAGGACGAGGCGGTCGCGGCGGCCGGCAGGATCGGCTACCCGGTCGTGGTCAAGCTCCACTCGCACACGATCACGCACAAGACCGACGTGGGCGGCGTCCAGCTGAACCTCAAGGACGAGGACGCCGTCCGGCACGCCTTCGGCGTCGATCCGCGACTCGGTCGCCGGAAGAAGGCGGATCGAGCACTTCCAGGGCGTGACCGTCCAGCCGATGGTCAACTAGAGCGGCTACGAGCTCATCCTCGGCTCGTCGATCGACCCGCAGTTCGGCCCGGTGCTGCTCTTCGGCATGGGCGGCCAGCTGGTCGAGCTCTTCAAGGACCGCGCGCTCGGCCTGCCGCCGCTGAACACGACGCTCGCGCGCCGGATGATGGAGCAGACGAAGATCCACAAGGCGCTCAAGGGCATCCGCGGCCGCGCGGCCGGTCGACGTGGCCGCCCTCGAGCAGCTCCTCGTCCGCTTCAGCCAGCTCGTCGTCGAGCAGCGCTGGATCAAGGAGATCGACATCAACCCGCTCCTGGCCTCGCCCGAGCGGCTCATCGCGCTCGACGCCCGTGTCGTGCTCCACGATCCCGACGTGACGCAGGAGCAGCTGCCGCGCCTGGCGATCCGCGCCTACCCGCGCCGGTATGCCGGCGACTGGACCGCCAAGGACGGCAGCCGAGATCCACATCCGGCCCATCCGCCCCGAGGATGAGCCGCTCGTGGTGAAGTTCCACGCGTCGCTTTCGTCCGAGACGGTCTACCAGCGCTACTTCCAGCGCCTCGGCCTGTCGGAGCGGACGGCGCACGAGCGCCTGATCCGGATCTGCTTCACCGACTACGACCGCGAGATCGCCCTCGTCGCCGAGCACGTGGCCGAGGACGGCGAGCCGGAGATCGTCGGCATCAGCCGGCTCAGCAAGGAGCGCGGCGGGACGACCGGCGAGGTCGCCGGCCTGGTGACCGACGCCTGGCAGGGCAAGGGGATCGGGCGCGAGCTGATGCGCCGCCTCGTCGAGATCGCGCGGGCGGAGAAGGTGCAGCTGGTGACCGCCCATCTCCGCGCGGAGAACTGGGGGATGCGCGGCAACCTCGAGCACCTCGGCTTCACGATCTCGAAGGTCTCGGACGACGGCCTCGAGCGGGCCGACCTCGACCTGACCTAGGCGCGTCGCCGGGTTCCCTGAATCCCGGGCCGCTTCCCGGCGAGCGGCCACGATCGCGTCCCCGGCCCGCACGGGCCCCGGCATGGCAGCCCAGGGCTGGCCGACGCGCCCGCCCGGGCCGCGTCAATCGCAGGGCGCTGGCTCGGGGCCCGGGCTCGCCGCCTGGGTCGGAGCGGCGTCCCCGACCACGATCGCGAGCGAGCCGCAGCGAAGGGTGGCACCCATGGCTGCGGACTGCCCCGCCGCCACGGCGAGCCCGCCGAGCACCCGGCCGGCGTCGGTGCGCGCCTCGATCCGCCACGGCGGGCCCGTGTGCCCGGCGGCAGGCACGCTCACGGACCCGGCCTTCGCCGGGATCGTCCCCACCCAGTCCCCGTTGACGTAGATCAGGAGCGGCCGGTCAAGCGTGGTGTCGATCCGGACGGTCAGGCTCGGGTCCGTCGACCAGCCGGCGCAGCCGGCGAGGAGGACCGCCGCGACGAGCGCGGCGAGGACCACCGCGACGAGCGCGGCGGGAGCCGCGTCGACGAGCGCGAGGACGCGCCGTGCGTTGCGCTTCGGCTGCTGCATGAGGCGTCGATCTGCCGGCTCGGGATGGTCGATCGGGAGTGGTCTCAGGGCGCCGCGTCCGCCAGCCCGGGGTACGTCGGCGCCTGCATGATCCCGATCGTGTCGAGCGGCCAGTAGCGCAGGAAGGCGCGGCCGATGACCGAGTCGTGCGCGATCGGGCCGAAGACGCGCGAGTCGGACGACATCTGGCGGTGGTCGCCCATCACGAACAGCTGCCCGGCACCGACCACCCATCGCGACGTGCTGCCCTCCGGGACGGTCGCCTGGCCGTCATACAGGTACCCCTCGACGAGGCGGTTGCCGTCGATCCAGACCGACCCGTCGCGGATCTCGACGGTCTCGCCCGGCAGGCCGATGACGCGCTTGATGAACGGCTCACGCTTGTTGTTCTCGAAGTCCTCGGGCGGGTTGAAGACGATCACATCGCCCCTGTGGTAGTCGCTCCAGTGCGGCGACAGCTTGTCGACCAGGACGTACTGGCCCTCCTCGAAGGTCCGCTCCATGGAGCTCTGATGGACCTGGTAGGGCTGGGCGACGAAGGTCTGGATCACGAAGAAGATGACGAGCGTCAGGACGACGGTCTCGACGACCTCGAAGAGGCACCCAAGGCCACGGCGCTGGGGCGCCGGGTCTCGGCCGGGTCCGGCGTCGGGCGGGGTCGGCCCGTCGACCGGGGGAGGCGTCCCGATCGAGGCGGCCAGCGGGTCGCCGGCCGCCGGCAGGTCGCCGGCCGTCGGCAGAGGCGGGTCTCCGGTTGCCGGCAGAGGCGGGTCGCCGGTCGCCGGCAGAGGCGGGTCGCCGGTTGCGGGCGGCGACACCGCCCCGGCGCCAGCCGTGCTCGCGGCGGGGATCCCGGCCAGGCCCGTGTCCCGTCCGCCGGCGGGGTCGCCGGCCTCCCCGGCCCGAGGTCCTGCGCCACTATCCGCGCACGACGATGTTGAGCAGGCGCCCGCCGCCCGCATGGATGATCCGGTCCGGGGCCGCGCCGCCGAGCACCGCGACGATCTTCGGGCGGGCGAGGACGAGCGCCTCGACCTCGGCCTCCGACATGTCGACCGGCACGTCGACCCGGTCGCGGACCTTGCCGTTGACCTGGATGGGGACCTCGCGCGTGGAGACGGCCGCCGCCGCCGCGTCGACCTCGGGCCACGTCTCGAGGTGGATGGACCGCCACGCGTCGCTGGACGCGGCGAGGCGGCGTGCCCAGAGCTCCTCGGTGACGTGCGGGGCCGCCGGGGCCAGCATCAGGAGGAACAGCCGCATCGCCTCGTCCCAGGCCGGGCCGCCGGCGACGACCGTCCCGCGGTAGCGGTACAGGACGTTCGACAGCTCCATCAGCTTGGCGACCATCGTGTTGAAGCGGAATGCCTCGTAGTCGGCCGTGACCGCCGCGAGCGTGCGGTGCGCCGCAGCCCGGATCCTGCGCTCGGCGGAGACGACGACCTCGCCGACGGGGAGCTTGCCGGCATCGGGATCGCCCGGCTCGGTGCCCCCGGGATCGAGGGCGAGCGTCCACAGGCGGTGGAGGAAGCGCGCGATCCCGCCGATCCCCGTCGCGCTCCACGGGCCGCCCTGGTCCCAGGGCCCCATGAACATCAGGAACAGGCGGACCGTGTCGGCGCCGTAGCGCTCCACCAGGGCGTCGGGATCCTCGACGTTGCCCCGGCTCTTGCTCATCCGCTCGCCGTCGGCGCCGAGCACCTGGCCCTGGTTGAACAGCCGCAGGAACGGCTCGCGGTGGGCCACCAGCCCGCAGTCGGCCATCGCCTTGGTGAAGAACCGGGAGTAGAGCAGGTGCATCACGGCATGCTCGGCGCCGCCCGTGTACTGCTCGACGGGCGTCCAGCGGTCGGCCATGGCGCGGTCCACCGGGCCGTCGGCGTGCGCCGGCGACAGGTAGCGGAACCAGTACCAGGACGAGTCGATGAACGTGTCCATCGTGTCCGTCTCGCGGGTCGCCGGGCCGCCGCAGCGCGGACAGGTCGTGTTCAGGAACGCGGGGTCGCGGCGGAGCGGGTTGTCGCCCGAGCCCTGGTAGTCGACGGTCTCGGGCAGCCGGACCGGCAGCTGGTCGTCCGGCACGGCCACGATCCCGTCGGTGGCGCAGTACACGACCGGGATCGGCGTGCCCCAGTAGCGCTGCCGGCTGATCAGCCAGTCGCGGAGCCGGTAGGTGACCGCGAAGTCGGCCTTGCCGTCCTGCCTGAGCCACTCCACGATGGCCGGAACGCCGCCGGCGCCGGCTGGCCGTCGAACTGCCCGGAGTTGACGAGCACGTCCGTCTCCGCCTTCGAGACGTACGCGGCGGCCAGGCCGCCCTCGGCGCCGCCGCGCCCGCGGCCCGGATCACCTCCAGGATGGGCAGGCCGAACTTCACGGCGAACGCGAAGTCCCGCTCGTCGTGGGCCGGCACGGCCATGATCGCGCCGGTCCCGTAGCCGGCCAGCACATAGTCGGCGATCCAGATCGGGATTCGCGCCCCGTTCACGGGGTTGATGGCGAACGCCCCGATCGGGACGCCGGTCTTCTCGCGCTCGGTGGAGAGGCGCTCGATCTCCGTCTCGGCCCGGGCGGCGCGACGTACGCGTCCACCTCGGCCCGCTGGTCGGGCGTCGTCAGCTTCGCGACCAGGGGGTGCTCCGGGGCGAGCACCATGAACGTCGCCCCGAACAGGGTGTCCGGCCGGGTCGTGAAGATGCGCAGCTCGTCGCCGCCGGCCTGGTGGTCGTCGGCCGCGGTCGTGAAGACCGCCTCGGCGCCCTCGGACCGGCCGATCCAGTTCGTCTGCATGATCCGGATCGGGTCGGGCCAGTCGATGCCGTCGAATTCGAGCAGCTCGTCGGCGTACTTCGTGATGCGCAGGAACCACTGCGCGAGGTCCCGTTTCTCGACCTTGGCCCCGCAACGCCAGCAGCGCCGGTCGCTCCCCTCGACCTGCTCGCGGGCGAGCGTCCCGTCGTTGGGGCACCAGTCGACCGGCGAGGTCGCGCGGTACGCCAGCCCGGCCTCCATGAAGCGCAGGAACAGCCACTGATTCCAGGTGTAGTACCCGGGATCGCAGGTGACGACCTCGGTCTTCCAGTCGAACGAGGCGCCCATGCTGCGGAGCTGGCGCCGCATCTTGTCGATGTTCGAATACGTCCACTGTGCCGGGTGGATCCGGTTCTTGATGGCGGCGTTCTCGGCGGGCAGCCCGAAGGCATCGAACCCGACCGGAAAGAACACGTTGTGGCCCTGCATCCGCCGGAACCGCGCCAATGCGTCAGTCGGCGTCTTGACGTACCAGTGGCCGACGTGCAGGGCGCCCGACGGGTAGTCGTACATCGTCAGCATGTAGTACGGCGGGCGACTGGCGTCGGCCAGGTCGGTGTCGTACAGGCCGAGCTCCGCCCACCGTGCCTGCCAGCGCGGCTCGATGGCCGCGGGGTCATACCGCTCGATCTGGGTCCGGTCGGTGCGGTCGGTCCGTTCGGTGGTCACGGGGCGAGCCTCGAGGATGCACGACGACCCCCCGCCGCCGGGGCGAGGGGTCGGGTCTGCGGCGAAGTCAGGGGGCTGGTGGAGCTACGGGGATTCGAACCCCGGACCTTCTGAATGCCATTCAGACGCTCTTCCAGCTGAGCTATAGCCCCACGTGCTCTCGATCGATCAGGGCGGAGGCTGGCATTCGGGCCCGAGCGTGTGCTCGTGCCGTGCTGCCGGGCCGCCGCCGGCAGCGGGCATCGTACCGCATTCGCCCGAACGTGACCTCGCGTGGCGTCGCGTCGTGACCTTCGGCCGCCTGCAGAACGTCACACGTCAAGCCAGCCCGGTTGTGCCACCTTCGGCACTGGCGCGGCCGTGGCCGCATCGGAGATGCTCACGCGTGCGTCCGACGCAGAGGTATCGACATGACCGCGCTCGTTGCCGTTGCCAGCCGCCACGGCGCCACCAGGGGCATCGCCGAGCGGATCGCAGGGCGCCTGGCTGCGGCCGGCGTCCCCGCGGACCTGCGCGACGTGAGCGAGGTCCACGATCCGGCCGCCTACGACGCGTTCGTCCTGGGAGGCGCCGCCTACATGTTCCACTGGCTCAAGGAGGCGACGGCGTTCGCGAAGCGCAACCGGGCGCTCCTCGGGCAGCATCCGGTGTGGCTCTTCAGCAGCGGCCCCCTCGGCACGGACCTCGTGGACAAGGAAGGCCGAGACGTGCTCACGACGACCGTGCCCAGGGAGTTCGCGGCGCTGCGCACCCTGCTGCACCCGCGTGACATGCGGGTGTTCTTCGGTGCCTGGGACGCGGCAGCGAAGCCGGTCGGACTGGGCGAGCGGTTCGTCCGTCTCATGCCGGCCGCGCGGGACGCAATGCCGACGGGCGACTTCCGCGACTGGGCGGCCATCGATGCGTGGGCCGACGGCATCGCGGCCGAGCTTGCGGGGCCCCGGGCCGGCGCGGCGGTGGCGTCCGCGCGATGAGCACCGCCGTCTCGCGCCCGGGGGCGGCTGCTGCGCGCGGGCGCATTGGACGGAGATCCTGGGCCCAGCGTCAGCGAGGCCGCGGTCGGCGCGTGTGGCCCGCGGACCCGGTGCGGCGCCGGGCCGCGTGTGGCAGCATCGGGTGATGCCAGCGAAGCCGGAACGGACGCCCGCGCGGCCTGCTTTCGTCGAGACCGCCGTTCGGGTCCGCCTGGCGGGCGGGGAGCTCGCCTACACGCTGCGGCGATCCGGTCGGGCTCGCCGGATGCGGGTCGCGATCGATCCGCGGCGCGGCGTCGTGGCCACGGTCCCGGGTGCTCGCACCTCGGAGGCGCGAGCGCGGGCTCTCGTCGAGCCGTTCCTCGCCGAGCGGGAGGCCTGGGTGCGCGGCCACCTCGAGCGCCAGGCCGAGGCGACGGCCCGGGCCGCGACCGCCGCGACCGTCGGTGACGGCGCCATGCTGCGATACCTGGGCGAGCCGCATCGCCTCCACGTGCTCCGCGCGATGCAGCCCGTTCGCCGCACCCGGATCGAGCGGGTCGGCGGTGACCTGGAGGACGCCCTGGTCGTGACGCTCGCGCCCGGGGAGCGGCGGCCGCTCGCCGCGGTCCTCGAGGCCTGGCTGCGGGTCCGGGCGCGCGAGGCGGTCGAGCGGGCGATCGCCGCCCACGGCCCCGCGCTCGGCGTCAGCCCCGCCGCGGTCACCCTGCGCGACACCCGCAGCCGGTGGGGGAGCGCCTCGCGCGCCGGCCGCCTGTCGTTCTCGTGGCGGCTCGTCCTCGCCCCGCCGCGCGCCCTCGAGACGGTCGTCGTCCACGAGCTCGCGCATCTCCGCCTGTTCGGGCACGGCCCGGCCTTCTGGGCGCTCGTCGCCGCGGAGATCCGCGACCATCGCGAGCAGCGGCGCTGGCTCCGCCTGCATGCGCCGGAGCTCCACGCGGCGCTCGCGGGCTGAGCGCGGCGGCCGGGGCCCGGTCGCAGGCCCGCCGGCATCGCAGGCCCGCCGGGCATCGCAGGCCCGCCGGCTGGACACGGCGTGCACACTGTACGGTGATGCGACATCCACTCCCGGCCGTGCGGGCCGGACGGGTCGCGGTCGCCCTCCTCGCGGTCGCCCTCCTCGTCCTGCTCCTTCCCCAGGCACTGGCAGCGGCGGCGCCGGTCACGCGGACCACCGCGTGCGCCGGCGTCAACCTGCGCGCCGGCACCTCGACCTCGACGCGAAGCGTGGCGCGCCTCGCGCGCGGGGTCAGGGTGACGGTCGTCGCGACCGTCACGGGCTCGGCCTGGCGGGTCGTCTGCCCGACCGCCAAGCACGGCAGCAAGTGGTACCGGATCACGGCCGTCAACGGGCGGAGCGTTCGGTCGCTCTACGGCGTCGCAGCGGTCTACGGGGCGACCGGCATCCTCGGGTCGAAGGCGACTCCGGTCACCCCGCCGCCCAAGCCGACGCCGCCCGCCGTGACGCCGATCCGCGCGAGCACGACGTTCCATGGCCGGGGCTGGGGTCACGGCGTCGGCATGTCCCAGTACGGGGCCCGTGGCCGCGCGATCGCCGGGCAGACGACGGCTGCCATCCTCGCCCACTACTACCGGGGAACGACGATCGGGACGCTCGCCGCGGGCAAGACCATCCGGGTCCTCGTCCTGCGGGGGTTCGCGGCGACGGCCGGCACGCCCCTGACGCTGTACGGACGCGGCAAGACGTGGACCATCGACGGCATCACGCAGGCGTTCCCCGCCGACGCGCGGCTGCGCCTCGTGCCGACCGGCACGGGCGCCGCGACGACCTGGCAGCTCCAGGTCGACGACGCGGCGGGCGCCTCGCTCCTGGACGTGGCCTCGACGCCCGACGTCTGGATCCGGGCCGCCCCGGGGACGACGTTCGAGCTCGCCTCGAGGACGGGCACGCGGAACGTCTACCGGGGCGCGATCCACCTGGTCGCCACGGCCACCGTCGACGCGATCAACGTGCTCCCCCTGGAGTGGTACCTGCGCGGTGTGGTCCCGGCGGAGATGCCTGCCTCGTGGCCGGCGGCGGCCCTGGCGGCCCAGGCCATCGCCGCCCGCTCGTACGCGGCGCGCCACCTGCGGCCCGGCGTCTCGACGTTCGACGTGTACGACGACACCCGCTCGCAGGTCTACGGCGGGGTCCGGGCCGAGAAATCCACGACGACAGCGGCGATCAGGGCCACGGCCGGCAAGGTCCTGCGCAGCGGGACGGCGATCGCCAACGCGCTCTACCACTCGACCGGGGGCGGGGCCACCGAGAACAACGAGAACGCCTTCGTCTCGGCAACCGGCGCCAGGCTCGCTTCGCCCGTCTCGTACCTGCGCGGCTCGGCGGACCGGCGCGCCGACGGCACGCCGTACGACGGTTCGTCGCCCTACGCGACCTGGCAGACCCGGGCGTACACGGCCGCCGAGCTTTCGGCGATCTTCGAGAAGGATCCGCGAACCGCGGTCGGAACCCTTACCGGGCTCGACCTGCGCCATCGCGGAGTCTCGGGCAGGCTCATCAGCGTCATCCTGATCGGAACCTCGGCCACCCGCACGGTCAGCGGCGACGTCTTCGTCGCGGCGTTCAACGCCGGCCGGCCGGCGGGCGATGCCCCCCTGCGGAGCACGCTCCTCAACGTCGCGCCGGTCCCCTGACCGGGCAGCGACGGCGGGACAGCCCGGCGCCTACGAATCGACGAGGACGCTGAGCTCCGCTCCCCACGACCGGTAGTAGGCCGCGTGGGCCGAGCAGATCACCCAGCGCTGCCACGTGTTGTTCATGTAGACGCGGTACTCACGAGCCGGAGCCCCGCAGTTGCGCGTGTCTCCGGTGGCCGCCCGGACCTCGGTCTGACACGGCACGTCGAACGATTCGGGTGCCGAGACGCGCAGGCCCGAGGCCTGGCCGGGTCGGGCGCCGCGATCGACGGTCGACGCGCCCGCGGGAAGGCGGGCCGGGGCGCCGGCGCCACGACCATACGGGTCGGAGCTGGGGCGGCTCCGCGCACGTCGCACGTCATCGCCGCGATCGAGCAGGTAATCGAGACCGCGGCGCTTGGCCCGCTCCTCGCGGTGGGCGTCGTCGTCACGGTCCCGGGAGTAGCCTGGCATCCCTGAGAGCTCCGTTGCCGCGGCGGACCTCGCCGTATCTGTCGCCGGAGGTGTCGGTCGCCGGTGCAGCCGGATTGAGAGGTTCCCGTGATGCGGCGCCTGCGCGGAGGGTGCGCGGACGGAGCGAGGACATTGCATCTTCATGTCGGACTGCGCCACGCTTGGTGGCGCCCCCTTGTCGCGCCGGGCGATCGGGAGCAGGATGGAGACGTTCACTGAACCTGCAGCGGAGGCGCTTCGGGTGGTTCGGCAGATGCGAACGTCACGGGCACAGTGGCCCATGTCGCGGAGGGTCCGGTTCGAGCACCGGGTCCAGCCGGCGACAGCCGACGTCTCGCGTGGGGCCGCGAACCCGGATACGCGGCCACGCGCAGGAAACATCTCGAGCGACACCAGGGCCGGCCTCGCGGGGCGGTCGGCCTGACCGACCGCCCGCACGAGCTCTGGGCCCGCACCGACTGCGGGCCCAAACGACGAGCCGGCGCCGTCCGCGACCCACCGCGGCAACGCCGGCTTCTTCATGCCCTTTCCCGGCAGGGCCTCCAGGCGCATCGTGTCGCGGCCTGGCGTGGATGGCGAAGATCGTGGCTGTCCCCCGGGGACGGCCCGCGGCGCCCGACGGGATCCGGAGCGCGTCCCGTACTATCCGACACGTGATCGAGCTCCGCAGCCGCGCCGAGATCGAGCAGATGCGCCCGGCCGGGCGCTTCGTCGCCGACGTGCTCAGCGCGCTGCGGGATCGCGTGGCCGTCGGCACCAACCTGCTGGACCTCGACCGCTTCGCCCACGCGATGATCCGCGCCCGCGGCGCCACGTCGTGCTACATCGACTACCACCCGTCGTTCGGGGCGAGCCCGTTCGGGAAGGTGCTCTGCACATCGGTCAACGATGCCGTGCTCCACGGCCTGCCCCACGATTACGCGCTGCGCGACGGCGACATGGTGAGCCTGGACTTCGCCGCCGCCGTGGACGGCTGGGTCGCCGATTTCCACCCTGACCGTGATCGTCGGGACGGCGCGTGCCGCTGATCTGCGGCTCCTCGCGACCACCAAGCTGGCGCTCGCGGCGGGCATCGAGGCGGCGCAACCCGGCGCGCGGCTCGGCGACGTCTCGGCCGCGATCGGCGGGGTGGCGCGGGCGGCCGGCTACCGCGTCAACACGGAGTTCGGAGGCCACGGGGTGGGCCGCACGATGCACGGCGAGCCGCACGTCCCGAACGACGGGCTGACCGGGCGCGGCCTCGAGCTGCGGCCCGGCCTCGTCATCGCCCTCGAGCCGTGGTTCCTCGCCACGACGGATCGGATCTTCACGGATCCGGACGGCTGGACCCTGCGCAGCGCCGACGGGTCGCGCGGCGCGCACGTGGAGCACACCATCGCGGTCACCGCGGACGGCCCGATCGTCCTCACTGCCCGCACGGGCGAAGCGACGGCCTGACGCCAGGCTCCGTCGCACGTGCGGCAGGGACGACAGCGCGACGCCGAGCTGCGGAGCGCCGCTCCATCGGCCCCGTGGAGCGGTGGAATTCCGTTGGCCCGAGGCGACCGACGACGGTCGCCGGTGGGGCCGCCCTCACCTACGGTCTGCGAACCGGTCCGTCGCCTCGACGAGCCCGTCGATCATGGCAGCGCTGCGCATCTCGTGGGCCGCGTCGACCATGCGCAGCTCGACGCCCGGCCACGCATCCGCCAACGCCCACGGGGTCCCGATCAGGTTCCCGAGGTCGAGCGTCCCCTGCACGAGCACACCCGGAACGCCCGCCAGGCGGGCCGCACTCGCCAGGACCTCGCCGTCCTCAAGCCAGGAGCCGTGGCTCCAGTAGTGCGAGACGAGGCGCGCGAACGCGAGGCGATAGGTCGGCGGCTCGTCGACGAAGCGTCCCGGCCCAGGCGCCAGCACGTCCTCCCATCGGCACCAGGCATCCGCCGCGGCCATGTGGACGTCCACGTCGGGCGACGCGAGCAGGCGCGCGTACCCGGCGGCCAGATCGTCGTCCCGATCCTCGGGCGAGAGGTGGTCGCGGAAGCGCGCCCACTCGTCCGGGAAATACCTGCCGAGGCCGCGCGTGAGGAGGTCCGTCTCGGCGCGACGGCCCGTCGCGAGGCCCATCATCACGATCGAGGTCACGCGCTCCGGGAACCGCTCCGCGTAGGCAAGCCCCAGCACGCACCCCCACGACCCGCCGAAGAGGAGCCACCGCTCGATGGCGAGGTGCTCGCGCAACCGCTCGATGTCCGAGAACTGGTGAGATGTCGTGTTGGCCGAGAGGTCGGCCGTGGCCTCGCCGGCGAACGGAAGGCTCCGGCCGCACCCGCGCTGGTCGAACAGGACGATGCGGTAACGCGACGGGTCGAAGTAGCGGCGCAGGCCGGGCCCGCACCCGCTCCCGGGCCCGCCATGGAGGACGAGCGCCGGCGTGCCCTGTGGGTTGCCGCATGTCTCCCAGAAGACCCGGTGTCCGTCGCCCACGTCGAGGAACCCCGAGCCATAGGGTTCGATCGCCGGGTATCTGCCACGCATCGCGGCAGGATAGCCCGTCCTGACTCCACCCAGATCTTCCGCTCACCTCGACCCGTCGGGCGGCGGCAGGCGATCCCCGGAGGCCAGCCGACCGCCGCGGGTTCAAGACCGTGAGCGAAAGCGACCGCCCCGGCGTCGCCCGACGACCGCTTGGCCGGCGGCTGCCCGACCCCCATGGATGTTCGGGGCCGCGACAGGCGCGACGACCCCTCTGGCCGGCATGTCAGGGAGGATGGTGGAGATGAGGGGACTCGAACCCCTGACCCCCGCGATGCGAACGCGGTGCTCTCCCAGCTGAGCTACATCCCCACGCGATCGCGAGCCGCGCGCTGGGGCGGGCTCGCCGGCCGAGAGTGTAGCACGGGCCTGAGGCGGGTCCGGCCGGCCGAGATGCCGGCCCTGCCGTGGCGACGCTGGTCGGCCGGCCCGGAGGCGCCGGCCGCGGCGTCGGTCAGGCCGCGCCGGGGCGTGCGGGTGAGCGTGGGGTCGCGGTGGCGTCCGGCCGAATCCCGCCCGATGCGGCATCCTTGCCCGAGGCGGGGGGCGGCGTCGAAACGGACTGGACGAAAGGAGCGGGCATGCGCGTCCTCGTGAGCGCGGCGTCTCGGCATGGTGCCACCGAGGAGATCGCGCGCGAGATCGCGACGGCCCTCGGCGAGGGCGGCCACGACCCGGACGTCCTCGGGCCTGACGCGGTGACCACGCTCGACGGTTACGGCGCCGTCATCCTCGGGAGTGCCATCTACATGGGGGAATGGATGGATTCAGCCCGCGCCTTCGTCGAGCGTTTCGGGCCGGATCTCGCGACGCTGCCGGTCTGGCTGTTCTCGAGCGGTCCCCTCGGGACCGAGGGCGCCGGCGACGACGAGCCCGGAACGCTGGCCGACATCCTCGCCACCACCCGGGCGCGCGAGCACCGATTGTTCGCGGGCCGGTTCGACCCCGGCGAGGTCGGCCTCGGCGAGCGAGTCCTGCTCGAAGCCGGCCGGGCCCCGACAGGCGACTTCCGTCCCTGGGACGACATCCGCGGCTGGGCGACGGGGATCGCGACCGCCCTCCGCGACTAGGCGACCCTTTCGAAGCCGCGCTTCGTTCGGAGCCAGCGGCGCGCGCGCCCCGTCAGGCAGGTCGGCGCACCGCGTACCGGACGATCGTCTTCGGGTTCGCGACACCGGGCCTCGACAGGTAGACCTCCTCGTGCGGCCCCGCGATCTCGAGCCCCTGCGCGGCGATGTAGGCGTGCAGCGCCAGGATCGTCGGCTCCTCTTCGGCATAGGTGCCGACGTGGAGCACCTGGGCCACATCGCCGTACTCCCAGGTCTCGACCACGACCGGCGTCGCCGGATCCTTCTGGACGACGTCGGTGGTGCCGTCGGGGATGGGGATGGCCCAGGCCGCCTTCCATTCGTCGCGCGGGACGCTCTTCCAGTCGGACCCGTTGAACCACCTGGCGCAGGGCGGCTCGACCTTGAACTCGACGCCCACCTTCTTGAGGGCGAACTTGAGCCCGTACACGGCGCCGTAGAGGGCGGGGAACGCGCGCTGGCCGACCTCCTGCGGGTCGCCGACCGTGCGAACCACGGCCATCGTGCGCGGCGGCAGGTGGGCGAGCTCGGGAACGAACGGCTTCATCCGGGACAGCTTCGCTGGAGTGGGGGCGGTGGCAGCGGGCATGGCGGTGACCTCCGGTTCGGGGATCGTCGGTGCAGGGTGGCCAGGGGTTTCCGGCCCGGCAGACTACCGGGATCCGGTCGATGAAGGCTGCGACCCAGGCGCGCTCGGCGCGCAGCATCTCGATGCCGTAGTCGAAGAGGGCGTCGACGTACCAGGGGGCCGGCGCGATGGCTGCCCGGCGGGCTTCGATCGCGATCCTGCGTTCGTCGAGGGCGCTGGCGCACGCCGTCAGGGCGTCGACGACGGCGTCAGGGGGGAGGCCCGCGAGGCTGCCCAGGCCGACGAGGAAAGGTCGGCCGACGGCCGTCGGGACGGCCAGGGCGCGGAGCGCGCCAGCCTGCCACGCCTCGAAGCCGGCCGGCGTCGCCGCGTGGACGCGGCGGGCGGGCCCGCGTCCCGGTGAGGGTGAGGCCGTCGAATTGGCGAGGCCCTTCTTCTCGAGGCGCCCGAGGACGTAGTAGATGGACGAGAAGCCGATCTCGGTCCAGTCGCGCATGCCGCGCTCGGCGATGACGCGCTCGATCTCGTAGCCGTGGCGAGGTTGCTCGGTGAGGAGGCCGAGGATGGCGAGCTCGGCATTGGTGACGGGGTCCGGCATGGCGCCTATTCTAGCACTAGAGTAAAGACCCTCGGGCCTTCTGGCGTCGCGCGTCCGACGACCGGCGGGATCGGCCAGCATGCGAGCAGGTGCGAAGCGGCCTGTGTTGCCTCTTCCAATAATCGAACAGATGTTCTATCGTTGGGGGTCCGATGGACCGTCACGCCGATCCTTCCCCCGCCCTCGCCGGCCTCCGCGAACGGTGGGGCGCGGCCGCCCCGCGACGCGGGACGGAGGTGTTCGGGGCGCTCGCCACGGCGCCGCTCCCTGGAGAGCGAGCCCTGGAGGCTCGCCCGATCCTCCAGACGCTCCCGGGCCCCGGGGAAGCTGCCGACGAGGCGCCGCGCATCCGTCGCGCCCCAGCCCTCGCTGCCGCCCCAGCCCTCGCTGCCGCCCCTGCCCCGGCCTCGGTCGGGACCCCGGCTGCCGCGATCCCGACGGGGTTCGCGGAGCTCGACGCGCTGCTCGTCGGGGGCGGCCTCCCGCGGTCGGGCACCGTCGCGCTCGCGGGGATGGGCTCGAGCGGCGCGACCACGCTCGCGATGCGGGCGCTGGCGGGCGCGCAGGGGGCAGGGGCGCTCGCCGCGTGGATCGACCTGCCGCGCAGCCTCGACCCGGTCGAGGCGGTCGCACGCGGGGTGGCTCTCGAGTGGCTCGCCGTGCTCGTCCCGGACGGGCTCGACCAGGCCCTCGCGATGGCTGGGACGCTCCTCCAGGCGCGAGCCGTGGACGTGCTCGTGCTGGATCTCGGCCCGGGTCGCGAGACGGCCCGGCCGGCGGCCGATCCCGACCGGGAAACGGCCCGGCCGGCGGATGGCCCGTCCCCGGCAGGCCTGGGGCGGGGGGACGGTCGGCCAGGCGCCGGCGGAAACGGCCGCTCGCGGCCCACGCCGCGGCCCTCGCCGCGACCCGCGGACCAGCTGGCCCGGCTCGCGGCGTTCGCCCGGCGCGCCGGTGCGCTGCTGCTCGTCCTCCTGCCGCCGGGGGCACCACCCTCGCTGCGGGCAGCCGTGGATGAGAGCGCCGGGCTTCGGCTCGAGCTCCGGCGACGAGGCTGGATCCGGCTCGGCCGGGAGGTGGTCGGCCAGCGGACGGAGATCTGCGTCACGAAGGATCGCCACGGAGCGCCGGATCGGCGGACGGCGCTCCGGATCCTGTATGCCGAAGGCGGGCCGCGCGATCGCTGCCTCGCCCGCGACGAGCTCCTGGCGGAGGAGCCCGTCGCGCCCAACCTGGCCTCGGCGCCCCCCGGCCGGGTCCCGGTCACCCCTCCGCCCGTCGTCCCCTTCCCGCTCCTCGAGACCACGACATCGACCGATGCGCCTGCTCCACCTCGCCTGGCCCCACCTCGCGCTCCGGCTCGCCGTGGCGAGCCAGCCCGAACCGCCCCCGAACGGGCCGCTGGTCCTCGGCGGGCGGCCATGGGATGACGCGACGGTCCTCGACGCCAGCGCGGAGGCGGTGGCGCTCGGGATCCGGCGCGGCATCCCGCTCGGGCAGGCCCACCGGCTCGCGCCGGAGGCGACATTCCTCCCGCCCGACGCGGCGGCAACCGCCCGGGTCATCGAGCGGGCGCTCGACGCGCTCGGCGCCTTCAGCCCCGGCATCGCGGGTCCGACCGATCTCGCGGACCCTGCCTTCGGGACGCTCGAGGTCCAGCTCGACGGCCTCGAAGCGCTCTGGGGACCCGAGCCCGACCTGCTCTCGAAGGTGCGGGTCGCCCTCGCCCCGCTCCTCCCCGGGCTGCCGGGTGCCGGCATCGCCGGGACGCGGTTCGCGGCCGCGCTCGCCGCCCGGACCGGACCGGGGCCCGCGGCCGTGCCGGTCGTGAGCGTGCCGCCGGGCGGCGACGCCGCGTTCCTCGACCCGTTTCCCGCCGCCGCGCTCACCCGCGACCCGGAGGTGCGCGGCCGGCTCGCCCGGTTCGGCCTGGCCACGATCGGGAGCGTGGCCGGCCTCCCACGATCGGCGCTGGCTGCCCGGTTCGGGCCCTCCGTCGGGGAGCGGCTGCACGCGCGGGCGAACGGCATCGAGACGGACCCGTTCGTGCCGCGGCGGGCGCCGGAACGCCTCGCCCTCGGCCTGGCGATCGATCCGCCCGTTGCGGAGGTCGAGGCGGTCCGGTTCGTCCTGCGCCGCCTCGCCGGGGCGCTCGTCGCGCAGCTCGACGCGCGCGGGCTGGCCGTCGGACGAGCGCGCCTCACGCTCACGCTGGATCCCACGTTCCAGCCTGGGCCGCCTGCCGCTTCCCGGCGAGGATGCCCCGCGACGGGTCCTCGAGCAGCGGCTGCCGGAGCCGTCGGCGGACCCGGAGGCGGTCGAACGCCTGCTCCTCGAACGCCTGGAGCGCGAGCCGCCGGACGCTCCCGTCTCGCGCCTCGATCTCGAGCTTCTCGACGCGACCCCGGCCGCCGGCCACCAGCTCGCCCTCTTCGCGCCGCAGGCGAACGCCGCTGCCCGGCTCGGCTGGCAGCTCGCCAGGCTCGCCGTCCGCTACGGCGAGGGCCGCGTCGGCCGGGTCGCCATCGCCGACCCCGAGGCCCGGCTCGCCGAGATGCGCTGGACGTGGCACCCGGTCGCGGCCGACGGCACGCGACCGGGCGGGATGGACCGCGGGTCGTGACACGCCTCTTCCGCGAGCATCCCGAGATCGACGCCGAGATCGACGCCGCCGGTCGCCTCGTCGCGATCCACTGGGCCGGCCGGCGCGAGGCCGTCGAAGCCTGCACGCGCTGGCGCGTGGACGAGGCATGGTGGGGTCGCCCGATCGCCCGCGACTACTTCAAGGTCGTGGGTGCGCGCTGGCTCGCGCTCGTCTACTTCGACCGGGTCGACGGCTCGTGGCACCTCGAGCGCCTGTACGACTGAGCGACCGGCCATCGGGATCGCGCCGTCAGCCGAGCAGGCTGGCCGGCACGCTCGCGCGAACGAGCCGGACCGCCTCACCCAGGCCGCCCCGGAACGGGTCGCCGTGACCCGGCAGCACCATCGTTGCCTCGAATTCGTCGAACCGGGCAAGCGAGGCGACCGCCTGCCGGTTGTCGGCGTTGAACTGGGTGGCGAAGGAGGGTCCCACCCGCCCCGTGAACACGTTGCGGGTGACGAACGCGTCGCCCACGAACGCAGCGTCCCGACCCGGTACGTGCAGGGCGACGCTGCCGGGCGAATGGCCCGGGACGTGCACGACGCGCGGCGCGCCCGGCAGGTCGAGGGTGCTCCCGTCCGCGATCGGGCCGACGTCGACGATCGGGACGACGCGGAACCCGTTGCGCAGCCCGTACGCCGCGAACTTCGCGAATGCGATCGGGCTGATGCGGCCAAACCCGGGACCGTGGGGATCGCGTAACGCCTTCACCTCGCCGCGCGCGAGCGGCGCGTCGTCCGGGTGGACGAGGATCGGGACGCCTCGTTCGCGGCGGATCCGCTCGGCGAAGCCGACGTGGTCGGAGTGAGCGTGGGTGAGGACGAGCGCCCGGACGTCGTCGAGCGTGCGGCCCATCGCCGCGAGCTCGCCGGGCAGGTGTCGCCAGTACCCGGGCAGGCCGGCATCGATCAGCGTGATCTCGCCGCCGTCCTCGAGCAGGTAGGCGTTGATGAGCCCGTTGCCGAGCCGATGGATCCCGGGAACGATCCGTGGCACCGCGAGCTCCTCCTGCGACACCGGGGACGACGACGGCGGCGAGCAACGGGGCGGGCTCGCCCGGTCGCCGGCACCGGCGTCGCGACGGCGCGGCGATGCCGGGTAGAGCCGTCAGGCGAAGCCGAGCGAAACCACGCTGGCCGAGGGGAGGTCCGAGGCACCGAGCGCGACGAGGGCAAGGAGCAGGCCGACCAGCACGATCGTGAGGAGGCCGGCGCCCAGCCAGGCGCGAGTCGAAGGTCTCACGGTCAACCGTCCTCCATGGCTCGCCGGAGCGAATTCGGCGCCCGGTCGGGGCCGCCTCAGGGCGTCGCGCAACCAGCTCCATAGTAGACCGTGACGAAACGCAGGCTGCCCAGCGGCCGCACCGTGAGCTGGGCGCGGCACGCATCGGGCCGTCCCGTGAGCGCGACCGCCACGCTGCCGTCCTCCGCCCCGGCGATCCCTTCGACGCTGAACCCGAGGGCGCCGGCGCCCGCCCGCACGAGCGCGACGACCGCATCGGGCGTCTGCTCGGTCACGTAGATCGCGCTGGCGGGGCCCTGCGTGGGATCGCGATGGCCCCGCGACGCGAGCGTCGGCGGGGAGCGGAAAGCCGGCCGGGATCCGATCCCACGCCTTGCCCCAGTCGGTGTCGATCACCTCGGCCGCGGGCAGCGGCGAACCCGTCGGCGCGACGGACTCGACGGGCGTCGGCGGAGGCGGAGTCGGCCTGACGCTCGGCGCGACGCTCGGCGCGCGGGTCGCCGTGGCCGTTGGCGCCGGAGTCGCCGCGGCGGCCGGCGTCTGGCTCGCGGCGGCCGGCGTCGAGGGCGCCCGCGATGCCGCCGTGGTGCAGGCGGCGACGAGCAGGATCGGCGCAAGGACGGCCGCCGGGCGCGACAGGTGACGGGAGCGCGGGGAGGTGACCATCGGGCGCCATCCTAGGCTGCGACCGGCGGACCGGCCAATCGGGAAGGTTCCGTATCCGGCCGGGAACACGTCGGGCCCCGCCGCGGAGGGTCGCGGCGAGGCCCTGACGGGTGCCGAAGCCCGATCCCCAGGTGTCGGGCCGGCGGGGACGTTCTCAGGTGGCCGCCCCCCCGGCTGCCCCGAGGACCGCCGGGAGGACGACGAGGATGAGCACCAGCGCGGCGGCGAGGAGGAGGAGCGTCGGAAGGAGCGAGCGCGAGGCCGCGACCAAGGTGCTCATCACGCGAATGTAGACGCGGGATGGCCGTCGTTTGTTGCATCCCGCCACGCACGAATCTGGGCTCGCCGAGCGGGCTTGAGACGGGTCCCGGGGCTTGACCAGAGTCGAACGTATGTTCTATTCTACGGATCCCCGCCGACCGCGACGGCCGCGCCGCCGTCCTCTCCGCACCGCCGAGAAAGCCGGGGCATTCCATGTCCGCGCCGGCCTACGCCGAGCTCCACCTCCACACCAACTTCTCCTTTCTCGACGGGTCCTCACCGCCGGGGGACCTCATCGAGCGGGCCGTCGAGCTCGGAATGCCGGCGCTGGGGGTCACGGATCATGGCGGCCTCTATGGGATCGTCCGGTTCGCCTCGGCGGCCGACGAAGCGGGCCTCCACCCGGTCATCGGCATCGAGGTGGAGCTCGCGGACCCCGCCGTCCCGGATCCGACCGGCCTGGTGATCCCGGCACGCCGCCCGCCGGCACGCGCGAGGGCGGCGCCACCGCCGGACCGCCCGCCTCCCCGTGGCGGTCTCCCGGTCCGACCGGAACCCGTGCGCGCGCGCCTGCCGGGCCACCGTCCCGTGGTGAAGGAGGATCATCGCGGCGTCGGGCTGGGCCAGCGCGGCCCGCGCCTCGTCCTGCTCGCGCGGAATGCAGCCGGCTATCAGAGCCTCTGCCGGCTCGTCAGCCGGGCCAACCTCGCCGGGACCAAGGCTGCTCCGCGGATGACCCAGGCGATGCTCGCGGATCATGCGACGGGGGTCGTGGCGCTATCCGGGTGTCGAGACGGCGAGCTGGCACGTCGCCTGCGGGCCGGCGATCGTGCTGGCGCCCGGGATGTCGCAGAGCGCTACGCCGCGCTCTTCGGGCGCGCGGACAACGTGGCCGGGGCGGGATTCTTCCTCGAGCTCTCCCATCACCTCCTGCCTGACGACGACTGGCTCGTCGACGAGACGGCCTGGCTCGCCGCGCAGATCGGCCTCCCGGTCGTCGTCACCAACGACGTCCGCTATGCGCGGCCAGAAGGGCGCGAGCTGCACGACGTGCTGACCGCGATCCGCCACGGACGCTCGCTCGAGACGCTCGCCGACCTGCGCACGCCGAGTGGCGAGCACTATCTCAAGTCGGCGGCGGAGCTCGCGCTGCTGCCCCCGGCCGAGGAGGCGACCGCGGGCCGGCGGACTGCCCGGGCCTGGGCCGAGGGAATGGCGCATGCCGGCGAGCTGGCGTCGACCTGCAGCGTGGACCTCGGGTTCGAGCGCTACCGGTTCCCCGGGTTCGCGGTCCCGGGAGGAGAAACGCCGTTCTCGTACCTGGTGGAGCTCTGCCACGCGGGCATCCGGCGGCGCTACCACCCGGTGACGCCGCCCGTCGTGCGCCAGCTTGCCCACGAGCTCGACGTGATCGAGCGGACGGGCCTCGCCGAGTTCTTCCTGATCTGCTGGGACCTGATGCGATTCGCGAAGGAGCGGCGGATCCCGGCCCAGGGACGCGGCAGCGCCGCGGATTCGATCATCGCGTACGCGCTGGGGATCACCCGGGTCGACCCGATCCGCCACAACCTCCTGTTCGAGCGCTTCATCAACGAGGGGCGGACGACCTATCCCGACGTCGACATCGATTTCAGCTCGGAGCGCCGGGAGGAGGTGATCCAGTACGTCTACGAGCGCTACGGCGCCGACCACACCGGGATGGTCTGCAATCTCGTCACGTACCGCGCCCGGAGCGCGGTCCGAGAGGTCGGCTATGCCCTCGGGTTCCCGCGGCCGCTCGTCGACCGGGTCGCCAAGGCCCTCGAGACGTACGACTCGGTGATGGTGCGGCGCGACCTCGAGGCCGACGGCGGCTTCGCCGAGTTCTTCCGGCGGGCGGACGAGGAACCAGTCCAGGGGCCGAGCGTCGCGGCTGCCCTCGCCGGGGCGGCCACCGCCCGCGATCGTGGCCTGACCGACGGGATGGGCCAGCTCAACCACGAGCGGGGCGGCCGGTTCCGGAGCACGGGCGCCGGCGAGGCCGGCAGCGGCCGTCTTGCGCGGCCCGAGGATTCCGCTCGCCTGCGCGGCATCCTGCCCGGGACCGGGTCCCGGCCGTCCGTCCGCGGCGGCGGCCCGGGCGATGATCGCGGCGGTCCGGGTGACAGCCCGGCGAGCGTGGCGTGGCTCGCCCGCGAGCGGGCGAGCGTGGCGTGGCTCGCCCGCGAGCGAGGATACGCGGAGCAGGGGCACGCGGAGCAGGGGCACGCGGAGCAGGGACATACGTTCGGTCCCGGCGCAGGTGTCCGGCGCACGGCGGCGCCCGGCACGGTGGACGGCCGCCCGATCGACCAGGAATCGGGTGCCGTTGCGCCGCCCGCCCGGTCGGTGGATCTCCTCGGGCGGCCACGCCACTGGGACCCGCCCGCCCAGCCGGCCGGCATCCTGCCGCCGAAGCGGCTCGGCGGCACGGGGCGCGACGTGAACCGGCCGGCATCCTCGATGGCGCGCGTCGAGCCGGACCAGGTTCCGCCGCCCCGCGGCGGAAGCGACCCGATCCCGCCGCCCCGCGGTGGAAGCGTCGCGGGGCTCTCGCCGTGGGAGCGCTGGCTGGAGCTGTGCGCGCGGATCGACGGCTTCCCGCGCCATCTCTCGATCCACACGGGCGGGATGCTGGTCACCGCCGCTCCCCTGGTCGACATCGCGCCGCTGGAGCGAGCGACGATGCCGGGCCGGGTCGTCGTCCAGTTCGACAAGCGCGACGTGGAGACGCTCAAGCTGATCAAGCTCGACCTGCTGGGCCTCGGGATGCTCGCCGCGATCGACGAGACGATCCAGCTGATCGAGCACGACTGCGGAGCGTGCGTCGACCTCGATCGGATCCCCGAGGAGATCCCGGAGGTCTTCGAGATGCTCCAGGCGGCCGACACCGTCGGCGTCTTCCAGGTCGAGAGCCGGGCCCAGATGCAGACCCTGCCCAAGTCGCGCCCGAACTGCCTCGACGACCTGGTGGTGGAGGTCGCGATCATTCGTCCCGGACCTATCCAGGGCAACGCGGTCCATCCCTACCTGCGTCGCAAGCAGGGGCTCGAGCCGGTCGCCTACCTTCATCCGTCGCTCGAGCCCGTGCTTCGCGACTCGCTCGGCGTGATCCTCTACCAGGAGCAGGTGATGCGGATCGCGATCGACGTGGCCGGGTTCTCGCCAGGGGATTCGGACGGGTTCCGCCGGGCGATGGGAACGTGGCGCTCGACCGCGGAGATGGAGAAGCTCCACGCACGGTTCGTCGATGGCTGCCTGGCCGCGCAGGGGATGCCGCGCGAGGACGCGGAGGAGCTGTACCGCCAGGTTGCCGGATTCGCGAGCTTCGGGTTCGCCAAGAGCCACGCCGCGGCGTTCGCCCGCACGGCATACGAGTCGGCATTCCTGAAGCTGTTCTACCCGGCCCAGTTCCTGGTCGGCCTCATCAACGCGCAGCCGATGGGCTTCTACCCGGTCGAGGTCCTCGTCAACGACACCAAGCGGCACGGCGTGAGCGTGCTGCCCGTCGACGTCAACGCGTCCTTCTACCGGACCACGACGGAATGGGCCGGGCGACCAGGCTGGGCGCTGGCCGGCGCCGCGGGGGACGACGGGGCGCACGACCGGGACCTTGGCGAGCCTCTGCCGGACGGCGCCGGGATCGCCGCTCGTCCGTACCCGGTCCGCTCGCCCGCGTGCCTGATTCCACGCTCGGCGGCGCGCGATCGTTGGGCAGCCGAGAGCGCGATGGGATGGGGCGTGCGCCTCGGGCTCCACCTCGTGAAGGGGATCGGGGAGGAGCACGCCGCCCACCTCGATGCCGAGCGGGCCCGCGGCCCCTATGCATCCCTCGCCGACGTCGTGGAGCGGACGGGGCTCCCGGAGGAGGTGCTCGAGCGGCTCATCCGGGCGGGCGGCATGGATTCGCTGGGGCGACCCCGGCGGGAGCTGCTCTGGCAGCTGCGAGAGGTGGCACGACCCGCGAAGGGATCGCCGAGAGGCGGTGGGCGGGTCGCCGGACGGCCGCTCGACCTCCGCCTCCCCGCGACCGCGGCACCCGGCCTGCCACCGATCACCGAGGTCGAGCGGCTGGGGGACAGCTACGCGGTGCTGTCGCTCGATGCGCGGCGCCAGGTCGTGGCCATCTTCAGGCCGACGCTGGAGCGGCTCGGAGCGCTGGTCAATGCCGACCTGGCGACCCACCGGCCGGGGCCGGTCAGGATCGGTGGGCTGGTCGTCACGCGCCAGCATCCGATGACCGCGCGCGGGACCGTCTTCCTCGCCCTCGAGGACGAGACCGGCATGGTCAACGTCACGCTCTGGCCGGACACCTGGGCGCGCCTGCGTGGCGTGGTCAGGCGGAATGCGCTGCTCGTCGTGGACGGCACGCTCCAGCGCGAGGCCGGCGTCGTGAACGTCGTCGCGACAGACGTCCGCCCACTCGTCGAGGAGGCGCGCCGCGCGCGGCGGGCCGGCCAAGCCCGACGGCGTGCGCCAGCTCGGCTGGGCCGGCATGCGCCGGATGGGATGACCCGCGGCATCGGCGACGTCTCGGCGGCCGCCGATCGCACGAGCTCGGCCATCGCCGGGTCGGACACCCGCCGCTACCACGCCTGCGACGCCCCGCCGAGGAGGCCTTCGCGCCGGCGCGACCGCTGCTGCCGGAGGGGTGGCGATCAGCGCCGCCGGGAGTTCGAGCGGGCGGGCTGCCGAGCCGGCGCCGACGCGGCAAGGAACCGCCGGTAGAAGCCGGCGAACGACCCGACCAGGATCCCGAACGGGACGGCTGACAGGAGCGCGTTCAGCATGTAGCCGACCTTCTGGTCGCTGCTGACCTGATACGTCCAGCCGAGCGGTGTCGCCTGCGCGTTCGTGTTCACGACCACGAGGACCAGGAAGCCCAGCGAGTTGGCGAGCCCGATGATGCCGCCCACGAGCCAGGCGCCCCGTGGCGCGAGCATGCCCCCGAGGAACGGCATGATCATCGGCGGCGGGGTGAGGGCGATCTGTCCGACCATCGCGACCAGCGGGTTGCGCTGGAGGCCCGGAATGAAGAACAGGATCGAGGCGACAAGGATCAGGAGCAGCGGCAGCCACAGGGCCTTCGAGTGGAGCGCGATGTCCGGAAGCGCGCGGACATCCTCCATGATGTTCGGACGTCCGGCCGCCTGTCGCAGGGTTGTCATCAGGCTCGGCCGCGGTGCGGCCGCCCCGCGCGAGCTCCCCGACGATCGCCCGTCACCCCGGACCGGGGCAGTCGTCTCGACGGACGGCGTCTCGACGTCGTCGATGGCCACGTCCGTGGGAAGGTTGGTCGCCCGGTAGCGCCGGCGAGCCGCGGCGCGATCGGTGCGCTTGGCGCGAGCCACGATTCCTCCTGTCAGCGATGCGGCATCCGGTGGGGGCCGCCCGCGAATGGTAGCGCGGCGACCGCCGGGCCGGGCGATCAGGCCGGGCGATCAGGCCGGGCGACACGGCAGGGCGACACCAGCCCCTCGACGCGGCCGACCCACCTCGGGCCCCGGCACCCGCTGATAAGGGCGCGTTGAGCGGCGCGTGGTACACCGACCGCCACACGCCTGCCGACGCCACTCCCGCCCGTCCCATGCCCCGCCGGGAGGTCGTCCATGCGCGCCCCACGGTGTGCCCTCTTCGGCGTGCTCGCGGTGCTCCTGCTCCTGGCGCTGCACCCCGGCTCAGTGGTCGATCCGGCGCGGGACGGGCCCGCCAGGATCACCGTGGACTTCCGGGCAGCCGCGGCGGTCGAGTGGCCCCCTTCGACCTCGCTCCTCGTCGCGGAGGTCGTGACAGGTGGCGCATCGGCGACCGACGAGTTCATCGAGATCGCCAACGTCTCGTCCGCGCCCATCGACCTGGCCGGCACGGAGCTGGTCTACGCGTCGGCCAGCGGCGTCACCGTCTCCCGGCGCGTCGCATGGACCTCGTCGGTCGTGGTCCCGCCCGGACGCCACGTGCTCATTGCCAACGCGAACGGCGCCTTCGGGGCCCGTGCGGATGCCACGTACGCGGACGGTCTCGCCGCCACGGGTGGCAGTCTTGTGATCCGGCCGATCGGCGGGTCGCCGATCGACGCGGTGGGCTGGGGCACGGCCGTGGGGCAGTTCGTCGAGGGCAATCCCGCCCCCGCACCGCCGGCCGGCAGCAGCATCGAGCGTCGGGAGTCCGGCAGCCTTGACTCGCTCGACACGAACAGCAATGTGTCCGACTGGGCGGTCAACGGGGCGCCCATGCCGGACTCCCTCACGACGTCGCCGGACCCGACGCCTGGCCCGACGCCGACCCCGGCCGCAACGCCGACGCCCACGCCGATCCCGACCGCGACGCCCACGCCGACTCCGACCCCGACGATCGAGCCGACGACCGCGCCGACTCCGACGCCCACGCCGATCCCGACCGCGACGCCGACGCCGAATCCGACCCCGACGATCGAGCCGACGCCCACCCCGACGCCGATCCCGACCCCCACGCCGACGCCCACCCCGACCCTGACCCCGACGCCCACGCCGACGCCACGCCGACGATCGAGCCGACGCCCACGCCGACGATCGAGCCGACGCCCACGCCGACGATCGTCGACATCGCCGTGGCGCGGCAGATGCCCGACGGGACGGCAGTGACGATCGAGGGAACGCTCGTCACCCCGCTCGGTGCGCTCGACGAAGGGCACGGCGCGTTCGTCCAGGACGCGACCGGCGGCCTCGCGCTGTACCTCGACGCTGCCGGCGTGCCGGTGCCCACCGGCACCCGCGTTCGGGCCAGCGGCACCCTCGACGCGCGGTACTCTCAGCGGACGCTGCGGGCGACGAGCCTCGTTGCCGAAGGGACGGCTGACCTTCCACCGGCAGCGCCGACTTCGACCGGGGCGGCCAACGAGGCGTTCGAAGGCAGCCGGATCGCGATCGAGGGCACGGTCACGGAGGCGCCGAGCGCCCTCGCCAGCGGGAACGCCCTGACCGTCGACGACGGGACGGGGCCCCTGCGCATCGTCGCGATCGACGGCGTCGATGTTGCCGGCATCGTGCGAGGCACGGTCCTCGACGCGGTCGGGCCTCTCGGGCAGCGCGACGCCTCCGGCACGGGCGTTGCCGGCTATCGGCTGTACGTCGTCGACGTCGCGAGTCTCGTGATCCATCCTGCGCCGACCACGACCCCGTCGCCGACGTCCATCCCGACGCCTGCTCCGTCGCCCACGACCGCGCCGCCGCCGACGGCGCAACCGACAGCTTCGCCCGCTCCGACGCCGACCGCGAGCCTCGTGCCGACTCCCGCGCCGACCCCCACCCCGACGCCGACCCCCACCCCGACGCCGACCCCCACCCCGACGCCGACCCCCACCCCGACGCCGACGCCGCCCCGGCTCTCCCGACGCCCACCGCGATCCCGACGCCCACGCCGACCCCCGCCCCGACACAGGAGCCGATGCCGGTCTCCCTGGCGCGGCTCCGGGCCGTCGGCGCCAGCGTCCGGATCCAGGCCACCGTGGTCGGCGAGCCGGGCCACGTGGGGGCCGACCCCCTGGCCGTCGTCGCCGACGGAGCCTCCGGGATCTTCGTCCGCCTTCCGTCGGCGCTGCGCCCCGGGCGTGGCGCCCTCGTCGACCTCGAGGGTCGCATCGCCGCACCGTACGGCCAGGTCGAGCTCCGCGTCGTGACCGCGTCGGTCGGGACGATCGGGCGCGGCAGCCTGCCAGACCCGACCCCGATCGCCGCCGCCGCGCTCGGCGAATCCACCGAGGGCAGGCTCGTCGTCCTCGAGGGCGAGCTGCTCGTCCCGCCCGAACGCGAGTCCGACGGAGGCCTGCTCATCCGGTTGCGGGACGCGGCCGGCACCGAGTTCCGAGCCCGCTCGACCGCCGCCGCCGCGATCAGCCCGTCCCTCGTCCGGAAGGGCGACCGGCTGCGCGTGACCGGGATCGTCGGCCAGCGAGCGACCCGCGCGGGCACGCTCGACGGCTATCGGCTCTGGCTGCGTGACGCCGCGGACGTGACGCGGCTGGCGGCGGCGCCGACGCCCACGCCCAGGGCATCGCCGTCGCCGGCGCGGTCACCGGTGCCGCACGCGACGCCAACCAGCCGCGCGACGCCCAGCCACACGCCGCGTGGAGCGCGGACATCGATCGCGGCGGCGCTCCGGGCCGGCGGCTCCGCCGCAGTCGAGGGCGTCGTCACGACGCCGGCGACGCTTCTCGACGCGTCCGGCCGCCGGATCGTGATCCAGGACCAGACCGCTGCCGTCGAGGTCCTGCTGCCGAAGGACACGGCCGCGCCGCCGCCCGGTGCGCGCGTCGCCGTCGCGGGCGAGGTGGGCACGGCCTACGGCGCCCCGCGGCTCGCCGCCGGTTCCATCGAGCGCCTGCCGGGCACGGGTGGTGCACCCGCGGCCGTCATCGTTCGAAACGCTCCGGGCGCTGCTCTCGAGTGGCGCCTGGTGCGAGCCGAGGGTGTCGTCACGTCGCGCCAGCGAATCGGGGATCGGTGGCGGGCCGAGATCGACACGGGCGCCGCGACGGTCGTCATCGCCGGCCTGGCGGGCGCGGCAATCCCGGCAGACACCGTCGCGCGCGGGACTCGGCTGACCGTGACGGGGATCGCCCGGCGGCCGGCTCCCTCGGCCACCGACCAGCAGTTCGCGATCGTCCCGCGATCCCCGGCCGATCTCCACGTGACCGGCCACCCGGGGACTGTCGGCACGTCGGCAGGCGCGACGGCCCGCCCGGCGTCGGGTGGCGGGTCGGGCGGCGTGGCATCTGACCCGGTGACGGGATCGACGGACGGCGCGACGGGCACCCCGGCCACGGCGACGCCCATGGATCTCGGCGACCTCGCGGCCGTGTCGAGCAGGCAGCGACCCGGAGGGGGCACCCTGCTCGTCTCGGTGGGTGGCCTCGTGACCGGCGTCGATGCCGCCGGCATCACGCTCGACGATGGCACGGGGAGTGGGCGCCTCGTGCTCGAGGGAGAGGCCGCCGCGTTCGTGCCGCTCCTCTCGACCGGTGACGCCATCGGCGCGACGGGAACGCTCGAGGTGGGCCCGGACGGTGCCGAGATCCGCGTCGCGGATGCGTCCGCCGTCGCCCGGCTCGGTGATCTCGGCGAAGCGCTGCCTGTGGCCGAGCCGGGCGAGGTCGACGCGGGCGACCTGCCGGGCGACCCCGCGGCGACGCTGGACGCCATGCCCGGTGGATCGGCCGCGGGCTTCGGGTCGGCCGCTGCTCAGGCCGCGATCGCCGGCGCGGCGAGCCGTCTCCCTGCCCAGCCCGCCGGCACCCCGGCGCTGGCGTGGCTGCTCGTCCTGGGGGCTCCGATCGTGGCCGGCGGCGGCGCGATCGCGGCACGCACGAGCCGGCGGAACGCTGCCCGCCGACGGCCACCGCCCGGCCCCGCCGGCGCCTCTCGGGTCGGCTCATCTGGCGATCCAGCAGTGGAAGGTGCAGTCGAACTCGGATCGCCGCACGGAATCGCTTGACGCTCGCGCCGTGCGCGGACTACCGTTGCCCGATCATCACGGCTCCACGCACGAGTGAACCCCGTGACTGCGACGTGGAGCCGGGAACGGTTCCTTTGCTCGTCCGGACGGACGCGGGGCAGAAGACCCGGCGACGTCCACCGCGAAAGGGAGGCATCCGGAGTGGCAGAGGCGTACTGCGTCAAGTGCAAGGCCAAGCGCGAAGTCAAAGACGCGCAGAAGATCACCATGAAGAACGGCAAGCCGGCAGTCTCGGGCCTCTGCCCCGTGTGCGGCACAAAGGTCTTCAGGATCGGCGGCTGAACGCACTTTCCGGACTCGAGGACGAGCCTCTGCCCTGGTGGCAGGGGCTCGTTTCGTTTCGCCTCGGCGGCGCCACCGATCCGGCGCGAGCGGTTCCGGCCGGCCGTGCCGTTCGGACCGCGACCCGCTGACGGTCGGCCCGACCGCGCGGCGAGGGCTCCTTGCTAGAATCGCCGCGGTCTTCGTCGCAGCTCTGAGGTCCAGTGTCCCCACGGCTCGCCTTCGCCTGTGAGTCTCGCGGTCCGCGCCACGGTGCGGCCGCCCTCCGCGTGATCGGATGGCGCGATTCCTGCGCCGCCGGGCCCGTCAGCTCCCTCAATGCGCCCGGCGCCGCGACCGCCGTCGCCTCGACGGCCCGCACCCCCTGACCCATCAACCGCAAAGCGGAGGTTTCATTTCATGCCCGTTCGCGTCGGCATCAACGGATTTGGCCGGATCGGTCGCCAGACACTGAAGGCCCTCACCGAGCGCACCCCCGAGGTCGAGGTCGTCGCCGTCAACGACATCGTCGACGTCGCCATGAACGCCCTGCTCTTCAAGCACGACTCGACGTACGGGGCGTACCCGGGCGAGGTCTCCCACACCGACGACGCGATCATCGTCGACGGCCGCGAGATCAAGGTCCTGCAGGTCACGGACCCGGCGACCCTGCCGTGGGGCGACCTGGGCGTCGACATCGTGGTCGAGTCGACCGGCCGCTTCACCGACGCGGACAAGGCCCGGGCGCACATCACCGCCGGCGCCAAGAAGGTCCTGATCAGCGCCCCGGCCAAGAAGGAGGACGTCACGATCGTCCTCGGCGTCAATGACGACGCCTACGACCCCGCCCGGCACCACATCATCAGCAACGCCAGCTGCACGACGAACTGCCTGGCTCCCGCGGCCAAGGTCGTGCACGACAACTGGACGATCCGGCGCGGCCTCATGAACACGATCCACTCGTACACGAACGACCAGCGGATCCTGGACGTCGCCCACAAGGATCCCCGCCGGGCCCGGGCGGCCGGCCAGAACATCATCCCCACGACGACGGGCGCCGCGAAGGCCCTCGCCCTGGTGATCCCCGACCTCAAGGGCAAGTTCGACGGCTTCAGCCTGCGCGTGCCGACCCCCACGGTGTCGGTCGTCGACTTCACGGCCGAGCTCGACAAGGAGACGTCGGTCGAGGAGATCAACGCCGCGTTCCGGGCGGCGGCTGCCGGACCCATGGCCGGGATCCTCGGCGTGTGCGACGAGCCGCTCGTCTCGTCGGACTTCCGGGGCGACACGCGAAGCTCGATCATCGACAGCGCCAGCACGATGGTCCTCGGCGGCAACTTCGTGAAGGTGATCGCCTGGTACGACAACGAGTGGGGCTACAGCTGCCGCGTCGCCGACCTGGTCAAGAAGATCGCGGCAGCGCTCTGACGCGCCGCTCCCCCGGCGCCGCGGGATCCCCCGCGGCGCCTCCGCCCAGCCCCCGCTAGGAGAGGCAGGCTCCTGCCATGGACAAGCGATCCATCCGTGACCTCGACGCCTCGGGGAAGCGGGTCTTCGTCCGTGTCGACTTCAACGTCCCGCTCAAGGACGGCCAGGTCACCGACGACACCCGCATCCGCGCCGCGATTCCGACGATCAGGCACCTCCTCGACCAGGGGGCCCGCGTCATCCTCGCGAGCCACCTGGGCCGACCCGACGGCAAGGTGCAGGACAGCCTGCGGCTGCGGCCGGTGGCCGAGCGCCTCTCGTCGCTCCTCCGTGTCAACGTCCCGTGCACCGGAGATGCCCTCGGCCAGGGGACCGAGGACGCCGTCCGCCGCCTCCGGCCGGGCGAGGCGCTGCTCCTCGAGAACCTCCGCTTCCACCCCGAAGAGGAGAAGAACGACCCCGGGTTCGCGAAGGCGCTCGCGAACTACGCCGACGTCTACGTGAACGACGCCTTCGGGACCGCCCACCGCGCCCACGCGTCGACCTACGGCGTGGCCGAGCTCCTGCCCGCGTACGCCGGCTTCCTGATGGAGCGCGAGATCAAGTTCCTGACGCCTCTCGTCGAGGAGCCGGCCCGGCCGTTCGCCGCGATCATCGGCGGCAAGAAGGTGTCGGACAAGATCAAGGTCCTCGAGAACCTCGCCCGCAAGGTCGACGTGCTCGTCATCGGCGGGGGCATGGCCAACACGTTCCTGCTCGCCCAGGGCAAGGCGATCGGCAAGTCCCTCGCCGAGCCCGATCGCGTCGAGGATGCCCGCACGATCATGGCGGTCGCCGAGGAGCGCGGCGTCCGGCTGATCCTCCCCTCCGACGTCGTGGTCGCCAAGGAGGTCACCCAGGGCGCCGAGTACAAGACGCTGTCGGCCGAGAAGGTCCCGGCGTCCTGGCACATCGTCGACGTGGGCCGGGACTCGCTCGTCGCGATGTCGGCCGCGCTCGAGGGCGCCGCGACCATCTTCTGGAACGGCCCGCTCGGCGTCTTCGAGATCCCGAGCTTCGCGGCCGGCACCAAGGGCATGGCCAAGCTCCTCGCGGAGAAGGCCGAGGCGGGGGCCACCGTCGTCGTCGGTGGCGGGGACTCGGTCGCCGCGGTCACCCAGCAGGGGCTGGCACCGAAGATGAGCCACATCAGCACCGGTGGCGGCGCCTCCCTCGAGCTGATCGAGGGCCGCACGCTCCCGGGCATCGCCATCATCCCCGACCGCGAGGCGGCTCCGGCCGCGGAGGTGAAATGAACACCGAGATCGACCTGATCGACGCCCGCGAGATACTCGATTCGCGCGGCAACCCGACCGTCGAGGTCGACGTCGTCCTCGCGGACGGGTCGGTCGGTCGGGCGGCCGTGCCCTCGGGCGCCTCGACGGGGATCCACGAGGCGGTTGAGCTGCGCGACGGCGACCCGTCGCGCTTCGGCGGCAAGGGCGTCCAGAAGGCGGTCGCGAACGTTCGCGAGACCATCGCCCCGGCCCTCCTGGGTGCCGACGCGGCCGACCAGCCGGGGATCGACGCCACGCTCCTCGAGCTCGACGGCACGCCGAACAAGGGCAACCTCGGGGCCAACGCGGTCCTCGGCGTCAGCCTCGCCTGCGCCCATGCGGCGGCTGCGGCGCACGACCTCCCGCTGTACCGCTACATCGGCGGCGCCGGTGCCCGGATCCTGCCAGTCCCGATGTTCAACATCCTCAACGGCGGCAAGCACGCCGTGAACTCCACGGACTTCCAGGAGTTCATGGTCATGCCGATCGGCGTGGCGAGCTTCACCGACGCGCTGCGCGCCGGGGCGGAGATCTTCGCCAGCCTCAAGAAGCTGCTCCACGAGGGCGGCTACTCGGTCGGCCAGGGCGACGAGGGCGGGTTCGCGCCGTCGCTGGCGTCGAACGAGGCGGCCGTCGAAGTCGTCCTGCGGGCGATCGAGAAGGCCGGCTACAGGCCGGGCGAGGATGTCTCGATCGCGCTCGACCCGGCGGTCTCCGAGCTCGTCGAGGAGGGGAGCGGCGGCGACGCGCCCTATCGCTACGTGCTCGCCAAGGAGGGCCGCACGCTCAGCTCCGAGGAGCTGGTCGACCTCTGGGCAGCCTGGGTTGCGAAGTACCCGATCGTCTCGCTCGAGGACGGCCTCGCGGAGGACGACTGGGACGGCTGGAAGGCGATCACGGCGCGTCTCGGCGATCGGCTCCAGCTGGTCGGCGACGACCTGTTCGTGACGAACCCCGAGCGCGTCGCCAGGGGCATCAACGAGCGGGCCGCCAACGCCGTCCTGATCAAGCTCAACCAGATCGGAACGCTGACCGAGACGATCGAGACGATCGAGATGGATCGGCGCGCCGGCTGGGCGTCGGTCGTCAGCCATCGCTCGGGGGAGACCGAGGACACGACGATCGCGGACTTCGTGGTCGCGATGGGCGCGGGTCAGATCAAGACCGGCGCGCCGTCCCGCAGCGAGCGCGTCGCCAAGTACAACCGCCTCCTCCGGATCGAGGAGGAGATCGGCACCGGCGCCCGGTACCTCGGCCGGGCCGCCCTGTCGGGGGCGCTCCCCCCGATCGCGTGATCGTTCGCAGCCACGCGGCGCCGGCCGGTCCGCAGGCCGGCGCTTCGCTCCTCCGGGGGACCGCGGCGTGAGCCGCGTCGTCGATCGGGGCGCGATCGCCGCCGGCTGGGTCGGGGTGGGGATGGCGATGACGATCGCGGTGAGCTTCCTGCTCGTCGTGCCGATCGAGCCGATCTTCTGGATCATGGCGCCGTTCGCTGGCCTGATCATCGGCTACTACGCGAACTCGCGAGCCGGCCGGACGGGTCCGTGGGGCCGGATCCTCGCCAACGGCCTCTACGCCGGAGCGCTGACGGCGGCGACGCTGGCGATCCTGTTCCTGGCGACCAAGGCGATCTTCTTCTACGCTGACAACGGCTACCCGCTCTCGAAGGAGGGCGGGCCCCTCCAGGGCTGCGCCTCGGGTGCCCCGTGCGTCTACGCCCGCTACATCAACGAAGGCCAGGGCCCGGCCTTCGAGACCGCGGGGATCCGATCCGTCGACGACTTCACCGCGTTCTACTGGCGCGAGCAGCTCGGAACGGCCGCCACGGTGCTCCTGCTGTGCACCGCCGGCGGGCTTGCCGGCGCGCTCGTCTACGGTCTGGTCCGCCCGAAGCCGGCGCCGGCGGCGGGAGCCGCGCCGGGCTGACCGGCGTGCCGCGGCTCGGGCTGACCGGCGACGCGCAGCGTCTGCTCGTCAGGGCCGGGGAGCGCAGGTGAGGGCAGGGAACGAGGCGGCCAGCACGACCAGCCCGAGCGCGGCGAGGACGAGCCACGTCGCAGCGCCGGCGAGCAGGACCCGGATGCCGCTCTCGCGGCGGACCACGACGAACCCGAGACCGGCGCGCCGGCGTGCCACCACGCTCGCGACCGCGTACGCCAGCACGTAGGCGAGCGCGGCGACCAGCCCGATCGGCAGCGCCCGGGGCACGACGTCGAGCGGCCCGCCGACCGGGTGGCAGTCGAGGTAGGTCACCGTCAGCGCGAGGCCGACCACCACGAACGCCACGATCGCAATCGCCACCCCGGCGACGACGCGGCGCGACTGGCGCACGAGCGCCGTGCGGCGCTCCACGAGGGCGGCGACTCCCGGCGCGATGGCGATCAGCGGCACCACGATGACCCAGCCGACCTGGGCGCGGTCGAACGGCCCGATCAGGACCAGCCGGTCGGAGACGTACCAGGCCAGGACGGCGCAGACGAGGAGGAGCGGGGCCGCGCCGAGCCACAGGATGGAATCGCCAGCCCGGATCCCGCGCACCATCTCCCCGCCTCCGCAGCGGCGAAAGTCCTGGCGTTGCCGGCCTGGTGGGCCACTCGGCGACGCCCTCGCCGAATCGTGCGCTGCCGCGTCGGCCGGGTCAAGCCGCGACCCAGCCGGACCTCGAGGTCGCGCGGCTCAGGCTGGCAGGGCGAGCAGGATCGCGCCGAGTGCCACGGCCACCGCGCCGCCGACCCGCCACGCCGCGCCGTTCCGCTCGTGCAGGACGACCACGCCCCAGGCCGCCGCGAGCACGGTCGCCGATTCGCGCAGCGGGGCCACGCCGGCCAGCGGCGCGATCTGGAGCGCGAGCAGCACGAGGAGATAGGTCCCGATCATGAGCAGGCCCGCCGCGAGAGGGCGGCCGAGCGAGTCCCCGGGTCGCCCGGGCCGGAGGTCGCGGGGCGTTCCGGTCGGATCGGTGGACGGCTCGCCGCTGCGGCCGCGGCCGCGCAGGGTGCTGGCTACCTGCCACGCGAAGAAGGCGACGGAGGTGGCGGCGAAGATGGCCCATGCGTACAGCCAGGGAGGCCCCGTCCGGACCCCGACGCGGTCGAGGGCGGAGTAGGTCGCGATGGTTGCGCCCGTGAGGAGCGCGGGCACCAGCACCGCTCGCCGGGCATCGGGTCGCGCGGCGGCCAGCACCCCGGCCAGGAGCAGCACCACGCCGAGCGTGCCGGCCGTGGGGAGGCGCTCGCCGAGCAGCACGACGCCGGCCGCGACCCCGAGGACGGCCCCGCTCCCGCGCGCCACGGGGTACACGGCCGAGAGTGCGCCGCGGCGGTACGCGGCGGTGAGGGCGACGTAGTAGCCGAACTCGACGACCCCGGACGCCGCGGCGATCGCCCACCCCTCGGGTGCCATCCCCGGCGCGCCGGCCACGAGCCACGCGGCGAGGGCGACCGGTGTGGCCGCCGCCGTGCCCAGCCAGACTGCGCGCTGCGCCGTGGCGAACGGGTCGCCGGACGACTTGACCAGCGCATTCCAGCCGACGTGCAGCCCGGCGGCGACCAGGACCAGCGCGACGGCGAGAGTGGGCATCGGATGAGTCTAGTGTCGGCGCGGGCGCCGCCCGTGCCGGGTCGGATCGCGGTCAGGCCCCGGGCCCCGGGAATTGAACGGCCCCGGGTCTTCGCCGGGGCCGGTCGCAGCGATGCGTGGACGCCAGAGGCGTCGGCGGCTACTCGCTCTTCTTCTTGGCCGGCGCCTTGGCGGCGGCCTTGGCGGTCGTTGCCTTCGTCGATGCCTTGGCGGGGGCGGCCTTCGCCGCCGCGTCGGCGGTCGCCTTGGCCGGCGCCTTGGCCGCGGTCTTCGATGTCGCTGCGCGCGGCGTGGTGGCCCTGGCAGCGGCCTTCGGGGCAGCCTTCGCCGCGGCGGCGGGGGCGGCCTCGGCAGGCGTTCCGGCGGCCTTGGCGGCGCGCGTGCGCGGCGCCTTCGCCGGGGCCTCGGTCGCAGCCGCGGTCGCCTTCGGGGCGGCCTTGGCCGCCTCGGCTGCGTCGCCGCGTCCGGCGCGGGCGATGGCCGCCTTGGCCTTCCCGGCGGCCGTCTGGGCGCCCTTCGCCTTCTCGGCCTTGCCGGCCGCGATGCGGGCCTTGGCGGCCTTGGCCGCCGCGGCGGTGCCCGTCGTCTTGGTGATCCGGGCAGTCGTCTGCACCGACTCGCCGGACAGCGCGGCATTCAGCTTGAGCGCGAGACGCGACTTGCGCCGCGCCGCGGTGTTCGGATGGATCGCGCCGGTCTTGGCCGCCTTGTCGAGGGCCGCGTACGCCTCGGCGAGAGCGAGCGGCGCATCGCCTTCGGTCGTGCCGACGGCGATCCTGAGCGTCTTCGCGACGAGGGTCTTGGCCTTCGTTCGGCGGGGAGCGTTGATCGCTTCGCGCCGCTCGGCCTGGCGGACCCGCTTCTTGCCGGACGGCGTCCGCGCGCCGGTCCAGCCGCGGGGAGAATGTGCCACGGTCGTTCGTACTCCAGCTGGTGTGACTGGTCGTTGAGGGCTACGTCATGGAGCGGTCGCAGCGGGAGAGGACACCGCGACGGCGCGACCGCGAATGGTACCAGACGCACACGTTCGCGCGCCACTGCGTGTCCCTGCTCAGTGAATTCTGTCAGGGCGAGCTGCTCGGTATGCCTGTCAGGCTCACCCCACCCCCGCGGCCGCCACCCGCGGCACGCTACACTCCGCGCCGATGCTGATCCCGCAGGAACGCCTCCGCAACTTCTCGATCATCGCGCACATCGACCACGGCAAGTCCACGCTCGCCGACCGGCTCCTCGAGCAGACCCACACGATCGATCCGCGCCAGATGACCAGCCAGGTCCTCGATTCGATGGACCTCGAGCGCGAGAAGGGGATCACGATCAAGGCGCGCGCCGTCCGCCTCGAGCACACCGCTCGCGATGGGCTGCTGTACGGGCTCAACCTGATCGACACGCCCGGCCACGTCGACTTCGCATACGAGGTGAGCCACAGTCTCCAGGCCTGTGAAGGCGCGATCCTGGTGATCGACGCCACCCAGGGCATCGAGGCGCAGACCCTGGCCAACGTCCACCTCGCGCTCCGCCAGAACCTCGTGATCATCCCGGTGCTCAACAAGATCGACCTCCCGTCGGCCCAGCCCGACGTCGTCATCGACGAGCTCGAGAACGTCCTGGCGATCCCCCGCGAGGAGGTGCTGCTCGCGTCGGCCAAGGAGGGGACCGGGGTCGCCGAGGTCCTCCAGGCCATCGTGGACCGCGTCCCAGCCGCCGCGCGGAGATCCGTCGGGTCACCTGCGCGGACTCGTGTTCGACAGCCACTACGACCAGTACAAGGGCGTGATCACCTACGTCCGCCTGGCCGAGGGCACCCTTCACGATCACGCCCGGATCCGCCTGATGGGCAGCGGCGCCGAGGCGGAGATCCTGGAGCTCGGCGTGTTCCGGCCCCAGCTCGTGCCCGTCGGCCAGCTGTCGGCGGGCGAGGTCGGCTATATCGCGACCGGCCTCAAGAGCGTCCGCGACGCCCAGGTCGGCGACACCGTGACCGATGCGACCGACCCGGCGGCCGAGCCGCTGCCCGGCTACCTGGCGGCCAAGAGCCTCGTCTTCGCCGGGATCTACCCGATCTCCGGGGAGGACTATCCGCTCCTTCGTGACGCGCTCGAGAAGCTGCACCTCAACGACGCGAGCTTCACGTTCGAGCCCGAGAGCTCGATCGCGCTCGGGTTCGGCTTTCGCTGCGGCTTCCTTGGCCTGCTCCACATGGAGATCGTCCAGGAGCGGCTCGAGCGCGAGTTCTCGCTCGAGCTGATCGCCAGCGCGCCGTCGGTCGAATACCGGGTGACGCTGACGGCTGGCCGCGGCGAGCTCGCGATCGACAACCCGGCCCTGATGCCGAATGCCGGCGAGATCGAGACGATCGAGGAGCCCTGGGTCGCCCTCTCGGTGATCACGCCTGCCAGCTACATCGGCGCCCTGATGGAGCTCTCCACGAACCGGCGCGGCACCTTCGACACGATGGAGTACCTCGATCCGACCCGGGTGCTCCTGAAGTTCGAGATGCCGCTCGCCGAGCTGATCGTCGACTACTTCGACCAGCTCAAGAGCCGGAGCCAGGGCTACGCCTCGATGGACTACGAGGAGATCGGCTACCGGCCGGCCCGCCTCGTGAAGCTCGACGTCCTCGTCAACGGCGAGCCGGTCGACGCCCTCTCGCTGATCGTCCACCGCGACAAGGCCACGTCGGTCGGCCGGGCGCTCGCGGCAAAGCTCAAGGAGCTGATCCCGCGCCAGATGTTCGAGGTTCCCGTCCAGGCCGCGATCGGCTCCACGGTCGTCGCCCGGGAGTCGATCCGGGCGCTCCGCAAGAACGTCCTCGCCAAGTGCTACGGTGGCGACATCACGCGCAAGCGGAAGCTGCTCGAGAAGCAGAAGGAAGGCAAGCAGCGCATGAAGCGCGTCGGTTCGGTCGAGATCCCCCAGGACGCGTTCCTGGCGGTGCTCCGGATGGACGAATCGGGCTAGCGGTCGCGACGTGGACGAGCTTCGCACGCTGGTCGCGATGGGCCTTCTCGGGCTCCTGATCATGCTGCGCATCGGGGCCCGCGACTTCGGCGCCGCCGAGTACAACGAGCCGACGATCGCCAAGCGCCACGGGTTCGGCCGGCGGGTCGCCTGGTACACGCTCGGGATCGGCCTCGTGGCCGCGATCATGCTCATCCACCCGTCGCCGGCGGCCTCGCTCGGGATGGCGCTTGGCGATCGGGCCAGGGCGCTGATCGGCGGCTTCGGGATCGGCGCCATCGGGACGGCCCAGGCGGTCCTGTTCGCGCTGTGGCGCTACGGGACGTTGCGCTACCCGCCGACCTGGTCCTACCCGGGCGCGATCCTCAACGCGATGGGGACGGCGTTCATCGACGAGGCAACCTTCCGGGGAGCCCTCCTGGGGTTCCTCCTCCTGACGGGGATGGACCCGCGGGTCGCGATCGTGATCCAGGCGCTCGTCTACGCCCTCGCGACGCGCACCGGCTCTCGCGGCTGGGGCGGCTACCCGCTGCTCCTGAGCCTCGGAATCGGCCTGGTGTGCGGCTGGGTGACGGTCTGGACCGGAGCGATCGGGGCGGCCTTCCTTGGCCACACCGTGACCCGCATCGCGGTCTTCGTCTGCACCGGGCACGCCGGGCAGCCCCTGCCCCGCGGCCGCGAGGTCGAGGAGGGCTGGGAGTACCGGCGCGCCCCGGAGGGCTGGCAGGCGGCCGACCACGCGACCGGAGGGGAGTCCGGCCAGGGGTGAGCGACCGCGAGAGCCGGCAGCCGACGCAGGCGGCCGCCGCGCCGGTCGCGCTCTACATCCACGTCCCGTTCTGCCGCTCGCTGTGCCCCTACTGCGACTTCGTGGTCGTCGCGGGCGCCGGCGCGGTCGGGCCGCGCAACCGGGTCGCGGCCTATCTGCGGGCCGTGGCGGCCGAGATCGACCTGCGCGCCGACGCGGCCGATGCGGCCTTCGGGCCGCCCGGCCGGGACGGCGTCGACGGCCGCCCGCCGCTGGCCTCGCTCTACCTCGGTGGCGGCACGCCGTCGCTGCTCGCCGGCGACGCGGTCGCGGGCCTGGTCGGGCAGGTTCGCGAGCGCTTCGGCCTGGCGGCCGGCGCCGAGGTGACGCTCGAGGCGAACCCCGGCCCCGACGACCGTGGCGACATGGCGGCGATCGCCCGGGCGGGCGTCACCCGCGTGTCGATCGGCGCCCAGAGCTTCCAGGCGGACGAGCTGCGCCTGCTCGGGCGCCGCCATCGCCCCGGCGACACCGCGGCGGCGGTCGGCGCGGCCCGCGCGGCGGGCATCGCGCGGGTGAGCCTCGATCTTCTCTACGACGTGCCGGGCCAGACCCTGGCGGCATGGGCCTCGTCCCTCGAGGCGGCCGTCGAGCTCGCGCCCGACCATGTCTCGGCGTACGCGCTGACCCTCGACGACCCGGAGGCCGAGGGCCTGACCGGCGCTGACGGCGACCACCTGCCGACGGCGGCCGGCGCGCGGCGCTGGCGCGAGCGCGCACGCCCGCGCCAGGACGAGGATCGGGCAGCCGGGGCATACGGCCTCGCCGATGCGGTGCTGGACGGCGCGGGGTACCCCTGGTACGAGCTCTCGAACTGGGCCCTGCCCGGCGCCGAGAGCCGGCACAACCTCGCCTATTGGCGCCGCGAGCCCTACGAGGCCGTCGGCCCGGGAGCACACGCGTTCGACGGGGTGCGGCGGCGCTGGAATGCGGCCAACCTCGACCGCTGGATCGCGGCGCTCGTCCGGGAGGACGACGGCCCGCCGGGGCTGCCACCGGGCGGCAGCGAGACGATCGACGTGACAACCGCCACGGCGGAGTCGCTGATCCTGGGCCTGCGCACCTCGGCGGGGATCGCGACGGCCGAGGCCCTCGGCCGGTTCGACGTGTTCAGCTGGGCGAGCGAGAACGGCCTCGTCGAAGAGGAGCCGCCGGGACGGGTGCGCCTCACGCTGCGGGGTCGGCTGCTCTCGAACGAGCTGTTCTCCCGCCTGCTGTAGGGCTGGCAGCAGCTCTCCGCCAGGCCTTGCCGTCCGCTCGGGCAGGCGGAGCTGCCCGGCGGGGCAGGCGGTCCCTTCGGGCCGGCCGGCAACCCGGGATCGGGCGACGATTGACACGCGACCGACCCGCGCGCTAGGATCGGCCGACCATTGGCACTCGCATGGGGAGAGTGCTAACATTGGCTGGCACTCTCACCACGCGAGTGCCAACCGAGGAGCACCCGCATGGCACGAGGCGCCCGACGCGCCGCCGGACCGCTCGATGGCCGGGCACAGGCCATCCTGCAGGCCGTCATCGAGGACTACATCGTCACCGCCACGCCGGTGGGATCTCACACGCTCGTCGAGCGGCACGGGATCGGCGTCAGCTCGGCGACGGTCCGCGCGGTGCTGTCCGAGCTGGAGTCGGCGGGGCTGCTCATGCATCCGCACACCTCGGCCGGCCGCGTCCCCACGGAGGCCGGCTACCGCTTCTACGTCGAGGCCCTGGTCGGCGAGATCCCGCTCCCGCCGATCGAGCAGCTCATGATCCGCCACCAGTTCGGCCAGGTGGAGTTCGCCAGCGACCAGTGGTTCCGCCTGGCGGCCGCGACGCTCGCGTCCGCGACCCGATCCGCGGGCCTCGCCACGCCGGCCAAGCCGCGCTCGGCCCGGATCCGACGGTTCGAGCTCGTGGCGATCGGCGATCGAATGGCGACCCTCATCGTCGCCCTCAACGAGGGCACGCTCAAGCAGGCGCTCCTCACCGTCGATGCCGGCACGACCGAGGCCGACCTCGAGGAGGCGACCCGGCGGCTCAACCAGTCGTGCACCAATCGCACCGCGCCTGACGTGGCGGAGCGGCTCCGCTGGTTCGACGAGGCGCCCGCCGACGATGTCGTCTTCACCCTCGTCCGGCGGGCCGGTGAGCGGGCGCTCCGGATCCTGCGCGACTTCGACGGCGCGGGGGTCGAGGCGCTCTTCTCGGACGGCCTCCTCAACGTGATGGCTGCCCCCGAGTTCGCCTCGTCCGACAAGGTTCGGGCGGTCTTCGCGGCGCTCGAGAACCGGCAGCACCTGGGCGTGCTCTTCGACGCCGTGACCCGCGGCGGCACCCTCCGCGTCTTCATCGGCCGGGAGAACGCGCCGACGGAGATGGCGGACGTCGCGCTCGTGCTCGCCCCGTACGGCCGGCCGGGATCGGCCGTCGGCGTGGTCGGCGTCCTCGGGCCGACACGGATGCGCTACCCCCAGGCGATCGGCACGGTCCGGTTCGTGTCGAGCCTGATGAACGACCTCGTGGAGCACCTGTATGCCTGACCGACGGCGGCCCCGATGCTGACCGCCACCGAACGCGGCGGTACCGCGCCCAGGACCCTGGCATGAGAAAGCGAATGACCGACCGAACCCAGCCTCCCGCCACCGCCGGCGGCGCCGAGGCGCCCGCCAGTGGCGCCGACCTGGGCGTCCCGGGCGAGACCGACGAGATCGCCGCGGGCATCGACGCGCTCCGGGCGGCCCTCGAATCCGAGCGCACCCGCGCCGAGGAGCACCTGGCGCTCGCCCAGCGCGCCCAGGCCGACTACGCGAACCTCAAGCGGCGGACCGAGGCGGACCGCGAGCGGGACCTCGGCCTCGCCAGCGAGGCGCTCCTCTCGAAGGTCGTCGCCCTGGCGGACGACTTCGACCGCGCGATCGACCATCTGCCGGCCGAGGCTCGCGAGACGCCCTGGCTCGAAGGGATCGTCGCGATCGACCGCAAGCTGCGCCTCCTGCTCGAAAGCGAAGGCGTGTCGCCGATCGACGCCCTCGGCCGCCCGTTCGACCCGCGGGAGCACGAGGCCCTTCAGCGCGTCCCCGGCACCGGCAAGCCGGAGGGCGAGGTGGTCGCGGAGGTGCGGCGCGGCTACCGCCTGCGCGATCGGATCCTCCGGCCGGCGCTCGTCGCGGTCAGCGACGGCAGCCCGCTCCAGAACTAGCAACGCTCGACCACGTCCCACGACACCAGGAGAGACCAGACCAGATGGGAAAGATCATCGGCATCGACCTCGGAACGACCAACTCGGTCGTGGCCGTCATGGAGGGCGGCGAGCCCACCGTGATCGCTTCGGCAGAAGGCGGCCGGACCGTGCCGTCGGTCGTGGCGTTCACCAAGTCTGGTGAGCGCCTCGTCGGCCAGCTCGCCAAGCGTCAGGCCGTCACCAACCCCGCCAACACCGTCTACTCGATCAAGCGCTTCATGGGCCGCCGGTGGGACGACCCGGAGGTCAAGCGCAGCCGCGACATCGTGCCCTACACCGTGGAGAAGGACGCCAAGTCCGACGGCGTCCGGGTCAAGCTCGCCGACGGCCGCACCTACACCCCGCCCGAGATCTCCGCGATGATCCTCCAGAAGCTGAAGGCCGACGCGGAGGCCTATCTTGGCGAGAAGGTGACCGAGGCGGTGATCACCGTCCCGGCCTACTTCGACGACACTCAGCGCCAGGCGACCAAGGACGCCGGCCGGATCGCGGGCCTCGAGGTCCGGCGGATCATCAACGAGCCGACTGCGTCGTCCCTGGCCTACGGCCTCGACAAGAAGAAGGACGAGAAGATCGCCGTCTACGACCTGGGCGGCGGGACGTTCGACATCTCGATCCTCGAGCTCGGCGAGGGCGTCTTCGAGGTCAAGTCGACGAATGGCGACACGCACCTCGGCGGCGACGACTTCGACATCCGGGTCATGGACTGGCTGCTCTCCGAGTTCAAGAAGGACCAGGGCCTCGACCTGCGCACGGACCCGCAGGCGCTCTCGCGGGTGAAGGAGGCCGCCGAAAAGGCCAAGATCGAGCTGTCGACCGCGGTGTCGAGCGAGATCAACCTGCCGTACATCACGGCCGACGCCGATCGGAACCCCAAGCACCTGGTGATGTCGCTGACCCGGGCCAAGCTCGAGGATCTCGTCGGCGACCTGATCCAGAAGACGGCCGGGCCGGTCAAGCAGGCCCTGAAGGACGCCGGCCTCACGCGCGGCGAACATCGACGAGGTCGTCCTGGTCGGCGGGATGACCCGGATGCCGTCTGTCATCGAGGCCGTCAAGGCGATGTTCGGCGGCAAGGAGCCGAACCGCGGCGTCAACCCGGACGAAGTCGTGGCGGTCGGCGCCGCGATCCAGGCCGGCGTGCTCGGCGGCGAGGTGAAGGACGTCCTGCTCCTCGACGTCACGCCGCTGTCGCTCGGCATCGAGACCCTCGGCGGCGTCATGACCAAGCTGATCGAGCGCAACACGACGATCCCGACTTCCAAGTCGCAGGTGTTCTCGACGGCGTCCGACAACCAGCCGCAGGTCGAGATCCACGTCCTCCAGGGCGAGCGCGACTTCGCGGCCGACAACAAGACCCTCGGCAAGTTCATCCTCGACGGGATCCCGTCCGCCCCGCGCGGCGTGCCCCAGATCGAGGTCACCTTCGACATCGACGCCAACGGCATCGTCGAGGTGCGGGCGAAGGACCGGGCGACGTCCAAGGAGCAGAAGGTGACCATCACGGCCTCCTCGATGCTCGACAAGAAGGACGTCGACAGGATGGTCCGCGAAGCGACCGAGCACGCCGAGGAGGATCGCAAGCGGCGCGAGGACGTCGAGACGCGCAACCAGGCCGAGGCCCTCACGTTCCAGGCCGAGCGCACGCTCAAGGATCTCGGCGACAAGGTGTCGCCGGAGGATCGCGCGGCGGCCGAGAGCAAGGTCTCGGACGTCCGCAACGCCCTCAAGACTGAGGGCCCCGAGGTCGTCAAGGAGCGCGCGACCGAGCTCGCCGAGATCCTCCAGCGCATCGGCGCCGCCGCCTACGCGGCCGCCGGGCCGGCGGGGGACGACGGAGCGGCGCCCGAGGACGGCACCGAGGCGCCGGCCGAGCCGGCCGACGACGAGACGGTCGAGGGCGAGTTCAAGGAGGTCTAGGCGCGGGCGGCGGCCCGGGCCGTTCGCATCGCGCTGCAGCCCCGACGACGGCCGCCGCCTGAGCTCCAAGCGGCGGCCACGCGAACGGGCTCCAAGCGGCGGCCACGCGCACGGGCACGCTAGCGGCGGCCACGCGAACGGGCACGCTAGCGGCGGCCACGCGAACGGGCTCCGAGCGGCCGCCCGGAGCACGGACTCCAAACGGCGGCCACGCGAACGGGCTCTAGGCGGCGGCCCGGAGCACGGGCACGCTGTCGACGCGTGACCCCGGGTCGCCCGCTGGGCTACGGGTCGCCAGCCGCCACCGGCTGATCTTTCGGCGAGATGGACGCGACGGCTACGGCGCCACAGCCGTGACTCGAGAACGGTCGGGACGCCTGGCCCGGGTCTACCCCTCATACGGCGCCGCTGGCGAGCCCGTATGCAGCGACGATCCGGGATAAGGGTTCGCCGGCCGGGCCTTACGTCGGGTAGGGAGCCATGCACCCGCGTCGCCCGGGCTCGGGCCGGTGCCGCGACGATCACCTGGTGCCATGGCTACCTGCCGATGCGCTGCGAGGGTGAGGAACGTGTCGCCTGGGTCGCCATCGCCTGGCCGCCTCGCGGTGGCAGCCCTCAGCGGCGCTCGCCTGCCGTTCTCCTGCCTGGCGCCGGGCGGACGGGCGTCAGCACCGCTTCGGCACGGTCGGCTGGCGGATCCGGACGCGCTGCTGGAGGTCGACCGATCGACCGGCGTCGATGAACAGCAGCCCACGACACGGCATGCCTGGGCTCCGGAGCCACTGCCGCAGTGCCTGGCCGCGAAGCGGGAACGCCGCGGTGAGCGTCACAGCGTGTTCCGCGATGCGGCGCCGAGAGCTACGGCTCTCCGCGATCACGAGCAGTCGGCTCACCGAGCGGACGTCAGTCCAGCCCACCTCACGGGCGATCCGGGCGCCGAGCCGCGCCTTCCGGTCGAGCGACACCAACATGCCCTGGAGGTCGGGGACGACGGACTTGCACTCGACGACCAGCAACGGCCCGGTGACTCGCCGCGCGAGGACGTCCACGGACCCCCTCTCGCCGTCGATATTGAACGTGACCTCGGTTCGCGTCTCCCAGCAGTCGGCCTGGAGTCGGCGCACGATTGCCTCGACGACCGCCGCGTGGCTGGCATCGAGCAGCCGGTCGAGCCCCTCGCCGTGCCATTGCAGGCGCAGATCGAGCGTGGCCCCGAGCGCCCCGGCGATCGCCTCGACCACCGCGACGGGCAGCTCCTGGATGTCGCCCCGCTCCGCACGGCGGATCCGGTGCGCGGAGACGCCGGCCGCTGCCGCCAGGTCGTCCTGGCGCCACCGCCGCCGTCGGCGCAGCGCGCGAATCGAGAGCCCGACCCGAGTCCCGTTCATGCCGGCAAGGATGGCGACGGCCGCTTATCGCCGGTGCATCGGCGGATCTGGGGCCCGTCCGGCGTCGCCCGATCGGCCTGCGCACAAGTGGGCGATCCGCCTTCCTCGCCGCGTATCCTGACCGGGCTACAGGATGCAAGGGCGGGGAGGTTCCGACATGTCGATGGGACGTCCAATCACCGGGCCAACGATCGAGGCCGAGGCCAAGATGAAGGAGGCCGAGCGGGTCGCCGAGCGGGACCACGCCTCGACGGTCGCGGCGGCCCGTGCTCCGGAAACCGCCAAGCGTGGCGTCGCCAGCATCCGGAGCCGGATCGCGCGTATTCTCCGACGCGCCTGACCGCCGACCTGGGGTCGGCCTCGTCCTGCGACGGCGTCCCGCCGCACTGGAAGAACGGCCCGGCCCGGAGGCGCGCGCGCCGCCGGGCGCCGCGAAGCCGGGTGCCGCGACCCAGCCGGGCGCCGCGACCCAGCCGGGTGCCGCACATCCGGCCGCGCGGCCGCGCCATTCCTGACACGACGAGACGCGGCCCTGGGGTACGATTCCCGCCCATGTCCGAGCTCACCAGCCCTCCCCTGATCCATGCCCGGGCGCTGACGAAGCGCTTCGGCGGCTTCGTGGCCGTCGACGCGATCGACTTCGACGTCGCACCCGGCGAGAGCTTCGGGTTCCTCGGCCCCAACGGCGCAGGCAAGACCAGCACGATGCGGATGATCGCGTGCGTCTCGCCGGTCACCGCGGGCACGCTGACGGTGCTCGGCGCCGATCCCGCGACCGACGGCCCGCGGATCCGCGGGCGGCTCGGCGTCGTGCCCCAGCAGGACACGCTCGACCAGGAGCTCACGGTTCGCGAGAACCTCGCGATCTACGGGCGGTTCTTCGGCCTGCCGCGGCCCCTCATCCGGGAACGCGTCGCAGAGCTCCTCGACTTCGTCCAGCTCACCGAGCGCGCCAACGATCCCGTCGAGCCGCTCTCGGGCGGGATGAAGCGCCGCCTGACCATCGCTCGCAGCCTGATCAACGAGCCCGACCTGCTGCTCCTCGACGAGCCCACGACGGGGCTCGACCCGCAGGCGCGCCACCTGCTGTGGGACCGCCTCTACCGCCTGAAGCAACGCGGCGTGACGCTCGTCCTGACGACCCACTACATGGACGAGGCCGAGCAGCTCTGCGACCGCCTCGTCGTCATGGACCATGCCCGGATCGTCGCCGAGGGGTCGCCGCGCCAGCTGATCGAGCGCTACAGCTCCCGGGAAGTCCTCGAGATGCGGTTCCCGGTCGGCGTCCAGGAGACGCTCGACGGCGGGCTCGACGGCCTCGGCGAGCGGGTCGAGCGCCTGCCGGACCGTGTCCTCGTGTACGCGGAGGACGGTGACGCGGCGGCCGCCCACGCCCACGAGCGCGGCCTTCGACCGGAGATGATCCTGGTCCGCCGGTCGTCCCTGGAGGACGTCTTCCTGCGCCTGACCGGCCGCAGCCTGGTCGACTGAGGCCACGATGCAGACGCCGCCCGCCCTTCGGGTCGTGGAGCACGAGCTCCTGCTCTACCGGCGCTCGTTCCGCGGCACAGTGGTGAGCTCGTTCCTGAACCCGGTGCTCTACCTCGCCGCGATGGGCGTCGGGCTCGGCGGCTACGTGGCGAGCAGCTCGTCGGGCGGCGCCGCGTCGGCCGCCCTCCTCGGCGGGGTGAGCTACCTCGCGTTCCTGGCGCCCGGCCTGCTCGCCTCGACCGCCATGCAGACCGCGGCGGGCGAGTCGACCTTTCCGATCATGGGCGGGATCCTCTGGGACAGGACGTTCCTGGGGATGCTCGCGACCCCGATCCGCGTGTTCGACGTCCTGCTCGGCAAGGTGCTCTACATTCTCGTCCGGCTGACGCTCGTCACGGGCGTCTTCTTCTGCGTGATGGTCGCCTTCGGCGGGGCGACCGGCCCGCAGGCGATCTTCGCCCTGCCCGCGGCCATCCTGACGGGGCTCGCCTTCGTGACCCCGATCATCGCGTTCTCGGCGACCCAGAAGGACGCGAACGGCTTCAACAGCCTCTTCCGCTTCGGCGTGATCCCGCTCTTCCTGTTCTCGGGCACGTTCTTCCCGATCAGCCAGCTGCCGCCGATCCTCCAGCCCGTGGCGTACCTCACGCCGCTCTGGCACGGCGTGGACCTCTGCCGATCCCTCGCCCTCGGCACGGCTACCCCGATCGGCGTGACCGTCCACGTGACCTACCTCGTCGGCGTGACGGCCGCGGGCCTCGTCGCGGCCTCGTACGCGATGAGCCGGAGGCTCCGCCAGTGACGCTCGTCGCGCGGGTCGCGCCGCCCGTCCTGTTCGGCGGCCGGCGGGCCGGCCTCCTGATCGAGCGCAACCTGCTCGTCTACCGGCGCACGTGGATGGTCATCGTGTCCGGCTTCTTCGAGCCGCTGTTCTACCTGCTGTCGATCGGTCTCGGGCTCGGCGCGCTGATCGGCACGGTTCCGTACGGCGGCCAGGCCATCGCGTACACGGCCTTCGTCGCCCCGGCGCTGATGGCCTCTTCGGCGATGAACGGGGCGATCTACGACTCGACCTTCAACGTGTTCTTCAAGCTGCGCTACGCGAAGACCTACGACGCGATCCTGGCCACGCCGCTCGGCGTGGCCGACGTGGCCCTGGGCGAGATCGGCTGGGCGCTCATTCGCGGCGCGATCTACGCGACGACCTTCCTGCTGGTGATGTTCGCCCTGGGGTTCGTCCTGTCCCCGCTCGCGATCCTCGCGCTGCCGGCGGCCATCCTGATCGGGTTCGCGTTCGGCGCCGTCGGGATGGCGGCCACGTCGTTCATGCGGACCTGGCAGGACTTCGACATGATCCAGCTCGTCATCCTGCCGCTCTTCCTCTTCTCGGCGACGTTCTACCCGATCGAGACGTATCCGGACGTGGTCCGGCTGTTCGTCCAGCTCACCCCGCTGTACCACGGCGTCGACCTGATCCGGAGCCTGACGACGGGGATCGTCGGACCCAACGACCTCGTCCATGTCGCGTATCTCGCCGTGATGGGGACGGTGGGCCTGGCGGTCACCTCGCGCCGCCTCGAGCGCCTCCTGCTGAAGTGACCCGTGGGCGGCGTCGGCCGCCGACGTCGGGGCGCGTCGGGCGCCGACCCGTGCGCGCTCGAGGGCTGGTGGGCGAACCGACGCGGTATCCTCCGGACATGAGCGAGCCCGTATCCGCCACATCCGCCGCATCCGCCCACCGCCCGGCGAGCCATCGGGATCGACGTCGGCGGGACCGGCGTCAAGGCTGCCGTGGTGGACCTCGACGACCGGCCACCTCGCCTCGCCGAGGATCCGGTTGAAGACGCCCCAGCCGTCGACGCCGGCGGCCGTCGTGGAGGCCATCGGGGCGATCGTCGAGACGCTGACCGCCGCCGGCCACGTCACGCCCGGCATGCGCGCCGGAGCGGGGCTTCCGGGCGTCGCGAAGAACGGCCGCCTCCTGACGGCCGCGAACATCGACAAGAGCTGGATCGGCGCCGACGCGGCCGGCATGATCTCGGCGCGGATCGGGCACCCCTGCGTGCTCATCAACGACGCGGACGCCGCCGGCCTCGCCGAGGTGACCTTCGGAGCGGCCCGCAACGTTCCCGGCACGGTCCTGCTGCTGACCATCGGCACGGGCATCGGCAGCGCCCTGTTCATCGACGGCCACCTGCTGGACTCCACCGAGTTCGGGCACATCACGTACCACGGTCACGACGCCGAGACCCTCATCTCCGGCGCGGCGCGTGAGCGCCGCGGGCTCGGCTGGCGCAGATGGGCCCACGGGTTCAGCCAGTACCTCGCCCTCCTGGAGCGATGGTTCTGGCCCGACCTGATCATCCTCGGGGGAGGCGTCAGCAAGGAGTACGCGCGCTACTCACGGTGGCTCACCGCCCGGGCACCCATCGTGACCGCGCAGTACCTGAACACGTCCGGGATCGTGGGGGCGGCCCTCGCGGCGGCCGGCATCGGCCAGGCGGCCACCCTCCTCGCCCGCGAGGCGGAAGCGCGTGCCCGCGGCGGAAGCCGTGCCCGCGGCGGAGGCCGAACCCGGCGCGACGGTCGCCACGGAGGCTTCGGCTCCCGAAGCCGGAGTCGCTTCCGCGGCGCCTCCCGGCGAGGCCGCCCTCATTCATGCTGCGGGCCTGCTCGCCGAGGCGGCCCCCGCTGACGTCGCCCCCGCCAGACGCGCCCGGAAGGTTGCCGCGGCCGCTCCGGCGGCGCCGCGGACGCGCCGACGCCGAGCCGTGGGGAAGGTCTCGTCCGACTGACCGGACCGCCGACGCGGCAGCGACGGCGGCCGCCGTGCCTGTCCCGCCATAGCCGGGCAGCGTCGCTTCGACCGACGCCGCCGCTGCCTCCGCCCCGGCCCCGCCTGACGCCGCCGCGCCCTCCGCTCCCGCCTCGATCGACCCGGGCGATCGTCCCCCTGATCGTCCGGCCGGACTCCCGTAGACTTTCTCGCGCATGGCCACCGAACGCGACTATTACTCCATCCTCGGCGTGCCGCGGACCGCGGACGACGGCGAGATCAAGCGGGCCTTCCGCAAGCTCGCCCAGCAGTGGCACCCCGACGTCAACCGCGACGCCGGCTCCGACGAGCGATTCAAGGAGATCAACGAGGCCTACCAGGTCCTGTCCGACCCGCAGCGCCGCCAGGCATATGACATGTTCGGAACGGCGGGGGTCAACGGGACCGGGTTCGACCCCGGCGCCCAGCCGGGCTTCGGGGCGTTCTCGGACCTCTTCGACGCCTTCTTCGGTGGGAGCGCCGCCGGCGGCGCCCAGCGCCGCGGGCGGGCCGCCGTCGGCTCCGACCTGCGCTACGACCTCCGGATCACCTTTGTGGAGTCGATCAAGGGGGCCGAGAAGGAGATCGAGTTCCCCGTCCAGGACCGGTGCGCGACCTGCTCCGGGACGGGTGCCGAGCCCGGGACATCCTCCACCACGTGCCCGCAGTGCTCGGGGCGTGGCGAGATCCGCCACCTGCGCCAGACCATGCTCGGCCAGATGGTCAACGTGGTCACCTGCCCGCGGTGCCGCGGGGAGGGCAAGATCGTCGACACGCCGTGCAGGGACTGCGGGGGCGATGGCCGTCGGGAGCGCGTCAAGCGGATCCGGGTCAGCGTCCCGGCCGGCATCGACGACGGTCACCAGATCCGCCTGTCCGGCGAGGGCGAGGCCGGGCCGCGGGGCGGGCCGCCCGGAAGCCTGTACGTCGCGATTCACGTGACGCCGCACCCTGCCCTCCGGCGCGAGGGGACGGAGCTGTACCACGACCTGACCGTCTCGATCGCTCAGGCCGCGCTCGGGACGACCATGCTGGTGCCGACGGCGGACGGCGAGGAGGAGGTCGAGGTTCGGCCGGGCACCCAGCCCGGAGCGGAGATCCGGCTGCGGGGGCGCGGCGCGCCACACCTGCGCCGGGCCGGCGCCCGGGGCGACCTCCACGTCCAGGTCAGGGTCACGGTGCCGAGCCGGCTCTCGAAGGAGCAGCGCGAGGCGCTCGAAGCCTACGCCGAGGCTTCGGGCGAGCAGGTTGGCCACGCCAAGGGCGGCTCGGTGCTTGACCGGATCAAGGACGCCCTCGGGTGACGTCGGGGCCCGGCACGCGGCCGGCCGCGATCCCATCCCGAACGACTGCCGCCGGAGTCTCCGCCGATGCGTGGCTGGAGCTCGCCGTGGACTGCGATCCGGAGGCCGTCGAAGTCGTGAGCGAGATCCTGACCCGGGTGGCACCGGGCGGCGTCAGCGTCGAGCCCGCGTTCACGCTCGTGGACGAGGGCCTCGGGGCGGTCGTCGACCGCAGCCGCCCGGCGACCGTCCGCGCGTACATCCCGGCGCGCGACGCCACGACGGCCGATGCCGCTGTCGCCCAGGTCGACGCCGCGCTCGGTCACCTCCAGGCGTTCGGGCTGCGCGACATCGGAGCGCTCCGGACGGCCGTCGTCCGGGAGGCCGACTGGGCGGCTGCCTGGAAGGCGCACTTCCCCGTCCTGCGGATCGGCCGGCACGTGGTGATCCGGCCGACATGGCGACGTCACCGCCGACGGCCGGGCGACGTGGTGGTCGCGATGGATCCCGGGATGGCATTCGGGACCGGGCTCCACCCCACGACAGCGCTGTGCCTTGCGGGCATCGAGCGCTGGGCGGACGAGGGGCTGCTCGTCCGCGGCGGTGCACCCGACGGGAGCGCCCGCCTGCTCGACGTGGGCTGCGGCTCCGGCATCCTCGCGATCGCGGCCGGGCTGCTGGGCGCCGGCGAGCTGCGGGCGGTCGACACGGACCCGATCGCGATCGAGGCCACGCAGCGGAATGGCCGTCGCAACGGCCTGGCGGCGCGCCTGCACGCCTCGCGCGGCTCCCTTCCCACGGACTCCGGGCCCTACGACCTGGTGGCCGCGAACCTCATCGCCTCGCTGCTCGTCTCCCTCGCGCCGGCCCTCGCGGCCGAGATCCGCACGGGCGGCCGGATGATCGCGTCGGGGATCTACGTCGACCGCGCCGCCGAGGTGGTCGCGGCGTTCGAGTCCGTGGCGCTCCGCGTGATCCACCGCGATGTCGAAGGCGACTGGGTCGCGCTCGACGTGGAGCGGCCCGCCTGACAGGGGGTCGCCGGGGGACCGACCGAGCTCACGCCGCGGCGACGAATGGCCCTCGACCGGGCACCGACGCCAGGCCGCCGTGGCTCGGGATGGGTGCCGTCCGATAGCCCCTCGCACCTGCCGATCGGCACACCCGCCGGGCGATCCCCTGTGCGGCTTTTCCAACCCGGCCTGTGCCGGCGGCGTGCCGCCCCGATGGATGGCCGCGGGCCACCCCCGCGGGTGACGATGGGTGCAGAGCAGCCGTCCCCCAGAGGCTGCCGCACGCGACCCCGGCGACGACGCCCGAAGGCTCCCGTGCCATCCGCTCGCGCTCGGGCAACCAGGCCCTCGAGCATCGCCCGCGAGCGGGGGTGCCCCAGCGAGGCTCCTTCGGGTCCACCGAAAGGAGCACCCCATGGTGTTGACCCCAACCCCCGAGCCCGGCGCCCCGCGCCGCGCCCGCCCACGCACCCGGCGGGCGATCGCGCTCGCGATCGCGCTCGCGGTCGCGATCCCGGCCGCGGCCGTCGCCACGAGCTCGCTCGGGTCCCAGTGGAGCACCCGCTACCCGGCCTCGAGCTCGCGCGCGAGCGCGGGCTGCCAGCTCTGCCACGCGGCCGGCGACACGAGCTCCTGGAACGCCTACGGCCAGGCCATCCGCGAGCAGCGGGCCACCAACGGCCTCACCCTCGCCGCCGCCGCCGCGGCCGTCGAGGGCTACAACTCCGACGCCGACCCGGCCGGCACCTCCAACCTCGCCGAGATCAGCGCCGGCAGCCAGCCCGGCTGGACGGCCGGCAACGCCAACACGATCTACGACATCGACGGCACCCCGACCGCGAACCAGCCGCCGGCCGGCACGATCACGGGTCCCCTCGACCCGTCCGCGACCCCGACGCCGACCCCCACCCCGACGCCGACGCCGACGCCGACCCCCACCCCGACCCCGACGCCGACGCCCACCCCGACCCCCACCCCGACCCCGACCCCGACCCCGACGCCCACCCCGACCCCGACCCCACCCCGACCCCGACGCCCACCCCGACGCCGACCCGACCCCGACGCCCACCCCGACGCCGACGGCGCCACCTGCCCCGACGCCGTCTTCTGGTCAGGGTGGCCGAGCCGACGGCGAAGGCACGATCGGGACGGCCGGCGACGCGACCTCCTTCGCATTCGAAGTTCGAGCCGGCGGCTCGCGCCCCGAAGGGCAGGTCAGCCTTTCCGGACCAGGCTGGAGGTTCGCCACGAGCCGCGTGACGATCGCGCAGTTCGCCGGTGCGAGCGTGACGTGGTCCGGCGCCGGCCGGTGGAATGGCCAGCGCGGGTACCGCTACGTCGCAACAGCCATCGACATGACGGGCTCATCCTTCGAGCGTGCCCGGCGCCGCGGCGCCGGAGCCCGTGACCAGCTTGCGATCAGCATCGTCGATCCCGACGGACGCGTCGTCTACGCGACCGCCAGCCCAATCGAAGCAGGCGCGATCACGGTACGTCCGAACGCGGACGAGCACGATGAGGAGGGCGACTGGCACGTCCGGGACTAGGTCCGTCCCTGCGCGATCGGAATCGTCCGCCGCGACCCCCAACTCCACCGGGGGTCGCGGCCTCGTCGCCCTCCATCGAGGACCGCGGAGCACGCCCGGGGCTCGGACTGGCGCCTGCGGTACGATCAGCGTCCCACCAGGCGACGCCGGCGGTCCACCCATGCCGAATCCCGAGACGACGACTGCGATCCCGCGGCCCACCCATCGGCCGACTGCCGGCCGTGGTTCCGGGCCGCGTCGATCCTTCGGGAAGGCGCACCGCCCGGGAGCTCGAACGGGCCCTCTCGGCCTGCCGGTTCGCGTCGGCGCACGCGCGCGGGCGTCCCGCGGCAGGCGGGTGGCTCGCGACACACGGCCCTTCCGCGCCTGCCGGATGTCCCGCGGCCCGCGGGTGCCCCGTCGGATCATCCCGTGACCGGCCAGGGCTCGGCCGAGCCCCGATCGGCCGGCCTACGCCCCGTGGTCCGGGCGGCGATCACGAACCTCGGCTGCCGGGTCAACCAGGCTGAGATGGACGCGGTGGAGAGGATCCTGCGCGCCCGCCGCGTCACGATGGTGTCCGACGCCGCAGCGGCCGACATCCACGTCGTCAACACCTGCACGGTGACTTCGACGGCCGACCACAAGTCCCGCAAGGCGGTCCGCGGCGCACGTCGTGCGAGCCCCCACGCCACGATCATCGTCACGGGCTGTTCGGTGCAGCTGGCGCCCGAGGTGTTCGCCGCTGCCGACCCGCGGGCGCATCTCGTCGACAACCGGGCCAAGGACGGCCTGGTGGCCGAGGTCGAACGCCTGCTGGGGCCACCCGGCGCGCCGGACCGGGCGCCGGACGGGCGGCGCCGCGCGCCGCGCCACGGGCTGGACTCGCCCCTGCCCACGCAGGACGCGCTGCTGCCCACGCAGGACGCGGCGCGCCGCGCGCTGGACGCGCCGCTGCCCACGCTGGCGGGCGTCGAGATCGAGCGAATTGCCGACGGCCGCGTCCGGATCGGTCGCACGCGGGCATTCATCAAGGTGCAGGACGGGTGCAGCTTCCACTGCACCTATTGCATCATCCCGCGCGCCCGGGGCGACGAGCGATCGGTCGGCGCCAATCAGGTCCTGGCCGACGTCCGGGAGGCGCTCGCGGGCGGCCACCGGGAGATCGTCCTGACCGGCATCAACGTCGGGACGTACGACGGCGGATGGTCGGTGCCCGGATCGCGCGGCGCCCACGCGCGGAGCGCCCTCACGCTGGCCGGGCTCGTCCGCCGGATCCTCGCCGAGACCCCGGTCGAGCGCATCCGGCTCTCCTCGATCGAGCCGCAGCACGTCGACGACGATCTGCTCGAGGCGTGGACGGTCGACGGGGCCGGCCGCTGCCTTCCGCACTTCCACCTGCCGCTCCAGTCCGGCGACGACGGCGTCCTTCGCCGGATGGGTCGCCGGTACGACTCGGCTGCCTATGCGCAGGTCGTGGGGAGGGTCCGCGCGGCGCTGCCACGCGCAGCGGTCCATGCGGACGTGATCGTGGGGTTTCCGACCGAGGACGAAGCCGCCTTCGGGCGATCGCTGGCCTTCATCGGGGACCTCGACCTTGCCGGCATCCACGTGTTCCGCTACTCGTCGCGGCCGGGCACGCCCGCCACCCGGATGGCGGGCCAGGTCGGCGAGGACGAGCGTCGCGACCGGGCTGCGCGGCTCCTCGCGGAGGCGGCGGCCAGCCGTGCCCGGTTCGCAGCCCGCGCCCTCGGGGAGGAGCGGACCGTGCTCTTCGAGGACCCGGTCGACGGCGGCGGCTGGGTCGGCCACGCCGAGGACAACGTGCTGGTCCGCGCCGGCGCGCCGGACGACGGGTCGCTCCAGGATGCGATCGCGGGGGTCCGGATCGCGGCGATCGATCCGTCCGATCCCGAGCGCGTGATCGGGACGCTCGTCCGGACGTACCCTGTGGCGATGCCCGACTCCGGGCCGGGACCCGCCTTCGGAGGCCGCGAATGAGCGCCGACTGCCTCTTCTGCCGCATCGTCGCGGGCGAGATCCCGGCGACGGTGGTCCATGCCGACGACCTGGTGATCGCGATCCGCGACATCGCACCGCGCGCCCCGACCCACCTGCTGCTCATGCCCCGGGCGCACATCGGCTCGCCGGCGGACATCACCGAGGCCGACGCGCCGCTGCTTGTCCGCCTCCTGGGCCTCACCGCGCAGCTCGCCAGGTCCGAGGGGATCGCCGATACCGGCTATCGGCTGATCGCAAATAGCGGAGCGGACGGCGGCCAGACCGTGCCGCACCTCCACCTCCACCTGATGGGCGGTCGTCCGATGGCATGGCCGCCCGGGTGACCCGACGTCGGATCGCCGGGCTCGGACTGGCGGCCGTCCTGCTCGTGGGCGGCTGCGGCGGCTCGGCCACGCCCGCCCCCGCGTCGCCGGCCGTGGAGCCGGTTCCGACCGCGTTCCCGACCCCCTCGGTCGCCGTGGCGACGACGCTCCTGCAGCTGGGCGCCGCGCTGCGGCCGCTCCAGCTGGCGGCCGTGCCGGCGGCCGGGACCCTCCGGTCCGCCGAACCGCCGTCGTTTGCCGGCGTCCCGCGCTGGCCGTTCAGGGTCGCCCTGCCTCGCGATCCCGATGGCGTGGTGTTCCTCGTCTACGAGTTTCCCGACGCCGACGCTGCGGTCGCGGGCGGGCGCGACCTGGCGGACTACCTCGCCTCGGGCCCGGGCCGGATCCAGTACCCGGGCGACGCGGCCTACGTCATCCGGCAGGTCGGTCCGACCCTCGTGTTCTACGCGTGGTCGCCTGGTGGGTCGCCCGACCGGCCCGACGCGCAGGCCGTGGGGACGGCGATCGCCACCCTGGGCAGCGAGATCCCGGTGCGCCGCTGACGCGTGACGGCGGCCGCGCCGGTTCGCGCGGCATGGGCCCTACCCGTGGATCTCGATCGGGACGTCGACGTCCGCCCACGCCCGGACTGCCTCGCGTCGGACCTTCAGGGTGTGGGTCCGCGGGAAGTCGGCCTCCGGCCACGGGCGCCAGGCGGCGACGCGCTGGTGGACCGCCAGCTTCGCGTTGGCGGCTCGAACGGCGGCGGCGCACGCCGCGCTGATCTCGGGACCGCGCGGTCCGACGATCTCGCCGGACGCGTTCACGATGAGCGGGCCCGCGTCGGGCGGCACGCTGACGAGGACCACCGCCTCGATCCGCCCCGGTCGCGTCTCGAGCACGACGGCGTCCCGGATCCCGGCGATCCGCAGCTCGTTCTCGACGTCCTCGGGGTAGACGTTGAGCCCGTTGGGCAGCACGATGATGTCCCTGGTCCGCCCCATCAGGACGAGGCGCCCGGCGGTGTCGAAGCGCCCGATGTCGCCGCTGCGGTACCAGCCGTCGTCGGTGAACGCCGCGGCGCTCGCTTCGGGCTCCTCGAAGTAGCCCCGGAAGATCGACGGGCCGCGGAACAGGATCTCGCCGTCGGGGGCGAGGCGCATCTGGATCGGGGGCTGCGTCCGGCCGACGGTTCCGAGGCCATGGTCCTCGCGCGACGTGCACGTCCCGAACCCGCTCTCGGTCGAGCCGTAGCCCTGGATGACGACGATCCCGAGGTCCTCCCACGCCTGCTGCAGCGCCGGCGGGAGGAACGCGCCGGCAGACACGAGGATCCGGAGCGATCCGCCCAGGCGGGCGTGCAGGCTCCGGAACAGGACGCGCCGGGCGGGGTAGGGGAGTCGACGCGCGACGCGCCGCAGCCGGTTGAACGCCGCGGTCCGGCCCGTCTTCTCGACCTCGCGCTCGATCGCCGCCCAGAACAGGTCGAGGATCTGGGGCACCGCGACCATCGAGGTCATCCGATGCTCGCGGATGGCATCGAAGAGGACGCGGGGATTGCGGCTCCGGACGTACAGGATGTCGGCGCCGACATCGAGGGCGTAGCAGCAGCCGACCGCCTGCTCGAACAGGTGGCTCAGGGGCAGCACGCTCACGACCCGGTGCTCGAGGGGCGGGATGACCCGGTGCATCGCCTCGATGCTTGCGAGGACGGTCGAATGGGCGAGCATGACGCCTTTCGGCCGGCCGGTCGTGCCGGACGTGAAGATCAGGTCGAACAGGTCGTCCGAGCGGGGCCGGGCCCACGTCTCGAGCTGGGCTTCCCAGTCGGCCGGGAAGGTCGTGTCGGGCGGCGCGGCGAGCGCTTCGACGGTGGTCGTCGGGAAGTGGCCGAGCCCGGCCTCCCGCGGGTCGGGTGCATCGCGGCCCGTCCCGAGCGCAAGGTGCCGGGCCCGGGCGCGCTCCACGATGCGCTCCACGGCGTCGGGAGCCATCCGGACGTCGAGCGGCACGAGGACCAGGCCGACTCGCATCGCCCCGAAGTAGACGGCCGGCAGCTCGGGCATCGAGGGCGACCAGGTGAGAAGGCGGTCGCCCGCCTCGAGGCCGAGGGCTCGCAGGCGCCACGCGGCCGCCCGCGCCCGGAGGCCGAGGTCGCGGTACGTCCAGGTCTCCACGTGACCATCGTCGCGGTGGGCCCGCAGCGCCGGGCGCTCGGCGTACCGCGCCACCGCTTCGTCGAGAAGGTCGAGCAGGGTCTCCATCGGGCGGCAGCGTAGCCCACGCCGCAGGCGTTGACGAGGATTGACGCAGGGATCGCGACCCGCGCGCATCATGTGTCGATGAGCGACCGGGCCGATCCCTCCGCCTCCGCGGCCACCGCCGGAGCGACCGTCCTGCCGGACCTCCTCGCGGTGATCCCGCCCGTCGGGCGCGGCATCCACAGCCAGACCCTCTACGACGGCCCCGACGTGCGCCTGGTCTCGTTCTCGTTCGCCCCGGGAGAGGAGCTGTCCGAGCACACGGCGGCGCGACCCGCGATCGTCCACGTCCTGGACGGCGACGGGGTTGCCGCGGTGGGCGACGGCAGCCCCCGGCCGATCGCGGCCGGGACCTGGTTCCGCATGGATCCGGGCGTCCCGCACTCGATCCGCGCCAGCACTCCGCTGCGGATGCTGCTCTACCTGCTGCCCGCCCGCGGCTGACCCGCTCGCCGCGCGGTCTCGCGACGCCTCGGCCGTGCCGTCGCGAGCCATTTGACCCTCCTGGGACGGCACGCTATGCTCCGCGAGCCGTCGGGCGCGTGCGTCCGGCGTGCACGCGCGTGCCGAGGTCGCCCGCCGGACGCGCCGGTCGCCATAACCCAGGGCGGAGGAGGTGATCCCGGCATTGGCAGAGATCCGCGTTGGTGAGAACGAGACCTTCGAAAGCGCCCTGCGTCGCTTCAACAAGAAGATCCAGCAGAGCGGCATCCTCGCAGAGGCCCGCCGTCGCGAGCACTACGAGAAGCCGAGCGTGAAGCGCAAGCGCAAGGAAGCCAAGCGCAAGAAGGCCGCCCGCCAGCAGGGTTAGCCGCCGGGACCGGCCGCCGCGGGCGCACGAGCGCCACGCCGGCATCGACCACCGGTCTCCATCGCTTCCCCGGCCCGCACCCCGGGCCCCGGAGGCCCCAACCGCAGCCGGTGCCGCGCCGACCTCCTGACCGGACTTCGGCGCACCAGCACCAGAACGCGCAGGAGCCACCGCCGGTGTCCCTTCGAGACACGATCCACGACGACCTGACCGCGGCCATGCGGTCAGGCGATGCCCCGCGCCGCGATGCCCTCCGGATGCTCTGGAACACGGTCTACGGCGTCGAGAAGCGCGACCAGAAGATCCTCGACGACGATGCGACCCTCGCGGTCCTGACCCGCGAGATCAAGACTCGCCGCGAGTCGATCGAGGCATTCCGCGGCGCCGGCCGGGACGACCTCGCGACGGCCGAGGAGGAGGCCCTCGCCATCATCTCGACCTACCTCCCCGCCCAGCTCTCCGACGAGGAGCTCGGGGCCCTCGTCGACGAGGCGATCGCAGCGACGGGCGCGAGCACGCCGCGCGACCTCGGACGGGTCATGGGCTGGCTCAGCCCGCGAACTCGCGGCCGGGCGGACGGCAAGGTGGTGTCCGGCCTGGTGGCCCGCGCGCTCGCCGCCCCTCCGTCTCCAGGAGGCGGCGGCCCGGCCTGACGGCCGGAGCCCCGGATCCAGCGTGATCTCCCGACGAGCGGACAGCGGCGGCCGCTTCACCCGGCGCGACACCCTCCGTGCGGTGACGGCGGCTCTGCTCCTGATCGCGGGCCTGACCGTCATCCTGTCGATCGACGACCTTCCCCAGGCGTACAACCTGCACGTCGACGACGTGGCGATCCAGCAGATCCGGTCGCCCCGCGCGATCCGCTTCGACTCAGCCATCCTGACGGCCGAGGCCCAGCAGGCCGCGCGCGACGCCGTCGCACCCCAGTACGACTACCGCGCCGAGACGGCGGCCATCCTCGCCCGCCGTCAGCTCGACACCCTCGCCACGGAGCTCGCCCCGGTCGACGCGGCGTTCCAGGACAGCGTGACGCCGTTGCAGCGCACCGTGCGCCTGAACTACGCCCTCCCGGGCATCTCGGCCGCCAGCCGCCAGGTCCTGGCGAACCTGGCCGCCGAGCGCTGGTCGGTGGTCGCCGCCGATGCGACCCGGGTCCTCGGCCTGGTCCAGCGCGGCGAGCTCCGCGATTTGGGGGTCGAGACAGAGCGCCGCAACCTCGGCGAGCGCTTCTCCGCCCAGCTGACCGATGACGAGCGGACGCTCGCCACCGAGATCGTGAGCCCGTTGCTCGTCCCCAACTCGTCGTACAGCGAGGCGCTTACCCAGCAGGAGCGGGATGCCGCGGCGAGCGCGGTCCTGCCGGTGGTGGTCGTCGTCAGCCGCAACGAGACGATCGTGCCAGCCGGTGCGAAGGTGACCGCTGCCGACATCGAGACCCTCGAGAAGCTGGGCCTGACCGTCCCGCGCCTCGACATCCAACGCCTCGCCGGCTGGCTGCTCCTCGCGATCATCCTGGTCGTCCTGCTCCTGGCCTGGCTCTGGCGCTACCGCCAGGGGCTCTGGCACCGCACGCGGTCGCTGGCCCTCCTCGGGCTCGTCCTGCTCGTGACGGCGCTCGTCTACAAGCTCACGGCCGGTCGCCTGACCCTGCCGTTCTACGTGCCGGGGATGGGCGCGTCGATGCTCATCGCGATCCTGCTCGGGGCCGGGCCGGCGACGATCCTGACCGCGTTCGTCGCGATCATCGCGGGCGCCTCGAACGACCTGTCGCTCGAAGTTGCGACCTACGTGATCGTGGGCGGCCTGGCGGGGATCATCGCGGTCCGGCGCGGCGACCGGATCCAGTCCTTCGTCCAGGCAGGCGTCGCGATCGCGGTGGCCAACCTGGCCGTCGTGTCGACGTTCTCGCTGCTCGGGACCCGCGACGTCACGGGCGTCCTCCAGCTGTTCGCCGCATCGCTGGCGGCCGCGGCCGGCTCGGCGGTGGCCGCCGCCGGCACGTTCCAGGTGGTCGGCAACCTGTTCGGCATCCTGACCGGCTTCCAGCTCCTCGAGCTCGCCAACCCGTCCCAGCCGCTGCTGCGACGCCTGCTCCTCGAGACGCCCGGGACGTACCACCATTCGCTGATGGTCGGCAACCTCGCCGAGCGGGCCGCCGAGGCGGTCGAGGCGGATCCGCTCCTTGCCCGCGTCGCGTCCTACTACCACGACATCGGAAAGCTCGCGAACCCGCTTGCCTTCATCGAGAACCAGGGGGGCGGGGAGAACCTGCATGACCACCTCTCGCCGCTCGAGAGCGCCCAGGTGCTCAAGGCCCACGTCCCCCAGGGGATCGACATCGCCTATGGCGCAGGCCTGCCGAAGCCGCTGATCGCCTTCATCCCGCAGCACCACGGCACGGCGCGCCTGGGCTTCTTCTGGGCCGCCGCGCGAGAGGAGGCCGCGGCGCCCTTCGGCGGCCTCGAGACGCAGGCCGGGCGCGACGCCGCCGCGGCACTCGACGAGCGCCGGTTCCGCCACAACGGCCCGAAGCCGCAGTCGCGCGAGGCGGCGATCCTCATGCTGAGCGACTCGGTCGAGGCGTCCGTCCGTTCGCTCAACAAGCATGACGAGGCGACCATCCGGGCCATGGTCAGCCGGATCATCCAGGAGCGCCTCGACGACGGCCAGTTCGACGAGTGCGACCTGACCCTGCGCGACGTGGAGCGCATCCGCGAGGCGTTCATCGCCCAGCTCCTTGGCGCGTACCACCAGCGGATCGCCTACCCGCAGAACAAGATCGTGGAGCTCGAGGGGCGTCGCGAGGCGGTCGGGCCGGGAGCGTGATCCGCCCGCTCTACCTCCCTCCCTTCCGGGTCGACATCGACGTTCGCGACGGCGTCCCCCGGGTCCTGCCCGCCGCCGCCCTCGGGCGGATCCTCGTCGCGGCGCTGCGGGCCGGGAGCCCGCCGGAGCCGGCGTCGGTCGGCCTCGTCCTCGCAGACGACGCGGAGCTCGCCCGGCTCAATGCCGAGCACATGGGCGCCGACGGGCCCACGGACGTGCTGTCCTTCCCGCTCCTGCCGCCGGCCGCGTACCCGGCTCACGACGGCGGTCCGAGGACGCCCCCGGCTTCGCCGGCCGGCGCGCCGCCGCCGGGGCCCGCGTTCCTGCTCCCGCCCGGCACGCGACTCCACCTCGGGGACATCGTCGTCTCGGTCGAGCGGGCGATCGCCCAGGCGGCCGAAGGGCGCGGGGGGCAGGCGGGCGACAGGCGCTGGGCGGCCGCGGACGAAGTGCGGCTGCTGGTCGTCCACGGGGCGCTCCATCTGTGCGGATGGGACCACGCCGATCCGGCCGAGGCGCTCGCGATGCGGTCCCTCGAACGGCACGTGCTCGGCTTCGCCTGAGCGAGGCTCCGCCGGGGCTTCGGGTGGGCAATCAGCGGATCTCGACCGTCGCCACACCGCTCCCGGCCCAGATTGCCGGATCGACGTCGGAGACCAGCGTCGCCTGCTGCCACGTGTACGTGCCCGGAGTCACGACGCGGGCGAGGTAGCAGTCGAGCGAGCTGTCGCTCGCCGGCCTGGCGCTCGCCACGAACTCCACGCTTTGGCCGTCGATCGCCCACGGCCCGTCGCAGCGTCGGTCCTGCTCGTCCTCGTCGGACGGACCGGGCGCCTCCACCGGAGCGAGGCCCGAGGGCACGAGGTCCACGAGCCGGTAGGTCCCGCCGGGCGCGGACTGGTGGAGAGTGACGCTGAGCTGCACGCGCACCACGGCGCCGACCGGGATCACGTTCGCGGGCGAGACGGACCGGACCAGGCCCACGGAGGCGGCGGGAGTGCCGGCGGGCAGCCCCGACTCCTCCCAGCGGCCGACGACCATCGCCCTCCCGGACGAGACGCTGATCCTGAGTCCGCTCCGCTGGTCGGGCGTCACGCTGATCGACGCTGCACCGCCGTTCGAGAGGTCGAGGCGCGTCGGCGCGTCATCGCCGACGGCCCACGACACGGTCGTGGGGGCGGGTGAGCTGCGCGCCACGAGCGCGCGGATCGCTGTCAGCTCCTCGAGGACGGACAGGTCATCCGTGAGCGGCGCGGCCGTGACATAGGCGAGGGCCGCGTCGGCGAGCGGGTCGCCGACGGACGCCGCCAGGGCAGCCCAGCGGGCCGTCGCCTCGGTCACGTGATTGCGATCGCCATCGACCGCGAGGCGCACGAAGATGCCCTGGCGCTGGCCGTAGAGCGCCGCAATGTCCCGTTCGACCTGGCCGGCCGTCGCCAGGTCGCCGAGCGCCGCCGCGCCGAGCCCGAGGAAGAGCCGCTCGCGGTCCGTGACGTCCTTTGACGCGAGCCGGTCGCGGATCTCGCCGATGACCGGTTCGCCGATGGCAGCCAGGCCCGCGAGGGCGACCGACTGCTCTTCGGACGTCGCAATCTCGCCGCCATCTTCGCTGCCGTTCGCGACCATCCGCAGCCAGCCTGCCGTCGTCGACCCCGCCGCGGCCGGCTCGGCGAGCGTGGCGCGGACGGTCAGCTCGAGGTCCTTGGCCGCATACGCGACGACGGCGAGCCCGCCGCTCGAACGGTACGCATCGAGGCCCGCGGCTTCCGGTGGAAGCGCGGCCTCGTCGACATGGAAGGTGTCGCGGAGCATCGCCCGTGCGGCGAGCGCCGCGACGATGCGGTCCGCTCGGCCACCCTGGTCGCCGGACATCTCGAGGAGGCGCGGCACGAACCGGCCGCGGCCGCCGTCGCTGATGAGGAACGTGCTGAGGCCGCTCGACGAGCCGCTGGGCCGGAGCGTGTCGCTGACGGTCCACGACTCGACGACGGGCCGCGTCTGGCGCGAGGTGACGACTCTGAACGTCCGGACGAGCGCGTCGCGCCGCGTTCCCACCGAAGCCTCGATCGTCAGCCGGTGGAGGCCGGGCGTGAGGGCGGCCAGTGGAATGGTCACGCCGGCCGACGCGGGCCCGGTCGTGGTGACCGCCGCCATCGGCAGGGTGTCGGAGCGGACGCGGTACGTGACGCTCTCCGACGGCTGCATGGCGGACCCGAAGCGCGCGCACGACGATCGAAGGCCGATCGGCCGCGAGGTACTCGGGCGCGACCGTGGCGACCGCGAAGAACGGCAGGCTGACCGAGATCCGCCCCTCGCCGAGCCCGCCACGGAGGTCGGCGTCCATCGCGGCAACGGCGACACGCCAGCCCGTCAGATCGTCAGAGAGCGGGACCGTGATCGACGCGCGACCGTCGGCGCCCGTCTGGAACCGGTCGAACAGCAGGGCATCGCGGAAGTCAATGCGCCCCGCGGTGCTGCCGTACCCGGGACCGCCCGTCGTCGCGCCCCCTTCTCCCTTGCCTTCGCCGTAGGGCAGCGGGTTGGCGGGCCACGCGACCCGCCGCTCGACCCCGTCGCCCAGCGGGATGTAGAGCATGTCGGCCGGCTCCGACGAAGGCGGGCCGCCCGTCGCGTCGAGGAGGCGCTCGTCGACCACGGTCGCGACGAGGGTGGCGGCCACGGGGCTGCCCGTGCCGTCCTTGACCGTCACGCTGAGGGCGGCCTCCTCGCCGGGAGCGTACCTGTCGCGTGCGACCGCGACCGACACGCTGAGGGCCGTCAGGTCCGGAGCGATACGCGGTACGAGGCTGTTCAGGGCGACCGCGTACCTTCGGCCGTCGAACCAGACCGCGTCGATGATCGTGTTGGGGACATCGGCGGCCCTGAACGCCTGGCGGAGGGTCGGTGCACCCGACAGCGTCCAGCGCCGGAGGCCGGCCTGCTCGAACAGGTACAGGTAGCGGTTGCGCCCGCCCTGCGGCAGCGTCGCGGCGCCCCGCAGACGGATCCGGTAGCTCTCGCCGACGCGGCAGACGTCCGGGCACCGGTTCGCCTCACCATCCGCGAAGGCCAGCACGGGCCGCCACGCGCGCACGGCCTCGTCTTCCAGCGGTGCGCCCATCGCGACGACGCGGCCCTCGTGATCGTGCGTGCTGAACCTGAGGTCGTACGTCGCGGTCCCCCCGGTCACCGTGCGCCCGATCCGGAACGTGCCGTCGGCCCGGGTCGTGGCCGCCACGGCCGGCAGCGTGTGCTGATGCCCCACGAGATCGTAGACGGGGGTGGTCTGCTTGGTGATCGGGTCGTAGGACGTGCCCGTCCGGACCTTCTCGTAGGTCGTTTCGGCGATCTCGACGCGTACCCGGGCGCCAGCGACCGGCGCCCCGCGAGGCGCTTCGCGGGCGGCCGCGAGCGTGGGGAGCGCGTTGAGGCGGTCGATCTCCGATGCCGTGACGCGGCCCGTGGCCGTCAGCGCGCGGCCGGTGACCGTGCCGGACGCGTCGAGCACGACCGAGCCCTGGAAGACGAGCACCTCCGCGGACGCCGAGACCGTGCCCTCCTCGGCCGATCGGGTCCGCACCTCGAGGCCCATCGCGCGGACGGGATCCGCCTCGCCGGCGACCGGCACGGCGGTCGTGTGGACGGATCCGTCGATCCCGGTCGTGAGGTCGATCGTGTCGCCGTCGTCTGGTGCCAGGGCCAGGTCGAGGCCGCCCGCGGGGGTTCCCTCGTAGAACGTGGCGCTCGTCGTGAGGCCGAGCGGCGAGCCGGCGATCGTGGCCCACTGGTCGGGTTCCAGGGTGAGCCGATAGGCGGGCAGCCGGATCATCCCGATGTCGACCCAGACCGACCCGATGGGTGCTCCTCCCGCCAACAGGTCGAGCTCGTAGGAGCCGCTCGGCAGGTCCCGGATCGGGATCTTCGCAATGAACGCGCCGCGCTCATCCGGGTGGAGCGCCACGTCGGCGATTGCCGGCGACGAGCTCTCGGACACCAGGCGCAGCGCGAGATCCGACGGGAAATGGCCGTCGGACCGGCTCCGGACGAGCCCCCAGGCGTCGAGGGTGTCCGTCGAGCGATAGCGCAGACGGTCGGTCGTGAGGGCCACCCACCAGTCCGGGTTTGCTTCCATGCCCCACGTGCCGCCAGAGACGCTCGCGGTGCCGCAACACGGCGCGTCGAGGGAGACGTACGCCTGGCGGCCGCCGGGGGCGTCGAGGAGCAGGAACCGGTCGAGACCCTCGATCGTCGGCGCCCCGATCGGGTTGCTCGATGAGTCGGTCGGGCGGGTTCCGGAGCGAGTCCGGGGTTGGCACGTCAAGGATGCCGTTTGTCGCCGTCCGGCCGAGCGGGGCCCCGCCGGCGACAGAGACGCGCACCCCCGCGAGCGGCTTCGCCGTCTCGATGTCGTTCGTCCAGACGAGCGTCCGGCTCGTCGTCACCAGCGTGTACGGGGCGAGGCTGCCGACCTGGAGCACCGTCTGGGACGGGCGTCCGGCGGCGCGGAGCGTCACGAGGTACCAGCCGGCCGCGAGGCGGCGTGGCACGCGGATGCCGCTGGCGTCGAGCGAGCTGCCCAGCGCGATGAAGCGTGCCGGCTCCGCCAGGACCAGCGGAAGCCGGGTCGTCGGGACCACGTGGTGGCGCCCGGACGTGAATTCCTGGCGCGTCCGCCCGAGCTCGATCGCAGTGCTGATCGCGGCCGCTCGATCCGGCAGGCGGTGCACGCTGACGCTCCCGGAGGTGACCGGCGTCCCCTCGTCGGGCGTCTCGCGCTCGACGAACAGGACCGGGTTCTCGTCGGGAGCGGCATCGGTGCGGGAGGTCGAGAGCCACGCGTCGGCTCGCGGGTCGGACACCGTCGGCTGGGTCTCGAACTGCCAGCTCACCGGGCGCTCGAGGGCGAACGTCGAGCCGGGGCGCCGGACGCCGGCGCGGAGGGTGACCGTGTAGACGGTGCCCGGGCGCAGGGCGTCGGGGACGAACGCGACATGGCGCCCGAACGTCTCGACATGGCCGCCGACCGCCGGCGCGATCGTCAGGTCGTCCGCCGAGACTGCGATGCCGTCCTGGTCGAAGGCGAGCTCGATCCCCGTCGTGACAGGGACCTCGGAGACGCCGGCGCCGGGCAGGACGCTCACGACGTGCGGTGCGCGGTCGATCTCGTAGGCCCACGAGGAGACCAGCGCTCCGTCGGGACCCGCGAGCTGGAACCTCAGGAGCGCGCCCGTCGGGAACGCGGTCGCCGCGCGGACGACGGCATGCCGGTCGTCGGAGCCGCTGCTGACCACGGAGGTCGACTGCCGGCGCGACGGTCAGCCGCGCCGCGATCGCCGTCGCCGGCTCACTTCCGGCGGACACGAGCTCGAAGGCGCCGGCTGGGTCGACCGGTCCCGATCCGCCGCCCAGCGGAGCGAGCGACGCGAGGGCGATCGGAACACCCTGCTGCCCGAGCGCGATCCAGCCGTCCGCGGGCACGGCCGCTGCCGGCGCCGTCCAGCCGTCCGGGGATGGCGACGTGCGTGGGGCCGCCGGCGTCGAGGGTGGCTGGGCCGGCGCGGACGCAGGCTCTGGCGAGGCTTGCGCGGCGGCCGAGGGCGGCGCGGGCGGCGCGGCCGGGGATCCGCAAGCGAGCGGCACCGCGACCGCGAGGATGGAGAGAGTGGCAAGGACGCGGCCCACGCCGCGCCGCTCCACGACAGGGCGATGACGATTGGGCGACACCGGATTTGCCTCCGCCGGCGTCTCACCCCGCACCGGCGCGTGGGCACGGAGCCCGTGCGTCAGTGAGACGCGCCCACCCGCCGGGGCGTGACGGGTGGCCACCGGTGACCCGCCGCCGAACCGCGTACCATCCGGGAAGGCTCGGATCCGCTCGGATTCGGGCCCTTCGGCGTGGCCGCAGGCAGCCCCGCTGCACGTGGAGGATCGGTGAAGGTCGTCGTCGGGCTCGGGAATCCGGGCGATCAGTACGCGCGGACGCGCCACAACATCGGCTGGATGGTGCTCGACCGGCTGGCCGACCGCGCCGGCTGGTCCGGGCGCGGGCGGACCCGCGACGCGGCGGCCGTCGTCCAGGGCCGCTACCGCGGGCTCGACCTCGTGCTCGCCAAGCCGCTGACGTTCATGAACGAGTCCGGGATCGCGGTCCGCAAGCTCGCCGCCCGGGAGCGGGCGCCGCTCCACGAGCTGCTCGTGGTGACCGACGACTTCGCGCTGCCGTTCGGCAAGATGCGGTTTCGGGAGGGCGGCAGCCACGGCGGCCACAACGGCCTCCGGTCGATCATCGACGAGATGAGCACCGAGGCGTTCCCGCGGCTGCGGATCGGGATCGGCGAGCCCGGCCGCGACGCCGTCGACCACGTCCTCTCCGTGTTCCGCGCCGACGAGCGGGCGCGCCTCGACGAGCTGCTCGACGCCGCCGCCGACGCGGTCGAGGCGTGGGCGCGCGACGGCGTGTCGAAGGCAGCCAACCGGTACAACGCGTTCTCGCTCCGGCCGGCCGACGAGTCGAGGACCGCCGCGCCCGGCGATGTCGACGGCCCGCCGGGTCCCGACGGCGTGCGCCGGACCAGGACCGGCTGGCGGCGCCAGCGCCCGGCAGACGCCTCCGAGCCCGACCGGTGAGGCGCCGCCGGGCCGGCACGCTCATCGCCGCGCCCGATGAGGCCCGGGACGCCGCCCGCGATCCGAGCCGGCGGCGGATCCCGGACCTGTCCGCGCTGCCGCCGCTCCTCCACGGCACGCCGCCCTACGCCGCGCTGGAGAAGACGCTCGGCGATCCCGCCACGCCTCCCGGCCTGCGGGGGCGCCACGCGGCCATCACGGCGGTCCCCCACGGCGCCAAGTCGTTCCTCGCGGCGGCGCTGGCCCTCGCCGGACAGGGCCGGGTCTGCTGGATCGCGCGCGACGCGGAGATCGGCGACCGGGTGGCGGACGAGCTTGTCGCCTGGCTCGGCGATCCCGCGGCGGTGGCGATCCTCGAGCCGCGCTCGGCGCTCGCCTACGAGCGCAGCGAGCTCGTGCGCGACGAGTCGGCGGCCCGGGTTGCCGCACTCGCAGCCTGGCGGTCCGGGCGGGTGCGCGTGCTGGTGGCGTCCGTCCAGGCGCTCCTCCAGCCGACCCTGGCGCCGGCCGACCTGCCGGATGTGCCGCGCGCGCTCCGCCGCGGCGATCGGCAGACGCAGGGCGGGCTGCTCGCCGAGCTCCTGCGCCTCGGCTACGAGCCGGCCGTCGAGGTGGCGGGCCGCGGCGAGTTCACTCGCCGGGGCGGCCTCGTCGACATCTTCCCGGCCGGCGCCGAGCTGCCCGTGCGCATCGAGTTCTTCGGGGACGAGATCGACTCGCTGCGGGTCTTCGACCCGACCGACCAGCGCACGATCCGCACCGCCGACCGGGTGGAGCTGCTTCCGGCGAGCGAGTTCCTGCTGCCCGACGAGGGAGCCGCCGGCATCCGTGGGCGCCTCGGCCGCCTCGCCTCCCGACTGCCCGAGCGGCTCGCGGCGGACCTGGCCCGGTTCGAGGCCGAGCCCGCCGCCCGCGCGGCGCGGCCGGCCGCCGGAGACGCCGGCCGCCGGAACGCCGGCCGACACCCGCTCCCTCGATGCGGGCGACGCGGCGGAGGTCTGGGCGGCCGTCATCTGTCCGGCGTCTGGGCTCGACCACGTCGACGCCGGAGCCCTGCTCGTGGTCGACGAGCCCGGCGAGGTGGCGGCGGCGGCCGAGTTCCTGTGGGAGCAGGCCGCCGAGCGGCGGCGCGACCTCGTCGCCGCGGGCGAGCTGCCCGGGGAGTGGCCGGACGCGTACGTTGCGCCCCGCGCGTGGAAGGCGCGGCTGCTCGCGGGCCGCACCCTGGAGCTCACCTGGGAGTCGGGGCCGGTGGAGGCGATCGGCGGCGCCGCCGCGACCGACGATCCGTTCGGCTGGCGCGAGCCGGTCCTGCCGCCGGGGCGCAGCGCGAGCCTCGCCCGGGCGATCGAACGCTGGCGGGCGGGCAGCGCGGCCACCGTCCCGATCGCGGACGTGGAGGCGGAGGACGGCCGCCGGGTCGTGCCGCCCGGCCTCGTGGCGTCGCGCCATGCGCCCGGCGCGGATCGCAGCCCGGTGCCCCGGATCGTGCTGGCCTCCGACCAGGCGCCTCGCCTCGGCGAGATCCTGTCAGATGCCGGGATTCCCGTCGGCGCCACGCTGGCCCTCGCGGAGGCGCCGCCGCCCGGCGCCGTGGCGCTCGTCGCGCGCAGCCTGAACGCCGGGTTCGCCGGGGGCCCCGACGGCCTGGTCGTGGTCACTGACCGCGAGCTCTTCGGCACCGTCCGGGTTCGCCGCCCGAAGGCGCTCCGGCGCGTCGTGCCGCGCGACATCCTCGAACGGCTCACGCCGGGCGACCTGGTCGTGCACATCGATCACGGCATCGGGCGCTACGAGCAGATGCTGCGCCGCGGCGGCAGCGGCGAGGAGCGCGACTACCTGGAGATCAGCTTCGCCGGCGCCGACAAGATCTTCGTCCCCGTCGAACAGATCAACCGCGTCAGCCGGTATGCCGGCGCCGAGCGGCCGGCCCTGTCGCGCCTCGGCGGCGGCGAGTGGTCCCGGACCAAGGCCCGGGTCAGGAAGGCCGTCGCGGACCTGGCCCAGGAGCTCCTCGAGCTGTATGCGGCTCGCGCCTCGGCCGAGGGGCACGCGTTCGCACCGGACACGCCGTGGCAGCAGGAGCTGGAAGCGTCATTCCCGTACGAGGAGACGCCCGACCAGGCGACCGCCATCGAGGAGGTCAAGACGGACATGGAGTCCGCGCGGCCGATGGACCGGATCGTCGTCGGCGACGTCGGCTACGGGAAGACCGAGGTCGCCCTGCGGGCCGCGTTCAAGGCGATCCAGGACGGCCGCCAGGTCGCGGTGCTGGTGCCGACGACCGTGCTCGCCGACCAGCATCACCGGACGTTCGGGCAACGTTTCGCGGCGTTCCCGGCGACCGTCCGGATGCTGTCGCGGGCCGTCAGCACGCGCGAGCAGGTGAGCACCCTGGCGGGCATCGCGACCGGCTCGGTCGACCTCGTCGTGGGCACCCACCGGATCCTCTCGAAGGACGTCCACTTCCGGGATCTCGGCCTGCTCGTCGTCGACGAGGAGCAGCGCTTCGGCGTCGCGGCCAAGGAGCGCCTCAAGCAGCTCCGCCGCGAGGTCGACGTCCTCACCCTCTCGGCGACCCCGATCCCCCGCACGCTGAACCTCGCGCTCGTCGGAGTCCGCGACCTGTCGGTGATCGAGACGCCGCCGGAAGATCGGCTGCCGATCCAGACCCGGGTCGCCGAGGCGACGGCCGGCCTCGTCAAGGATGCGATCCTGCGCGAGCTGGACCGCGGCGGCCAGGTGTTCTACGTCCACAACCGGGTCGAGACGATCGAGGCGCAGGCGGACCAGCTGCGCACGCTGCTGCCCGGGGCCCGGATCGTCGTCGGCCACGGCCAGATGAGCGAGGGATCCCTGGAGAAGGTGATGCTCGCGTTCGCGACGGGCGAGGCCGACGTCCTGGTCTGCACGACCATCATCGAGTCCGGCCTCGACATCCCGAACGCGAACACGATCATCATCGACCGCGCCGACACGCTCGGGCTCGCCCAGCTGTACCAGCTGCGCGGGCGGGTCGGGCGATCGTCGCGGCGGGCCTACGCCTACCTGCTCTACCGGCGTCGCGACCGCCTCTCGGACGAGGCGCGCAAGCGGCTCCAGGCGATCTTCAATGCGTCCGAGCTCGGCGCCGGGTTCCAGATCGCGCTCTCGGACCTCGAGATCCGGGGCGCCGGGAACATCCTCGGGGGAGAGCAGTCCGGCCACATGGCCGACGTCGGCTTCGACCTCTACACGCGGCTGCTCGCCGAGGCCGTCGAGGATCGCAAGGCGACCTGGGAAGGCCGCGACCCGGTCAAGGCCCCGACCGGCGCGACCGTCGACCTCCCCGTCGACGCGCACCTCCCGGACGACTATGTCGCCGACGAGGCCGCCAAGCTCGAGCTCTATCGCCGCCTTGCCCGGGCCCGCACCGCCGGCGACGTCGCAGCGTTCCGCCAGGAGGCGCTCGACCGGTTCGGGCCGATGCCGCCACCGGTGCTGCGGCTCGTCGAGGTGGCCGAGCTGCGCCTCGAGGCCGAGGCGGCCGGCATCGCCTCGCTGGCCAGGGAGGAGGGCCAGCTCGTGGTCCGCTTCGGCGGAGCGCTCAGCCGTGGGGAGGCGATGCGCCTGGTGGCCGGAGCGCCACTTCCCGGGGTCCGTCCCGGCGACGTGACGTTCGCTGCCAGCCAGGTCCGGATCCGCATCCCTCGCGATCCGGGACGTGCGTGGCAGCTGACCCGGGCGATCGTGGCGCGGGTCGGCGCGGCGCGCGAGGCACGCGAGGCGCGGGGCAGCTGAGCGGGGCGCCCCGGCCGGCGCCGGGCCGGCGCGGTGCGCCCGGTGCGCACCGCCCGAGCGCGGCTTCCGGAGCGCCCGGCCGTGCAAGAATTCGGCGCGTGCCCACCCCCCGGCCGGTTCCCGACGACGGCGTCCTCGCCCCGCAGCGCCGGGCGCTCACCATCGGCCTGGTCCTGACCGTCACGCTGGTCGCCTTCGAGGCGCTCGCCGTCGGGACCGTGATGCCGCTTGTCGCCGGCCGAGCTCCACGGCCTCGCGCTCTACGGCTGGGTGTTCTCCGCGTTCTTCCTCGCCAACGTCGTCGGGATCGTGCTGGCCGGCAGCGTCCTCGACCGTGGCCGCCTCGGGACGTCGCTGCTGATCGGGCTCGGCTGCTTCGCCGCCGGCCTCGTGATCGGGGGGACCGCGCCGACGATGGAGGTCCTGATCGTCGGGCGCATCCTCCAGGGGTTCGGGGCCGGGTTCGAGGCGCCCGTCGCGTACACGGCGATCGGGCGAGCCTACCCGGATCGGTCGCGGCCGCGCATGTTCGCCACCCTCTCGACGGCCTGGGTCGTGCCCGGCATCGTGGGACCCGCCATCGCCGGCATCGTCGGCGAGCACGTTGGCTGGCGCTGGGTCTTCCTCGCGCTGCTGCCGCTGATCGCCGTGGCGGCCGGCATGACGATTCGCCCGCTGCGCCGCGTCGAGCGGGAGCACCCGCTGCCACTCGGCGCGCCGCCCGCGGCCTCCGACCTCCGGCGCCGGCTCGTCCTGGCCGGCCTGGCCGCCGCCGGCGCCGCGCTCGTGGTCGGTGGACTCGGGTCGGCGACGCTCGTCCCGGGCGGGCCGATGATCGCCGCCGGGCTGGCCGTCGGCCTGCCGGCGTTCGCCCGGCTCACGCCGCCGGGGACGCTCCGGGCCCGGCCCGTCCTGCCGGCGGCGATCCTGCTGCGGGGCCTGCTGACCTGCGCGTTCTTCTCGGCCGATGCCTACGTGCCGCTCGCCCTCGTCGCGGTCCGCGGCACGAGCGTCGCCACCGCCGGGATCGCCCTGACCGCGGCCACGGTCTCCTGGACGGCCGGCGCATGGGTCCAGGCGCGCGGCGTCGTCAGGCTCGGCGCCCGCCGGTTCGTCGGGGTGGGCTTCGGCACGGTGCTGGCGGGGATCGCCACGACCGGGCTGGTGCTCGTGCCGGGCATCCCGATCGGCGTCGGGATCGCGGGCTGGGGCGTCACCGGGCTCGGCATGGGGCTTGCCTATTCGCCCCTGACCCTGACGGTCCTGCGCGAGGCGGCCGCCGGCGCCGAAGGTCGCGCGAGCGCTTCGCTCCAGCTGAGCGACGTTCTCGGCACGGCGCTCGGCAGCGGCCTCGGCGGCGCCCTCGTCGCGCTGGCCGCCGGGCCCGCTGCGCTCGTCGCGGCGGGGGTCGACGCGCCGGCCGTCGCCGGAAGCGTGATCGCGGTCGGGATCGCGATGGCGTTCGGTGTCGGGGCAGTCTCGGCGCTCGCCGGCGTCGCGTTGTCGGGCCGGCTGGCGCGCCTGCCGCGCGCGCTTGCGCGCGACGCCTCAGCCTAGGTGCTGCGCTCGGACGCCTGCTGGCCGCGTGGCTTCGGCGCCTCCGATTCGCCCTCGCTGAACCGGTAGCCGAGCCCGTAGCTCGTGGCGATCAGCCGGCGGCGCGGGCCGGCCTCGGCCAGGCGCGCCCGCAGGTTCCGCATCGTGACCCGCAGGAGGTGGAGGTCGTCGCGATAGCCCAGACCCCACACCTCGGCGAGCAGGTCGGCGTGCGGCACGACGATGTTCGGCCGCTCGACGAGGTGGCGCAGGAGCCGGTACTCGGTCGGCGTCAGGTGCACCTCGGCGCCGTCGAGCGTCACGCGGTGGCTGCGGCCGTCGATGACGAGGCCCGCGGCGCGCAGCTCGGGCGCTTCGGCGACCATCCGTGCGCGGGCCCGGCGCAGCACGGCCGCGATGCGGGCCATCAGCTCGGGAAACGACAGCGGCTTCGTGACGTAATCGTCGGCGCCGGCGCCCAGGCCGCGGATCTTGTCCTGCTCGCCGTCGCGGGCGGTGACCAGCAGGATCGGCACCCCGCTCTCCCGCCGGATCCGCTCGATGACCGCCCAGCCGTCGAGGCGGGGCAGGCTCAGGTCGAGGAGCACCAGGTCCGGTGGGTCCTCCTCGAAGCGCCGGACCGCCGTCTCGCCGTCGTGAACAGTCTCGGGCAGCCAGCCGTGGCGCTCGATCCAGAGCGCGATCAGGGACGCGAACTCGGGCTCGTCCTCCACGATGAGGATCCGCGCCCCGGGCATCGAGTCGCCGATCATGCGCGGTCCCCCGTCATCCCGGCGCGACCGGCAGCCGGAAGCTGACCGACGTCCCCCGGCGGACCGGGTCGAGCCGGATCCAGCCTCCGTGGCCCTCGATGAGGCGACGACAGATGTACAGCCCCAGCCCGCTGCCGGCGACGGCGGACTCGCGGACGCCGCGGCCCCGGTGGAACCGGTCGAACACCCGCGGTTGATCGTCGGCGAAGATCCCGGCGCCGTCGTCGACGAACGACACGACCACGCTGCTCGCGCCGACCTGGCGGGCCCGCACCATCGACCTCGGCGTCCGACCCGGCGTACTTCTGGGTGTTGGTCAGCAGGTTCGCCAGCACCTGGTGGATCCGCCGCGGGTCGATGTCGACGCGCGGCAAGGGGCCGGTGTCGACCCGCACGGGCGGCGCGCCCGGGAGCTCCGCGGCTTCGGCGGCGAACGCGTCGAGCAGCGCCTGGAGGTCCGTCGGCGACCGGTCGAGCACGAGCTGGTCGCTCTCGAGCCGGCTCACGTCGATGATCTCGTCGACGAGCGCGCCGAGACGCTCGACGGCGTCCCCGATGCGCTCGAGGTGGTGCCGGCTCATCGCCTCGTCGAGGCCGAGGTGGAGCAGGCTTTGCGAGTGACCGCTGATGAGCGCCAGCGGCGTCCGCAGCTCGTGCGAGACGGCGGCCACGAAGCTGCTCTTCAGCTCGTCGAGCTCGCGGCCGGCCCGCAGGTCGCGGAGCACGGCGACGACGCCGCCCGGGCCGCCGGCAGGATCGCCCGCCATCGCGGAGTAGCTGGCGGCGACCGGGATCGGCGGCCCGGCCGGGGGCCGCACCTGGAGCTCCCGGATGAGCGTCCGGCCGTGCTCCAGGACCTCGCGGAACGGGCACGTCGGTCCGCAGGCGCGGTCCGCCCGCGGAGCCGTCGCCTCGTCGATCCCGGGCGGAAGGCAGCCGAGGAAGGACCAGCACGCGGCGCCGACTCCGTCACGGGCGGCGCCGCCGACGAGCCGGGCCGCGGCCCGGTTCAGGCGGGTGATCCGGCGATCCGGCCCGACGGCGACGATCGCGTCGCTCGCGCCATCGAGGATCGCGGCGAGGATCCCCCGCTCGCGGGCAAGCTCGCCGCGGAGCTGGGCCGCCCGGAAGGCCAGGGCGAGCTCGCGCCGCACGAGGCCGAGGTAGCGCTCGTGGCCGGGGTCGAGCTCCCCATCCGCGGGCGGCCGCACCGCGACGTACCCGATCGGCACGCGCCCGCCGCTGCCCGTGCCGAGCGCCCGGCTCTCCTCGAGCGGCACGCCGGAGCAGCGATGGGCGGCCGCCCAGGCCGCCGCCGCGTCGATCCCCCGGAAGGTCGCCGGCGCCGGATCCTCGCTCGCCGGCGGCGCGATCATCGCGGTCCGCCGCAGCACGGTCTCGCCGGGCGCCGCCAGCCACAGGGCTGCCGCCCCCGCGCCGCACGCGCGGACGATCTCGGCCAGCACGGCCGCGCTCAGCTTCTCGAGATCGTCGCCCGACGCCAGCAGCTGGCTCAGCTGGTACTGGGCGAACATCGCGTCGGCTTCCCGCTGGGACTCGCTGAAGGCGCGCCGGCGCTCCTCCTCGAGGCGCGCGATCCTGGCCTCGAGGTCCGACCGGGCCGTCATCCGGCGGCCCTCGCCCCGAGGGCGGGCCGGATCGGCCGCGCCCGCCACGCAGAACGGCCGTCGAGCATGGCGCGGACGAGCAGGAAGCACGACGTGGCGCCGGGATCCCGGTGGCCCCGCGACCGCTCGCCGAGCCGCAGCGCGAGCCCGCGCCGGGCGATCATCGGGATGGTTGCCTGGGCGCCGTTGCGGGCGGCCCGGGCGGCCGCGACGAACGCGTCCTGGGGCGGCGTGCTGCCCGCGGCGAACGCCACCAGCGCGTCGGCGGCCGGCCGGAGGGCATCGAGGATCGTCTTGTCGCCGACCGCGCAGCGGCCCCGCCTGGCGAGCCCGTCCGCCCCGGCCCGGACCGCGGAGGCGAGGGCGGCGAGGTCGACGACGTCGCGCCCCTCGAGCGCGAACCCGCACTCGATGAAGGCGGTGCCGTACAGCGGGCCCGATGCGCCGCCGACGCTCGCGACGATCACATGGCCGATCCGCCGGATGAGGGCGCCGATCGCTTCGTCGTCGCCGGGCGGCGCCTCGTCGAGCTCGCGGAGGACGGCCTCGAGCCCGATCGAGAGGTTCGTCCCGTGATCGCCGTCCCCGAGGGCCGCGTCGAGCCGGTCGAGGAGCGCCTCGTGGCGCCGCACGGCGACCGCGGCGCGGCGCACGAAGCCGACGACGTCGTCCGTCGTCACCGTCGCGGCGCTCCGGCCGCCGGGTGGTCCTCCCGATCCGCCTCTGCTCGGCGCCTGCGTCATCGCGGCGCTCTGGCCGCTCGCTGGTCGTCCCGATCCGCCTATGCTCATCGCCGTGAGTCTACCCGTCGCAGGCCGCCACGGAGGTTCCCGGTGATCGCGCTCGTGCTGGTCGGCCACAGCCACGACCTGGTCAGCGGGCTCGCGGCGATGGTCCGCCAGTCGGCCCCTGGCGTCCCCGTGACGATCGCGGGCGGCACCGACCTCGGTGCGCTCGGGACGAGCACCCCGGCGGTGCTCGCGGCCCTCGGAGCCGCGCTCGACGGCTCGGCCGGCGCGGTCGTGCTGCTCGACCTCAACAGCGCGGCGCTCGCGGTCGAGATGGCGCTCGAGGACCTGCCGGCCGAGATGCGGGCCGGGGTGCGGGTCAGTCGCGGACCGCTGGTCGAAGGCGCGCTCGCCGGCGCGATCGAGTGTGCCGCCGGCGGCAGCCTCGCCGAGGTGCTCGCCGCAACGCAGGACACGGCGGCGTTCGCCGCGGGCAAGCTCCCGCCCGACTGGCCCGCCGATGGGGGCGCGCCGGCGCCCCTCGGCTGAAGAATCGGCCGCCGCGGGCGCGTCCCCCCAGGCAAGGCTCGCTGCGACGTCCCCCGGCCACGGTCGCCGGCGAGGGGCCGGCATTGGGTTGGGGCGGTGCTCGGCGATCGAGCCCCGGCGCGCACCCAGGCCGCGAGCCCCGGCGCTCATCAGGCCGCGAGCCCATGACACGGGCGGTCCCCGCAACGCGGGCGCAACCTAGACGTTCTTTTGACGTTTCCCGGGAGTCGCCGGGCGTACCGTGTCCGCAACAGTACCCGTGGGGTACTGCCGCGCCGACGAACCGCCGCGAGGGACCCGGGGCCGGGGCCATTCGCAGGCTGGAGGGACCACGCGAGGGCGCTCGCCGTCGGTGCGCTCGTCCATCACTAGAGGGAGTGAGCATGTCTGCAGAGAAGTTCATTGCCGAATTGATCGGGACGATGATCCTGATCCTGCTCGGCGACGGCGTGGTCGCGGGTGTCCTCCTCGGCAAGTCGAAGGCCAACAACTCGGGCTGGATCGTCATCACCCTCGCATGGGCGATGGCCGTCTTCGCTGGCGTCATGGTGTCGGCCCCATACAGCGGTGCGCACCTGAACCCGGCCGTCACCCTCGGCCTTGCGATCGCCGGCAAGACGCCGTGGGACCAGGTCCCGCTGTACTTCGTCGCCCAGTTCATCGGCGCGTTCATCGGCGCCACGCTGGTCTTCCTCCACTACTACCCGCACTGGGCTGAGACCGAGGACCAGGGCCTCAAGCTCGCCGTCTTCTGCACCGGCCCGGCGATCCGCAGCCCGCTCTGGAACCTGATCTCGGAGATCATCGGCACGTTCGTGCTGGTCTTCGCCGTCTTCTTCCTCGGGAATGCAGCGGGTATCGGGCCCCTCGCCATCGCCCTGATCGTCCTCGTGATCGGCCTCTCGCTCGGAGGTACGACCGGGTACGCGATCAACCCCGCCCGCGACCTCGGGCCGCGGATCATGCACGCCATCCTCCCCATCCCGGGCAAGGGCAGCAGCGACTGGGAGTATTCCTGGATCCCCGTGGTCGGCCCGCTCGTCGGCGGCGCCATCGCGGCGGTCGTCTGGGTGCGCGGTGTACCAGAACTTCGTCCTGAAGGCGTTCCCGACCTGATCTCCGGAGGGATCCTCGCGATCTCGCGCGCCGGCTGGCTCGGCCCCGCCCGCCGGCGCGCGGCACGCCGCGACGCCCTCCCCTTCGCGCGTTGCGCAACGGGCGCTGACACGACGCCGGCGCCGACGCCGCATCACTGGAGGAGCGCATGAAGAAGCTCATCAACAGCCCCGAGCGCGTCGTCGACGAGGCGCTCGCTGGCATGCTCGCGGCGCACCCCGACCTGATCCGGGTCGAGGAGCCGAACATCGTCGTCCGCAAGGACGCGCCGCGCGCCGGCAAGGTTGGCGTCATCTCCGGCGGCGGATCGGGACACGAGCCGATGCACGGCGGGTTCGTCGGCATGGGCATGCTCGACGCCGCCTGCCCGGGCGCCGTCTTCACCTCGCCCGTGCCGGACCAGATGCTCGCCGCGACGAAGGCCGTCAACGGCGGCGCCGGCGTCCTTCACATCGTGAAGAACTACACCGGCGACATCATGAACTTCGAGATCGCCGCCGAGCTCGCCCAGGCGGAGGGAATCGACGTCACCTCGGTCGTCATCGCCGACGACGTCGCCGTCCAGGACTCGCTCTACACGGCCGGGCGCCGCGGCGTCGGCGGCACGGTCCTCGCCGAGAAGATCGTCGGGGCCGCGGCCGAGGCCGGCGCGGACCTCAAGACGGTGACGGCCCTGTGCCAGAAGGTGCAGGACAACGTCCGCTCCATGGGCATGGCCCTGACCTCGTGCACCGTGCCGGCCGCGGGCAAGCCGACCTTCGACATCTCCGACAGCGAGATGGAGATCGGGGTCGGCATCCACGGCGAGCCGGGCCGCCAGCGCCTGCCCCTCAAGCCGGCCGACGAGATCGTCGAGATGATGATGGGCCCCATCCTCGATGAGGGCATCTTCAACTCGGGTGACAGCGTCCTCGCCTTCGTCAACGGCATGGGCGGCACGCCCCTGGTCGAGCTCTACATCGTCTACCGCAAGGTCGCCGAGATCCTCGCCGGCAAGGGCGTGACCATCGCCCGCAACCTGATCGGGCCGTACATCACGTCGCTCGAGATGGCCGGGACGTCGATCACCCTCCTCAAGCTCGACGACGAGCTGACCCGCCTGTGGGACGCGCCGGTCCATACCCCGGCCCTTCGCTGGGGAGCCTGACCTGGTGACCACCACGGGCGACCTCACGCGGTTCATCGAGGTCTTCGCGGCCCGCATCCATGACGCGCGGGACGAGCTGACGCAGCTCGACTCGGCGATCGGGGACGCGGATCACGGGATCAACATGGACCGTGGGATGACGGCCGTCCTGACGATCCTTCCGAGCCTCCAGGACGGCGATCCCGGGACGCTGATGAAGCAGATCGGGATGAAGCTCATCTCCACGGTCGGCGGCGCGAGCGGCCCGCTGTACGGGACGTTCTTCCTCCGCCTTGGTACCGCGTTCGGCGCGGCGTCCGAGCTGGCGCCGGCAGACCTCGCAGCCGGCTTTCGGGCCGGCCTGGAGGGCGTCGTCGCCAGGGGGAAGGCGAACCTCGGCGACAAGACGATGGTCGACGCGATGACGCCGGCAGTCGACGCCCTGGAGGCCGGGGTGGCGGACCTTCCCGCCGCCCTCGAGGCTGCCGCCACAGCCGCGGCGACGGGCCGCGACTCGGTGACCCCGATCGTCGCCCGCAAGGGTCGTGCGAGCTATCTCGGAGAACGCTCAGCCGGGCACCAGGATCCCGGCGCCACCAGCACGACGATCCTGTTCGAGTCCCTTCGCGACGCCCTCAAGGCTGGCTGATCGGCCGGCCGGGGCGAGCTGCAACCGCATCGGAGATTGCGCACATGGCAGGTACTTTCGTTGGTGCCCTCGACCAGGGGACCACAAGCACGCGCTTCATGATCTTCAACCACGCCGGCCAGGTGGTGGCGATCGACCAGAAGGAGCACGAGCAGATCTTCCCGAAGCCCGGCTGGGTCGAGCACGACCCGATGGAGATCTGGACTCGCTGCCAGGAAGTCATCGAGGGGGCGCTCAGCAAGGCCCACCTCAAGGCCGCGGACCTGGCTGCCGTCGGCATCACGAATCAGCGCGAGACCACGGTCGTCTGGGACAAGCGGACCGGCAAGCCGGTCTACAACGCGATCGTCTGGCAGGACACCCGCACCGACCAGATCTGCGCCGAGCTCGCCAAGGACGGCGGGTCCGACAGGCTGCGGCCGAAGACCGGGCTCCCGCTGGCGACCTACTTCTCGGGGCCCAAGGCCAAGTGGGTCCTCGACAACGTCCCGGGCGCCCGCGCGGATGCCGAGGCCGGCAACCTGCTGTTCGGCAACATCGACACGTGGTGCATCTGGAACCTCACCGGCGGCGCCCAGGGCGGCGTCCACGTGACGGACGTCTCCAACGCCAGCCGGACCCTCCTCTTCAACTACACCACGCTCGACTGGGATCCCGAGATCCTGGGGCTGCTGGGCATCCCGCGCCAGATGCTGCCGGCGGTCAAGGCCTCGTCCGAGGTCTACGGCCGCGGCGTCGGCCACCTTGTCGACGTCCCGATCGCCGGTGACCTCGGCGACCAGCAGGCCGCCCTGTTCGGCCAGACGTGCTTCTCCGCCGGCGAGGCGAAGAACACCTACGGCACCGGCTGCTTCATGCTCCTCAACACGGGCACGAAGGCTGTCCCGAGCAAGAACGGCCTCCTCACGACCCTCGGCTACAAGATCGGCGACCAGCCGGCCGTGTACTGCCTCGAGGGCTCCATCGCCATCACGGGCGCCCTCGTCCAGTGGCTCCGCGACAACCTCGGCATGATCGAGAAGTCGCCCGACATCGAGGCGCTCGCCGCGTCGGTCGACGACAACGGCGGCTGCTACTTCGTGCCGGCGTTCTCCGGCCTCTTCGCGCCGTACTGGAAGAACGAGGCCCGCGGCGTCATCGCCGGCCTGACCCGGTACGTCAACAAGGGCCACATCGCCCGGGCCGTCCTCGAGGCGACCGCGTGGCAGACCCGCGAGGTCCTCGACGCGATGAACGCCGACTCCGGCGTTCCGCTGACGGCCCTCAAGGTCGACGGCGGCATGGTCTTCAACAACCTGCTCATGCAGTTCCAGTCCGACGTCCTCGGCGTGCCGGTCATCCGGCCCGGTGGTCGCCGAGACGACGGCCCTCGGCGCCGCCTACGCGGCCGGCCTCGCGGTCGGCTACTGGGCCGCGGTCGAGGACCTCCGCGCCAACTGGGCCAAGGACCACGAGTGGACGCCCGTCATGGACGCCGCCAAGGTCGCGGCCGAGTACAAGCAGTGGAAGAAGGCCGTCACCCGGACCTTCGACTGGACCGACTAGCTCACTCTCGGGCGGCCGCCTGACCGCGGCCGCCCGACGTTCCTGGAGGAGACCCGGGGCCCCCGCGGCGCCCGGTCGGGAAGGCACAGCGCAATGAGCGATCCGATCGCCCGAAGCCCGTTCCACGTCGTCATCGTCGGTGGCGGCGGCACGGGCGGGGCGCTGGCCCACGACCTGGTCCTGCGGGGGATCCGGGTCACCCTCGTCGAGCGGGGCGAGGTCACGTCCGGCACGACCGGGCGTCACCACGGCCTCCTCCACTCGGGTGCACGCTACGCCGTCAACGACAAGGAGTCGGCCGTCGAGTGCATCGAGGAGAACATGATCCTGCGCCGGATCTGCCCGGGCTCGTTCGAGCTCAACGACGGGCTCTTCCTGGCGGTCACCGAGGAGGACCTCGCCTACCGCGATGCCTTCCTCGAAGGGTGCGCGGCGAGCGGCATCCCGGTCACCTGGTTCGACCGGAAGGGGGTGCTCGAGCTCGAGCCGCAACGCCAACCCCGCCAACCTCGGCGGCGCCCGCGTGCCCGACGGGACCATGGACGCGATGCGGATGCCGCTCCGCTTCTTCGCCACCGCGATGGCCAACGGCGCGGTGGTCCGGACCTACACCGAAGCCATCGACTTCGTCAAGACGGGCTCGACCGTCACCGGCGTCAAGGTCCGCGACCGCGACCACGGGTCGCGAGGAGGTCATCGGCGCCGACCTCGTGGTGAACGCGGCCGGGCCGTGGGGCGAATCGATCGCCCGGATGGCCGGCGCGGACGTCCCGGTCCAGCCCTCGCCGGGCGTGCTCCTGGCGGTCCACGGCCGCTGGTGCAACATGGTCCTCAACCGGCTCCACAAGTCGGGCGACGGGGACATCATCGTGCCGCAGCGCGGCCTGTCCGTGATCGGGACCAGCTCCTGGGTGGTCGACGACCCGGACAACATCGACGTGCCGGAGGACCACATCCAGAAGATGTATCGCGAAGGCGCGATGCTGGTGCCCGAGGTCGCGACCGCGAAGCTCCGCTCGGCGTGGTCGGCGGCGCGGCCCCTGATCGGGAGCCGCGGCGCGTCGAGCGGCCGCGAGCTCTCGCGGACCTTCAAGTGCTTCGACCACGCCGAGGACGACGGGGTCGAGGGCTTCGTGACGATCACCGGCGGCAAGGGCACGACGCTGCGCGGGATGGCCGAGGCCGCCGCGAACGTGGTCGCGAGGAAGCTCGGCGTCGACGCGCGCGTGCCGGACGCGCGAGGTCGTCCTCCTCCCCCACACCGCGTTCTACGCGCCGGTGGTGGCGGCGTGACCGCCCTGACCGGCGCCCCCGTCCCTGCGGCCGACCCGGCCGCCGCTACCGCGCCCGCCCGGCCGACGACCGGCGCCGGCTCCACCAGCCCGGCCGTAAAGACCGTCCGAGTCCGGGTGTTCCGCTGGCGGGCCGGCGACGCGGCCCCCCACCAGGACGAGTTCAGCGTGCCGATCGCGACCCGCAGCACCGTCCTCGACGCGCTGACCTACATCCGGGTCAAGCTCGATCCGTCGCTGAACCTCCGCCATTCGTGCTGCCACGCGTCGTGCGGGACGTGCGGCCTGCGGGTGAACGGGCGGGACGTGCTCGCCTGCGTGACGAACGTGGCGGACCTCGGCGCCGACACGCTGACCGTGGAGCCGCTCCTGAACGCCCCCGTCGTGTCGGACCTCGTGGTCGACATGGCCGACTTCTACGCGGCGTTCAACCCGATGGACCGGCCCCTGGTGCGGACGTCGGAGAAGATCCCCGAGGCGGGCATCCCGGAGGGCCTCACCGAGTACCAGCGCTACGAGGACTGCATCGAGTGCGGGATCTGCGTGTCGGCCTGCCCGATCGCGGCGACCGACCCGCACTACCTCGGGCCGGCCGCGCTCGCCGCGGCGTTCCGGGTCCTCGCCGAGCCGCGGGAGTCCGACCCGGTGCGGACGCTCCGGATCGCCGACGACGAGCACGGCGCGTGGCGCTGCCACGTCGCCTTCGAGTGCAGCGAGGCGTGCCCCTCGGGGTCGACCCGGCGCGTCAGATCATGAACCTGCGCCGCCGGGCCGTCGCGAGCCGGCTCGGCCGGCTCGGGTTCGGCAGGGGAGGCACGCGATGAGCGCCGAGGCCGCGCCCACGACCAGAACCACTGGCCAGGCCCGCCGGCGCGGCCCGATCGGCTGGTTCGACCCCCGCGGCCGCCGGCTCGGCGGCTGGGCGTTCGCCGCTCAACCGGCTGACCGGCATCGGCCTCGTGCTGTACCTCTACCTCCACCTCGGGGTCCTGTCCCAGCTCGCCCGCGGCCCGGAGGCATGGGACTCGTTCGTGGCGCTGGTCTCGAGCCCAGCGTTCCTGGCCCTCGACGTCGCTCCTCCTCGCAGGGCTCCTGGTCCACGGGCTGAACGGGATCCGGGTCACCCTCGTCGGGTTCGGCTTCGTGGTCGACCGCCAGAAGGCCTTCCTGGTCGCCCTCGCCATCCTCGGCGCGATCGCGCTGCTGATCGGCGCCGTCCGGATCTTCAAGTAGGAGGGACGGACGCATGGCTGTCTCCGACCAGCACCTCGGGCCACGCGCGACGCCCGCGCTTCCGCCGGTCAGCCGCAACGTCGCGGGCGTCTCGTTCGTCGGCCAGGCGATCTCGGGGGCGGCCGTCCTGGTGCTCATCACGGTCCACATGATCGCGAACCACTTCGTGGTCCCGAACGGCCTGCGCAACTACGCCGAGGTCGCCGACTACCTCCGCAACCCGCTCGATCGTCACCCTCGAGGTCCTCTTCCTCGTGTTCGTGACCTGGCACGCCCTGCTCGGCGTCCGGGCGATCATCTTCGACTGGGGGCTCCCGGCCCGCGCCGAGCGGGTCATCACCCGGCTGTTCATCGTCCTCGGCGTCGCGACGGTCGCCTACGGCCTGTGGCTGACCGCGGTCGTCGTCTCGCGGGGCTGACGACGTGAGCGAGGCGGCCGCTCCGGCGCCGCTGGTCGGGCTGGTGATCGTCTCGCACGTGGCCGAGCTCGCCGAGGGCGTCGCCGCATTCGCGACGATGCAGGCGACCCGGGTCCGGGTCGTGGCGGCCGGCGGGATCCGCGACGCGGCGAGCGGCAGGCTCGAGATCGGGACCGACGCGACCCGGATCGTGGAGGCGATCCGGGCGGCCGACGCCGGGGCCGGCGTCGTCGTCCTGGGCGACCTGCTGGGCGCCTTCATCGCGATCGACACCGCCGTCAAGGACATCCTGCCCGCCGAGGACCCGGAGCTGGCCGCGCGCGTGCGCGGTCAGCGGTGGGCCGCTGGTCGAGGGGGCGTACTTCGCGGCCCTGCAGGCGGATATCGGCGACGGCCTGGACGAGGTGCTCGAGAACGCGGACGCCGCCGCCGGCCTCGTGAAGTTCGAGCGTTGACGGGGCCCGGCAGCGAGCCGGCGACGGGGCGGCGCGGCCCGGTGCTGGTCGTCGGCGGGGGCGCGGTCGGTTCGCTCGTGGCGACGGTCCTGGTCGCCGGGGGCGAGCGGGTCGTCGTCCTCGATCGGCCCGGGACGCCAACTGGGCCCGACGAGATCCGCCTCGCCGCGCCCGACGGACGGCAGATCCGCTCCGCGATCACCCGGGCGGACGACCCGGCTGCCTGCCCGGCGCCCGACTTCGCCGTCTTCGCCGTCCGCATGACCGAGCTCGCGGCCGCGCTGCCGGCGGTGGCGGCGTGGCCCGGGGTCCCGGTCGTGACCCTCGAGAACGGCCTGGGCGCCGAGGAGATGGCGCTCGCGGCCCTGCCGGACTCGCCGATCGTCGCGGGTTCGCTGGTCGCGCCCGTCGCGCGCGAGGCGGACGGCAGCTTCGCCTGGCGCAAGCGGCGCGGCCTCGCCCTCGCCGCGGTCCGCGAGGACGGCCGGGATGCGATGCGGCGGATCGCCGCCGGCGGCGCGGCGCTCGGGCTGCCGGTCCGGCACCAGGCCGACTGGCGGGCCATGAAGTGGTCGAAGCTGCTGACGAACCTCATCGCCAATGCCACCTGCGCCATCCTCGGCTGGGATCCCGCCGCGGTATACGCCGACCGGCGGCTGTTCGCCGTCGAGCGCCGCCAGGTCCTCGAGGCGCTCGCGACGATGCGGGCCCTCGGGATCGCCGTCCGGCCCCTGCCCGGCGGCGACGTGCGGCTGCTCGCCGCCGCGTACCGCGCGCCCGAGCTCCTCGCCTGGACGGTCCTGCGGCGGGTGGTCGGCGACGCGCGGGGCGGCAAGCTCCCCTCGCTGGCGCTCCACGTCGCGGGGTCCGGCGGCCCGAGCGAGGCACCCTGGCTCAACGGCGGGGTGGCCCGCGCCGCGGCGATGGCGGGCCTGCCCGCGCCCGTCAACGCCACCCTGGCCCGCCTCGTCGAGCAGGTCGCCGGCGACGCCGCGCGGCGGGCCGAGCTCGCGGGCAACCGGGACGCGCTCCTCGCCATGGTCAACCACGCGATCATCACCGGGAGGGACCCATGAGCAGCAGCGTTCGGCTGGTCGTCCGCAACGAGAGCGGGATCCACCTGCGGCCGCTGAGCGTCTTCGTCAAGGCCGCGGCGAGCGTTCCGGGGCACGAAGATCACAGTCCGCAACGTCACGACCGACAGCGCCACGACGAGCGCGACGTCGGCGCTCTACTGTCCAGCGGCCTCAAGGCCAAGAAGGACCACGAGATCGAGGTCACCGCCGACGGTCCCCAGGAAGCCGAGGCGCTCGAGGCGATCCGGCAGGCGGTCGAGAGCGGCCTGGGCGAGGAGATCGCCTGACACGGCTGGCGGGACGGACCGCGCGCCCCGGCCCCTGCCGACATAATCCGCGGCGTGGATCCCAGCAACGTCCTCGCCCTCGCCGCCATCGGGCTCGCCGCCTATCTCATCGGCGGCATCCCGTTCGGGCTCGTCGTCTCCCGCCTCGTCGGCGGGCGCGACCCCCGGACGATCGGCAGCGGCCGGACCGGCGGCGCCAACACACTGCGAGCGATCGGCCCGCGCTGGGCGCTCGTCGCGGGGCTGCTCGACGCGGGCAAGGGCGTCGTCGCCGTGCTCCTGGCCCGCTTCCTCGGCCTCGGCCCGAACGGTGAGGTCGTCGCCGCGCTGTGCGCGATCGTCGGCCACAGCCGGTCTCCGTACATCGGCTTCGGGGGCGGGCGGGGCGTTTCGGTGGCCTGGGGGACCGCGGTCATGATCCAGCCGCTCGTGGCGTTCGCGATCATCCCGATCTTCGTGGTCATCATCGTCGTGACGCGGATCAGCTCGCTCGGCTCGCTCGTGGGATCGCTCGCGGGCGGGATCATCGAGGTGATCCTCGTCGTGTCCCAGGGCTTGCCGCCCGCCTATGCCGTGTACGCGGTCGGGACGGTCGCCTTGATCTGGATCTTCCACCACGACAACATCGCCCGCCTGCTCGCGGGCACCGAGCGCCGGCTCGACGCGCGCGACTGACCGGCGTCGCACCCGGCGCGCCGCACCGCAGCCAGCGCCCGCCCATCCGGCGGGCGCGCCACGAGCCCCGCGACCGCCGCGCTCCGCGGCGGGCGCCAGGGCCACCCGCCAGGAGGCACCTCGATGCGCACACTCCACGGGATCGCGGCGTCCGCCGGCGTCGCCGGCGGTCCCGTCGTCGTGGTCCGACCCGCGCCCGTCATCGCGGGCGGGCGGATCGACCCGAGCCGGGCCGCCGCGGAGATCGACCGCCTCGAGGCGGCGATGGACGCTGCGGCGGCCGAGCTCACTGCGCTTGCCGCTCGACTCGCCCACGACCATCCCGACGAGGCCGGCATCTTCGACGCGCATGCCCTGTTCGCCCGCGACGAGGCCCTGCTCGAGATGGCGTCCGCCCGCATCGGCGAGGGCGAGGACGCGATCGCCGCCGTCCGGGCCTCGATGGCCGAGTTCGCCACGCTGCTGCGCGACAGCGGCGACGAGCTCCTCGCGGCGCGGGCGGCGGACCTCGACGACGTGGCGACCCGGATCGTCGGGCACCTGGCAGGTGTCCGGACGGGTCCGCCCGACATCGCCGAGCCGTCGATCGTCGCCGCCCCGGACCTGCCGCCGTCGGTGACCGCCTCCATCCCGCACGACCGCCTGCTCGGCATCCTGCTGTCGGAAGGCTCGAAGACGGCCCACGCCGCGATCCTCGCCCGCGCCTACGGCATCCCCGCGGTCGTGGGCGTCGGGGGCCTGCTCGAGGCGCTCGAGGCCGAGGCGCCGGCGGTCGTCCTGTTCGACGGCTCGACCGGCGAGGTGGTGCTCGACCCCGACGCCGAGGCCACCGCCCGGTTCGAGACGGCCAGGGCGGCCGCGGCGGCCGCGGCGGCCCAGGCGCTCGACGAGGCGCACCTGCCGGTCGTCACCCGTGACGGCATCGAGGTGACGCTGCTCGCCAACGTCGGCGGGCCGGCCGAGGCGGCCAGGGCGGTCGCCCTCGGCGCCCGGGGCGTCGGCCTCTTCCGGACCGAGTTCCTGTTCGTGGAGCGGTCGGTCCCCCGACCGAGGACGAGCAGGTCGCGGCCTACCGGGCCGTGGTGGACGCGTTCGCGCCGCACCCGGTCACGATCCGGCTGCTCGACGTCGGCGGGGACAAGCCGATCCCGTACCTGCCGATCGAGGCGGAGGCGAACCCGTTCCTGGGCGTCCGCGCGCTCCGGCTCGCCTGGACCCAGCCGGACCTGTTCGTGCGCCAGCTGCGCGCGACGCTGCGGGCGGCCGCGGGGACGGCGCCCGGGACGGTCCGCGTGATGGCGCCGATGATCGCCGACGCGCGGGACGCGGATCTCCTCCTGGAGCTCGCCGCGGCGGCCCGCGCCCAGCTCGCGGCCGAGGGCGTCGAGCAGGGCGACGTCGATCTCGGCGTGATGCTCGAGATCCCGGCGGCCGTCATCGTCGCCGACTCGTACCTCCCGCGGCTGCGGTTCGGGAGCCTCGGCACGAACGACCTGCTGCAGTACACGGTCGCGGTCGACCGCGGCAATCGCGGCCTGGCTCGCTACCAGGACCCACTTCACCCTGCCCTGCTGCGACTCGTGCGGATGGCCGTCGAGGCCAGCGAGCGCGCCGGGACCGAGCTGTCGGTGTGCGGCGAGATGGCGGGCGACCCGGCCGCCGCGCTCGCGCTCGTGGCGATCGGCGTGCGCAAGCTGAGCATGGCAGCCGCCAGCCTCGGGCCGGTGCGGCGCGCGGTCCGGGCGGCTGATGCGGGGACCCTGGCGACGGCGGGGCGGCTGGCCCTCGAAGGCAGGACCGCGGACGAAATCCGGTCTGGGATCACGGCCCTGCTGCGGTAGACTTCCGGCGTGCCCATCCGCCGACGCCGTCTCTCGGCGTTGCGCGACATCCGCCCTCGGAGGACCCCGCAGCGATGACCCCGGAAGAGCTCCGCGCGAAGATCCGCGAGATCCCGGACTTCCCGAAGCCGGGGATCCTCTTCTACGACATCACGACGCTGCTCAAGGATCCGGCCGCCTATCGGGCGTCGATCGACGCGATGCTCGCGCCCTACGCGGACCTCAAGATCGACATCGTCGTGGGCATGGAATCGCGCGGCTTCATCTTCTCGGCGCCGCTGGCCTACCGCCTCGACGCCGGCCTCGTCCCGGTCCGCAAGCTGGGCAAGCTGCCCGCCGAGACGATCAGCGTCGAATACGCCCTCGAGTACGGGTCCAACACGCTCGAGATCCACCGCGACGCGATCAGTCCCGGCCAGCGCGTCCTGATCGTGGATGACCTCCTGGCGACGGGCGGCACGGTCCGCGGCACGGTCGAGCTCGTCCAGCGTCTCCAGGGCGAGATCGTCGGGCTGGCGTTCCTCGTCGAGCTGGCGTTCCTCAAGGGTCGCGACCGGCTCGGCGAGCACGCCGTGTCGTCCGTCATCCAGTACTGACGCCGGAAGCCGGCCGTCGCGGCAGCCGTATCCCGTGAGCGACGACCCGGGCGCCGCCCGCCCGCCCGACCCAGGGCCCCTCGATCCGGACGAAGCCGTGCGCCTCGGAAGGCGGCGCTTCTTCCGGGCCTTCGTGTCCGACGCCGTGCGCACCGCGGCCAACGTGGTCGGCGTGGCGGGCGCGCTCCAGCGGACGACTGCCGAGATGGCGAGCGCGATCCTGACGGGCGACGCGACGGGCCTCCTTCCCGGCGACGATGCGGCCCTGTCCACCGCGGCCGACGAAGCCGGCGCAAACGCCACGCGCCCGTCGCCGACGAGCCCGCGGGGCCGGCCTGGCCTGGGGCCGGGCGAGGCCGTCGCGGGCTACCGCAGCCCGTTCCGCCTCGAGGCGGAGGCAATCGTCCTGCTCGACCAGCGCCGCCTGCCTGACGACCTGCTCGAGGTCGCCTGCCGGAACGCGCCGGACGTGCGCGTGGCCATCAGCGAAGGCGTCATCCGCGGCGCGCCGCTGCTCGGCCAGGTCACCGCCTGCGCGATCGCGCTCGCTGCAGCGGGCGCCGCCAATTCGCGACCGTTCGCGCGACGGGCGATCATCCACGGCTCGGCCAACAGCCTGCGCAATGTCGCGAGCTCCTCCGGGCCGGTCCGGGCGTCGATCGACCGCATGACCGCGATCGTCGATCGACGGCGCGACCTGCTCCTCGACGGCCCGGGCCTGGCGCAGCTCCTGCGGGCCGAGGCCGAGGCGATCGTCGGCGAGGCGACCAGCGACCACGCGGCAATGGCCGCCCACGGCGCCACGCTCTTCGCGGCCGTCCCGACCGACGACGGCGTGCCGCTGCGCGTCCTGACGCTCGGCAGCGTGGGCGCCCTCGCGGGCGGCCAGGTCGGCACCGTCCTCGGCGTGGTCCACCGGCTCATCGCCGACGGCCGCGCCGTCGAGGTCGTCGTGTGCGAGACGCGGCCGTCGCTCGCGGGCACCCGCCTGACGGCCTGGGAGCTGGCCCAGGCGGGGGTAGGCTACGAGCTGATCGCCGACAACGGGGCGGGTGCGCTGATGGCGTCCGGCGAGGTGGACATCGTCCTCGTCGGCGCCGAGGCGATCGCTGCGAACGGCGACGTGCTCGCCGAGGCCGGCACCTGCGGCCTCGCCGTGCTCGCCGCGCGCCACGGCCTGCCGTTCGCCGTCGTGGCCCCCGGCGTGACGATCAGCCTCGACACGCGCGACGGGAGCGAGTTCCATGCGGAGCCCCGGTCCGCCCACGAGCTGCTCACGTTCGGCGGCCGGCGCGTCGCCCCCGTCGGTGCCATCGCGAGGTACCCGGCCTTCGACCTGACGCCGGCCGACCTCGTCGGCGCCATCGTGACCGAGGAGGGCGTCCTGGCGCGGCCGTTCGAGGCAGGCCTCACGCGGCTCGGCCTGGCGGTCCGCGCCCGCGGCGCCGCGGCCCTCGTCGAGCCCGCTCCGGATCCCGAGCCGAGCCCGGACGCCGAGCCCGCGACGGATCCCGGGCCGGTCGCGGATGGCAACCCGGCCGTCGCCGAGCCCGCGACGGATGCCTTCGGCGCCGACCCGTCTGTCCGGCAGCCCGCCCGCAACCCTGCCGGCGCAGCCGTCGCTCACGAAGGCCCCCTCGAACCGCCCGCTTCGATGTTGTCCACCGCGAACGACGGCGCGGACGTTCCCGCCCCAGCGTCCGAGGGTGCGTGACGTGGCTGCCACGGCGGCCGCCCGCACCGGCCACGAGATGAGCGTCCATGCCACCGCCGACAGGGCCCTCCTGCGCCGGATCCTCGAGCGGGATCGCCTGTACGCCGCCTACGCGATCTGCGACCTCGACGAGCGCGAGTTCGGCAGGACGCGCTGGGGCGTCGCGCTCGCGCCTGGCGAGGTCGAGCCCGCCGCCGTGGTCCTCGAGTACGGGGGCCCCGCCCCGCAGCCCGTCTTCGTGATGGGCGACCGGGTGGGGGTCGCGGCCATCCTGCGCGTGCTCATCCGGCCCCGCACGGCCTACATCGCGGGGCTCACCGAGCACATGGCGGCGGTCGAGCAGTCCTACCGGGTCGACCCCGGGCCCCAGATGGTCCGGATGTGGGTCGACCGGGCGAGCTTCCGGCCGTACCCGGCCGAGGTGGCCCGCCTGCTGCCGGTCGAAGCCGGCGACCTCAACCGTCTCTACCAGCTCGGGTTCACGTCATGGCTGCCGCCGTCCTCGATCGCCGAGGGCGTCTACTTCGGGATCCGGGTCGGGGGACGCCTCGTCGCGGCGGCCGGCACGCACGTCGTCTCACCCGAGGCCCGCCTCGGCGTGGTCGGCAACGTGATGACCCAGCTCGAGTACCGCGGCCGGGGGTATGCCACGGCGACGACCGGGGCGGTCACCGCCGAGCTCCTCCGGACGTGCGACCAGGTCGTCCTGAACGTCCGGGCCGACAACCCGCCGGCCCTGCAGGCGTATCGGCGGCTCGGCTACCGCGAGCACGTCCGTTTCGAGGAGCGCCTCGTCCACCGCCTCGGTGGCGGGCTCCCGGTGTTCATCCCGGCCCCGATCCGTCGGCTCCTCGGGCGGGGGTGACCCGTTCCGCCTGGCGTGCGCACCGCTCCGCACCGCACCGCCCGGACGGTGCCGCCCGACACCGGACAATCGTCCCGGAGGGGCCATCGGTCAGTCCTGCCAACCCCGTCCGGCATAATCTGTCGGCGCACGAGCCGACGCGCGTGCCACCTGAGGAGACCACCCCACGATGACGACCCCCGCCGCGCTGCCGCCCCACGACGTCACCGATCTCGGACTGGCCGCCGAGGGCGTCCGCCGGATCGAGTGGGCCGAGCGCGAGATGCCTGTCCTGCGGCTGATCCGGGCGCGCTTCGAGCGCGAGCAGCCGCTCAAGGGAATCCGGATCGCGGCCTGCCTCCACGTCACGACCGAGACCGCGAACCTCGCTCGGACGCTCGTGGCCGGCGGTGCGGAGCTGGTGCTGGCCGCCTCGAACCCGCTCTCCACCCGCGACGACGTCGCGGCGGCGCTGACCGCCCGCTACGGGATCGGCGTCTTCGCCCGCCATGGCGAGGACCGCGACACCTACTACGCCCATCTCAATCAGGTCGCCGACACGCGGCCGCAGGTCACGATGGACGACGGCTGCGATCTCGTCTCACTGCTTCACAGCGATCGCCGCGACCTGCTGTCCGGAGTCCTCGCGGGCACCGAGGAGACGACGACAGGCGTGATCCGGCTGCGCGCCATGGCCGCCGCGGGCGCCCTCGAGTTTCCGGTCGTGGCGGTCAACGAGGCCGAGACCAAGCACCTGTTCGACAACCGGTATGGAACCGGCCAGAGCACGGTCGACGGCATCCTGCGGGCCACCAACATCCTGCTCGCAGGGCGGCGCGCCGTGGTGGCCGGGTACGGCTGGGTCGGGAAGGGGATCGCCCTGCGTCTCAAGGGCATGGGCGCCCACGTCGCGGTGGTCGAGGTGAACCCGGTCCGCGCGCTCGAGGCGCTGATGGACGGCTTCGAGGTCAAGACCGTCGACCAGGCGGCACCCTGGGGCGAGCTGTTCATCACCGCGACGGGCAACAAGAACGTATTCCGGCGCGAGCAGTTCGTGGCCATGCCGGACGGCGCGATCATGGCCAACAGCGGCCACTTCGACGCCGAGCTCGACCTCGTCGCCCTGCGCGCGCTGGCCGAAGGCCACGTCCGAGAGGTCCGCGAGAACGTCCAGGAGTTCGACCTCGGACCCCGGAAGCTCCACCTCATCGCCGAGGGCCGGCTCGTGAACCTCGGCGCTGCCGAAGGTCACCCGGCGGCGGTCATGGACATGAGCTTCGCCAACCAGGCCCTGTCGGCGGAGTACGTGGCCGGCCACCACGCCGAGCTGACCGGCGACGTCTACAACGTGCCGGCGGCGATCGACGCCGAGGTCGCGCGCCTGAAGCTCGAGGCGCTCGGCATCCACATCGACGACATGACCGCCGAGCAGAAGGCGTACGTCGCCTCCTGGCGCAGCGGTACGTAGGACGGCCGGCGGACCGTGACCGACGCCGCCGGGCCGGCCCCCGCTCCGTACGGGAGCTGGCGCTCGCCGCTGTCCCTCGAGCTCGTGGTCGCCGGCAGCGTCCGGCTGGCCGAGTGCCGCCTCGTCGGCGACGACCTCTACTGGCTCGAGGGCCGGCCCGACGACGGGGGCCGCGCGACGCTGGTCCGGCTGCGCCCGGGCGGAGCTCCCGAGGACGTGAGCCCGGCGGGGATCAACGTCCGCGACCGCGTCCACGAGTACGGCGGCGGGGCGTACCTCGCCGCGGACGGGATCGTCGTGGTCTCGGACTTCGCGACCGGCCGGCTGCTGCGGGTCGGGCCCGACCGGTCCGCGATTCCGATCACGCCCGAGGGCGCGTGGCGGCATGCCGACCTGGTGCTCGACGCGCGGCGGCAGCGCCTGCTCGCCGTGCGCGAGGATCACACGGCGGCCGCCCGGGAGGCCGTCAACACGATCGTGGCGATCCCGCTTGACGGGTCGGCGGCGACGGATCCGGGCGCCGTCCGGGTCATCGTCGAGGGGTCGGACTTCGTGAGCTCGCCGCGGCTCTCGCCCGATGGCGCGCGCCTGGCGTGGCTGCGCTGGAACCACCCGAACCTGCCCTGGGACGGCACCGAGTGCGTGGTCGCGACGCTCGACGCCGACGGGACGCCCGGGCCGGGGCGCGTCGTCGCAGGCGACGCGGAGACGTGGACCAGCCAGCCGCGCTGGCTCGCCGACGGCAGCCTCGTGATGGCCTGCGAGACCGGCGAGTGGATGGGCCTCCACCGCTGGGACGGGGCCTCGCTCCGGCCCCTCACAGGGCAGATCGCGGCGGAGTTCGCCGCCCCCGACTGGGTCTTCGGCAGCAACGGCGCCGTGGAGACCTCGGACGGCGACCTCGTCGCGATCGGGCGGGGCGGCGGCCGCGACCGCCTGTGGCGCCTCGACCCTTCGGGCGTGCGCGCTCCGATCGAGATCGCGACGCCCTTCACCGAGATGGAGAGCCTGAGCCTCCGGGGCGACGGCCTCGTGCTCCTGGCCGCGTCGCCCACCATGTTCCGGGCGCTCGTCCGGCTCGACCTCCGGAGCGGCGCCTGGGAGACGCTCCGCGCCACCACCACGGCGCGGATCGATCCTGCCGACGTGTCGGTCGGCGTGCCGGTCGACTTCCCGACGACGGGTGGCCTGGTCGCCCACGCGATCCTCTACCGCCCGCACAACCGGGCCTTCCGGGCGCCGGACGGAGCACTGCCACCGCTCGTCGTGCGCAGCCACGGCGGCCCCACTGCCCCGGCCTCGTCCGGCCTGTCGATCGGCTACCAGCTGCTGACGAGCCGCGGCATCGCCGTCATCGACGTCGACTACGGCGGCAGCACCGGCTACGGACGGGACTACCGCAAGCGGCTCGAAGGGACGTGGGGCGTCGTCGACGTGGATGACTGCGTCAACGCGGGTCTCGAGATGGCCCGGCGTGGCGAGGCCGACCGGAACCGCCTCGCGATCGAAGGCGGCAGCGCCTCCGGCTTCACCACGCTCGCCGCGCTCGCGTTCCGCGACGTCTTCCGGGCCGGCGTCAGCTATTTCGGGATCGGGAACCTCGAGGCCTTCGTCGCCGAGACGCACAAGTTCGAGAGCCGCTACCTCGACCGTCTGGTGGGCCCGTACCCGGAGATGCGCGAGCGCTACCTCGAGCGGTCGCCGATCCACCACGCGGACGGGTTCGCCTGCCCCGTCCTGATCCTGCAGGGGCTCGAGGACCGGGTCGTCCCGCCCGCCGAGGCCGAGCGGATCGTGGCCGCGCTCCGCGACAAGGGCATCCCCCACGCCTACCTCGCGTTCGAGGGCGAGGACCACGGGTTCCGCCAGGCCGCCTCGATCCTGCGGTCCACTCAGGCGGAGCTCAGCTTCTACGGCGCGGTCTTCGGGTTCGTCCCCGCCGACGACCTGCCTCCACTTCCCCTGGAGGTCCCCCGATGACATCCGACGGCTCACGGCCGAGCCTTCCCGTCACCGTCACGTCCATCTTCCTGATCGCCGGCCTCGCGCTGACGGCCATCGTCCTGTACGCCAGCCCGCCGCCGCCCTCGAGCCCGGCACCCGGCAGTGGGGGGCTCGTGACGCCCTCGACGGCGCCGGTCGGGCTGATCCGGACCGCCGGCCCGTCCGCGACCGGCCCGTCGGAGACCGTCGCGGGCGCCACGGGCGCCACGGGCGGCCCGGCGCCGACCCCGAACCCTTCCGGCAGCGGCCCCGTGCCGACGCCCTCCGGCGGCGGCACGGGGCCCACCCCGACCCCGACACCCCGCACCACGCCGGCCCCGACGCCGGCCCCTACCCCGGAGCCCGACGCCGCTCCGACCCGGATCCGGATCGCGGCGCTGCGGATCGACCTCCCGGTGGTCCGGCCGCGGGCCCGCGAGCGCGTGCCGCTGTGCGACGTCGCGGAGTACCTGACCGCATTCGGGACGCCCGGCGGTGGGGCGACGACGTACCTGTACGCCAACGCGATGGCGGGCATGTTCCTGCCGATCTTGCGCGCGGTCCGGGCCGACCCCGCCTCGCTCGTCGGGCTGCCGATCACGGTCTGGACCGCCGACGACGTGGCCTGGACCTACGAGGTGCGCCTGGTCCGGCGCCACCAGACCGACATCGACTGGGCGTTCCGGCTGCCACCCGCGAGCCTGGTCGTCCAGACCGCTGACACGGGCACGGGAATGGTCATGCTGGTCGCGCGCCTGCGCCGGCAGGCGGCGGCGCAGCCGGCCGCGGCCCACCCGTCGGCCAGCCCACGCGCCTGCCCCTGACCCGCGGCGCACCGCGGAGTTGCGAGGAGCGGCCTCGACGCACCTCCTGGCCCTTCGCCTCGGTCCTCGACCAGGGAGACCACTCCCTGCGGCCCCAACCGGGCCGGCGCACCCGGGCGAGGTGGTAGGCTCCGCCCCACCGCTACGAGGAGACCCATGACCAGCATCGTCGACGCGCCCGAGTACCTCTTCACGTCCGAGTCCGTGACCGAAGGGCACCCGGACAAGATGTGCGACCAGGTCTCCGATGCGATCCTCGATGCAATCATCCGCGAGGACCGGAACGCCCGCGTGGCGTGCGAGACTGCGACCACCACCGGCCTGGTGATGGTCCTCGGCGAGATCTCGACGACGACCTACGTGGACTTCCAGGCGATCGTGCGCGACACGGTCCGCGACATCGGGTATACCCGCGCCGACTACGGGTTCGACTACCTCACCTGCGGCACGCTCGTCAGCGTCAAGGAGCAGTCCTCGGACATCGCGCAGGGGGTCGACCAGCCCCTCGAGCTCCGCGGCGAGGTCGGCCACGAGAAGCACGAGCTCGGCGCGGGCGACCAGGGCATGATGTTCGGGTTCGCCTGCCGCGAGACCCCCGAGCTCATGCCGCTGCCTATCGCGCTTGCCCACCGGATGGCGCGCCGCCTCGCCGAGGCCCGCAAGTCGGGACAGCTGGCCTACCTGCGGCCCGACGGCAAGACCCAGGTGACCGTCGAGTACGCCCACGGCATACCGGTGGCGGTCCGGACGGTGGTCCTGGCGGCCCAGCACGACCCGGACGTCCGGCCCGACCGCCTGCACGACGACCTGGTCGACACGGTCATCCTGCCGACCATCGACAAGGAGCTTCGGCCCAGGGACCCGGTGATGCACGTCAATCCGACCGGGCGCTTCGTCACCGGCGGCCCGATGGGTGATGCGGGCCTGACTGGTCGCAAGATCATCGTCGACTCGTACGGCGGGATGGCGCGCCACGGGGGCGGCTGCTTCTCGGGCAAGGATCCGACGAAGGTGGACCGGAGCGCGGCCTACGCCGCCCGCTGGGTGGCGAAGAACGTGGTGGCGGCCGGCCTCGCGGATCGCTTCGAGATCGAGGTCGCCTACGGCATCGGGATCGCCCATCCGCTCTCCGTGTCGATCGAGACGTTCGGGACGGGCACGCGGCCAGACGATGTGATCCGGGCCGCGATCGACCGGCATTTCGACCTCCGGCCGGCATCGATCATCGAGGCGCTCGACCTGCTCCGTCCGATCTACCGGCAGACCGCGGCCTACGGCCACTTCGGGCGGCCCGACCTCGACCTGCCCTGGGAGCGGACCGACAAGGCCGCCGTCCTGGCCGCCGATTGCGGCTTGCCGGAGCCCGCGAGCGCCTGACGGCGGCCGGCGCGGCAACGGGCCGGCTGCCACGCGGCCACCGAATGGCCGCGGCGCGCTCGCGGCGACGGGTCGGCTGGCAGCCACCGAACGGCAGCCGGCCACCGGTCCGCGGCACGGTCGCCGGAGCGCCGCCGCGGCGACGGGTCGGCCCTTGACGCGGCCACCGGGCTGGCCCCGGACCGCCGGTGTCGGCCCTCCGACCGGTACCCCTCGCGCCGCCGCCCGGGACCATTCGCCAGTTCCGCTCTTGCGCGGCCGTGGCATGCTGTGCCAGCCCGGGGCGTTCGGGCAACGCCCCGGAAGAGAAAGATGGAGGTGCGCAGCGTGAGCGACGAGCGCGACTCCCTCGCCCGACCGGCCGCCCGGGTGCGGCTGCGGGTCCTCCTGGCGGCCCTCCTCGTCACGCTGTTCGCGATGGCGATCGCCGCGGGTGGCATCGCGACGGTGCGGGCCGCGGATCCGTCGCCGGTCGTCGATCCGAGCCCCTCGGCGTCCCCGGCACCGACGCCGACGCCGACGCCGGCGCCGATCATCACCGTCCGCAACACGTACCGGGCCGGCGCCGCGGTCCGCCAGTACACCATCTACTGGTGCGTACCGGCCTCGACCCAGACCATGCTGAACGCGATCCTTCGGACGACCTCGATCAACACCACGCGGTCCTACCAGACCCAGCTCGCCAAGGCCATCGGGGTCAACAACCGGTACCGCTACAACGTTCCGGGCAACGACATCCGAGGGTGGGCAAAGACCCTCAACCTGCGGATCCCGCGCAGCTCCGGCGTCCTCTACCGCGACCGCGCATTCCGGACCCAGTCTGCTGCGATGTGGGCGATCGTCTCCGCGATCGACGCGACGGGCTATCCCGTCGGGATCACGGTCTGGCACGGCCGCCACGCCTGGACCGTCACCGGCTACCGGACCACCCAGCGACCGGACGCCCCGTCCTCCCGCGCGATCACCGGGTTCTACGTCGTCGGGCCGCTCCGGACGGCGCGCTACGCGGATCCGTTCCCCGCCGCGACGGCATCGCGCGGGGTGTACGTGCCGCTCGCCGCGTTCAAGTCGAACTTCTCCTGGTACGACGAGGACCGGCAGCGGCCTCCGTGGCACCGGGCCTACGTGATGGTGCGACCCGAGCCGGTCCTCGCGGCGCCCGCGTATTGACGACTGCTGGCGGCACCCGGGGCGCGCGCGCGGCCGGGGGCCGGGTCCCGCTCGCCTGCGATTGCGCGGGGCGCGCGGGCCGCCGAGACCCCCTAGAATCGTCCCGATGTACGCGGTGATCCTCGCGGGCGGCGGCGGCACGCGCCTCTGGCCGCTCTCCACGCCGGAGCGGCCGAAGCCATTCCTCTCGCTGTTCGGCGACCGGACGCTGCTGCGAGGTACGTGGGACCGGATCGTTCCTGACCTGGTCGGGCCGAACGACGTGGCAGTGGTGACCGACCGGCGGTACGCGGATCTCGTCCGCGACCAGCTGCCCGAGCTGCTGCCGACCCACCTGCTCGCCGAGCCGGCGGGGCGGAACACGGCCGCGGCGATCGCGCTCGCTGCCGTCGTCCTCGATCGCCGCGCTGACGAGGTGATGCTCGTCCTGCCCGCCGACCACCTGGTCCAGGACGAACCCGGCTTCCGGGAGATTCTCCGGTCGGCGGGGCGGGTGGCGGCGGCACCCGGTGTCGCTGCCGGGCAGGCCCCGCTCGTGACCCTCGGCATCGCTCCCGACGGCCCTGCGACGGGGTACGGCTACGTCGTCGCCGCGGGAGCGCGCCCAGGCGAAGCGGGCGCCTACAACGTAGCACGTTTCGTCGAGAAGCCGTCGGCGGCGCTTGCGGCCTCACTCCTCGCCGGCTCTGCGCCCGTGGCCTGGAATGCCGGGATCTTCCTCTGGCGGCGCGACGCACTGCGGGCCGCTTTCGTCGCCGACGCGTTCGACATCCTGGGCGATCTCGAGGCGGGAGTGGCCGGCGGCCCCGATGCCCTCGACGCGGCGTACCGGACGGTGCGGGAGACCTCGATCGACTACGCGGTCCTCGAGCCGGCCTCCCTCGCCGGCCGGGTGGTGATGCTGCGGGCCGAGGTGGGATGGAGCGACCTCGGCAGCTGGAGCGCCCTGCGGGATGCCCTCGTGGCCGCCGCCCGCGCGGCCGGCGAGCCGGCCGGCTGCGTCGGCAGCGGGCCGCGCCGCGACATGGGCTCGGTGGGCACGCTCGTGCTGGCCGCCGGCCGGCCGGTCGTGACGATCGGCCTGCAGGACATCATCGTTGTCGACACCCCGGACGCCCTGCTCGTTGCGGCGGCCGGGCGCTCGCAGGACGTTCGCACGATCGCCGGGGAGATGGCCCGGGCACGAGAGGAGCAGGCGTGACGCAGGCGGGATGGCCTCCCCAGGCCGGGATCGTCTTCGGGACCGACGGGTGGCGGGCCCGAGTCGCGGACGAGTACACGTACGAGAACGTCCGCCGCTGCGCGGAGGGGGTCGCGCGGTACGTGGCGGATCGCGGCGACCAGGCCAAGGGCGTGGTCATCGCCTACGACCGGCGGTTCGCCTCGGAGGACTTCGCGCGCGCCGCCGCGGAGGTGCTCCTCGCCTACGAGATCCCGGTGGCCTACGCGGTCGGCGCGGTCCCGACCCAGATGTCGAGCTTCGAGGTTGTCGCCCGCGGAGCCGCCGCTGGCATCGTCATCACGGCCAGCCACAATCCGTGGACCGACAATGGCTTCAAGGTCAAGGCCCCGACGGGCGCCGCCGCCGGCCCCGAGATCCTCGCCGCGCTCGAGGCCGTGATCGCAACGAACGGCGGGCGTCCGGTCCCGCGCCGCCCGTTCGCCGACGCGGAGGCCGCGGGCCTCGTGGAGCGGTACGACCCGTTTCCCGGCTATGAGCAGTTCGTGCGCCGGACCCTGGACCTCGACGCGCTCCGGGCGGCCGACGCCCGCGTCTTCGTCGACCCGCTCTGGGGATCGGGCTCGGGCTGGATCCCGCGCCTGCTCGCCGGCGGCCGGATCCAGGTCACTGAGGTCCATGGCGAGCGGAACCCCTACTTCGGCGGCGTCAACCCGGAGCCGATCCGCCCGAACATCGACGAATCGCTGCGCCGGATCGCGGGCGGCGGGTTCGACCTCGGGCTCCTGCTCGACGGCGATGCCGACCGCGCGGGCGCCGTCGACGAGCGCGGCGTCTTCATCCACCAGCTCCAGGTCTACGGCCTCCTGATGTACTACCTGATCGAGCATCGGGGCATGCGCGAGCCGGTCGTCAAGAGCGTCAACGAGAGCTCGATGGCGGAGCGGCTGGGCGCGCGGTATGGCGTCGAGGTCCACGAGACGCCGGTCGGCTTCAAGTTCGTCGGCCCGAAGATGATCGAGACGGGCGCCATGCTGGGCGGCGAGGAGTCCGGCGGCTTCGGGTTCGGGATGCACCTGCCGGAGCGCGACGGCATCTACGCGGACCTGCTGCTGCTCGACCTGTTCCTCCGGGAACGGGCGGCCGGCCGCTGGCCGGCGTCGTCGGCCGTGGCCCACCTCCACGAGATCGCCGGTCCGTCCTGCTATGACCGGATCGACGTCCACGTCGACCGCGCGATCTACCCGGCGGTGAAGGAGCGCCTGTTCGTCGAGCTCGTCGAGAAGGCCCCGACGACGCTTGCCGGCCAGCCGGTCGTCGAGACGGTGGAGCTCGTCGACGAAGGACGGCTTCAAGTTCTTCATCGCCGACGGCTCGTGGCTGCTCGTCCGGTTCAGCGGCACCGAGCCGCTCGTCCGGGTATACACGGAGGCGACGTCGCCGGGCGTGATGGAGGCGTGCCTCGCGGCGGGCGAGGCGCTCGTCCGCGGCTAGCCCGGGCCGCCGCGCCCGCGTGGACAGGGCATTTTCAGGGCGTTTCCCGGGTGTTTACCGGCCGTTCGGACCGCGTCGTCTCTTGGCCCCGGGTCGTACACTTCCACCACGACCGCCGCCCCCTCGGTCGCCCGTGACGTCGATCCCAGGGGCGGCCGAGCGCCCGATCATCGAGGCCACGGAGGATCAGCAGCCGATATGCACAGCTCCCTCATCGGCAAGATCGAGAAGGCCAATCGGTACGCCCGCGAGCGCGACCGGGTCACCTTCGATCGCCTGAGCGTCACGTTCCGCGGCGACAACGACACGCACACCGTGACCCTCGATGCCGGTGCCTGGCAGTGCACGTGCCACTACTTCGAGAGCTGGCGAAGCTGCGTCCACCAGCTGACACTCCAGAAGATCCTCGGCGAGATGCTCCGCGACGACGCGCAGGTCTCGATCTTCTCGGCCCAGGTGGCCGAAGAGGTGGGCGCGAACTAGCGTCGCGACCCGCTCGGCCGAGCCCGAACCCCTCCGCCAGCGGAGACCGCGGCCGCCGTCGGGCGGCGGGCGAGCCGCGCGTCTCACGGCACCGCGATCGCGCCGGCCGCGGCCGTTGATCCGCCTGGGCTCACCGGGGCCGTCGACCGCTCTGGGCGCGCCTCGGCCAACGCCGCGCCGCGGGCGAGCCGCGCGTCCGACGGTCATCGCGCCCAGCCGACGAGCGCGCGCTCGGTGCCGAGCGGGAGCTCCAGTAGGGAGCGGTCGCGCCAGGCACCGTCGTCGCCGCGTTCGAGAAGCGTGACCCACCGGAGCCGGTCGTCGTCCGCCCGCCACGTGACCAGCAGGCGGCTGCCCGACAAATCGATGGCGAGCCGCTCCGGGATCGCCGCCGCCACGCCCGGGACGACGCCGGTCGGCGGCAGGCCGCCGACGAGATCGGCGAGGCCGCCCGACCGGAGCGTCGTCACCGGGTCGAGCACGATCGCCGACGATGCGCCGACGGCCACGTCGTAGGCGACGACGCCGGTATCGCGAAGGACCCCATCGGTACCGAGGATTGCGACCACCGGCCGGTCCCCGTTCGCGCGGCGCACGAGCAGCAGCCGGCCGTCGGCAAGCGGCTCGAACGGCCCCTCCACGGTCGCCTCGATCGACTGGCGGCCCGCAGGCAGGCCCTCGGCTGTCAGGTGGACGATCTCGGCCGAACGCTCCGAATGGGCGAGCAGGGCGACGAGCCCGCCCCGAAGGTCATCCTTCGGCACCACCGCCGTCGCCTCGCCGGTGTGCCCGACGGATCCATCCAGCCGCCGCCACCTCCCTGCGACGATCTCCTCGAGCCCGGCGACGAGCAGGTCGCCCGCGTCCGCGGTCGCGAGGATCCGGCCGCTGGCCAGGCTGGTGAGTCCCCGCGTCCCGAAGTCCACGACAGCCAGGTGCTGCCACGTCCCGTCCGGCCCCGCGCTCATGAACGTGGTGCGGGAGCGGGCGACAAGGGCAATGATCGGGCGTCCGGGGCTGGAGCCCGTCGCGCGCTGCGAGGGCGTCGGCCGTGCGGCGGCCGACGTCGCCGCGTTGGCGGGCGTGCCTGCCGGTACGGGCGGGGAAGCACTCGCCGTCGCGGGCGGGGCAGCGCTCGCCGTCCACGGCGACGCAAGGGCGGAAGCCGTCGCGAGCGGGGGTGCGGGCGGTCCGACCGTCGCCGACGGCATGGGAGCCACGCACGCGCCGAGCGAGACGAGCGCCACGATCGCGACCGACAGGGCGGCGCCCGCGGCGCGCCGTGGCGTCGCGGGTGCCATGGCCGGGTCGGAAACGGCGGTCGCGGCCGCTCGTCGGAGCCGCGACTGCCGCAGCGGGGTCGGCGGGAGATCGGTCATCGCAGGATGTCACCTCCGAGCAGCGCGCCGTCACCGGCGTCGAGATGGATCTCCAGCGCCCGCCAGCGCTGGCTCAGCGTCCCGTCCGCGGCCACGCTGACGACCCACGCGAGGCGCAGGACCGGCCCGGGCGCGTCGGGACGCGCGGCGGCGAACATGTCGTTGGGGGCGATCCAGGCGAGGACCGCTCCGGTGATCCTGGCCGCCGGACGGTCGGCGGGCGCGAGCCACCCGGCGAGGTGCGCCCTGGCCCGCCGTTCAGCCTCCGCTTGCTCGATCCGGGCGGTCGGTGCGGCGGCGAGAGGGCGTTCCTGCATCGTCACCGAGTGGAGCGTGCCGTCCGCCCACAGCACGACGCGCACGCCGTCGCCGGGAACCTGGACGCCGTCGACCCGGCGCGGCCACTCGAGCGAGAAGCCGGAATCGGCGGTCCGGGCCAGCACGGGCGACCCATCCACGGTCATGCCTGCCGATCGGGCGACGGCGCGGGCGCGCTCCGTGGCAGATGCGGCCGGGATCGGCCGCGCCGGGGTGCGCCACCCGAGACCGATCGCCGTGACCAGCCGCCCGTCCGTCCCGTACCGGGAGAGCGACACGCGCTCACCGCGGGCGCCGAGCCCCGCCACCTCGACGTACGAGGTGGCGCGGAAGCGATTCGTGACCCGTGCCGCGGTCGCCCGGACCGCGGCCGGCAGGCCGAGCGCGGCGGCGTCGGCCCTCGCCCGGGCCGTGAACCGGTCAGCGTCGCCGGACGCGAGCGGCGCCCGGGCGACGCCGACCTGTCCGGCCACGAAGCGGTCGGCGGCCGGGGCCCGACCGGCACCGAGGAGGAGCAGGGCACCGGCGATTCCGAGCGGTGCGAGAAGCCGGGCGCGCCGGGCGCCCGCGAAACGCGATCGAGACATCGTCGCCACCCCCGGTCACAGGCAGTCGGGGCAGGTGGGCAGCGGGCCGGCTCGGCCGTTCCACACGTAGCTGCCCCACCAGTTGGCGGACAAGCCATGGCTGAAGCTCTCGGCTTCGGCGACGTCGAACGCCTCGCCGGCGCCGTACCCCGGGCCGATCGAATCCCAGTAGGCCTGCTCGAAGACCCACTGGTCGCTGTCCCAGGCGTCGCCGAGGTACGAGACGTAGAACTCGGGGCCGTTCCAATGCCCCTCGAGTGCCTTCGACTTCGCGATTCCGAACGCCGCGGGAAGGGTCGTGTTGGCTTCGCCGTTGTGGCAGGTCGAGATGAAGACGAGGTTGCTCTGGATGCCGCCCCGCTTTGCGGCGATGTCCTTGGAGTAGATGACCGACTGGGCGCAATCGCCGGAGTCCTCGCGAAAGCCGCTGTATCGGCGGCCGTCGGCGGCATGCCAGTAGTAGTCGCCGTGGGAGTGGACGTACACGGACCAGTCGTTGGCGACGCTGGTGAGGAATGCCGCACGCGTGAACGCGGCCCCGGTCTGCGACGTCGTGGCGTGGCCGAGGCGGGTCATGGCGGCCCGGGCGGCGACCACCATCTTCTCCGGGTAGGAGTCCTCGAACCCGAGGCAGACGGGATCGAAGGCAGTGTCGTTCACGGCCACCGTCGCCTGGTAGGCGGCGCGGACCGGCGTGGCGAGCGCCGCGATCAGGCCCACCGCCGCGAGAACCGCGAAGGGCCGGCGCGAGCGTCCGGGGGACATGGGTTGACCTCCTCCGGCGGGGTCGGATGGCGGGAGGAGACGAGCACCTTCAGTCTGGCGCCGGCCCCTTACCGGGTGCTTATCGCCGCGTGGACTGTCGGCCACGGTCGGCGCGCCGGAGACCGGCCCGCGGCCCGGAACGACATCGCCCGAGACCGGCCTGCGGCCCGGAACGACATCGCCCGACGATCGGCCCGCAGTCTGCAGCAGGACGACGCCCGGGTTCGCCGGACCGGTGCCGGCGCCCGGTCGGCGTGCTACGCTCTCGTCCTGATCCAATCCACCACGCGGTCGCGAAGCCGGTGCGAATCCGGCACAGTCCCGCTACGGTGACCGCCGCCCGATCCGTCGGGCGTCGGAAGTCCGGTCGCCGACCCGTGGTGCAGCCGCTCGAACCCTCGAGAGAAAGGGGTTGGCAGGCGTGAACCGTCCCGACTGAGCCTCGGCGTCGATGCCGCCCGCGCGTGGCGCGGGCACTCTCCCACCCGGGCGCGCCGCTCGCGCCGCCCGTCAGCATCCGACGAGAGGACTCGTGATCCGAACCCGGCGTCGCGGCGCGATTCCCGCCGCAGCCATCCTCGCACTGACGGCGATCGTGGCGGCCTGCAGCGCGGCCGCCTCGTCCCCGCCCGCCGCTCCATCGGCGTCCGCACCCGCCGCGGCCTCGGCGCCGGCCGCCCCGCCGTCGACGACGGCCGCTCCGCCGAGCAGCGCCGCGGCAGCCGGCGCCACGCCGACGCCGGCGCCGATCTCCGCCCCGACACCGACGCCCGCCCCGACCGAGGCAGCCTTCCCGCTCACGGTCACCGACGACACGGGCGCCGCCACGACGCTGCCGGCCCTACCCGGAAGGGTGGTCTCGCTGACGCCCGCGACGACGGAGATCCTCTTCGCGATCGGCGCCGGGGACCAGATCGTCGCCCGGTCGGAGGATCCGAACCCCTACCCGGCGGCCGCCGCGGCGATCCCGGCCGTGACCAACATGGGCGCTGTCGACGTCGAGAAGATCGTCGCGCTCCAGCCTGACCTCGTGATCGCCGGCGGCCTCGGGTTCACCCCCGACGAGGCGATCGCGAAGCTCCGCAGCCTGAAGATCCCGGTGGTCACGCTGTACGCGCCGGATGTCGCGACCGTGCTCGGCGACGTGCGCCTCACCGGGCGACTCGTGGGGAAGGGAGCCGCCGGCGACGCGCTCGCCGCGTCGATGCAGGCGAGCATCGACGCCATCGCGGCCGCGGCGGCCGCGAGCGGAGGCGCCCGGCCGCGGACCTTCTACGAGATCGACGCGACGGGCGACATCTACGGCCCGGCCGACAAGTCCTTCCTGGCCGAGATGATCCGCCTCGCCGGCGGTGACCCGATCACCACCGGCAGCCCGACCCTCTACTCCGTCCCGCTGGAGCGGCTCATCGCGGCCGACCCGCAGATCATCCTGCTCGGCGACGCCGCCTACGGGACGACCGCGACGATGGTCGCCGGCCGGGCGGGCTGGTCCGTGATGACTGCCGTGAAGGCGGGCGCGATCCGGCCGGTCGACGACATCGTCGTCACCCGGCCCGGGCCGCGGCTTCCCGATGGCCTGCGGGCGCTCGCGCTCGCGATCGACCCCGGCGCTGCGATCCCGTCGCTCCCACCGCTGCCCGGCCCGGGCGCGCCCGCCAGCCCGGCCGCCTCGCCGGCCACGCCGGCGCCCTGATCATGCGCGGCAGGCGGCACGGAGACGCTCGGTGACTGGCGACGCCGCCAGGCTCGCGACCCCGCTGCTCGCCGCGCGCGGCAGGGTGGCCGCCCTGCGGCGCTCGCCATGGGCCCTCGGGGCGGCCGCGCTCGGCGTGCTCGCGCTCGTCATGACGCTCGCTGTCGCTGCCGGATCGGTCAGCATCGACCCGGGCACGACCGTCCGGATCGTGCTGCACGGCCTCGGCCTTCCCGTCCCGGTCACCTGGACGCCTGCCGCCGAGACGATCGTGCTCGACCTCCGCCTGCCGCGCGTGCTGACGGCCGTCGTCGTCGGCGGCGGCCTCGCGGTCGCGGGCGCCACGTTCCAGGGCCTCCTGCGCAATCCGCTTGCGGACCCCTACGTGCTGGGGTCGGCGAGCGGCGCGGCGCTCGGGGCGGCCATCGCGGTGCTGCTGCCGATCCAGGTCGCCATCCTCGAGCTCGGGCTGCTCAACGTGCTGGCGTTCGCAGGGGCGTTGGCAGCGACGGCCGTCGTCGTCACGCTCGGACGGGGCGGGCCGGCAGGGTCGATGACGACCCTGCTGCTGACCGGCTACGCCGTCAGCTCCCTCCTGGCCGCCGGCCTGGCCATGGCGATGTACGCCTCCGGCACCGAGCTCCGCCGGATCTTCGACTTCCTGCTCGGGGGCCTCGGCGGGTCGAGCTGGACGCGCCTCGCCGTCGCGGCGCCGCTGGTCCTCGGAGCGGCCATCGCGATCGGGTGGCGAGCCCGCACCCTCGACGGCCTGCTGCTCGGCGAGGAGGCGGCGATCCACCTCGGGGTCAACGTCCGGCGCGAGCGGGCGATCCTGCTCGCGCTGGCGTCGCTCGTGACGGCGGCGGCGGTCGCGGTCAGCGGCCTCATCGGGTTCGTCGGGCTGGTCGCGCCGCACGTCGTGCGGCTGCTCGTCGGGCCGGCCGCGCGCCGGGTCGTGCCGCTGGCGGCCCTGTTCGGGGCGATCCTGCTGGTGGTCGCGGACCTCGGCGCGCGCCTCGCCGGCGAGATCCCGGTCGGGGTCGTCACGGCCCTGATCGGGGCGCCCGTGTTCGTGGTCCTGCTCATCCGCTCCCGCGCGGCGTACGACCTGTGAGCGCGCAGTCCAGTCGCCGCCTGGGATGCCACCGGACCGGCCGTCCGCCTCACGGGCGTCAGCGCGGGGTATCGCGGGCGGGAGGTCCTGCGCGACATCACGCTCGAGATCGGGTCCGGCGAACGGATCGCGCTGGTCGGCCCGAATGGCGTCGGCAAGTCGACGCTCCTGCGCCTCCTCACCGGGCTCGTGGTCCCGTCGGCCGGCAGCGTGCAGATCGGCTCGGAACGGATCGCCGCCCTCGATCGCCGTGCCATCGCCCGCCGAATCGCCGTCGTGCCGGGCGCGGCCAGCATCCCGTTCGCCACGCGCGTCGAGGACGTCGTCGCGCTCGGCCGCCTGCCGTACCTCGACTCGCTGCGCGGGCCGCGGGCGGCAGACCGCGCGGCCGTCGACGCCGCGCTCGAGCTCGTCGGCATCGCCAGCCTGCGTGGACGGGATGCGCGCGAGCTCTCCCTCGGCGAGCGCCAGCTCGTGCTGATCGCGATGGCCGTCGCGCAGCGGACGCCGATCCTCGTCCTCGACGAGCCGACCGTGCACCTCGACCTGCGTCACCAGGTCGAGGTCATGGAGCTCCTCGGTGACCTCAACCGGCGGACCGGGACCACGATCGTCGCGGTCCTCCACGACATCGCCCTCGCGTCGCACTTCTTCCCCCGGATGGTGGTCCTCGATGGCGGGCGCCTCGTCGCGGACGATCGACCTGACCGGATCCTGCTGGGCCCGACCCTGCAGTCGGCCTTCGGCGTCGACCCGCTCCGGTTCTGCGCCCGGTCGACCCGGCGGTGGGCGCCGCGACGGCGGGCGGCGGGAGCGCTCGATGACGGGAGCCGCCCGAACCGATGGCGCCGCTGGCGCGGATCGTCGCTCGCGCCGCGCCCCGAACCCGGCAGCGGAGATCCGGGCCGCGATCGCCCTGCTCACGCGGCTCCCGGTGCGGGCCCCCGCGGGCGAGCGGAGCGGCTCGGGGGCGTTCGCTGCGGTCGGCGCGGCGCTCGGCCTGGTCGCCGCAGTCCCGCCGGGCCTGCTCGGCGGAGCGGCGCCGCTCCTGGCGCGCGATCCTGGCGCTGGCCGCGCTCGAGGTCGCCAGCGGGGCCCTCCACCTCGACGGCCTTGCCGACACGGCCGACGCGCTCGCGGCGCCCGATCCTGCCCGCGCCGAGGCTGCCCGCACGGATCCGCGGGTCGGATCGGCCGGCGTGGGCGCCATCGTGCTGGTGCTCGGGACGGCTGCGGCCGCGCTCGCGGCGGTCCCGCCCTGGGCGGCCTTCGCGGCACTCGCGGTCGCGGGCGCGTCGTCGCGGGCGGTGCCGGCGCTCGCCGCCCCGCTGCTCGCCCGGCCGAAAGGAGCAGCCACCGCAGACGCCGAACCGGGCTTCGGCGGCTGGTTCGCGCGGCATGCGGGGTGGCCGGGTGCGGTCGCCTCGCTGCTCACCGTCGCGCTCGTCGTCGCAGGGGCGGCGAGTCTCCTGGTCCTCGGCGGCCGGCTCGGCGCAGGCACCGCCGCTGCTCTGGCGATCGGTGGCGCAGCGGGCGGCCTCGCGACGGGTCTCGCCTGCGCGTGGGCGCTGCGTCGCCGCTTCGGGCGGCTCGCCGGCGACTTCCACGGCGCGAGCATCGAGATCGCGTTCGCCGCGTCGCTCGCCGTCGCGGCGCTGGTGCTGGGGGCAGTCGCGTGACGCCCACCGCCGGCAGCGGGCCGGACCTTGGCGCCCGCGGCCCCGCGGCGACCACACCGACTTCCGCGGCGGCAAAGCCCACGTCCGCGGCTGCAACATCGAAGCCTGCGGCCGCCGCACCGACACCAGCTCGGCGCATCGTGCTCGCCCGCCACGGCGAGGCCACCTGGACGGGCAGGCGCTACGCCGGCCTGACCGACATCCCGCTGACCGACGCCGGCCGGGCCGGGGCCGCCGCGCTCGCCCGGACGATCGCCTCTTCCGGGCTGCTGGCCGATCCAGCCGCGGTGATCGTCTCGAGCCCCCTGGCCCGCGCGCTCGACACGGCGAACGCCGTGGCGGCGGCGGTCGATCGGCCCGTGGAGATCGACGAGCGCTGGCAGGAGGTCGATTTCGGCGCCCTCGAAGGACGGACCTTCGAGGAGGCCGTCGCGGCCTGGCCCGACGTCGTCGCGCGGATGCGCGGCGGTGACATCGCGATCGACTGGCCCGGCGGCGAGACGTGGGCGGCGGTCCGCAATCGCGTCGCGGTGGCCTGGGCGGCCGTGGTTGCGCGCGGGGTGCCGGTCCTGGTCGTCAGCCACGGGATCACGATCCGCGCCGCGCTCGGGCTGGCCGCCCGGGCCGGGCCTCCGGGCGGGCGCCCGCTGCCGCTCGTGACGCCCGCCGCCGCGATCGCGGTTCGCGCGGTCGACGGGGCGTGGGAGATCGAGCCGGACTGGCCCGCGGCGGGCGCCTGATGGGCCGCCTCGAGCTGGTCACCGGCGGCGCCCGTTCCGGCAAGAGCTCCTTCGCCGAGCGCCGCGTCCTGGAGCTCGCCACCTCGCATGGAGTCGGCGCCGTCGTGTACGTGGCGACCGCGGTCGTGACCGACGACGAGATGGCGGCCCGGATCTCCCGCCACCGCGCCCGGCGGCCGGCGACCTGGCGCACGGTCGAGGCGCCCGAGGATCTCGCGGCTGCCATCGTCGCCGCGACGGCCGCCGGCCCCTCGGTCGTGCTCGTCGACTGCCTCTCGGTCTGGGCCGCGAACCGGCTCGTGGCCCTCGGCGATCCCGGGACGCCGGACGGCCCGGCGGCGCCGGCCTGGTGGCGAGCGGCCGAGGCCCTCGAGGAGACCCTCGTCGCCGAGCTGGAGTCGGCCCTGGCCGCCGCCCGCCCCCACGCGGCCACGCTCATCCTCGTGACCAACGAGGTCGGCTTCGGCGTCGTGCCCCCGACCCCGCTCGGGCGCGCCTACCGCGACCTGCTCGGGCGCCTCAACCAGCGCGTCGCCGCCCGGGCGGACGCGGTCCACCTTGTCGTCGCCGGGATCGGGGTCGACCTGCGCCGCCTCGCCGCGGCCACCGGAGGAGCGACGCATGGCAACGCCGGAGGCTGACCTCGCCCGAGCGCGGATCGCCGCGACCTGCGCCAGGGTCGGGCCCCCGGACGAGGCCGCGGGCGCCGCAGCGCGCGCCCGCCAGGCGGAGCTCACCAAGCCCGCGGGCAGCCTCGGGCGGCTCGAGGAGCTTTCGATCCAGGTCGCCGCCACGACCGGTCGCACCCGCCCCCGCCTCCCGCGCAAGGCCGTCATCGTGATGGCCGCCGACCACGGCGTCACGGCCGAGGGCGTCTCCGCCTACCCGGCCGACGTCACGCCCCAGATGGTCGCGAACTTCCTGCGCGGCGGGGCGGCGATCAACGCGCTCGCCAGGGTCGCGGGCGCCCGGGTCGTGGTCGTCGACATGGGCGTCGCGGTCGCCCTGGCACCGCACCCCGGCCTCGAGCGGGCGCGGATCGGGGCCGGGACCGCGAACTTCGCGATCGGCCCGGCGATGAGCCTCGACCAGGCGGCCCTTGCCGTCGCGGCGGGGATCGGCGTGCTCGAGCGGCTCGCGGCCGACGGCCTGGACCTCGTCGCCACCGGCGACATGGGGATCGGCAACACGACCGCCTCGAGCGCGATCACGGCCGTGATCACCGACGCGTCCCCGGCGCGCGTGACCGGTCGCGGCACGGGCCTCGACGACGCGGGCCTGGCCCGGAAGACGCCGTCCTCGAGCGCGCGCTTGCGGTCAACCGGCCCGACCCGTCCGACGGCCTGGCGGTCCTCGCCGCCGTCGGCGGCTTCGAGATCGGCGGGCTGGCCGGGGTGATCCTCGGCGCGGCCGCGGCACGCATCCCGGTCCTGCTCGACGGCTTCATCTCGGGCGCGGCCGCGCTCATCGCGGCGACGATCGCCCGGCCATCCGGCCCCACCTGGTCGCCGCGCACGTGTCGGTCGAGGCGGGCCATCGCGCCGCCCTCGACTGGCTCGGCCTGGCGCCGCTGCTCGACCTCGAGCTGCGGCTCGGGGAGGGGACGGGGCAGTGCTCGCGATGCCGATCGTCGACGCCGCGCTGGCCGCGCTCGACGAGATGGCGACGTTCGCCGAGGCCGCCGTCGCGGGGCCGCTCGACGGCGCCGGCTGAGGATCGCGCGGAACGGGATCCCGGTCGCTGCCACGATTTGACCGGAGTGCTGCGCCGGTCGTACGCTCCGGTCGTGCCCCGTTCCATCATCCCGCGGCAACCCGCCGGCGGGTCCTCGACACGCGGACTGCGCGCGATCACGGTCGCGGCGCTGGCGCTCGTGCTGGCCGCGTGCGGCTCGAGCGCGACGCTCGCCCCGGCGCCGGCCCAATCTGGCGAGCCCGACGCCAGCGCCTCGGCGAGCGCCGGCAGCGGCCCGACCCCCCGCGCCTCGACGGCCCGACCCCGGACACCGGGCCCGACGAAGCCACCGGCGACGGATGTGCCGACCGACACGTCCGCGCCCGAGCCCACCCCGACACCGGACGTGACGGCACCGCCCGCGGAATCGCCGTCGTCGAACCCCTCTGCCTCGCCGGCTGGCTCGCCGGCCGGTGACGCCGCCCTGGGCTGCACGACCGGCACGAACCCGACCTTCTTCAGCGACGCGGCAGCCCACGTCTCGTGGGACGTCTACTGCGCCGTCCTGCCGAAGGGCTGGCACATCTCCAGCGGCACGTCGCGCAACGCGAAAGGTGGCTGGCTGACCATCTCGTACGCGAACCGCGCCGGGAACACCCTCACGCTCCTGGAGGGGACGTGCGCCCTGTGGCCCGGCGGCTGCCCGACAGATACCGGCACGCCCGGGAGTGCGTCGTTCGGCGACCGGCCGGCGAGCCTGGCCGGCGGCAGCGAGCCCGTCGTCATCACACAGGCTGGCGATGTCGCCTGGCAGGCTTCGGCGAACGGGCTCGACGCGAAGCAGCTGACCGACCTCACCGCGGCCTTCATCCTCGTCCAGCACTAGCGGGGGCGGTGCGGCGGGTCAGGCTCGGCCTCGCCCGGGCGCCTGAGGCCCGCGCGGTCGGGCGTTCGGCAGTCCCGATGCCACCCGCTTCGGGCACAATGGGCTGCGCATCGCACACGACCCGGCAGCGAGCCCGCGCCTCGCAGCGGAGGTGGCCCCAGCGTGACCGTCGGCACCGCGCTCCACGAGCGGACCGCGCCGCTCAACGCCCAGATGGCGTGGCGCACCTGGTCCGGCTACTTCGCCGCCAGCGCCTACCACGACTCGCACGTCATCGAGTACAACGCGATCCGCGAAGCGGCCGCCGCGATCGACGTCAGCCCGCTCTTCAAGTACGAGCTCCACGGGCCCGACGCGATCCGCCTGATCGACCGGCTCATCGTGCGCGACGCGACGAAGCTCACGCCGGGCCGCATCTTCTACACGCCCTGGTGCGACGAGCGCGGAAAGGTCATCGACGACGGCACGATCCACCGCCTGGAGGACCAGATCGGGGTGCCGGTCGTCCGGTGGACCGCCGCCGACTCCCAGCTCCGCTGGCTCAGGATGAACAGCCACGGCCTCGAAGTCGACATCGCGGACGTCACGGCGCGCGATGCGGCGGTGGCGCTCCAGGGACCGCTCTCCCGGGCGGTCCTCGAGGCGGCGACCGGGGAGTCGTTCGCCGACCTGCGCTACTTCCGCCGCCGCCGCGCGGTGATCTCCGGCACTCCGGTCGACGTCTCCCGGACCGGCTATACGGGCGATCTCGGCTACGAGATCTGGGTCGCCGCCGACCGCGCCGTCGGCGTCTGGGACGCGCTCCTGAGCGCGGGCGAGCCGTACCGCATCCGGCCGGCCGGCATGCTGGCCCTCGACGTCGCGCGGCTCGAGGCCGGGCTGATCCTGCTCGAGGTCGACTACACGAGCAGCATCCACAGCCACATCCCGGCCCAGGCGTACTCGCCCTACGAGATCGGCCTCGGCCGCCTCGTGGACCTCTCCGCGGGCGACTTCGTCGGCAAGCGCGCGCTGGTGGCCGAGGTGGCCGCCGGCGGCGCCCCGCGGCGCCTCGTCGGCCTCGACATCAGCTGGCTCGACATCGAGGCGCTGCACGCCGCCCAGGGCCTCGCACCCTCGGCTGCGCCGACGGTCAGCCGGACACCCGTCCCCGTCCTCGCCGCGGGCCGCCAGGTCGGCCGCGTCACCAGCACGGGCTGGAGCCCGCTCCTCAAGAAGATGATCGCCCTGGCGTCGGTCGGCGCGGCCTACAGCCGGCCGGGCACGTCCCTGCAGGTGGAGTGGACGGTCGAGGCCCGCCGCGGGGCGGTCGGCGCGACGGTCGTCGAGCTCCCGTTCCTCGACCTTCCGCGCAAGCACGCGTGACGCCGGCAGCCGCCGGCCCGACGCACCGCCCGTCCCAGGACGGCTCACGAAGGAGACCAGGCCCGTGGCGCAGCGCTACGACGCGGTGATCATCGGCGGCGGCCACAACGGCCTGACCGCCGCGGCGTACCTCGCGAAAGCCGGCTGGAAGGTCCTGGTGGCCGAGCAGCGCCACATCCTTGGCGGCGCCACGACGAGCGACCAGGTGGTCCCGGGCTACACGTTCAGCGTGCTGTCCTACGTCGTCAGCCTGCTCCGGCCCGAGATCATCCGCGACCTCGAGCTGCCGAAGCACGGCCTCGAGATCCTGCCCCTCGACGGCACGTTCACGCCGCTCCACGGCGACTGGCTGTGGCGGACCGACGACCACGCCCAGACGATGCGCGAGATCCGGCGCTGGTCGGCCACGGACGCGGACGCCTACGAGGAGTACGGCCAGCTGATGGCCGACATGGCGCGCTTCATCAAGCCGATCCTCGGGATGGTGCCGCCCGACGTGGCCAGCCTCGACCCGCGGGACTGGCTCGGGGTGCTCGGCCTCGCCCGCGACTTCGGCCGGCTCCCGGAGCGCCAGCAGGCCGCCTTCATCGGGCTGATGACGATGAGCGCGGCCGACTTCCTCGACCAGTGGTTCGAGACCCAGCCGCTCAAGGCGACGATGTCGGCGTCGGGCATCATCGGCACGTTCCTGGGCGTCCGCTCGCCGGGCACGGCATACGTCCTGCTGCACCACTACATGGGCGAGATCGACGGCGCCTTCCGGGCCTGGGGCCTCCACAAGGGCGGGACCGGCGCGATCAGCGCGGCGATCGCGAGCGCGGCCCGGGCCTTCGGCGCCGAGATCCGCACCCACGCCGGCGTCGAGCGGGTGAAGCTCTCGTCGTCCGGCGACCGGGCGACCGGGGTCGTGCTGGCAAGCGGCGAGGAGGTCGACGCGAACGTCGTGATCTCCTCGGCTGACGTGCGCCGCACCTTCCTCCAGCTCGTCGATCCAGCCCGGCTGCCGGAGGACTTCGTGGCCCAGGTGCGCCGGTTCCGCTTCCGCGGCAGCTCCGGCAAGGTGAACCTGGCCCTGGACGGCCTTCCGCAGTTCACGGCGAACCCGGGCGGCGGCGAGCACCTCCGCGGCGCGATCAGCATCAGCCCGTCGCTCGAGCACATGGAGCGCGCCTACGACGACGCCAAGTACGGCCGCTTCTCGCGCCGCCCGTACGTCGACATCGTGATCCCGTCGCTCGTCGACCCGTCCGTCGCCCCGCCCGGCAAGCACGTGATGAGCTGTTTCGTGCAGTACGCCCCCTACGATCTGGCCGACGGCGCGGCGGCGTGGGACCAGCAGCGGGACGCGTTCGGCGATGCGGTGGTCGACCTCGTCGCCGAGTTCGCGCCCAACCTCCGCGACGTCATCGTCGACCGGCAGGTCGTCACGCCGCTCGACATGGAGCGCGACTGGGGCCTGACCGAGGGCAACATCTTCCACGGCGAGCTCTCGCTCGAGCAGCTCTTCTTCAGCCGGCCCGTGCCCGGCTGGGCGCGCTACCGGACGCCGATCCAGGACTACTGGATGTGCGGCTCGTCGACCCATCCCGGCGGCGGGATCATGGGGGCGAACGGGCGTCTGGCGGCGCTCGAGCTGCTGAAGGCGAGCCGGACGAAGGTCGCCTGAGATGACGAGCACGACTTCCGCGGCGTCGTACGACGCCATCGTCCTCGGCGGCGGCCACAACGGGCTCGCGACGGCGGCGCTGCTCGCGAAGGCCGGGCTCCGAACCGTCGTCCTCGAGCGGCGGCCGACGCTGGGCGGCCAGGTGGAGACCCGGACGCTCCCCGACGGGCGCCGCGTGCCGGGCACCTTCCACACCGTCGGTCGCCTCCGGCCGGCCCTCGTCCGCGACCTCGACCTCCGCAGCCACGGGCTGTCGCTCGTGGCGCCGGCCGTGCGGGTGTTCGCGCCGCAGCGGCATGGCGCGGTCACGCTGTGGGCCGATGCCGCCCGCACCAGCGCGGAGCTTGCCGCCTGGTCGGAGGCCGACGCGCGCGCCTGGGCGGCCTTCGACCGCCAGGTCCGGGTGTTCGCCGCCTTCCTCGGGTCGCTTGCCACGCGCCACGCCGCCCGACACGAAGGCGCCTGGCTTCGGCGACGCCTTCGCGGGGCTGCTCCTGGGCCGCGCCTTCAAGCGGCTCGCTCCCGACGACGCGCGCCAGCTCCTGCGCGTCCTGCCGATGGCGATCGCCGACCACGTCGCCGACTGGTTCGAGTCCGAGGCCGTCCGCTCCGTCGTCGCGGCGCGCGGGATCCTCCACACGGCCATGGGCGTGCTCTCGATGGGCACGACCGCGGTCCTGCTCGCCGACTCGGCTGGCAGCGACGGCGGCGCCGCCGGCCAGACGGTCTTCGCGCGCGGCGGTCCCGGCGCCGTGTCGGATGCGCTCGCCGCGGCTGCCCGGCGGCATGGGGCGGAGATCCGGACCGGGTGCGAGGTCGCGGCCATCACGACCCGCGACGGTCGGGCGACGGGCGTGGCGCTCGCTTCGGGCGACGAGCTCAGGGCGGGGGTCGTGGCGTCGGGTCTCGATCCGAAGCGGACGCTGCTCGACCTGCTGCCGCCCATGGAGCTCGGCCCGAACCTGCGCTGGCGCGCGGGCAACATCCGCTCGCCGGGGCGCATCGCGAAGGTGAACCTGGGGCTGTCGGAGCTGCCGCACTTCCCGTCGGCCGGGACCGACGACGACGCCGCGCTCCGCCTGCGCGGCCGCATCCTCGTCGGCGCGACCGGGCTCGACGACATGGAGCGCGCCCACGACGCGGCGAAGCACGGCGGCCTGCCCGCCGCGCCGATCATGGAGCTGACGATCCCGTCGCTGGTCGACCCGTCGCTCGTCCCCTCGGGCGGCCACGTGATGAGCGTGGTCGTCCAGTCCGTGCCGGGGGTCCTCGCCGACGGCGGCTGGACGGACGCGGCCAGGGCCGGCCTCGAGAACCTGGTCGTGGGCGCCCTCGAGAGCGTGGCGCCCGGCATCTCGCGGCTCATCACGGCGCGCGAGGTGCTTGCCCCGCCGGACCTCGAATCGGAGTACGGCATCAGCGGCGGCCACCCGTACCACGTCGAGCCGAGCCTCAATTCGTGGTTCGCGTGGCGGCCCATGGTCGGCCTGGCCCGCTACCGGATGCCGGTCGAGGGCCTCTATCTCGTCGGGCCCGGGGCCCATCCCGGCGGCGGCGTGACCGGCGCCCCGGCCCACAACGCCGTGCGCGAGATCCTGGCCGACCGCCGGCGGCGGTAGCGCCGCGCCGGGCGGCAACGCGGCCGGGACGGCTGCACGTCCCCGGCTCGGGCGACGCGGCCACCGCGTCCCGCGTCGCGATCGTGCGCAGGCCGGATCGCGGCCAGGCCGCGATCGTGCTCAGGCCGGCACGACGATCGAGATGGCCTGCGGCAGCAGCGTCGCCCGAACCGGCGTGGTCCCGTGCGGATCGCCGTCGAGCTCGACCGGCTCGGCAGGCTCGGCCTCGATCTCGACGTCGCGGCCCTGCGTCCGGAACACCCGGCCGCCGGCATGCTCGCCGAGGGCCGGCTGCGCGAGGGCCTCCCAGGCGCCGCGCAGGCCGTCGAGCGGGCCGCTTGCCGCGACGACGATCACGTCCAGCAGCCCGTCGTCGGGCAGGATCCGGAGCCGCGGCCGGACGAGGCCCGGCAGCAGCTCGCCGGCATTGGCCACGAGCACCTCGGCGGCCCGGAACTCCCGACGGAGCCCGTCGACGGTCACGACGAGCGGGACCGCGCCGAGACGGGGTGCCAGGCTGGCCGCCGTCGCGAAGTAGGCGAGCTTGCCCCAGCGTCGCTTGTGGGTCGGATGCGTCGCGGCCATCACGCGGGCGTCGAAGCCGACCCCCAGGGCGATCGCGAAGTGCCGCGAGGCTGACGCCCAGTCCGCCCGACCGAGGTCGATGCAGCGTTGCCGCCCCGCGACGAGCGTCCGGGCGGCGCCTGCCACGGATCGCGGGATCCCGAGGCTGCCCGCGAGCAGGTTGCCGGTGCCACCCGGGACGATCCCGAACGGCACGCCGGTGCCGACGAGCGGGGTCAGGGCCTCGATGAGCGTCCCGTCGCCGCCGATCGCGACGACGAGGTCGACGCCCGCCGCGACGCCGCCCGCCGCGAGCGACCGGATGCCGGCGACCTCGGACGCCTCGTGCGGGTCGACCGTCCAGCCGGCCCCCTCGAGCGTAGCGACGACCGCCCGGACGACGTCCGGGCCCGCCCGCCGCGCCCGCGGGTTCGCGATCAGGAGCGCGCGAGGCATGGGCGGGACTCCCTTCGCCGCGATCCCGCCCGGGGCGGCGTTCGCGGAGCGACCGATCGGGCGGCGGCTATGCCGTGGCCGGCGAGGGGAACAGCGCCTCGACCGACAGGTACCGCTCGCCCGTGTCGTAGCTGAAGGTGAGGATCCGGGAGCCGTCGGCTACCGAGGGGATCAGCTGGGCGACCGCGGCGAGCGCCGCCCCCGAGGAGACGCCGATCAGGAGCCCCTCCTCCCTTGCGGCTCGGCGGGCGTAGTCCATCGCGTCCGCCGGATCGACCTGGAGGATCCCGTCGAGCAGCTCGACGCGCATGACGCCCGGGATGAAGCCCGCGCCGATGCCCTGGATCGGGTGGGGAGAATGCGTCCCGCCCGACAGCACGGGCGACAGGGTCGGTTCGACCGCGTACACCTTGAGGTTCGGCCAGCGCGGCTTGAGGACCTCCGCGAGGCCCGTGATGTGGCCGCCCGTCCCGACGCCCGTGACGATGTAGTCGAGGCCGTCCGGGAAGTCGCTCGCGACCTCCTCCGCCGTCGTGCGGCGATGGGCCTCGACGTTGGCCGGGTTGTCGAATTGCATCGGGATCCAGCTGTTCGGGATCTCCGCGGCGAGCTCGTTCGCGCGGGCGATCGAGGCCTTCATCCCGCCCTCGCGGGGCGTCAGCTCCAGCTCCGCGCCATAGGCCAGCATGAGCTTGCGGCGCTCGATCGAGAACGATTCGGGCATCACGAGGATGAGCCGGTAGCCCTTGACCGCGGCGACGACGCGCGAGCCCGATGCCGGTGTTGCCCGAGGTGGGCTCGATGATCACAGAGTCAGGCTTGAGGATGCCGCGCCGCTCGGCGTCCTCGATCATCGAGAGCGCGATCCGGTCCTTGATGCTCGCCCCCGGGTTGAACCGTTCCTGCTTGGCCCAGACGTGTACGCGCGGGTCGAAGAGGCGATTGATCCGCACGTGGGGCGTACGGCCGATGGTGGCGAGGATAGAGTCGACAGGCATCGAAGGTTCTCCTTTGTGCGGTCGGCCGGCCTTGGCCCGGCGCTGCCGTCCTAGATGACGAAGTCGGCGTCGTCGAACCCGTCGGCGACGCGCCGGAGCCGGACCTGGCTGGCCTGCGAGACGAGCGAGCTGGACGGGACGCTGTGGGTCAGGAAGACGTTGCCGCCCACGATGCTGTCCTGCCCGACCACGGTGTCGCCGCCGAGGACCGTCGCATTGGCGTAGATCACGACGCGGTGCCCGATGGTGGGATGGCGCTTCGTGCCGGCCTTGTCTTTCGAGACGCTGAGCGCTCCGAGGGTCACGCCCTGGTAGAGCTTGACGTCGTCGCCGATCACCGCCGTCTGGCCGACGACCACGCCGGTTCCGTGGTCGATGCAGAAGCGCTCGCCGATGGTCGCGCCCGGATGGATGTCGATGCCGGTGCGCGTGTGGGCGACCTCGGTCAGCAGCCGGGGCAGGACGGGGACGCGCTGGGCGTACAGCTCGTGCGCGATCCGGTGGATCGCGGTGGCGAGGAAGCCCGGATACGCGGCGATCACCTCGTCGACGCCCTCCGCCGCCGGATCGCCCGCGACGATCGCGTCGGCGTCAAGGCGCAGCCGGTCGTGGACCCGCGGAAGAGCTGCCGCGAAGTCGGTCACGATGTCGTCGACCCGGCTCGACTCGACGAGCGGCTCGAGGAGGCGGCCGAGGTCGCGCCGGATGAGGGTCAGGCCGGCCTGCAGCTCGTCGGGCGTCGCGGCACCGTCCTCGGAGAGCTGGGGGAAGAGGAGGCCGAGGAGCGCGTCGACGAACGTCGCCACGTCCCGCTTGAGCGGGTAGTGGGTGCTCCCCGGGGCGCGCGCCGCGTTGCGAACGGCTGCGAGCTCCTCGGCGAACGCGTGCTCGCGATCGTGCTGATCGGTCATCGCGGGTCGCCTCGCGGCTGCCGTTCCGGGCTCGAGGGGAACCTGCCCGGGAACGTCGATGTCGGTGCGCATGCGATCACCTCGAGTAATCGAGCCGGCCGCCGGGAATGGCAACTCCCGTAAGGCGGTCGGCGCGACGGAAGATCCGGGCGAAGAGACCCGGGACGTACCAGCGGAGGAAGTAGAGCCGGCAGCCGACGCAGATGCCGGTCGCGGCGAGGAGCGCCTGGAGGCCCGCCACGGCCGCGACGAGCAGCCACCCGATCGTCGGCGCGCCGGCCACGAACGCCAGCGAGGCGAGCGCGAGGAACGTCCCGCCGAGGGCCTGCGCGAAGCGCGGCGGGTACTCGTGCTCGGGCTCCGCCGGCCCGAGGCGCAGCGCCCGGCGGATCGTCGGCCAGGGCCGGCCGGGAAGGAAGTTCCGGGCACCGGTCGCGGCGGCCACGAGCAGGTTCGCTCCGACGAGAGCCGCCAGCCACGGCAGGTCCAGGGCGAAGGCGATCGCGAGGATCGCGACCGAGACGCCGGCGCCGAAGCGCTGGCCGCGCGGATCGATCGTCCGGGCGGGCGGGGTGAGGGTGGGGCGGGAGGACACGATCGAGGGACTCCTTCCGGGACGGGCGCCGGCGAGGCGGCCCGGGGACGCGGCGAACGATCCGGCGGACGACGCCGGACGGGGAGTTCGCGAGCCCGGTGGGGGCGGGGCCGGTCCTAGCGACCGATCGCGCGCGCGCTCCCTGCCGGCGCTCGCCGGCGACAGGAGCAGGTTTCGCCTTCGAGGCGGCGCTGCCGGAGATCGATCATGGCGCGAGGATACTCGCCTGCTCGAATCTGCGCTACAGGTGGACCATGGGATGCGGCGGACCCTGACCGAGCGCGGCATCCCTGGCCGATGCTGGCCGCCGCGCCGGCCGAACGCGCGGCTCCCGCCCTGCGGCCTACCCGCCGAGGCGAAGCTGCCAGCCGCGCAGCCGCTCCAGCATCCGCTCCGACGTCAGGTCCAGGTGGATCGGGGTGATCGAGACCCGGCGGTTCACGAGCGCCCAGAGGTCGGTCCCGGGGACCGCCTCGCCCGTCGGGGGCAGGCCCCCGAACCAGTAGTACGGGACGCCGCGGGGGTCCTCGCGCCGCACGAGCTCGTCCTGGTAGACCCGCTTGCCGAGGCGGGTCACCTCGATGCCTTCGCACGCCTCGGGCGCCACGGCGGGGATGTTGACGTTGAGGAGCTGGCCCGCCTCCAGGCCGCGCGCCAGGATCGCCCGGGCGACCATGACGGCGGCTGCGGCGGCCAGCCGGAAGTCGGAGGCCGCGTAGTCCTCGTGGCTGACCGCCATCGACGGGCAGCCGTTGATCACGCCCTCCATCGCGGCGCTGACCGTCCCGGAGTAGGTGATGTCGTCGCCGGCGTTCGCGCCGAGGTTGATCCCGGCGGCGACGAGGTCGAACGGCCCGGGGACGATTCCGAGGAAGGCGAGGCTGACCGCGTCGGACGGCGAGCCATCGACCGACAGGCCGGGCGACCCGTCGGCGAGCGTGCGCTCGCGCACCCGCAGCGGGCGCCACATGGTCTTGAGATGGCCGACCGCGCTCTGGTTCCGATCGGGCGCGATCACGACGACCTCGCCCAGCGCCCGGAGGGCCGCCGCCAGCGCCGCGAGGCCGCGCAATTCGATGCCGTCGTCGTTCGTGACGAGGATGCGCGGCGGCCGGGCTCCCGGCTCGCCGGCGGCGCTGCCTGGAGCGGCCGCGGCCCCGCTGACGTCGTCCGTCACTCGGCCGGCGATTCGTCGGCGACCGGGTCGGGTTCGCGCGGGACGCGGACCGTCCGTCCCTCGCGGGCGCCGAGGCGGCGCGCCGCCCGTTCGGCCACCGTGCCCTGCTCGAGCCGGTTCTGGCGCAGGAAGAACATCACGATCGAGCTCAGGACCGCCGCGATCGGCAGCCCGAAGATGGCGCCCGCCACGCCGGCGATCTTGCTCCCGATCAGGACGCTTCCCATCACGACGATCGGGGAGATCCCGATCGCCTCGGACATCACCCGCGGCTGGACGAGGTTCATGATGATGAACCAGCCGATGAACATGCCGACGAGCACGGGCAGGGTCGCGCTCGGGACCAGGACGATCGCGACGAGCACGGGCGGCAGCCACGAGACGAACGGCCCGAAGAACGGGATCGCCATCAGCAGGCCGGACGTCGCGACGATCACCGGCAGGTAGGGCAGGTTCTGCCACGTCGAGACGATCAGGGCTACGAAGGCGTACAGGATGCCGATGACCGCCTGCCCGCGCAGGAACCCGCCGAACGAGCGCCCGATCGAGGTCTCGAGCAGGCGCGCCTCCTCGGCGTAGCGCGGCGGGACGAGGCGCAGGAGGAAGCTCAGGATCCCCTCGCTGTCGATGATGATGAAGATCGACAGGAAGAAGATGATCAGGAGGTTGCCGAGCGCCCCGATGCTCGCGACGGCGGCCGCCTGGAGCGGCCCGATCAGGCCCTGGGCGGTCGAGGCGAGCCCGTCGAGGAAGTCGTTCGCCTGGTTGACCAGGTTCACCTGGCCGAAGCCGAGGTCCCTCAGTCGATTGCTCCACGGGTCGAGGATCTCCGGCAGGTTCTGGCGCAGGGTCGGGACGCTCTGGATGAACTGCACGAGCGAGTCCGCGACGGCCTGGGCGATCAGCACCACGATCCCGACGAGCGCCACCGTCAGCACGCCGTAGACCAGGAAGATGGCCGCGACCCGCGGCAGGCGCGGGATGGCCCGAAATCAGCCAGCGAACCGGGGTCGAGAGGATGAAGGCGAGCAGCCAGGCCAGGAAGAAGGTCAGGATGACGTCGGCGAAGTAGCTCCACAGGCCGGCCAGCGATGACAGGACGGCGAACCCGAACGCCAGCGACCCGAGCACCAGGAAGGTGGTCAGCCAGCGTTGCTGGCGTTCGGTCAGGGGCGACGGCAGGTCCGTCATCGAATCGGCAGGCTCCCGCTCCCTCGCGCCCGGGCTCCCGTGCCGGCGGTTGGGCGACGCCACCCGGCCCGGCTATCGTAGCGGGCCGCGCCGCCCGTGCGTGCAGCGTGCCGGATCGGTCGCCCGCCAGCGGTGCCGCAACCGCGTGCCGCGTTCGTCGGCGCGTTCGCCGGCGCAGGACGTGCCGCGCTCGACGTGCCGCCATCGCCGCCACGGGCGGTCCCGGAGCCCGGCGTGACCGCGGGCGCGCGACGTGCCGCGCTCGCCGCCACGGGCGGTCCAGGAGCCGGCGTGATCGCCTGTGCGCGTCGTTCCGCGCTCGCCGCCACGGGCGGCTGTCGCGATCAGCGCAGGCCCATCCGGGCGTGCACCTCGCCGATCGTCGCCTCCACGATCGGCCGGAGGCGGACGGCTCCCTCCTCGAGGATCCCGTCCACGATCTCCGGGTGCCCCATCAGCTCGGCGTACCGCTCGCGGGCGGGCGCGTAGTGCGCCAGGATGCGCTCGACCAGCAGCTTCTTCGTGTCGACGCAGCCGGTCCGGGCGGTCCGCTCGCCCTCCCAGATCTCCTCGAAGTCGTCGCCGAAGCTGCGGTGCAGCTGGCAGACGTTGCAGACCTCGGGCCGGCCCGGATCGGTGCGCTTGATGCGCTGGGTGTCGGTGACCATCGACATGACCTGGCGCCGCACCTCGTCCTCGGGGGCGAAGATCTCGATCGTGTTCCCGAGCGACTTCGACATCTTCCGGGCGCCGTCGGTGCCGAGCACGACGGGGGCGTCCGTATAGACCGCCTGCGGCTCCGGGAACGTCCTCCCGTACCGGTTGTTGAAGGCGCGGACGATCTCGCGCGAGAGCTCCAGGTGCGCGGCCTGGTCGCGGCCCACCGGCACCACCGACGCCTTGTACAGGACGATGTCGGCGGCCTGCAGCACGGGGTAGGTGAGCAGGCCATGGTTCACGTCGTCGGGCTGGTTCTCCCGCTTCTCCTTGTAGGTCGGCGTCCGCTCGAGCCAGCTGACCGGCGTGACGGTCGCGAAGAGCCACATCAGCTCGGTGACCTCCGGGCGGTGGCTCTGGACGAACAGCGTGCACTTCGCGGGGTCGAGCCCGAGGGCGAGGAGGCCGGCGGCCATCTCGCGGGTGCGGCGGCGCAGGACGTCGGCATCGTGCGTGCTCGTGAGGGCGTGGTAGTCGACGATGCAGTAGATGCTTTCGTAGCGGTCCTGGAGCGCCACGTAGTTGCGGATCGCGCCCAGGTCGTTGCCGATGTGCGGCTGGCCGGACGGCTGGATCCCGGAGAAGCAGCGGATGCGGGCGCCGGGCGCGAACGGCTCCGGCGCCGCGGCCGCGGCCGGGTCCTGCGCGGCCGGCGCCGTCGGGTCCTGCGCGGCCGCAAGCGAACCAGCGATGGCGGGGGCGGGTGGGGCGTCGTTCGTTGTCACGGGCGCGAGTGTAGCGGGCCGGCGCCGCGTGCGGTGGGCTGCACCAGGGCGGCCGCCGCAGGCCACATGCCGTTGCGTGATCCTCGCCGCCGCCGCGGCGCCGACGACGCACCCGCCGCGAAGCCCACCGCCCGTGGCGTGAAGCCCGCCCGCCGCGATGCCCACCGCCCGTGGCGTGAAGCCCGCCCGCCGCGCTGCCGCCGAGTGACCCGCCGCGCGCGCCAGTGCCCGCCGCGCGAAGCCCGCGCCCACCGCCACGCGCCGGCCGTGCAGCCGCCGAGTGGCGCGCCCGGGTCGAGCGGCGCGCGCGGGTCGAGCGTCGCGCCGACTCGATCAATTGTCGCCGTGGGTGGCGTTATCGCAGGTCGACGCCGCCCAGGGCGCGCCGACTCGATCAAGTGTCGCCGTGGGTGGCGTTATCGCAGGTCGACGCCGCCCAGGGGCGCGGCGATCAATTGTCGCCGTGGGTCGCGTATCCGCGGCGCCGAGCGCCACCTAGGGCCAGGCCGCGCCGAGACCCGGCCAGGTCCGCCGGGCGGTCGGCGCGCCGAACCTGCGCTTGTGCCAGCCACACCGACACCTGATCGAGTCGCGAGCGGCCGGCTCGCCGAACCTGCGCTTGTGCCAGCCACACCGACACCTGATCAAGTCGCCGAGCGGCCGGCTCGCCGGACGTGCGTTTGTGCCAGCCACCCCGTCACATGATCGAGTCGCCGAGCGGGAGCCGGCGGGAGTCCCCGCCACGCACGCCCGCAGGCACGCGATGGGAAACGGCCGCCCTGCGGGGCCGTCGCGTCCAGTACGATCTCGGCCATGTCCAGCCATGGCCCGCTCCGCGTCGCCGTGCTCGGCGCCGGCACGGTCGGCGGCCCGGTCACCCGCGCCCTCCTCGAGCGGGCGGACCGGCTGGCGCCGTTCGACGGCGTGCCGATCGTGCTCTGCGGCGTCGCCGACAAGTTCATGGACCGCGTCGTCGAACGGGGTGTCCCGGCCGAGCTCGTGACCGACGCCCCGGCCCACCTCGTGGCGGATCCCGCGGTCGACGTGATCGTGGAGCTGATGGGCGGCGACGAGCCGGCCCACACGCTGATCGCGGCGGCGCTCGGCGCGGGCAAGGCGGTGGTCACCGCCAACAAGCACGTCGTCGCGCACCACGGCCCGGAGCTCGAGGCCATCGCCCGGGGCCAGCGCGGCAGGTTCCGCTTCGAGGCTGCCGTCGGCGGTGGAACCCCCGTGCTGTCGCCGCTGGCCGCGGACCTCGCGGCCAACGACGTCCGGCAGGTACGCGGGATCGTCAACGGGACGACCAACTACATCCTCACCTCGATGCGCGAGCAGGGCAGCGCGTACGCCGACGTCCTGGCCGAGGCGCAGGCCCGGGGCTACGCGGAGGCCGATCCACGCGGCGACGTCGAGGGCGACGACGCCGTCAACAAGGTCGTGATCCTCGCGCGGCTTGCGTTCGGGGCCTGGCTCCCGCCCTCCGAGGTGCTGACGATGCCGCCGACGCTCACCGGGAGCGGCCGGCCCGGCATCACGGGGGTGACGGCCCTCGAGGTCGCGGCCGCCGGGGCGCTCGGGCTCACGCTCAAGCTGCTGGCCAGCGCGACGAAAGGTGCCGACGGGCGTCCGTGCGCATCGGTCCTCCCGACCGCCGTCGACCGCGACAGCGCCCTCGGTCGAACCGACGGGGTCCTCAACCGGATCGAGATCGTGGCGGACCCGGTCGGGGTCGTCTCCTTCTCCGGTCCGGGCGCGGGCGGCGAGGCGACATCGTCGGCCGTCCTCGGTGACCTGATCGCCCTCGCGCGCGGGCACGCCAGCACGTGGGCCGGCCTCCCACCGGCGGCCGGGACGACTCGGCCGGCGGATGGTGCGGTCGACGCGGACGTTGCCGCGATTGCGACCGAACCGATCGACGACGAGGGCGGGACAGGCGCGCTCGACGGCGCGCGGGCCTGGTTCGCGTTCCTGCCCGGCGGCTCCCTGGCGGGCCTCGATGACGTCGCGAGCGCTGCGATCGAAGCGGCCGCCGACGTCGCGGGCGGGATCGCCATCCGGACGACGCCGCTCACGCTCGCCGCGGCGCGCGTCGCCATCTCGCTCGCCGCGGCGCGCGTCGCCCTCGCGCACGCCGCCGCAAGCTTCGGGCCGTCGGCCGAGGCGCCGCAGGCGACGCTCTACCCGATCGTCGACTGACCGCATGAGCGCGACGACCCCCGCTGCGGCCCGGCCGCGCCTCCTCGACCGCTATCGCGCGTTCCTGCCCGTCACCGAGGCCACGCCCCGCCTGTCGCTCGGGGAGGGCGCCACGCCGCTCGTCCACGCCGAGCGGCTCGGCCGCGAGTGGGGCATCCCGGACCTGCACATCAAGTTCGAGGGCGCCAACCCGACCGGCTCGTTCAAGGATCGGGGGATGGTGATGGCGGTCGCGAAGGCGCTCGAAGCGGGCGCACGGTCGATCGTGTGCGCCTCGACCGGCAACACGTCCGCCAGCGCCGCGGCCTACGGCGCCGCGGCCGGCATCGAAGTCGTGGTCGTCCTCCCGGCCGGCAAGATCGCCGCCGGCAAGCTCCAGCAGGCCCAGGCCGCCGGGGCGCGCGTCGTCGTCGTCGACGGCAACTTCGACGCTGCGCTCCGCGTGGTCCGCGCCCTCGAGGAGCAGGACGAGCACCCGGTCACGCTCGTCAACTCGGTCAACCCGTTCCGCCTCGACGGGCAGCAGACGGCGGCATTCGAGGTCTGCGACGACCTCGGCCGGGTGCCCGACATCCTGGCGATCCCGGTCGGCAACGCGGGCAACATCAGCGCCTACTGGCAGGGCTTCACGGCCTACCGGGCGGCCGGCCGGATCGACCGCCTGCCGCGCATGTTCGGGTTCCAGGCCGAGGGCGCGGCGCCGCTCGTCCTGGGCCACCCGGTCGACGACCCGGAGACGTTCGCGACCGCGATCCGGATCGGCAACCCCGCGTCCTGGGAGAAGGCGATCGCCGCGCGCGACCAGAGCGGCGGGCTCATCGAAGCGGTTACCGACGAGGAGATCTTCGCCGCGTACCGGGACGTCGCGCGGTTCGCGGGGATCTTCTGCGAGCCGGCGTCGGCCGCGAGCCTGGCCGGCGTGAAGAAGCTCCGCGGCGCCGGGCGGCTCGATCCGAACGCGACGGTCGTCTGCGTCCTGACCGGCCACGGCCTGAAGGATCCGCACGCGGCCGAGCGGCTGGCCGACCCGTTCACGGCGGCCCCGCCGACCGTCGCCGGCGTGATGGCCGCGCTTGGCTGGCACTTCTGATGCGGCCGACGGATGGTCCGGAGCCGCGGATGCTGCCCGCTCCCGGCGGGCGCACGGCCGTGAGGCGGCTCCCTGCGGCGCCGCGCTCGGCTGCGCACCCGGCCCGTCCGGCCGCGCACTCGGCCCGTTCGGCCGCGCACTCGGCCCGTTCGGCTGCGCACCCGGCCCGTCCGGCTGCGCACCCGGCCCGTCCGGCCGCCGCGCGATGACCCTGATCCGGCCGCTTGCCGATCTCGACGGCCACCGGGTCGCGGTGGAGGTGCCGGCGACGTCGGCGAACCTCGGGGCGGGTTACGACACGCTGGCGCTCGCCCTCGAGATCGTCGACCAGGTGGCGGTCGAGGTCATCGCCAGGCCCGGCGCGGGAATCGAGCTGACCGTCGAGGGCGACGGCGACGGGGAGCTCGTGGCCGACCGTTCGAACGCGTTCATCGTGGCGCTCGAACGGGGCCTCGCGGAGGTCCGCGGCGTTTCGCTGGATGCGCTCGGCGAGATCGGCTGGCGGATCGGGATGCACAACCGAATTCCTCTTGCGCGCGGCCTCGGCTCGTCCGCGGCTGCAACCGTGGCGGGCCTGCTGGCCGGCTCGGCACTTGGCGGGTCGCCGCTGCCGCCCGACCGGATGCTCGCGCTCGCCACCGAGATCGAGGGCCACCCCGACAATGCCGCGGCGGCCTGCCTGGGCGGGTTCACGATCGCCGCGCACGGCGAGGCGCCGACCGCCGCCCGGTTCGACGCGCCGGCCGACCTCCGAACGATCGTCTTCATCCCGGACGTGCGCCTCGCGACGCGGCAGATGCGCGCGGTCCTGCCGGCGATGGTCCCGCTGCGTGACGCGGTGCAGAACCTCCAGCATGTCGGCCTGGGCGTGGCGGGCCTGGCGACCGGACGGACCGAGTTCCTGCGGTTCCTGACGGTTGATCGCCTCCACGAGCCGTATCGCGCAAAGGTCTACCCGCAGCTCCCCATCCTCGTGGAGGCGGCCCGCACGGCCGGGGCGCTCGGCGCCTGCCTGTCGGGCGCCGGCTCCACGATCATCGCGTTCGCGGATTCGGCCCGCACGATCAGCCGCGTCGAGAGCGCGTTCAAGGCGGCCGCCGCCGATCTCGACTTCCCCGGCCGGACGGAGATCGTGGCGCCCCGCAACCTGGGAGCGCGCCTGCTCTCGATGGACGAAGGCCGTCTGCCGGACTGACCCGGGGCCGGTTGCCGCGGGTCGCGCGCCGCCTGCCAGTCGCCGGTCGGCACGCCGAGCTTGCCGGCCCGACTGCCGCGGGCGCGGCGCCCCCGCCGCCGCGCTGCGCCGCCTGCCAGTCGCCGGTCGGCACGCCGAGCTTGCCGGCCCGACTGCCGCGGGCGCGGCGCCCCCGCCGCCGCGCTGCGCCGCCTGCCAGTCGCCCGGCCGACGTCCCGGGTCGGCCCGCGGGCCGCGGGCGCGGCCCCCCGCCGTGGGTCAGCCTGCCGGACTGCGCCGCGCGCAGGAGCCGCCCGCCGTCGCGTCTCCAGCCGGTGACGACTTTCGCCGCCGCGGGCGCGGCGCCCCACGTGCCGCGGGCGCGGCGCTCGCCTCCGTGGGTCAGTGCTTCGGCGGCGGCGTGTTCGCGTGAATGAACGCGAGGACCCGTTGCCACGCGTCGGCCGAGGCCTGCTGGTAGTCGTCGGCCTTCCGGTCGAAGAAGGAGTGGGGCGCACCCGGGTAGACGTGGATCGAGTTCGGGACCCCGGCGGCCGACAACGCCTCCTCGAAGGTCTCGACCAATTCGGCGGTGATTCCCTGGTCGGCACCGCCGAAGATGCCGAGCACCGGGGCGCGCATCTGCCCGGTCGAATCCGCGGGTGCCGGGATGTCATTGCGGCCCTGTCCGACGGGCCAGCCGTAGAACCCGATCACGCCCGCGAGGTCGAGCTCGAGCGTCGAAGTCATGAAGGCCAGCCGGCCGCCGAAGCAGAATCCGATCGTGAACACGGCTCGAACACGATCGCCGTCGAGCGCCCGCAGGCGTTCGGCTGCGGCCTGGACGTCCCAGCCGAGGTTCGAGAAGCGCGTCTCGCCGATGTGGGTCATGTAGTCGAAGTCCGTCGGGCGCTCCCGGATGCCGATCCCCGCGGTTCGACCGAAGTAGTCGAGGGCCAGGGCGTCGATCCCGGCTTCGGCGAACCGAAGCGCGAGCTCTTCGTAGTACGGGTGAAGGCCGCGCACGTCCGGCAGGACGATGATGCCGGCGCCGGCCGGCTTGGCGGCCCTGGCCACAAGGGCCGCGAACCTGCCGCCATCGCCCGCCCGAATGACAAGCTCTTCGATGTCGACGGCGCCGCCCGCGATCGGGGGGATCGGCGGATGACTGTCGAGGTCGAAGCACATGGCGCGGAATCCTCCGGATGGGCGGCACGGGCGGCGCGGACGGCGCGGACGGGCGCATCGTGCCACACGCGGCGCCCGGGAGTCGCGAGCGGACGGTTGCCGCCGGGGCGCGGGGCGGGCGAGCCCGGCCCGAGGCGCCAACCTGCGCCCCCCGCGCCGCCGATCCCGCTCGGCGCTCCCTGTGGCGCCGCGCCCCGTTACCGCTCGGCGCTCGCTGTGGCGCTGCGCCCCGATCCCGCTCGGCGCTCCCTGTGGCGCCGCGCCCCGATCCCGCTCGGCGCTCCCTGTGGCGCCGCGCCCCGTTCCCGCTCGGCGCTCGCTGTGGCGCTGCGCCCCGATCCCGCTCGGCGCTCGCTGTGGCGCCGCGCCCCGATCCCGCTCGGCGCTCCCTGTGGCGCCGCGCCCCGTTCCCGCTCGGCGCTCGCTGTGGCGCTGCGCCCCGATCCCGCTCGGCGCTGCCTCTGGCGCCGCGCCCCGATCCCGCTCGGCGCTGCCTCTGGCGCCGCGCGGACCTCAATTCCCTCCACAAGGTGCACGCAGTGCACCTTGTCGCAGGTTCGGGGCCCGGTGACTGCCTGAACAGCCGCTTTCCCCGGTGGTCTCCCGTCCGGACCACGCTCGGGCCGGGGTCGCGACCGCCTGTCCCTGGGCCACCGGTCGCCCGTCATCGACCGTAAGGTGCACGCAGTGCACTTCGAGGAGGAAAGGTGGGGCGAGCGCTCCCGGCCGGCCGCCTGGATCGAGCGCGATGCGAGCGATACGCCTGCGATAAGGGCCAGCCGCCAGCATGGCCGCATGAACTGGCTTCGGGTCGGTCGCCAGCTCCGTGGCATCCGATTGCATCGGAACATGCGCCAGCAGGACGTCGCCATTCGAGCTGGCGTGTCGCGATGGGTCGTCGCTCGTGTCGAGCGTGGACGGGTCGACGACCTCTCGATAGCGGCCATCGAAGCCGTCGCACGAGCCCTCGAGGCCGACGTCGACCTTGTGGTGCGCTGGCGCGGCGCTGACATCGACCGCGTCATGGGAGCGGGCCACGCCGCGCTCCACGAGGCGATTGCCCGCCTGCTCGACTCGCGCGGCTGGGCATTCGTGCCTGAGCTCTCGTTCTCCATCTGGGGCGAGCGCGGCGTGATCGACGTCGTGGCCTGGCATGGACGTTCAAGGACACTGCTCGTCATCGAGATCAAGACCGAGATCGTCGACGTGCAGCGACTCATCGGCACCGTCGACCGATACGGCCGCCTCGCGCCTGCCGTTGTCCGCGAGCGCGGCTGGGTCCCCGACCGGGTGGCCGTCTGGGTGGCCGTCGCAAGCTCGTCGGCGAACCGGCGGCGGCTCGCCGAGCATTCGACCGTCCTCCGCGCTGCATTCCCTGATGACGGTCGAGTTGTTCGCCGTTGGCTCGGCCGGCCGGATGGGCCGCTCCGCGCGCTGTCGTTCGTTGCCGTCGACGCAGTTCGTCAGCGAACGGCCGCGCGGGGATCGCGCTTGCGCGTCAGGCGCCCGAACCGGCCGAACCATCACGGGTTGAGGGCGAGCTCCAACATCGCCCTGGGGTAGGGCCGCGCGATCACCCTGTCCCCGTGCATGGCCGAGCGACATGCAGTGACGGCTGTTGGCGCCGAGCGGCCGGGATCGTCGTCGGCGCATCCGCAGCCGGCGCTTCGGCGCGAGAGACCCGGCGCTCCGCCCACGCAATCCTCCGCGAAGTGCATGGCATGCACCTTGCAGCGAATTCGTGGCCCGGACGGGCATGTCCAGGGTCGCCCGCCGCTGCCTCCCGAGCGCGCCTCGATCAGCGTCGCGGGCGAGCAGGGCGCCCTCCCGTCGCGATACCTCTCGCAAGGTGCACGGAGTGCACATAGCGGACGATTTCGGGCGGCGGCACCCATGCCCTTGCCGGCCGCGGCCATCGCGCGGCCCTCGCGTGCAGTGCCGCTGACCCGGACCCGGGTTCGAGGGCGCCACCGCGGCGGCGGCGCGCCCAATCGCGGCGGCGCGCCCAATCGCGGCGGCCGCACGCCCAATCGCTGCGGCCACGGCCTCTCGCCGCCGCGGCGGGCGCTGCCCCGCTGCTCCGCCGCGGCGACGCTCCCGCCGGTGACCGGGCCGCCCCGCTGCTCCGCCGCGCCATGGCCGCCGACGCTCCCGCCGGTGACCGGGCCGCCCCGCTGCTCCGCCGCGCCGCGGCGGCCGCAGCCGCCGCGCCGCGGCCACCGACGCTCCCGCCGGTGACCGGGCCGCCCGGCTACAATCCGGCCCGATGGCCACGCCACTCGTCGTGATGAAGTTCGGCGGCTCGTCGGTCGGCAATGCCGATCGCATCCGGCGCGTCGCGCGGCGGATCGCCCGCGCCCGCGAGGAGGGTGTCGACCTGTGCGTCGTGGTGAGCGCGATGGGCGACACCACCGACGAGCTGCTCGCCCTGGCGGCGGCCGTCACGGAGGATCCCGACCTGCGCGAGCTCGACATGCTCCTCGCGACCGGCGAGCACCAGAGCGCGACCCTGATGTCCATGGCGCTGCATGCCCTCGGCGTGGGGGCGATCAGCCTCACCGGCGCCCAGGCCGGGATCCGGACCGACGGGACCTACGGCAAGGCCCGGATCGCGGGGATCGACCCGATCCGGATCCACACCGAGATCGCGAGCGGCAAGGTCGTGATCGTGGCCGGCTTCCAGGGCCAGAGCGCCAAGGCGCTCGAGCTCGCCGAGACGACCACCCTCGGCCGGGGCGGCTCCGACACCACCGCAGTCGCGCTCGCGGCCGCGCTCCGCGCCGACCGCTGCCAGATCTTCACGGACGTGAAGGGGATCTTCACCGCCGACCCGCGCCTGGTCGCGGACGCCCGCCAGCTGTCGGTGATCGGGTACGAGGAGATGCTCGAGCTCGCCCACCAGGGCGCGCAGGTCATGCAGGTGCGCGCCGTCGAGCTCGGCTGGGTCAACGGCGTCGTCATCGAGGTCCTCAGCTCCTTCGAGGAAGCGCCGGGGACGCTGATCAAGGAGGACCCGCTCGTGGAGCAGCGCAACAAGGTCCGCGGGATCGCCCACGACCGGAACGTCGCCAAGGTCACCCTCGTCCAGGTGCCAGACCGGCCTGGCGTGGCGAGCGCCGTGTTCGGCGCGCTCGCCGACGCCGCCGTCGTCGTCGACATGATCGTCCAGAACGTCGGCCACGGCGGCGCGACGGACATGAGCTTCACGCTGCCGCGGGTCGACCTGGCGAAGGCCAAGCGGGTCCTCGAGCCGCTCGTCCGCGAGCTCGGCTTTCGCGAGATGACGACCGACGCATCGATCGCCAAGGTGTCGATCGTCGGTGCCGGGCTCCACAACGCGCCCGGCTACGCCGCCCGCATGTTCGGGACGCTCGCCGAGAACGGCGTCAACATCGAGATGATCTCCACCTCGGAAGTCCGGATCACCTGCACGATCGCCGAGGACCAGCTCGAGCAGGCCGTCACGGCGCTCCACGCAACCTTCGAGCTGGCGAGCCCGGACCCCGTGGACGCGGCCGCCGCGCCGGGCCCCGGGGCGAGCTGAGCGCCAGGCGGGCCGTGGCGGGCTTTCTCGCCCGGCAGGAGCGGTTCGGCAGGATTGCCTCGACCCAGGACGTGGTGCGGGCCTGGCTCGCCGCCGGCGTCCCCGAGGTCTGCCTCGCGGCAGCCGCCGAGCAGACCGCCGGCCGGGGCCGCCGTGGCCGGACATGGATCGCGCCGCCGGGCACGTCCGTCATGCTGTCGGTCGGCTTCCGGCCGACCTGGCTGGCGCCCGACCTCGCCTGGCGACTCGCCGCGGCCGTCAGCCTGGCCATGGCCGACGCGGCCGAGGACGCAGCCGGCCTGCGCGTCGGCGCGATCCGCCTCAAATGGCCGAACGACCTCGTGATCGAGACCGACGCTCAGGGAGCGCCGCTCGCGGGCGTGGGCGGCGGTCACGTCCGCAAGCTCGGCGGCGTCCTCGGCGAATCCGACGGCCTCGGGAAGCGCCGATCCACGGGTCGTGGTCGGGATCGGGATCAACGCGGACTGGGCCGCGGCCGACTTCCCAACCGATCTCGCGGCAGGCATGACGAGCCTCCGCGAGGCGGCCCGCGGCCGCCCGATCGACGGCGACGAGGTCCTCGACGGCTTCATCGACCGCCTTGAGGGGCGACTCGCCGCGCTGCGCGGGGGATACTTCGACATCGAGACCTGGGCCGCCCGCCAGGTCACGACCGGGCGCCGAGTGGTGGTCGAGGGCCACGCCGACGAGCCGGAGGAGCTCCTCGCCGTCGGCGTGGACGCCGGCTCCGGGGCGCTCCTGGTTGCCGATCCGGCCGCGCCAGACGGGGAGCGGCCGATCCACGCGGGGGAGATCACGCGGATCCGGGTCGTCGACGCGACCCGGCCGCCCGTGTAACGAATTCGAGGTCGCGGTGTTCAGGAGAGGTGAGGGAGCAGAGGCGGCCGGCACGGTTCGGCGGGTGGTCCCGCTCGATCCGGACCGGTCGCTGGTGCGGGCCGCGCAGGCGGATCCGGCCAGCTTCGACGCCCTCTACCGGAAGTACGTCGGACAGGTCTACAGCTTTGCCTATCACGAGCTCGCCGATCACCACGAGGCGGAGGACGTGACCGAACGGTCGTTCCTGCTCGCCCTCGACGCCCTCCCGCGCTTCCACGAGGAGGCGCCCGTCGAGGCCGGGCCGGAGGCGTCCACGTTCCGCGTGTGGCTCTTCCGGATCGCCCGCAACGCGATCTCGAACCAGCGCCGGGCCCAGCGCCGGCGGCCCACGGCTCCCCTCGAACGCCGTCGCGGCCATCGCCGCGGCCGACGACGTGGAGGCTCGGGCGATCGCCCGGGCCGATGCCCTCGAAGCGTGGGCCGCGGTCCGGCGGCTGCCCGACGACCGGCGCCGCGCCCTCGAGCTGCGGTTCGTCGAGGAGATGAGCACCGCGGAGATCGCCGGCGTGCTCGGCAAGTCCGAGGGCTCGGTTCGCGTCCTGCTCCACCGGGCCCTGCGGGCGGTTGCGAACGACCTCGGCGCTCGCGGCCACGGCCCGTCCGGCGAAGGCCGGCGGCCGTGAACGGCCACCTCGATCCCCTGGGGCGCATCGGGCGCCTCGACGCCGAAGCGCTCGCGACGGACCACTACCTCGAATCGCTGCTGGCCTCCGCGGTTCGGCGCGAGCCCGACGCCGAGCCCCCGGCGGAGGTCGATCCGGCCCTGGAGGCGGTTGCCATCGCCCTGCGCGACGGCGCCGTCCGGGTCCACCCGAGCTTCCGGTTCGAGGAGCGGCTGGCTCGCCGCCTCGCCGAGGCCGCTGCGGACCTTCGTCTCGTGCCGGCGGCGAGCGGCGAGACCGGGGCCCCGGTCATCGCCTTCCGGAGGGCCGGCGGCGCCGCGGCCGGTGTCGCCGCGGCCGGTGTCGCCGCGCCCGGTGTCGCCGCGGCCGACGTCGCCGCGGCCGGCGTCGCCGCGGCCGGCATCGCCGCGGAAGACGTCGCCGAGGGAGCCGCGCGCGCGGCGCAGGGCTCTCCGCGCCCGATCGCCCGACCGCTCATCGTGGGTGGCGCGCTCACCTCGGCCGCGATCTCGATCGCGGGCGCCGCGTTCGTCGCGTGGCGGCTCGCCCGCTCGGGGGCAGCCGGCGCCGGCGCGCCCGGATCGGCCGCCGGATCGCTGCCCGGCCTGCTCCGGAGGCTCGACTGATGCCCCTCAACCTGCCGTTCCGGCCGCGCCGGGAGACCTACCCGCCGGACATGTGGACGCAGTGCCCGGGCTGCAGCGAGATGCTCTTCAACCGCCACCTCGAGAAGAACCTGCGGGTCTGCCCGTCGTGCGGCCACCACTTCCGGATCTCCGCCCGGGTGCGCCTCGACCAGCTGATGGATCCGGGCACGTTCCGTGAGCGCGACGAGGGCCTGACCGCCGAGGACCGCCTCGGCTTCGTCGACTCGAAGCCGTACCCCGACCGGCTGGCCGCCGCGCAGCTCGCCACGGGACGCCGGGACGCGGCCGCCTGGGGCTTCGGCAGCCTCGGCGGCGTCCGCGTGGCCGTCTGCGCGCTCGACTTCGGGTTCATCGGCGGCTCGATGGGAGCCGTGGTCGGCGAGAAGGTGACCCGCGCCGCCGAAGGCGCCCTCGCCGAGCGGGTGCCGCTCCTGATCGTCTCGGCATCGGGCGGCGCGCGGATGCAGGAGGGCACGCTGGCGCTGATGCAGCTGGTCAAGACCGTGAGCGCCATCGAGCGGCTGCGGGCCGCCGGCATCCCCTTCGTCTCGCTCCTTGCCGATCCGACCACCGGCGGCGTCTTCGCCTCGTTCTCCGTCCTCGGAGACGTCAACATCGCCGAACCGAACGCGCTGATCGGGTTCTCCGGCGCGCGGGTCTCGGCCGGGACGATCGCCGAGGAGCTGCCGCCGGGCTTCCAGCGCGCGGAGTTCCTGTTCAGCCACGGCTTCGTCGATCGGATCGTGGCGCGCGCGGAGCTCCGCACCGAGCTGACCGCGCTGTTCACGCTGCTGGCTCCGCCCCCCGCCGGCGGCGACGCGCCGGGGAGCCCGAACCGTGGTTGACCGGCTCCTCCGGCGTGACCACGCCCCGGCCAGCGCGCCGCCGTCGGACACGCCCGCTCCGCCCGGCGCGCCCGCTCCCGCTCCCGCGCCGGCCCCGGCGCCCGCCCCCGTCCCCGTCGGCCCCGGCGAGGTCGACGGCCGCATGCCGGCATCCGTCGCGGCGCCCGCCGACGGCGGGCCGGAGCGGGCGGCTGCCCGGGACGCCGTCTGGGCGCGGGTCCAGCTCGCCCGCAACCCGAAGCGCCCGCACACGCTCGAGCTCGTCGGCCACATCGCTGACACGTTCGTCGAGCTCCACGGCGACCGGCTCTTCGGGGACGACGGCTCGATCGTGGCCGGCCTCGGGCAGATCGGTGCCCAGCGGCTCGTGATCGTCGGCAACCAGAAGGGCGCCGACACCGACGAGAACATCCGGCGCAACTTCGGGATGTCGAAGCCGGAGGGCCTGCGCAAGGCGATCCGGTGCTTCCGCCTGGCGGAGCGGTTCGGGCTCCCGGTGGTCACCTTCGTCGACACGCCGGGGGCGTACCCGGGCGCCGAGGCCGAGGAGCGGGGCATCGCCGAGGCGATCGCGCAGTCGATCCTGGTCATGAGCAGCCTGCGCGTCCCGATCGTGACCGTGATCACCGGCGAGGGCGGCTCCGGCGGGGCGCTCGCGATCGCGGCCGGCAACGTCGTGCTCGCCCTCGAGAACGCGGTCTACAGCGTCATCAGCCCCGAAGGCTGCGCGTCGATCCTGTGGCGCACGCCGGAGAAGGCCGCCGACGCCGCCCTCGCGATGAAGATGACGGCGGCCGACCAGGCCGAGCTCGGCGTCGTCGACCGGGTGATCGGCGAGCCCGGCGAGGGTGCCCATACCGATGTCCAGGAGACCGCGAAGCGGATCCGGGCGGCGCTCGTCACGGAGCTCGACCGGTTCGCCGGCGTGCTGCCCGAGGAGCTGGTCGCCCAGCGCTGGCGCCGCTACCGCGACTACGGCGCGTTCCTCGACGAGGGCCCGGGCGACGCCGTCCCGGCCGGCGAGCGTCCCGGCGGGATCGCCGATCGGCTCCGCAAGGCGTTCGACCAGGTCGGTGGCGCCCTCGGCGGCCGGACCCGGGATCCCCGCGAGGGCCGCGACGGCCCGCCCGCCCGCGAGGAGGTCTAGGCGTGGCTCACCCGCGAGGACGCCAGCCTGCCCGGGCGCGGACCCGCGGATCGCCTCGCCGATCACGCCACGATCGATCGCCTGGCGACCGACCTGCTGCCGGCGCTCGTCGCCCAGCTCGGGGCAAGCGGTCTCGGTGAGCTCGAGGTCCGCGAGGGCCCGTGGCGCCTGCGGCTGCGCATGCCGGCCGAGGCCGCCGAGCGCGCCCGGGCGATCGCGGGGTCAGTGTCCGACGACCCCGGGCACGTCCAGCTGGCCCTGCCTGACCCCGCGGCGGCCCAGGCCGGCGCGGCGGCCTCCGACCCGACGGTCGCGAGCGCCGCCGGCGAAACGCCCCCCGGCGCCGGCGCGCCGGGCGAAGCGCCAGCCGCTGGGTCGAACGGGGCCGCCGCCGTCGCGACGGCCGGCGAGATCGGCGGGGCGGCGCCGCGGGTCGTGGCGACGTCCCCCGCGGTCGGCTTCTTCCGGCCGCGGCCCGCCCTGGTGGAGGGCGCGACGCTCAAGGCCGGCGCCGTGCTCGGATCGGTCGACGTCCTGGGCGTGGCCCAGGAGGTCACGGCGCCGGCCGCCGGGATCGTCGTGCGCTTCCTCGTCGAGCCGGGCGAGCCGGTCGAGTACGGCCAGGAGATCCTCGAGATCGGCCAGCCGCCGGCCGCGATCGCGCCGCCGGTTCGCCGCGCGCCCGACAAGCCGGCCCTGCCCGACGAGCCGCCCCTGCCAGGAGCCCGCCGCTCGGCCGACGACCTGGCCCTGCCGGGCGAACCGTCCCTGCCGGGCGAACCGTCCCTGCCGGGCGAACCCGGGGCGCAGGAAGCGCGGCCCTCGCCGCGTGGCGCCCCCGCCCCGGCCTCGCCGCCGAACCCCGGAGCCGACGGAGCGCCCGCGCCCGACCCCGGCGCCGGAGTGGCGCCGATGCCCGACCCGGCCGCGGCCACGCCGCCGGACCCCGGCGCCGGAGTGGCGCCCGCGCCCGAGGGCGGCGCCTGATGTTCGAGCGCGTCCTGATCGCGAACCGGGGCGAGGTGGCCCTGCGGATCCTGCGCGCCTGCCGGACGCTCGGCATCGGCGCGGTCGTCGCCTACAGCGAGGCCGACCGGGATTCGCTCGCCGCCCAGCTCGCCGACGAGGCGATCTGCATCGGCCCGGCCGACAGCCGGCGCAGCTACCTCTCTGCGTCGGCGATCATCTCGGCCGCGATCGTCACCGGCGCCGACGCGATCCACCCCGGCTACGGCTTCCTGTCCGAGGATGCCGGCTTCGCCGAGGCCGTGGCCGCCCACGGGCTCACGTTCATCGGGCCGTCGGCCGAGGTCCTCGAGCGGTTCGCCTCCAAGGAGCGGACGCGCCAGCTGCTCGGCAGCCACGGCCTGCCGACCGTCCCCGGTTCTGACGGGGTGCTGCGCGACGACGGCCACGCCCTCGCCGAGGCGGCCCGCATCGGGTATCCGGTCCTCATCAAGCCGGCGGCCGGCGGCGGCGGCAAGGGCATGCGGATGGTGCGCAACGCCCGCGAGCTGCAGACCGCCGTGCGGCTCTGCCGGGCGGAGGCGAAGGCCGCGTTCGGCGACGATTCCCTGTACCTCGAGAAGTGGCTCGAGGACAACCGCCACGTGGAGGTCCAGGTCGCCGTCGACCGGTATGGCCGCGGGATCCACCTCGGCGAGCGCGACTGCTCGGTCCAGCGCCGCCACCAGAAGCTGCTCGAGGAGGCGCCGACGCCGGCCCTCCCGCCCGAATCCCGGGCCGAGCTGGCCGACCGGGCCATCCGCGCCGTGGTGGCGGCCGGCTACGAGAACCTCGGGACCCTCGAGTTCCTGGTCGACCGCGACGGCCGGTTCTACTTCATCGAGATCAACTGCCGCATCCAGGTCGAGCACCCCGTCACCGAGATGCTCACGGGGATCGATCTCGTCGAGACGCAGCTGCGGATCGCCGCCGGCGAGCCGCTCGGGATCGACCAGTCCGACGTCGCCACCCGGGGCCATGCGATCGAGTTCCGGATCAACGCCGAGGATCCCGCCCACGACTTCCGGCCGCAGGCCGGCCACGTCGAGCGCTACCACGCGCCGTCCGGACCATGGGTGCGCATGGACTCCCACCTCTACGCCGGCTACGACATCCCGCCGTACTACGACTCGCTGCTCGGCAAGCTGATCGTCTGGGGCCCCGACCGCCGCGCCGCGATCGCTCGCGGCAAGGTCGCCCTCGACGAGCTGGTGGTCGACGGGGTCGTGACCAATCGCGCCTTCCACCGGGCCCTGCTCGACAACGCCGCGTTCGTGGACGGCCGGGTGACCACCAACATGATCGACCGCGTCGGGGCCGCCGCGGTCCTCGCCACGCACCGCTGATGGTCGGGTCGACGAGGGCCGACGACGCCGCCTTCCGACGGCCGAAGGCCGCCTTCCGTAGACTCGCACCGACGCCGTCCGCGCGTCGACCGCCCACCACCCCAGTCCGGAGCCTGCCGTGACCGAACCGATCCACACCACGCGCGAGATCGAGGCCCTGATCCCGCACCGGTGGCCGTTCCTCCTCGTCGACCGCATCGACGAGTACGATCCGGAGGCGCACCGCATCGTCGGGGTCAAGGCCTTCACCGCGACGGAGTGGTTCTTCCACGGCCACTTCCCCGGGATGCCCGTGGTGCCCGGCGTGCTCCAGATCGAGGCGCTGGCCCAGACGATGGCCGTCTACGTCGCAAAGCAGGAGGGCTTCGGAGACCGGATCGGGCTGTTCGCCGGGATCGACGGCGTCCGCTTCAAGCGGGTCGTCAAGCCGGGCGACGTGATGCGCCTCGAGGTCACGATGGAGAAGCTCGGCAAGCGGTTCGGGCGTGGCCTGGCGGTCGCCACCGTCGACGGCGAGGTCTGCTGCGAAGCGACCCTCTCCTTCATCATCCCCGACGCGTCCGTGCTTCGATGACCCGGATCGCGGTCTTCTCCGACGTCCATGGCGTCGTCCAGGCGCTCGAGGCGGTTCGTGCCGCCGTCGCGTCGGCTGCGCCCGACGTCGTCGCGGTCGCCGGCGACTACGCCGTGAACGGCGCCGACCCGGCCGCCACGATCGACGGGCTGCGCGAGCTCGAGGCCGCGGGCGCGGTGCTCGTCCAGGGCAACACCGACATCGCGGTCGCCGACGGCGACTACGGCGCCGCCTATCCCTGGTTCGCCGACGGCGTCCCCGAGCCGTACCGCCAGGCCGCCGAATGGGCGCGCGATGCGATCGGCCCGGAGCGGGTCGACTGGCTCCGGCGTCTCCCCGCCGAGCGGCGGATCCGCACCGACGACGGGACGCTCGTGCTCGTGACCCACGCCTCGCCCGGTTCCCAGACGGCGGGCTTCGACCAGAGCCTCGACGACAGCGTGATCCTCGAGCGCCTCGGCCGCACCGACGCACGGGTGATCTGCTGCGGGCACACCCACGTCCCCGAGGTCCGCGACTTCGGGTGGAAGGTCATCGTCAACGACGGGAGCGCCGGCAACGTCTTCGACGGCGACCCGACCGTCTCGTGGGCGCTCATCGACATCGTCGACGGCCTGGTCACGGCGGAGATCAAGCGGACGCCCTTCGATGCCCTCGCGGCCGCCGACGCGGTCGCCGCCCGCGGGCTCGCCGGCGACGTCTACCGGGCCGCGACCATTCGCACGGGCAAGCTCGTCCGATGAACACCGACACGCCGTCGGGCGCGCCGCGGGTCGTCGTGACCGGGATGGGCATGGTCACCAGCCTCGGCCCGGACGTGGCGACCACGTGGGACGGGCTGGTCAACGGCCGGTCCGGGATCCGGGCGATCAGCGCCTTCGACGCCTCGCAGCTCGACTCGCGGATCGCCGGCTCCATCCCGGACTTCGATCCGTCCGGCGTGCTCGACCGCAAGGAGCAGCGCCGCAACGACCGGTACACGCAGCTCGCGCTCGTGGCGGTGCGCCAGGCGCTCGACGAGGCCGGCCTGCCAGGCCGCCTCGAGGGCGAGCTCGCCGAGCGCACCGGGATCATCCTCGGCACCGGGCTCGGCGGCGGGCTCACGTTCGACGAGCAGGCTGCGCGTGGGGCTCGAGAAGGGCTTCGACCGGGTGAGCCCGTTCTTCGTGCCGATGACGATCCCGAACCTCGCCGCCGGCCAGGCCGCGATCATGTTCGGGCCGGTGGGTCCCAACTTCGCGATCGCGTCGGCCTGCGCCACCGGGGGCCACGCGATCGGCGAGGCCTGGGAGACGATCCGGCGGGGCGACGCCGACGTGATGATCGCGGGCTCGACGGAGGCCGCGGTCGGCGAGACGATGATGGCCGGGTTCGCCGCGATGCGGGCGCTCTCCACCCGGAACGACGACCCGCCGGCCGCCTCGCGGCCGTTCGACCGCGGGCGCGACGGGTTCGTCATCGGCGAGGGATCGGGCGCGCTGATCATCGAGCGGCTCGACCATGCCCTCGCCCGAGGCGCCGAGCCCCTCGCCGAGATCATCGGCTACGGCGCCTCGGCGGACGCGAGCCACATCACGCTCCCCGCGCCGGGCGGGGTCGGGGCCATTCGGGCGGTGCGCCGGGCGCTGGCCAAGGCCGGCCTCTCGGTCGACGCGGTGGACCATGTCAACGCCCATGCGACGTCCACCCCCGAAGGCGATCGGACCGAGCTCGAGATGCTCCGCGGTCTGTTCGGCGATCGGGTCGGCGAGGTCAGCGTGACGGCGAACAAGAGCATGATCGGCCACACCCTCGGCGCCGCCGGCTCGATCGAGGCGGTCGTGACGGTGCTGTCGCTGCGCACGGGCCTGATCCCGCCGACGGTCAACCTCGTCGAGCCGGACCCGCTGGCCGAGGGCCTGGACCTGACCCCGAATGCCGCCCACGAGCGAGCGATCCACATCGCGGTCAGCAACTCGTTCGGGTTCGGGGGCCAGAACAGCGCCCTCGTGATGGCGCGGTGGGGCTGATGAGCCAGGCCGACCCGGCAGCGGACACGGCCGCCCGGCCGGCTGCCCCGCCGGCCGCCCCCGACGATGGGACCGCGACGGCCGACGCTTCCGTGGGCGCCGACACGTCCGGCGACGCTTCCGCCGCGTCCGCCGCGGGGCAGCGGCCGAGCACTCCGCGCGGCGGCAGCGGCCGAGCACTCCGCCGCGTCCGCCGCGTCCGCGGCAGCGGCCGAGCACTCCGCCGCGGCGGCAGCGGCCGACGCTTCCCTCCTCGCGCTCGTCGGGCGGCTGGCCGCCGCGCTCGCGGACAGCGACCTCACCGAGCTCGAGGTCGAGGCCGGCGAGACCGCGCTCCTGCTCCGCAAGCCCGGCCCCGCTCCGATCGTCATCGGCGTCACGGCGCCGGCGGCACCAGGTGTCACGGCCGCGCCCAACGCCACGGCCGCAGCCCCGGCCCCCGACGGCGGACCGGCGGCTCCCGCCGCGGCCGGCGCATCGGCCAGGGCCGCGTCGGGCGCCCATTCGACCGCGGCGCCGGAGCGCCTGGCAGGGCACGCCGGCCGCCTCGTCGTCGCGGCGCCCCTCACCGGCGTCTGGTACGCGTCGGCGAGCCCCGGGTCGCCGCCCTTCGTGGCCGTCGGGAGCGAGATCGCCGTCGGCCACGTGATCGGCCTGATCGAGGCGATGAAGCTGTTCAACGAGATCAAGTCGGATCGCGCCGGCCGCGTCGTGCGGGTCGTGCCTGAGAACGGGGCCCTCGTGCGGGCCAAGCAGCCGCTGATCGAGGTGGAGCCACTGTGAGCCTGCCGCTGGTGCCCGTGTCCCGTGCCCGTCGCTACGCCCGGATCAGCGGCTGGGGCTCGTACGCCCCCGAGGCCGTCCTGACGAACGCCGACCTCGAACGGATGGTCGACACCTCGGACGAGTGGATCGTCTCCCGCACCGGGATCCGGGAGCGCCGCGTCGCCGCGGCCCACGAGACGACCGCCAGCATGGCCGCGGTCGCCGGGCGGCGGGCCGTGGCCGTCGCGGGGCTCGACCCCGACGAGATCGACATCATCCTCGTCGCGACGCTGACGCCCGACTACTGGATGCCGTCCACGGCCGCGCTCGTCAAGGAGGCGATCGGCAACACGCGGGCGGCCGCGATGGACGTGGCGGCCGCCTGCTCCGGGTTCGTCTACGGCTACGCCACGGCCCAGGCGTACGTCGAATCCGGGATGGCCCAGCACGTGCTGGTGATCGGGGCCGAGCTGCTCACCCGCTTCCTCGACTACTCGGACCGCGCGACCTGCATCCTCTTCGGCGACGGCGCGGGGGCGGTGGTCGTCTCGGGCGGCGACGAGCCCGCCGGCCCCAACGGCATCGAGCTGACGACCGAGCCGCAGGGCGCCTACATGATCTGGCTACCGTCCGGTGGCTCGAAAAGTCCCGTCCTCGGCGGAGACCGTGGCCCGGGGCGAGCACCACATCCGGATGGAGGGCAAGGAGACCTACCGGTTCGCGACCAGGACGCTCGCGTCGACCGCCCTCGCGGCGGTCAGCCGGGCCGGCCTCCGACCCGACGAGATCGACCTGTTCATCCCGCACCAGGCCAACATCCGGATCATCGAGGCCGTGGCGAAGGGCCTGGACCTGCCGATGGACAAGATGTTCGTCAACCTCGACCGCTATGGGAACACGTCCGCCGCGTCGGTGCCCCTCGCGCTCGCCGAGGCGGTCGACTCGGGCCGCATCCGGATCGGTGACCGCGTGGTCATCGTGGCGTTCGGCGCCGGGTTCACCTCGGGAGCGGTCGCCTTCGAATGGACCGCCGACCCGGCGAACGCATCGCGCGCCGCGTCGATCCGGCCCGAGGACATCTCGGTCCGCCTGCCGGTCGCCTGGGATTCGGTCGATCCCATCCCCGCCCGGCTCGCCGCGGTCCTCGCCAGCCCCGGGCCGGTGGACGTGCCCCTCGACGACGTCGTCCCGGGCGAGCCGGAGCGGGTCCTGGGCCACCATCGCATGGATGTGTAGGGCCGGCAGGGAAACGAACCCGGCCGCGGGCGCGGCGGGCGGGCGCGGCGGCCCTGCGTTGACGAATCACGCTGACAGCGTCACTATCTGCCCATGAGCCGCCTTGTCGCGTCCCTCCACGGACTGCGCGCGCTCGTCGCCCAGTCGCAGCGTCCCGCCGGACTCCGCCCAGCCGAGACCGCCGCGATCCTGGAGATCAGCCACTCCAGCGCCGAGCGGGCGTTGGCCGTGCTCGAGGACGACGGGTTCGTCGCCCGCCGCGGCCCGCGGTTCGTCCTGGAGGCAGACGCGCGCAGCGCCGCGGCCGTCCGATTCGCGCTCGCGACGCTCCTTCCGATCGATGCGCTCGGGGTCATCGCCCGGGCCAACCCCGCCGTCGAATTCGCGGGGAGCGATGGCGAGGGGACCGTCCTCGTGGTCCGCCGTTTCGCGCAGGTGTCCGACGAGGCGGCCCTCCTCCGCACCGTCGACGCACTCCGCGACCTGCGTCCCGGCCTCGCCGTCGTGCTCCTCGACAAGTCGAGCCTGCGTGAGCGCCTGCTCGACGACACGCGCCCGCGCGAACGCGCGCTCGGGATGCACGTACTGGCGGGCTCGGTCGACCGCTCGTTCCCGGACCGGACGCGCCACGGCGACGAGGGAGCCGCGCTCCTGCGGCGCCTTCACGACGGCGTCGCGATCCCCAGCGGGCGGCGCCTGCGTGCCCTCGCGCGCCGGCACGCCCTGCGCCGGGTCGTGGCCTTCGGCTCGGCCACGCGGGCCGACTTCCGGCCGGACTCGGACCTGGACCTCATGGTCGAGCCGGCGCCGGGTCGATCGTTCGGACTCCGCCAGCGGGTCGATCTCCTCGCCGACGCCGAGACGCTGTTCGGGCGTGACGTCGACATCGTGGCCGCAGGGGACGTCCACCCCCCGCTCGCCGAGCGGATCGCCCGCGAGGGCGTGGTCCTGCATGGACCCGCGGCATAGGCGCGCGCTCGAGGCGATCCTCGAGCACGCCGCGAGGATCGAGTCCTACCTCGCCACGGCCGGACCCGGCTGGGCGGGCAACGAGATGGCGGTGGACGCGATCGCGAAGCGCCTCGAGGAGGTGGGCGAGCAGGCGAAGCTCCTCTCGCCCGACGTCCTGCTGGCGATGCCTGACGTCGACTGGCGCGGCCTCAAGGCCATGCGCGACTTCCTCGCCCACAGCTACCCGGCCGTGGTGGTCGGGATCATCTCGTCCACGCTCGACGACGACCTCCCCGTCCTCGTCGCGGCGGTTCGACGGTACCTCGCGTCGTGATCGGCTCGACGGGCCGGCCGCCGGCTCTGCGCCTGCCACAAATCGGACCGTCGACCGAACCCTGTCACCTGAAAGGATGACCCGCATGCTCGATCTCACCGGCAAGGTCGCCATCGTCACCGGCGGCTCGCGCGGCATCGGCCGGGCCGTCTCGCTCATGCTGGGCCGCCAGGGTGCCGACGTCGCCTTCCTCGATCGCGCCGCCTGCCTGCTCGACGACCACACCCAGAAGGACGTCGAGGCGCTCGGCCGCCGCTCGGTCTGCATCGGCGGCGACGTCACCGACCCGGCCTCGTGCGCCGAGCTCGTCGAGGAGACTCTCAAGGAGTTCGGCCGGATCGACATCGTCGTCAACAACGCCGGCATCACCCGCGACGACCTGGCCATGCGGATGTCGGACCAGGCCTGGGCCGACGTCATCAACGTCAACCTGACCGGGGCGTTCTACATGGCCCGGGCGGCCCTGCGCCCGATGCTCAAGCAGCGCTCGGGACGGATCATCAACATGTCGAGCGTGTCGGGCCAGATGGGCAACGCCGGCCAGGCGAACTACTCGGCCTCGAAGGCGGGCCTGATCGGCCTGACCAAGGCGCTCGCCCGCGAGGTCGCGTCACGGGGGATCACCGTGAACGCGGTCGCGCCCGGGTTCGTCGTCACCGAGCTCACCGACGGCCTCCCCGCGAACGTCAAGGACGCGATCAAGGCGGCGACGCCGCTCGGCCGGTTCGCCACCCCCGACGAGATCGCCGCGGCCGTCACCTTCCTCGCCTCGGACGAGGCCGGCTACATCACGGGCCAGGTCCTGGGCGTCGACGGCGGCCTGGCGATGATGTAGGATCGCAGCGGCGCTCGCGGACTCGCTCTACGAGACTCCCACGACCGGGACCGTGCGACTGGCCTCGGGCGGAGCGTCCTTCGGGCCGGGCTGCTCGTCGCGGCGGCGGTCCGGGCGCCCGAGGCACTCGACGCGGAGACCCGCCGCACGGGCGGCGGCCGCTGGCACCACGCCGCGCGTGTCGAAGACGAGGTTCCCGCGCATCGCCGCAGCGACGCCGGCCCAGTCGAGATCGGCGTATTCCGCCCACTCGGTGGCGACGACGCTGCGTCGGCGGCGCGGAGCGCCTCGAGCGCAGACGAAGCGATCGTCAGGTCCGGATCCGCGAGGCGTGCGCGCGCCTCCGCCCGCGGATCGTGGGCGACCACCAGGGCTCCGGCCTCGCGGAGGCGGGCGGCGAGGGCAAGCGCGGGCGATTGTCGCACGTCGTCCGTGTTGGCCTTGAACGCCAGGCCGAGCAGGCCGATCCGGCGCCCGACGAGCGCGCCCGGCCCACCGAGCAGCGCGTCGAGCCGGGCGACGATCTCGCGCTGGTGGATCGCGTTGGAGCGATGGACGGCCGACAGCAGCGGCGCGTCAACCCCCAGCGCCGCCGTCTGCTGCGCGATTGCGACAGCCTGTTCGGGCAGGCACGAGCCGCCGAGCCCGGGTCCCGGGCGCATGAACGACGATCCGATGCGGGCGTCGAGGCCGATCCCCGCGATCACCTCGGCGACGTCCGCACCGGTCGCGTCGGCGAGCCGGGCGAGCTCGTTCGCGAACTGGACCTTCATCCCGAGGAAGACATTCGAGCCGAGCTTGATGAGCGCCACGGACCGGGCGTCCGCCAGCATCGAGGGCGCCCCGAGCGGCGCATAGAGGTCGACGACGGCCTGCGCCGCGGCGGCGTCGCGCGGCGTGAGCCAGCCCGTGACGACCCGGTTCGGATGGTCGAAGTCCTCGAGCGCCTGGCCTTCGCGCATGAACTCGGGGTTGGTCACGATCGCGGCCCGCGACGTCACGCCGGCGGCGAGGGCGGCGAGGCGCCCGGGGCCATCGAGCGGCAGCGTCGAGCGGATGACGATCGTATGCTCGGCTCCGACCCGCGTCAGCAGCCGGGCCAGGGCGGCCTCCACGTGCACCGTCGAGAGGGGTCCGTCCGGCCCGGCCGGGGTGTTCACGCAGACGAACGTGTAGCGGGCCTCGGGTGGCGGATCGAGGTCCGTCGTGAAGCTCAGCCTGCCGTCGGCGCAGGTGGCCGCGATCGCCTCGTCCAGGCCGGGCTCGTAGACCGGCGCCCGGCCGCCGCGCAGGCTGCCGATCCGGCCGGCGTCGAGGTCGGCGACGGTGACGCGGTGGCCGAGCCGGGCGAACCCGACCGCTGTGACGAGGCCCGCGTGGCCGGCACCGACGACGAAGAGATGCACCTGGCGCGATCCTCCGATGGCCGCAGGATTCTGGAGCGAGATCGAACGGTAGCATGCACGACCGGCCCATCGGGGCGACCGCCTGCCGGCGAGGGCCGCCAGCCGCATCCCATCCACTACACTCGCCGGCGTGCCGAACGAGGTTGTCCCCCAGCGCTGCGTGATCGTCCTGCCGTCGACGGGTGAGTTCGACTCGCGGACCTACCGCACCGCGCGGACGCTCCACGAGCGCGGCCACGAAGTCACCGTGCTGGCCCGCTGGAAGCCCGGCCTGGCACGCCGGGAGGTCCACCCGGCCGGGTATCCGATCATCCGCCTCGAGGCAACCGCCGTCGACGGCCTCCCACTGCCCGCGTTGACGCTGCCGATCCTTCGCGCATTGCGGCTCCCGGCCGGTCCGGTCTCGAACCAGGCCGCGGGAAGCCCGCCATCCGGCGGCGCCACAGCCGGTCGTGAACCCTCGTCCGCCCCGGACGACCCGACCGGCGACGACCGGGGGAACGGGGTCGACGATACCGATCCGGGCTGGGCCCATCCCGCCGCCCGTGATCGAGGCCGGCTGCACGGCTACGTCCGGCGTGCCCGGATCTTCCTCATGATCCGCAGCCATCGCCGTCGCGCCCTGGCGGCCGCACCGCCGGCAGACCTCTACCACGGCATGGCCTACATGGGCATCCCTGTCGCGCTCGCCCTCGCGAGGCGGCACGGGGCACGGGTCGTCTACGACTCGCGCGACATCTACATGGTCGCGGCCAACCTCGCGCGCCTGCGCGGCCCGATCAAGGCCGTCCCCGCCCGGCTCGAGCGCGGCTGGGCCCGTGGCGCCGACCGGGTCATCACCGTCAACCAGCCGTATGCCACGGAGCTGGCTCGGCGCTTCGGGGTCAGGATGCCGGTCGTCGTCATGAACTGCTCGTACCGGTTCACGCCGCCCGACCCGCGGCCGCGCCGCTTCCACGAGCGACTGGGCCTGGAGCCACAGACGCGGGTGGTCCTCTACCAGGGAGGCTTCTCCGTGGGACGCGGCGTGGAGCAGCTCATGGAGGCGATCCGGCTCGTCCCTGGTGCGGTCCTGGTGGTGATGGGCTACGGCGCGCTCGAGGCCGACTTCCGGGCGCGTGCGCAGCTGCCGGAGAACACCGGCAGGGTCCACGTGCTGCCGGCCGTCCCGCCGACGGAGCTGCTGGACTGGGTTGCGTCCGCAGACGCGGTCGGCGTGCTCTTCCAGCACGACACGCTGAACAACTACCTCTCGACACCGAACAAGTTCCTCGAGGCGATGGCCGCCGGCGTCCCGACCGTCTGCTCCGACCACCCGGGGATGGGCCCGATCGCGCGCGAGACCGGCTGCGGCATCCCGGTCGATCCGGCCGATGTCCCGGCGATTGCCGCCGCGATCCGGGCGATCGTCGACGCGCCGCCGGCCGAACGATCCGCCATGCGCGCGCGCGCGCTGGCGGCGGCCCACGAGACGTACAGCTGGGAGTCGCAGGTCCAGGCCCTGCTCGAGGAGTACACCCGGCTGACCGGCCGCCGCTGGTGAGCCCGGCTCCGCCCGCGGTCGGGCGGTAGCCTGTCCGCGGCGCAATCGGCCGTGCGGGTTCAGCCCCCGGCTCGCTCCGCCGGCGCCCCCGCCTCCTCGAGCGTCCGGCTGATCGCCTCGGCCGCCCCGGCCGGGGCGAGATCGAGGCTGCTCGCGCGCTCGGCGGCGATCGCCGCCGTCTCGCCCGGAGGCGCCAGGCGGGCAAGCTCGGCGGCCGCCCGCCCAGGGTCGAGGCCGACGACGACCATTCGGCCGCCAGACTCGGCGACCGCCTCGATCCACTCGGTCCGGTCGCGCAGGACCAGGCACGGGGTCCGCAGCCAGGCCGCCTCGCGCTGGACGCCGCCCGAGTCGGTCAGCACCGCGGCCGCGTGCAGCTGGAGCGCGAGCGTCGTGCGGTATCCCTGGGGCGGGACGACCCGCACGTCCCCGCCGAGGCCGATGCCCGCGGCGTCGAGCGCGGCCGCCGTCCCGGGGTGGAGCGCGAGCACCACCGGACGGTCGGGCCGGGCAGCCGCCTGCATCAGGCGGGTCCAGGCGAGGAGGGCCTCCGGCTCGCGGTTCTCGGCCCGGTGGACGGTGGCGAAGAGGTAGCCCCCCGGGGTGAGCGGCAGGCCGAGCCGCTCGCCGATCGGGCCGAGAACGCCAGGGTCGCGCACGTCGGCGACGAGCCGCGCGGCGAGGTCCTGCATCAGGTCGCCGACCTCGACCACGCCGTCCCGGATCCCCTCGGCGGCAAGGTTCGCGACGGCGGCCGGGGTCGGCGCGAAGCACCAGCGCGCGAGGTGATCGGTCACGACCCGGTTGATCTCCTCGGGCATCCGCCGGTCGAAGCTGCGCAGCCCGGCTTCGACGTGGGCGACGGGGATCCCGAGCTTCGCGCCCGCGAGCGCGCCCGCGAGCGTGGAGTTCGTGTCGCCGTAGACAAGCACGGCGTCGGGCCGCTCCCCGAGCAGGATCGGCTCCAGGCCGAGCAGCATGCCAGCCGCCTGGAGCGCGTGCGAGCCGCCGCCGACGCCCAGCGCGTGGTCGGGCCGCGGCAGGCCGAGCTCGCCGAAGAAGCTCCCCGCCATCGCCTCGTCCCAGTGCTGGCCCGTGTCGACGAAGACCTCGTGGTGGCGGGCCCGCAGGGCGGGGATCAGGGCGGCGGCCTTGATCAGCTGCGGGCGGGTGCCGACGACGCTGACGACGCGCACGGGCGATGGCTGCAGGCGGCGGCGCGCCTAGGCGCCGCGGACCCCGCGCGTGGCGGCCTGGACGCCCACGCCCATGTACGCCACGCCCGCCGGGAGCGGCAGGGCCCGGAGGCTGTTGCGGCCGTCATAGACGGCCCGCAGCTCCGGGAACCACCCCGGATCGAGCCCGGCGAACGAGCGGTCGGCGGTCTGGGAGATGACGGCCCGGAACGGGCCCGACCTCGCCCCAGTGCCACGGGCGGGCACCGAGCCGCTCGACCTCCGCGTCGGAGAGCAGCGGGTCGTACGCGGCGACCTCGGCGCCGGCCGCGGCGAGCGCCGGGATGAGCCGCCGCGCGACCGAGTAGGCGAGCTCGTTGACGCCTTCGCGATAGGTCAGGCCGAGGACCAGCACCGGCGCGCCCGCCAGGCCGCCGGCCGGCGCCAGCGCCGCGTCGACCGCGGCGACCGCGCGGTCGACCTGGGCGTCGTTCACCCGGCGCGACGTCTCGATGACCGCCAGCCCGGGCGCGCGAGCCAGCAGGAGGTGCGGGTAGACCGGGATGCAGTGGCCGCCGACGCCGATCCCCGGCTGGTGGATGTGGGAGTAGGGCTGGCTGTTCGCCGCGGCGATGACCTCCTGCGACGTCGATGCCGTGCTGGTCGGCCGCCCGGGCGAACTCGTTGGCGAGCGCGATGTTGACGTCGCGGTAGGTCGTGTCGGCGAGCTTGCTGAACTCGGCCGCCTCCGACGAGGACATGGCCACGACCTCGGCGTCGAGGACGCTGGCGTAGAACCTCGCGGCCCGCTCGGTCGACGCCGGGCCGATCCCGCCGACGAGCTTCGGATAGGCGGCCAGGTTCTCCAGCACCGCACCCGAGAAGAGGCGCTCCGGCGAGAAGGCCACGAAGAAGTCGCGGTCGGCGACCAGGCCGCTCGCGGCCTCGAGGGCCGGCGCGAAGCGCCGGCGGGTGTCGCCGATCGGCAGGGTCGTCTCGAAGATGACCGTGCTCCCGGCGTGGACGCCGGGCGCGATCGACGCAACCGCCGGATCCATGTACCGGTAGTCGGGCCGGTGCTCCGCGTCGAGCATCACCGGCACGATGAGCACCACGACGTCAGCCGCGGCGGCGGCCTCCGCCGCGTCGAGGGTGGCCCGCAGCCGGCCCTGGGCGTGGACGCGGGCGACGAGGTCGGCCAGGCCGGGCTCCTCCTCGACGTGGGAGTGGCCGGCGTTGATGGCCGCGACCACGGCCGGGTTGATGTCGACCGCGATGACGTCCCAGCCGTGGGTGGCGAACTGGGTCGCCAGCGGCAGGCCCATCTTGCCGGCGCCGACCACGGCGACGGTGCCGGCGGTCCCCTCCTCCGCGGCCCAGGGGCGGGCCGGGCGAGCGGGCGCGTGCGCGCAGGGCGCTGCCGCGACGTGGATCGAGCCGCCGAGCATCGAGGCGCCGACCGAGGGGCGAGTGACGATGCTCATGCCGTCGGCTGCTCCACGGCGGGGTCCGCGAGCTCGACCGGGCGCGCCTCGGCTGCCGACAGGAGCAGCGCGTTCGCGATCGTGACGGCCCACAGCCCGTCCTCGCCGTCCACGTACGGGCGCTCGCCGGATTCGACGGCCCGGACGAACGCGTCGAGCTGGGCCTTGAGCGGCTCGTGGGTCTGGACCGGGATCTCGGCGACATCGCCGGCGAACGTCGGCGCATAGCCGGCGATCAGCTCCGGGTGGGCGAGGTCCGAGCGGGTGAACGTCAGGCGCTGGGTGAGGTAGTCGAGCTCGAACATCCCCTCCTCGCCGATCACGACGAGCTGGCGCCGCTTGGCGGGGGTCAGCCAGTTGACGTCGAGCATCCCCCGCGCCCCCGACGGGAAGTGGAGGAGGCCGAACAGCAGGTCCTCGTGCGACGCGTGCTTGCGCTGGGCGAGCTCCGCGAAGACGCGCGTCGGCCGCTCCGAGGCGACCCAGCTCAGCATGTCGGCATCGTGGGTGGCGAGGTCGACCGTGACGCCCACGTCGCGGATCCGGGCGGGGAACGGGCCGGCCCGCCGGCTCAGGATCGCGTAGATCGTGGCGAGCCAGCCCGCGCGCAGGAGCCGCCCGAGCTCGAGGACGGCCGGGTTGTAGCGCTCGACGTGGCCCACCTGGATCGGCACGCCGCGCTCGCGGCCGGCGCGCACGATCGAGAGCGCCTCCTCCGTGGTCGCGGCGAGGGGCTTCTCGACGAGGACCGGGATGCCCCGCGCGATCGCCGCGTGGGCGAGGTCGGGGTGCATCATCGTCGGCGCCGCGATCACGAACGCGTCGACCTCCGCCTCGCGCACCATCGCCAGCGGGTCGGCATACCCGGCCGCGCCGGTCTGGGAGGTCGCGGCCGCGAGGGCGGCCGGATCGGGATCGCCGACCGCGCCGAGCTCGGTCCCCGGGTGGGCGGCGATGACCCGCAGGTGATTGCGGCCCATCGACCCGACGCCGGCGAGGCCGATCCGGAGCCGCGCGCCCATCAGGCGCCCGCCCCTGCGGCCGCGGCCGGCGTGGCGACCTCGCGGACGGCGACGACGATCGTCGCCAGGTCGTCCTGGGACAGCCGGGGGTGGACCGGGATCGCGAGGACCTCGTCGGACAGGCGGTTGGTGACCGGCAGGTCGAGGTCTGCTGCGCCCGGCACGTAGCGCTGGAGGTAGGCCTGCTTGTGGATCGGCACGGGGTAGTAGATCAGAGTGCCGACGCCGCGCGCCGTCAGCCCGTCGATGACGGCCTGGCGCTCGCCGGGGAAGCGCATGACGTACTGATGCCAGACGTGCTCGCGGCCCGCCGGGACGCTCGGCGTCAGGTAGCCCGCCAGGTGCTCGGTGAGGTAGGCGGCGTTGCGCCGCCGGGTCTCGGTCCGCTCGTCGAGGCGGGGCAGCTGGGCGAGGCCGATGGCGGCCACCAGGTCGGACGGCTTGTAGTTCGTCCCGAGCTCGTCGTGGTAGTAGCGGACCCGCATCCCGTGGTTGCGGAAGAGCCGGATCCGGTCGGCGACGTCGTCGTCGTCCGTGGTCGCGAATCCGCCCTCGCCGGTCATCAGGTTCTTGGTGGCATACAGGCTGAACATGGCCGGGCCGAACTGGCCGGCGCGGCGGCCGTGATAGCGGGCGCCATGGGCCTGGGCCGCGTCCTCGATGATCAGCAGACCGTGGCGCCTGGCGATCTCCTCGAGCGGGCCCATGTCGGCCATCAGGCCGTACAGGTGGACCGGCATGATCGCCTTCGTCCGGGGCGTGATCGCGGCCTCGACCAGGTCGGGGTCGAGGTTGAAGTCGTCGGCCCGGATGTCGACGAAGACCGGCGTCGCGCCGGCCCGCAGGATGACGCTGACCGTGGCGTTGAAGCTGAAGGAGACGGTGATGACCTCGTCGCCGGGCCCGATGCCGAGGCCGTGCAGGACGGCTTCCTGGGCGACCGTCCCGTTCGACATCATGATCGCGTGCTTCACGCCGCAGTAGGCGGCCCACGCCTCCTCGAAGGCGGCCGTCTTCCTGCCCATGGCGAGCATGCCGGAGCGGAGGACCTCGAGGACGGCCTCCTCCTCGGCGGGGCCGATGTCGGGCCTGGAGATCGGGATCAACGGGTGCCTCCGTTCAGCGGGCGACGCAACGGTCGCCCGTGATGTCGAACCGGGCGCCGCAGTGAGGGCAGGCGGCCTCCCCGGCGTGATCGGCTGGGATGCGGATGCCGGCGGCGTCGTGGAGTCGCCGGCCGCAGAAGCAGACCCACCCGAGGCGGCGGGCCGGGTTACCGGCGACGAGGGCGTGGTCGGGGACGTCACGGGTGACGACCGCGCCGGCGCCGACCGTCGCGAAGCGGCCGACGGTCGTGCCCGCCACCACGACCGAGCCGGCCCCGATCGCGGCGCCGCTCCGCAGCAGGATCGGGCTGACCTCCCAGTCGTCCGCCCGGGCGAGCTCGCCGGTCGCGGTGATCGCGCGTGGGAACCGGTCGTTGGTCAGGATCGCGTTCGGGCCGATGAAGACGCCGTCCTCCACGGTCACGCCGTGGTACACGAGGGCCGCGTTCTGGATCTTGACCCGGTTGCCGATCGGCACCCCGACGTCGATGAACGCGTCGCGACCGATGACGCACTCGGACCCGATGCGGGCCCCGGTCCGTACCTGCGCCCGCTGCCAGATGCTGGTGCCCGGTCCGACGCTGACATCGGGCTCGAGGTCGGCGGACGGATGGACGCGCGCGGCGGGATCGATCACGGGGTGAGGGCGCTCCTGGGGCGAGCTTCAGGCGACCGGCCGAAGCGCGGGACGAGCCGCGGCCGGGAGATCGAGTATACAGGCGAGATCCGGGCTCCTCGCCGGGCGAGCGGGCGCTCCCGGACGGCGCATCGCGGGAGTCGGCGGCCGGTCAGCGCCGGCTTCGGCGGAACGCCAGGCGGAGCAGGCCGGACACGAGCCCGGCCGCCACGCCGAAGGCCAGGCCCCCGCGCCAGTCGAGCAGGACGCGCGCCTCGCCGGTGATGTTCTGGGCGACGGCGATCCCGATGAACGTCCGGGGGCCGGTGGTCAGGTTCTGGGCGACCGCCGTCCGGACGAACGCCGTGTCGACGCTGACCGACTGCGCTCCCACGGCGCCGATCGAGCCGCGGCTGACGTGCGCCTCGCGCGCCACGACGCCGCCGACGCTCCCGTAGCTGCTGGTGACGGTGTCCGCGGCGACCCCGCCCACCGCGCCGAACCGGACGTTGACGTCGCGGGCGCGCACTCCTCCGATGACGCCGCGCGAAAAGACCAGCGAATCGACCTCGACGGCATTGACGGTGCCGGTCGACGGCTGGACGACGGGAGCGACCGCGACGGACGCATCGGTGACTGGACCTTCGGACATTGGGGCTGCCTCTCTCGGAGCGCGGCGAATCGTGTCCGTCCAGCGTACCCGGAGTCCGCCGTCGTCGCGCGGGCATCGCGGTCCGGATCTCGGCACGGCGACCGCGGCCCGGCGGGTGGATGTCGCGGCGTGCCATCATCCGCCCTGATGGCCCAGCCCCGCCCCCCGCGCTTCGACGCCTACATCTTCGACCTGGATGGCACCGTCTTCCTGGGCGACGGGCTGCTCCCCGGCGCGGGCCAGGCGATCGCGCGGCTCCGCGCGGTGGGGCGCCGGACCGTCTTCCTCTCGAACAACCCGACCCACACGCCGGCGGACTACGCGGCCAAGCTCACCCGGCTCGGCGTGCCGACGGTGGTTGGCGACGTCATCAACTCCTCGATCGTGATGGCCGACTTCCTGAGCGGCCTGCGCGAGCGCGAGGGCATCAACCGCCTGTTCGTGGTCGGCGAGCAGCCCCTCCTCGACGTCCTCGCGGCGGCTGGGTTCGAGCTCGTCGACGACGCCGCGTCCACCCAGGCCGTGATCGCGAGCTTCGACCGGACGTTCGCCTACCGCAAGCTCCAGGTCGCCTTCGACGCCATCCGGGCGGGCGCCCGGTTCTTCGCCACGAATGCCGACCGCTTCTGCCCGGTCCCGGGCGGCGGCGAGCCCGACGCGGCCGCGGTCATCGCGGCGATCGAGGCATGCACTTCGACGCGCTGCGAAGCGGTCGTCGGCAAGCCGTCCGCCCACATGAGCGCCGCGATCCTGCGCCTCATCGGCCTGCCCGCCGCGCGCTGCATCATCACCGGGGACCGGCTCGAGACCGACGTCGCGATGGGCCTCGAGGCTGGCATGGGGGCCGCCCTCGCGCTCACCGGGGCCACGCCGCGGGCAGCCCTCGACAGCAGCCCGATCCGCCCCGACTTCGTCGTCCGAGACCTGGGCGAGCTCCTGGAGCTGACCCTGTGACCGCGTCGCCGCGCCGCGGCCGGCTGCCGGTCCGCGGCCGGTCGCCAGGCCGCGGCCAGCTCATCCTGGGGATCGACCAGGGCACCAGCGGCAGCAAGGCGATCGTCCTCGACGGGGACAGCACGATCCGGGGCGTCGGCTACCGCCCCGTCGCCCGGCTCCACGCCCGGCCCGGCTGGGCCGAGCAGGATCCCCTGGCAATCGCGGCCGGCGTGCGCGAGGCGATCGGCGCGGCCCTGGTGGATGCCGGCTGCCGCGCGAGCGACATCGTGGCGTGCGGGATCGCATCGCAGCGCAACACCGACTTCGTCTGGCAGGCGGGAACCGGCGAGCCGATCGCCAACGCCATCACCTGGCAGGACCTGCGGACGGACGACCTGCTCGCCGAGCTGCGGGCGCAGGACGCGCTCTGGTCGGAGAGCCTCCACCGGCTCGGACAGCGGCCGGGTCCGTACAGCGCCGCCGTCCACCTGGGCTGGCGGATGCGCAACGACCCGGCGGTGCGCGCCGCGGCCGCGGCCGGAACGCTCCGCATCGGGCTGTCGGCCGAATGGATCCTCGTCGCGCTGGGCGCCCCGCGCGAGCACGCCATGGACTTCTCGCTCGTCCAGTCGCAGAGCCTGTACGACATGCGCTCGGACGACTACTGGGAGCCCTATCTCGACTGGCTGCAGGTGCCCCGGGCTGCCCTCGCCCAGCCGCGGCCGAGCCTCCACGACTACGGGACACTCCGGATCGAGGGGCCGGCAGGCGATGCGGCCGACGTGCCCGTGCTCGCCATGCTCGCGGACCAGCAGGCAGCCCTCTTCGGCTACGACTGCCGGCGGCCGGGCGATGCCGAGTGCACGCACGGGACCGCGACCTATGTCGACGTGTGCGTCGGCGACGTCGCGCCGTCGGCGGCCCGGATGCAGTCGTACTACGCGTGGGTGCTCCCGGGCGATGGGCCAGCCGCGCCGCTGCGCCGGACGTATTGCATCGAGGCCGACGCGACGGTCACCGGGGCCGTGATCGGCTGGCTGCGGGAGACCGCCCGCCTGCTCGACGACGAGCGCGACATCGGGCCCCTGGCCGGCTCGGTTGCCGATGCCGCGGGAATCGCGTTCGTGCCGGCGTTCACGGGCCTCAACGTGCCGTACCACGACAGCGCTGCGCGCGGGTCGATCCTCGGCCTGACCCTGGGCGCCAGCCGCGCGCACATCGCCCGGGCGTTCCTCGACGCGATCGGCTTCCAGGTCCGGGCGATCCTGGACGAGGTGGTGGCCGAGACCGGCGTGGCGATCGGGCAGCTCAAGGTCGGCGGCGGGGTCAGCGCCAGCGACGTCGCCTGCCAGGTCCAGGCCGACTGGCTCGGGATCCCGGTCGCCCGACCCGCCTCGACGGACACCACGCCCCGGGCGGCGGCCCTGCTGGCAGGCATCGGAGCCGGGATCTGGGCGTCGCCGGAGGTCCTGCCGCCACTCCCCGGGACGACCACGATCTTCGAGCCGCGCCTCGACGCGGCGGCGCGCGACGACGGGTACTCCCGCTGGCAGCGAGCCGTGGCCGCGGTCCGCGGCTACCACGGCTGAGGAGGAGGCGATGCGCCTGGGGGTCTGCTACTACCCGGAGCACTGGCCCGAGGCGCGCTGGGCGATCGACGCGGCCATGATGCGCGACCTCGGCCTCGAGATCGTCCGGATCGCCGAGTTCGCCTGGGCGAAGCTCGAGCCGGCGCCCGGCCGGTTCGAGTTCGGCTGGCTGGATCGCGCGATCGACGTGCTGGCGAGCGCCGGCCTCGAGGTCGTCCTTGGCACGCCGACCGTCTGCCCGCCCGCCTGGATGATCCGGGCCGACCCGACGATCCTGCCCGTCGACGCGGAGGGGCGCCGGCGCAGGCTCGGCGGGCGGCGCCACTACTGCCCGAACAGCGCCGCCTACCGCGAGCACGCGCGCCGGATCGTGACCGCCCTGGCCGAGCGCTACGGCCGCGACCCGCGGGTGATCGGCTGGCAGATCGACAACGAGCTCGGCGGCGGCGGCACGGGGCGGTGCTACTGCCCGTCGTGCGAGGTCGCGTTCCGCGACTGGCTGCGAGCCCGCTACGGGACCCTCGAACATCTCAACGAGGCGTGGGCCACCGTCTTCTGGTCGCAGACGTACACGGCGTGGGAGGAGATCGCGGCGCCGATCCTCCAGCTCAACCAGGCGAACCCGAGCCACGCCCTGGACTACCGGCGGTTCTCGTCGGATTCGATCGTGGCGTTCGAGCGGCTGCAGGTGGAGATCCTGCGCTCCGCCGCGGCGGGGCACTGGGTGACGACCAACCTGATGGGTCTCTTCGCCGACCTCGACCACCACGACCTGGCGGCGGACCTCGACTTCGCGACGTGGGACAGCTACCCGACCGGCAACCTCGAGCGCTGGGAAGGCGCGTGCTACGGCGACGAGCCGAGCCCGCCCGGCGGACGACCGTACGCCTACGACGTCGGCGACCCGTACGTCACGGGCCTGGCGCACGAGCTCACCCGCGGTCTCCGCAACCGCCCGTTCTGGGTCATGGAGCAGCAGCCCGGCCCGATCAACTGGGGCCGGTTCAACCCGGCACCGCGGGACGGGACCGTCCGCCTCTGGACGTGGCACGCGCTCGCCGCCGGGGCCGACACGTGCGTCTACTTCCGCTGGCGCGCCTGCCTGTTCGCCCAGGAGCAGTACCACGCCGGCCTGCTCCACCATGACGCGAGCCCCGCCCCCGGGTACCGGGAGGTCGGCCGGCTGGCCGGCGAGCGCGAGGCGATGGCTCGCGTCGTCGCGACGCCGGCGGTCCCGCGGGTCGCCCTGCTGTTCGACTACGACGACCTGTGGGCGATCGAGCTCCAGCCCCACCGCCGGGACTTCTCGTACCTGCGCCTCGCGTTCGCGTGGTACCGCGGGCTGGCGCGCCTGGGCATCGCGGTGGACATCGTTCCGGTCCGGGCGGCACGGCGCCATGCGACGGGCCAGCGGCCGCTGGCCGACTACGCGATCGTCGTGGCGCCGACCCTGCACCTCGCCGATGCGGCCGAGGCGGCCGAGCTCGCCGACTGGGTCCGGGCGGGTGGCACGCTCCTGCTCGGCGTGCGCAGCGGGATGAAGACGACCTCGAACCGCGTCACCTCCGCGCCCCTGCCGGGCGACTTCCGCGACCTGGTGGGCGCCACGGTGACCGACTGGCACGGGCTCCCGCCCGGCGTCGAGTACCCGCTGGCATGGCCAGTCGATGGGGCGGCGGCCGCCACCGGCGGCCCCGGGCTCGACGCGAGCGCGACGGTCTGGGCAGAGGCGCTGGCCCCGATCGACGGCGCCGGGGCTGCGGTCGCGGCCCGCTACGCCGACGGCCCGCTGGCGGGCGCCGTCGCGATCACGGACCGGCAGGTCGGCGCGGGCAGGGCCGTCTACGTCGGCGTCCACCCGACGGTGTCGCTGGCGATGGGGCTCCTCCGCGACGCGGCCGTCTGGGCCGGCGTCGCCGGGCTCGCCATGGACGCGCCGGACGGGTTGCCCGACGGCCTCGTCGCGTACCGGCGCGGCGCCGAGATCGTCGCGCTCAACTTCACGGACGCGACCGTCGGGACGACCCTGGCCGGGTCGAGCGTGATCGTCGCGCCGCGGGACGTGGCGATCGTCCCGGGCTGACCGCCGCCCGCGCGGGCCCACCGCGCCGTCGCGCGCCCGGCTGGGCGACGCCGTATGCTCCGGAGGATGCGTCGCGTCGCGTACGGTCTGCTCCTCGCGGCGGCTCTTGCCACCGGCATGCTGGCCGCCGTCCTCACGTCCACTCGGTCCGCCAGTCCGGTCGGCTCTGCCGGCAGCCCTGCGCCGGGCGCGACCGGCTCGCCCGGAAGCCCGGTCGGCGGTCTCACGGGGACGCCGAACCCGTCGGCGGGGGCCGCCAGTCCCTCCGCCGAGCCCAGCCCGACCCCGGTCCCGACGCCCGTCACGGCGATCTCACCGCTCACCGGGCTGCCCGTGGCGCCCGCGCTTGCGAAGCGCCACCCGATCGCGGTCATGGTCGATGACCACTGGGACGCCCGGCCGCAGTCCGGCTTCAACCAGGCGGCGATCGTCTGGCACGCGCCGGCGGAAGGCGGCATCCCGCGCTACATGATGGTCTTCGAGGACGGCAGCCCCACAGCCGTCGGCCCCGTCCGCAGCTCCCGCCTCTACTTCCTGCAGTGGGCCGCCGAGTACCGAGCCGTCTACGCCCACGCCGGCGGGTCGCCCCAGGCGATGGCCGCCCTCAAGCGGTACGGGAGCGGCCAGCTCGTGTACAACGCCGAGGACTTCCGCTGGGAGCGCATCTACTTCTGGCGGATCCCCGAGCGCGCCTCCCCCCACAACCTGTACACCGACTACAAGCATCTGCGCGCCCTCGGGAAGCGGCTCGGCGCCAAGGACACGCTGCGCAGCCCGATCTGGACGTTCGCCCCGGACGCCCCGCTCGACGCCCGGCCGACCGGCGGGCGCATCGACGTGAGATATCAGGCGAACGCCATCACCTACCGCTACGACCGCAAGACCAACACCTACCTCCGGTACACCGGCGGCAAGCTCGAGGTCGACGCGGCCGACAAGCACCGGGTGGCGCCCAAGAACGTGGTGGTCATGGTGGTCCGGTTCGGGCCGCTGAACGACGGCCACCCGCAGAAGGGCCGCCTGGAGGCTGCGAACATCGGCAGCGGGCGGGTGTGGGTCTCGACGAACGGCGTCACCGTCCGGGGCACCTGGCGCAAGACGGGCGTGAAGGCCCCGACCCAGTTCTACGACGCGAAGGGCAACCCCATCGCGCTCACGGCGGGCCAGACGTTCATCCAGGTCGTCCCCAAGGCCTCGGACGTCAAGTTCACGCCGGGCAAGCGGCCCGCGGCATCGCCGACGCCATCCCTCTCGCCGGTCGCGTCGCCGTCACCCTGACGCAGTCCCGGCGGCCCGGCGGCGCCGGTGGGCCCGAGCCGGCGCTTCAGCCGCCGACGACCTCTGGCACTGCCGGGACGTCCACGGGCGCGAACACCGATGCGTAGACGGCGCGCGTGTCCGCCGCCACGTCGGCCCACGTCCTCCTCCCCGGCGCGGCGGCCGCGGACGCGGCCTGGGCGATCGCCCGGTGGACGCGCTCCTCGGCCCAGGCCGCCCGCAGGGCGATCGCCAGCCGGTCGGGATCGCGCGGCTCGACCAGGAGACCCGCGCTCCCCACCACGTCGGGGAGCGCGCCGATCGCGCTTGCGACCACCGGAGCGCCCGCGGCGAGGGCGTCCAGCGCCGCCAGCCCCGTCGCGTCGGCGAGCACCGGGAGGATGGCCGCCCGCGCCCCTGCGATCAGCAGGGCGACCCGGTCACGGGAGACGCCGGGGGCGTAGACCAGGCACTCGCCCAGGCCGGCCGCCGCGGCCTCGCGGGCCAGCGACGCACGATCGTCGGGCGTGGCGTTGACGAGCAGGATCTTCGGCGGCCAGGCGACTGCCTTCGCCAGGCGGGCCGGGCGGCCCGCGGCGGCCAGCCGGGCGAGCGCCTCGAGGAGCGTCCCGATGTCCTGGCGCGCGTCGAAGCGACCCGCATAGACGAAGTAGCGCTCGGGCAGGCCGAAGTGCTCGCGGTCCGCGGCGAGCGTCGCCCGGGCGGCGTCGCCGTCGGGCGTCCCCGGCGGAGGCAGCGGCGCGAAGTCGTCTGCCCCGGCCAGCGGCACGATCCGGATCCGCCCCGCCCGCAGGTGGAGCAGGCGCGTCGCGGCCCGGGCGATCGCCGGCGAGGCGACCATGACCGCCTCGGCGTCGCGCAGCAGCTGGGCTCGCAGGCGGTGGCCGAATCGCGACGCCGGCGTCCGCTGGTACTGCTCGGGAAGCTCCCATGGCGCGAGGTCCAGGAGGGTGGCCACCACGGGCAGAGCGGGCCCGATCGGGACGGCCCCGCCGACGGCGTGGGCCAGGATGCCCGCGCCGCCGGACTTGCGGACGCCGCGTCGCGTTCCGAGCACGGCGCCGCGCATGAAGAACGAGTCCAGGGTGAGCGCGCTCGATCGGAACAGCCGCGTCGCGGGCAGCCAGCGGCGGCCCGCCAGCGCCAGGCCCTCGATGTCGGTCGTCGGATCGTCCATCCCCGCCTGGAGGAACGGGACGATCGATTCGCCCGCCAGCGGGGCGGCGGCGTAGGCGCGAAGAAGGCGGCGCAGGTACTCGGCCGTCACGGGCCCCCGATCCGGGTCCTGCAGGGGCCGGACGTCGAGAAGGACCCGGACTCCAGGTGGCGGGCCCGGCAGAGCCCTGCCCTCGCCGAGGATCACGCGCCGGCCTCGCCGTCGGGCGACGCCCCGCCGTCCGCGTCGCCGGACGCCCCGGCGTTCGCGTCGCTGGGGCCGGCAAGCCCTGGTGAGTGGTCGAGGCGGGCGGGCACTGGGGATTCGTCCCGGCCGCCAGGCCCTGGCAATTCGTCCCGGCCGCCAGGCCCTGGCGCGTGCTCGTGGCCGGAGAGCCTTCGCGCTTCGACGGCCGCAGCCTGGTCGGCGCCGGGAGCGGCTCGCCTGGGCCCGCGTCCCCGGAGCTCCTCCCAGCGCAGGCGCACGACCACCGTGAGCGCCTCCGCGACGATCCGGCGGCTCATCTTCGACTGGCCGACGCGGCGATCGCGGAACGTGATCGGCACCTCACGGATCCTCGCCCCGGCACGATGCGCCCGGTACGTCATCTCGATCTGGAACACGTAGCCGCCGGCGTGGACCCCGGCGAAGTCGATCGCGGCGAGGCTCGTCGCGCGCCAGGCCTTGAACCCGCCGGTGAGGTCGTGCGGGGGCAGCCGGAGCACGATCCGGGCGAACGTGCTGCCGCCCCGCGAGATGATGCGGCGGCCGATGCCCCAGTCGACCGTTCCGCCGCCGGCCACGTAGCGCGACCCGATGACGAGGTCGGCCGCGCCGTCCTCGAGCGGCGCGAGGAGCGCCGGCAGCGATTCCGGGTCGTGCGACCAGTCGGCGTCGCTCTGGACCACTGCCCGGGCGCCAGCCGCGAGCGCGGCGCGGAACCCGTCGAGGTATGCCCGTCCGAGGCCGGTCTTGGCCTTCCGGTGGAGCACCCGAATGCGCGGATCCGCTGCGGCGAGCTCGTCGGCGATCGCTCCGGTCCCGTCAGGCGACGCGTCGTCCACGATCAGCAGGGTGGCGCCGGGGACGGCGGCGAGGATCGCGCCGCTGATCGGGCCGACGTTCTCGGCCTCGTTGTAGGTCGGCATGACGATCCACGCGCCGGTCGCGGCCGGGCGCGCAGCCGGCAGGTCCTCCGAGGGCGTGGGAGCGGGTGCGACGATCATCGGTTGCTCCTACGTCAAGCCGCGGCGGCCAGGGGGTTCAGCCGGGCTGCCCGTCGGGCGCGTGGCACTCAACGGAGTGTAGACGAGCGGGGCTGCCCGATCGACGCACATGGCCCACCGGGCGGCGGTCAGGGCACGGCGAGGCTGAGCGACGAGGTGTTGCGACGGCCGCTCGCATCGCGTGCCGTGAGGACCACGGTCGCCGGTCCCGGCGCGCCGCTCGCCACCACGGCGGTGGCGCGCCACGCACCGCCCGAGAGGCGCGTCACGGTCATCGCGACCGCGGACCGCCCGGCCTGGCGGAAGGTGGCCGTGGGGGCGCCCGCCAGCGCCTCTGCGGAGCGGAATGTCACGCTCAGCGTGGTGCCGGCCACCGGCCGTGCGGACGAGGCCGAGGCCGCGAACGCATCCGCGACGACGGCCCGGAGCAGCACGACCGTGCCGTAGCGGCCGACCACCGTCAGGGCGGCCGTGTAGCGACCGCGTGGCACGAAGCGCCCCGCCGCGTCGCGCCCGTCCCAGCGCCAGGCGACCGTCCCGGCCGGGCGGCCGCGGCTCCGCCACGCGGTCCGCACGACCGTGCCTGCCGCGTCCCGGACGACCAGCGTGGTCGACGCTGCGCGGGCCAGCCGGAACGACACCGTCGCGGTCGACGCGAGCGCGTCGCCGTCCTGCGGGAAGAAGAGCGCCGGGGACCAGCGGAGCCGCGCGGCCGTCCGATCGACGGCGACGGTGGTCGACCGGGACGTGCGGTTGCCGGCCGCATCGAGAAGCTCGACGCGGAGCGTGTAGCGCCCGTCGGCGACCGCCCCGCCCCGCGCGTTCCGGCCGTCCCAGGCGATGGCGCCACTCGTGCCCGCCAGCTTCCAGGTCCTGACCGTGCTGGTGCCGTGGGTGACCCGCAGGCTGCCGGTCGACGGCTCGGACGCCTGCCAGGTGAGCGTGGCCCGCTCGAGGGCACCGTCTCCGTTCGGGCTGAAGGCCGGCACGTCGACCGAGCTGCTGACGGCCGGCGGCCGGGTGTCGACGGTCACGCCGAGGCTCGCCTCGACCGCGTTCCCGGCATCGTCGCGGAACCGCAGGGTCAGCCTCCAGGCGCCGTCCGCGACGGGCGTGCCGTCCGACGCCTTGCCGTCCCAGGTCACGCTGGCCGCGGCGCCCGCACCCGTGATCGAGCGGGCCGCCGGCCCGCCGGCGGCTGGGGCAGCCTCGAGCGCCCAGTGCGTGGCGCCCGTCGCGGCGCCGCTGACCGTGAGCGTGTCGAAGCGCCCGTCGCCGTTGGGTGAGATGCGCGAACCCGACACGGCGGCCGACGTCACGACCGGCGCGAGCGTGTCGACGATGACGCCCGCGGCCGCGACGAGGGCCGGCGCCGGCTGGGGCGACGGCCAGGTATAGGTCACGCCGCCGGCGACGCCCACGAGCTGGAACGCGTACGTGCCGTCCGGGACGAGCGACGCCCGCCAGCTGGCCGTCCCAGTCGATGGCGTGCTCGCCGGCCGTGAGGTCGCCGCCGAGCGGCAGGCTGCCGAGCAGCGTTCCGTCGGGCGCCAGGATCCTGGCCTCGAGGCTGTCGAACGCGAGGCTGTTGTTCCCAGGTGACCGGCAGCGTGTCGCGCGAGGCGTCGCCGTTCGGCGAGAAGCTCCGGTTCGCCCTCGCGCCGGCGCCGGGCCCGATCGAGGCGGCCTCGGTGGCTCCTCCGAACGTGACGTTCCGGATCCCCGCGACCACCTGGGTGGCGTTCGGCGCGAGGGCGGCCGTCAGGTACGTCGAAGGTGCGCAGGCGGCCGCGACCCAGGCGTTGCGGAGCACCGTTCCGGTCGGGCTCCAGTCGACGAGCGGTCCGGTCACCTCGTACCAGGTGCAGCCCGTCCGCGACCGTCGGTCCGGCGGTGATCGCGAACAGCGAGCCGGCGGCGGCGGTCGTCAGCACCGCAGCGACCGTCGACGGCCGCGCCCGGACGTTCAGCAGGTCGGCCACGACGCGTCCGAAGCCAGTCCCGGCCGCGAGCGTCGGCGTCGCCGAGTACGTGCTCACGACATCGAAGGGACCGACGTTCGCCTTGCCATCCCTCGCCCGCACCCGGAACGCATACCCGTGGGCGTCGTCGCCCAGCCAGGTCGCGCTCGTGGCCGTCGTCCCGGCGAGCCAGGTCGACCAGGCCCCGCCGTCGACCGAGACCTGCACGTCGTACGAGGCGATCCCGGTGAAGTCGTCGATCGCGTTCCAGGCGACCCCGAACCCGGCATCCTGCTCGGAGGGCGGGAGGACCGTGACGCCGGCCAAAGGCGGCGTCGTGTCGTTGATGAACTTGTCGATGAGCGCGCGGTCGAGCTCGGTGCGCGTCCCGTCGTACCCCAGGGCCCAGATTCCCACCCCCCGGATCCCGGCCCGGTTCACGAGGTCGTAGCGGGCCTTGAGCGTGGCGTGCGTCGTCGTAGTACACCTGGCGCCACGTCGTCACGCAGCCGTAGGTCGTCGTGCAGTTCTGCTTCCGGTAGGCGAACCAGGCGCTGTACTCGCGGGTGTCGAGGCGGCGTCCGTACTGCGCGGCGAGGGGCACGGCGCTCTCGTAGGTGACCGATGCGGATGGCCCGAACTTCGTGCCCGTCTGGGTGCGCGCGTTGCGGCTGCTGGACACGGTCGGCCAGGCGCGGCCGTAGTACGGGATGCCGAGGATGAGGCGGCTGGCGGGGACCCGCGCCCGATAGGCCGCGATCGTGTCCGCGAGGTCATACGCGGGCCCGGAGAGCGGGTCGATCGAGCCGGCATAGTTGGAGGACGCGATCCGGTAGTCGTATCCCATGATCAGGATCGCGTCGGCGGCCCCCGCGCCGACGGCGGCCTCCAGCGGGTAGTTGCCCGGCCGCCCGAGGGTGTCGAGGGTCAGGTGGTAGCCCGGCGCGATGCTGGAGAACTCCGCGCGGATGGCCTGGATGAGGGCGACGAAGTTGGCTTCCTGGCCGGCGACCAGTGGTTCGAAGTCGAGGTTGAGGCCGTCTGCGCCGCGATCGCGAACGGCGGCCACCGCCTGCCGTGCGAGGTTGGCCCGGGCCGCAGGACTCTTGAGCAATGTCGACTGGACGGTCTTCTGGCCCGTCGTCCAGGCGAAGACGCTGATCGTGAGGGTCACCCGGGTATGGGCGGCGTGAGCAGCCTGGATGACCTTGGTCATCGCCGAGCTCGTCCAGCCGGCCCAGCCCGTGGTGAGCTTGCCCGTGCTGTCGGTCCGCAGCAGGTTGCCGGCGCGGTCGGCGCCGACGGAGAAGTAGGCGACGTGCGAGAGCACCCGGTAGTCGAGGGTGGTCGTCGAGTTGCCGACCTCCCAGTACGGCAGGAACCCGTAGACGTCGCGCCGCAGGCTCGTCGCGTTCGCTGTGACGTCGGGGCCCGTGGGCTGCGCGCTGCGGGCCGCGGCGGTCGCGTCCGTCGACGGGACGCCACCCGGCGCGTCGACCGGCCGGTCGGCGGGTGCGGCCGCGCCGGCCGGGTCCGTGCTTGGCGTGGTCGCAGGATCGGACGGTGCAGGCGACGCGGCCGGTGCCGGCGAGCCGGCGGGTGGCGCTGACGCGGCGGGCGGCGGCGGGGCGGCGCTCGTCGGCGGCGCCTCCGTCGGAGCGGCCGGCGCCGGCGCGGAGGGCAGCGGCTGCAGCGGCGACGTGTCGGGCATGGGCGGCGTCGTCGGGCGAGGAGCGGCAGCGCTCGCCGCCGCGTCCATCTCGGCGCCACTCAGGCGTCCCGCGGGCAGCGCCCGGGGCGCAGCGCCGCCGACGGACCAGTGGTCGCCCGCCCGTGGGACGAACGGGATCGTGACGCGTCCGCCCGGCACGAATGCGATCCGGTCCCTGGCATGCGCCTGGAGGTCGAGGTACATCTGGCTCGGTCCGCCCGGCGTGGCTTCGGCGGCCGGCAGCGTGGCAGGCGGCGCGGCCGGCGACACGGGCACCCCCGCGCCCGGCGTCGCGGGCACCGGCGCGACCGTTCCCGCCGTCGTGAATGCCGGCGCCGCGACCGGTGGGGCCGGCGCCGGGCGGGCCGCGGACGTGGTCGGCTCACGGGTCGCTGAAGGCACCGGACCCGCCGCGCTCGCACCTCCCGCGACGAGGTTCGCCGCGAGCGCCCCCGCCGCCAGGATCGCGGCGGCGAACCCCGTGCGCTGGCGGCGCGGCAGGGCGGCGGGCGGATCGATCATCGTCACTGGGGAAGACCCTCGTCGGCGGCGGTGTGCTCTCTCTACCACGGGGCAGGCACAACCCCGCGCCAGGACGGCCTCTTCCGGAGGCCTGCTCACCCTAGACCACCCGGGCCCGAACGCGCAACCGCCAGAAGGTCCTCCCCGGCGATGCGCGGCGCCTTCCGCCCCGTCAGTGGATCGGGTAGGTCGCCTTCGAGATGTTGGTGCCGCCTCCGGCGTCGCGGGCGGAGATCCGAACGCCCAGGCTGCCGGTCCGGGCTCCCGCGAGCGTGACCGTCACCCGGTAGATGCCTGCCCGGACGTGCGTCATCGTGTACGTGACCGCATGCCGGCCGGGCTCGCTGAGCCGCAGCGTGGGCCGCGACGCGAGCGGCTCGGCGCTGATGACCGTGAACGTCACCCGCTGGTGACGGGCCGGCGTGGCGTCGGACGCGGTGACCCGGAACGCATCGAGGGTCACGCTCGAGCTGATCCGCGCCACCACGCTGCCGTCGGTGGCGCTCACGACGGACCGGTAGGTGCCGCGCGGCTCGTACGCGCCGTCGGCGTTCCTCCCGTCCCACCGGAACGTGTAGCTGCCGGCGGCGAGGGCCTCGCCGTCCTTGATTGTCAGGACCGCGCGGCCGGTGGCATCGACGACCTGCCAGCTGACGGTGGCCGGCCGGGACAGGGCGAACGGGAGCGTGACCGTGAGGCCGTACGTGTCCCGATCGGCCGGGAGGAAGACCGGCAGGCCGATCGCCACGGCCTTGAGGGCCGTGTAGACGCGCGTTGGCGCGCTCCCGGCCGGCCCGCGATTGCCGGCGGCGTCGGTCGGCGTCAGCTCGACCGCGTAGTCGCCGTCCGCCACGACCTTCCCGGCGCCGGTCCTGCCATCCCACGTGAGGGTTCCGGGGCCGGCCTTCACCGCGAAGGCCGCATCCCGCACCGCGACGCCGGCACCGTCGCGGACGACCATCCGGAGGCTGGCGGCCTCGCTGATGGTGTAGGCGATGCTGAGGGAGTCGGCCTGGCCGTCGGCATTGGGCGAGAACGTGGCGGGCGCGGCGGGCGCGCCGCCCGCGGCGTGGACGCTGGAGAGCTCCGGCGCCGTCGCATCGACCCGTGCCGTGCTCGCCGCGGACGCCGGGTTGTTGCCCCAGGCGTCGGCTGCGGTGAGCGCGACGTGGTACGTGCCATCGGGAACGACGTCGCCGCCGGAGCGGCCGTCCCAGCTCGTCAGGATCTCGGGGCCTGTCGCGTTCACGGACGCTACCACCGCGCCTGCGGGGTCGGTCACGGTCATCTTCCAGCTCACCGGCTCGGTCGCCGCGGCGGAGACCGACGCGCGACTCCCGCTGATGATCGGCGAGAGGACCTTCGGCGTGATCGCGAACCGCAGGATCCGGGGCGGCGCGCTGTCGCGCGGTGCGAGGTCGGCCGCGAGCACCCAGCCCTGCGCCGCGCCGTCGAACGTGTGGACCTCGAGGACGCGCTGCCCGTCGGCCGTGGCCGCCTCCGCGGAGACGCGAAGCCTGGTGCCCGCCGGCAGCGTCGCCGTCGGCAGGCCGGTCTCCGGGTCGCCCAGCAGGTCGCTGTCGGGCCACAGCGGCGCGCCGCCGGCATTCGTGGCCTCGGCCGCGCCTGGGATGACGAAGCCCGCGGGATTTCCGTCCGATGGCGCCGCGCCGGCGCCCGTGACGTCGTCCGACCGGAGGCCGGGAATGGCCACCATCGAGCGGTAGAAGCCGCTCGGCGGGCTGTCATGGTCGGGGTCGTAGAGCGCGGTGTAGCCCGGACTCCGCACGCTCGCGAAGGAGTGCACGGCGCCCCCCGCCGCGGGATGGTCGCGGAAGATCTGGTCGACGCTCTTGTGGGTGGTGAAGAGCTGGTCGACGTACCAGCCCGGGTCCATGTGGCCGTCGGCGATGACCGCCCGGGCGCCCGCCGCGATGAAGCCGGCCCCGTAGTTGTCGATCCGCTGGCGGGCCTGGGTGAGGGTCGGCGCCGCCTTGCCCGGCTCGGAGTTGCCCGACGCGTAGCAGAGGTGGCTGAGGATCACGACCGCGTTGGGCGCGAGCTTGATCTCCCGACCGACGTAGTACTCGCCGTAATACTTGGTGTTCGAATCGCCCGCCCCGGCGGTGGCGTTCGCCCCGAAGCCGTCCTGCGACTGCGGGTAGGCGGTCGACCGGTACGGGCTCGGGAAGCCGTTGCCGTGGCCCATGTAGACGAGGATGTTGGCGCCTCGCGCGGCCGCCTTGATGGCGGACCAGGTCGCATTCGGGCTGTAGACCCGGATGACGTTGCTCGAGTACTTCCGCGCGACCGCGTAGACCTCGTTCATCCACGCCCGGTAGGTCGCCGTGGTGCCGTGGGTGGCTCCTACCACGAGGACGATCTTCGGGTTCGCCGGCACGGCGGCGGCGGCCGGCGCGGACACGCCGAAGGTCGCCAGGACGAGGAGCGCGGCGAGGAGGCCGGCAGCGGGGCGTCGCACGATGCTTGATCTCCGCAGCGGATGCGAGTGGAGCCTCACCCTCGGTCCGATCGGCCGTGCGGCAAATAGAAAGGTCGTCCGGGGGTGGGCCGCCGATCCGCCCAGTCACTGGTGGCGTCCGGGTGGGTGGAGTGTAGTGAGGTGCGGTTTGGATGCCTAGCCCTGGTGCGCGCGCGCACCGCGAAATGCACGCCCCGGTGCGGACGCAAACCGGCCCGGCGCCTGCGTCAGGCGCCGCGGATCCGTCCGACGAGCTCGGCGAGCGACGGATTGTCGCCGTCGCGGCCCGAGAGGATGGGCAGGCCGGCGGGTGATTGAGGCACCGCGGGCCAGGGGACGGCGGCCAGCGGGTCGTCCCACGCGAAGCCCAGCTCGTCGGTCCCGTCGTACTCGCCCGTGACGAGGTAGACCAGCCGGAGCGGCTCGAGAGCGAGGAAGCCGTGCGCGACTCCCGCCGGGATCTCGACGGTCGCATCGGCGTCGACGGTGCGAACCTCGACGATCGGGCGGGGCGCGCGTTGCTCGAGCAGCGGCCGGATGTCGACGAGCGCGACGAAAGCCCGTCCCTCCTCCACCACCCAGAAGTCGAGCTGACGTCGATGGAGGTGAAGGCCGCGCAGGACGCCAACGGCGGACGTGGAGAGGTTGGCCTGGACGAAGCGCGGGTCGGGCATGCCGGCGCTCGACGCGTCCAGCCCGGGGAACCAGCTCGCCCGCCAGAGCTCCCGGAAGCTGCCCCGCACGTCCCCGTGTGGCGCGACGGCGCCCCAGCGGACGCCCGGGATGCGCGACGGATCGCGGCGATCGTCGGTCACGACGGGTTCCTCTCGTGGCGTTGCGTGGCGCTGCGGGCGCGGACCAGGCGCGGCACGTAGGCGGCGAACGCGCCCTCCCACGGGCGCAGGAATTCGCCCGATGGGAGCGGCGTTGGCGCGAGGACCGCCCAGGGGGGCGGCGAGGATGGCCGCACCCAGGACGCCAGCGGCACCTCGCGGACCTCGATCGGGATCCCGACGGCGGACAGGATCGCTCGCGCCCAGGCTGACCGCGAGACGTGGCCCGCATTCACCAGGTGATGGACGCCCGCGAAGCGACCCTCCCCGAGCAGCTCGGTGATCCCTTCGGCCAGGTCGACCGCATAGGTCGGCGACCCGACCTCGTCGCCGACCACCGACAGTGGCTCGCCGGCCGCCCGCGCACGGTCCGCGGCGGCCAGGATCTTCGAGGGGAAGTCGTTCCCGGGCGGACCGTAGAGCCAGGCCGTGCGGACGATCGCGAGCTGCGGCCCGGCCAGGGCCGCGTCCGCGGAGCCCGTCGCCGGCGCGGCCAGGATCCCGCCGGCGCGCAGGAACGCCGCCTGGGCTGCGCTCTCGCCGGCAAGCTTGCTCGCGCCGTACGGGTTGCCGGGCGAGCTGCGATCGCTCGGGCGATAGCCGAGCCCGTCGGACCGGCGGCCGTCGAACACCTCGTTGGTGGAGACGAGCACGAGGTCGATCGACCGCTCCGCGCACGCCTGGGCGAGCTCGGCCGTCGCGAGCGCGTTGCGGCGCATCGCCCGCTCGGGCTCGCGGGCGCAGCCGTCCACGTCGGTCCAGGCGGCCGCGTGCACGACGACCTCCGGCGCCCCGCGCTCGAGGCAGCGCACGGCCGACCCGGGGTCGTCAAGGTCGTAGTCGGGACGGCTCCAGGCGAGCGGGCCGCGAGGCCCGACGAACGCGGCCTCGCCGAGGGCCGCGACGAGCGCCCGCCCGAGACGACCGCCCGCGCCGGTGACGGCGACCCGCACCTCGCTCAGGCCCCGCCGGGCCGAGTCGCGCCCACACCCGGCTGATCCTCGGCGCCCGGTGCCTGGGCCGGCACGGACCCCGCCAGGCGGTCCGCGTACTGGCGCCGGTACCAGGCGTCCCAGTCGGCGCCCTTCACGGCGCGCCACCAGGCCTCGTTGGTGCGATACCAGTCGACCGTGCGCGCGATGCCGTTCTCGAATGCGACCCGGTTCATCCAGCCGAGCGCCGCGAGCCGCTCGCCGGCCATCGCGTACCGGCGGTCGTGGCCGGGCCGGTCCGCGACGCTCCGCACGAGCGACCACGGCTTGTCGAGCCGCTCGAGGAGGAGCGTCACGATCTCCCGGTTGGTGACGTGGTGGCTGCCGGGGATGTTGTACGTCTCTCCTGCGCTACCGTTACGGAGCACGAAATCGATCGCACCGGCATGATCGGAGACGTAGATCCAGTCGCGAACCTGGAGGCCGTCACCGTACAGCGGCAGGGGCAGGTCGACGAGCGCGTTCGTCACGAAGAGGGGGATCAGCTTCTCTGGGTGATGATAGGGCCCGTACGTGTTGGAGCCGCGCGTCACGACGACGTCGACGCCGTACGTCACGAAGTAGCTCCGTGCCAGCAGCTCGCCGGCCGCCTTGGCGGCCGCATATGGCGAGCGTGGAGCGAGCGGGTCGCCCTCGCGCGAGAAGCCCTCGTCGACCGAGCCGTAGACCTCGTCGGTCGAGACCTGCAGGTAGCGCGGCGCGCTCGACCGGCCCCCGGCCACGCCGCGTGCCGATTCGCGCCGGACCGCCTCGAGGAGCACGTGGACGCCGTCCACGCCTGTCCGGAGGAACGCGCTCGGATCGTGGATCGATCGGTCGACGTGGGACTCGGCCGCGAAGTTGACGACGGCGTCCGCCTCGGCGACCAGCGCATCGACGGCCGCCGGGTCGGCGATGTCACCCCGCACGAACGTCAGCCTGGCAGCCTGCTCCGGGTCCTCGCGGGCGGGCGCGAGGTTCGCCTCGTTGCCGGCGTAGGTGAGCTTGTCGAGCACGGTGATCCGCGTGCCGTCGCGACGCGCGAGCACGTCGCGCACGTAGCAGCTGCCGATGAACCCGGCGCCGCCCGTGACGAGGATCCGCGACCCGGGTCCCGGCGCCGTCACGAGGCGGGCCGCTGGGGCGGGGCCGGCAGGCTGCCCGCCTCGTCCGCGTCCGACGCGATCTGGGCCGCCCGCAGGAGGGACGCCACCGTCCCGGCGTCCGCCCAGTGGCCCTCGTAGCGCGGGGCATAGAGGCCGCCGTTGGGAATGTAGTGGTTGAGCACGTCGGTGATCTCGAACTCGCCGCGCCCCGACGGCGCCAGCCGCTCGATGACGTCGAAGGCGCCGGGCCGCAGGAAGTAGATCCCGATCGGGATCAGGTCGCTCTTGGGATGCGCAGGCTTCTCCTCGAAGCCGACGACGAGGCCAGCGGCATCGAGCTCGGCCACGCCGAAGCGCTCCGGGTCGGGGACGCGGTAGAGGAGGGTGCCCGCCCCCCACGGCCCGGCGGCGAACGTCTGCGCCACGGCCGCGAGGGCCGGCCCGCGCAGGATGTTGTCGCCGAGGACGCAGCAGAACGCGTCGCCGCCGACGAACTCGCGGGTCAGCCCGATGGCGTGCGCGATCCCGAGAGCTCCGCGCTGGTAGCGGTACGTGAGCCGGAGCCCGAAGTGCGATCCGTCACCGAGCAGCTCGACGACGTCACCGACGCTCTTGCCGCCCACGATCACCATGACGTCGGTGATCCCCATCCCGGCGAGGGTCTCGAGCGGGTAGTAGATCATCGGCCGGTCGTAGATCGGCAGCAGGTGCTTGTTGGTGACGATCGTGAGCGGGAACAGCCGCGTCGCCGTCCCGCCGGCGAGGACGATGCCTTTCATCACGGCCGCAGCGTAGCAGCCCGGGCAGCCGGCCGGCGGGAAGTCCGACCGGACAGCCGGGGACGAGGGTTCTCGCGGAGCCGCACGACCCGGCGCCGCCTCACGGCGTGGGCGCGCTCGAACTGCGCGCCCGGCTGCTTGGCCGCGGGGTCGGCGACGGCGAAGCCTTCGGCGATGGCTTCGGCGAGGCCGTGGGCGACGGCGGCGGCGTCTCGGGCGGGCTCGAGGCGGGGGCGCTCGGGGAGGCGCTCGGCTCCGGCGACGGCAGCGGGATGCCGCCCTCGTAGTCGGTGATCACCAGGACGACCTCCAGGCGATCGAGGTCGGTCGCCGGCTCCAGGTTGGCGGTCTGGACGACCGCGTTGGGGTCCCGGGCGACGTCGACCACCCGGCCCAGCACCAGGCCCTTCGGATAGGGCGACCGGATCCCGTCGCCGAGCACGATGCCGGCCGTGATCACCTCGTCGCCGATCGAGATGCGCTGGGCGGCATCGATCTTGTCCATGATCAGGGCGCCGAGGGGGTCGCCGACCACCTCGCCCGTCGCCCGGCTGTCGACGACCTCGCCGATCACCACCGAGTCCGGGTCGGTGATCAGGGTCAGCCGCGCCGAGTGCGGACCCAGCGCGGTGATCCGCCCGGCGAGCGAACCGCCATCGGCGACCGCGACGTCCCCCTCGGCCAGGCCGTCCTGGCTCCCCTTGTCGATCGTCACGACCCGGTGGGTGCCCACCACGTCGCGGGCGATGACCCGGGCGGCGATCGTCGAGAACTTGAACGTGTCGCGGATCTGCAGCAGGCCCGACAGCTGCTCGTTCTCGGGACCGAGCGCGCCGAGGCGCTGGTTCTCAACCCTGAGCCGCTGGTTCTCCGCGGACAGCTCGGCGTTCTCGGAGCGGAGGTGGTCGATCTCGGCGATCGCGCCGCCGATCGAGCGGATCTGGCGCCCGATCCCGTTGACCGCGTCGAGCGCGGGCGCGAGGGCGAACTGGAGCCCGTTCTGGAGTCCCCTGATGGGCGCCGTGCTGCTGACGGCCATCAGGATGACGCTGATCAGCAGGAGGATGGCGAAGGCGATGACGCGGCGGCGGAACACGCGCGGGGCGCGGTGCCCGTAGCCTACGAGGCGGCCGGACATGGCGGTTCAGCCCTCCGGAACGGCCCTACCGGGGTGGTCGGGCATACGTGTCGGCGACGAGGACACGGCTCATGCGGTCGAGCTCCTCGAGCACGACGCCAGTGCCCCGGGCGACGCAGGTGAGCGGGTCGTCGGCGACATGGACAGGCATCTGGGTGGCTTCGGCGATCCGGCGGTCGAGGCCAAGGAGGAGCGCGCCGCCGCCGGCGACGACGATCCCCTGGTCCATGATGTCGGCGACGAGCTCGGGTGGCGTCTCCTCGATCGTGTCCTTGATCGTGTCGACGATCTGGGCCACCGACGGCTCGATGGCCTCGCGGATCTGGTCGGCGCCGACCTCGACGCTGCGCGGCAGGCCGGTGAGCAGGTCGCGGCCGCGGAGCAGGATGCGCTGGGCGTCCCAGTCGCCCGGGTAAGCCGACGCGATGGCGATCTTGATGTCCTCGGCGGTCCGCTCGCCGAGGAGCAGGTTGTACTCGCGACGGGCGAAGTTGACGATGTCGACGTCCATCTCGTCGCCGCCGACCCGGATGCTCCGCGAGACGACGATGCCGCCGAGGCTGATGACGGCAACCTCGGTCGTGCCACCGCCGATGTCGACGATGAGGCTCCCGGTCGGCTCGCTCACCGGGAGGCCCGCCCCGATCGCCGCGGCCATCGGCTCCTCGATGAGGCGCGCCCAGCGGGCGCCGGCGTTGAGGGCGGCGTCGCGCACGGCCCGCTTCTCGACCTCGGTGACCCCGGAAGGGATGCCGAGCACCATCCGGGGCCGCGGGATGAGCCCGATCCGGTCGTGCACGCGGTGCACGAAGTACTTGATCATCTGCTCGGTGACGTCGAAGTCGCTGATGACGCCGTCGCGCAGGGGTCGGATCGCGATGATGTTGGCCGGCGTGCGGCCGACCATCCGCTTGGCTTCGGCGCCGATGGCGAGGACCTTCTTCGTCTTCGCGTCGATCGCGACCACGCTCGGCTCGCTGATGACGATCCCGCGGTCGCGAACGTGCACGAGCGTGTTCGCCGTGCCGAGGTCGATCCCGATGTCGCGGGAGAAGAGGCCCAGGAGCGCGTCGAGCATGATTGAGGCGAGTTCCTCGCAGGGTGGTGACCGGGGGTGTGGGCGCGACGTGGCCCGACCGGCAGTGGAGCCGTGCGTTGGCCGCGAGTATACCGCCCGAGCTTCGCGGCCGGTCGCGACGCGGACGACAGGTGGCCGCCGAACGACGGCTGGCGATCGTGGGCCGGCGCCCGCGGCAACGCTGCGACCGCATCACCCCAGCCGCTCCGTGGGCCGGGCCGCAGGCCGGAGCTCGACCGCGGCTACCCGGCGTCGTCGTGGGCCCGGCCGCGGGCTGGACCGGGTGCTCGCAGGCCTGCCGGCCGGTCGAACGCCACGCCCCGATCGCGCAGCGACACGAACGCCGCGTGGCCGATCACGATGTGATCGAGCAGGTCGATGTCGAGCAGCCGGCCGGCGGCGAGGGCCTCGGCCGTGAGGTGCAAGTCGTCGGGACTCGGCGTCGGATCGCCGGATGGATGGTTGTGGACCAGGATCACCCCCGCCGCGCTCACCCGGACCGCGTCCCGGAACAGCTCGCCGACCCGTACCAGCGATGAGCTCACGTTGCCCTGGTAGACGGTCACGACCTTGAGGACGCTGTTCCTCGCGTTCAGCAGGACGCAGCGCAGCTCCTCGCGCTCGAGCTGGCCCATCGCGACCATCAGCCGGTCAGCTACGTCCCGGGGAGCGCGCACCGTCCAGCGGCCGTCGGGCCAGGCGGCGGCGGCCCGCCTGCCGAGCTCGAACGCCGCAGCCAGCTGGGCGGCCTTGGCCGCGCCGATCCCCGCCTGCGTGCGAAGCTCCATCTCGCCCGCGTGCGAGAGACCAGCCAACCCGTCGTTGCGGGCAAGGGCGTCCTCGGCGAGGGCGAGCGCGCTCGCGCCACGCGAGCCGGACCCCCAGACGAGGGCGATCAGCTCCGCAGCCGACAGCCCCGCCGAGCCGCGGAGCGCCAGGCGCTCGCGCGGGCGCTCGTCGGCCGGCAGCTCGCGGATGCGCCGCGGCAGTCGATCGACGGCCCGATCGACGGTCCGGTCGCCCGCCGAAGGCGCCGCGGGGCCGGCCACCGGCAGGCGGCCGACCGCCCCCTGGCCGCGCCGCGGTCCGGATGCGCGTGGGGTGCCGAGCTCGACCACGGGTCCCTCCGGGATGCGCGACGGTTGGATGGATTCCCGGGCCCGATCGACGGAGCCCGCCGATTTCCTCCGCCCTTCGAACCCGGGAACAGCACGAAGGCTAGCGGGGGGCGCTCACCGGCCGATCACCCGCTCCTTCACGCCGGCTTCGCGGGTGGACTGCCCCGTGCGGCCAGGTCGCGCCCGGGAGGGCCGGAAGTGGCGCGCCCGACCTACCCGCCGTACTGCTGGCCGAGGGCGAGGAAGAGGAGGATCGGGATCGCGTTGTAGGTGGCGTGCAGCGCGATCGGCGCGACGATCGTCCGCCGCCGGAGCAGGACCCAGCCCAGCAGCAGCCCGACCGGGATCCGGATCGCGAAGGCGATCACGACCATCTTGAGCGCCGTGCCGAGGTCCGAGCCGGTGATCCCGAGGACGTGGATCAGGGCGAAGAACAGGGCGCCCCGGACGATCGCGCCGCTGCGCGTCATCCCGCGGGCCCAGGCGGTCGTCGCGAATCCGCGGAAGAACGTCTCCTCCCAGAGCGGCGCGATGAAGGCCGCCGCGAGCAGGTTCAGGGTGACCCCGACCGGTTCGCGCGTCATCGGGATCACCCCCTCGCCGGTCACCCCCAGCACCAGCGTCAGGATGACCGCGATGATCACCGCGGCCCCGAAGGCCGGGATCGCCAGGGCCATGCCCCAGCCGACGTCCTCGATGATCGACCCCTCGCCGGCGGCCGGCCGGCGGAATCCCATCGCGCGCCATGTCAGGGCGCCCGGCCCGACGACCAGCAGCCTGACGAGGCCGACGGCGAGCAGGCCGTTGATGGCGACCGCGGTCAGGACCGTCGCCTGCTCGTCGGGGACCAGGCCCACGATCAGGAACGCGCCGCCGACGAGGAACGTGGCGCAGACGCTCAGCAGGGCGAGCGCCGCGAAGACCAGGAACGGTGACGGCCCGCCGAAGGGAGCGCCGTTCGCGGCGCGCTGGAGGCCCTGGGCGGCCGCACCGGCGGTCAGCCCGAGCCCAAGGACCCCCACGCCGCCGACGATGGAGATGCCCGCAACGGGACCCGGCGATCCGGCCGCCGCGAACCCGAGGACGAGGATCGCCACAGCCAGGGCGACCAGGACCCAGCCGACGGCATACAGGCCCGGGGCCGCGCGACCCTCCAGCTCGAACGTCCCAGGACGACGGCGCGGCGCCTCGGCAGGGTCAGGGGCGGGAAGCTCCGGCGGGTTCAGGGCCCGGCAGGCGGCCGGGCGGCACCGGCCGCCGCCCGCATCGCCTTCGCGCCGCCTGCGGCCACGGCCGGCCGCACCGCGATGGGCGTGCCGTCGTCGGCGATCGGCGCCGGGACCGTGCCGATCGCTGCGATCGGTCGCTCGAAGTCACGCCCGCACCAGGCGCAGAGCGACCACTCGAGCCCGACGAGCTTGTTGCAGTTGGGGCAGACCCGCTTGAGGCGGGTGCGGCAGGTCGGGCAGATGATCCAGTCCTCGTGGACCTTGCGGCTGCACGTCGCACAGTGCTCGACCGCCTCGATCTCCGCCAGCAGCGCCTCCTCGGCGAGGCCGCGCTCGTATGCCTCGCCGATCCGCTCCTGGGGCCGGATGATCTTGTAGACGAGGACCCCGAAGATGAAGAAGACCGGGGTGAACGCGATGATGAACGCCGCCGAGAGGTACGGCGCGACCGGGTTGGCCGTGCGCAGCTGCGTGTCGCGGAACGCCCAGAAGGCCGTCACCATCCAGATGATGACGATGTAGACCGCGATTGCCCTGAGGCCGAGCTGGACGGCCGGGCTGCCGAAGAACCCGGCGATCGCGTCCTGGACTTGCTTGAAGATGTCGGCGTTCATACGGCCCCGTCACCCATCCACAGGTTCCTTCGCGGCGCGGCCGGCACAAGCCGCCGTCGGATTGTCGGAGTGTACCAGCGCCGCCAGCGCGCACCGCACGCCATCCGACGTCCGGCCGCCGGCCGGCGTGACGCGAACAGGCTGACAGGACCGGCGTGGCAGCTGCGGGGCGGTCACGCGGCCGGCCCGGGCGGCGAATTCGAGCGGGCCGAGACGGCCCAGGGGCGGCTTCGCCCCGGATCCGGGTGCGCCACCCGGGGCGGCCAGCCCGGGCAGGGGTCGCCGGCGACGCGTGAGCTCGGCTGTCAGCAGGGTCGAGCGCCACGCGGCCGTGACGCCCGCGAACAGCAGCGCCACCCCCCAGGCGCCGACCAGCAGCAGGGTCGTCACCAGCACCTGTTCCGGCTCGCGTCCATCGACGAGGGTCACCCGGGCGCGCTCCCACGCCAGGCCAGCCATGAGGAGGCCGAAGGCCAGGACGATGGCGCTCCCGACGAGGCCGAGGATCAAGGTCAGGAGCGTGGTGAGCGGCGCTCTCGCCACGTCGAGGAGCGCCTCGCCGATGGCGCGCGGCGCGCCACTCGCGGAGAGCACGACCCGCCGGGCCGCGAAGCCGCCCACGACCTCGCACGTGAGCCAGGTGACGAAGAGAACGACGCTCTCTGCTGGAGCTCCGAGGAGCACCCGGACCGGCAGCGGCAGGCTCAGGTCGATGGGCAGGAGGAGCTCCTGGTAGGCGACCCCGACGTAGTGCGGGACGCTGGCGCCCAGGACCAGCAGGACGGGCGCGAGGAGCGCGAGGCGGACGACCGCCACCCGCAGGACCGTGCGGCGGGTCGGCCCGTCGACGACCGCGCCGGCCGGGAGCAGGCCGGATCCCGGATCATCGGGGTCGCCCGCGACCGTGGCCCGGTACAGGCCCGTCTCGGCCGCCGCGCCGACCAGCGTCCCGACGACCACGGCGACGACGAGGGCAGCGATCGAGGTGACTGCGATCGCGACGAGGCGAGGGGTCGGACCCGAGGCCGTCACCGAGGTCGGCCCCACGATGTTCGCGATCCCGACGAACGTCGGCAGCGCCACGATCGGAGCCAGCATCACGAGCATGCCACCGCGGGCGAGGAACGCGACGAGCGCGTAGACCCAGAGGGCGGGCCTCCCTCCGGCGAGCGCGGTGGCGGCGCCCATCGCACGCGCCCACCCGGTGCCCGGCCCGGACATCGGATGGCCCCCGATCGGCGTGCCGTCCAGCTCCTCCAGGATCGCGGCGGGAGCGCCGTCGGGCAGGCTGAGGCTGCCGGGCACGGCGGGAGCGGCAGGTGCGGCACGGGAGCCAGAAACGGCACGGACGGAAGGCGCGGGACCGCCGCCGGACGAGCCGCCCTGCGACATCTCGGGTGCCCCGCCCCCCGTCGGGCCTGCTGCCACCGTGGTCAGCCCCGCGGCAGGCGCGCCGGCGACCGGCGCGCGGCCCGGCCGCCGCTCATGGCGATGGGCTCGCCGCCGGCGGTGGGGCGATCGTCGGGACCGGGCTCGGGCTGGGCACCGGGGCGATGCTCGGCGCGGGGGTCGCGGTGAGGATCGACAGCTGGCGGAGCGCGTCCTGGACCTTCTGGATCTCCACGCCGTAGGTTGCGAAGTCGCCGTCGCGGAGCGCCCGCTGAGCGGCTTCGTAGTGATCGTTGGCGTATTGCACGAGGCCCGTGACGTCCGCCGGGAGGCCTGGGCCGCTCGTCGGGCGCGGCGTGGCTGTCGGCCCGGGCGACCCGCCGGGCGACGGCGACGGCTCCGGGGTCGTGCCGCCCGTTCCGGCGAGGAGCGCCGTCAGGGCCTCCTTGAGGCTGTCGGCCCAGACCACCTTGGTCGGGCTCGCGAGGACGACCTTGGTGAACTCGGGGATCGCCGAGCCGGTCGACTGCAGGTAGATCGGCTCGAGGTAGATGATCGAGTTCTGGACCGGGACCACGATCAGGTTGCCCCGCACCACCTTGCTGCCCGACTGGTTCCACAGCGTGATCTGGGCGCTGATCTGCGGATCCTGGTCGATCCTCGCCTCGATCTGGGCCGGTCCGAAGACAGAGGACGTGTCCGGGAAGTCGTACACGACGACCTTGCCACGATCGACGCCGTCGTTTCTCGCCGCGATCCAGGCGATCATGTTCGGCCGCGCCGCCGGAACCATCGGCTGGAGCAGCAGGAACTCCGGGGCCGTGTCGCCCGGGAGGCGGACGTACACGTAGTAGGCCTGGAGCGGCAGCTGGCCGGTGGACGGATCCGCCGTCTGGGTCTGCTGGGGCAGCTTCCAGACGTCGTTGCCCTGGTAGAACACGACCGGGTCGGTCACGTGGTAGCGGGCGTACACGATGGTCTCGACGTTGAAGAGCTGCTCCGGCACGCGCAGATGCGGCGCGAGGTCGGCCGGCAGGCTGTCGAGCGGCCGGAACATGGTCGGGAAGACACCACTCCAGGCGCGGATCAGGGGGTCCGTCGGGTCCGAGATGTAGAAGGTCATCGTGCCGTCGTAGGCGTCCATGACGACCTTGACGCTGTTCCGGACGTAGTTGAAGGAGCGGTCGGCGAGGCCGCCCCCACCCGGCAGCACCGACGGGTCGAACTGCTGGGCATTCGGGAAGCGATCCGACGTCGTGTACGCGTCCTGGATGTAGACGAGGCGCCCGGCGTCGGTCAGGACCACGTACGGGTCGCCGTCGTAGGCCAGGAACGGTGCGACGAGGTTGAGGCGCTCCCGGAGGCTCCGGTTCATGAGCAGCTGGCTGTCAGACGTGACCTGGTCCGAGATGAGCAGGTTCAGGTCGCGGAAGCGGGCCGCGAACAGCAGCCGGGTCAGGATCGAGTCGAGCTTGATCCCGGTCGTCCCGGCCCAGCGCGTCTCGGTCTGCTGGCCGCCGGTGGCTGCGCCCGACGAATCCGTGTTCCCGATCGGGTAGTCGAACTCGGCCTGCTTGGCGCCGGTGATGACCCAGTCGTTTGGCCGTTCGCCGAAGTAGATGCGCGGCTCGCTCACCGCCGGTGCGCCGCTGTTCGAGACCGGCGGGAGGTCCTTGATGAACAGGGCGGGCAGGCCCTGGGCCCCGACCTCGTTGACGGGAACCATCGCGAGCCCGAAGCCGTGGGTGAAGACGATCCGCTGGTTGACCCAGCTGCCGCCCTGCGGGTTGAGCTCCGGGGCCAGCTCGCGGGCGGACAGCATGACCTGGCGCGTCTCGCCCCCGACCGTGTAGCGGTCCGTGTCGACGTCGACGAACTGGTAGTACTGGCGCACCGTCTGGATCTGCTCGAGCGCCGTCTTGAGCGGGCGGGGGTCCCACAGCCGGGCGTTCCCGAACGTCGAGGCATCCTTGTCGACCGCCGCTGCCGTGAGGGGTGCCGACCCGTCGTACGGCTGGCTCGTCCAGCCGTTGAGGTTGTAGGCGAGCCGGGTCATGGCGATGTTGTTGGCGATGTAGGGCTGCTCCTGGGCCTGCTGGTTCGGATCCACCGTGAGGCGCTGGATCACCTCCGGGTAGAGGCCTCCGAGCAGCACCGAGAGCCCGAGCCAGACCACGACCCCGACGCCGGCCGGCCACAGCCAGCGGGTGAACGCGGCGAACACGACGAGGACGCCGACGACCGCCGCGACGATCGTGAGGGCGTCGAACGCGAAGAACCGCGCCGCCTGGTCGGTGTAGCTGACGCCCTCCACGAACCCGTGCGTGCTGTAGACGAGGGCCAGCTTGTCGAGCTGGTAGCCCGCGGCGATGGTCAGCAGGAACGCGCCGCCCAGGAGCGCAAGGTGCACGCGGACCGGCACCGGGAAGCCCCCGCCCCGCAGGGCCGCGACGAGGTAGCGGGCCGACGTGAGCAGGAGGGCAACGAGCAGGAGCCCGCTCAACAGGCCGCGGGCGAGGCGCAGGAACCCGAGGTCGAAGAGGTAGAACGAGATGTCGCGCCCGAACACGGGATCGGTGACCGGGTTGCCCGTCGGCGCGAACGGGACGCGATTCTGCCAGAGAACCACGGTCTCCCAGCCGCCGGACAGCGTGCCGGCGACGCCGAGCGCCGCGAGGATCGCGATCACGACGAGCACGCCCCCGGCCACCGGGGTGAGGTCGGGGAAGTCCTCGAAGCTGATCGCCGGGCCGACCGGTCGGGCCGACCGGCCAGTGGCGTCGGGGCCGCCGGGGCCGCCCGTCCCGAACGGCGGCCGGCGCATGCCGAAGGCCTCGCGGGCGGCGATCGTGTCGGCGCCCCCTCGCGCCATCTCCGCTGCCCGGCTCGCCCAGGCTCTGAACCGGTCGCCGCCCGTCCCCGGCGGCGGGGCCAGGCGGCCCGCGATCCAGAGGTTGAGGCCGAAGAACACGAGAGCCACGACGAGGCCGAGCAGGAACAGCCCGACCTGGCCTCCGAGGCGAGTCCAGAAGACAGGGTCGAACCCGACGCTCTTGAACCAGATGGCGTCGGTCACGAGGTCCACGCCGGACCCGACGAGGAGGACCGCCGCGAGCAGGATGATGCCCACGCTGACGAGCAGGACCTGCGGGCCCGCCGCCACGATGCGGCGCCACCGCGAGCGAGGCTCGCCGTCGCGGGGCCCACCCGGGCCACCCGGGCCGCCCGAGCTCCCACGCCGGCGGCGCGGCGGTCGCCGCCCACCGCCGCGACCGGCCGTGCTGCGATCGGCGGACGGCGGGCGGATCGGCGTCGGCTCGTCGGCGACGTCCGGGCCCGCTGGCTCCGGCTCGGCGTGCGACGGCGATCCGTCGCCCTCGCCCTCGCCCTCGCCGTCGCCCTCGCTCAGTGCCGGCTCGTCGGGATGGGCGGCCGAGTCGTCGTCGGCCGCGGCGGGCTCGGGCGCATGGCCGGGCTCGCCGTCAGGCTCACCTGGCGGCTCGGCAGGCGGCTCGGCAGGATTTTCTCCCGTTCCATGCGTCGCTGGCGCTCCGCCAGCTCGCGCATGAACTCGTCGAACATGTCTCGCATCGAGCCGAGTGTACTCCCGCGGGCCTCGCGGCCCACCGCGACCACGACGGGCTCGCAGCGGCCATCGCCGGCCAGGCGCCGGTCAGGGGCGGTGAACGGCCTCGACGGCCCGCCGGAAGGCCGACAGGGCGACGTCCGCCAGCGCGTTCCCGGTCATCGTCGCGGCGCGCGCGGGCTCCCAGCGCAACGCCAGCTGGACCACGAGCGGCGCCGTCCACGGCCGGCCCTCGTCCTCCGCCGGGATCGGCAGGCGGATGCGGAGCTGGAGCCGGTCGTCCTCCTCGAGCACGAACCCGGAGAGACCGCCCGAGAGGCGCGGGCCGAGGCGCGCGAGGGGCGGCTCGGGCGGCGGTCCGGCCGCGGGTGCCATCGCGCGGCAGCTCACGATCCCGCCCGCGTCGGCCACCCACAAGACGGCCAGCCACCAGCCCTCGATCACGGTCGGACGGTCCATGCCGGCACGCAGGCGCTGGTCGCCGAGCACGACCTCCTGCTCCCGGAGGAACGAGGGACCGGGCGGCGGGATCCGCGCCATGCCGGCTATGCGGATGCTGGCGGGTCGGGTTCCTCGGGCCGCGGATGGCCCGGCGGCAGCGCGTCGGCCTCCGCCCGGCGGAGCGCGGCCTCGGCCTCGAGGGCGCCGACCTCCGCCTCGAGCTTGGAGCGCTCCGCATCGATCTCGAGGCGCAGCATCTCGCGGCGGACCGCGTCGCCGGGCGGGGCGATCGCGGGAAGCTGATCGGGGGAGGGGCGCTCGGTGTCGACGCCGCCCATCAGGAGCGACCCGAACGAGGGTGCCTGGGCGCTCAGCGGCCGCCGCGCGATGGCGAGGGCGTCGACCTCGGTCACGCCGGGGATCGAGCGCGCCTCGGCAGCGTGGAGGATGGCCCCGCAGGCCACGCAGGTCGCCGCCGCCGCGTCGACGAGATCGGCCGAGCACCAAGGGCAGCGGGCCGGCTGGGCGTGGTCCGGGGCGGGGGTCGTGGAGGGTTCGTCCGCCATGGCGCGGATCCTAGCGGAGCCGTCGACGTCGGTGCACCCGCCGGAAGTCATCCCCCTCCCGCCTCGGCGCGGCGCGGTCGCGCCGCCGGCGCGGTCGACACCGCGCGGGTTGCGAGGGCTACTCCCATTCGATGGTGGCCGGCGGCTTGCTGCTGATGTCGTAGACGACCCGGTTGACGCCCGGCACCTCGTTGACGATCCGGGACGAGATCTTCCCCAGGACGTCATAGGGCAGCTTCGCCCAGTCCGCGGTCATGCCGTCCTCGGAGGTCACGGCGCGGATCGCGACAACGTTCGCGTACGTGCGCCCGTCGCCCATCACGCCGACCGACCGGACCGGGGTCAGGATCGCGAACGACTGCCACAGCGCCCGGTACAGCCCGGCTGCCTTGATCTCGTCGATCACGATCCAGTCGGCCTCGCGCAGCGTGTCGAGCCGGTCCGCGGTCACCTCGCCGATGATCCGGATCGCGAGGCCGGGACCCGGGAACGGCTGGCGGAAGACCATCGCCTCGGGCAGGCCAAGCTCGAGGCCGACGAGACGGACCTCGTCCTTGAAGAGGTAGCGCAGCGGCTCGACCAGCTTGAACCGGAGGTCGGCGGGCAGACCGCCGACGTTGTGGTGCGTCTTGATCTTCTGCGCGGCCTTGGTCTCGGGAGCGGTCGATTCGATGACGTCGGGGTAGAGCGTGCCCTGGGTCAGGAAGTCGATCCGGCCGAGCTTGGCGGCCTCCTCCTCGAAGACGCGGATGAACTCGTCGCCGATGATCCGCCGCTTGTGCTCGGGGTCGGCGACGCCGGCCAGGCGGGCCAGGAACCGCTGGCGCGCGTCGACCATCACGAGCTGCATCCCGAGGTTCTGCTCGAAGGTGACGCGCAGCAGCTCGGATTCCTTCTTGCGCATCAGGCCGTGGTCGACGTAGATGCAGGTCAGGCGATCGCCGACGGCCCGGTGGACGAGCGCCGCGGCCACGGCCGAGTCCACGCCGCCGGACAGGGCGCAGATGACCTTGCCATTCCCGCCGGTCGCCTTCGCGTGCGCGTCGACACGGGCGCGGATCTCGTTGATCGTCGACTCGACGAAGTTGGCCGGGGTCCAGGTCTGGCGGACGCCCGCGATCTGCGACGAGGAAGTTGCGCAGCACGTCGCGACCCCGGGGCGTGTGGACGACCTCGGGGTGGAACTGGATGCCGTACAGGTTGCGGCCGACGTCGACGAGCCCCGCGTAGGGCGTCGACGCGGTCTGGGCGGTCGAATGGAACCCCTCCGGCAGGCGCGTGATCGAGTCGCCGTGGCTCATCCAGACGGGCTGATCGCGGTCGAGGCCGGCGAAGAGCCCGCCGTCCTCGGTGATCTGGACGGTGGCCGGCCCGTACTCGCGGCGCGCCGCCGGCAGCACGTCGCCGCCGAGCTCGCGGGCCATCAGCTGGGCGCCGTAGCAGATCCCGAGGACCGGGATGCTGCCGCGCCAGATCGCCGGATCCGGGCGCGGGGCGCGGCATCGTCGTAGACCGAGTTGGGGCTCCCCGACAGGATGATCGCGCGAGGGCGGCGCCGGACGATCTCCGCCCAGGGCGTGTCGTGGGGCAGCAGCTCCGAGTACACGTGCAGCTCGCGGACGCGGCGCGCGATCAGCTGGGCGAACTGGCTGCCGAAGTCGAGGACGATCACGGTGTCCGGCTCGGCCGCGCTGGCCTCCCCGCGGGGAACGGCGCCGCCGGGGCGTTCGTGGCCCGGGCGCGCGGCCGGCGGCGCGTTCAGGGCCGTCTCGAGGTAGGCCTCGACCTCGGCGTCGTCGGGAGCGAGGATCCGGTGCCCTGCGTTGGCCGGCTCACCGTGGACCGTCTTGCCGCGGTCCCGGGCGGGTCGCCCATCGCCCCCGCGCGGCGCTGCCACTCCGTCCGCAGCCTGCTCCTCCGGATCGCTCAACCGCCGCCTCCCTCGCTCGCCGCGTTTGGGGAAGTGTACCGGCCGGGCGGTCAGCGCCGGCGGACCCGACGGCTACTTGTGCGTCGCCTCCCAGTCGCCGCGCGCCTCGCCGCAGTTGGTCGCGTAGGTGCCGCTCATGCGGCTGCCTGCGATCGGTGCCGTATACGAGACCTCGACCTGCCCGGATACTGCGCCGAAGGCGATCTTGTCTCCGGAGAGGGTCCCGGTGATCGTCCCGCCGGTCAGGCATGGCGTGCCGTCGATCTTGATCGTGCCCGCCATCGTCTTCCCCTTGCGCGCCCAGGTGATCTGGAAGGTGCCGGCCGATGTGTCGGGGGTGGAGTTCTGCCACGTGCCGACCCAGGTGCCGTTGAGATCGGTCGGCGCCTCCGAGGGCCCGATCGTCGGCGTCGGCTGGGCGGTCGGCGTCGGAGCCGAGGTCGCCGGCGCCACCGCAACGGTCGCCGCGGCGGTCGGCGCCGGGGTCGGCTGGGCGGGCGACGCGCTCGGCGCCGCCGAGGCGACCAGTGCCGCCGGCGTCGGCGATCCGACTGCCGCTGGGGTAGCCGGACCCGGCGTCGCCGCCGTCGTGCAGCCTCCCGCGATCAACGCGATTCCCACGAGCGCCACCCGCAGCCTGCCCATCGGAAGCCCCTCCAGCACTGCGCCGTCCACGGCGGCGAGACCGCGGATTCTTCTCCTCCCGCTCGCCTGCGCAAGGACTCGTTCCGTGAAGGATTCGCTATGCGAACGCCCGGGCTCGCGGGACGGTCAAGACCCGGCCCGGGCGACCGATACCTCGGACGCCCGACACGCGATCGTGGGGTCGACAACGCGACTGCCGGTCCGAGCCAGTCGGGCGGGCCGGACGGCCGGGGCGCGGCCCCGAGCGCCTGATCGCCCGGTGTTCGTCCCGCCGGGCGCGCCTCCGCCCGCCCGCCCGCCCGCACGGACCGCCAGCACCGGAACCGCCCGAGGAGCCAATCGAGATGAGCCGCCTGAGATGAGCCCCCTGCTCGCATTCGTCGCCGCCCTTGCCGTGGCCGCCGGCTGCACGCTCGGGGCGGTCCGGGCGCTCGGTGCCCGGGGGGTCACGTTCCAGGTTGCCATGCTCATGGTCGCGGTCGGCTCCGCGTGGGCCACCGCCGGATTCGCGATCGGGACCCAGGGCCTGACCTTCCTCACGGCGATCGTCGCCGGGTGCGCTGGAGCCGTGACGGGCTGCGCTCTCTGGCTCGCCGCGCGCCGGATCGTCGGGCCGGTCCGCGAGACGGCCGCCGCCCTTCGGGTGCTGGCCGGGGGAGGCGCTCCCGGCCCCGTCGCGCCGGGCGGCTGGCAGGAAGTCGGTGAGATGCGTGCCTCGCTGGCCGCGCTGGTCGCGCTCCTCGCCGCCTACCGCGCCGTCATGCAGCGGATCGGGACCGGCGACCTCACGGTCGAGGTCGTGCGCGGCCTCGCCCGACGACGAGGTCGCCCAGTCGCTCACGGCGATGGTCAACGGGCTGCGCTCGAAGATCGACGCCATGGCGACGACGGCCCACGACCTGGGCTCCGAGTTCGGCCGGGTCAGCGAGGCTTCGGAGATCGCGTCGCGGTCGATCGAGCAGGTCACCTCGCGGCTGGTGGCCGTCACCAACGACACTGCGGAGGAGGTGGGACACCTCTTCGTGATGAGCGACGCCATTGATCGCGTCGCGCAGGCGATCGATGAGGTGAGCCGCGGCGCAGCCGAGCAGGGCTCGGCGGTGACGGAGGCCGCCGCGGTCACCGACCGGATCACCGGCCAGATCGGCCGGGTCGCCGAGAGCGCCGAGGCGGGCGCCGCCGCGACGACCGAGGCGGTCGCGACCGCCCGCAGCGGGGCGGCGACCATCGAGGCGAACCTGCAGCGCATGGAGAGCATCCGCAACTCGACCCGTCGGGTCCAGGAGAAGGTCGACCTGATGGGCGAGCGATCCGGCCAGATCGGCTCGATCCTCGAGACGATCGAAGGCATCGCAGACCAGACCAACCTCCTCGCCCTCAATGCGGCAATCGAGGCTGCCCGGGCTGGCGAGCACGGCAAGGGGTTCGCGGTGGTGGCCGAGGAGGTACGCAAGCTCGCCGAGCAGTCCGCCCTCGCGACCAAGGAGATCGCCGGCCTGATCCACGCCATCCGGCAGACGGTGGCCGAGGCCGTCCTCGCCATCGAGGCCGAGGCCCGCGAGGTGGAGACCGGGGCCGCCCACAGCCACGAGGCCGCCGCGGCGCTCGCCGGCATCGTCGCGACGGTCGACGCCATCCGGGGCCGCATGACGGAGATCTCGGCCGCCACCCAGGAGATCAGCGGCGCGACCTCGACGCTCGCGGCGACGATGTCCACTGTCTCCAGCGTCGTCGAGGAGAACACGATCGCGACGCGGGAGATCGGGGCGAAGGCCGGCGAGGTGCGCGATGCCGTCGCTGCCTACGTCGAGCTGAGCGACAAGGCGACCGCCTCGCTCTCGGAGGTCAACGCGGCAGCCCGCGAGACGTTCGAGCAGGAGGCCGGCGTCAGCGCCTCGATCGACCGCATGGGCGTGCTCGCCACGGCGCTCGAGCAGCAGGTCATCCGGCTCACCACGGCGAAGGTGAGCGGCAAGGTCAGCCGGGGAAACGCCCTCCTCGGCCGGCTCGACTTCGTCCGGCAGAAGCACGGCGCCGCGGCCCTCGCGCGGGTCCTCCAGCGAGTCGATCCCGAGCAGCGCCGCATCCTCGGCGGTCAGATCGAGCCCGACGGGGCCTACCCGCCGGAGCTGCTCGGCGCCCTGACCGACGCGATCAAGCAGGAGCTCGGCGGGGGCCGCGACGACATCCTGCGCGAGATGACCCGCTTCCGGGCCAGGTTCGACATCCAGCCCGGGGCTCCGCTCGCGCGCCACTTCCGGGCCGGCGATCCCGGGTTCATCGTCCGGCGGATGGACCTCTGCCTGCGCCACAACTGGGGCGACGGCGTGATCGTACAGAACACCGAGGTCGGGGCGGACCACATCCGCATGCAGGTCGACATGGGCCGCAAGCAGCCTCGCGAGCGCTGCACGTACAACCACGTCGGCTGGATGGAAGGCGTGATGGACGCGGCCGGCGGCGTGCCGCACATCCGCAAGACGGCGTGCATGCACGACGGGGCGCCGTTCTGCGAGTACGACATCACCTGGGAGATTGCCGACCGCGGCGCCGCCGGCGCGTCCGCCCGAGCCGGCCGGGCGGCCTGACAAAGGGCTCGACCAGGCGGACAGGATCGGCGTCCCGCGCAGCCATCCTCCACTGAGGTCCGGGACGCGCTGAACTCGCACGTCGGCGGGGCGTGCGGCAGCCTCGCCGACGCAGCGGTGACCCCGCGCACCACCTGCCCGCCAGGCGCCATCGCGACCGGCAGAGCTGCGGCGTATGCTCTGCGGCCCGGCGGTCTGGCCCGCGTGGATTGATTTTTCGGTCCATTCGGCCCTTGTCGTGGACTGTCGGCTATCCTAGGCGCGGGCCGGTAGCGTGACCGGCGAGAGGTGAGGAAAAGGGGACTCCGATGACCGCATCCAGGTCATTCGGCCGTGCGCGCCTGCGCTCGGCCGCGCTGGCGCTCGGGATGAGCGCCGTCGTGATCGGTGGGCTTGCCACGCTGGGCGTCAGCCCCGTTGCTGCCGCCGACACGGTCGAGGCAACCAACGTCAAGGTCTCGTCCGCCACGGTCTACCCGATCGTCGACGGCTACCGCGACAGCGTGTCGGCGACGGGCCTCCGGGCCGAGCCGATCTCCGTCGCGATCACCGTCCGGAACGCCAAGGGCAAGGCCGTCCGGGCCGCCACCGTCGCGCTCGGCTCGGGTGCATACGCCTGGACGTGGAACGGCAGGAGCGCCGCCAACAAGGTCGTGCCGGCGGGCAAGTACACAATCACCCAGAGCCTCCGGGATTCGGCCGGCACCACCAAGGTGGTGAAGTCGACCGTCACGGTGTCGCTCAAGCGCCTCGTCCGGAAGACGTTCTCGCAGACCAAGACCCTCGCGCAGCGGGCGTGGACCGGGTTCGACGGCGCCGCCACGGGCTGGACGTTCAGCCTGCCGGCAGGCGCCCAGTACCGAACGGTGACCGCAAAGGTGTACGGGCGGGGCACCTCGGCGGCGTTCGCGGTCCGCCTTCGCGCCTGCACTGGCGGCGACTGGAACCTCGACTGCTACGACGGCATCAAGGAGCTCGCGCCGACCCTCGCGTGGTACGCGTCAGCCGTTCCCGGTGCGACGCACGTCAGCCCGTCGCGCCAGGTCCGGGTCGTGGCCGTGGTCTTCGAAGGCGCCATCCAGAAGGTCAGCATCACGCTGGGCTACTCAGTCCTCCAGTGACGGCGCCGGCGAGGCCGGTGGAGCGTCCGGCCCACCGCCCGCCGGCTCAAGTCGGAAGGCAGGACCGGCGCCGAGGCTCTCGGCCGGGGTGCCGTACTTGAGAATGAGCGACACGACGGCCCGGGATTTGGCCGGGCCGTCGAGCTCGTGCGCCACGCAGGTCAGCGTCACGTCGCGGAGCAGGACCGAGCAGGAAGGCTCGGCTCGAAGGTTGGCAGCCCAGTTCGCCTCGGTGTCGCCGGCCGCCACCAGCAGCGAGCCGTCCGGATCCTCGGCGAACCCGATGACCGCGAGCGCCGGCTGGCCGCTCACCCGGCCGCGCGTCGTCAGGGCGAGCGCCTTGCCCCAGGCGACGAGATCCGCCCCGTACGGGTCGCGGATCACCGCCCGCGGATCTGCCAGGACTTGCCCTCGGTGGCGACCGACGGCGCGTAGACGATCTCGACCTGCTGCATCTCGCGAAGCGTGCGCGCCCCGAGCGCGGCCATCGATTGGCGCAGGGCGCCCACCAGGTTCTCGGTTCCGTCGGTGACGTTCGACGGCCCGAAGAGGATCCTGGCCATCGGGCCGATGGTGCCGACCGTGATCCGGGTCCCGCGCGGCAGCACCGGCGACGGCGTCGCCATGCCCCAGTTCGTGCCACGGCCGGGCGCCTCGTCGGCTCGCGCGAGCGGCGAGCCGAGCATCACGACATCGGCGCCCGCCGCGATCGCCTTGGCGATGTCGCCGCCCCGCTTCATCCCGCCGTCGGCGACGACCGGGACCCGCCGGCCGGTCTCCGCGAGATAGGCGTCGCGAGCGGCGGCGACGTCCGCGATCGCGGTGACCTGGGGAACCCCGATCCCGAGCACCTCGCGCGTCGTGCAGGCGGCGCCCGGCCCGACCCCCACGAAGACGGCCGCGGCTCCCTGCTCCATCAGCAGGTAGGCTGCCTCGGCACTGGTGGTGTTGCCGACGGCGACCGGGATCGGCATGAGCCGGGTGAACTCGGCAAGGCTGAGCGGCTCGTAGTCGGTCGCGATGTGGCGCGCGCTGCTGACCTGGCTCTGGACGAGGAAGGCGTCGGCGCCGTGCTCGGCGCACGACGGCCCGTAGCGCCTCGCCACGCCGGGCGTCGCCGAGAGCACCGCCCGCGAGCCCGCAGCGTGGATCTCGGCGATGCGACGGGCGATCAGCTCGCCGCGGATCGGTGTCGCGTACACCTCGGCGAGGATGGCGTGGACCTCTGCGTCGGCGGCGCCGGCGATGCGCTCCAGGACCGGACCGGGCTCCTCGTAGCGTGCCTGGACGCCCTCGATGTTCAGGACGGCGATGCCGCCAAGCCCGGCGAGCACGCCGGCCGATCGCGGGTCGACCACGGCATCCATCGCCGCGGCGAGGACCGGGATCGGCAGGTCGAGACCGCAGAACTCCTGGGCCAGCGAGACGTCGTTCGGCTCGATCGTCTCGGTGCCGGGCGCCAGTGAGACGTCCTCGAACCCGTACGTGCGGCGGAGGGCGTCGACCTTGGAGCGGAAGCCCCGGCGGAAGGCGGGGGCGGGCGAACGGTCCTGGTCCAGCAACTCCGGCCTCCTGGGGCGCGACGGTTGCGCCGGAGTCTAGCGCAGGGACGCCCGGTCACGCCGGCCGGGCGTCCGCCGCAGGGACGCCCGGTCACGCCCGGCCGCGGTCACGCCGGCCGGGCGTCCGGCGCAGGTCGGACGATGGAGTCGTCCCGGTGTCCGGCGGGCGCGCCGTGCCCCGTCCTGGTCGCGGGCGGTCTGCTGCCGAATGGCAGCTCCGCGCGGTCCGGCGAGCGGCGCGCGCGGACCCGGGTCAGTTCGCCCGGACCTCCGCGTTGACCGTCATCGGGGCGGCCTTCTCGAACGTGAGGGTCAGCGGAATCGTCGTGCCGGCCTTCAGCTCCTGCTTGAGCTCCATCAGCATGATGTGGTAGCCACCCGGCTTGAGCTCGATCGAGCCCCCGGCCGGAATGTCGATCTTGGCCACCGGCCGCATCCCCATCATGGCGCCCGTGCTCGGCGAGGCGCCCTGCATCGTCGATCCGGAGGGCGCCGGCAGCGTGTACGTCTCGTGGACCTGGGCCGTCCCCGACGCCGGGCTGGAAGCGCCGACGAGCGCGTCCGCGACCGTGCCCGGGTTCTTGATGACGAGATAGGCGGCGCCCGCATTCGCCACCTTCGGCGATGTCCGCGCCCAGGCGCCATCGATGGACAAGCCGGCAGGGGCCGGCGACGGGGTCGCCGCTCCGGAGCACGCGGCGAGCAGGGCGCCAGCGACGATCAAGACTGCAAGGCCCACCTTCGAGCGCCGGGCCTGGGTGCGCACGGCAACGATCACGACCGGAATCCTCCTGCGGGGTTGTGCCGCCGCATCGAGTCGGACAGCGAGCATCTCAGCCTACGAAGGCGACCTGACCCGACACAGGGCCATTCGGCACCGGGGCCGGTGATGTTTGCCACGCCCGGATCGCGTGCCGTGCGGCCCAGCGGCCAGCAAGCCCCGGTGCGCTGGTCGGGGCGCCCCTCCGGACAGCGCCCGGCCGCGGTCGCGGTGTGCCGGTCGGCCACCCTCGCGGTCGGCGGGGCCGGCCGCCGTCGCGGTCAGCGGGGAAGCCGGGCCCCCTCGAGCGTCAGCTCGAACCAGGCCGCCCGTTGCGGGTCCGCCAGGAACGCGCGAATCCGGGCGATCGCGTCGTGGTACCCGGGCCACACCAGGTCGTCGGTCACCGATGCCAGGGGCACCCAGCGCGCGGCATCGTGCTCGCCCGAGAGCACCGGCTCGGCCGCCGCTCCGACCCGCACCGCGAAGACGGCGGCCGTGACGATCGCGTCGTACCAGGGCTCGTGGAACTGGTTGACGAGGTCGAGGTCGTAGAGCGCCTCGATGTCGGCCCGGCCGAACCCGGTCTCCTCGTCGAGCTCGCGGAGCGCGCCGAGGGCGACGCGCTCACCGGCCTCGAGCGAGCCCGAGACGCACTGCCACAGGCCCGGCAGGATCTCCTCGTCGGCCGAGCGCCGGAGCAGCAGGACCTCGCGCCGGTCGGGCGCGCCACGGAAGATCCAGCAGTCCACGAAATCGGGCCGGATGGTCATGCCGGCCCCGCTGCCTCGAGCGTCGCGGCGAGCGCCGCCAGCTGGTCCAGGTGCATCAGGTCGTGAACGGCGGCGAAGAGGAACCACTCGCCGCAGCGAAGCCGCCCTACCAGCGGGTGGTCGAGCGGGCAGGCGTCCAGCTCGTGCCCGCCGACCGAGCGCGCTGCCCGAGCGACAAGCCGCTGGCTCACGGCCAGGCGCCGGGCCAGCTCCTCCCGGGTCGCCTGGGGCGGACCGGGGACGCCCGGGACGACCCGCGGGGCATCGGGCGGGAACCGGCCGGCCGCGGCCAGCGCAGCGGCCGTGACGAGCCCGCCACGCGCCGAGAACGCGTGGCCGAGCGCCTCGGCCACCGTCCAGTCGCCCTCGCCGCCGGGCATCGCGAAGGCCGCGTCGGGCAGCGTCGCGATCCGGGCGGCGAACGCCTCGGCGATCGCCTCGTGCTGCTCCAGGACGCCGGCCGCCGAGCCCGCGCCGCCCCGCCGACGGACCTCGCGCCGGACGCTGATCGGCGTGCCCTCGGCGATCCCGCGCCACGCCGCCACCGCGTCGGGGGCGCGATGCGCCAGGGGGGCGAGCCAGGTCGGGAGGTCGGCGATGCCGACCGAAGCAGGCTGGTCGGGCATGCAGCGCGTCCTCCCGCGGTGCTAGATGCGCTCGAAGCGCTCCACCGGGAGGACCACCACGGTCGCGCCACCGACCTCGACCTCGAGCGGGTAGGGCAGGAAGAACTCCCCGGGCTCCATGATCGGTGGCATCGGGTGGACGAGCTGGGTCCGCGAGTGGCAGTTGTCGCGGATGATCTCGAGGATCACGTCCACCTTCTCGTCCTCGACGGCGAGCATCACCGTGGCGTTCGACTGCTTGAGGAATCCGCCCGAGCTGTGGAGCCGGGTGGCGCGGTACTCGCGATCGAGCAACGCATCGACGAGGCTCGAGGCGTCCTCCTGGTGCACGATCGCGATGACGAGCTTCACGCGCCGGAGTATAGGGTCGGGATGACTGCCGGGGAACCTCCCGCAACGAAGGGGTGCCGGTGCCGTGGCCGCCCGCCGATCCACCTTGAGGACGGGCGCCGTTGTTCCGCGGTGGAGCGCCGCGTATGATCGGCGAGTCCGAGTCGCGGTGCGCTCACGCACCCACCACCGATGGAGGCCCCGCGTTGGGCGAGCTCCTGCCCCCTCCCGGCGATCCGAGCTCCCGGCTGGCCGCCGGCGCCCGCGCGCTCGCGCGCGGCGCCGACCTCGAGACGGTCCTCGACCGGCTGCTGCGAATCGCAGCCGACGACGCAGCCGCCAGCGTCGCCGTCTTCGCCGGAATCGACGACGACCGAGCCCGGATCCATTTCCTGTACGGCCTGGGCATCGAAGAGGCGGACATCGAGACCGTCGAGCTGACGACCGGCGAGCTCGGCGACCCGATCGTGGCGGCCGCCGTCGAACGAGCGGCCGTGGACAGCCCGGCGGGCACGTCGCCGGTCGCCGGCGCGCTGGCGGCCCGCATCGGCCTCGCCCGCGTGCGAGCGATCCCGCTTGTGGTCGGTCGCGAAGGGATCGACCAGGCTGTCGGCGTCCTCGCACTCGGGTGGGCGACGACCCCGGTCACCGACGAGCCGGGGCCGGTCGGAACCCCGGGGCTCATCGACGGGATCGCGGACATGGCCGCGGTTGCCATTGACCGGGCCCGCCTCGCTTCGACCACGGCGGAGCGCTCGGAGTGGTTCGAGCGGCTCGCCCACCTCGATCCCCTGACCGGCCTTGCGAATCGCCGGACCTTCGACCGGGTGCTCGAGCTCGAGCTCGCCCGGGCGGGCCGCCAGCAGAGCGAGGTGGCAGTCCTCGCGTTCGACATCGACGCGTTCCGCGCGACCAACGACCGCTCCGGCCGGACGGTGGGCGACGACATCCTGCGGGCCGTCGCCGCCGTGCTCGCGGAGCAGGTCCGGCTGGTGGACACCGTCGCGCGCATCGGGGGCGACGAGTTCGTCATCATCGCTCCAGGGAGCGGTGGGATGACCGTTGCCACGAGGGTGCTCGCCGCGATCCGTGGGCTCGCGCCCGTGAGCGGCGTGCCGGTCAGCGTCTCGGCCGGGATCGCCCGCTTCCCCGTCGACGGGACGTCCGGGGACCAGATGCTCGCGGCTGCGCTCGCCGCGCTGACGTCGGCCCGGCAGGCGGGACGTGGCGCGATTGCCGAGGCCGCTTCGACGACCTGACGCGGGCCGCCCACGGTCTGACCCGGGCGGACCGCTCCGGCGCGGCGTCGGCGAGGCGTCGGCGCGGCGTCGGCGCGCCGCAGCGAGGCGGCTGCCGCCGCGTCGGGTCGCGTCGGGTCGAGTTCGCGCGGGCCTGGGCGCGTCCGCGCGGGTTGGACCGTCAGTCGCGCCTGCCGTCCCCGGCCGGCACGCCGTTCGCGGGCACCACGTCGGCGACGGCGGCCAACAGGGCGGCGAAGACATCGTCCTCCGGAGCGCCGGCATCGATGACCACCCAGCGCCCGGGGTCCTCCGCCGCGAGGGCCAGGTACCCGGCCCGGACCCGTTCGTGGAATGCGCGGTCGAAGTGGGCCTCGAACCGGGTGGTCTCGGCTGCGCTCTTGCGCGTCAGTCCGATCTCGACCGGCACGTCGAGGAGCACCACGCGATCGGGCAGCAGCCCTCCCGTCGCGAAGTCGCACACCGCGCGGAGGGCGGCCAGTGACAGCTCTCCGCCGCTCCCCTGGTACGCCAGCGTCGAGTAGAGCGAGCGATCCGAGACCACGACCTCGCCGCGGGCGATGGCGGGCCGGACGACCTCCTCGATGAGCTGGGCGCGGGCGGCGTTGAAGAGCAGGGCGTCGGTGCGCTGGCCGAGGCTGACCCCGGCCGGTCCCGCGTCGAGGAGGATCGCCCGCACGCGTTCGCCGACGGCCGTGCCGCCCGGCTCGCGCACGAGCAGCGTCGTCGTCCCGGCTGCCGCGAGCGCCGCGCGGAGGCGCGCGGCCTGGACGCTCTTGCCGCTGCCGTCCGGGCCCTCCAGGATGATGAGGCAGCCATGACCGGCCCGCTCCTGTACCACGCCCCGAGTGTACGCGACGCCCCGAGCGGCCCGCGCCCTGGCGCCACGGGGGCGTCCGTCTGATCCGCGTCGGGCGAGGCGGCGTCGCCGGGCAGGCCAGCCACCCGATCGGCGGGGCCGTGGTGATCGGTCCGCGTAGGCGACGCTGTGCCCCGAGTGCGAGGACTGCCTGCGAGCCCGATCGCGCACCGATCCGGTTCGTGCGCTGAACCGGTCTAGACTTCCGAGACCGACTGACGGAAGGCATGGCGCGATGCGGAAACTGATCTACGGCATGAACCTGACACTGGACGGCTACGTCGCCGCGCCCGGCGACGACCTCGGCTGGAGCGGGCCGAGCGACGAGCTGTTTCAGTGGTGGCTCGATCAGGAGCTGGCGATCGGCCTGTTGCTGTACGGGCGCAAGCTGTGGGAGACCATGAGTTCCTACTGGCCGACCGGCGACCAGCAGCCCGATGCCACCCCGGCGCAGATCGAGTTCGCGCGGAACTGGCGGGACACGCCGAAGGTGGTGTTCTCCTCGACGGTCGACAAGGTCGACTGGAACACCCGCCTGGTCACCGGCGACGCGGTCGCGGAGATCACCCGGCTCAAGGCTGAGGACGGCGAGCCGATGAGGGTTGGTGGTGCAACGCTCGCCGGGGCGGCCATGCGGGCCGGGCTGATCGACGAGTACACGATCGTGACCCATCCGGTCCTGGTGGGCGGCGGCACGCCGTTCTTCACCGCGCTGGATAGCTGGGTGAACCTGAACCTGGTGGAGACGCGGACGTTTCCCGGCGGCGTGGTTCTGACCAGGTACGAGACGAGGCGCTAAGCGCGTTTCCTCCACGCGGCCAAGTCCTGAGAGAACATACCTAGCGCGGCACCGGTGCCGAGGCCGGGAGGGCCCCGCGGGCCGCTCTGAGCTCCATCGCATACGCGGCCGCGACGAGGCCGATCCCGGCCCAGACGACCGGCGCCACCCCGAGCCCGATCAGGATGACCCCGGCGAGCGCGATCGGGCGTCGGACGTCGAACATCGCCGGGAGGAGGAACAGCACGCCGTAGTTGCGCAGGGACGGAACGCCGAGCACGAGGAGCAGGCCCGTGCCCCCGGCGATGCGCCCGGCGGGAACGAACAGCACGGCGACGACCGCGGCGACCTCCAGGCCGATCGCGATGGGCGTCGGGAACAGCTGGACGAGGGACGAGCCGCGCAGGCTCCAGACGGGATCCATGGCCCGGACGACCTGGTCGAGCCACTGGCGCCACGCATCGAGGCCGGTGAGCGGGAGCGTCACGAGGGCGACCAGGCCGAGGGCCGCCAGCCCAGCCAGCGCGGCGACGGGCCGGCGGCCCAGCAGCGCGACCCACCCGTGCGGCTGGCTGAGCTTGAGCGCCGGCGTGATCGCGGTCGCGAGGCCATCCGCGAGGGCGGGCCGCCCGGCCCTCGCCGGGTCGCGCCCGGCAGGCCGCCACGCCCCGACGGCCCGGTTCGTGAATGTCGCCACGAACGCAGCGACCAGGACCACCTGCACATTCCCCCCGACGAGGCCCTCGGAGAACGGCACCCACGCGAGGGCGAGGGGCACTGCCCACACCGGCACGCCGAGCCGGCGCAGGAGCCACACGGCGGCCCCGACGAGCAGGGCCAGCCACGCCACCACGACCGGCGCCCGGGGCAGGGCCGCAAACGGGGCGAGGATCGGCAGCAGCGGCGGCGGGTACAGGAAGGGCAGGTCGGCGCCGCTCGCGTCCGGCGAGAAGCCGGTCGCGAGGTACGGCGCGCCGCCGTGGGCCCAGCGGTCCGCGGCGCGGAGCGGGATCTCGAGGTCGACCATGAACGGGTGCGTCGCCAGCGTGACCGCGCCCCCGACGACGCAGACGACGCCGGCGGCCAGGGCCAGGAGCCCCGTCGGAGTCCGGAGCGGGGAGAGGTCGATCGCGCGACGGTCGGGCACCCCGCTACCCTACCGCCAACCTGCGCCGCGGCGGCGGCCGCTCGCGAACCGATGGGCCAGGCCGGCGGTCTCGGCCGCGAGCGAACTGCGGCAGAACCTCGACCGCTGGACGGCACCGTCCGTAGCCCGCGAGGCACCTCCTGCTACCGTGCGCTCGTGCGCGACATCTCCGACCGGGCGCTCGACACGGCCCGCCTCCGCGGGGCGTCCTATGCCGACGTCCGCGTCGTCCGGCGGCTGGAGGAGTCGATCGACATCAAGACCGGCCGCCTGGCGGGCGTGTCGCGAAGCGAATCCGAGGGCTTCGGGGTGCGGGTCCTGGTCGATGGCGCCTGGGGCTTCGCGAGCAGCCACGTCCTCGCGACCGCGGAGGCCGACCGCGTCGCCGCGCAAGCCGTCCGGATCGCCCGGGCCAGCGCCACCGCGCTCCGCCATCCCGTCCGGCTCGCCGAGCGCCCGATCGCCCGCGGGCAGTTCGAGACGCCGGTGGCCGAGGACCCGTTCGGCGTCCCGCTGGAGACCAAGATCGCCGATCTGCTGGCCGCTGACGCCGGCATGCGGCGCGTGGCCGGCATCGCCTTCGCCGACACGACGTACGGCGCGCAGCGCGAATGGAAGACGTTCGCGGCCAGCGACGGAAGCTACACCGAGCAGGTGATCACGCATGTCGGCGCCGCGATCGAAGCCAACGCGGTCGACGGAGACGAGGTCCAGCGCCGGAGCTTCCCGGACGCCGGCGGCGGCTGGCAGGGCGGCGGCTACGAGTACGTCCGGGCCCTCGGGCTTGCTGCCAACGCGGAGCGGGTCGCGGGCGAAGCCGTCGAGCTGCTCACGGCGCCCCAGCTGCCGCCCGGACGGCGGACGATCGTCCTCGAGCCCTCGCAGCTCTACCTCCAGGTCCACGAGAGCTGCGGCCACCCGACCGAGCTCGACCGCGTCTTCGGGACCGAGGCGAGCTTCGCGGGAACCAGCTTCCTGACCACGGATCGCCTCGCGACGGCGTTCCGCTACGGGAGCCCGCTCGTCGACATCGTCGCCGACGCGACCGCCGCGGGCGGGATGGGGACGTTCGGCTGGGACGACGAGGGCGTCGCCGCGCAGGCGGTGCCCCTGGTGAAGGAGGGCGTCTTCGTCGGGTACCTGTCGTCGCGCGAGACTGCTCCCCGCATCGGACGGACATCCGGGGGAGCGATGCGCGCCGACGGCTGGAACCGGATCCCCTTGATCCGGATGACGAACATCAACCTCTTGCCGAAACCCGGCATGTCCCTGGCGGACATCGTTGCCGACACGGACGACGGCCTGCTGCTTTCGTACAACCGCAGCTGGTCGATCGACGATCGGCGCCTGAACTTCCAGTTCGCCACCGAGATGTGCCGCGAGATCCGCGGGGGCAAGGTCGGTCGCCTGTACCGCAACGCGACGTATACCGGAATCACGCCCGAGTTCTGGGCCGCGTGCGACGCCGTCGGTGATGCCTCGAGCTACGTGATGCTCGGCACTCCCAACTGCGGCAAGGGTGAGCCGATCCAGGTCGGGCATGTCGGGCACGGCTGCTCGGGAGCCCGGTTCCGCGACGTGCAGGTCGGGGTGATGCAGTGAGCGCCAAGCGAACGGCGTCGGGCCGCTCGCCCGCCGACCGCCTCGCCATCGCCGAGGCCGCCATCCAGGCCGCGACGTCCGCCGGGGCGACGGAAGCCGAGGCGCTCGTGATCGCCGAGGACGCGCAGCTCACCCGGTTCGCCAACTCGGAGATCCACCAGAACGTCGCCGAGGCGAGCATCCGGGTCTCCCTGCGGTTCGTCCGGGGCCGCCGGGTCGCCGTGATGGCCACGGGCCGGAGCGACGACGCGGCGCTCCGGTCGCTTGCCGCCGACGCGGCCCAGGTCGCCGGCCTGGTCGAGGAGTCCGATGACTGGCCCGGGCTGCCGGAGCCGACGCCGATCGACCCGGTCGCGGGCGCCTGGGCGGCCGCGACCGCCGATGCATCGCCCGAGCTGCGGGCAGCCGCGGTACGCGAGGTCATCGCGGCGGCCGACGCCGCCGGCGTGACGGCCTTCGGGTCGTTCTCGACCGGGGTCGAGACCGTGGCGATCGCCAGCTCGAAGGGGAATCCGTGCCGCGGAGGCAAGGACCGCGGCCCAGATCGCGGTGGTCGCCATGGGCCCCGATGACGGCACCGGGTATGCCGAGGCCGCCGGGGTCGACGCGACCACCCTCGATGGCGCCGCGCTCGGACGGGAGGCGGCGGAGGAGGCGCGCCGGGCGGCGCGCCCCGCGGCGCTCCCGCCAGGCGACTACCCGGTCGTGCTCGAGGAGTACGCCGTCGTCGACCTGCTCGACATGCTGGGCTACGTCGGATTCTCGGGCCTCGCCGTCGAGGAGGGCCGGTCGTTCTTCGAGGCGGGAAGGCGGGTCGGCAGCCCGCTCGTCTCGATCCGCGACGATGCCCGCGATCCGGCCGGGCAGCCCGCTTCGTTCGACTACGAGGGCGTCGCGACGATCCCCGTCGAGCTGATCGAGGCCGGCACGTGCCGGGACGTCGTCCACGACTCGGCGACGGCGGCCCGGGCCGGCGTCCGATCGACGGGCCACGGCCTGCCCGCCCCGAACGCCTACGGGCCGTTCCCGCTGCACTCGCAGATGGCCGCCGGCACGACCCCGCGGGAGGAGCTGGTCCGCGGGCTGCGGCGCGGGCTGCTGGTCACGCGGTTCCACTACACGAACCCGGTGCACGCCAAGCTGGCAGTGATCACGGGCATGACCCGCGACGGGACGTTCCTGGTGGAGGACGGCGAGATTCTCGGGCCCGTCCGCAACCTGCGCTTCACCCAGTCCTATCTCGACGCGCTGGCATCGGTCGAGGCGGTTGCGAGCGAGCGGCGGCTGCTCCGGGGCATGCTCGGCGCCGTTCTCGTGCCGGCGATCCGGATCGGGACCTGGAGGTTCACGGGCGCGACCGGCGACGCCTGACGGCGCGAAGGGCCGCGCCCGGCGGGAGGGCGCCGGGGCCGGCCCGGGCGGGAAGGCCGCCGCGCAGCCGACGGACCCGGGCCCGGACCCGATCCGGGCAGCGGCCAGTCACAATCAGCACGTGTCGAAGTCCTTGCCGCACGCGATCGTCGTCGGCAGCGGCCCGAACGGGCTCGCCGCCGCGATCACGCTCGCCCGGGCCGGCGTCGCGGTCCGGGTCATCGAGGGCGCGGCCGTTCCCGGCGGCGGCCTCCGGTCAGCGGCCCTCACGCTGCCCGGGTTCGTCCATGATCCGTGCGCCACCGTCGTGGCGACGGCGCTCATCTCGCCCTTCTTCCGGGCCCTCGGCGCGGGAGCGGCATCCGGGCCGCTCGACGTCCGCCTCGCCCACGCGGCGGTGCCCGCCGCGCACCTGCTGGCGCCCGACCGCGCCGTGCTGCTCCATCGCGACGTCGACGAGACCGCCGCGGGACTCGGGCGTGACGGCCCGGCCTGGCGCGCGCTCGTCGCGCCCGTCGCTCGCGAGGTCGATCGCGTCATGCCCTGGGCGATGGGCCCGGTGCCCCGGCTGCCCCGCCACCCGGTCTCGGCGGCCCGATTCGGTCCGGCGGCGCTGCTGCCGGCGGCGGCTCTCGCGACGCTCGCCTTCCGCGAGGCTCCGGCGCGGGCGCTGTTCGGCGCACTGGCGGCCCACGGGATGGCGCCCCTCGAGTCGCCGGCCAGCGCCGCCTTCGGCCTCGTGCTCGGCGCCGCCGCGCACGCCGTCGGCTGGCCGGTGGTGGAGGGCGGGGCGCAGCGCCTGACGGAGGCGCTCGTCGGCGAGCTCCGCCGGCTGGGCGGCGAGGTCGAGTCGGGCCGGTGGGTGGGCTCGCTCACCGAGCTCCCGCGGGCCGGCGCCGTCCTCCTCGACGTCGTGCCGCCCGCCTTCGTCCGGATGGCAGGCGACCGGCTCCCGGCGGCATACCGGCGGGCGATGGAGCGGTTCCGCTTCGGCCCAGGGGTGTGCAAAGTGGACTGGGCCCTCGACGGACCGATCCCGTGGCGGGCCCCGGGGCTCGCGGAGACGGGGACGATCCACCTCGGCGGCGACCTGGGCGAGATCCGTGGGAAGGTTCGCGCGGTGAACCGCGGGCGGCTCCCCGTCGCGCCGTTCGTCATCCTGGTCCAGCCCGCCGTGGCCGATCCGACGCGCGCGCCGGCCGGCGCGGCTACCGCCTGGGCGTACGCGCAGGTCCCGAACGACTCGCCCGACGACGATGTCGGCGGTCATCGAGGCGGTCATCGAGCAGGCGGCACCGGGGTTCGGCGACCGGATCATGGCGCGCCACGTTCGCACCGCCCGCAGCCACGCGCTCGAGAACCCGAACGCCGTCGGCGGCGACATCGGCGCGGGCGCGATGCACCTCGCCCAGGTGGTCGCGCGGCCGCTGCTCGCCCGCGATCCGTATCGGACCCCGATCCAGGGCGTCTACCTCTGCTCCGCCGCGACGCCGCCGGGCGCGGGCGTGCACGGCATGGCGGGCTACCGGGCGGCGCGCTCCGCCCTGGCCCGCGAGTTCGGCATCCACGCCGACCCGCTCGGGATGGCCTGACCTTCGCGCGCGGGGTCGCGCGTCCGGGGCTCGGGCCTGCACCTTCGGCGCCGCCTGCCGATCGAACCTCGCGGCGGCACGCCCCGCCGCCGGCATCCCCGTATGCTGGCGGCAGGCGCAGATGCATGCAGGAGGCGGTGGGCGCATGGCGAAGATCGGCTACGCAGCGATGCTCGAGCAGTTCCACCCCAACGATCTGCTCGACTGGTGCCCCGCGGCGGAGGCCGCTGGCTTCTCGGCCGGCTTCATGGTCAGCGAGCACTTCCACCCCTGGACGCCCCAGCAGGGCCAGGCCGCCTTCGCCTGGGCATTCATGGGCGCGCTGGGCACCCGGACGAGCCTGCCGTTCGGGACCGCCGTCACATGTCCCGGATTCCGGTACCACCCGGCCGTGATCGCCCATGCCGCTGCGACCCTCGGCGCCATGTTCCCGGGCCGGTTCTGGCTCGGCCTCGGCGCGGGCGAGGCGCTCAACGAGCACATCCTGGGCGGCGAGTGGCCCGAGATCGGCACCCGCTCCGCGATGCTGTTCGAGGCGATCGAGGTCATCGGCAAGCTCTTCGGCGGCGGCGTCGCCCGGCATCGCGGGGAGCATTTCCGGCTCGAGTCGGCCAGGCTCTACACGCGCCCCGATCGGCCGGTCCCGATCTACGTCGCGACGGCCGGGCCGGTCAACGCGCGCAAGACCGGGAAGTACGCCGACGGCATGATCACGGTCGGCGCCGCGGACGAGAAGATCGGAATGCTGTGGGGCAAGTTCGACGAGGGCGCCCGAGAGGCCGGCAAGAACCCATCCGGCATGCCCAAGCTCCTCCAGCTCCACCTCAGCTGGGCCCGCACCGACGACGAGGCGATCGGCAACGCGGTCAGGGAGTGGCCGAACGGCGGGATGCCGTTCCCCAAGCAGGACATCAAGAACCCCGAGGATTTCGCCGCGATGGCGAAGATGGTCCGCCCGGAGGACTTCCGCAACCGCGTCCTCATGACCTCGGACCTGGCGGCCCACATCGCCCAGCTGCAGCACTACGTCGACATGGGCTTCGACGAGATCCACGTCCACAACGTGGGACGCAACCAGGCCGAGTTCATCGAGGTCTTCGGGCGCGAGGTCATCCCGGCCCTGCGCCTCGGGTGACCGCGACGTCGGGCGCAGCGAGCGCGGCATGACCGGCGGCGCCCGCGCCAGTGTGGTGGTCGTCGGCGGCGGGATCGTCGGGCTCGCGACGGCCTACCGCCTGCTGGAGCGGCGCCCCGGGCTCCGGCTGGTCGTGCTCGAGAAGGAGCCGGCGCTGGCGACCCACCAGACGGGTCGCAACAGCGGGGTCCTGCACTCGCCGAACACGTACGCGCCGGGCTCGCTCAAGGCGCGCCTCTGCCGCGAGGGGATGGACGCCGCGGTCGCGTTCGCGGACGAGCACGCCATCCCCTGGCAGCGCTGTGGCGAGCTGATCGTCGCGACCTCGATCGCGGAGCTGCCGCGGCTCGCCGCCATCGCGAACCGGGCACGGGCGAACGGCTCGACCTTCCGGGAGCTCGGGCCCCGCGAGATCCGCGAGGTCGAGCCGGCCGTCACCGGCCTGCGGGCGCTCCACGTGACCTCGACCGGGATCATCGACTGGCGCCGGTTCGCGCTGGCGCTCGGCGAGGAGGTCGCCGGGCGCGGTGGCGAGATCCGCACGGGCGCCCGGGTGACGGCGATCCGCCGCCGACCCGACGGGCTGGTGGTCGAGACGACCGCCGGCGAGCTAACCACCCGCGACCTCGTGACCTGCGGGGGCCTCCATGCCGATCGCCTTGCCGCGATGACCGGGGACGCGGCCGACCTCCGGATCATCCCGTTCCGCGGCGACTACGCCGTCCTCCGGCCGGAGGCGCGCGCCCTCTGCCGAACCCTCGTCTACCCGGTCCCCGACCCACGCTTCCCGTTCCTCGGCATCCACCTGACCCGGCGCATCGACGGCGAGGTGTGGGCTGGCCCGAACGCCGTCCTCGCCCTCGGGCGCGAGGCGTACCGGCGGCGCGACGTCGACCCGGGCGAGCTTGCGTCGATCCTGGCGTTCCCCGGGTTCCGCCGGCTCGCGCTGCGCCACTGGCGCATGGGCGGTGCCGAGATGGTCCGGGACTGGAGTCGCCGGCTGTTCGTCCGGGAGCTCCGGCGCTACACGCCGGCGATCGCGCTCGCCGACATCGCCTGGGGCCCCTCGGGCATCCGCGCCCAGGCGGTCCGCCGGGATGGCAGCCTGGTCGAGGACTTCGTCTTCGGGGGGAGCGAGCACGTCCTGCACGTCCTGAACGCGCCCTCACCGGCCGCGACGGCGTCGCTCGCGATCGGGCGGGAGGTCGCGTCGCTGGCGCTGGAGCGGTTCGGGGCCTGACGCGGGTCGCCGGCGCCGGGCCGGCAGCGGTGCGGCCCGCGGGCGGGACCCGCCGAACCGTGCGACCGTATGCGTCGCATCCCGCGGATCTCGTCGGCCAGCGCGGCGACGCGGATCACCTGGAGGTTGACATGTCCGGACATGCCGGGGCTCCGCCGGCGGAGACCACCAGCGATGGCCTCAACCGCAGCGTGCGGTACACCGCCTGGGCCGTCCTCGCGCGCGTCGGAACGCCGATCGACGATCCGGCCGCCGCCGCGGCCGAGTTCGACGCCTGGGCCGGCGACCTTGCCGGCGGCGACGTCGTCATCCGCGGCGCCTACGACGTCTCGGGCTTCCGGGCAACCGGCGACGCCATGCTGTGGCTCCACGGGCCCAGCGCCGAATCGCTCCAGGCCGCCCTGCGTGGCTTCCGCCGCACGCGCCTCGGCGCTGCGACGACCCTCGCCTGGACCGCGATGGGCACGCACCGGCCGGCCGAGTTCAGCCGCGACCACCTCCCGTCGTTCATGCTCGGGACGCGGCCCCTGGCGTGGCTCTGCGTCTACCCGTTCGTCCGCTCGTACGAGTGGTACCTGCTCCCCGAGGACGACCGCCGGGCCATGCTGCACGAGCACGGGATGGCAGGCAGGGCCTTCACGGGCGTCCAGGCGAACACGGTCGCGGCGTTCGCGCTGAACGACTGGGAGTGGATCCTGGCGCTCGAGGCCGACGACCTCCACGAGCTCGTGGACCTGATGCGTGACCTGCGTTCGACCGGGGCTCGCCGGCACGTGCGCGAGGAGGTCCCGTTCCACACCGGCCGCCGGGTCGATGCCGCGGGGCTCGTCGAGGTCCTGCGGTGACGACCCGGCCAGGCGCGAAGGACCGCGGATCGCGACCGTACGACGCGTTCCTCCTCGTCTCGTTCGGCGGGCCGGAGGCGCCCGAGCAGGTCCTGCCGTTCCTCGAGAACGTGACCCGCGGGCGGGGCATCCCGCGCGAGAGGCTCGAAGAGGTGGCCCGGCATTACTTCGCGCTGGGTGGCCGCAGCCCGATCAACGAGCAGAACCGCCAGCTCGTCGGCGCCCTGACGGCCGAGTTCAGGCGCCGGGGGATCGACCTTCCGGTCTACTGGGGCAACCGGAACTGGGCTCCGTACCTGACTCCCGAGATCGCCCGGATCCATGCCGCCGGCCATCGCCGCGTCCTCGCCCTGGCCACGAGCGCCTACGCCTCGTACTCCGGCTGTCGCCAGTACCGCGAGGACATCGCCCGGGCGCTGGAGGAGGCGGGCCTGACCGGTGCGCTGGCGATCGACAAGGTGCGCCTCTACTTCGATCACCCGGGCTTCATCGAGCCGGCGGTCGAAGGCCTGGCGGCCGGCCTGGACCGGCTGTCGGGCGAGGGCTGCCCGACCAGCGAGGTCCGGGTGCTCTTCACCACGCACTCGATCCCGGCGTCCATGGCGGCCTCCTCGGGACCCGCCGGCCGGTTCGGCCCCGGTGGCGCCTACGTGGCCCAGCACCTGGCCGCGAGCGAGCTCGTCGTGGCGGGCGCGCGGGCGCGCGGCGCCGACGTGCCGGCGTGGTCGCTCGTGTACCAGTCGCGCAGCGGCCAGCCGGAGGTTCCGTGGCTCGAGCCGGACATCAACGCCGCGCTGCGCGACGCCCGGGCGGCCGGCATCCGGGCCGCGATCATCGTGCCGATCGGGTTCGTGAGCGACCATGTCGAGGTGGTCTGGGACCTGGACCACGAGGCCCGCGAGACGTGCGACGACCTCGGCCTGGCGATGGTCCGCGTGGCGACGCCCGGGACGCATCCCGCCTTCGTGCGCGGTCTCGCGGACCTCGTCGAGGAGCGGGTGAGCGGGTCGCCCGGGCTGGCGCTCAGCCCGCTCGGCCCGTGGCCGGCCCTCTGCGCCGTGGGGTGCTGCCCGAACCCCAGGGCCGACCTGCCGGCGGTCGCGGGCATCGACCGCACGTCCGGTGCGGCCGCGGCCGGCGCGCACGCTGCAGGGTCCTGACGCCGGGTCGCGCCCTCAGGGGACGAGTCTCCCGACGGGGCTCAGGAATTGCTCACGCAGAACTCGTTGCCCTCGGGGTCGGCCATCACGGTCCAGCGCAGGTCGTCGAGCGAGCGCGTCGCGAGCACCTTCGCCCCCAGGGTGACCAGGCGCGCGACCTCCTCCTCCATCTGGCGCTTCGCCCCGAAGTCGATGTGCACCCGGTTCTTGACGGCCTTCTTCTCCGGCACCTTCTGGAACAGCAGGGCGGGGGCCGTCACACCCGTCGGCGGCACGAGCGCGACGTACTGGTCATTGACCGGACGCCGCTTCCAGCCGAGGGCCGCGGACCAGAACCGGAGGACCTTCTCGTGGTCGTTGCAGTCGATCACCACGTCGCGAACCCGGAGCGCCGGCTCGAGCACGGGATCCTCCATCAGATGCCGAGGAATCGTTCGACCACACGGTAGCGCCATGCGAACCTGAGCGCGACGGCCCAGACGCCGACGGCGACGAAGACGACGGCGAGGTCGGCCGCGTCGAGGGCGTGCAACGCGAAGAGGGTGCGGCCCGCCGGGATCGCGAGGAGCGCCAGGAACACGGCCGCCAGGACGCCGGCGAGGATGGTCGGGCGCCAGTCGGGACTCTGCGGCTCGATGACCGCAAGGAAGGCGACCGGCGGCTCGACGAAGATGACGAGGATCAGGCCTGCGAAGACGAGGAAGGACGTCAGGGCCGCCTGGGCCGTCAGCAGCGCCGCGTCGAACTCGGGCGTCCCGGTGTCGTGGCCGACGACGGCGTCCACGCCGCCGAGGTGGGCGATCAGCACGCCGTACAGCACGGTCATGCCGGCAAGGGTCGAGAGAACCGCGGCCGGCAGCACGAACCGGCCGAGCGCCCGGCCGAGCGACTCGTGGACCCGGGCACCCGGCTGGGCCCACACGGCCAGGAGCGCGGTGGGGATGCCGACCGTGAACAGCACGAGGGCCGAGCCGTTGCGCAGGTCGATCGGGAAGAGCCCGATGATGAGCGAGGTGATCACGAGCAGGCCGACGGTCGTGATCCGCGACAGGAAGAGCCGCAGGATGTCCTGCATCCCGTTGATGATCCGCTGGCCCTCCTCGACCGCGGGGGCGAGGGAAGCGAACGAGTCGTTGGTCAGCACGATGTCGGCGACGCCGCGGGCCGCCTGGCTGCCGCTCTGCATCGCGATCCCGAGGTTCGCCTTCTTGAGCGACAGGACGTCGTTGACCCCGTCGCCGATCATCGCCACGTAGCGCCCACGGCTCCGGAGCGCATCGACGAGGCGCTCCTTCTGGGCCGGCGTGATCCGCCCGAAGACGGTCGTCTCCATGGCGACGGCTGCCAGCTGCTCGTCGTCCAGCTCGTCGAGGGCCGGGCCGCTGATGTGGCGGATGTCCGGCCCGAGGCCCGCCTGCTTCGCGAGCGCCACGACCGTCTCGGGATCGTCGCCGGAGATCACCTTGGGCGTGACCCCGGCCGCCGCGAAGCGGGCCAGCGTCGCGGCCGCGTCGGGCCGCAGCTCGTCGCGCAGGACGACGAGCCCGAGGACTGCCATGCCCTCGGGGAGCCGGGCCTCGTCGCCGTCGCCCGGGAGCGCCGCGTCGGCGTCGCTGGCCGCCACGAGCAGGACGCGGAGGCCCCGCGCGGTGTGCTCGTCGATCCGGGCCCGGAGCGCCTCCCAGGCGTCGGGATCGGCGCCGCGGGCGGCGAGGGATGGGCGCAGGAACTCGGCCGCGCCCATGGCGACGACGCCGTTGCGGCCGGGACGGGCGCCCGCCGCGAACGCAACCGCGCTCCACTTCCTGGCCGACGAGAACGGCACGTCGCCGGCGAGCGGACGAACCGTGCCCGCACAGGCGGCGGCGATCGCCTCGGCGGTCTTGTTGCGCACGGCCGCGCTCGCCACGACGTCCCCGAGGAGCGCCCGGAGATCGACTTCCTCGCCCTCCAGCGCGACAACCTCCTCCACCGACAGCCGGTTCGCGGTCAGGGTGCCTGTCTTGTCGAGGCACAGGATGTCGACGTTGCTGAGCGATTCGATGGCGTTGGCCTGCTGGACGAGGGCCCCGAATTGGAGGATCCGGACCGCGCCCACCGCATACGCGATCGCGATCGAGACGAACAGGCCGTTCGGGACGAGGCCGACGAGGAGCGCCGCCTCCCCGACGGTCTGGCCGGCCGCGACGACCTTGAGCAGGTTGTTGAGGATGAGCACGATCTCGAGGTACACCACGACGGCCAGGGCGATCCTGATGACGAGGTGGATCTCCTGCTGGAGCGGCGTCAGGACCCGCCGGAACGTCCGCGCCCCGGCCGTGATCCGGTTGGCGAGGCTGTCGTTCCCGACCGCGGTCACGACGAACCGGCCCCCACCGTTGACCACGAAGCTGCCGGAGTAGACGGGATCGCCGGGCCGCTTCGGGATCAGGTCCGATTCGCCGGTCAGCAGTGACTCGTCGGCCTCGATGCCACCCTCGGCGAGGCGGCCGTCCAGGACGACCTGGTCACCGGCGCCGACGCGAACCAGGTCGCCGATCACGAGCGCCTCGGGGCCGGCGGGGCGCTCGGCGCCGTCCCGGATGAGCGCGGCGGTCGGACGGGTCAGGAGGGCGATCCTGTCGAGCGTCCGCTTCGCCCGCACCTCCTGGACCACGCTCACGGCGACGTTGACGAGGATGACGCTCAGCGACACGAGGGCATCGAGCGGCCGGCCGACGAGCACGAGCAGCACGCCCAGCACGAAGATCACGTTGTTGATGAACGTGAAGACGTTCTCCCGGACGATCTGGCCGTATGTCCGGGACGTCGACGGGCTCGCCGTGTTGCCCTTGCCGGCGCGGCGCCGGGCCTCGGCCTCCGCTTCGGACAGCCCGGTCGGCGGCGTCGCGGGGAATGCCGGATCGGCGGGCGGCGTCGCGGGGAGTGCCGGATCGGCGAGCGGCGTCGCGGGGAGTGCCGGATCGGCGGGAGGTGCCGCTGCGCCGGCGGGACGTGCCGCGGCCGCGGTGGCTGGACCGGGCGCCGGCGCGGCCGGCGCCTCCGAAGGGGGCGAGGTCGGGGAGGGCGTCGCGCTCTCGGGCGCCGGATCTGTCATCGGCCGAGCGTACGTGGCCGGTCAAGCGGCGGCATGCGTGGACCGCGTGCGGAGACGCACCGGCGGTCGGGACGCGGCGCGCAGCCGCGCGTACGGGCCAGCCACGCGCCGACATGCCTCGCACCCCCGCGAGGCTACCGCCAGGTGCGCGCCTCGTCCGGGTAGAGGCGCACGCGCCGGTACGGCTCGCGGCCACGCGACCGCGAGACCAGGTTCGCGCGCTCCGCCATCTGGTGCTGGAGGCGCCGGATGTACGCGTTCTGCGGGGCGAGCTCGACCGCCTGCGACTGGCGGACGACCAGGCCGATCGCCTCCTCGGTCTCGCGGAGGGCGACCTCCCGCGGGTCGACCTGGAGGCTGTAGATCGAGGTCAGGCTCGCCTGCATCTGGAGGATCGTGTTCGCCTTCAGGACGTAGACCGGGAGGGCCCGCTCCTCGGCCTCGCGGATCACGGTCCCCTTCTGGCGGTACTCGGAGCGAAGCGACATCACGACGTCCGCCTCGTCGAGGTCGCGGGCGATGATCACGGGGAGCTGGAGCTCCCGGATCGCCTGCTCCAGGCGCTTGCGGCTGATCCCGTGGGGGTACACGCGGAGGGTCGGCAGGATGCCCGACTCGACCCGCAGGGCCGGAGCGTCGGGGTCCTCGCTCGCCGCGATCTCCCGGGCCCGGTCGGCCAGCGCCTCGTCGTCGGAGATGTCGTCCTCGTCGGCCAGAACCAGCTCGGCCGCGTTGACCGGACCGGTCCCTTCGTCGGCCTTGAACGCCTGCAGTGCGCGGGCCGCCTGGTCGCGCCACTGCTGCTGACGCTCCCACTCGCGAGCGTCGCGCGCCCGCGCGTCGAGCGGCACGGGCGCCGCGGACGGCCGGCTCGTCGACGGCCGCTCGACCGGCCCGCGGTCGGCGATCTCGCCGACCACGAACGGCGCGTCGGGCGCGGCGGGCCGCGGCCCGCCGGCCGGCGGGGCCCACACGGTCGGCGCCGGACCCGGCCGCGTCGCCTGCGTCGATGTCGCGCGCGGATCCGAGCCCGGCGACCACGAATCGGCAGGTGAGCCGTTCGGGCCCCGTTCGTCGAAGCGGGCGATCCGCTCGCCGGGCATCAGCCGGCCGCCGTTCGAGCCCGCCCCGCGCGAACCCCCCTCGCGGCCGCGCGACTCGCGCCAGCCGCCCGACGATCCGGGCCGGTAGCCCGGCCGCGCCGCGGAGCCGCCGCGGTCGCCCTCCCACGAAGCCGATCGGTAGGCCGCGTCGCCGCGCCAGCCGGGCTCCTGGCGCCAGCCTCCGTAGCCGCCGCCGGAGCCGACGAGGCCGGCGAACCGCTCGCGGCCGACCAGCTGCTCGCGCGGCGACGGGCGCGGCCGCGACTGCGAGCGGTGCACGCCGCCCTCGTCCTTCCAGCGCTGCTCGGGGGCCACCGGGTCGCCGCGGAGGAGCGCGTCCACCGTCTCGGTGACGTCGGCATGAACCATCACCCGCTCGCGGTCCTGGATCTCCACGATCACGTCGAACGTCGGCGGCGCCTTCCGCTCCAGCACGCTCTTCTGCGTCCGGCGACGGCGCGCCTCCTCGTCGCCGAGGGTCACGCTCTGGATCCCGCCGATGAGGTCCGAGAGCGTCGGGTTCAGCATCAGGTTGTCGAGGTTGTTGCCGTGGGCCGTCCCGATCAGCTGGACGCCTCGCTCGGCGATGGTGCGCGCGGCCTGCGCCTCGAGCTCCGTCCCGATCTCGTCGATGACGATGACCTGCGGCATGTGGTTCTCGACCGCCTCGATCATCACCTCGTGCTGCAGGCTCGGCGTGCGGACCTGCATCCGGCGCGCCTTGCCGATCGCCGGGTGCGGGATGTCGCCGTCGCCGGCGATCTCGTTGCTCGTGTCGACCACCACGACCCGCTTGCCGAGATCGTCGGCCAGCACCCTGGCCGCCTCGCGCAGCATGGTGGTCTTGCCGATCCCCGGGCGGCCCATGATCAGGATCGACTTCCCGCTCTCGACGAAGTCGCTGATGATGTCGATCGTGCCGTAGACCGCCCGCCCGATGCGGCAGGTCAGCCCGACGATCTTCCCGTTCCGGTTGCGGATCGCGCTGATGCGGTGGAGCGTGCGCTCGATGCCCGCGCGGTTGTCGTCGCCGAACGAGCCGATCTTCTCGACGACGTGCGCAATATCCGCGTCGGTGACCTCGCGGTCGAGGAGGGTGACCTCGGACTCGGGGAAGCGCGCCTCGGGCCGGCGGCCGAGGTCGAGCACCACCTCGATCAGGGCTGACGCGTCGGGCAACGCCCGGATCGCGTCGACGACCTCGCGTGGGATCGCGCCGAGGAGGGCATCGAGATCGTCGATCATCTCGCGGTTGGGTCGGTTCGTCACCTGCAACCTCTCAACGGATCGCCGGCACCAGGGCCGGCTCGGCGACGCGGATGAGCGTCTCCTTCATGAGCAGCGTGACCGTTGCGATCGGAGCGAAGTCCGCCTCCACGAAGCGGTGCTCGAGGGGCGATTTGTACGTCCGGACGGGGGCCACCACCCCCTGGACGGGCCCGCGGTCGCCGCGCGAGGCGCGGGCGTTGATCACGCCGAGACCGAACCTGACCAGCGGTCCCGCGTCGGCGCCCTGCCGGGAGAGGACCCGCAGGTAGTGCGGCTGATCCTCTTTCGCCACGCCGACCTGGACGAACCCGTGCAGGGCGGTCGGGTCGGACGCGCCCTCCGGGGCTTCCTGGACGAACGACTCGACGTCGGCGAGCCGCAGGATGGGCGTCAGGCTGGAGCGTGGCATGAGCGTGCCGGCCCCCTGGCGCTCCCAGTCGGCGATGCGGTGCGTCTCGAGGCGCTGCACCGGGGCGGGCGTCACGGCGTTGTAGAGGCGGTAGAGCGCGACCGCGTCCGTCGCGCTGACCGGGCGGATCCCGCACTCGCCGGCCTCGAGATCGGTGAAGGGGGGCGGGAGCGCCACGTTCGGCGGTCGGAAGAGCAGCTGCTCGTCTCCGTATCGCGCGAACCCCGCCTGCATGAACAGCTCGACGTTCCCGTCGGCGTCCGCGCACGCGACGTGGAACCGGATCGCCCCGCGCTTGGTCCCGTCGCGCAGGCAGGCCTGGACGAGCCGATAGCGGATGTCCCCGGCGTCGGCGATGCCCACGGCGTCGAGCTCGACGATGGTCCACTCGTCGCGCTGGCCGTCGCGCTCGACGCGGAGCAGCCCGCCGACGTGCCCGTCGAGCTCGTGGACGTAGAGCTGGTCGTTGGGCCGGAACGCCCCGAGCGGCAGCCGGAACAGGGTGAAGACGCCGATCGGCGGGCCGGCCAGCGGCAGGCCGAGCGACCGGGCGCCCGAGTGGTCGGCCTGGGCGAGGCGCGACAGCTCCCCGAGCGCGGCGAGGTCGGTCAGGCGCGCCGGTCGGACCTTGCCCGCCCGCCCGAGGGCGGGACCCGACCGACCGGTCACGTGGAGGTCCCCGCCCGGCGCGTCGGGTGATGTCTCCTGCCCGCCCCCTCGCCCGGGTCCGCGTGCTCGGCGGCCATGGTCGCGACGAGACGGTGGAAGCGGGTCTCCCCGGCGAGCTCGGGATGGAACGACGTGGCGATCACGTTGCGCTGGCGGACCGCGACGATTCGGCCGTCGTCGAGTCGCGCCAGCACGTCCACCTCGGGCCCGACATCCTCGATGATCGGCGCCCGGATGAAGATGGCGTGCACCGGCGTCGCCCCGAGGACCGGCACGTCGAGCTCTGTCTCGAACGAATTGAGTTGGCGACCGAACGCGTTGCGCTCGACGACCGCGTCGAGGAGCGGGAGCACCGGCTCCTCCCCGCCCGCGATCGACGTCGCGACCAGGATCATCCCGGCGCAGGTGCCGAAGATCGGCGTGCCGGAGCGCGCCATCGCCATCAGGGGATCCCGGAGGCCCCAGCGGTGGACCAGGCGCCGCATGGTCGTGCTCTCGCCGCCGGGCAGGATGAGCGCCGAGATCTCCGCGAGGTCGCTCGGAAGGCGCACCGCGACGCCCTCGACGCCGATCTGGGCGAGGGTCTGCAGATGCTCGCGGAAGGCGCCCTGCAGCGCCAGCACACCGATCTTCACTCGGGGCTCGCCTGACGTTCGCCAGCGCGCGGGTCGCCGCGGCCGACGGCTACCAGCCCCTGACCGCGAGGCGCTCCGATTCCGGGATCGCCTCGAGGGCGATCCCGCGCATCGGCGCCCCGAGCCCCTTGGAGACGTCGGCCAGGATCTTGGGATTGTCGTAGTGCGTGGTCGCCTGGACGATGGCGTTCGCGGTCCGGGCCGGGTCCTCGCTCTTGAAGATGCCCGATCCGACGAACACGCCGTCCGCGCCCAGCTGCATGGCGAGGGCGGCGTCCGCCGGCGTGGAGATGCCGCCGGCGACGAAGTTCACGACCGGCAGCCTGCCCGCGGCGGCGACCTCGCGCACGAGCTCGAGGGGCGCGCGAAGCTCCTTCGCGGCCACGAACAGCTCGTCCTCGCGCATCGACGCCAGGCGCCGAATCTCCGCGGTGACGGTCCGGATGTGGCGGACGGCCTCGACGATGTTCCCGGTCCCTGCCTCGCCCTTGGTCCGGATCATCGCTGCACCTTCGGAGATCCGCCGGAGCGCCTCACCGAGATCGCGGCAGCCGCACACGAACGGGACCTTGAAGGCGTGCTTGTCGATGTGGTTGGCCTCGTCGGCCGGCGTGAGGACCTCGGACTCGTCGATGTAGTCCACGCCGAGCGCCTCGAGGATCTGGGCCTCGACGAAGTGCCCGATCCTGGCCTTCGCCATCACGGGGATCGAGACCGCCTGCATGATCCCATCGATCATCGCCGGGTCCGACATGCGCGCGACGCCACCCGTGGCACGGATGTCCGCCGGGACGCGCTCGAGCGCCATGACGGCGACGGCGCCGGCGTCTTCCGCGATCCGGGCGTGCTCGGGGGTGACGACGTCCATGATGACGCCGCCCTTGAGCATCTGGGCGAGGCCCTTCTTCGTGGCCCAGGTGGATGTTTCGGTCATGGTGACGTGGTCCCTGGTTCGTCCGACGGGTTTCCGGGAGCGACCGACAGCGGGTTCATGCCCGCACGGGTCGCGCCGTCGCCCGCACGCGTTCGCTGAGTATAGCGGAGGGGTTTCGCGACCCGGCCGGACCGGCCCGAGGGCGGGTCGCGCGCGGGTGGCGACCCGGCCGACCTTCCCCTGGCGAGCGTCGCTACCCGTGGACCGCCCGCAGGACGGCGCTGGCGCGCAGGGTCACCCACTTGGACGGCGCGCCCTGGCGCTCGAGATCGCCCGTGGTCTTGCCGTGGTAGCTGTTCCGGTTCGCCCACCGGCCGTTCGGGTCCTGCTGCGCCTCGAGCCACGCGACGGCCGGCGCGAGTCGCGGGTCGCGGGCATGGCCGAGCTCCGCCAGCGACTCCAGGTTCTGGAGAAGGTCGGCGACGTAGCCTGACGGGAAGCCAAGCCGCCACCAGGAGGCGGACGGCGCGGTCGCCCGGGACGGGCGCGGGTAGTCCGCGCCAAGCGGATCCGTCGAGAGCAGGAACGCGACCCCCGCATCGATCGCCCGCCCAACCCGGGGCGTGCGCCGGCCCCGCGGGATCGCGGCCAGCGCGCGCAGCTGCTTGATGGCGCCCCACGCGCAGGGCCGACCCTCGTTCGCGCCGCAGGCAAACCCGGGACCGCTCGTCCCGCTCAGGTAGTAGCGCGGGTCGCCTTCACCGGTGACCGAGGTTGCCGTCCACTCGATGGCGGCCTCCACCCGAGGGTCGTCGAGGTAACCGAAATCGATCAGCGCCCGCAGGAGGTTGCCGTGCAGGCAGTGGATCGCCAGCGACGGTGCTGGCGGTGCCGAGCGAGGGCCGCCGCCGAACGCCCCGAATCCCCCGGAGGCGGTCTGCGTCCGCTCCAGAACGTACTCGCACGCCCTCCGCACGCCCGGGTCTGCCGGATCGGCCCCCAGCTGGTCGAGGAACATCAGCTGCCAGACCGTGCCGGTGTACTTCGGCCCGTAGCCGGGGCCCGGGCGCACCCACCAGCCCTCCGGGTCCTGGGCGTCGAGGATGCGCCGGACCGGGCGGGTCAGCATGGCGGCCGCGCGGGCGTCCGCGACGTCGGGATCGTCGGCCGGGCGGTCGAGCAGGCGCCGCAGGGCCGCCGCGCGCACCGCCGGGTTCTCAGGTTCGAGGAGCCAGCCGACCGGGTCGCCCCGAACGTGATCGAGCCAGGACATGCCGTTCCTCCGGGCGTTCTCGGGACGCATCCAGCCCGGATTCTGCACCCTGCCTGGCACAGGCGGGCGCGGCCGGCGGTCGGCAGGGGCCGGCCCGGTACGATGGCGTGCCATGGACCCTGACGAACCGCATCGAGGCGCGAGCGCCGACGCGCTCGCGGACGCGGCCGCGGGGGTCGACGCATCCGCGGGCGCCGGGCTTGACGAGAGTGCCGGGGCTGCCACCGGACCCGCGGACCGGGGAACCGAGGCTGTCGGAGGCGCCGACCGGCTTGCCGGCCTTGCCGCGGAGATCGTTGCCTGCCGCGCCTGCCCCCGCCTCGTCGCCTGGCGCGAGGACGCGGCGGCCCACCCTCCCCGCCGGTACGCCGGCGAGTCGTACTGGGCGCGGCCGGTGCCCGGATTCGGCGATCCCGCCGCCCGGATCCTCTTCGTCGGGCTGGCGCCGGCCGCCCACGGTGGCAACCGCACGGGGCGGGTCTTCACGGGCGATCGGTCGGGCGACTTCCTGTTCGCGGCACTCCACCGGGCAGGCCTGGCGAGCCAGCCGACGAGCACGCGGGCCGACGACGGCCTGACCCTGCACGATGCCTACGTCCTGGCGGCCGTCCGGTGCGCACCGCCGGCGAACCGGCCGGCTCCCGACGAGCGCGACCGCTGCGCCCCGTTCCTCCACCGTGAGCTGGCGCTGCTGGCCGACGTCCGTGTGATCGTCGCCCTCGGGGAGTACGGGTGGGCTGCGGCGCTCCGCGCGATCGAAGCCGTCCACGGCCGGCTCCCCCGGCCGCTGCCGGCGTTCGGGCACGCCGCGCAGTCGACGGCCGGACCCTACACGCTCCTCGGCACGTACCACCCGTCCCAGCAGAACACCTTCACCGGCCGGCTGACGGAGCCGATGTTCGACGCGGTCCTGCGGCGCGCCAGCGTCCTTGCGTCGGGATAATGTCTCCCGTCGGTCGGACACCCGCCCGACTGTCGGAAGGAAGTCTGGATGCCCGCCGTCTCCGCCTTTCTCACGCCGTACCCCGCCCATCGAAACGGAGTCGCCGTGCGAGCGATCGCAGTCGTCGTCAGCGAGGGGACCGGGACGGAGCCTGATCTTCGCTTCGTCGTCGTCGACCCGGCGGGCCAGGCCTCGCTGGCAGGTGCCGATGAGCTCGACTTCGACCTCGCGATCGACGCTGGCCGCGAAGCGGCCGGAGCCGGCGCTCGCGACGACGCCAGGACGGACAAGCCGCGCTGATCCGCTCGCTCCGGCGCGTGGCGTCAGCTGCCTCCGGAACCGATCCATCCGAGCGGTAACCGGGAGGCCATACTGTCTGAAGGGCGCACGGTCGGTGCGCCCCGCTGCGGCGCGGATCCGGCGCGCGGAAGGGAGGACCCGTTGACCGAACCTCTGCCCCAGCCGCGCGGCTGGCGGTACGGGCTGCACCCGGCCGCCAAGGGCGCGCGGATCAGCGCGTTTGGACGCTCCGACCTCCCGCTCGGCGAGGCGCTTCGAATCGAGATGGCGAGTGCCGAGCCCGGCGATGACGACAGCGTCCACGTCCAGTACTACATCGCCACGGAGCTCGGCCCCTGGGCGCTCTGGATCAGCTGCGCTCGATCGGAGCTCGACGAGCGTGAGGCGATCCTCAGCCAGCTCAGCCTGCCGTTCGACAGCGAGCCGTAGCCGCCCTCTTCCTGTGCCGCCGGCGCGGACCGATGCGCGCGAGGACGGCGGCGGCGGCCGTACGTCTGGCGGGGTTCGCGAGGCGCTGCCCGGCGCCGCCGCCGCCCGGCAGCCGATGCTCTGAACCTGCCGGATTCGTCTGACCAGAACGGGAGGACCAGCGGGCCAGGTTCGGGGGGGGAGCATTCGCGGGCACGCCGGCGCGGCAGTGTGGCGCGTCAGTGACCCGGGTGCCCAGGCCACAGCGTACGAGAGCCGGATCGCCGGAGAGGCATGGGTGGGTGCGCCTCGCCCTGGAGCGCGGCAAGGCCTGGGCAGCGCGTTGCGTCGCGGGCGCATCGGCGCGAGTGCGTGGCCTGGCGCTTCGGTGGGAGGGCCCGCGCCGCTCGGCCTACTTCTTCTTGCGGCCCTTGTCTGCCTTGGCGCTCTTGCCGGGCTTCTCGCCCTTCTCGGACTTGCCTGGCCGGCGGTCCTTGTCGCCCCGACCGGCCTTCTCGTGAACCGCCGGGCGCGCCGCCACGGCGACGACCGCTGCATGGTCGCCCCGGTCGCGTTTGCGCCCCGGCTCCGTCGGGGCCTCGTCGCGACGGGCGACCGGAGCCGGACCGCGACCCATCTTCGGCGACGGCCGGCCGAGCGACGCCGCGAGCGCCACGACCTCGTCCGGCGACAGCTCGACGAGCAGGCCGATCACCCGGTGCAGGGTCTCGTCCGGCAGGGCGGCCGTCGCGGCGAGCAGCGCGTCGAGCTCAGGAGGTTCGAGCGTGGCCAGGATCCCGATCGCCCGGTCGACGCGCGCGAGCAGCCCTTCGAAGCGATCCAGCCACGCGCCGAGCTCGGCAAGCGCCTTGTCGTCCGGACGCGCCCGCAGGTCGGACGCAACGTCGAGCGCGACGCCGTGGACGGCGGCGATCACGGGCTCGACCTCGGTCGCCTTGCGCTCGGCGACGATGCGACCGAGCCACAGTCGGTCGTCCTGCACGGCCTGATAGGCGGCCCCGATCGGGCCGCGGGCGCCGACCCGGCGTCCGGGGACCCGCATCGCGAGGCCCCGCTCGACGGTCAATTCGAGCGCGATCGACGCCGCCCGGTGGCTGAGGGCAAGCGCCTCGCGGACCTGGCGCTCGGTCAGCGGGCCCCGGCAGGCCAGCAGCAGCCCATGCGCCCTCGCGACGGCGGGCGGCACGCCCCAGCTCCCCGCCATGGTGCCCCACGCATCTGCTACGCGGAGCCGATACCAGTCGACCGACGAAGCGCGATCTCGAGTCAACATGATCGGGGATGGTAGCACGTTCGCCTGATCCGGGCCACCGCTCTCCGGGCCACCGCTCAATCCTGGAGCGGAGAGCGGTTCCTGGCCAGGAACGCGGTTCCGCGGTGCCGTGCCGCGAGCCCAGGGCGCGCGGTTACAGCCGGGCGAACCGCACGCCGAGGAGGTCGATCAGCACCCGCGCACCCGCGGATCCCATGATCCCGACGCGCGCCGGCGGGGCCAGCGGGTCGCTGGCCGCCGTCACCAGGCGCACGCGGTGGTCACCGATGCGGGCCTCGACGGCCTCGGGCTCCGCCGCCGGCGCCGCGACGAACGAGACGCCGACGGTCGACTCCCAGGCAGCGGCGCTCACGGCGGGGACGGCCACGGACAGCTCGATGCCGATCAGGCGTGCCGTGCCCCCGAACGGGTGGACGAACCGGGCGCGGGAGGCGCGCGCGGCGGACCCCCACTCCGGCCCGTCGAGCTCGTGCTCGATCAGGAACGGCGGGCGATCGGGACCGAGCGGCGGGGCGGTCGCCGTCTGCCACGCCACGCGCCCGCCGTCGGGACGGATCCGGGATCCCGCGTCGGGCATCGAGATGGGGCTCCCGGCCGAGTGCAGGGCCGCCGCCTCGCGCCGGATCCCGTCGGTCCCCAGGGCGATCGCGGCCAGGCCCGCGCCCGGTCCGGCCAGGATAGCGAGCGCAGCGGCGCCGATCGGGTGCTCCGCCGCCCGCGCGGCATCCCACACGCCGATGAGCTCGAGGTACGCGTCGCCAAGGAACACGAGCCGGTTCCACGTCCCGGCCTCGTGGCGCCCGCCGCTCGTCGCGACGAGCCCGAGCGATTCCTGGAGCGCGAGCGCCGCGGCTTCGGGATCCGCGACCGCGATCACCATGTGATCGATGCCGAGAAGCATGCCGTTGAGACTACGCCTCCGACCTGCAGTTGGCACGTCCGGCCCGCTGGGACGCAGGTGGCGTCTCCGCCCGGAGCAACCCTGGCGGGCCGCCGCGCGGGTCAGCGGCAGACCTCGCGAGCCACCGCCGTCAGCGCGGCGGCACAGGCCTCGGTGCCCGAGACGCTCGCCCATTCGACGTCGGCGTGGGCGCCCTCGCCCGGCGGCCCGAACAGCACGGTCGGGATCCCGGCCGCCTGGATCAGGGCGGAGTCCGCCCAGAAGCTCAGGCCCGTATGGGCGGGGCGACGTCCGAGCACGCCGGCGACCGCATCGGACAGGAGCCCGACGATGGGCGTGTCGGCCGGCGCCTCGAACGGCTCTCGCCAGAGGGTGATCCGGCCCGACGCCACGAGATCGGGGTCGCCCGCGCGACAGCCGGCCAGCAGGTCGTCGATCTCGGCCTGCACGTCGGCGGCCGTCTCGCCGGGCAGCGTCCGCCGTTCGATCGCGAGCGCGCACCGGTCGGGGATGATGGCCATCTCGGTCCCACCGCGGATCAGCGACGCATGCACGACCGCGGGGCCGAGCGTCGGGTGCCGGCGGCTGTCCAGGTCGGCCTGCAGGCGCTCGACAGCGGCCAGGACGTGCCCCGCCTTGAGGATCGCGTCCACGCCGAGGTGCGGCCGCGAGCCGTGGGCAGCCCGGCCGAGCACCTCGATCTCGATCCACGCGAAGCCGCGGTGCGCGATCCCGATCTCGAGCTCGGTGGGCTCGGTGACGATCGCCGCGTCCGCCCGGACGTGGCGAAGGACCTCGACCATGCCGGTGCTCGCGTGCTCCTCGTCGGCGACCGCCACCGCGATGACGTCGCCGCGGAGGCCGGAGCGGCTCGCGTCACGGCACGCGACGAGGGCGGCGGCAAGGCCGGCCTTCTGGTCGTACGCTCCTCGGCCGTGCAGGCGGTCGCCCTCGATCCGCGGCCGGAGCGGCTCGGTCATCGCACCGATACCGACGGTGTCAAGGTGGCCGTAGAGCATCAGGGTGGGCCCGCCTCCCGCTCCCGGCCGCGAACGACCACGTTCGGCCGGCCGCCGCGCCGACTCGATGACCTCGCTCTCGAGCCCCTGGGCCAACGCCCATCCGCGCACGAACGTGGCGATCTCCGCCTCGCCGGCCGCTTCCCGGCACGAGCGACAGGATTGACCAAATCGATCGCGACGAGGCGGGAGAGGAGATCGATGACGTCGCTGCTCATGGCACCCACGGCTCCTCGAAGTGGTGCCGCATCCAGGGAGCGGCCGGCTGCGCGGAGCAGCCCGGATGCCGTCCCGGACCGGTCGGACCGCGGACAGGCACGGCCGCAGGAACAGGTTCCGACGGCGGCGGCGTCACGGCCCGGATCGCGCTAGTCTTTCCGCCATGTTTGCGCGCCTCTGGCGGATTCATCCCGCCATCATCCTCGCGGTCCTGGACATCGTCGGCCTCACGGTCGCCTCGTACCTGTCGATCGTGGAGCTGAGTGGCGGCGTGCCTGTCTGCGGGCCGCTCCACGGCTGCGAGACCGTGGCGACGTCACCGTACAGCCGGATCGGCGGGATCCCGGTCGCCGTCTTCGGCGTCGGCCTCTCGCTGATCCTGCTCACCGCGGCGATCGGCTGGTACAGGACCGGTGACGGGCGGCTGCTGGCCGTCCACTACGCCTTCAGCCTGGTCGGCGTGACCTTCGAACTCTACTTCACCTACCTGCAGCTCTTCGTCATCGACGCAGTCTGCGTCTGGTGCGCGACCTACGGGATCAGCCTCATCCTGCGCTTCGTGATCGCCCTGATCGCCTGGCTGCGGCGCGACAAGGCCGAGCCCGGCGCGGGCTGGTAGCGCCACCCGGCCGGGCCGAGCTCCGGCGCGGGCTGGCGCGGGCCCGAATCGGGCCGCGGCCGGGGGCGGAATCGCGGTCGGGTTCGCCGGCGGACCGGCGTCCGGCGGCCTTGACCCGGAGGGAGGCAAGCGCCCATCGGAAACCGGCCGCTCTGCTACGATCGCGCCGCATGGACGGTGTCGTGCTCGTGCTCAACCAGAACTACGAGCCCCTGAACGTCTGCAACGTGCCCCGGGCCTTTCGCCTGGTCTTCGGGTCGAAGGCGGAGGTCGTGGAGTACGACCACCAGACGCTCCGGACGCCGCGCGCCTCGTACCGGGCGCCGTCCGTGATCCGGCTTCAGCACCAGGTCCGCCGGCCGCGCCCGCGTGTCAAGCTGAGCCGCCGCGAGATCTTCGCCCGCGACTCGCACACCTGCCAGTACTGCGGCCGTCAGGGCAACGACCTGACCCTGGATCATGTCCTGCCCCGCCACCGCGGCGGCGCGCATTCGTGGGAGAACCTCGTCGCCGCCTGCCGTGCGTGCAACCACCGGAAGGGCGGCCGCACGCCGGACGAGGCCCGGATCCGCCTCCTCGCGACTGCCCTTCGAGCCGCGCTGCGACCTGTACTCGCTCTTCTCGCCGTACCTCCGGGACGAGCGCAACGAGGCCTGGCGGGGCTACCTGTTCCTCGGGAAGAACTGACGGGCGGGTCCGGCGCGCCGCTCGAGGGCGAGCGCGACCTGCCGGTGGTCGGACGTGCGGTGCTCGAGGGCGGACGCGATCTGCCGGCGGGCGTGCTCGACATCGCCGGCACGCTCCGCGCGGCCGGCCACGCGGCACACCTCGTCGGGGGTTGTGTCCGCGACCTGTTCCGCGACGTCGAGCCGGCGGACTGGGACCTGGCCACGGACGCGAGCCCCGACCGCGTTCAGGCCCTGTTCCCGACCGCGCGGTACGAGAACCGGTTCAGCACGGTCAGCGTGCCGGCTCGCGGATCGACGTTCGAGGTGACGACCTGGCGCTCCGAGAGCGCCTACTCGGACCACCGGCGGCCCGATGCCGTCCGGCCCGCGGCCCGCCTCGAGGACGACCTGGCCCGCCGAGACTTCACGATCAACGCCATGGCCCTGGCGGTCGGCGGCAGCGGGCTCATCGGCGACTCCCCGGCCGCAGCGCTCGTCGACCCGTTCGGAGGGCGAGCCGACCTCGCCCGCGGCGAGATCCGCGCCGTCGGCGACCCGGCTGCACGGTTCCGCGAGGACGCGCTGCGGATGCTCAGGGCGGTCCGGTTCGCCGCCACGCTCGACATGCGGGTCGAGGAAGGGACGCTGGCCGCGATCAGGGCGGAGGCGCCGCTGGCCACCCACGTCTCGGGGGAGCGGACCGCCGCCGAGCTGCTCAAGCTGCTCGCTGCGCCGCAGCCGTCGCGCGGCCTCGCGCTGGCCGAGGAGACCGGCCTGCTCGCCATCGTCGCCGCCGAGCTCGCCCGCCAGCGGGGCATTCCGCAGGCCAAGGTGCCCGGCGACGACCTCTGGGACCACACCCTCCGGACGGTCGACGCTGCGCGACCGCCGGATGGCGCCGCGCCGGCGGTCCTGCGGCTCGCCGCCCTCGTCCATGACATCGGCAAGCCGGCCACGTTCGCGGATGGGCACTTCCTCGGCCACGAGACGGTCGGCGCCGAGCTCGCGGCCGACTGGCTGGCCAGCCTCCGCCTCCCGCACGGCCTCATCGATCGGGTGGCCCACCTCGTGCGGTACCACATGTTCGCCTACGACTCGGCGTGGTCGGACGCGGCCATCCGGCGCTTCATCCGGCGCGTCGGGCCCGGCGCGATCGAGGATCAGCTCGACCTCCGGGCGGCGGACAACGTCGGGTCGGGCCAGGCGGCGGGCGTCGATGGCCTCGACGAGCTCCGGAGCCGCTGCCGGGTCCAGCTGGCGTCGCACGTCGCGCTCTCGCTCGGCGATCTTGCCGTGAACGGCACGGACCTCATTGCGGCCGTCGGCGTGACGCCTGGGCCCGGGCTCGGGGTGCTGCTCGACCGGCTGCTCGAGCGGGTCATCGGCGACCCGGCGCTCAACGATCGATCGCGCCTCATCGCTCTCGCGTCCGAGATCGTCGCGGCGGGGACAGCCGGCGGCCCGCCGTCGGGCGGCGTCGGGGGCGGGGTCAAGGCCGGCGGCCCGCCGTCGGGCGGGATCGGGGCCGAGCGAAGGCGCCGCTGTCGGGCGGGATCGGGGCCGACGAAGGCGCCGCTTCGGGCGGCGCGAAGCGCGGGAGCGGGCGGGCATGATCGAGCTGCTGCTGAAGGCGGAGAACGCGCTCGCCCTGGGGATGCTCGACCAGGCGGAGCGGGTCTACTGGCAGGCGATCGAGCATGACCCCCGGAATGCGATCGCGATCGTCGGGCTGTCGCGCGTCGCGCTCGAGCGCGGTGACGAGTGGACCGCCATGGACTTCGCGACGCGCGCGCTCGCGGTCGATCCCGACAATGCGACGGCCCGGCGGCTGATCGTCCGGCTGACCGAGGTGATCGGGCGCCGGGGCGACGGGCCGCGGGGACTGCCGGCCCGGTCGACGGCGAGGACCGCGGCGGAGCTGCCCGGAACACCCCCTGCGGCTGCGAACCTCGGGATGCCCGGCGCGCCCGCCGACACGGCGCAGACCGCCCGGCCGCCCGAACGTTCGACGCTCGCCGAGGGTCTCGTGCCGGCCGAAGGTTCGGCGGCGGCCGAAGGTCTGGCGGCGGCCGAAGGTTGGCGACGAGCCGGCGGCGGCCGAAGCCACGCCGGCGGCCGAAGGTCAGGCCGCGGCCGACGAGCCGGCGGCGGCCGAAGCCACGCCGGCCGAAGGTTCGGCGTCGGCCGAAGCCCCGCCGGCCGTCCACGCAGCTCCCCCCGAGCCCGGGGCGGTCCTGCCGGCGGCCGCCCCGCGGCCGCCCGTCCCGCCAGGCCCACCCGTGTCACCCGCCGCCCCCAGGCGACGCGGGATCATGGCCCGCCTGTTCCGGAGGTCCTGATGCGCGTCCTCGTCTCAGGAGGAGCCGGGTACGTCGGCTCGATCTGCGTCGAAGCCCTCGTCGAGGCAGGCCATGACGTGGTCGTCCTCGACGACCTGTCCAAGGGCCATCGCGACGCGCTCGTCCCCGGCGTCCGGCTCGTCGTCGGCAGCTACGGCGACCCGGCGGTGACGCGGCCCCTGCTCTCGGGCGGGATCGATGCCGTGCTCCATTGCGCCGCGCGGTCGCTGGTCGGCGAGTCCATCGCAGACCCCTCCCTCTACTACCGGGAGAACGTCGCCGGCGGCGTCGCCTTCGTCGAGGCGATCCGCGAGGCCGGCGTCCGGCGGGTGGTCTTCAGCTCGACGGCAGCCGTCTATGGCACGCCCGCGAGGGTGCCGATCCACGAGGAGGCGGCGCTCGCGCCGATCAACCCGTACGGGGAGACGAAGCGGTCGTTCGAGGGGATCCTGCGCTGGTATGCGGGTGCCTACGGGATGCGGAGCATCAGCCTCCGGTACTTCAACGTCGCCGGAGCATCGACGCGCAACGGCGAGGTCCACGAGCCCGAGTCCCACCTGATCCCGAACGTCCTGCGGGCGATCGAGGGCGGCCTCCCGCTCGACCTGTTCGGCACCGACTATCCGACGCCCGACGGGACCTGCATTCGCGATTACATCGACGTCGAGGATCTCGCCCTGGCCCACGTCCTGGCGCTCGACGCCACGGCTCCGACCGACGAGCGAACGTCGGCGCCGGACGGCAGCGCCGCCGCGCTCGCGATCAACCTCGGCAACGGCGGAGGGTTCAGCGTCCGCGAGGTGATCGCCGCTGCCGAGACCGTAACCGGCCGGAGCGTGCCGGTGCGCGTCGGGCCCCGCCGGGCGGGCGATCCCCCGGTCCTGATCGCCGACGCGACCCGCGCCCGCGAGGTGCTCGGCTGGACTCCCCGCCGCACCGACATCTCCGGGATCGTCGCGTCAGCCTGGGCGTGGCGGCGGGCGCACCCCTCCGGCTACGGCGCCTGAGACTGAGAGTCCGCAGCGGACTCGGCGCGCCCGGGCCGGGCGGTCGCCGCCTTCCATTCGACGCTCAGTGGCCCGGCGTGATCACCTCGACCGGGACGGGCTCCGACCAGAAGTAGCCGGGCCCGTTCGCCTGGTCGATCTCGACGGCAGCCCGCGCGACGTACGGCCCGTCGGGAAGCTCGTATCCGCGGGCGATGTCACACGAAGCCGTCCCGCCGCTGGCGTCGATGTCGCGGAAGGCACCCGGGCGAAGCGTCAGCCCGAGGCCGGTGCCCGCGACTGCTGCGGGCGACGCGCCGATCGGCGTCATCGAACCCTGCTCGAAGAGGTAGATCGAGAGCGGCTGGCCTGACTGGAACGGGAGGCTCGTCGTCCCGGTGTTCGTCACCCGGACCTTCGCGGTGAAGCCGTCGGTGTGGGCGATCCGAGGGCTCGGCAGGACGAGGATCGCTCGAAGCGGTCCCGGATCGGCGGTCGTCTCGAACGCGATCGGGCAGCCGCGCGGCGCCGCCGATGGCGGTGCGGGGTACGGGAAGAACCCGACCGACACCTGCACAGCCGCGCCGTATCGGGCGACGATGTCGGCTGCGGCCGCCCCCGCCGTGGACTTCAACCCGACGACGACGTTCCCGGCACCGTATCCGATCATGAGGAGCTGGTCCGCGTATCGAACCTCGATCATGTTGCGGATGGTCTCGAGGGCTGCCGATGCGTCCGGGGTCGTCATCGCGCTCGGCTCAGCGGCGGCCAATGGCGTTCCTGGAGCGACAGGTGTCGGCGTCGCGGAGGACGCTGAGCCGCCGGCGGAGACTGCCGGCCGTGAGCACGCGGCTGCGGCAGCCACGAGCACAGCCAGAAGAGCGAGTCGACTGATCCTCCGCATGGTCCCGAGCCTCCGCGCGCCCGGGCCCGCCGTCAAGAGCCCCTCGTCCGCAGATCACATGTCGAGGGGCGCTGCTCGGCGAACCGCGCATCCGAACGGCAACGCAACCTGCGCCCTGCCGGTACTGACCCGGCCGTGCCACGCGCGTAGCGTGCGGCCAACCATGGGGAACGCCGATCGAGTATCCGAGGGACGCGTCATGACGCCGCTGAACGCCCAGACCACCGCCGACAGCAGCCACCTTGCCACGGCTGTCCGCCTGAATGCGGAGACCGTCGTCTGCGAGGCATGCGGCTGCCGCCTGACGCGGCGGGAGTCCGTCGACGACGCGGGCCTCTCGCCGCGTTCGTGGCACCACTTCTCGGGCCAGCCCGGGCGCGACGCCCGCGGGTGCTCCGTCGCCTGCGTGGAGGCCGCGCACGCCCTGAGCTGAGCCAGGGCGGGATTTCGCAAGCGAGCGGCGTAGGTCGCAGCCTCTCGCCCACGCGCACGCGAAGGTCGCCGAGCGACCCGATCATCGGCGGCCCGTTCCGAACGCCGGCGGCCAGCCCGGCGCCCCCGGTTCCGAACGCCCGGCAGCCGGCCGATGCTCGCCGCCACGCGCTGGTACGATCGGCGCCATGGAGCTCGACCCTCGCGAATGGCGGCCCCAGGCCTTCGGGCGCGGGCACGCGCGCAACGTGAAGGACGCCCTGGTCGAGCCGGGATGGGACGGGACGCGCGTCCTCGTCCGCGTCCGGGCAGGCCAGCCCGTCGAGGTCGCCGACGCCGATGGGGCCGACGTCGCGGACACCTGCGGCGTCATCCTCGACGCGGTCGCCGAGGCCGTCCTCGCCGACAGCGCGGTGCTCGACGGCTACCTGACCTACCAGGCGACCCAGACCCTGATCTCGACGATTCGCCGAATCCGACACGTCCCAGTCGCTCGGTGCCCACATGTCGCGCTTCATGCTTGGCGGGGCGGCGGACATCCTCAAGTCGGACCGGCCGAGCGATCCCCGCGCGCGCGGCACCGGCGAGCCGGTGCGCCCCAAGCCGAGCGTCGAGGTCACCGACGAGGAAGGCGATCCCGTGCTCGGCCCGCTGGCCTTCGTGGCGGTCGACCTGCTCGCCGTCGACGACCAGGACCTGCTCGACGTCCCGCTCCTCGAGCGCAAGCGGATCCTCGACAGCGTGGTCGAGGAAAACCTGCTGGTACGCCGGACGCCCTACGTCCGCGAGCCCCTGACGACCTTCATCAACTCGTGGCGGGCGGCCGGCTTCGGCGAGCTCGCGTACAAGGACCCCAACAGCCGGTACCGGCCGGGCGATCCGAACGACGGGTGGGCGCTGGCGTCCATGCCCCGCCGGTGAACGCCGCGTCGAGCACCCTCACCCCCGCGATCCGCGCCGAGCTCGAGCGGCTCGGCCCGGCGGACATCATGGTCGGGATCCCCAGCTTCAAGAACGCCGCGACGATCGGGCACGTGGTGCGCGCCGCCCAGGCCGGCCTCGTCCAGTACTTCCCCGACCTGCGGCCCCTCCTCGTGAACTCCGACGCGGGCTCGCCCGACGGGACGCAGCGCGTCGTGGCCGAGACCGAGCCCCCCGACTACGTCGAGCGGATCCTCCTCGTCCGGCCGACGAACCGGCTCCTGCGCCTCACCCTCACCTACCCCGAGGTGGACGGCATCGGTGGCAAGGGCGCCGCGCTGCGGACCATCTTCGAGATCGCGGCCGCGGCCGACGTGCGCGCCCTGGTCGTCGTCGACTCCGACCTGCGCTCGATCGGGCCCGAATGGGTCGAGCTGCTCGCGGGGCCGATCCTGAAGGGTGGCTTCGACTTCGTGACCCCGCTCTACGCTCGTCACAAGTACGACGGGACGATCACCAACACGGTCACCTACCCGCTCACCCGGGCGCTCTACGGGCGGCGGATCCGCCAGCCGATCGGCGGGGATTTCGGCGTCTCGGGCGACCTCGTCCGCCACTACCTGGCCCGCGACGACTGGACGCCGGACGTGAGCCGGTTCGGGATCGACATCTGGATGACGACCCACGCGCTGATCGGCGGGTTCGCCGTCTGCGAGGCGCGGCTGGGAGCCAAGATCCACGACCCGAAGGATCCCTCGGCCGATCTCGGCCCGATGTTCCGCCAGGTCGTGGGCACGATCCTCGCCCTGGCCGGGCAGAACCCATCGGCCTGGCTGGACGTCCGGGGCAGCCACGAGGTGCCTGCCTACGGCTTCGAGCGCTGGGTCGAGCCCAGCCCGCTCAACGTGAACACGCTGCGCCTGCTCTCGGAGTTCGGGGCGGGGCGCGTCTCCCACGCCGAGGCCTGGCGGACGATGCTCGGGGCGGAGCACGCCGCCGCGGTCGAGGAGATCGCCGGCGAGGCGGCCCGCCTCGCCGAGACGGCTGCGACGCGCCTCGGCATCGGCAACGAGACGAGCGAACCCGTGCCGACGGACCGGATGTCCGACGCCGTGGCGGCGTACCACTTCCCCGACGAGCTGTGGGCGGAGATCGTGTACGACCTCGTGATCGCCGCCCGGTTCGGGACGCTGCCGCTCGAGCGACTCGTCCAGGCGCTCGTTCCGCTCTACTTCGGCCGGGTGGGCAGCCTCGTGGTGGAGTGCCGCCGCCTGAGCCAGGACGACGCCGAGGACCGCGTCGAGCGGCAGGCGCGTGCATTCGAGCTTCGCAAGCCGTACCTCGTGGAGCGCTGGCGAGCGGCCGAGGACGCTGCGGCGGCGGCCGATCGGGAGGGTGCCGGATGATCCAGCGCGTCCCGCTGCCGGGACGGATCCTGATCCCGGTCGCCAACCCCGCCACCGCCGAGGACCTGATCCGGATCGGGGCCGAGCTGCTCGACCCGCGGGCCGGCGAGCTGACCGCCCTCGGGATCGTGGAGGTGCCCGAGGAGATGCCCCTGTCGGAGGGCGCCACGAAGGCGCGCCAGGCGCGCCGCCTCCTCCAGAAGGTGCTCGACTACGCGCCGGAGGGCACGAGCATCCGACCGGTCGTCCGGATCGGTCGCCACGCGTCCGAGGGGATCGTCGAGGCGGCGGTGGAGCTCGAGGCCGACCTCATCATCTTCGGCTGGGGCGGGCGGCCCGGCGGCCACGGCGCGGGCCCGGCGCCTGTCTTCTCACCCACGATCGACAGCGTCGTCCGGGATGCGCCTTGCGACATCGCGGTCGTCAAGCAGCGCCCGATGCCGGCCATCCGGCGGATCCTCGTCCCGGTCCGGGGCGGCCCGCATGCGGAGCTGGCCCTCGAGTTCGCGGCGGCCCTCGCCCGCCGCCACGACGCCAGGGTCACGGTCCTCCACATCGTCCCCCCGGGGATCACCCCCGCCGTGCGTGCCCAGGCGGAGCACGCCCTCGCCACGTTCCTCAAGCAGCACGCGCGCGGGCATGCCGACGGCCTCCTGCGTGAGGCGCCGAACGTGCGCAACGCGATCCTCCGCGAGGCCGAGAAGGTCGACCTCGTCGTGATGGGCGCCTCGGCGATGCCGGAGGGCTCGGCCCAGGAGAGCTTCCTGTTCGGTGCGCTGCCGGAGACGATTGCGACCCGCTCCAGGCCGCCGGTCATGGTCGTCAAGACGCGCGACCCGATCAGCAGCGCCACGTTCGAGGAGCTCGCCGCGCGCGCCGAGACCCTCGCGGCGGCCGAGCGCTCGATCGTCGAGTCGCGAGCCGTGCCCGCCCGCGTCGAGCGCTGGTTCGGTGAATCCAACTTCCACCACGCGGAGTTCGCCAACCTGCGGCGCCTCGTCGCGCTCAAGGAGAAGCAGGGCCTCACGATCAGCCTGGTGCTCCCGGCGCTCGACGAGGCGGCCACCATCGGGCCGATCGTGCGGCGCGCCCGGATGCTCCTGATGGAGGCGGTTCCCCTCCTCGACGAGATCCTCGTGATCGACTCGTCCTCGGAGGACGACACCTGCGCGATCGCCGCCCGCGAGGGTGCCCGGGTCGTCCGGCACGCCGACGTCCTGTCCCGTTACGGGAGCTACCGCGGCAAGGGCGAGGCGCTCTGGAAGAGCCTGTACGAGTCGACCGGCGACCTGATCGCCTGGTGCGACACCGACGTCCGGAACTGGCATCCGCGAATGGCATACGGGACGCTCGGCCCGCTGCTCGTGGAGCCGCGGATCCAGTACGTGAAGGGCTACTACCAGCGCCCCATCGTCGAGGGGGGCGTGCTGAAGGAGGGCGGCGGCGGCCGCGTGACGGAGCTCGTGGCCCGGCCGCTCATCAACCTCTTCTTCCCGGACCTCTCCGGGTTCATCCAGCCCCTCGCCGGCGAGTATGCCGGGCGGCGCAGCCTGCTCGAGACGATCCCCTTCTTCACGGGCTATGCGGTCGAGATCGGGCACCTCATCGACATCGCCGAGCGGGTCGGCCTCGAGGGGCTCGGCCAGGTGGACCTCGAGCGGCGGGTCCACCGCAACCAGGAGCTCGAGGGCCTGTCGCGGATGAGCTTCGTGATCCTCCAGGCGGTGATGAAGCGGCTGGAGGAGCGGCGGCGCGCCCGCCTGTTCGCCGAGATGGGCTCGACGATGAAGCTGCCGCGCGCGAGCGCCGACCGGCTCGGGCTCGAGGTGATCGAATTGGCCGACCGCGAGCGCCCGCCGATCATCCGGATCCCGGAGTACCTGGAGCGGCGCGCGGGCACGCCCCAGCAGGGCTGAGCGATCGCATGGGCCCGCTGACCGTCCTCGTCGCGCCGGACAGCTTCAAGGGCTCGCTCACCGCGGTCGAGGTCGCCCGCAGCCTGGCGGCGGGCTGGTCCCGGGTACGACCCGAGGACACGATCCTCCTTGCGCCGATGGCCGACGGCGGCGAGGGGACGCTGGTCGCCATCGAGGCGGCGGGCGGCTGGGAGTGGCGGACGGCCCCGGCCCATGACCCGCTGGGACGCGAGCTGTCCGCCCGCTGGCTGCGATCCGCGGACGGCCGAAGCGCGGTCGTGGAGCTGGCCGCCGCGTCGGGCCTCTCGCGGCTCGCGCCGGCCGAGCGCGACCCGCTGCTCGCTTCGACCTTCGGGACCGGCGAGGTGCTGCGGGCGGTCCTGGACGAGGGCATCCGGCGCATCGACCTCGGGGTCGGCGGAAGCGCCACGACGGATGGCGGCCTCGGGCTCCTCGCCGCCCTGGGGCTGGCGATGACCGTGGAGCCGACCCTGGTCATTCACCTCGATGAGCTCGACGACCGCCTCGCCCAGGTCGACCTGCGAATCGCCTGCGACGTGACGAACCCGCTCCTCGGGCCGTCGGGGGCCGCAGCGGTCTACGGGCCGCAGAAGGGGGCGTCGGAGGCGCAGGTCCGGGAGCTCGACGCGGCCCTCGCCCGCTGGGCCGACGCCCTGGAGGGCGCGACAGGCCGGCGCGAGCGGGACACGCCCGGCGCCGGCGCCGCCGGGGGCACGACGTTCGGGCTCGCCTGCCTGCGCGATCGCTTCCGGTCGTTCGCGATCGTGCCGGGGGTCGAGGTGCTGATGGAGACGACGGGCTTCGACGCGAAGCTCGGACGGGCCGACCTCGTCCTCACCGGCGAGGGCCGGATCGACGCGCAGACCGCGTATGGCAAGACCGCGCCGCGGCGTCGCGGCGCGGGCCGGAGCGGCCGGCATGCCGTGCGTTGCCGTTGGCGGCGGCGTGACGCCGGAGGGAGCGGACGCGCTCGCGGCGATCGGCGCGATCGCGGTGCCGGCGATCGAGCGACCGCTCACCGTCGACGAGGCAATGGCAGCCGGCGCACGCCCGCTCGAGCGGGCCGCCGAGCGAATCGCGCGCCTCGTCGAGATCGGCGCCCGGGCCGGCGCCCAGCCTGCGGCGAGCCGCGGCGGCGGCGCGGCCGGCGGTGGCGGGGGCAGCTCGGCCGGGGGTGGCGGGGGCAGCCCGGCCGGGGGCGGCGGGGGCAGCCCGGCCGGGGGCGGCGCCGCCGCGGCTTCGGCTGATGGCCGCCCCGAGGCCGCCGATCATCGGCGCCGGGCCGGCGACCCCCGCGGACGGGCCCGGCGCCGACGGGGCGAAACCGGAATCCGCGTCCGGCCGGACCGGGCGCGGCTCGCTGCCGGGGAGCGCCAGGAGCTCGCCGCAACGGAGAGCCAGAAGCACGGTGCAGGGGAGCGCGGGGGCCGCCGCGGCGCCGGCCAAACCGCAGGTGAAGCCGAAGAGCGCCACGACCACGGCGCCGGCGAAGCCGCGGCGGGCGCGACCGAAGGCGCAGGACCCGGCCGTCACGTGGGTCCGCTCGCTCAATCGCCGCCGGCCGGGCCTCGTCGCCTTCGTGTTGACAGCCCTTGCGAGCGCCTACGGGCGCCCGGTCCGCGACCCACGGCTCGACCCGGTGTCCGAGCTCGTCCTCACGATCCTCTCCCAGAACACCGCCGACGTGAACTCGGAGCGGGCATTCGCCGGCCTCAGGGCCGCCTACCCGTCGAGCGGCCCGCTCCGGACCCATCGGGTCACGGCTGCCGACGGCACGCAGCGGCCGCCGGAAGGATGGGGCGGCATCGGCCTCGACCCGGGCGCCCCGCCCGACTGGACGGCGGTGGAGAACGCGCCGCTGCCCGAGCTCGTCGACGTGATCCGACCCGGGGGTCTCGGGCCGCAGAAGGCGCCCGGATCCAGGCGACGCTGGCGTACATCCGCGAGCACGCGGGCAGCCACGACCTCGAGTTCCTCGGCGCACTGCCGCCCATCGAGGCGCGGGACTGGCTGACCGCCATCCCGGGGATCGGCCGGAAGACAGCGTCGATCGTGCTCCTCTTCTGCTTCGGGATGCCCCTCATGCCGGTCGACACGCACGTGGAGCGGGTCAGCCGGCGGATCGGGCTTGCGCCGCCGACGGCGGGACCCGACCTGCAGCACGACATCTACGCTCGCCTGCTCGACGCGGCGGACGTCCATGCGGCCCACGTGCTGCTGATCCAGCACGGACGGCGAACGTGCGACGCCCGGCGACCCGCGTGCGATCGCTGTCCGGTCGCCCCCCGCTGCCGGTTTCTCGACCCGAAGGCGCCCTGACGATGGGCGACGACGCGCTGCACGCGGGCGAACCGGGGCAGGTCGCCGGGCAGCCCAGCGCGGACCGGGCACCGCGCCGTGAGGTGCCGTTCCGGATCCGCCTGACGATGGCGTTCCTCGTGGCAGCCCTGCTGCCCGTCTGCCTCGCCGGGCTGCTCGCCGCCTGGAGCGGCCGCCTGGCATCCGATGCCGGACTCCAGGCGGTCTTCCTCGCCGCGCTCGTCGGCGGCGTGCTGCTCTCGCTCGTCCTCGCGTCCTCGGTGGCCGGCGCAACCACCCGCCAGCTGAGCGACCTGGCCGCGGGCCTCGACCGGATCGCCGCCGGGGAGGCGCCCGCGCCTGCGACCACGGCGATGACGAGCGAGGACGAGCTCGGCCGCCTCGCGGAGCGGCAGAACCGGCTCGCGCTGGACCTCGCCCGCCGCAACCGGCAGATCGGGCGGGTGGTCGGATCGATCTCCCATACGAGCCCCCAAAACGAGGGCGGCGAGCTCCTCGCGCGGGCGGCCGAGGACGCCATGACCGCATTCGAGCTGATCGACGCGCGGGTCCTGACCGGCGACCCGTCCGGCGTACCCGAGGAGGAGCGCGTTCCCGGCGACCCCCTGCCCATCCGGGCCACGATCCGCGCCGGTGCCGACACGATCGGCGTCCTGGTCGCCCACGCGCCGGCGACGGCCCGATGGGAGCGGGCCGACCAGGAGCTGCTCGAGCTCTTCGCGGCGATCGTCGGGGCCGGCGTGCGCGCCGCGGAGCTGTTCGCCCAGGTGGAGGCGCAGAACGAGCGGCTGGTCGCGCTCGACGCCGCCAAGGACGACTTCCTGCGCGCCGTCAGCCACAACCTGCAGACACCGCTGGCGCGGATTCGCGCCTACGCGGACCAGCTGGCAGAAGAGGCACCCGACCGGCGGCTGGCGATCATCGAGGAGCAGAGCGACCGCCTCTCGCGGATGGTTCGCCAGATCCTGACCGTGAACCGGCTCGATGCCGGCGTGCTGCGGCCGATGGCCGATGTCTTCGCCCCCGTCCCGGCGGTCCGGCGAGCCTGGGAAGCGCTCGGGGCCGACGACGTGGCCCTGGAGCTGCGCGACGAGTCCGCGGGCTGGCTCGCGGTCGCCGATCCGGGCGACGTCGACCAGGTCCTGTGGGCGCTCCTCGACAACGCCCTCAAGTACGGCGGAGGTCGCCCGGTCAGCGTCACGGTGCGCGCCGACCAGGCCCGGTCGCGGGTCGCGATCACGATCGCCGATCGAGGGTCGGGCGTTGCGGAGAGCGACCGGGCGGCGCTGTTCGGGCGCTTCATGCGTGGCCGGGGCACCGGGCAGGAGGGTACCGGGCTGGGGCTCTACGTCGCGCGGTCGCTCGCACGGGCGAACGACGGCGATCTGTACCTGGAACCGGGCGCCACCGCCTCGGCTTCCGCAGCCGCCGGCGCTGCCACGGCTGGCGCCGCCTCCGGGTCGCCTGCCGGGTCGGCCACCGCCACGGCCTCTGCCGCCACGACCGCCACCGCCGAAACGGCCCGTGCCGCAGAGACCGCCGCCGCTGCGCCGACGCCCGCCGATGGCAGCAAGGCGGGTGCCCCAGCCGAAGCCGGTCCGCCGGCTGCCGCGACTCCGGGATCGCCCGCCCCGGGCGCCGCGTTCACGCTCCTGCTGCCCGCGGAGTCGCCGACAGAGGATTGACCGGGTCGGGATCCGCCAGGGCCGGCCCTGGCCACCGGCCCTGGGGAGCGGATCTACTCGAATCCGAGGTCGCGGCGGTCGCTGCTGCGCAGGAGCCGTTCGCGGATCTCGGGTGCCAGGCCGACCATCCCGCGGGCGAGCTCCGCGATGAAACGCGCCACGAGCGGCTCGACCGACGCGGCGACGGCCGCGCGGGTCATCCGGGCCACGGCGTCGCGACAGGCAGGATCAAGGGCGTCCTGGTCGCATCGTCCCAGCACGTCGGTCGCGAGGCGGCGCAGCTCTGACTCGAGCCGGGCGTGGCCGCCCGCCTCGTCGAAGCGCCGTTCGATCCGCGCGACGACGGCCTCCGGGTCATCGGAAACCGGGTGAAGCTGGGTCATGGCCGTGTCCTCCACGGGGCGAGTGTGCGCCCCGGGCGCCCCGATCACCAGTGCCGAACGGTCGAAGGGCGGCCCCCGCGGGCCGGAATTGGTCCTGGGACCGGTGCCCCGGCGCCCCTGGACCGGGCAAGCTCGACAGTGCCCGCGCTCCGATGTCGCACCGGGCGCGCGGCCCGATGCGTCATCCGCGGCGCGGGCGGCCGACGCGTCATCCGCGGCGCGTGGGCCTCAGGCGCCCCGCCGCCGGCCTCAGCCGGCCCGCCGGAACGCCGTCGTCAGGAAGGTCCGGAAGCCCGCCTTCTGGCCGTACATCAGGATGCCGGCGCTGTACACGCGGGCGGCCATCCAGAGCGCGCCGGCGATGGTCACGACCAGGATCACGACCGCGATGAGGACGTCGGTCGGGCCGGCGACGCCCAGCACCACCCGTGACAGCATCAGGTACGGGCTCACGAACGGGACGTACGAGAAGGCGACGACCCACGGCGCATCGATCGGGATCAGGCCCGACGACGCATACACGGCGACGAAGTAGCCGACCATCCCGAGCAGCATCATCGGGCCGACGACCGAGTTGACGTCCTCCATCCGGCTCACGAGCGACCCCGCGGCCGCGTACAGGATCGCGTAGAGCGCGAAGCCCAGGACGAACAGGATCCCGAACGTGACGAGCACGGCGGGCGTCAGGCCGTTCGCGCCGACGTCCGGGGCCGCGCCGGCGCGGTTTCCGAGGACAAGCGACCCGATCTGACCCTGGAACAGGAAGGCGATCGTGGCCGCCACCACCGCCAGCAGGTACTGGGTCAGCCCCAGGCCACCCACCCCGATCACCTTGCCCCCGAGCAGCTCCTGGGGCGTGGCCGCGTTGATCACGATCTCGATCACCCGGCTGCTCTTCTCCTCGGCGACGCTCATGGCGACCCACTGCCCGTAGACCATGATCGCGACGAAGATGAAGATGACGAGGATCTGGCCGACGCCCACCGCGGCGATCTCCTCGGCGCCCGTCTGCGGGCCCGCCTTGCCCGGCGTCGGGCGCTCGACGGCCACGGCCGGCGGCGCGAAGAGGGCGGCCTGGTCGGCGGCCGAGATGCCCTGGCGATCGAGCCGGTCCTGGATCGCCACGGCTGCGGCCGCCTGGCGCAGGAGCGTCGGCAGGCGGGCGGCAGCCCCCTCCTTCGACACGATCATGAAGGTCAGCCTTCCGGCCGCGTCGCGATCGATCAGGACGAGTGCCTTGAGGTCGCCGCTCTCGACCCTGGCGCGACCGTCGGCCTCGTCGGTGACAGCCGAGAAGCTGTAGGCCGTCCCGGTCCCGGTAAGCGTCGGTACGTCGAGGATCGCAGCGAATCGGGCGGCCGGGTCGCCGGCCAGCTGCACCTGGGACCTGATGCCGACGCGGTCGGCGCTCCCGATCCCCTCGAAGAAGCCGATGATCACCGGGAGGAGGGCCATCGCCACCGCGACCGCGACGACGATGGCGGTGCTGATCTTGAACGACCGGGTCCGCGCCCTGACGAGGTACTCGCGGCGGGCGATCAGCAGGACGTTGCGGGTCCGTACGCTCGGCATCGCTCAGCGCCTCCCTGCGGCGGCAGGAGCGGCGGGAGCCGACGCGAGCGTTCGCTCGTCGTCGGCCGATGCCTCCCGGCCGACGAGCTCCACGAACACCTGCTCGAGCGACGGATCCGCGATCTCGAAGTGGGTGATCCGCTCGCCTCGCTGTTGCGCTTCGATGAGGACCGTCCCGGGGTCGCGCTCGCTCGACACCTGGATCTCCGTGTAGTCGCGGCCGTTGCGGATCACGCGCAGGCCGGGCAGCTCGGCCAGCCATGGCAGCTCCGGATCGCCCGCCACCCCGAGCCGAACCGCCCGCGTTCCCAGGGATCGCCGGACCTCGGCCGTCGGACCGTTCGCGACCAGCCTGCCCCGATCGATGATGGCGACGGCGTCGCACAGCTCCTCGACGGTCTCCATCTGGTGGGTCGAGAAGATGAGGGTCTTGCCGCGGTCGCGCATCTCGAGGAATGCGGACTTCAGGAGCGCCACGTTGACGGGATCGAGCCCGGTGAACGGCTCGTCCATGATCAGCACGTCCGGGTCGTGGAGGACCGCTGCGATGAACTGGATCTTCTGCTGGTTTCCCTTCGAGAGCTCCTCGGCGCGGCGGTCCGCATACTCGGGAATGCGGAACCTGGCCAGCCAGCTCCGGACCTGCGCGTCGGCCACGCTGCGGGGAACGCCGTACAGCCCGGCGAAGAACACCAGCTGCTCGAGGACCTTCATCCGGGCGTAGAGGCCCCGCTCCTCCGGGAGGTAGCCGAAGGTGCGTCGCGGCAGCCGATTGGCCGGGGTCCCATTCCAGGCCACGCTGCCTGCGTCGGGCAGGATGATGTCGAGGACGATCCGCATCGTCGTCGTCTTGCCCGCGCCGTTGGCTCCGAGGAAGCCGAAGACGGTACCCGGCTCGACGCTGAAGCTGATGCCGTCGAGCGCGACCGTTTCGCCGAAGCGCTTGGCGAGATCCGTGATCACGAGCGCCATGCCGCAAGGGTACTCGCCCGACACCTGAGCGTGGCGGCCGCGCCGCTCGGCCGTGCGCCGCTCTCGGATGCGTCCTGGGGCCGCTGACCGCGTCGCGCGTCCCGGATTCGCGGGCCGGGGCGCGCGTGTTGCGTCGTTGCCCGCTGTCGAGCGTTCGCTCGCCTGCGACCGAAGGGTCAGCCGATCGGCTCGGCGACCGGCTCCTCGGCGGGGATGCCCTCCGGAGCGGGCGTGGCCGGCGGCCGGCGATCAGGCCCTGCGGCCTGGGCGGTCCGGGCATCGGGCCGGACCGGGATCGCGACGGGCTGGCGCCGGCGATGCGCCGCATCGTCCGGGAAGGCCGCCGCCGCGCGCTCCAGCATGGCGACGATGCGGTCGAGCGGGATGCCGGTCCGGCGCTCGGCGAGGCGGCCGAGGCGCACGGGGTCGTCGCCCGCTCTGCGGACCCCGTCCGGATCGAGGCGCGGCCAGAGCAGCAGCGCGGCGGCACGGTAGCTGCCCGGCGGTAGGTGGGGCGCGGCCGAGTCCGGGCCGCGGCCAGTCGACGCTTTGGAGGATGGCATGGCACCGATCTCCAGCGTGCCCCCGAGCCCGGCCGGCCCCGAGTCGGCCGTGTCGCGGGCCGGAATCGTACGCCGGGCCCCGGCGCCCGGCTCTCGTCCAAACGCATGATTTGCAGTGGTACCTGTCGCCCCGGTGACCTGCCGATCGGCGATCGCCGCGGCGGGAGAGTCGGGCCGGGGGCACCGACAGGCGCGCGTCGGCGCGCTGCGGACGCGCTCGGCGGGCCGCCGCGGAGTAGGATCCGGGCCCATGGACCAGCCCGCGGCGCTCATCGACGCCATTCGTGCCGGCGTCATCGGCGAGGACGAGGCGGTGGCTGGCCCGTTCGGGGTGCGGCGCGTCACGTACGCGGACTACACGGCGTCGGGGCGCGCCCTGGAGTTCATCGAGGACTACCTTCGCGACGCGGTCCTGCCCTTGTACGCGAACACCCATACCGAATCGAGCGGGACCGGCCTCCAGACGACGCGCTTCCGGTCGGAAGCCCGCGAGATCATCCGGCGGGCCGTCGGCGCGACTGGCGAGCATGCCGTCGTCTTCGTCGGATCGGGCTCGACCGGGGCCATCAACCGCCTCGTCGAGGTGCTCGAGATCCGGCTCCCGGCCGACCTCGCCGATCGGTACCGCCTGCGCGAGGCGATCCCGGCGAGCGACCGCCCGGTCGTCTTCGTCGGCCCGTACGAGCACCACTCGAATGAGCTGCCCTGGCGCGAATCCCTCGCCGACGTGATCGTGATCCACGAGGATCCCGACGGTCGGATCGACGAGGCGCACCTGGCGACCGAGCTCGACCGCTATGCCGACCGGGCGCTCATGATCGGGAGCTTCTCGGCGGCGAGCAACGTCAGCGGGATCGTGTCCGACGTACGGGGCATCACGGCCCTCCTCCACGCGCGCGGAGCGATCGCCTGCTGGGACTATGCCGCCGCCGCACCCTACCTGCGCATCGACATGGCCGGCGACGACCTCGACGCGATCTTCATCTCACCCCACAAGTTCATCGGCGGGCCGGGCACGCCGGGGGTGCTCGTGGCCCGCCGGTCGCTGTTCCGGAACCGGGTGCCGACGGTGCCGGGCGGCGGGACCGTCGCGTACGTCAACCCGTCCGAGCAGGTCTACCTGACGGAGATCGAGCACCGCGAGGAGGGCGGCACGCCGGCGATCGTGGAATCGATCCGGGCGGGCCTCGTGTTCGGGCTCAAGGAGGCCGTCGGCGTCGAGGCGATCCGCGAGCGCGAGGAGTCGTTCATCGCGCCGGGCCATCGCCCGCTGGTCGGCCAACCCTGACCTCGAGATCCTCGGCAACCCGGCCCTGCCGCGACTCTCCATCGTCAGCTTCGTCGTCCGGCACGCGGGGCGGTACCTCCACCACAACTTCGTGGTCGCCCTCCTCAACGACCTCTTCGGCATCCAGGCACGCGGCGGCTGCTCGTGCGCCGGCCCGTACGGCCACCGGCTGCTCGGGATCGACCTCGAGCGGTCGCATGCCTTCGAGCGCGAGATCTCGCGCGGCTGCGAGGGCATCAAGCCGGGCTGGATCCGGGTCAACTTCAACTACTTCATCAGCGAGGCGGTCTTCTCGTTCGTGATCGAGGCGGTCGACCTCGTCGCCCGCGACGGCTGGCGGCTGCTGCCGGCCTACCGGTTCGACGCCACGACCGGCCTGTGGCGCCATCGGGGCGGGGTCGTCGAGCCGCCGCTCTCGCTCGACGACGTGCGATACGTCGACGGCGCGATGCGCTACACCGCGCATCGCCATCGCGAGCCGGAGGATCGGCTCCAGGCCTACCTCGAGGAGGCCCGGCGCCTGTTCGCACGCCCGCCGCTCCCGGCCGGCGAGCCCGGCGCACCCGACGAGCCGAACAGCCCGGACTTCGAGGCGCTGCGCTGGTTCTGGCTGCCGGGCGAGATCGCGGCAACTGCCTGAGCGAGCGGGCCGGGCGCCTCGCCGGCGCTCGAGGCGTCGCGCTCACGCCTCGCCAGGCGCTCGAGGATCGCACTCGGCGGGGCGGACGGAGACCGGGCAGCTCAGGGGGACGGCGCGGGTCGGCCGTGGAGCGGAATGCGAGCCACGAACCGGGCGCCTCCCTCGGGCCGGTTCTCGGCGCGGATCGTGCCGCCGTGGCGCTCGGTGATCCAGGCGGCGATCGCGAGCCCGAGCCCGGTCCCGCCGGCCGGTGCATCGTCCGCGCGCCAGAACCGGTCGAACACCCGGGGCAGGTCCTGCGGCCGGATGCCCGGGCCCTGGTCCTCGACGGCGAGGACCGCCGCGTCGCCGTCCGGCCGGACGCGGACGCCGACCGTGGACCCGGGCGGCCCATGGGCGAGCGCGTTGTCGACGAGGATGGTCACCAGCTGGCGGAGACGGAGCGGATCGCCGTCCACCTCGGCAGGCAGCGGATCGGCGACCAGGGCGATCCCGCGCGACGCGGCCATCGGCGTGAGGGCGCCGGCGGCTTCGGTCGCGATGTCGGCCAGGTCGACGCGGACCCGCTCGATCTCGACCGCGCCCGAGTCGGTCCGGGCGAGGAGCAGGAGGTCGTCGACCAGGGCGGCGAGATGGTCGACGCTGGCCGCGATGTCGTCGAGCGTCTCGGCGGTCTCGGCGTCGGCGGGCGGCCGCGAGCGCCGCAGGGCCGTCGTGCTCGTCCGGATCACCGCGAGCGGCGTCCGCAGCTCGTGGCTCGCGTTGGCCGCGAAGTCACGCTGGCGCGCCAGGGCGGCGTCGCGGCGGGCCATCGACGCCCGGATCGGGACCAGGGCGCGGCCCGCGTAGAAGTATCCGACGATGGACGCGAGGGCGACCGCGGCGACGCCGCCGACCGCCAGGACCGCGATCAGCGTCGACAGCAGGTCCTCCTCGGACTGGCGCTCGCCGACCACCTGGACCACGTACGTCGCCGTGCCCCGGGCGACCGCCTCCGAGTAGATACGGACAGGCGTGTCGCCAAGCCGGGCGGAGCGGACGTCGACGCCGCCGGACGCCGCCCGCGCTGCGGCGACGGCCAACGGATCCGGCAGGCCGGCGATGTCGACCCGGGTGTCCCCGATCGCCGTCCCGTCCGGCGCGACGACGTAGGCGATCGTCCCCGACGTGGCGCCGCCGAACACCATGCCGAGTCGGTCGCCCATCCGCCCGCCCCGGCTGATCGACCGGCCGATCTCGTCGGCGCGGTCCTCGAGGACGGACGATCCACGGTTCGCGAGCGAGCTGGCCACCGCCCCGTAGGCCAGGCCGCCGAGCACCACGATGAGCAGCAGCGTCAGGCCGCCGCTCCACGCCATCAGGCGCAGGCGGGTGCGGCGGAGGAGGGCGGCATCGCCCTGGGACGGGTCAGCTGGCACGCATCCGGTACCCCACCCCCCGGACCGTCTCGATCCAGCCCGCCGCGCCCGCCCCGAGCTTGTCGCGGAGCAGGTGGATGTAGGCCTCGACCGTGTTCGGGGTCAGCGCCGCGCCGTACGGCCAGGCATGGTCGAGCAGCTGGTCGCGGGTCAGGACCTGGCCGGGCCGCCGGATCAGGCACTCGAGGATGGCGAACTCGCGCTGGCTCAGCTCGACCGTCCTGCCATCGACGGTCACCCGACGCTCCGCCTCGACGAGCGCGATCGGGCCCGCGGCCAGGCGCTCCGTCCGGGCCGTCGGCCGGCGCCCGAGCGCCCGGAGCCGCGCCAGCAGCTCCTCGTACGCGAATGGCTTGACGAGATAGTCGTCGGCGCCGGCGTCGAGGCCCTGGACGCGCGAGCTCACCGCATCGCGGGCGGTCAGCATGAGGATCGGGACGGCGAGGCCCTTCGCCCGCAGGGTCCGGGCGACGTCGAAGCCCGAGCCGTCCGGCAGCCCGACGTCGAGGATGATGGCGTCGAGCGGGACGTTCGTGGCGATCTCGATCCCGCCGGCCGCCGTGCCCGCGGTCTCGACGGTGTTGCGGTCCTGCCCGAGCAGGCGTCCCAGGAGCCGGGTCAGGCGGGGATCGTCCTCGACGAGCAGGATGTGCATCAGGCGCTCGCTCCGCGGAGGAGCGGGCCGGCCCGGCCTTCGCGGCTGTCTGTCCCCCGCCGGGGGGCGGGTGGGCGGGGCACGACGAGGAGGTCGTCGAGGCCCGGCGTCCACCGGACGCGCCGCCCGGCGGTGATCGCGAGCACCTCGAGCCCGGGCTGGCGCGCCGCCCAGGCAATGCCGTCGAGTCCCATGGCGAATGCGATCGTCGCATGCACGTCGGCCCGCGCGAGCGACGATCCGACGATGGTGATGCTGGCGAGCCCCACCGGCGGCGCGCCGGTCCGCGGGTCGCGGATGTGGGCGCCCCGTTCGTAGCCCCCGGAGGTGGCCACCGCAAGGTCGCGGACCTCGAGGACCGCGGCCGTCCCACGGGCGAGCTCGGGGTGCCGGATCCCGACGCGCCAGCCGCGACCGGGCTCGGGCTCGCCGGCCGCCACGACGTCGCCCCCAACGTCGAGGCAGAAGTCCCGGATGCCGGCCGCCCGCAGGATCTCCGCGGAACCTTCGATCGCCCATCCCTTGACATAGCCCGAGGGGTCGAGCGACCCGTCGGGTCGGTGCCCACGGACGTCGAAGATGCCGCCGGTCGCCTCGCGGAGCTCCTCGCACGTTCGCAGGACCCCGCGCACGTCCGGGCTCGCTGCGCTGCCATCGAGCTCGCCCCGGTCAAGCCGGCGGATCTCCGAATCGTCGCGGTACCAGCTGAAGCGGCGATCGACGTCGTGGAGGTGCTCGAAGGCGGCCGCCACGGCCGCCCCCTCGGCGGCTGCCCGGGCGCCGTCCGAAGCGCCGCCGGCGCGCAGGTGGAGGCTGGCCACCGTGCCCATCACCGGCTCGACGCGAACGCGCCGTGGCCCGCCCATGAGCAGGGAGGTGCGGGCCGCTTCAGCCACCGGCCGCCTGGTCGAGCGCCGACTGGAGCGACCGGGCGTAGGCCGTGGATGTGTAGGTCGCCCCGGAGACGACGTCGATGGCGGCGCTCTGGGCCGCCAGCGCCTCCTCGCGGAGGATCGGCTCGACGCCGTCGGTGATGCGCTGCGTCCGGCGGTCGCTGTACGGCATCTCCAGCGACGTCACGCTCGCGATCCGGCCGCCGCTGACGACGACCTGGACCTGCACGTCGCCCCAGCGGATGGCCACCGACGAGCCCGTGTACGTGCCGTCGTGCAGCCCGGCTCCGGCCGCGGGCGGCGCCGTCGCGCCAGGTTGCGCCGTCGCGCCAGGTTGCGCCGTCGCGCCGGGCCGGGCGGTCGCCGGGCGGGCGGGCCGTCGGGCTGGGCCGCCCGCCGGTCGTCGGCGCGCCGGCAGCCTGCGCCCGAATCCGGCCGGCTCGTCGCCGCGGGGGGGTGCCGACCGGCGCGCTCGACACGATGGCCACGCCTCCCTGGCGCCGGGTCGTCGCCATGTCGGGCGTGCGGAAGCCAAGGAGGAACGCGAGGCCGGCGGCTGTCAGGAGAAGGGCGATCGCACCGCGGCGTGGCATGGGACCCGGGACTCCTAGTACGCGAATCGTTCGAGGTGGATCTGGGCGGGCCGGATCCCGGACGAACGGAGGCCGCGGGCGACCTCGTCCATCATCGCGAGCGGACCGCAGAGGTAGACATCCCGTTCGGCCAGATCGGGCACCAGGGCGACGAGCGCGCGCGGAGAGAGCGGCTCGCTGCCGACGCCCGGGGCGCCGCGCCGGCCGACGACGTAGTGGACGGGAGCCCCGCGAACGGCGGCGATCCGCTCGAGCTCCGCCCGGAACACGAGGTCCTCCGCGCGCGGCGACCGGTAGACCAGGGCGACGTCGCCCGGCCGCCCGGGCAGGGCCTCGAGCAGCGCCCGAAGCGGGGTGATCCCGACGCCGCCGCCGATCAGGAGGACCTTCTGGCGCGTCCGCCGAGCGCCGGTCAGGACCCCGTACGGACCCTCGAGCAGGACCCGTGTGCCGGGTCGCATGCGCAGGAGCGCCGAGCTCCAGTCGCCGAGGTCCTTGACCGTGAAGCGCAGGAACCGCCCGTTCGGCGCTGCGGACAGCGAGAACGGGTGCGCGCGGTACCACCCATCGCGGGTCAGCAGCCGCAGGTTGAAGTACTGGCCGGCCCGGACCGCCAGCCGTTCGAGATCGCGGCCAATGACGTAGATCGACGCCACGCCGGGCGCCTCCTGCACGACGTTGGCGATCTCGAAGCGATGGCGCAGGGTCATGGCCAGCGGGTGACCCAGCCGGAAGGCAAGGACCAGCCCGATCGCCACCCCGTAGATGCCGATCCAGTAGACGCGGGCGAGCGGGTCGTCGGTGAAGTCCGCCCCGACCACCAGCTGGTGCATGAAGGCCAGGACGATGGCCAGGTAGGCGTACAGGTGGAGGCCGAACCACGTCTCGTAGCTCAACCGCCGGCGGGCGAACCGGAAGGAGGTGAGCGCCGCCAGCGCCATGCAGATCAGCCCGCCGAGCGCCCACATCACCCAGGGGTACGTCGTCAGGAGGCTGACGAGCTCGTCGAGCACCGTCGTTCGATCGCCGAGGCTGTAGCCCAGGGTGGTCGCCGCGACGTGGCCGAGGATCAGCCAGATCGTCGCGAATCCCAGCCAGCGGTGGGCGCGCACCAGGCCGTCCATGCCGAAGACCTGGTCGAGCCACGGGCTGCGCGACATCAGCACGAGCTGCACGAGAGCGAGGTAGGTGCCGTACAGCGCGGCGACCTGGCCGATCGCGGTGAGGTTCGCCGGCGCGCTGCCAAGCTCGGCGGCCCCGCCGTGGCGGATCCACATCAGCCCGATCAGGACGCCGTTCCCGACCAGCAGCGCCCAGACGTCGGACGAGCGAAGGCCCCAGGCGCGCGGCAGCGCCACGCGGATCGGCGCCGGGCGAGAGGCGGGTGCCGGGATGGACGCCGGCCACGGCCCTCGGCCCGTCACGGACGAGCCGGTCGGAGGCGCGGGGAAGGGATGCCTCGCATCGGCCATGGCCGCATGCTCCCCGGAGCGCCTGAAACGCGCCTGAAGAGAGGTCGAGCAGGTAGCCTCCGCCGGGTCGCCACGGCGGCGTGGCTGGAGGGGCAGGCATCGGCGAGCGGGTCAGGCGGAGGCGACGCAGTCGCGAGGCTGACCGGACCGGCCATCCCGGCGGCGCACCCTGTTCGCGGGCCGACGTCCCACGCTCCTCCCGGGCCTGCTTCGTGCCGATCCTCCGGAATGTGCACAACGTGCACCTTGGCGGCGATCACGAGCCCCGGTCCGGCGCAGCTCCCGGCCACATGCGCGCGAAAGGACGGGGTGTCCGACGATTCCGATTGACATGTGCGGCCGCCCACAGCGCCCCGGCTCGCGAACCGGCCACAAGGTGCACACGGTGCACATCGCGGCGGGAACTCCGGGCGAACCGAGGGATCCCGCTGGCGGGCAGTGCCGACGAGAGCAACCCCAGGGCCTGTCGGGCCGGGCAGGCGTCGCCGAACGGAGGCGTCGCCGTCGCGGATGACCGGACCGGCCGCCCGCGAGAGCTCAGCGATCGGGCTGGCTCGCGGTCGCTGTCGGAGCGGCGGCCGATGGGGCCGGGGTGGCGGGCGGGACCGAAGCCTCCGGTGCGACCGCCGATGGGGCCCGCATTGACGGCGCTGCCATCTGCTCCGGGGTGGGGTGGGACGCTCCGCGTGACGTGGCCTGCGCGAGCGCAGGGCGCCAGGCGACCTGCAGCCGCGCGCCACCGCTCGGCGATTCGCCCACCTTCCAGCGACCGCCGGTCGCGCGCACGATCTCGTCACCGATCGCGAGGCCCAGCCCCGCCCCGGCACCGCCCGCGGTGGCCCGGTGGAACCGGTCGAACACGTGCTCGCGCTCCGCCTCGGGGATGCCGGGGCCCGCGTCGTCGACCGTCAGGATCACCCGGCCCCCCTCGCCGACGACGGACACCTCGACGCTCCCGCCGTCGGGCGAGTACTTGCAGGCATTGTCGATGAAAACGCCGAGCAGCCGATCCAGCCACTCGGGCGGCGCCGCGACGACCAGGCCAGGACCGTCGGCGCGGACCGCCAGGCGGAGGTGGCGAGCCTCCGCCACGGCGCCGAACCGGTCGGCGGCCTGCGCGGCGAGGATCCCGAGGTCGACGGGCTCCGTGTTCGGCGCCGCCTCGGTCGCATCGAACCGGGCGAGCCAGAGCAGGTCGTCCAGCAGCCGGCGCATCCGCTTCGACTCGCGGTCGATGCGCCCGAAGGCCGACTTGTACCACTCGGCCGAACGGTCCTGGGCGAGGGCCAGCGACGTGTGCGCCTCGACCACCGAGAGCGGCGTGCGCAGCTCGTGCGACGCGTCGGCCGTGAACTCGAGCTGGCGGCGCCGGGCGAGCTCGATCGGCATCGCGACGCGGCGCCCGATCGCCACCGCACCGAGGAACACGAGGGCGATGAGGACCGGGCCGATGACGAGCTCGGTCTGGATGATCGTCGACTGGGCGTCGGAGACCGGCCGCAGCGTCTGGCCGACGATCACGCGCTGGTCGCCGGACGCCGCCCCGAACAGCCGGACGGCGTTCCCGCCGATCGTCGCCGTCGCGCTGCCCTCGAGACCGCTGAGCGCGGCGGGCAGCGGGGCCCCCGCGGTCCCGGCGACGACCGTCCCGTCCGCGAGGACGACCCACTGGAGGAACGGCGCGTCGAACTGCCGGTCCGGCGGGCGGGGCAGCCCGGGGAGCGTCCTGCCGGGCCCGGGTCCGGGCTGGCGGAGCGCGCGGTCCATCGCGCCGGCAAGCTGCTGGTCGACCTGGGCGGTGAGGCTCGCCGATGCGATCGCGTAGACGGCGACAGCGATCGCCAGGTACGCGATCGTCACGATGGCGGCGGCGGCCAGCGCGACCCGGATCGAGACGTGCCGGACGTCGCCCGGCCCAGCGGTCATGTCTCCGCCATGCGGTAGCCCGCGCCGCGGACGGTCACGATGCCCACGCCCGCGTCGGGCAGCTTCGCACGCAGCCGGCTCATCTGGACGTCGATGGCGTTGCTGCCGAGCGGATCGGTCTCGTCCTCCCAGGCGTGCTCGGCGATCGCCTTGCGATCGACGACCGCAGGGGACCGGCGCATCAGCAGCTCCAGGATCAGGTACTCGGTGGCGGTGAGGGCGAGGTCGCGGCCGTTGGCGGTCACCACGCGGGCGACCGGATCGAGGGCCAGCCTGCCGCGCCGGATCGTCGGCGCATCGACGCCGCGCGGCCGCCGCTGGAGCGCCCGGATGCGGGCGAGCAGCTCGCCGAAGTCGAACGGCTTGACGAGGTAGTCGTCCGCCCCGGTGTCGAGGCCACGGATCCGGTCGGCCGGCGCGTCCCGCGCGGTCAGCATCAGCAGCGCCGTCGGACGATCGTGCTTCCGGGCCCACGCCACGACGTCGATGCCTTCCGCACCCGGCATCCGCCAGTCGATCACGGCGACGTCGTACTCGTACCACGTGAGCTGGTCGATGGCGTCGTCGCCGCGCTCGACGGCGTCGACGTGGTAGCCGCTGTCCTGGAGCCCCAGGACGATGACGTCCCGCAGGCCCGGGTCATCCTCGGCGACCAGGATCCGCACGGTCTTGCTCTCCTCGACGGCAGGTGCTCGTGGGTGGCGCGATCGCCGTCTCGCTCGCAGCGACGACAGCGTGCCGGGCCCGACCTGTCGATCGGATGACGACGTCCCCGCCCGCCGGGAGTGCCGGCCGCGACTGCCTGCCCGCACGGTAATCCAATCGAAAGGATCGCGGGCCGACAGTTCGAACCCGCAGAACCTCGTCAACCGCAACCCGCGCCCGCGCCGGCCCGCGCCCCGACCGACCGGCACCGCCCTGCCGGAGAGATCATCGAATGAACCTGAAGACGGTCGCCGCGTTCGGCCTGCTGGTCGTCGGCGTCGGCGCCATCGGCGTCACCGCGATCGGCGGAGGCCCGTCGACCAGCAGCTCGGTCACCTATCGGACGTCGCAGGCGACCACCACGACCGTCGCCCAGACCGCCGTTGCGAGCGGCACCCTCGTCGCCGCGGCGACCTACGACCTCGCCTTCGGTGTCGCCCCGACCCCGGCCTCGGCGACGAGCTCGACGGCATCGTCCTCGACCGCGGCGTCTTCGCCCTCGTCGGCCACCGGCTCGACGGCGAACGCGACCTCGAGCGTGACCTGGCCGGTCACCTCGGTCGCGGTCGGGGTCGGGGACATCGTCACGGCCGGCGACATCCTGGCGACGGCGGACCCCGCGAGCGCCGACCTCCAGGTGAAGGTTGCCGCCGCCAATCTTGCCGCGGCCAGGGCCCAGCTCAAGACCGACCGGGCAGGCGGCGACGCCGCGTCGCGGGCGACCGCCCGCGACCAGGTCACGGCGGCGACGCAGTCGCTCGCGCAAGCGCGGGCCGCGTACGGCGACTCGGTCGCCCAGAACGCGCTCTCGGTCTCCCGGGCGCGGCAGGCGCTGGCCGATGCGCGCGCGCAGTACGCCGCCAATCGGGCGGCCAAGGCCCCGTCGCAGACCCTCACGCAGGATCGCTCTTCGATCACCCAGGCCGAGGCGAGCCTCGCCTCCGCACGGCTCCAGGCCTCGAGCGGGAACCGCCAGGCTGCCAGCCAGATCACGAATGCCCGGCAGTCGCTCACGACGGCGAAGCGCGCCTACACGAAGGCCACCACGCCGGCGTCCGCCGCGACGCTCGCGGCCGACGAGGTGGCGATCGCGAACGCGCAGGCATCGCTGGCGGCGGCGAAGGTCGCGCTCGCCAACGCCACGATCGTGGCGCCCATCGACGGACGGATCACGGCCGTGAACGTCACCGCCGGCGCCGACGCCAGCGGGACGGCCATCGAGCTGCAGTCGACACGGCTCGCGGTCACCTCGTCGTTCAGCGAGGACGACATCCTGAACCTCAGGGTCGGCCAGTCGGCCACGATCGCCGTGAGCGCCACGGGTGGCACCGCGACCGGAAAGGTGACGGCGGTCAGCCCCACGGCCTCGACGTCCGGCTCGTCGAGCGTCGTCACCTACGCCGTGACGGTCACCCTCGACCCGGCCACCTTGGCCGCCGCCTCCGGGGGCAACGCGACCTCGGTCTCCGTGACGCCGTCACCGGTCGCTTCGCCCGGCCCGGCCGCGTCGGCGTCAGCCGCACCGGCCGCGTCGATCGCCCCGGCGGCCACCCCGACGCCCGCCCCGCTGCCGGGCATGTCCGCGGACGTGACGATCGTGATCGCCGAGGCGAGCGACGTGATGGCCGTCCCGGCGATCGCCCTGTCCGGGACGAGCGGCAGCTACACGGTCCGCGTGCTCACGTCGGACGGCACGCTCGAGACCCGGTCCGTCAGGTCGGCCTGATGACGTCCGAGCTCGCCGAGATCACCGACGGCGTCGCCGCCGGCGAGACCGTCGTGACCGGGACCTCCGCGGACAGGACGTCGACCTCCTCGTCGAGCAGCGGCTCGACCCGGGGCCAGGACTTCGGCGGGCTCTCGGGCGCCGGCGGCTTCCAGGGCGGCCCGCCCGCGGGCATGCCCGTTCCCGGAGGCAACTGAGGTGGCCGGCGCGATCATCGAGCTCGCGAACGTCACCCGCACCTACGACCTCGGCCGCGTCCAGGTCCAGGCCCTCGACCGGCGCCAGCCTGCACGTCGACGACGGCGAGTTCGTGGCGATCCTCGGCCCGTCGGGCTCGGGCAAGTCCACCCTCATGAACATCCTGGGCTGCCTCGACCGGCCGACCAGCGGACGCTACCTCCTCGACGGCGCGCCGGTCGAGGAGCTCGACGACGACGGCCTGGCCGCCATCCGCAACCGGATGATCGGGTTCGTCTTCCAGAGCTACAACCTGCTGCCGCGGACGAGCGCCCTCGAGAACGTCGCGGCGCCGCTGCTCTACCAGGGCGTCGGCCGCCGCGAGCGCCACGACCGGGCGCGATCCGCGCTCGAGCGGATGGGCCTCGGCGACCGGCTCGACCACGAGCCGCCGGAGCTGTCCGGCGGCCAGCAGCAGCGCGTCGCGATCGCCCGGGCCCTCGTCACCGAGCCGCGCCTCATCCTGGCCGACGAGCCGACCGGCAACCTCGACAGCGCGTCCGGCGACGAGGTCATGGCCCTGCTCCACGAGCTGCACGCGGCCGGCCGAACGATCGTCCTGATCACCCACGACGCCGACGTCGCCGGCCGGGCCCAGCGCCAGGTCCACGTCCGCGACGGGCGAGTGGCGGCGTGAGGGCGCCTCGATGAGCCTCCTCGAGCTGATCCGGCTCGCCCTCGCCCGCCTCTCGACGAGCCGCCTGCGGGCCGCCCTCACCATGCTCGGCATCATCATCGGCGTCGCCTCGGTGGTCGCGCTCGTGTCCGTCGGGCAGGGCGCCTCGACCGGCATCACCAACCGGATCGAGAGCCTCGGCACGAACCTGCTGACGATCAACGCGGGCGCCACCTTCTCGGGCGGCATCCGCGGCGCGGCCGGCTCGGCCACGACGCTCACGCTCGACGACGCGGCCGCGATCGCGCGGCTGCAGGGCGTCGCGGCGGTGTCGCCGGAGCTGTCGACATCGGCGTTCGTCGTCGCGGGCAGCAGCAACACGACGACCACGATCCTCGGGAACGACCGAGGACTACCCGACGGTCCGCGCCTACTCCGTCTGGCAGGGCACGTTCCTGACCGACACGTCGGTCGAAGCGGAGCTGCGGGTCGCCGTCCTCGGCGCCACCACCGCCGACGACCTCGGCCTCGACGCGGCGTCGATCGGCACGGACATCACGATCGGCGGGCTGCCCGTTCCGGGTCGTCGGGATCCTCCAGGCCAAGGGAACCACCACGGCTTCGAGCGCCGACGACCAGGTCCTGATCCCGGTCACCGCCCTCAAGCGCTACTTCACCGGCGACGAGCTCGACCGGCGTCCGATCGATCGGCGTCAGCGTCGCGACCGCGGACCAGATGGCGACGGTCAAGGCCGAGATCACGGCGCTCCTCGAGGAGCGCCACGCGATCGCGGCGTCCGGCATCGGACGACTTCACGGTCGCCGACCAGACCCAGCTCCTCAGCACCGCGACCTCGGTCTACAGCCTGCTCACGGTGCTGCTCGCCGGCGTCGCCTCGATCTCGCTCGTGGTGGGCGGCATCGGGATCATGAACATCATGCTGGTCTCGGTCCGCGAGCGGACCCGCGAGATCGGGATCCGCAAGGCGATCGGCGCCCGCAACCGGGACATCCTGGCCCAGTTCCTGATCGAAGCCCTGGTGCTGTCGCTGCTCGGCGGCGTCATCGGGATCGTCGTCGGCCTGGTGGCGTCCGCGCTGATCGGCGCCCTCGCCGGCTGGGGCTTCGCCTTCAACCCGATCACCCTGGTGGCCGCGACCGGCTTCAGCCTGGTCGTCGGCGTCGTCTTCGGCGTGTGGCCGGCGCGCCAGGCCGCGCGGCTCGACCCGATCGCCGCCCTCCGGTTCGAATAGCAGGAGCTCGCCCGATGACCGAATCCCAGCCGATCCCCGTCCCGCTCGTGCCCGCCGGGTCCGCCGCGGCCGGGCCGGCGGCGCCGCAGACCCTGCCAGCGCCGCAGCCCGCGTCCGCGCCGACCGGGTTGGCGGCGCCCCTTCGCGTGCCGAGGCGCCGCACCAAGGGCGGTGGCAACGCGGCCCTCCTGCTCGCGGCCATCGTCGCGGCCGGCGGCGTCGCGTTCGCGGTTGGCCGGGCAACCGCACCCGCGGGCAGCGCCGTCACGACCGGCTTCGGTGCAGCCGGCGCGCCGGGCGACGGCCAGGCACCGACCGGCAGCTTCGCCCCTGGCGCGGGTGGCCCGGGAGGCCTCGGCGGCGACATGACCATTGACGGCACGATCACGGCCGCGGCCGGGTCATCCATCACCCTGGCGACGTCCGGCGGGCAGACCGTCACGCTCGACGTCTCGGGGGCGGCCTATCACAGCCAGGCTGCGGCAACGAGCACCGATCTCGCGCCCGGGCAGTCAGTCCGTGTGCAGGTGACCGGGATGGGCCGGGGCTCCGGTCCCGCGGCCAGCCCCGGCGCGGGTGTGGCGCCCTCCGGCGTGTCGTCGGTCTCGGCGACCGCGACGGACATCACGATCCTCGCGCCCTGACCTTCGCGTCGAGCGCGGCCGGGCCGGACGGCCCGCTTCGGCCACAGGAACGTGCGCCGACCCGGCCGTCAGTCGAGGTGCCTGATCGCCGGCCACAGCGCCGACCAGGACAGCGGGACGTCGGGGCAGACCCAGACGCGAACGCCCTGCTCCTGGTTGTCGAGGTCGATGCCGTTGTCGACCCGGCCAGCGATGCTGCAGGCGCCCATGTCCCAGTAGCGCGAGAAGTCCGCGATGCTCGAATGGGTGACCACCACGGCGGTCGTCCGGTCCACCGGCGGCGGGCCCCAGTCGGCGTAGGCGTTGTGCCCGGAGTAGACCGGGGGGAGTCCGGAGCCGAGCAGCTCGAGGGCGCCCGCCTCGCCGTAGTTGTCGGTGAGGATCACCGCCCGGGCGCGCTGCTCCGCCGGCAGGCCGTCGACGACGCGGCCGACCGTCGCCACGAGCTCGGGCCAGCCAAGCTGCTCGGCCGACTCCTTGTAGACGTCCGGAATCGGCGACGTCGCGAAGGTCGCGGCCGGCAGGACCGGCAGCACGAGGAGGATCGTGATGGCGAGCGAGGCCGCACCGGCCGCTGCGAGGCCCACCCTCCGCAGGGTGCGCCGGCCGCGATCGAGCCAGGCGTCGAGGCGGAGCGCCCCGGCGGCCATCAGCGGGACGAACATCCCGGCCGCGTAGTAGCTCTTGCCGCCGGTCACGAGGACGATGACAAGGAGGATCGGGACCGCGTAGCCGACGGCGCGCCAGGGTCGAGCGTCGGGGGCACGCAGGAGCCACCACGCGCCGGCGAGGGTGACCGGGAAGAGGAGCGGTCCCGGCGAGCAGCAGCAGCTCGGGGATCAGCTTGGCGCGATTGTCCGACCCGCCGCCGATCCGGCCCGCCATCTCGAGCTGCGGGAAGGCCGTTCGCCACCTGCCAGGCAAGGTTGGGTGCCCAGAGCAGGATGGCGATCGCGAGCCCGGCCCAGGCCCACGGCGAGCGCAGGACGTCCCAGCGCCGCGCGAACAGGAAGCCACCGATCAGGGCGACCCCCAGGAACAGGATGATGTCCTTGTTCTGGAGCGCCACGCCGACCACGACTCCGACCGCGAGCCACAGCCGTGGGTCGGCGCCGGCCAGGATCCGCATGGTCAGCCAGAGCACCACGGCCCAGGCCAGGAGGTCGAACGTGGCGGTCGATGCCAGGTGCCCCGCGGCCAGATAGCCGGACGAGGCCACGACGGCCGCCGCCAGGAGCTGTGCTCGCCGCCCGCCACCGAGATCGGCAGCGATCAGGCCCGCGAGCACGACGCAGGCGCCGATCGCGAGGGCCGGCAGGATCCTGATCGCCGTCGGCGTGACGCCGAGGAGACCGGCTGCCAGTGCGGACAGCAGAGGCGTCAGCGGCGGCTGGTCGGCGTACCCGAACGCCGGATGGCGTCCGGCCACGATGAAGTAGAGCTCGTCGCGGTGGAAGCCATACTGCGGCGACAGGGCCAGCAGGCCGGCGACCACGATTCCCGCGATCCCCAGCACCGGCAGCCGGGCGAGCGGAGCGCCCGTTGCCGCCCGGTCGAAGCCCGCGCTCCCCCGAGGCGCCGCCGCTGTCCGTGTCATGCGCTCGACTCCCTGTCGCCAGCCGACGTGGTGGCACAGGTCGTCGAGGATGCCGGGCGGAGCCCGGCGGTCATAGGGCCAGAATGCGGCAAGCGAGCACTCCATCCGTCCCGCGTCCGGAGGGCGAGACCCGCCGACCGAGCGGCTCCCGGAGGTCGAGCCGGCGACCGGGCACCGCGCGGGGGACGCGACCCGCCGGCCGCGATCGAGGCAGGCCGGCCGCCGAACGGGTGCTCGCGGCCGATCGGGTGCTCCCGGCCGGTCGGCCGCGGTAGGATCGCAGCTGACGCATGACGAGCCTCGAGACGGGCCGGCTCTCCGGCCGCCACCCACCCTTCCGGTACGCCGCCCTCGCGCGGGTCGGCTTCTCGGATACGGACGCCCAGGGCGTCGTCTACTACGGCCGCTACATGCCCTACTTCGACAACGCCCGCCTCGAGTACCTCCGCCACCTTGGCCTGACGTCGTTCTGGCACGGCGAACGCCAGTTCGTGATGCGCGCCCTGGAGGTCGCCTACGAGGCGCCCGCCCGGTTCGACGACCTCCTCGAGGTCTTCGTCAGGACGACGCGAGTCGGTCGGACCAGCCTGACGACCGAGGCGGCCGCCTACCGGGTCGACGACGATCGGCTCATGTGCACCGCCACGATGACGCTCGTGCTCGTCGACGCGGCCACGCGCCTGCCGGCGGAGATCCCCGACGCGTACCTGGTTGCCGTCGCAGACTTCGAAGGCGAGGCGCTCGCGTCCCGGGAGGCCGGTGGGCGCGGGACCGGACCGGCGCCCGCCTGACCGGCGCCCGCCTGACCGGCGCGCCGAGCGCCTGACCGGCGCGCCGAGCGCCTGAACCTCATCTGCCCGGCGGGCATCGACCGGACCGACGGCCGCCCGACCGGCACCCGGTCGACCGACATCGCCACCCACGTGCAACCGCCCGACCCGGTGCCCGGGCGCACCGCGTTCCCCGCATCGAGGGGCCCCGGATCGGCGGGCGGGCGCCTGCTGCATGGCTGCCGATGACGTCGTCGCGCGGTCCGCCGCGGGCGGGCGATCACGGCCGCGGGCCGCGCTGCCAGAAACGCGCACCCGGCGATGGCTGTCAGCGTCCAATACGGATGGTCAGGACGGACCCCTACGCTGGAGGATGGGAAGTCCCCGGAGGGCGTGCGATGCTCGGCTCCGCCATGAGCCGGGGGTCCCGACGAGTTCACCGAGGAACGCGTCGACGGCCCTGATCGGCAACCGGGTCCGCCCGCGCGGGACCGGCCTTCGCTCCCGTGGAGACCCGGGGCGCGCGATCCATGGGCGGCTCGAGGCGTCGGCACGGCGCCTGTGCAGAGGAAGGCTCGATGATTGACACGCTCGGCGCGACGACGGTTGCCGGAGGCATCTCGCTCGCGCCCGGTGGCCCGCGCCGGCGACTGCCCGGCGAGCTCCCGAAGCGGCTGAGGGTTGGCCGGAGCCGCGACCAGCGGCCGTCCCTCGATCCCTCGGACAGCCGCGAGCGCGTCGGCCTCCTGCGGCGGCCACGCGGGCTGTCGTCGATCCTCGAGGCGCAGGAGGAGGAGCGTCGGCGCATCGCGCGCGACCTGCACGACGTTGTCGGGCAATCGCTCGCCGCAGCCCGGCTCGGGCTGGTCTCGATGCAGGAGAGGCTCGCGCGCGCGACGGACGCCGCGCCGGATGGCGTGACGGCCGATCTGGACGGCGCCGGCCCGGTCGGCGAAGCGATCGCGGCCCTCGACGAGGCCCTCCGGTCGGTGCGCACGTTCGCCATCGACCTTCGCCCGTCGATCCTCGACGACCTCGGCCTCGCGGCCGCGGTGCGCTGGGTGGCCGGGCGGTTCGCGCGGGATTCCGGCGTCAGCGTCGTGATGGACGTGACGACGGCGCCGTTCGACATCGACTGCAGCGTCGAGACGGCCTGCTTCCGGATCGTCCAGGAGGCGCTCACCAACATCGGCCGGCATGCCGCGGCCGGCCTCGTCTCCGTCTCGCTCAGCGTCGACGCCGGAGATCTCCTGCTGGTCGTCCGGGACGACGGCCGCGGCTTCGATCCCGCCGACATCGAGCGACGCGCCCGGTCGGGCGCCCACCTTGGCCTGGTCGGCATGCAGGAGCGTGCGGCTGCAGCCCATGGCAGCCTCGAGATCCGGTCCGCGCCGGGTCGCGGCACGGAGACGAGAGCGGTGTTCCCGCTCCGGCGTGCCCCCCAGCGCGACCTGACGACAGCCTCGCGGACGCCTGGATGCAGCCGGCCCCCGAGCTGATCCGCGTCGTCCTCGCCGACGACCATGCGCTGGTCCGGGCCGGCATCCGCTCCCTCATCTCGGCGATGCCCGGCGTGGTGGTCGTCGACGAAGCCCGGGACGGGCGCGAGGCGGTGGCGATGGTGGCGGAGCACCTGCCGGACGTGCTGGTGCTCGATATCACGTTGCCGGTGCTGAGCGGGCTCCACGTCCTGACGCGACTCGGCCTCGACTACCCGCAGGTGCGGGTGATCATGCTGTCGATGCACGACAACGAGGAGTACGTGTTCCACGCCCTGCGGGCGGGTGCCGCCGGCTACCTGCTGAAGGATTCGTCGGCCGGCGAGCTCGAGGTGGCGATCCGGGCCGTGGCCCGGGGCGGCTCCTATCTCAGCCCGTTCGTGTCGCGCCACGTGGTCGCGGACTTCGTGAAGCGCAGCGCCGGCGAGGGCGGGACGCTGGAGCGGCTGACCTCGCGCCAGCGCGAGATCGCCCAGCTGATCGCCGAGGGCCGGACCAACGCCGAGATCGCCGACGTCCTGAGCATCAGCGTCAAGACCGTGGAAGCGCACCGCTCCCAGCTCATGGACCGGCTCCAGATCCACGACGTCGCCGGCATCGTGCGCTTCGCGGTCCGCACGGGCCTGATCCCGCCCGACCGGTAGGGCTGCCCTGACCGACGCTGCCCGGATCGCCGGGCGCCTCGAGCCGCGCGCGGCCGCGACGCTCCTGCAGAACGTCGACGGCGGAGGACTCCACGACCGGGGTGGTCCTCTCGGTCATGTCCCGGCCGCCCGCCGGGGCCGGCCAAGCCGACACCGTACCTCCGCCTAGGGTCACCAGCGCCCGGAAATAGGGTCCAGCCCCAGTGGGCGAGCGGGTGCATCCCCGATGGCTGGGGGCCATTCGGCCCCCCCATGCTGGGCCAGATGGCCGAAATGGGCGTCGTGTCGGTTCGCCTGCAAGCCACCTGGAGGATGGTCCATGCGCACAGTCGGTCTCTCCGGACCCCGCACAGCGGGCAGCCGGCCGCGCCTCCGATCGCGTCTGTCGGCAGCCATGGCGGCCCTGGCGGTCGCCCTGACCGCGATCGCTCCCATCGGGACGGTCCTCGCGCCGGTTGCGAACGCCGCGACGACGCCGACCCTCCGCCTCCGGGTGGAGAGCGCCCGCCAGTGGATCCCGTCCGGCCTCAACAAGGGCGACGCGATCCCGAAGTACCACTGGCTCGTCGTCCAGGACGACACGGGAGACCCGACGCACTACGGCACGAGCCTGGGCGCGACGGACACGGGGAACTCGAACTACGCCTGCACGCCCGCGTCCCTCGGCGGCGACCCGGCCTACCCGGCGAACTGCCAGTGGCCCGCCATCCACTCGGTCAAGGGCGGCACGGCCGGCGAGGTCGTCGCCCAGGGCGACGAGACCACCCTCAGCGAGACCGTGGGCATCGACACGACCAACTGGCCGGCGAATGACCACAATCCCAACCGCAGCTACATGATCTCCGTGATGGCCGACGGGTACGACGTCCCCGGCTGCACCGTCACTCCGACGAACACGTGCCACGTCGACGGCTTCAAGATCGACGGCGCGTGGTTCAGCCTGCCGCTGCCCGACAACGGGCCGACGACGGCGAACGTGACGGTCGACATGCAGCCGTACCCGCTGCCGCTCACGACGGTCCGCGTCGCCGTCTGGAACGACCTCCAGACGAACGGCGCGTACGACACGGGCGAGCCCAACCTCGCGGGCTTCGAGGGTCATATCCAGGATGTGCTCGATTGGGTCACGACCGACTGGTACGGCAACCCGATCTGCACGACCTACCAGCACGACTCCAGCGGGCTGATGCTCTTCGACACCGACCCGAGCTCGCCGAACTACGGCAAGCCCCTCATCCAGACGGTCGGTGGGCACTGCTTCAGCGACGCCGACGGCGTCATCACGATCCCGTACCTCGGTCCCGACCGCTACGCCGTGACAGTGACGGCGCCCAACGGGCAGAACTGGTACCAGACCAGCACGCTCGAGGGCTGGCACGACTGGGACACCTGGTCGATCGAGGGCTGGAACGGCTACGACCCCGAGTTCGTGCAGGGCGCCGAGCCCTTCCCCTTCGCCGAGTTCGGCTTCGTCCAGCTCCAGGCGTGCAAGAATCCCGCCCCGAACCCGTCGCCCGGCCAGCTGACCACCTGCGCTGGCGCCGCCTCCGTGAACGCCCCCCTGACTGCCACGGCCACCTCCGCCGGCTCGATCACCGGCACGGTCGTCGGCATCGGTGAGTTCGCGCCCCAGGTCGGAGGCTTCGACTTCGGGGGCCAGGGCAAGCACATCATCGAGAACATCAACCAGCCCCTCCTCTCGCTGGTGGACACCGGCCGTGACGACACGACGGTCTGGGTCGGCCGCGGCGATGCGAACGGGAAGTTCAACATCACCAACGTCCCCGACGGCGACTACGTCCTGTCGTTCTGGGACGAGGACCAGGCCTACCTGCTGACCGAGGCGTCCATCACCATCGCCAACGGCCAGGCCGTCGACATGGGCGCCCTCGACGTGGCCGCCTGGCACAGCCAGGTCTACGGCAAGGTCTGCATGGACACAAACCGCAACGGCAAGTGCGATCCGGGTAAATCCGGGATCCCCGGCCTGCTCCTGAACCTGCTCAGGGCGACAACTCCGTGCAGTTTCTACGGCGACAACACCGCCACCACCGACGCCAACGGCAACTACCGGTTCCCGCGCGCCTACCCGCTTGGCCAGTGGGTGGTCACGCAGGGCTACTGGGAGCAGTTCTACACCGTCGGCGTGACGTACCAGACGAACAACCAGCCGAGCGAGACGACCGTCATCGCCAACGGCGGCTTCGTGGACGTCAGCTCGCTCAACCTGATCGGCGACCAGACCCGGATGGACTGGGCCGTCCACACCTACAAATCGCCGGCCAACGCGAACCTCGGCCCTGTCAACGGCGGCATCGTCGGCGAGGTGGTCGCCACGACCACTCGCAACGAGCTCGACCCGCGCTTCCAGGCGATCGAGTCGTATGAGCCGGGCCTGCCGGACGCAACCGTCCACCTGTACGCGCCGGTGAAGTGCGTCCCGACCGACTCGACGACGATCCCGGCCGGCACGAACTGCACCCTCGAGACGACGGCCTTCGGGTCGAGCTACTACCTGACCGACCGGCGACGGCTCGCTCAAGCGGCTGTCGGACGGAGCCGACAAGGTGAGCGGCAACCCGATCGACCTCTATGCGCCGTACACCAGCGAGACCTGGCAGCGGCCGACCGACTGCGTTGCGCGCGGCGCCGACGGCACCCCCGTCGTCGAGCAGGTGCTGCCGCCGGCCACCGGCGGGCACGACT
>CAWEJO010000011.1:0-233156 GCA_963809375.1 uncultured Chloroflexia bacterium
TGGGCGGCATGCCGCTGGAGATCAAGGCGGACATGGTGGTGCTGGCGACGGCAATGGTTGCCAACCCCGGCGCCGAAGGACTCGCTCAGAAGTGGCACGTCAGCTACGACCCGTACAAGTTCTATCAGCGAGTGCATCCGAAGTTGCGGCCCGTCGAGACCAATACGGCGGGCGTGTTGTGGCTGCGCGTGCCAGTGCGAGGACATCCCGGAGACGGTGTGCAGGCGAGCGGGCAGCCAGCAAGGTGCTGCAGCTCTTCAGCAAGCCGGAGTCGATGGCGCGAGCCGATCGTGGCGGTGGTCAATCGGATGCCCCCGCCGATCTTCTCGACATGTGCTGGCCGCTTCCTGTGCGAGGCGGCGTGCCCGTACCAGGCGATCGGGCGGGAAGAGATCAAGACGCGAGACGGGAAGCTCATCAAGGTGGTGGCGAAGGTGAACCCAGGCTTGTGCCAGGGCTGCGGCACGTGCGTGCGGCTGTGTCGCAGCAAGTCGATCGACTTGCAGGGGTTCACGAATGAACAGATATTCGCGGAGATAATGGCGTTGTAACGGCAGTAGCCACGTAGGGCGGGCTATGCCCGCCGCCGCACAGTCGAGGGCGGCTGTGCCACACGAGCAACGTGAATACGATGGAAAACATGAACAAGACGACAGGTGAGTTCGAACCGAAGATGGTGGCCTTCGTGTGCAACTGGTGCACGTACGTCGGGGCGGACCTGGCTGGCACGAGCCGGCTGAAGTACGCGTCCAACGTCCGCGTGATCCGGCTGCCGTGCACGGGGCGGATCGACTTCATGCTGATCCTGAAGGCGTTCGCCCAGGGTGCCGATGGCGCGATCGTGTCGGGCTGCCACCCGGGCGACTGCCACTACACCGCGGGCAATTACCACGCGCGGCGGCGGTGGATCCTGTTCCGCTCGCTGCTGGACTTCGCGGGGATCGACGTCTAACCGCGTGCACTTCGCGTGGGTCTCCGCGGCCGCAGGTGCGCAAGTGGGCCGACCTGGTCAGCAAGGTGACCGGCGAGATCCGGCGCGGGGCCCTACAAGGAGTACCAGGCGCCGGCGGGGAAAGGCATAGCGTAACAGAAGTACTGAGTGCTGAGTACTGAGTGAACGGCAACGACAGCGGTGCTGAGAGATAGGTTGGGCTCATGGGAAGATCTGAAAAGCAAAGTTCGAGAGTTGCTCAAGGCCGGGACGGTCCAGTGCGTGATCGGGTATGCGGCCGGGTCGGGACGAGAAGACGGGGCCGCGGCCGATCTTCGTGCGTAGGGCGGAAGAGGTCGGTCGCCGATTCTCGATCCCCGCTGCACGGATAACCTGGCTGTGTACTTGCTCAAGCCGGAAGTGAAGGCGCTGGGCAAACTCGCGCTTGTGGCGACGGTGCCGGCGGTGCGGACGGTCCTGCAGGCCGGCCAGCGAGAGCCAGCTGGCTGACGGGCAGGTCCTCGTGCTGGTGCGCCGATGGGCAGGTGGTCGAACTGGCGAACTTCGAGGCGATCGAGAAGTTCGCGGCTGCGTCGCCGGTGGGGCTGAGCGAGCAGGAGAAGGCCCTGCTGGTGAAGATTGAGGCGATGAGCCTGCAGGAGCGGTGGGAGTTCTGGCAGAGTGAGTTCTCGCGGTGCATCAAGTGTTACGCGTGCCGCCAGGCGTGCCCGATGTGCTACTGCACGAAGTGCATCGTGGAGGTCAACCAGCGGCAGTGGATCCCGGTGGCGGCCCACGACTAGGGCAACCTGGGAGTGGCACCTGGTGCGGGCGATGCACCTGCGGGCGCTGCTGAACTGCTGCCGCGAAGGCGTGCCCGATGGGCATCCCACTGAACCTGCTGACGCAGAAACTGGCGCAGGAGGCGAAGGCAGCGTTCGGGGCGATGGCGGGCACACGCTCAAGGGCGAGTATGCCCTGTCGATGTTCAAGACCGACGATCAAGGAAGGGTTCATCGGGTAGAAGTCATGGCGGAAACACGGCTGATACGCGAAGATGCATTGGCGCGGCTGTTCGAGAAGATGACCGCGAGTGGCCGGCGGACCTGGCCCCCAAGGCCAAGGGCGACGAGTCCTTGTTCGAGGAGGTCGAGTCGCTGCGCCGAGGTGTGCCTGGATCACGTCCAGACCCGCAGCAGCGCGAAAGACGCGGTCTTCCCCAAGTGCGGGGCGATGCCGCGCTACACGTTCGGGGACAAGGGCGGCGTGGCGCCTACGACGAGAAGCCCCTTGACCGCCGGCCACGGTGGTATTTCGGCAGCGTCCTGCGACTCCGCAGCATCGCCGCACTGACCGCGGTGTTCAACTGCGACTTACCCGGACAAGGTTCTACCTGGAGCGGCTGGCCAGGATGACAATCATCGGCCTGGCGTGTACGCCGGCCGACAGCGACTGCTTCTGCACGTGCGTGGGCGGTCGACCCGGTGATACAACTGGCAGCGACATCCTGCTGACGCCGGTCAGCGACGGCGAGTTCCTAGCCGAGTGTGCTGACGGAGAAGGGGCGGCAGATCGTGGCGCCTGCGCCGGAGTTGTTCACGGCTGCGAGCGGACAGCAGAAAGAGACGCAGGCCTGGCGAAGGTGGCGGCGTCCTTCGACGCCGAGGAGCTGGCCAAGACCTGCCGGCCCTGTTCATCGACGACAAGGCGCTGGGTCGAGCAGTCGCTACGGTGTCTGGGGTGCGGGGCGCTGCGCGTTCGTCTGTCCGACGTGGGCGTGCTTCGACATCGAGGACGAGTCCGACCGACGCGGCGGGACGCGGCTGCGGTGCTGCGACTCGTGCGGGTTCTCGCTGTTCACCATGCACACCAGCGGCCACGACCCGCGCAGCGTCCAGAGCCAGCGGTGGCGGCAGCGGATCATGCACAAGTTGCTCGTACTACCCGGATCGCCAGGGATGCTGGGCTGCGTGGGCTGCGGGCGAGCTGCTCGCGGGCGCGCCCGGTGGACATGAACCTGATGGAGCATTTGAAGGAACTCAGCGAAGCGTTGATCGTTAATGGATAATTGTCCAAGTGTGACGACGAGGCAAAGACGACGTCGCCGCGAGACCCACAAGAGACGCAGAGTTTGGAGTCAGGAGACCTGGTCTGTCGTACCAGCTCGCCAGGCGTCGTTGTACGTCCCGTTTCGCCTAGCGTCACGGTGATGTAGTAGCCGTCGCATTTCAGTGCTGTGACTGTTGGCCTGACAGGCTAACTGGTTGTTGTTTCGCTCTGTTGTTCGAGTCCCGTAGGGACGACTGAATCGAATGACGCCGCATCCCGCTTGCCGATGGGATCCTCGTCAACGGCAGAATGAGAGAGACACGATGGCGGGATCCGCGACCAGCAATATCCCGAACATCTACAAGCTCGTACCTGATGCGGATCGACAAGGTCACGGTCGAGGCCCCCGGCGTGCGGACCTTCCGCCTGGTATTCACCGATCCCGAGGAGGGCGAGAAGTTCGCGTTCAAGGCCGGGCAGTTCGCGGAGTACTCTCCTTCGGCGAGGGCGAGTGCACGTTCTGCGTGGCCAGCCCGCCGACGCGCACCGACTACATCGAGTGCACGTTCCGCAAGGCCGGGCGGGTGACACCGCGGCGCTCCAGCCGGACGTCGGCGACATCCATCACCTTCCGCGGGCCGTACGGCAACGTCTTCCCGGTCGATGCCATGGCGAGGGCCGGAACATGCGTGTTCGTCGCCGGCGGCATCGCCTTGCCGCCGGTCCGCAGCGTCATCTGGAACGTGCTGGACCTCCGCGACCAGTTCGAGGACGTGACCATCCTCTACGGCGCCGCGACGGTGGCCGACCTGGTCTACAAGCACGAACTGGCGGAGTGGGAAGCTCGCGCCGACGTGAAGCCTGGTCACCACCGTCGATCCCGGCGGCGAGACGCCGGACTGGAAGGGCAAGATCGGTTTCGTGCCGACGGTGCTGGAGAAGGCGGCGCCCCGGCGGCCGAACGCGGTGGCCGTGGTCTGCGGCCCGCCGATCATGATCAAGTTCACGCTGCCGGTGCTGGACGAAGCTGGGCTTCGCGGCCGCAGCGACATCTACACCACGCTGGAGAACCGGATGAAGTGCGGCCTGGGCAAGTGCGGCCGGTGCAACGTGCGGCGCCGGTCTACGTCTGCAAGGACGGCCCGGGTCGACGGGCTTGTCCGCCGTCGGTGGTCCGGACGTCACGAGGAGCAGCCACGTGTCGACGAAGCGGTAGCACGCACGAGGTGCCGCCGTACTCGCCGACGACCTCCGCGCCGAGCACGTCCCGATACCACCGCGTCGCCCGCCCGAGATCGCCCACCACGAACAGGTGGGTGAGGGTCGTGCCCGGCTCTGGGAAGGTCATGCCTCGGCCCTCCTGGATGTCGCCCGCCATCTCAGGTCAGCGGGCTGCCGAACCAGGCCGACCCGTCCTCGGACTTGATGACGAGCAGGCCCATCGGCGTCAGGATCTTCGTGAACTCGTAGCCGACCGGCTCGCGCCAGCCGGTCGGGGCGCTGCCCGGGAACGCGAGCGGCTGCCAGGACCGGCCGTCGAGTGAGATCCACCCGGCCTGTTTCGGAAAGCCGCGGTAGGCGAGCATCCGCTCTCCGTCGCCGATGAGGATCCCGTTGGGGCAGACGCCCCTGCACTCGTCGTTGATCCGCGACGCGCCGAGCGGCGGGTAGCCGTCGAGCTCGCGCCAGGCGCGGCCGTCCGGCGACGTGCACCAGGTGCTGACAGGCGTGTGCGGGTCCCCGACGGAGCCGATGACGACCATCCCGGCCGACCCCACGGTGAGCTCCTCCGGTGAGCAGTCCGCCGGAAGCGGGTGCTCGTCCACGTCCGGCCGTCCGCCGACGCGATCGCGGTGGGCCTGGTCGGTGTCCGTGCCGACGGCGACGAAGCCTGGCGCGTAGCCGACCACGGCAACGGCCTGCCAGCCCGCCGGACCGCCCGGGTACGCCTCGAGGGAGGCCGTCTGCCAGGCCACGCCGTCGGCCGAGAACGCGAGCGGCTGGCCCCCCAGGGCGATCGCCAGGAGGTCGTTGCCGACGCCCGCCACGATGGTCGGATGCTGGCCCGCCTGGCCGGTCATCTCGCGGGGCACGCTGAAGTCGGGCCCGGGATGGGCGGTCCACGTCCTGCCGTCGGAGGAGGTCCACGACTGCCATGGCCCGACCAGCGACCACGAGTCCGGCTCGGTGCGGCTTCCGTTCTCCGTCCACGCGCCGCTCTGGAGGGTGAGCGCGACGACTCCGCCGGCGGTCCCGCCGACGCCTACGACCATGGCCGTCGGACCGAAGACCTCGGGATCGAGCGCCTCCCAGGTCGCGCCGTCAGCGGAGGTCCAGACCTTGTTGCGCGCGGAGGAGCCGGTCGTCGCCATGTCGCCCGTCGCGATGAAGCCGTCGCGCCAGCGCGTGACGGTCCTGACGTGGCCGAGCGGGTTCGAGGGCGCGAGCTTCTGCCACCGGATCCCCTTCCAAGCCGCCCCTGGATCCGACGGGCGCGGGGCCGAGAAGCCGCCTGCGGCGGCAGGCCTCGCCGAGGTCCGGGGCGGCGACTGCGCAGGAGTCGCGATCGGCGGTGACGGCTCGACCGCGGCGATCGACGGCGCCGGCGCCGACGCCGCGGGGGTGACACCCGGGGTGGCCGGCCCGGGCGAGGCGGTCGTCACGGGCGGCGCGCCCGTGGTCGGGGCGAACGGCGACGGTTCGTTCGCGCAGCCGCCGAGCAGCACGGCGACCACGAGCCCGACCGCCAGTCGGCTCCGGGACATGCGTGCCCCCTCCTCGCGGTCACTCCGCCGGCGTGTCGCGTCCGACTTCGGAGCCGGCGCGCCGCCAGCCGCGATTTCTGGACCGTCCGACCCGGCGCGTCCAGCCCTGCCCCGCAAACCCGGCGGCCGTCGGTCGCGCATGCGCTACTCTCGGCGCGAGCCGAGCGACCGTGTTCATCCCCGTCGACACCTGGTTCCGGGCGTTCCTGATCACCGTGGCCGTCGAGGCGCCGCTCGCGACCCTCCTGCTCCGCCGCTGCGAGCCGCGCCTGCCGCGCCTCCTCCTGCTCATCCTGTTCGCGAACCTGGCCAGCCATCCGGCCGTCTGGTTCATCTTCACCCAGCTGCTGCTGGTCGGGACGCCGGAGTACCTGCTGGTCGCCGAGACCTGGGCGATCGCGTGCGAGGCCGTGTTCTACTGGGCAGCCGTCCGCGACGTGCCGGTCCGGCGGGCGATCGTCACCTCGCTGGTCGCCAACCTCGGGTCCTTCCTCGTCGGGCTGATAATGACCGCGGGGTGGCCCAGCCTGTCGTGATGACACCTCGCGGGTTCGAATGACGCGCACGATTGCGTGGCGTGGGAGGGCGACGATGCGGACGAGAACGGCGGCCTTGATCGCAGCGGCGCTCGTGATCGCTTCGTGCGGCGGTCCCGTCGCGACGCCGTCGCTGCCGGCCGCGCCGAGCGGTCCCGACGTCCCGAGCGCCACGCCGGCCGCGACCCTCGCCTGCGAGCCCCACGACCGCGGCCGGCCCGAGCGCCACTCCAGCATCGACGGAGGCACCGACACCGAGCCCCGTCGGGACCGCGGCGGGCCGCTGGGCGACGGCCGGCTCGATGGCCCTCGGCCGCGACCGCCTGCACGCGACGCTCCTCGGCGACGGGCGCGTCCTCGTCCTCGGCGACGAGGCCGAAGGGACTGTCCGCGCCGACAGCGCCTGGACCGAGATCTGGGACCCGGCCGGCGACGCGTGGTCAGTCGGGCCGAGCCTCAACGCGCCCCGCGCCGAGTTCGCGGCCGTGCCGGTTGGAGCGGGTGGCGTGCTCGTGACCGGTGGCGTCACCGCCGGCGTGACGGTCGACTCCGAGCAGGATCGCCACCAGTCCTATTCGAGCACCTATGTCCTCGACGCGCGGAACGTGGCGGCGGGGTGGTCGCGATCGGGCCTGCTGGATCACGCGCGGACCGACCCGTCCGCCGCGACGCTGCCGGACGGGCGGGTCCTCGTCACGGGCGGCTACTACCTGAGCGGCGCGACGGGCCTCGGCTCCCCGGTCGCGGACGCTGTCACGATCGTGTACCGGCGCGCGTCAGGCCCACCCGCCCGGGCGCGGCTCGACGACGTCGCGCCGCCGACCCTCGTGCCGGCGCTCGCCACCTCGGAGCTGTACGACCCCGCCGCCGGCACGTGGTCCGCCACAGGCCCGCTCCACTACGCACGGGTCGGGGCGCCCGCGGTCACGCTTGCGGACGGCCGCGGGCTGGTCGCGGGGTCGGGACCGGGCTCCACCTATCCGTGGAACTACACCGAGCCGCGGATCGCCGACCGGGCCTTCCGGACCGCCGAGGTGTATGACCCGGCGAGCGGCCGCTTCACGCTCACCGGCGACCTGCCCGACGTCGACTGGTCGCCCCTGGCGCAGCTCGGGCCGTATCCCATCCTCTCGCAGGGCATCACGTCGACGGGGACGCTCGTCGCGCTCGCCGACGGCGGCGCCCTCCTCGTCGGGCAGGTCACGTCGTGGTCGATCGGGGCGCTCGATCTCGCGGGGACCACGGTCCGCACGCTCCGCCTGGACCCCGCCGGCGCGACGTGGGCGCTGGTGGACCAGGCCATCTACGCCAGCGACGTCGCCGACGAGCATGCGCCGACGAAGGTGATCGAGGCCGGCCACTCGCGGCAGGGGGCCGTCGCGGTCGCCCTGCGCGATGGGCGGGTCCTGGTGGCCGGCGGCACGGGCGTGAGCCTGACGGCCGCGGCCGAGCTGTACGACCCGGCGTCCGGCGCCTGGTACACCCTTCCGCCGATGCCCGAAACGCACGCCGGGGGTGCCGGCGTCCTGCTGGCCGACGGCTCGGTCCTGGTCGTCGGCGGTCATGGGGCCAGCTCGACGTGCGACGGTTGCGGGATCCCGGCAACGGTCCGCTTCTTCCCGGGCTGATCGTCGAGCCCGGAGCGGTGGGCCGGTGCGCGGCCCGCGGTGCGCGGCCCGCCGGTGCGCGGCCCGCCGGTGCGCGGCCCGCCGGTGCGCGGCCCGCCGGTGCGCGGCCCGCCGGTGCGCGGCCCGCCTTCGAGGGATGCAGCCGCCAGGGGTCGCGGGCCGCTGGCGGGAAGAGCCGCCCCGCGCGCTCCTCAGATGCCGGTCTCGACCGGGATCCTGCCGGATCGGACGGCCGCCGCGAAGGCCGCGTGGTCCCGCTCGTTCTGGTCGGCATATGCGGTGGCGAACCTGGTCATGGCGTCGTCGAACGCCTCGCCCGGCCCCGACGTAGCCCGCGATGGTCGCCGGGTTCCCGGACCGGGCGTGGGCGCGGGCGAGCGCCCACGCGCAGACCTCCGCGTACAGCGGTCATCCCGATCGGCCGCAGGCGCTCGATGTCGATGCCGTACTTCATGTCGTGGAGCTGGCGAACGTAGTACTCGGTGCCCGACACCGGCGAGCGCGTCCAGCCGAGGAAGATGTCCGAGACGGCCTGCATGATCCGCTGCCCGGTGACGACCCGCTCGCCCTCGTGCTGGCCGGCCAGCCCGTCGACGTACGGCGCCAGCACCGACGGCCGCGCCTCCTTCACCTGCAGGACGAGGGGCCCGCCGGCTGGACCGGCGAACAGCGCGATGTAGCAGCGCGTCCCGACGCTGCCGACCCCGACCACCTTGAGGCCCACGTCCACCAGGCGATGCTTCTCGACCAGGACCCGGCGGTCGGGCGCCAGCGAGCGCAGGTACGCCGCGTAGATCTCCGGCAGGGCCAGCCTGGCCGGGTCGTCGTCGCGCATCCTGAGCACGAGTGGCGGCCGGTCGCGGATCAGCCAGCCGCCGCCCGGCGCCCGGGTCGAGAGCTTGCCGAGGGCGGCGAGGTGATCCCGCCGCTGGGCATCCTCGATCGAGATCACGAGGCCCGCCCGCCGGCGGGCCGCCTCCACGCGCGCGATGATCGTGTCGATGGGGATCGACGCGTACCACACGAGGAGGGCGCGCTGGCCGGCATACCGGCGGATCCAGTGGCGATAGGTTCGCGTCACCGTCCGCGCCATGTCGCGGCAGGCGGCCTCCCGGTAGCCGTTCTCGCGGGATGCCACCACGACGCTCGCCGCGAGGCGCTTGAGGTCCCATTCCCACGGCCCGCGATGCGTCTCGTCGAAGTCGTTGAGGTCGAACACCAGTCGTCGCTCGGGGCTCGCGTAGATGCCGAAGTTGGCGAGGTGGGCATCGCCGCACAGCTGGACGACGGAGCCCGTCCGCGGCGTCGTGGCCAGGTCGGCCGCCATGACCGCCGCCGACCCGCGCAGGAACGCGAACGGCGAGGCGACCATGCGTCCCATCCGGATCGGCACGAGCTCCGGGATGCGACCATCGTTCGAGCCGAGCACCGTCGCCACCGCGTCTCGCCCCGGGAACGCCGACCATGATGCGTGGGTCCTGCGGGGCACCTCCCGCCGGCGCGCCCGACCGCGCTCGACGCCGGCGGCTGCCGGGCTGTCGGGTGGCAGCGTCTCCAGTGGATCGGGAATCATCGGCACCAGGCGGTCACCGGGCGTCGGACGACCCATGGCGTGACCGCAGGGCGACATTCTATCGACGGCCGGGGCAACGGGCCGTCATGCCGTCGGGCCGTCCCGCGGCGGGGCCGCGAGGCTCGCGGCCGGCCCTCCCGCGCGGCTCCACGGCGGCCGGTGTCGACCCGGCTGCCGCGGCCCGCTCCAGCCACGAGAAGGCGGGGATGCGTCCCGTCGAGGGTCGCATCCCCGCCACCGTGCAGCCGGGAAAGGGTGAGGGCTACGCCGGGACGACCCCGGCAGGCCGGATGTTCTGGTTCTGGCGGAGGGCGTTCGTGGGGTCCCACGCCTCCTTCAGGCGGGCCAGCCGGTCGTACTTCCGCGCGCCGTACGCGTCGGTGACCGAGTCGTCGCCGGCGCTCACGAAGTTCACGTACGTTCCACCGGTGCTGAAGGGCTCCATCGCCGCATGGAGGTCGCGGGCCCAGGCGACCTGGGCCGCGTCGGTGCCCGGATCCGACCACCGGGCGACGATGTTCAGGAGGTACGGCGCGCTCCGCGTGCCGAACGCCGTGGCGTCGTCGGGCACGCGCGCCACGGCCCCGCCCATGTGGTGGATGTGGATCTCCGAGGACGGCGAGATCGACGGTCCGTGGAAGCCGACGAGCGTGTCGATCGCCGGTTCGGGCAGGCCGTCGAGATAGGCGGCCTTGAAGTAGTTGCGTGCACCCGGGCCATACAGCGGGTCGAGCAGCGACTGCAGCGTCGTGTACGGCATCGGGCCCAGCAGGTCGGCGATGGGCGTTCCCAGGCTGCGGAGTCCCGCCGCCAGGTCACGCCCGTCCTCGGGGCGGCCGGCGTAGACGCCGATCACCGCGACGACCTTGGTGCCGTGGACCTCGGCGGGCAGGAACGGGACGGGCGGCGCGGTCGTGAGGTTCAGGAGCGTCGTCATCTCGTCGGGCAGGCTCGCCGTGTAGGCCCGGTAGCCCCGCAGGATCTGGACGGCCTGGTCGCCCGGGAAGAAGATCGGGCCGGCCAGGATCGTCGGTCCGACGCGGTGGACCTGGAATTCGAACGACGTGACGATCCCGAAGTTGCCGCCGCCGCCCCGGAGGCCCCAGAACAGCTCGCTGTTCTCGCCGGCGCTGGCGTGGACGAGGCGGCCATCGGCGGTCACGACGTCGGCCGCGACGAGGTTGTCGGCGGTCAGGCCGTACTTGCGCATCAGCCAGCCGATCCCGCCGCCAAGCGCGAAGCCGGCGATCCCGGTCGACGAGATGAGGCCGCCGGTCACGGCGAGTCCGAACGCCTGGGTCTCGTGGTCGAGCTCCCGCCACGTCACGCCCGCCTGGGCGACGACGCGCATCGCGTCGGGGTCGACCCGGATCCCCTTCATCGGCGACAGGTCGATGACGATGCCGCCGTCGGAGGTCGAGAAGCCGGGCAGGCTGTGGCCCCCGCCACGGACGGCGATGTCGAGGTCCTGGCTGCGCGCGAACTGGACGGCCGCGACGACGTCCGCGACGCCCGAGCAGCGCACGATGAGCGCTGGACGCTTGTCGATCATCCCGTTCCAGACGGCGCGCGCCGCATCGTAGCCGGTGTCCGCGGGCGTGATGACCTCGCCGCGGACGCTCTCGCGGAGCTCCTGCACGGTGCCTTCGCCGAGGATGGTTGCCATGGTGGGTGCCTCCCGTTTCGGTGGTTTGGTGGGCGGACTTTGGCGGAGCCCTCCTTAATTCCGGCGTAGCCGCCTCCTAACTCGGTGCTTAATCGCCTGCCTGCGAAAGCCCGCGGCGGGCGATCCGCGGCCCGGGCGGTCGATCACCGGCAGCGTGAACCGCGGCCGTGCCACCGCTGGCCTTCCGCCCGCGCCGGCTGCCGCTCACGAGCCTCGCGCGGGCGCCGGCCGGACCGCGGTGCCGGGCCGCCGGCGGCGGATGGGCCCTTCGCCCGGCGCAGCCAGGGCGAGGCACTCCGCCTCGCCCACGCGATCGTCGAGCCGCCGGAAGATCTGGAGCGCTTCGTCGCACAGGCCGCCAGCGGCCTCGTGGTCGCCCTCGAGCCGGGCCGTGGCCGCCAGCTGGACGAGGGCCCAGGCCGTCCAGCGCGCGCGCCCGGTCACGCGGATCGCCTGCACGCTCTCGTCGAGCAGGCGTCTGGCCCGCGGCACGTCGCCGTTCGCGAGCGCCAGGCTGGCGAGGTTGCCGAGCGCCGCTCCGTAGCCCCACCTGTCGCCGCGGCGCCGGAACGCGGCCGCGCACTCCTCGAGGAGGATCGCGGCCCGCCGGAGATCTCCCTCCGCGATCGCGAGATTCCCCAGGTTGCCCTGGGCCAGGCCGGTCCCCCGCGAGTCGCCGATCCGGACGCGGATCGCGAGGCACTCTTCGAGCAGCTCGCGGGCCCTGGCGAAGTCGCCGGCCGCGGTCGCGAGGTTGCCCAGCCGGCTGAGCGCGTGGGCGACTGCCCGGTCGTCGCCGATGGCCCTGAAGAGCGCGAGGGCCTCGCCCAGGTCCTGCCGGGCCCCGGCGGGATTGCCGGCAAGGCGCGCCATCATTCCCCGGTTGGCGAGGACGTGGCCGACGGCCACGCCGCAGGCGACGTCATGGAAGGGCGCGAACGTCTCCTGGAACGCCATCCGGATCGAGCCTGTCTGCGGCTGCGGGACGAGGACCTCGCCGATGTCGACCATCGTCGGCGCCAGCTCGGCGGACTGGGCCAGCGACCGGAACAGGTCGAGGCTCTCTTCGATCAGCGTGCCTGCGGCCCGGCGGTCGCCGCGGTACCAGCGGACGACGGCGAGGCCGTGGAGCGCCGCCGCCTCGCCGGGCCGGAAGCCGGCCGAGCGCGCGAGCTCGACGCCCTGGCGATAGCTCTCTTCGGCTGTCCCAAGCTCGTCCTCCGACCATGCCGCCGTCGCATGAAACTGCAGGGCCTGGCAGGCGCCCCGGGCGTCACCAAGGTCGCGGTAGATCGCCAGCGCCTCGTCGGCCCGCCGGGCGCCGAGCCCCGTCTCGCCGGACCGGATCGTCAGCGCGGCGAGGCCGAGGAGCCCGAGGGCACGCGCCGCGGTCGGCGCGAGCGAGCGCTCGAGCGTCCGCTCCAGCCAGCGCCGGCCCTCGGCCAGATCGCCCCGCCACAGCCAGAACTCCCAGAGGCTCGCCGCCAGGTGCAGGGCACGCCCCGGATCGGCCGCCAGATCGCGATCGAGGGCGGCCCGGACGTTGTCGTGCTCGACCTCGAGGCGGACCAGTCGGCGCTGCCAGTCGGGCTGCGCCACCGCGGCCTGGGCCTCCTCGGCGAGAGCGAGCGTCCAGCTCGCGTGGGCTCGCCTCGGTGACTGCGCTCTCGCCTGCCTCGACGAGGCGATCGTGGCCGTATTCCCGGACCGTCTCGAGCAGACGGTAGCGCGGCTCTGCTGCAGCGTCGTCGAGCGAGATCAGCGAATGGTCGACGAGGTCGCCCAGCAGGCCGAGCACGTCGCTACGGTCGTCGGCGGCCCAGGACGCGGCGACGGCCTGTTCGACTGCGTCGAGGGGTGCTCCGCCGACGAACACGGACAGGAGCCGCAGCATCCGTCGCTGCGGATCGGTCAGGAGGTTGTAGCTCCAGTCGAGGGTCGCCTTGAGCGTCTGCTGGCGGGACAGGGCGGTCCGGCTGCCGCCGACGAGGAGCGAGAAGCGGTCGTCGAGGCGATCCGCGATCGCGGCGACCGGGAGGACGGCGACCCGCGACGCGGCGAGCTCGATCGCCAGCGGCAGCCCGTCGAGGTGGTGGCACAGGCGGGCGACCGCCGCGGCGTTGTCCGTGGTCAGCGAGAACGTCGGGACGGCCGCCTGGGCGCGCTCGACGAACAGGCGGACCGAGTCGATCTGTCCGAGCTGCTCGGGCGTCGATACCGCTCCGGGGTCCGGGATGGGCAGCGACGGCACCCGGAACACGATCTCGCCCGGGATCCGGAGCGGCTGCCGGCTGGTGGCCAGGATCCGCAGGTCGGGGCACCCGGCCAGCAGCGCCTGCGCCGCGACGGCGCACGCGTCGACGAGGTGCTCGCAGTTGTCGAGGATGAGCAGCAGGTTGCGTTCGGCCAGGAACTCGACCAGCCGCTCGACCCGCAGCTCGGTCTGGCGCTCGCGGACGTCGAACGTCTCGGCGATCGCCCGGAGGACGAGGGCCGGCTCGGTGATCGCGCCGAGCTCGACGAGCCAGGCGCCGTCGCGATACGAGCCGATCTGCCGCGCTGCGGCTTCGATCACGAGGCGCGTCTTGCCCGCTCCTCCCGGCCCGGTCAGCGTCACGGCCCGCCCGGCGCCGAGCAGCCCCTCGATCTGGCGGATCTCGCGCTCCCGGCCGACGAAGCTGCTGAGGCCGACCGGCAGGTTGTGCGCGCGTCGCGCGACCGCATGGCCGGGGGCTCGGCTCGGCACGCCCATCTGGCGCCCGGCGGCGCCTTGGGTGCCCGTCACGGCGGAGACGGAGGCTGCGTCCGCGCCGATCGGTGCGGCCCCAGGCGCGGACACCGCGGGCGCGCCCGCGCCCGCAGGAACGCCCACCGGCGGGGCGACTCGTCCCTCGAGGATGTCACGGTAGAGCTGGCGGCTGGTCTCGGACGGTTCGACGTCCAGCTCGCGCGCCAGGACCGTCCGGAGCAGCTCGAACTGGCGGAGCGCGAGCGGGCGCCGGTCCCCGAGCGCGTACAGCCGCATGAGGCTCCGATGGGCCGTCTCGTCGGTGGGATCGAGCTCGAGCAGCTCGCGCAGGCAGTCGATCGCGGCCGCGGGATCGTCGTCGCGCTCCTCGATCTCGGCGATCCTGGCGAGCAACGCGAGGTAGTCCTGGGCCAGCGCCTCGCGCGGCTCGACCGCCCAGTCGGCGTACCGGTCGTCGGGCAGCGGCTCGCCGCGATAGAGCTCGCGCGCCGCACGCAGGGTTCCGGCCTCGGTCCCGTCCGCGGTCGCGCGGGTGCCGGACCGGAACGCCTCGGCGTCGACCCAGAGGTTGCCCGCCGGGCACAGGCGGAGGACGCCGTCGCGGAGGACCAGCGCCCGCGGGCCCGCTTCGTGTGCCGCGGCGAGGGCGGATCGCGCGACGTGGATGGCCTGGTGGAGGTTGTTCAACGCGGCGTCGGACGGGCGATCCGGCCAGAGCTGCTCCATCAGCACCTCGCGGGGCTGGCGGTGGCTCGGCGCGAGGCTCAGGACCCGGATGAGCTCGCTGGCCTTGCGCAGGCGCCACGCGGAGCCCGGGACCGGGCGCCCCCCGACCTCGACGTCGAAGCCGCCGAGCAACCGGACGCGGACAGCCGGCTCCGTCGCGCCGCGACGCGCCGGCCACAGATGGTTGCGCCCGCCTCATCCGTCCATCCCGGGCGAGCGTACCCCAGCCGGGCGCCGGCCGGCCACGGGCCGGGTCGGGTCGGCGGTGCCGGGGTCGCGCGGGTCCGGGCCGAGGGTCGCGCGCCGGCCGAGGGTCGCGCGCCGGTCGGGAGCAGACGGCCCGTCAGGTCCGGACGGGCCGCCCGGGCGCCGGCAGCCTGGCGCGGCGTTGGGTCCGCGCCTACTTGAAGGTCAGCGATCCCGTGTCGGTGAGGGTGATCGTGAGCACGTCGCTCGCGATGGCGTAGCTGGCGGCGTTGCTCAGCCCGACGAGGTACAGATCGGCGAGCGAACCCTCCGGGCAGGCGGCCATGGTCGAGGGCCCCAGGGTGATCGTCATGCCGCCCGCCGCGGTTGTCCGGTACGTGCCGACGACCTGGTTGCAGTCGGCCCTCGCGGCGTAGCTGCCGTCGGGCTTGAACTCGATCGTGTACCTCGACTGGTCGGCATCCGGCACGACGCTCTGGGAGGCAGGCCGCATCTCCGTGATCGAGGTCAGCTGCCAGGCCTTGCCGAGCAGCGCGGGGTCGGGGCTCCCAACGGCGGCCGGGGACGCGGCTGGCGCGGCGGACGCGGCGGCGCTCGGCGAGGCGCTATCCGGCGGGCCGGCGACGAAGGTCAGCGTGCCGCCGCCGCCGAGCGTGATCGTCAGCTGGCCGTTCGCGATCGCATAGCTCGCAGCGGCGGCCAGCGCGTGGAGGTAGAGGTCGCTCAGCGACCCTGCCGGACACGCCATCAGCGTCGTCGGTCCGGGAGCGATCGTCATCTTGGATGCGGTCGTCGTGTACGTGCCAACGACCCGGTTGCAGTCGGCGAGCGCGCTGAACGTCCCGTCGGTATTGAAGGTGATCGTGTAGCGGGCCTGTTCGGCTGCGGGGACGACGGCCTGGAACGCCGGCGTCTGCTCGGACATCGCCGTGAGCTGCCAGTTCTTGGCAGTGAGATCAGCCGTGCTGCTGCCGGAGCAGGCGGCGAGGCCGGCGATCGCGGCGACGGTGACCGCTGCCAGGATGATCCTGCGCATGGATCCACGTTCCTTTCCGAGGGGGTCGAACGCGGGCGGAGCGACTGGCCCCGAAATGCGCCGGCGAGCGTGCCGCGTCGCCCCACGGCGGGTCGATCATGGGCGCCGGCGCTCGCCTCCGGGTGCGTCCCACGTGCAGTCTATCGATTGGCACGCGACATGCCCCATCCGACAGGTCGGAGCCGCCCGGCGGGCCGACGGCCTCGATCGCAGTGGTCAAAGCGGGCGGCGGTGGGATCCGGCGCCTGGTGTGCGATCGCCCCGGCGCCGGCGTCGCATACTGGCGACATGAAGCTCGGGTTCCTGCACCGGCACCACGGCGACGACGCCCAGGAATCCCGACCGCCGGCCAATGGCGGCGCGGACCTCGCGGCCGATGCGCAGGTCGTCGACGAGGCGGCCCGCGAGCGCGCGCTGCTGCGGGCCGAGGCGACGCGGCTCGACGATCCCCTGCTCCAGCGTCAGATGCGGTACGCGGACCGCTCGTGGACCCCGCCGGCCGAGGGTGGGTCGCGACGGGCCGACGATTCGGAGGGCCGGGACGAGCGCTGATCAGCTCGTTCCAGCCTGAGCCGCCCCGGGAGGCGGCGCGGAGGCGCGGTGCCTGCACCCTTCAGCCCCGCCGGCCCGAGCTCGAACGCGAACAGCGTCCGACTGATGGGAGGGGGAAGTGGAGCGGGAGACGGGGTTCGAACCCGCGACATTCAGCTTGGGAAGCTGACACTCTGCCAACTGAGTTACTCCCGCTCAGCGCTGCCAATTCTAGCGAAGCTTCCGGGCGGCGCAACTGCGGCCGTCAGCGAGGTCTCCCGTCAGCGCCGGCCATCGCCGCCCGGCATCGCCGCGCCGGCCCAGGACTCCGCCACATGTCGAGAGCGGCGTATCGCCTCGAGCCGTCAGCCCGCGACCGACCCTCACGGTGACGGCGGTTGGCCGATCCGCTGCTGGACGTCGAGGAGCGGCTGCTGGCTCACGGTGACGAAGCCCTCGCGCGGCCGATCGATGTCGATCACCAGCGTCAGGACCGCCCCGAGGGCGATCACCACCACGGCGGCGCTCAGGACGCTCCGCCGTCGCTTGAGGCCTGCGGAGTAGCCGACCATGCCAAGCGTCAGCATCGAGCCCGCGATCAGGAGCCAGAGCACCGTTCCGGGCACCCGGGTATAGAGGGCCGCGGTGATCCGCGACTGGCCGACGTTGACGATCTCGGTCAGCGATTCGCCGAACGAGGCGATGAGATCGGAGCTGTTCACGCTCGCGACCTCTTCCTCGATCGCCCACATCTCGTCCTGCAGCTCCGCCCCGCGCTGGATGTTCGCCGAGACCGGTGACGTAGCCGAAGACACGATGCGCAGAGGCAGGTACGTGCGCAGGAGCTCTCTTGCCTGGTCCCGAGCCGGCTGGGGCAGGTAGCCCGCCCGCAGGAAGGCCGTCTCGATCGCATTGGCCTCCTCGAGCACGAGCCCGCGCCGGGAATCGAAGCGATCGGACGCCATGCCCATGGTGACTGCCAGCAGGAACGCCATCAGCGCGAGGAGCGAGCCCACGAGCATGTCCGTGGGACCTTCCTGCTCTCCCGGCTCTCGATCCTGCCACCAGCGCCCGACCCGGAAGCCGATCTCATAGCAGGCCCCGCCGACGATCGCGAACAGGATGAAGAACGCTGGGACCGGGATCGGGTCCAGGAGCTGTCCATCCATCGCCTTCGCCTCTGGTGGGCCTTCCGGGCAGGCCGCCCGGCTCCTGGCGCAGCCTAGCCGACGAGGGTCCGACTCAGGCGCCGCCGGCGCGAGGGCCGAGCCCAGGGTCGGGTGCGGCTCGACGCTCCGAAAGACCGACAACGAGCCGCGGCTTCGCGGTCGCGCGTTGGTCGCCGTCCTGCGAAGATGGCCGGTATCGACAGTCTTCCGGTGGGACGATGTGCGTCGCACCAGAATCGACGTCCGAGATCGATGACGAGTCGCCCCCAGTCGAACCAGTCGCGCGCCGAAGCGGACGGAAGGTGTGAGCCATGACCGACAAGCCCAAGCCTGTACGGCGGACGAAGGCCGTCCCGGACAAGGCGGTCGCCGCGGAGTACGACGCCGCCTGGCAGGCCGACCTCCCCGCCCAGGGCCCGACCTGGACGGCGCGGCCCTGGGTCAACCCGGCAGACCGGGCAGCCCGCGGCAAGGAGTCCCGGGCACGCGTCCCCCGCGTCAGCCATGCCGCCTTCGCGCCGGTGGCCGATCGCGATCCGATCGCCATCCTCGCCGCCCAGGAGGCGGATCGGCTGCCCGACCTCGTGCCCGTGCGCCACGAGCGCATGGCCGAGTCGGCCTTCGCGTACTACCGCGGCACGCCGGCGGTCATGGCGTTCGACCTCGCGTCCACGCCGCGCTCCGACATCCTCGTCCAGGCGAGCGGCGACGCCCACCTGTCGAACTTCGGGCTCTTCGCCTCGCCCGAGCGGCAGCTCGTCTTCGACGCCAACGACTTCGACGAGACGCTGCCAGGGCCCTGGGAGTGGGACATCAAGCGGCTCGCTGCGAGCATCGTGATCTCGGGCCGTGCCAACGGGTTCACGGCCGCCCAGAACCGCGTCGCCACGATGGCGACCGTCCGGAGCTATCGCCAGTGGATGGCCCGCTTCGCGACCATGCGGCTCATGGAGGTCTGGTACTCGTCGATCACCGAGGTCAGCATCCGCGAGGCAGCCGAAGCGACGGGCCTGCTCCAGGGACGGACCGGCGCGGCGCGCCGCGCGAACATCGAGAAGCTGTTCAGCAAGGCGCGCCAGCGCGACGGCATGCGCGCGTTCGAGTCGCTGACGGCAGTCGTCGGCGGCCGGCGGGTCATCCTCGAGGACCCGCCCGTCATCCTGCATGTCGAGGCTCCGGGTGGCCCGGGCGCGCTCGAGAAGGTCTTCACCGACTACCGGGCGTCGATGCCGGTGAACCGGCGCAGCTTCCTCGAGCGCTATCGGTTCGTCGACTGGGCCCTCAAGGTGGTCGGCGTGGGGAGCGTCGGGACCCGCTGCTTCGTGCTCGTCCTCGAGGGTCGCGACGAGAACGACCCGCTCATCCTCCAGGCGAAGGAGGCGACGCCCTCCGTCCTCGAGCCGTACCTCGAGCGGAGCGAGTACGCGAATCACGGCGAGCGCGTGGTCGTCGGCCAGCAGCTCATGCAGGCCATGTCGGACATCTACCTCGGCTGGACGCGGGGCCCAGGCGGTCGCGACTTCTACATGCGCCAGCTGTGGGACATGAAGGGCTCGGTGGACACGGCGACGCTCCAGCCCGTGGGGCTCGGCTTCTACGGCGGAATCTGCGGCTGGTCGCTCGCACGCGCGCACGCCTGCACTGGTGACGCGGCCGCCATCGCCTCCTACCTCGGCGCCAGCGACCGGTTCGACGGCGCGATCGCTGACTTCTCCGAGAGCTACGCCGATGTCAACGACCGCGACTACAAGGCGTACCTCGCCGCGATCGAGTCGGGGACGGTTTCCACGCCCTCGAGCTGACGGCGGACGACCACCGGCGCGTCCTGGCCGTCCTGACGCTCCTCCGGACTTGACGCCGCGGCCGCCTCGCCCGCGAATGAAGGCGACGCGGCACTATTCGGCTGAACCCTCGGCGCGGGCCGCGCCACCGATCGACGCGACAACCGAATGGGAGCGACCAATGCCCGTCGACCAGATCGAGCGCGAACAGATCGCCGATGGCCTCGACGGCGGGGACGCGCACCAGCCGTTCGAAGCCGCCGTCGCCGACTTCCCTGCCGAGGCCATGAACGCGTTCCCGCCGAACGTCGCGTACACGCCCTGGCACCTGCTCGAGCACCTGCGGATCACCCAGCGCGACATCCTCGACTACATCCGCCAGCACGACTACGTCGAGCGGCGCTGGCCGGACGACTACTGGCCGCCGAAGGACGCGACCACGACCCCGGCCGGCTGGGCCCGGACCGTCGCCGACTTCACGGCCGACCTCGAGGCCCTGCGCGCGCTGGTGCTGGACCCGGGCGTCGACCTCGAGGCGACGATCCCGAACACGCCCGGCCACACCATCCTCCGCGAGGCGCGGATCGATGGCACCCACAACTCGTACCACGTCGGCGAGTTCGCGATCCTGCGCCAGGTGATGGGGACCTGGCCGGCCGAGCGACGACGACTGACGGCGACCGGCTCCCGGGCGCGCTGGGCAGCTCCGGACTGGAGCGACGCGCCCTATCGCGGCGTTCGCCCTATCGCGGCGGCCGGGTCGGCTCTTCGGCCGAGCGCCGCGTCCAGGCGCGCGATGAACGGCGCAGCCTCGAGCCGGACCAGGATCCGGCGCGACGAGTCGGCAGCCGCACGCACCTCCGGATCCGTCGGGTCGAGCAGGCTGGCCATGTCGACCCCGCACAGGGCCTCGTCCCAGGCGAGCCCGAGATCGCGCCATGAGCGGAGGGCTTCGCGGTACATCGGCAGGGCGTCATCGGGTCGGCCTCCGAGCGCGGCGATCCCGGCCCGGATCGTCAGGCGATCTGCGATCGACCACCTTGCCGTGCTTGCCGCCGTCGCTCGTCGCCAGGTCGTCCGCGGCTCCGGCCGCGTCCCGCGCCCAGAGGGCGGCACGCGCGCCGTAGTTGCTGAGCGCTCCCGGCTCGCCGATCGCCTCGGCGGCGAGCCGGCGGGCAGCCCGCGCTTCCGCCAGCCGGCCGGCCGCGAAGTGCGTGACCATCCGCGCCAGCTCAAGGTCGAAGCCGATCATCCCCTCCGGGTGCTCGCCGGCAATCTCGGCGAGTTCACGGAGCAGCCCATCGACGGGCAGCCCGCGCAGGGCTCGAAAGACGATGGCGGTCGCGGCGGGGTCGACCCGCTCCATCAGTCCGAGCGTCCTCGCGCGGCAGCGTGTCGAGCTCGGCGATGGCCCAGGCCCAGTCGCCCGTCCGCAGGGCGCAGCACGCCGCCAGGCCGAAGGTCCACACGGCGTCGGCCCGTCGACCAAGTCGACGGGCGAGCGCCACGCCGGGCACGCCGAGCTCGAACGCGGCCCGAGGATCGCGATCGGCCTCCATGCCGAGTCCGGTTGTCGATCGCGCGGAGCACGGTCCGGCTCAGGCCGTGCGTCTGGGCAAGCGTCCTGCCCGGTGCGGACGTCCCCGAGCCCTTCCTCGACGCGCCCGAGGTTGACGAGAGCCATCCCCTTGGTCACGAGCGCCTCGGCCAGGAGCTCCGTGAGATCGGCCAGCTCCGCCGCCTCCAGCACGCCCTCGACGACCTCGATCGCTTTCCGGGCCTCATCGCTCATGCAGGCTCTCGCGATCTGGCCACGAAGGGCGACCACGGCCGGATCCGGCATCAGGTCGGCGAACTCGACCGCGGCGGGCTCGAGGAGGGCGCGTGCCTCGGCGCGATTGGCGCGGTTGGATGCGTCCAGGAGCGCTCGACCCAGGCTGGCGACCGCCCGCGCCGTCGCGACCCGATCGATCGAGCTCGCCGACGGGCGATCACCGCTCGCTGCAGGCGGTCCGCGGCGGCCTCGTAGCGTCCTGCGGCGTTTGCCGCTTCGCCCGCCCGCTGGAGGAGCTCGGCCGTCTCGGACCGGTCGGTCGTGACCAGGAGCGCCTGGTCATAGAAGAGCAGCGCCTGGTCGGGTGAGCCCAGGCTCGCCGCCCGCTCCGCCGCGGCCCTGAGCGCCGATCTCGCCTGTGCAGCGACGGCATCTGCCTCGGGGCCCTCCGACGCGTTCAGGCGTGCGGCGAGGTAGTGGGCGGCGAGACCGCCGGCCATCTCGTCCGTGCCGAGGCTCTCGAAGAACTCCGGCCGCGGCGAGGTGACGGCGCTTGCGGTCGCGCTTCGCCAGCGTGTTGTAGGCCACCTCGCGGATCAACGCCTGGACGAAGGCGTACTGGCCGCGCTCGGGGCTGCGAAGGTCGGTCTGGAGAGTCAGGATCTCGCGCTTCACAAGGTGACGGAGCCGCGGCTCGAGGACGGCCACCTCCTGCATGCTGACGGATGCGAGCCCGGCGGACGTGAAGCTCTGGCCGAGGACGGCGGCATCGGAGACGAGGGCTCGCTCATCGGGCGGCAGCTCGTCGAGGCGCGAGGCGATGAGGGCGGTCAGCGTCTCCGGCACGGCGAGGCTCGTGAGATCCGCAGTCGGGCGGTAGATGCCACCGTCGAGCGCGAGCCTGCCTTCGGAGAGGAGCATCCGGACCGTCTCGACCGCGTAGAGCGGGACGCCGTCCGCCCGGTCGACGATCGCCTGCTGCGCCTCACGGGGCAGGCCCGGCACGAGCCCGGCGAGGAGCTCGCCCATGGCGGCAGCCGTGAGGGGCTCGAGGAAGATCGAGGTGAAGCTGCGCTTGCCGGCGCCCCACTCTGGTCGGCGCTCGAGCAGCTCGGAGCGGGCGAGGGTGACGAGGTAGATCGGCAGGGTCCTCGACCACTCGAGGAGGTGATCGACGAAGTCGACGAGGCCGCCGTCCGCGTAATGGAAGTCCTCGAAGACCATGACGACCGGGGAGGATCCCGCGAGACGCTCGATGAACGTCCTCCAGGCCGCGAAGAGCTCGCCGGGGGCAACCGAGCCGGCATCGACGGCGAGCAGCGCCAGGAGGGCGGGCTCGACCCAGCGGCGCTCGCCCTCGTCGGGGACGTGCGCGGCGACTGTCTCGGCGATCCGGGCCTGGGTCGTGGCTTCGTCGTCGGTCTCGAGGAGCCCGGCCATCTGGCGGACCATCTCGCCGAGGGCCCAGAAGCTGATCCCGTCGCCGTACGCGGGAGAGCGGCCGTCGAGGAACCACGGGGCGTCGACGAGGCCGTCGACGTACTTGCTGAACTCCCAGGCGAGGCGGGACTTGCCGATCCCGGCTGGGCCGATGACCGAGACGAGCCGGGTTCGCCGTTCGCGGGTCGTCGCAAGGTAGAGGTCCTTGAGCAGGCGGAGCTCGTCGTCGCGCCCGACGAACGAAGCCTCGAGGATGTCCGCCCGGTTGCGTCCGCCCACCTGGGCGATGACGCGCAGGGCCCGCCACGCCGGAACGGGTGCGGACCTGCCCTTGAGCATCTCAGCTCCGGCCGGCGCAAAGGCGATCGCTCGCGACGCAGCCCGCTGTGTCGCTTCGCCGACGAGCAGGGCGCCCGGCGCGGCTACGGACTGGAGCCGGCTGGCGGTGTTCACCAGGTCGCCTGCGACCATGCCCTGGTCGGTGGCCCCGATCGTGACGACAGCCTCACCGGTCATGATGCCCGCGCGGGCAGCGATCCCTGGCCCGAGTCTCTCGACGGCGTTGACGAGATCCAGGCCTGCGCGGACGGCGCGCTCGGCGTCGTCTTCGTGGGCGACCGGTGCACCCCACACCGCCATGACCGCGTCGCCGATGAACTTCTCGACCGTCCCCCCGTAGCGGGCGATGACATCGCGCGCCAGGTCGAAGTAGCGCGACAGCAGCTCCCGGGTCTCCTCGGCGTCGCGCCCTTCGACGAGCGCGGTGAAGCCGACGAGGTCGGCGAAGAGGACCGAGACGAGACGGCGTTCCGCGACCGGCGGTTGGTCGGTGTCCGTGGCCGCCGGGCTGTCCCGATCGATCGGCGCGGACAGGTCTAGGCCGCAGACGCCACAGTACTTCGCCGTGGGTCGGTTGACCGTGCCGCAGGCGGGGCAGCCGGATGGCAGGGGCGAGCCGCACTCGATGCAGAACCTGAGTCCCGCCTCGTTCTCGGTCCCGCACTTCGAGCAGACCATCGGCGCTCCAATGCGACGCGAAGGAGCGAGCGTACAACGCGGCAGTAGCTGTAAACGGCGATGTCCCTTCCGGGGCATGCAATCGCCGCTACACGGGCGGCAGTTCGAGGGCGTCGGAGCCCGGTCCCCGGCCCGCCGAGTCGTCACTCGTGGTGCATCCCACGATCAGAGCGCTGCACGTTTCCGAGTTCGTGACGACCCTTGCAAGCCCCTGATCGCGGTGGGCCACCCTGCCCCGGTCTTGCGGCAGGCAGACGTCTGTGCGCCATCGGCAGAAGGAAACCTGTAGCCGGCAAGACGGTCGTCCTCGCGTTCTTCGGGAGCGAGAGTGTCGCGGACGACGCGGCCGAGTCGCTCAAGTCCTGGTACAAGCCAAACGACGACGTGAAGCTCAGCGCGATCGGCGTCCTGGTCCTCGACGAGCATGGCGAGATCAAGACCCACAAGCTCGGCAAGCGCAGCATCGGCAAGGGGGCCGGGATCGGCCTGGTCCTGGCGGTGATCGCCCCGCCCACCCTGCTCGCTGGGGCCATCGGTGGCTGCATCCTCGGCGCGTTCCATCACAAGGGTCTCGGTCTCACGGCCCAGGACCGCGACCGGATCGCGGCCAATCTCGCCGGCGGCGGGGCGGCGGTCGGAGTGCTCGCGGGAGACTACGAGGCAAGCGCCGTCGCCGACAAGCTCGCCGAGTTCGGCGGGACACCGAGGTCCACGAGGTCACCGAGGAGGCCGTCGCCGAGGTCGAGGCGGTGGTCCCCGCGGTCGAGGCAGCCGAGGTGGCCGCGGGCGAGGACCTGACCATTCTCGACGGGATCGGCCCGACGTACGCCGACGCGCTGCGAGCCGGGGGCGTGACCACGTACGCCCAGCTCGGTGCGATGCAACCGGAGGCAATCGAAGAGCTCCTTGAGACCGCGAACGCGCCGCTGATTGCCGGCCGCCACGCCGACTCGTGGCCCCGACAGGCGAGGCTCGCAGCCGCGCAGAACTGGTCGGGACTCCGGCGCTACATCGAGTCCACGAAGGTGACGACCGGCTGACCGCGACCGCCACACGGTGGCGAACAAGCGGATCGGCGCCCCGGCCAAGGCCGTGGGCGCGATCGACTCCAGCCGAAGACGAGGCAATCATGGTGTCGATACCGCGACGGACGGCGTGTCAGGCGGCCGTCGCGCCCTGCTCTGGGAGGGGTTCGGGCCGTTCGCGAGGGAGTACGATTCGGCACGGATGGTTTGGTCGCACCGCGCCGACGACGGCCCGTCCCAGCCCCCCACCGCGACAACAGTGATAACGAGGCGTTGACGGAACGATAACGAGACCGGCATCTACTGGACCCGGTGGGTCGGGCTCGGCATTGCGCGTGCGGCGGCCGCCCCGGACCGCGACCGCGCGACCGATGAGAGGATGGCGATGGGCTTCAACCTGCGCAACCGCAGCCTCACCAAGCTGCTCGACTACAGCCCGACTGAGATCCGCTTCCTGCTGAAGCTCGCCGCGGACCTCAAGGCCGCCAAGTACGGCGGGTACGAGCAGCCGCGCCTGCGCGGCAAGAACATCGCCCTGATCTTCGAGAAGACCTCGACCCGCACCCGGGTCGCCTTCGAGGTCGCGGCCTACGACCAGGGCGCCCACGTCACGTACCTCGGCCCGAGCGGCTCGCAGATCGGCCACAAGGAATCGATGAAGGACACCGCGCGGGTCCTCGGCCGGATCTACGACGCCATCGAGTACCGCGGCTACGCGCAGGCGATCGTCGAGGAGCTGGCGCAGTACGCCGGCGTGCCGGTCTGGAACGGGCTCACCGACGAGTTCCACCCGACCCAGATCCTGGCCGACGTCCTGACGATGACCGAGTTCAGCGACAAGCCGCTCACCCGAGATCTCGTACTGCTACATGGGCGACGCCCGCAACAACATGGGCAACTCGCTGCTCGTGGGCGGCAGCAAGCTCGGCATGGACGTCCGCCTGTGCGCCCCGCGCCACCTCTGGCCGCACGATGACCTGCTGGCCACCTGCCGCGCGATCGCCGCTGAGACAGGCGCCCGGATCACCCTGACCGAGGATCCCGCCGAGGGCGTGGCCGGGGTGGACTACCTGTACACCGACGTGTGGGTCTCGATGGGCGAGGACCCCTCGGTCTGGGAGGAGCGGGTCAAGCTCCTGCGGCCGTACCAGGTCAACGCCGACCTGGTCGCCCTGACGGGCAACCCGGCGGTCAAGTTCATGCACTGCCTGCCGGCCTTCCACGACCGCGCGACCAAGGTCGGCGAGGAGATGTACGAGCGCTTCGGGCTCGACGGCATGGAGGTCACCAACGAGGTCTTCGAATCCGAGCGCTCGATCGTGTGGGACCAGGCCGAGAACCGGATGCACACGATCAAGGCGATCATGGTCGCCACCCTCGGCGACTGAGGACGCGAAAGCCCCGTGAGAATCGTCGTCGCGCTCGGCGGGAACGCGCTCCTCAAGCGGGGCGAGCCGATGACCGCCGACCGGCAGCGCGCCAACATCCGGGTTGCCGCGGCGTCGCTGGCCCGCGTCGCCGCCGCGCACGAGCTCGTCGTCTCGCACGGCAACGGCCCCCAGGTCGGGCTCCTGGCGCTCCAGGCCGACGCCTACCGCGCGGTCGACGCCTATCCCCTCGACATCCTGGGGGCCGAGACCGAGGGCATGATCGGCTACCTCCTCGAGCAGGAGCTTGGCAACGAGCTGCCGTTCGAGGTGCCCCTGGCGACGATCCTGACCATGGTGGAGGTCGACCCCGCCGACCCGGCGTTCGCCGACCCGACGAAGTTCGTCGGGCCCGTGTACGACGAGGCCGAGGCGCGGGCCGCTCGCGGCCGAGAAGGGCTGGGTCGTCAAGCCCGACGGGACGCGCTGGCGCCGCGTCGTCGCGTCGCCGCGCCCGAAGCGGATCTTCGAGATCCGCCCGGTACGCTGGCTCCTCGAGCACGGGACGGTGGTCGTCTGCGCCGGCGGAGGCGGGATCCCCACGATGTACGAGCCGGGCCGCGAGCGCCACCTCGTGGGCGTCGAGGCCGTGATCGACAAGGACCTCGCGAGCGCGCTGCTGGCCCGCGAGCTCGAGGCCGACCTGTACGTCATGGCGACCGACGTCGACGGCGTCTACACGGCGTGGGGCACGCCGGACCAGGCGCGGCTCGACCGCGTGACGCCGGAGCAGCTCCGAGGCATGTCGTTCCCGGCGGGCTCGATGGGGCCGAAGGTGGAGGCGGCCGCCGAGTTCGTGGAGCGGACCGGGCGCCGCGCGGCGATCGGCTCGCTCGACGAGATCGAGGGCCTCGTGGCCGGCACGGCCGGCACCAACGTGGTGGCCGCGACGGGCGTCCCGCGCACCTGAGCGACGGCGGCCCGCGGCCGGGCCGCCACCCGAACCGAAGAGCCTGGAGGAGCTGACGATGCCCGCATTCGGTGTCCACTCGGAGGTGGGCAAGCTTCGCACGGTGATCGTCCACCGGCCCGAGCTGAGCCTCAAGCGGCTCACGCCGGCGAACCACGACGAGCTGCTGTTCGACGACGTGCTGTGGGTCGAGCGCGCCCAGTGGGAGCACGACCAGTTCGTGGCCCGCATGCGCGAGCGGGGCGTCGAGGTGCTCTACGTCGGCGACCTGCTGGCCGAGGCGCTCGCCGCGGACGACGACGGTCCGCCAGCGGCTGATCGGCCTCGTCGCGTCCGAGCACGTCGTCGGCCCGGGCCTGGTCGACGAGGTCCAGGCCTGCCTGGCCGCGCTCGCCCCGGACGTCCTCGCCCGCCACCTCATCGGCGGCCTCACGGTCGCCGAATCCGGGCTCGACCTCGGGCGCCTGGCCGGCTCGTCGCTGATCGCCGCCGCGATCGACGACGAATCGACGTTCGTCCTCCCGCCATTGCCGAACTCGCTGTTCACGCGCGACTCGTCGTGCTGGATCTACGGCGGCGTCTCGGTCAACCCGATGTACTGGCCCGCCCGACGGCGCGAGGCCTACAACATGGCCGCGATCTACCGGGCCCACCCCATGTTCCGCGACGGGGACTTCGAGTTCTGGTATCCCCACCTCGGCGACGACGAGCGGTTCCAGGTCGAGGACTTCGGGCTCGCCTCGCTCGAAGGCGGCGACGTCGAGATCATCGGCCGGGGAACGGTCGCGATCGGGATGTCCGAGCGCACGCACGGCACGCATGATCGAGCAGATCGCCCGGGCGCTGTTCGCGAAGGGCGCCGCCGAGCGGGTGATCGCCTGCGTGATGAGCAAGGACCGCGCCCACATGCACCTGGACACCGTCTTCACGCTCCTCGACCGGGACAAGGCGACGGCCTACCCCAAGGTGGTCGCGGGGATCCGGGCGATCAGCCTGCGCCCCGGATCGAAGCCCGGGAGCCTGGACGTCCGGCCCGAGAAGGACATGCTCTCGGCAATCGCAGACGCGCTCGGGATCCCGAAGCTCCACGTGGTCGAGACCGGCGGCGACGTCTACCAGCAGGAGCGCGAGCAGTGGGACGACGGCAACAACGTCGTCGCCCTCGAGCCGGGCGTGGTGGTCGCCTACGAGCGCAACACGTTCACGATCTCGAAGATGCGCGAGGCCGGTGTCGAGGTGATCCCGATCGCCGGCTTCGAGCTTGGCAAGGGTCGCGGCGGCGGGCACTGCATGACCTGTCCGGTCGCTCGCGACGCCATCTGAGGGACGCGCCATGCGCCAGGGAACGCGCTGGGTCGTGGCGGCGATCGCGGCCGCTGCGCTCGTCGGCCTCCTGCTCTTCGCCCGTGGCCAGCCCGACCGCGGCGGGCCGTCGACGTCGCCGGTGGCCACGCCCGCGGCGCTCACCGTGGTGCCGCCGGCCTGACGGCGGCTCTCTGCACCGCGCACGAAGGGGAAGGCACGCCAGCATGAGCGTCGAACCGGCCGAACCTGACGCTGCCGCCACGGGCGGCGACGACGTGGATCCGCTGGGGGCGCCCCACGCATCGTGCGACCCCGGCCGGGCGACCGGACCGTCGAGTGCCCCGTCGATCGAAGGAGGCATCCCATGACCGCCGCGCCGACAGCGGCCGCCCCGGAGAAGCGCGGGTTCGCGCTGCCCTCGGCCTACACGATCCTGTTCGCCCTGATCGTGCTCACGGCGCTCGCCACGTGGGTCATCCCGGCCGGGAAGTACGACGTCGACGCGAACGGCCAGCCGATCCCCGGGACGTACCACCGCGTCGACCAGAACCAGCAGCGGGTCGTCGTCGACTCGCTCCTCGCCCCGATCAACGGCCTCTACGGCGTCGAAGGCGAGGATGGGAGCATCAGCGTCTGGAACTCGGGGACCCTGTTCGGCGCCATCGACGTCGCCCTGTTCGTGCTCGTCATCGGCGGGTTCCTCGGGGTCACGATGAAGACCGGCGCGATCCAGGGCGGCATCGCGAGGATCGTGGCGCGGCTGCGGGGTCGCGAACGCTGGATGATCGCGATCCTCATGCTGATCTTCGCGCTCGGCGGGACGACCTTCGGGATGAACGAGGAGAGCCTCGCGTTCTACGCGCTGGTGGTCACGGTGATGATCGCCGCCGGCTACGACGCGCTGACCGGTGCGGCGCTGATCATGCTCGGCTGCGGGATCGGCGTCCTCGGCTCGACCGTGAACCCGTTCGCCACCGGCATCGCCTCGAACTTCGCGGGCGTCCCGATCAGCGCCGGCCTGATCGGCCGGCTCGTCATCCTCGGCGTCGGGACCTTGATCGGCATCGTCTTCGTGATGCGCTACGCCGCCCGCGTCAAGGCCGAGCCGTCGAAGTCGCTGGTGTACGCGATGAAGGCCGACAACGAGGCGTACTTCCTGGCCGAGACCGACGCGGAGGGCGAGCAGGTCGCCCTGACCGGGCGCCAGAAGGCCGTTCTCGTCCTCTTCTTCGCCGCCTTCGCGGTGATGATCTACGGCGTCATCCCGTGGGCGGACCTTGGCATCGGCGTTCCGACGCTCTGGTGGTGGTTCCCGGAGATGACGGCCTCGTTCCTGTTCTTCGCGATCCTCATCGGGGTCGCGGGGCGGATGGGGGAGACGAGCTTCACGTCGACGTTCGTCGATGGCGCCCGCGACCTGCTCGGCGTCGCGCTGATCATCGGCGTCGCCCGCGGGATCACCGTCATCATGAGCAACGGCCTGATCACGGACACGATCCTGAACGCCGCGGAGCAGGCGGTCAGCGGGCTCGGTGGCGTCGGCTTCATCAACCTGCTGTACTTCCTGTTCCTGCCGCTCTCGTTCCTCATCCCCTCGTCGTCCGGCCTCGCGACCGTCGCGATGCCGATCATGGCGCCGCTCGCCAGCTTCGCGAACGTGCCGGGCGAGCTCGTCGTCACCGCCTACCAGGCCGGCAGCGGCCTGATCAACCTCATCACGCCGACATCGGCCGTCGTGATGGGCGGCCTGGCGATCGCACGGGTGGGCTACGGGACGTGGCTCCGCTTCGTGTGGCCGATCCTCATCCTGCTCGGGCTGCTGACGATGGCGGTCCTGTCGGTGAGCGTGCTCGTGAAGTGATCGACGGCCGTTCCGGCGCGGCCACCTGAGGGACCGCCCGGCGGTCCGGCAGCGGGGGCGACCGCTGGCCGACGCCGGCGTGGGGAACGGCGGGCTGGAGGATCGAGGCCGCGACCTTCCGTACCCGGCCGGGCCCGGGGTGCTAGCGTGAGGCGCGCATGAGCAGCCGCCTCTCCTTCCGCGCCACCGCCGTCACCGTCGTCGCGTACGCAGTCGCGATGGCCTACCTGGAAGCGGCGGTCGTCATCTACCTCCAGGGCGCGCTGGGCTCGCAGGTCGGCGCAATCTTCCCCCTCCGTCCGGTCGAGGAGACGGGCAACCTCGCGGCGATCGAGGTCGGGCGTGAGGCGGCGACGCTGGTGATGATCGCGGCGGTCGGCCTGCTCACGGGCCGGACCTGGATCGCGCGGCTCGCCTGGGCCGCGGTCGTGTTCGGGGTGTGGGACATCGGCTACTACGCCTGGCTCAACGTCCTCACCGGCTGGCCGCCCTCGCTCGGCACGCTCGACCTGCTCTTCCTGCTGCCCGTCCCCTGGGTCGGTCCGGTCTGGTCGCCCGTGCTGGTCAGCGTCGCGCTCGTGGGTGTGGGGCTGGCCACCGCGGCAGCCGTCGAGGCGGGCCGGACCCCGGTCGTCACCCGCCGCCACTGGGCGGCCGGCCTCGGTGGCGGGTTCCTGGTCGTGCTTTCGTACACGCTCGACGCCGGGCGGGTCATCGGCGGCGGGCTGCCGGGGACGTACCCGTGGCCGATCTTCGCGGCCGGGCTGCTGCTCGCGCTCGCCGCGGCAGCCGACACGCTCCGCGCGGGGCAGCAGGTGGGTCGAGCGACCGCGACCTGACCGCGCCCGGATTCCGGGACGCGCGGCCTCACCCGTCCTCCTGCAACGCACGTAGGATCGGCCACCAGATCGACCGGGGTACGCCGCCAGACGCGGCTGCTCGATACTCTGGAGCGACGGAACCTGTCCGGAGCTTACCGTGCGCAGAGCCCAGGCCTGGCAGCTGCTGATGCTCGGCGGCATCGTGCTGGGCGGCATCCGCGTGGCGTTCTCCGAGGCGGAGGGGTGGACGACGATCGAGCCCGTCGTGGCCGGCGCCGCGGCCCTCGCCTCGTTCGTCGGCGCCACACGCCTGCAGCACGACCGCCGGTGGCCGTGGCTACGCCTTCGGCGTCGCCCAGTCGATCACGGCCGGGTACGCCCTGCTCGTCGTCGCGGGCGTCATCACCGCCGCGCCCGGATCGCTCGGGTTCACGTTCGCGGCGTTCTACCTGTTGGCGATCGCCGGCTTCATGCTCGTGCTGCGCGCCGCCGGCCGAGGCGACCCCGACGCCTGGCTCGACGCGGCGATCGCCGCGACGGCGGTCGGGATCCTGGCCTGGGAGTTCGTGATCGTCCCGGCGGCGGCTCCCGCGGGCACGGACATCCCCGCCCTCGTGGCCGGGGTGACGGACGTGCTCGTGCTCCTGATCGTCGCGCGGCTGTTCGTGCAGCGCGTCGGGCCGCCGAGCTACCTCGCGCTCCTTGCCCTGGTGGGGCTCATGGTGGCGGCTTACGCGAGCCACTACCTGCAGGCCGCGACATGGCCGATGTTCGATCGCCTGTTGACCGGGATCTGGGTGATCGGATTCAGCGCGTGGGGCGCGCTCGCCCTGCACCCGGCGACACGCGACCTCGGCCGTGCCACCCGGCCGCGCCGCGAGACGCCGCGCCGGTCGATTGGCTTCCTCGTGATGCTCGCCGTGGTGCTGGCGGCTCCGTCGGCGGCGTTCGCCCGCGCGATCCAGGACGACCAGCGGACCTCGCTCGGGGCGCTGCTTGCCGGCACCGCGGTGCTGGCCGCCCTGATCTTCTCCCGGGCGGCCCGCATCCTGCGCCACCTGGAGGCCGACGTCGCGCAGCGGCGCGCGGCCGAGCTCGCGGCGACCGAGAGCAGCGAGCGGCTGGCGATGTACCAGGCGCTCGTTCCCGTCGGCGTCTTCGCGGCCGATCGCTCTGGCCGCCTCGTGTATCACAACGAGCGCCTCGAGCTGCTCACCGGACTCGGCCCGGGACTCGGCCCGACCGGCGACTGGCTCGCGGCGGTAGACCCGGAGGACGGCCCGAGGGTGGCCGCCGCCCGGACGGCAGGGTTCCGGGAGGGTCGCGCGTGGAGCGCCGAGGTTCGCTTCGTGCTCCCCGACGCGTCGACGCGCTGGGTGGCGGTCCGGGCCGAGCCCTTCGCGGGGCAGGGCTCGGGCGGGCCGGGCTGGATCGGCTCCGTCGCCGACATCACGCCCCAGGTGATCGCCCGGCTGGCGGCCGAGGAGCGCGAGGGATTCCTCAACGCGCTGATCGACCAGTCGCCGGTCGGGATCCAGATCTACGCGCCCGACGGCACGTCCGTGGCCTTCAACCCGACGATGCAGCGGATGTTCGGCGCGATGGACCTCTCGACCGGGATCGGGACCTTCAACATCATGACCCACCCGTTCGCGGTGGTGAACGGGCTCGCTGAGCGGGCGCGCCCCGCCTTCGGCGGCTCGGCGGTCGACTTCGGGCCGATCCCGATGCGGTTCGACGATCCCGGCCAGCCCTGGCAGATCGACCAGCCCGACCTGTACGTCTGGGTGGTGCTCTACCCGGTGAAAGGGCCGACCGGCGAGATCACCCGGGTGATCGGCTTCTACGAGGACGGCACCCCCGAGGTCGAGGCCGCGGCGGCCGAGCAGCGCCTCCAGGTGCAGCTGCGCGAGACGCAGAAGCTCGAGGCGCTGGGCGTGCTGGCCGGCGGCATCGCCCACGACTTCAACAACCTGCTCGTGGCGATCCTCGGCAACATCGGGATCGCCCGCTCCGAGATCGCGCCCGGCGCTCCGATCGCCGCCGACCTCGCGCACGCGGAGGCCGCCGCGGAGCGGGCCGCCGACCTCGCCCGGCAGATGCTCGCCTACTCTGGTCGCGGAGCGTTCGTCACGTCGACCGTCCGCCTCGATCGCATCGTCGGCGAGATGGTCGAGCTGCTCGAGCGATCGATCAGCAAGGATGCGACGCTCGAGCTCGAGCTCGACGACGGCGCCTGGGTCGACGGGGACGTGACCCAGATCCGGCAGGTCCTCCTCAACCTGATCGTCAACGCGTCGGACGCGCTCGACGGCCACGGCACCATCCGGATCAGCACGGGGATCGGCAAGCCGCCGGCCGGTGACCCGCACGTGGTCGCGGGCTCCGAGATCCCGGACGGGCCGTGCGCGCGGATCGCGGTGACCGACACGGGGGTCGGAATGGACCCGGCGACGGCGGCGCGGGCGTTCGAGCCGTTCTTCACGACGAAGAGCGCGGGGCGGGGGCTGGGCCTCGCGACGACCCTCGGGATCATCCGAGGCCAGCACGGCGCGCTGCGGGTGCGCTCCGCGCCGGGCCGCGGCTCGACGTTCGAGGTCTTCCTGCCGCTCGCGACGCCGCCGGAGCACGCGACGCCATCCGGGGGTCCGCCGGCCCACGCCGGGGACGGCGATGGGGCGGCGCCCTCTGGCATGCCGCCGGTCGTCGAGGCATCGGCCGGGGAAGCGTCGGGCGTGCTGGCGGCGCGTGTCGAGCGGCTCGTCCTGCTCGTCGACGACGAGGATGGCGTGCGGCGCCTCGGGCGGCGCGTGCTCGAGCGGGCCGGCTATCGCGTTGACGAATCGGGCGACGGCGCCGATGCCGTCGCCACGTTCGCCCGGGTGCCCGACGCATACGCCGCGGTCGTGCTCGACATGACCCTCCCGACGATGGACGGGCTGACCGTTCTTGCCCGGATGCGCGAGACGCGTCCCGACATCCCGATCGTGCTGAGCTCAGGCTGGAGCGGCGACGAGATCGCGGACGGTGTCCTGCGCCAGGCGCACACGCGCTTCCTCCAGAAGCCGTACCGCCCCGAGGACCTCCTCGAGTCGATCGACGCCGCCGTCGGCGGCGGTTCGCCGATCCGCTCCTGAAGGCTGCGCCTGCGGCCGCTCACGCGACAGCTGGCTCGACCCCGCTCACCAGCGCGATGGCGCGCCGGGCGGCCGCCCGGCCCTGGTCGATGCAGTCGGGGACGCCGACGCCCCGCAGCGCGGCGCCCGTGACGAGCACGGCCGGGTGCTCGCGCATCGCCCGGTCCACTGCCGCGACCCGCTCCAGGTGCCCGAGCGAGTAGCGCGGCATGGCGGCGCGCCAGCGGGCGACCCGCCGGACCACGGGCTCGCCGTGGATCCCCGCGACCCGGGCCAGGTCCGCGTGGATGCGGCGGGCGACCTCGTCGTCGGGCAGGTCGAGGAGGTCGCCGCCGCGCTCGCCGAGGAAGGCGCGTGCGAGGACGAACCCTTCGGGCGCCCGGTTCGCCCACTTGCGGGAGCTCCAGGTGCAGGCACCGAAGGCGAGGCGCTCGTCTCCGGCGACCAGGAACCCGTGGGAGTCGGGCCGCGCCGCGAACTGGTCCGCCCGGTAGGCGAGGCTGACCACGCCGGTCGACCCATGCGGGATCGCCGCGAGCGCGGTCGAGGCGTCCGGGGCGAGCGCTGCGAGCGCGGCGGCCGACGCGGGGGCCGGCGTCGCGAGGATCACGGCCTCGGCAACCATGTGGCTCCCGTCGGCCAGCCGGAGGAGCACTCCACCCGGCGCCGCCTCGACCTGCGCGATGGACGTGCCGAGGCGCACTCGCACGCCGCTGGCGTGCTCCAGGCGGGCGACGAGCGCATCGACGAGGCTGCCCATCCCCCACCGCAGGCTCTGGAAGGCGGACGAGGTGGCGCCGGTCGTGGTGCCCGTCGAGCCGGTCGTCCCAGCGTTCCCGCCAGGCGCGCCGGTCCCGCCAGGCGCGCCGGTCGCGCCGGTCCCGGCGGTCGCGCCGCCGGCGCTCCTGGCCGCCGCCCGCTGGGCGGTCCGGCGGGCGCGTCCCTGGGCGAGGCTCGCGAGCAGCAGGCTGCGATGCGCCCGTTCGGCGGTCCGGAGCTGCGGCACGACGGCGTCGAGGCTGAGTTCGTCGACGGGCGCGCCGTAGATACCGCCGATCAGCGGGTCCGCCAGGCGATCGACCAGGGGCTGGCCGAGCCGGCGCCGCAGGAACGCGCCGATCGAGACGTCGACGTCGGGCGCCGAGCGCGGCAGCGCCAGGTCCTTGACCATCCGGAGCTTGTCGAGCGGCGAGAACAGGCGGGTCATCACGAACGGCGCCATCCGCGTCGGCAGGACCAGCCCCATCCCGTCGGGAAGCGGCACGAACCGCCCACGGGTGCGAATGTCGACCCGGCGCGGGTTGGTCGTCCCGATCACCTGGTCGCCCATGCCGAGCTCCCGGGCGAGCATCGCCGCCGCCGGGCGGTAGGCGATGAACGAATCGGGGCCGTCCTCGACGAGGAAGCCGTCGACGTGCGCGGTGCGGACCTTGCCGCCGAGCTCGTGCGAGGCCTCGAGCAGGTCGACCGCCACGCCGGCCAGGGCCAGCTCGTACGCGGCCGCGAGGCCCGTGATGCCGCCGCCGGCGACGACGACGGTCATGCGCTGAGCACCCCCTCCGCCTCGTCGACGTGGCCAGCCGGGACGAACGGGCAGAGCGGGTCGGCCGCGAGCACGTCGCCGGTCCAGGCGTATGCCCGCGCCCGCGACCCGCCGCAGCGCTCGACGTACTGGCACGCGCCGCATCGGCCGCCATACTGCGTCACGTCGCGCAGCGACCTGAACGTCGGGTGGTCGCGGTACAGCTCCACGATGTCGTCCGTGCGGACGTTGCCCGACCGCGAGGGGCAGGAAGCCCGACGGGTACACCTGGCCGTCGTGGGCCACGAACATGATCCCGTTGCCGTCGCGGATCCCGAACCCGCGACCCACCGACGTCCGGGCGATCTCCTCCTCGGTCCGTCCCTCGGCCTCCATGCGGCGGACGGCGATCCGCCGGTAGTGGGTCGCCTCGGTGGTCTTGATCTGGAACGGCGAGACCTGCGAGAGGTCGTACAGCCAGCCCATCAGCTTCTCGCTCTGGGCGGGGGTGATCTCCTGGAGCAGGCTGCCGCGCCCGACCGAGATCAGGAAGAAGAGGCTCCAGCGCAGGATGCCCTGATCCTTGAGGACCTCGTAGATCGCGGGCAGGTCGTCGAGCGTCGTGTCGGTGACGAGGGTATTGACCTGCAGGGGGAGCGCCAGGTCGCGCGCCCAGCCCATCGCCGTCATGGTCATCTCGAAGGTGCCGGGTACCCCGCGAAGGCCGTCGTGGCGGTCGGGGTCGGAGCCGTCGAGGCTGTACGAGAGCGTCTGGATGCCGGCTGCCTGCAGGGATGCGAGCCGCTCCTGGTCAGGTCGGGCGTGACCGCGGGCGCGAGCGAAGCGCCGATGCCGCGCGCGGTCGCTCCCGCCACGAGGTCCTCGAGGTCGGGCCGGCGCAGTGGATCTCCGCCCGTGAAGACGACGTGCGGCAGCGGGTCCCCGAAGCCCAGGATCCGGTCGAGCAGGGCGAGCCCCTCGTCCGTCGTCAGCTCGAGGGGGCTGCGCTGGGGCTCGGCGGTCGCCCGGCAATGGCGGCAGGCGAGCCCGCAGGCAAGCGTCGTCTCCCAGTAGACGAGCATCGGGGCCCGGTCGTAGACCAGGCCACGGGGCTTGACGGCCCCGACGCCCGGGAGCGCGCCGGGATGGCCACCCGGATGCCCGCCGGGGTGACCGCCCGGATGCCCGCCCGGGCGTCCCGTGCCGGGAACACCGGCGTTCGCGATCTCGACCATGGCTGGCTCCCTTCGGGCCGCCGTCAGGCCGGCACGCCGGCGCCGGGCAGGGCCGCGGCGGCGAGGTCGGCGAGCCCGGCGATGAATGTCGGGTCGGTGTTCAGCGAGCGCGCCCGCTCGAGGTGGATTCCCACCTCCCGGGCCACGCCCTGCGCTTCGATGTCGATGTCGTAGAGGACCTCGAGATGGTCGGCCACGAAGCCGACCGGGCGGACCACGAGCTCGGTCACGCCCTCCGCGCCGAGGCGCCGGATCTCCGCGAGGATGTCCGGGCCGAGCCAGGGCTCGCCGGTCCGGCCGGCGCTCTGGTACGCGAACCGGTGGTCGGCGAGCCCGAGGCGCGCCGCGACGAGCGCGGCCGTCCCGGCCAGCTCGTCCGGGTACGGGTCACCTTCGGCGACGACCCGGGCCGGGAGGCTGTGCGCGGTGAACATGACGCTCACCCGCGCCGGATCCGGGAAGCGGGCGAGGGCTTCGGTCGTGGTCGTCGCCAGCGCCTCGATGAAGCGCGGCTGGTCGTACCACGAGTCGACGAACGCGACCTGGGGTGCCCGGTCGCCGGCGTCCGCGAGCGCCGCGTCCACCGCCCGCCGGTAGCCCGCGGCGTTGGACGACCGCTGCGGCGCGAGGGCGATCGCGGCGAACCGGGAGATCCCGTCGGCGATCATGCCCGTCACGACGCGCCCGATCCGCGGCTCGATGTGGCGCATGCCCGCGTACACGGGGATCGCGATCCCGCGCGCGGCAAGGTCGACCTCGACCGCGGCTCGCTGCGCCTCGACGATCCGCGAGAGCGGCGAACCCCCGCCGATCGCCCGGTAGCGTCCCAGCAGCTCCTCGAGCAGGTGGGGCGGCGGCGGGCTGCCCCGCCGGATGTCCGTGTAGTAGGCCTCGACCTGGTCGAGGCGATCCGGGCTGCCGTAGGCCATCAGCAGCACGGCGTCGCCGGTCATGCGGACCTCCCCGCGACGAGGGCGTGGTCGTGGACGACGTCGACGAGGCGGGCGAGCGCGTCCGGATCGGTGCCCGGCAGGACCCCGTGGCCCAGGTTGAAGACGTGGCCCGGCTGCCCGGCCGCCGCGTCGAGGATCGCCCGCGCGTCACGTTCGACCGCGTCGAACGGCCCGAGCAGCAGGCTCGGGTCGAGGTTGCCCTGGACGCCCCGGTCGAACCCGACGCTCGCCCACCCGGCCGCGAGGTCGACCCGCCAGTCGAGGCCGATCACGTCGCCGCCGGCTGCGGCCTGCTGCTCGAGAAGGCCGCCCGACACCACCCCGAAATGGATCGTCGGAACGCCGAGGGGCCGCAGGGCGGCGAAGATGCGGGCCATCCAGGGGGCCACGGAGCGCGCGTAGTCGAGCGGGGCGAGCGTGCCGACCCACGAGTCGAAGACCTGGACGGCCTGCGCTCCCGCGGCGACCTGCGCCCGGAGGTAGAGGACCGTGGTCTCGGCCAGGCGGTCCATCAGGGCGCCCCATGCCGCCGGCTCGCTCCGCATGAGCGTCTTGGTCCGGACGAACTCCTTCGATGGCCCGCCCTCGACGAGGTAGCACGCGAGCGTGAACGGCGCGCCGGCGAACCCGATCAGCGGGACGGGGCTCGCGGCCCGCACGAGCCGGATCGCCTCGAGGAGCGGACCGACGGCCGCGGCGGGGTCGAACGGCCGCAGGCGGGCGACGTCGGAGGCGGACCGGATCGGGCGCGCGATCACGGGCCCGCGGCCCTCGAGGATATCGAAGTCGACGCCCAGCCCTTCGAACGGGGTGGTGATGTCGGCGAAGAGGATCGCAGCGTCGACGCCCAGCCGGCGCACCGGCTGGAGCGTGACCTCGGCGCACAGCGCAGCGTCGCGGGTGATCTCGACGAGGGTGGCCCGCTCGCGGATCGCCCGGTACTCGGGCAGCGCCCGGCCGGCCTGGCGCATGAACCAGACCGGGGTCGCGTCGACCGGCTCGCGGCGGCAGGCCCGCAGGAAGCGGTCGTTCATGCCGGCGCCCCGGACGCCGCCGCGACGGCTCCGAAGGCCGTCCGGGCGGCCGCCAGCGTCTCGTCGAGCTCGGCCTGCCCGTGGGCGAGCGAGCCGAACCAGGCCTCGAACTGCGACGGCGCGAGGAGGATGCCCGCGTCGAGCATCGCGCCGAAGAAGCGCGCGTATGCAGCCCGGTCGGATTCGAACGCCTGCTCCGCGTTCGCCGGGGCGCCGTCGCGGAAGAAGACGGTCAGCAGCGACCCGACGCGCGTGATCCCGACCTGCACGCCGGCAGACGCGGCGGCGCCCGCGAGGCCCGCCTCGAGCGCGGCGCCGGTCGATTCGAGGACCGCGTAGGCGTCCGGCGTCAGCAGCCGCAGCGTCGCGATGCCGGCGGCCATCGCGAGCGGGTGGCCGGACAGCGTACCGGCCTGGTAGACCGGCCCGGACGGCGCGACGAGGTCCATCAGGTCGCGCCGGCCACCGTAGGCGCCCACCGGCATGCCGCCGCCGACGATCTTGCCGAGCACGGTGAGGTCGGGCAGGACGCCGTAGCGCCGCTGCGCGCCCCCCGGACCGACGCGGAACCCGGTGATCACCTCGTCGAAGACGAGCAGCGCGCCATTGGCGGCGGTCACCGCGCGCAGTCCCTCGAGGAACCCGGGGGCCGGCGGGATGACCCCGGCGTTGGCGGCGACCGGCTCGACGATCACGCCGGCGATGCGCCCCGGATGTGCCGCGAACGCGGCGGCGACCGCCCCGAGGTCGTTGAACGGCACCACGACGGTCGCGGCCGCGGTGGCCTGCGGGACGCCCGCGCTGCCCGGGATCGCCAGGGTCGCGACGCCGGACCCGGCTTCGACGAGCAGGCCGTCGCTGTGGCCGTGGTAGCCGCCGCTGCACTTGACGATCAGGTCGCGGCCGGTCGCTCCGCGGGCGAGGCGAACGGCGCTCATGGCGGCCTCGGTGCCCGAGGACGTGAAGCGGAGCCGCTCGAGCGACGGCATCGCCGTCCGGATGCGCTCCCCGAGCTCGATCTCGCGCGGTCCGGTCGCCCCCAGGGCGAAGCCGTCGAGGGCTGCCGCGCGGACGGCCTCGACGATGCCCGGGTGCGCGTGGCCGAGGATCGCCGGCCCCCACGAGCCGATCCAGTCGACGTACCAGCGCCCGTCGGCGTCGCGCACGCGGGCCCCGCGGCCGGCGTCGAGCACGAGTGGCGGCCGCCCGACGGCCCGGAACGCCCGGACCGGGCTGTTCACGCCACCCGGGAAGAGGTCCTCGGCCCGGGCCCGCAGCTCCGCCTGGCTGCCGCCGATCGGCAGGTCGAGCGTCATCGCTCGTCCTCGCGGAGCCAGCGCGCGGCGTCCGCCGCCGCGTACGTGATCACGAAGTCGGCGCCCGCCCGGACGATCGAGACCAGGCTCTCGAGGACGATCCGGCGCTCGTCGACCCAGCCGCGCTCGGCGGCCGCCTTGATCAGCGCGTACTCGCCGCTCACCTGGTAGGCCCCGAGCGGCACGTCCCAGTCGGCGCGGGCGCGGGCCAGGATGTCGAGCGACGGCATGGCCGGCTTCACGAGCAGCATGTCGGCGCCCTCGGCCACGTCCGCCGCGATCTCGCGACGCGATTCCCGGGCGTTCGCGGGGTCCATCTGGTAGCCGCGCCGGTCGCCGAATGCGGGTGCGGAATCGGCGGCCTCGCGGAACGGCCCGTAGAACGCCGACGCGGTCTTGGCGGCGTACGCGAGGATCGGCGTGTCCGCGTGACCCCCGGCGTCGAGCCCGGCGCGGATCGCCGCCACCTGGCCGTCCATCATCGCGCTCGGCGCGACGATGTCGGCGCCGGCCGCGGCCTGCGAGGCCGCCGTCCTGGCAAGGCGCTCGATGGCCGCGTCGTTGTCCACCCGGCCGTCGGGCAGGAGCGGGCCGCAATGGCCGTGGTCCGTGTACTCGCACAGGCACGTGTCGGCGATGACGACGAGCGGCAGGTCGGCGTCGCGCAGCCGGCCGAGCGCCTCCTGGACGATCCCGTCCGCGATCCAGGCGCCCGAGCCCTCGGGGTCCTTGGCGGCGGGAAGGCCGAAGACGATGACGCCGCCGACCCCAAGCCGGGCCAGGCCGCGGGCCTCCTCGACCGCGACGTCAGGCGAGACCCGGTCGACGCCCGGGCATCGAGCCGATCGGCTCGCGCACGCCGGCGCCCGGCCGCACGAAGATCGGCGCCACCAGCATCGCGGGATGGACGCGCGTCTCGCGCACGAGATTCCGCAGGGCGGCCGTGCGGCGGGTGCGCCGCAGACGCGAGGCGAGCATGGTCATCCGACGGGCTCCAGGGTTGGGCCACTCGCCGGGCGGGATGCCGCGACGAGGTCGGCGAGTGCCTCGAGATCGCCCGATGGCGCCTCGTGGACGGTGACGAAGCCGGCATCCCGGGCGACGGCCGCAGTCGACGGCCCGATGCACCAGGCCGGCAGCCGGCGCGCGCCGTCGCGGCCGTCGACCGACAGCAGGGCCAGCAGGCCGCGGACCGTGGATCCGCTGGTGAACACGAACCCGTCCGGCCCGGATGCGACGATCGCGCGAGCCTCGCCGAGCGCGGTCGGGGGCCCCTCGATGGTGCGATAGGCGACCACGTCGTCGACGTCGGCGCCGCGCTGCCGCAGCCGCTCGGCGACGGCTGCATCGGACCGATCGCCGCGGACGACCAGGACGCGCTCCCCGGGGACCACGGGGAGCCCCGCGCCGAGGGCGTCGGCCGTCGCTGGCGCCGGGACGAACAGGGCCGTCGCGCCGGCCCGCCCGAGGGCCGCAGCCGTCGCCGTCCCGACCGCAGCCCACCGGGCCGTTGCGAGGTCCGCGCCGGCCCGCCGGGCGGCCGCGGCGAGCGCGGCGACGCCGCTGGCGCTGGTGACCACGACCCACGCGTACGCCGCGAGGCGAAGTGCCGCCGACGTCGAGGTCAGGGTTGGGCTCGAGCGGCTCGATCGCGATCGTCGGGACGTGCAGCGGCGCGACGCCCCGCGCCCGGAGCGCGGCGACGAGGTCGTCCGCCCGGCCGATCTCGCGGGTCACCACCACCCGGAACCGGGGATGGCGGCCGGCGGCCCGGCCGAGATCGTTGGCGAGCGTCGCGGCGAGCTCGCCCGCGACCTCGTGACGCGCGCTCGACGGCGCCATCCGACGCGGGCCCAGGCGACCCGCTGGGCCGGCCGGCCCGTGCCCGCCGACGGCACGCCGGTGAAGGTCGTGCCCGGGCGCGGCCGCGACGCCTCGACGGGCGCGTCGCCGACCGGGACGCCGGCAGGATCGGCCGCCGCCCCGACGATCGAGATGCCGGAGCCGGTCACGGTCGCGAGGGCACCGATCGGCGCCCGGCAGCCGCCGCCGCTCGCGGCGAGGAACGCGCGCTCGGCCTCCACGGCGGCCCGCGTCGGCCGCGTCGTCGAGCCGCTCCACGAGCGCGAGCGCGGCACGGATCGTCCGCCCGGCACTGGACGGCGAGCGCGCCCTGGCCCGGGCGCGGGCGGCAGCACGTCGGACGCGAGCGCATCTGGCTGATCCGGCCGGCGAGGCCCAGGCGGGCCAGGCCGGCGACGGCGAGCACCAGCGCGTCCGTCTCGCCGGCGCCGAGGCGCCGCAGGCGCGTGTCGACGTTCCCGTGCAGCGGATGCGGTCGCAGGTCCGGCCGGCGAGCGAGGAGGAATGCCACCCGGCGCGGGCTGTCGGTGCCGATCGCGGGCGCCCGGCCGGCAGCGTGTCGAGGGTCGTCGCCGGCGTCCGCGTCGACGAGCGCGTCGCGCGGGATCCTCGCGGAGCGGGATAGGCCGCGATCCGCAGGCGCGGGTTCTCGGTCGTCGGGACGTCCTTCGCGCTGTGGACCGCGACGTCGATCCGCCCGATCGAGGAGCGCGGCCTCGAGCGCGGTCACGAAGGCACCCTCGCCCCAGACGGTGTCCGGGGCGCGCGTGTCGCCCGCCGTCCGGATCGTGACCATCTCGACCGTCGCCCCGAGCTCCCGCGAGCGCGTCGGCGATCATCCCGGACTGGGCGCAGCGCCAGGGCGCTGCCGCGCGTCCCGAGGCGGAGCCGAGCGGGCGCTGCGATCCTCCCCGGCACTCCTGCGCCGGTCACAGCCCGAAGAGATCGCGGGCGGCGCGCTCGAGCGTCCCGGCGTCGTCGGCGTGCAGCGCGTCGAGCGGCGCGTGGAGCAGCGCGGCCACCAGGCGATGGCTCATCTGCTCGATCGCCGCGCGCTCGTCCGGGCCGAGCTCCGGGCAGCCGGCGGAGGAGCCACGCCAGCTCGTCGCTGGCGGACCTGCTCCGCCGAGGCGGCGACCGCCTGGATGAGCGGGACAGAGTCGCGGTTGCGCAGCCACTGGCAGTAGTCGCGGCCCGGCCTCGGCCACGAGCTTCTCGATCCGCCGCCGGAGGCGGTCCTGCGGGTGCGAACTCGGGGCCGACGACGAGGTCGTCGACGGAGGTGAAGGCGCGCCGAGCCGCTCCTGGAGGTCGGGCGCGACGGAGGGCGGCGACGAGAGGTCCACGACCGGCGGCCGCCGCCGACGAGCGCGGTCGGCGTCGCGGAGCCCGACCAGCCAGGGTCCGCCGAGGGCGACGATCGCCCCGTCGACGGGCGGCACGACGTCGTCGACGCCGAACGCGACCGCGGCGCCACCGACCTCGCGCCGCCAGCGCCGCCGCTCGTGCGTCCGTCCGGTTCATGACGACGACCCGGGCGCCGCGCCGGTGGGCGGCGAACGCCGCCAGCCGGCCCATCCGCCCGACGCCGGCCACGAGGATCGTCCGTGCCGTCGAGCCACCCGACCTCCGCCGCGATCCGGTCGAGGGCGACGTCGGCGAGCGAGCGGGGGGATCCGTCGAACCAGGCGTGCGCGCGCCGGCCGGCGCGCAGGGCGGCCTGGACGAGGCGGTCCAGCGACCGGATCGAGCGGGCCGGCCGCCCGACGATCCTGGAGCGCGACGCGGATCTGGTGGAGGATCTGGTCCTCGCCGAAGACGGCCGAGTCGAGGCCGCAGGCGACCTCGATCAGGTGGCGCGCCGCATCGGCGTCGTCGATCCGCTCGGCGCCGGGCGGAGGCGGCGGCAGGGCCGGCAGGTTGCCTGCGGCCGGCGCGACGTACACCTCGACGCGGTGGCAGGTGCGGACGAGGAACGCCCCGCTCGATCCGTTCTCGAGCGCCGCGGCGCAGGCTTCGGCGGCCGAGACCGCGTAGGCCTCCCGCGTCGCGCTGGGGACGTGGCGTGCGTGGAGGACGGTGGCGACGATCGTGGGCGAGGCAGCCCGCATCGCGGCGCCCGCCGCGCGCGGGGCCGCGTTGCCGACCAGCGGTCACGGGCGCACACCTCCGCGGGGTGCCGCGTCGCGCATCACCCCGTCGAACGGCCGGATGGCCGCGTGCTCGTAGCCCTCGAGCGTGGCGTCGAGCAGGCGGTCGATCGCCACGGTCATCGACTCCAGCAGGTCGGTCGCCCCGGCGGCGTCGAGGTCGCGCCGCCGGACTGCGTCGCCCATCTCGCGGACGAACGGCATCCGGAACCGGAGGAACATGGCGACGGTCTCGCGCATCGTCGCTCCCAGCGTCCCCGAGATCCGGCCGTAGGCGGCCGCCGCGATCAGCCCCTCGGCGAGCGCGGCGTCACGGGCCGTGTCGCCGTGGGCCTCGAGGTAGCCGAGGATCGATGCCGTCACGACCCGGCCGTACTCGCGGAGCGGCTCGCGCGCACCCGACGGCACGCCGTCGAGGAAGCCGTGGGAGACGCCGGTCTCGGCCAGGCTTCGCCGATAGGCGCGCTGGATGAGGTCGGCGGACGCGACGGCGCTGCGGGGACGCGGGGGAGCCCGTGTGGCGTCGCAGCATGGCCTCCACGGCCAGGCGGGCGAAGCGTCGGTGGCCGCCGGGCGTCGGGTAGGCGGCGATCGCGCCGTCGTCCGCCCAGCGGCGGAGCGTTGCGGTCGAAACGCCGAGCATCCGGCTGGCGGCGCCCATCGAGAGCCAGGCGGTCACCTCCACGGGTTGCGCCGTGGCCACCGCAGCTCCAGCCTCGCCCGCAGCGTCCGGATCGCTCATCTCGCTCATTTCCATCAATTCGCCAGCGTGTCCGTCGGGACCGGTCGTCCGGTCTCCACGCCGATGGTCGGGGATGCGTCGGCCTCCCGGCTAGGTGCGACACGGCACATTTCCGATAGGTCGAGTTCGTCCGGATGGGCAGATTTGCTCGCCTGCATGTATCGAACGATAGACCGAGATTCGAGCGATACGAGCAATTCGAGCGCTTGTGCGGTCGCCTGACCGGCCGTGCGGCGCCGGTGACGAGCCTCAGCCGGCCGTCGTCGCGGCGGTCGCGCCGGCCGTGCCGGGGTCGGAGACGGCTCCTCAGCCGGCCGTGGTCACGGCGGTCGCGCCAGCCCCGGCGCCGCCCGCGGAGGCCGGACGGGCCGGTCGGGTGGGCCACGCGACGAAGAGCGCCATCGGCACGAGGTACAGCAGCCACCCCGCGGCCTCGGCCAGCGTCGGCTCCGGCCGGATCCCGAGGACCCCGGTGAGCAGCGCCGCCTGGAGGGTGTCCGGCTCGGCGAGCACGCCGAGGTTGCCGACGACATCCTGGCCGAAGGTGACCCAGCCCACCTCGTGCGCCGCGTGGATCGACGATGCGACGAGCCCGGCGGCGACGAGGACCAGGACGAACCCGGTGATCCGGAAGAACCGGCCGAGGTTGAGGCGGACGCCGCCGCGATAGATCCCGTAGCCGATGACCACCGCGACCAGGATCCCGAGCGTGGCGCCGCCGCCGGCCGCGACGGGCGACCCGGACGCGTTGAACGCGGCCAGCAGGAAGACGGCGGTCTCGAACCCCTCGCGCAGGACGGCCAGGAACGCCATCGTCACGAGCGCCCACGCCGTGCCTTCCGCGAGGGCGCTGGCCGTCGCGCCCTCGAGGTGGCCCTTCATCGCTCGGGCGTTGCGGCGCATCCAGACGATCATGTACGTGACCATCAGGATCGCGCCGAAGCCGACGATGACCTCGAGGGCCTCCTGCTGGCCCGGCTGCAGCGACGCGGAGAGCACCTGGAGCCCGACCGCGACTGCCAGGCAGATCGCAACGGCGGCCGCGACGCCGGCACCGACCATCCGCAGCGCCCCGGTTCGCCCGCTCCGCCGCAGGAAGGCGGCGATGATGCCGATGATCAGGGCGGCCTCGATTCCTTCGCGCAGGCCGATCACGAACGTTGCGAGCACCAGTGCCTCCGGAGTGGTTCGCTGGCGCCTCCCCGTCGCAGAGGCGCCGGCCGCCACCGGGTCGACGTACAAGTACCCTTGCGAGGCCGCAGCAAGGATGCTTGTCATTCCGCGTGGTGTCAAGCGCCGCGTCCGGAGCAGGCTACGGCGTGATCGCGACGACGGCGGCCCGGAGCGCCGGCGCCGCCGCACCGCGGGGATGCGATCCGCTGGGCCGGGTGGCGGCGGTGGCTGCGCCTTCGGGCGCGGCGCAGCCGGGACCGGATGACCGGCCGCGGGGCCGTGACTGGTATCGTGGTAGCCGTGGAACCGCGCCACGGGACGGAGGAGCGCTCGGCGGTCGCGAGCGGTGAGCAGCCGGTCCGCGATCGACCGATCCTGCACGCCCGATGGCTCGGGAGGGTCGCCTACCGCGACGCGTGGGCACTCCAGCAGGCGCTCGCGGCGGCGCGCTCCGACGGCGCCCTCGCCGACGACCAGCTGCTGCTCCTCGAGCACGATCCGGTGCTCACCCTCGGTCGCAACGCCGACCCCGAGCATGTCCTGGCGCCCAGGGAGCTGCTCGCTGCGCGCGGCATCGAGGTTCTCCGGGTGGAGCGCGGTGGCGAGGTGACCTATCACGGCCCCGGCCAGCTGGTTGCCTATCCCGTCGTCGCCCTCGGCACGGGCCGCGGCGCGCTCGGCGTGCGATCGTTCGTCGCGGCGCTCGAAGGCGCGATGGAGGACGTGTGCGCCGCGTCCGGCGTGGCTGCCGGTCCGCGGGCCGGCCATCCGGGGACCTGGGCCGGCAGCGGCGACGGCCCGGTCCGCAAGGTCGGCGCCATCGGGATCCGGATCGCCCGGGGCGTCAGCTTCCACGGGATCGCCCTCAACGTCAGCACCGATCTCGCGGACTTCGACCTGATCGATCCGTGTGGCATGCCGGGGCTCCGATCCACGTCGCTCGCGCACGAGCGCGCCCGGATCGCGCGAGCCGGGCACGCTGGCCACGCAGAGCGACGCCACGCCGGCGACCCTCCCGGAACGCCGCGTTCCGCCGGTGCTGACCTGGCGGACGGCCCGACGACCGAGAGCGTGGCCTGGGCAGCCGCCATCTTCGCTCCCGCCCTCGCCCGCCGGCTCGGCAGGCAGCTCGCCGGCGTCCTCCCGCCCGCCGCCGACCCGCAGGCCGAACGACGGACCCTCGAGGCGCTCGCCGGCGCGGCGCCGAGCCCGCGCTGATGTCCGCGGGGCTCTTCGAGCTGCGCAAGGACGCGATCACCGGCTGGTGGGTCGCGACCCTCGTCGACCGCGACTTCGCACCCGACCGGTTCGCGGTCACCGCCGAACCCGCCGAGGACGGCGGCACGTGCCAGAACTGCCAGGTCCCCGGCAGCGGCGTCCGGACCCGGATCCTGAAGGACTATGCGTTCCGCACCGTCGGCACCGAGGCGGATGCGCGCGAGATCGAGCGGAGCGTCGCGCAGATCGCCATGTCCCAGGCGCGGGCCGCGGGCAGCTGGCGCACGATCATCGCCCCGCCCGGAGAGCACCGCCCGCTCCATTCGGTCGGGACCGAGCTGATCGAGGCGCTGCTCGGCGCGGCCCGGGACGCCGTCGCCGATGCCCGCCAGGTCGGCCAGACCGCGTACCTCCAGGTGCTCCAGAACTGGGGCCGCCAGGCCGGCGCGCGGACGAACCACCTCTGCCTGGACCTCTACGACCTGCCCCAGATCCCGCACGAGGTCGCCGAGGAGATCGGCGGCGCCGCACGCTTCATGATCCGCGAGAGCGAGTGCCCGTACTGCCGGGCAGTTCGGGTCGAGCGCGAGCGTTCGACGCGCTTCCTGTGGGAGGACCCGCGCACGGTCGCCTTCACGCCGTACGCCTCGCGCTCGCCGTTCGAGTCCTGGATCGTCCCGCGGACCCACGAGGCGGACTTCGGGCGCTCGACGGCCGAGGACCTCCGCTCGGTCGCCGAGGCGCTCCGCCAGGTGCTCGGGCGGCTCGCGGCGCTCGACGGCCCGCCCTACAACCTCGTCCTGCACACCGCGCCGGTGGCGGCCGAGGTGGACGCGACCTACCACTGGCACTGGGAGATCCACCCGCGACTCCGGGAGATCGCCGGGCTCGAGCTCGGCACCGGCCTGCCGGTGAACTCGGTCAGCCCCGAGGAGGCCGCCGACCATCTCCGGCGGATCGGCGCGATCGAGGCAACGTCGGATGCGTGGCCGGGGGACCGGGCCGGAGGCCGCCGATGACGGGGCCGCGCCGCGATTTCAGGTCGCCTGACCGCGATCGTCGCGCGATCGGGCCGGCCCGGCGTCACACGGTCACGGACCGCCTCGTCCATCAAGCACGGTGCGGAACGGACCCGTGCCATCATCCCGCGGAGGCACGCTCGTGTTCGAGCTGGCGCAGGGATGGGGGGCCCGGCCGATGACGTCGCCCGGCGCGCACTCGACTGGTGACGGGCTGCCCGAGCCGCGGCCGGCCGAGGAGCCCGACCAGCCGATCGAGGCGACCGACGACCCGCTCGCCGCCCCGCTGGAGCACGCGGCGGTCGCCACGCTGGACCCGATCGCCGCCCGGACCCTCATCGAGACCCTCTTCGCCCGCCACCACACGGAGATCTACGCATACCTCGTGCGGATGGTCCGGGACCAGGAGCTCGCGGCCGATCTCGCCCAGGACGCCTTCGTGCGGGCCTACCGGGCGCTCGGCTCGCTCGAGGACCACGCCAAGGCCCGGGCCTGGCTGTACCAGATCGCCAACCGGGTCGCCCTCGACGAGCTTCGCCGTCGGCGCATCGTCAGGTTCATCCCGTGGACAGGCGAGTCGCGCGGCGCCTCGCCGTCGGCCGAGCGGCTGGCGATGGACGTCCGCCTGTCGGGCGACCTCGAGCGGGCGCTCGGCCGGATCCCCGAGCGGCAGCGGGCCGCCCTCTTGCTCGCCGAGGTCCAGGACCTCACCGGCCTCGAGCTGGCGGCGGCGCTGGGGACGTCGCACGTGGCCGCTCGCGCCCTGCTCACGCGTGCTCGCGACAGCCTCCGGCGGGCGCTGGCGGAGGAGCAGGCGGCATCGTTCGCGCGCGAGGCGGAGATGAACCGGCGCGCCGGCGAGCATCACGGGCGGACGAGGTGAGCGGACTCCGGCGCGCGGTGCGCCATCCCGATCGCGGGCGGGACCCGCACGTCCACGCCCGAACCCTCGCGTCGGATCGCCTCCTCGAGCCGCTCCTGCCCGATGAGCTGGTGTGGCTCGATGCGCACCTCGGCCGATGTGCCACGTGCCGCGAGTTCGCGGCTGGCATCGCCGCGGATCAGGCCCTCCTCGCGACCCTCCGCGACGCCCCCGCGACGCCGCCGCGCGATCTCGGGGCCCGCCTGGCCGGGGCGCTCGACGCCGAGGTCCGCGAGGCCATCCGCGCCGGGCGCCGGGTGCCCGACCACCGCCCCGCTGCGTCCCGTCCGATCTCCGTGCGGCATGACCCTTCGGGCATCCGTGGCCGGAACGTCCCACCGCCCGCGGTCGAATTCGACCTCGTCGCCGGGCCCCCGGCGCGCCGGGCCAGGACCCGGAGCGCGCCCCGAACGTCGCTGGCGTTCACCGGGCTGGCCGCAGCGGCGATCCTGGCGATCCTCGCGCTGCCGATCCTCACCGCGCCGGACGGCCGGTTCGCGCTCGGCCCGGGCCCCTCGCCGACGGCGAACGTCGCCGCGAATCCTGGGCCCACGCCGATGCGGGTCGCCGCCGGCCCGATCGCCTGGGTCCAGCGCGGCAGCGACGGACGCTACGTCCTCAACTCGGCGCCCGTCGACGAGGTCTGCCCGGGTGTCGACGCGTCGGCGTGCGGAACCCTCGACGGGACCGCCCATGCGGTCGTCTCGCTCGACGTGGTGCCCTCGTCGGTCGTCCTCGGCAAGCGCGGCGACGTTGCCGTCGTCGTCGGCGGCGACGCGGTCTACGCGGTCAACATGCCGGCGGTGGCGCGACCGACGCCGGAGCCAACCACCTCCACTTCTCCATCGCCTGCTGCCACGCCGGCGCGGACGGGAGCGTCGACGACTCCTCCAGTCGACACTCCCGTCCCGTCCGGTTCGCCCGCCGTGACGCCGGGCTCGTCGGCCTCGGCGCCTGCCACGCCCACGGTCTCGGTCGCATCGACGACGCAGCCTGAGCCGACGCCCACGGCCAGCGCCGCGGCGGGCGGGTCGGCCCCGCCGTCCGGGGCGCCGAGCGCCACGCCGGGCGCGACACCGGCGGAGGCCACGCCCGGGGCGACGGACAGCGGCCTGCCGTCCGAGACCCCCGCGGCCCCATCGTCGACGCCGGTTGCCGGTTCCTCGGCGACGCCGCCGGCCAGCGCCGCCCCGACACCGTCCCCGGTGCCGACCCCCGATGTGACGATCCCGCCAGCGACGCCAGCCCCGACGGCGGCGCAGACCCTCGCGATCGCCTCGGGCGTCGTCGTCGTCGGCGCGGCAGCGTCGTATTCGACGGACGGGCACTGGGTAGCGTTCTCGGCCCGCCCAAGCGACGGATCCAGCGGCCCCGATGTCTACGCGTGGCGCGTCGGATCGGCGCGGGCGACGCCGATCACCCACGACGGCGTGTCGCAGTTCTCGGGCTGGTATGGCGGTCGGATCCTCTTGAGCAGGACCGTCGTCGACGACGTGCCGGCGACGAGGGATGCCAGCCCGGACGCCGTCGTCGCGCGCGCCTACCTGGCCGACCCGGCCACGGGGGACGCGCAGGCCATCGCCGGCGTCGCGTGGCGGCCCGTCGTCGATCCCACCCAGCGGCGGGTCGCGTTCTGGCGCGGCTTGTTCGCCTGGAGCGAAGACGATCACACGTGGATGCCGTCCCAGGGCCGCCTGGTGATCGGCGACTGGGAGGAGCTCCAGGACGGTTCGGGCGGATCGGTCGACAAGGTGCCGTGGTCGGCGAGCATCGCCGACGGAGCCGCCTGGGACGTCGACTGGGACCCGTCAGGACGGCGGCTCGCCGTCTGGATCGCCGAGGGCGCGGGTGACCTGGCCGGTCGCCTCACCCTGTTCACCGTGCAATCCGACGGCTCCCTCGGGAGCGCCGTGGTCAAGGAGGCTCCGGCCCTCGGCGCCTTCTCGCTCGACGCCGATCGCCTCGCGTGGGCGACGCCACCGGGCCAGGACGGGGCGGGCAGCTCGATCTCGGTGTTCGCCTGGAACGAGAACGGCGCCGGCCACCTCGTGAGCAACCCCGCGGGCGGCTCGATCCTCGTCGCGCCCTGAGCCACGCGGCCCCGGCGCATGGCGCGGGGTCCAGGCGAGGTCGCACGCCGGCCCTGACCGGGGATCGGGCGCCTGCACGCCGGCCCTGACCGGGATGCGGCGGGCCGAAGGCGGCCCGGCCGCGGTGCGGTGGCGCCGCGATGCGCGGGCGCCGCGGTGCGGCGCCGTCGCCAGCGATGCGCGCCCGCGGGCCGCGTCGCGGTATCCTTGCCCGAACCCTTTAACGACCGGTCCCGTGAGGCCGGGAAGGAGGTCCCACGTGCCATGTCGCGGGCGCGCCTGATGGACGGCCGCCAGATCATGACGGCGGAGGAGATCCGCCGCGCGGTCGTCCGCATCTCCCACGAGCTGATCGAACGCCAGGCGGGCACGGCCGGCCTCGTGCTGGTCGGCATCCAGCGCCGCGGCGTTCCGCTCGCCCAGCGGATCGCCGGCGCCGTCCGCGAGAACGAGGGCGTCGACCTCCCGGTCGGGGCGCTCGACATCACCTTCTACCGGGACGACCTCTCGCTCGTCGCCCAGCAGCCGGTGGTCAAGGGGACCCAGCTCCCCGTCGACCTCAACGATCGGACCGTGGTCCTGGTCGACGACGTGCTGTTCACCGGGCGGACGATCCGGGCGGCCATGGACGCGCTCGTCGACTTCGGGCGCCCGCGGGCGATCCGCCTCGCCGTGCTGGTCGATCGGGGCCACCGCGAGCTGCCGATCCGGGCCGACCACGTCGGCAAGAACGTGCCGACGTCGCGCGACGAGGTCGTGAAGGTGTCGCTCGACGAGATCGACGGCGAGGATGCCGTCCGGATCGAGCGCGTCTCGGCCGAGCAGCCGGCACCCGCGACCGCACCGACCGCGTGAGGGAGATCCGGTGAACGCCACGCCCGTTCCTGCCGCCATGCCCGCCCACGAGGCCGGCGCGATCCCCGCCGTGCCCGCCCCGGCGGGCACCTGGCATCACCGCCACCTGCTCGACGTCGACGTCCTCACCGCGGCCGACATCGACCTGGTGATGCGGACGACGGATTCGATGAAGGAGGTCCTCGCCCGCCCGATCACCAAGGTCCCGGCTCTCCGCGGGCGCAACGTCACGATCATCTTCTGGGAGGCGTCGACCCGGACCCGCGTCTCGTTCGAGGTTGCCGCCAAGAACCTCTCGGCCGACGTCGTCAACATCGCCGCGAGCGCCTCGTCGGTCACCAAGGGCGAGTCGCTCGTCGACACGATCCGCACGATCGAGGCGCTCGGCGCGCACATGATCGTGATGCGCCACGGGACGTCGGGCGCGCCCTACCTCGCCGCGGAGGTCTTCTCCGGGGGCGTCCTCAACGGCGGCGACGGGTGGCACGCGCATCCGAGCCAGGCGCTCCTCGACCTCTACACGATGCGGGCCCACCTGGGCGATCTGCATGGCAGGAAGGTCGTGATCCTGGGTGACGTCCTCCACTCGCGGGTGGCGCGCAGCAACATCTGGAGCCTCACCGCCGCCGGGGCCGACCTCTGGATCTGCGGCCCGACGACCATCCTGCGCGGCTTCGACGCCTGGGCCGGCCGCTGGGCCGGGGGCCACGGGCCGGCCGGACACGCCGGGTTCAGCGTGACGAGCGACATCGACGCGGCCCTGCGCGACGCGGACGTGGTGATGGCGCTCCGCCTCCAGCGCGAGCGGATGGATGCCGGCCTGCTGCCGTCGCTCCGCGAGTACGCGGCACGCTTCGGGCTCACCCGCGATCGCCTGCGGGCTGCCCGCCCGGACGCCCTGGTGATGCACCCGGGTCCGATGAACGAGGGCGTCGAGATCGCGGCCGACGTCGCGGTCCTCGATCGCAGCGTGATCACCGAGCAGGTCGCCAACGGCGTCGCCGTGCGGATGGCCCTGCTCTACCTGCTCGCCGGCGTGCACGGCGGGCACGCGGAGGCAACCTTCGGTGGCTGACACGGTCGAGCTGCTCGAGATCCGGCGCGCCTGGCTGGTGGACCCGGTCGCCCCGCGCGAGGGCCCGGGCGAGGTCGTCGTGCGGGACGGCATGCTGGAGTCCGTGACCTGGCTGACGGGCGCGGACGCCGACGGGATCGGGCCCGACGGCGTCGTCGTCGCGCCCGGGTTCCTGGACCTGCACGCGCACGTGCGCGAACCCGGCAACGAGGACGCCGAGACGGTCGCCACCGGCCTCGCCGCGGCCGCGCACGGCGGCTTCACCACGGTCTGCGCGATGGCGAACACGACGCCGGCGGCCGACGATCCTGCCGTGCTGGCGCGCGTCGCCGTGGCCGTCGCGACGTGCGGGTCGCCGGTCGAGCTCCTGCCCTACGGAGCGGTCACGGTCGGACGGGCAGGGGAGCGGCTGGCGGCGCTGGGCGAGCTCGCCGAGGCAGGCGCGATCGGCTTCTCCGACGACGGGGCGCCGGTGAAGAGCGCGGTCCTGATGCGGAACGCCCTGCTGTACCTCGGCATGCTCGGGCGGCCGCTCGTCGAGCACGCCGAAGACCCGTCGCTGACGGCCGGCGCCGAGGCCACCGATGGCGTGGTGGCGAGCATCCTCGGCCTCAAGGGCTGGCCGGCCGCGGCGGAGACGGGCGCTGCAGAGCGGGCGATCGCGCTCCTCGTCGACACGCTGCCCGACGCGCCGGGCGCCCGCCTCCACCTGACCCACCTCTCGACAGCCGGGGCGCTGGACGCCGTCCGCCGCGGCCAAGGCCGCCGGGCTGCCGGTGACCTGTGACGTCACGCCCCATCATCTCGGCTTCACCGACGAGTGGCTGGCGGGCGCGCGGCGGTGGGCCTGGGAGGCCCTCGACGAGGATGGCGTCGCGCGCGACCCGTGGGCCGACGGCGCGCTCGTGGCCCACCCCTTCTCGACCGCCTGCCGGGTGAACCCGCCGCTTCGCGGGGCGGTGGACGCGGCGGCGTGCATCGCCGCGCTCGTCGACGGGACCGCTGACGCGGTCGCGACCGACCATGCGCCGCACACCCAGGTGGACAAGGAGACCGAGTTCGGCCTCGCCGCCAACGGGATCAGCGGCATCGAGACTGCGCTCGGCGTGCTGCTCGCAGCCGTGGCGGCGGGCAGGCTTCCGCTCGCGCGGGCCGTCGCGGCGCTCACCACGGGTCCCGCGGCGGTCCTCGGGGGACGGCGGGCCGGCGGGGCGAGGGTCGCGGCCTCGTCGCCGGCGCCCCAGCCGACCTCGTGGTGTTCGATGTCGGGGCGTCGTGGGAGGTCTCGCCCGCTTCGCTCGCGTCGAAGGGCGCGAACACGCCGCTGCTGGGCCGGGCGCTGCCCGGGCGGGTGCTCCTGACCATCGCGAACGGCCGCTTCGCCTACCGGGACGCGGAGGCGTAGCGACGGGCGAGGCTTCGACGGGCGGCGCCGCGACCGGCGATCCTGGGGCAGTCGATCGCGGGGCCCAGGACGTCGCGACCCGCGACCCGGGGGCCGGTGATCGCTCGGCGCATGGCGCCCCGGCCGTGGACACCGCGGCCGGCGGTCCGATCCTCGTCGGGGTCGATGCCGGCGCCTCCAAGTCGGTGGCCCTCGCGATCCGGCCCGACGGGTCGCCGGTCGGTCGCGCGGTCGGCGCGGGCGCCAACCCCAAGCGCCACGGGCTCGAGGTGGCCGCCGCCCGAATCGCGACGCTCGTCGAGCGCGCCGCGGGCGCCCGCCCGCCCACCCTCGTCCTCGTCGCCGGCGCGGGTATCGACCGGCCCGTCCACGCGAGGGCGCTCGAGGCGGCGCTGGCCGCCCGACTGGCGGGTACCCGGATCGGCGTGGTGAACGACACGCTCGCGGTGCTCCGCGGCGCGGCGCCGGGCGCGGTCGGCCTGGCCGTGCCCGTCTCGAGTGGCGGCAACGTGATCGGGCGGGGGCCCGACGGGCGGGTCACGGACCGTGGGCACGGGATCTTCGGCGGTGGCTACGTCCTCGGCGCGCTGGCCGCGCGGGCCGCCCGGCGCGTCGACCCGGGGGTCGGCCGGGACCTCGCCCGATCGATCGAGGCAGCCGACCTGTCGTGGAGCGGCCGTCGCCCCGGCCCCGAGGCCGTTCACCTCGCGGCCCGGGTGATCGACGCCGCGCGCGCCGGCGACCGCCTCCCCGCCCGGATGGTCGACCGCTGGTGCGCCCGCGTCAGCGGCGCTGTCGCCGGGGAGGTCGAGCGGCTGGGCCTGGGCCTGGCACCCGTCGTGGTCGTCTACGGCGGGCTCGCCGAGGCCTCGCCCTGGCTCGCGGACCGCATCCGCGCCGCTGTGCTCGCCGGCGCCCCCGGGGCGCGGCTTGTCCGTCCGACCGCGGAACCTGTCGACGGCGCCGCGCTGCTGGCGCGCGACGCATGGTCGGGCACGCCGATCGTCTGGGACTTCACGCCCCGCCGCTGAGGACCGGCCGGGCAATGCAGGTTCGCCGCGCCGGGACTGGAGCTGGTCCGTCGCGCCGCGTCTACGGACCCGGCGAGGGGCTGGCGATCGGCGACGGAGCCACGCAGACGCTCTGCGTGGTCAGCACCGTGCCGTCGACCCGGAGCACCTCGACATCGCCGCACGGCCCGCGGACCGTCACCCCGGCGATCGCGACGTGGCCGCGCTGCCATTCGTCGGCCGCGGCCGCCGCGGCGCGCTCGTAGCACGCCGCGCCCAACATGCCGCCGGCGCAGGTCACAGGGTAGCCTCCGACCACGGTGAGCTGGTATGCGCCGAGAGACGGAATCGGGGTGGCGACCAGCGCGCCCGATCCTGGGCTGGAGACCCGCCAGGAGCGCACTCCGGCGGGGTCGCCCTCCCAGCCCGCCGGCTCCAGGACGACGACGTCCATCCCGCCGGGGATGAGCCGGCAGCGCATCCACGGCGCGCACGCGGGCACGAACGCGATCCGCGCCGCGGCCGCGTACGCGTCGGGGTCGGCCCGGGCGACCGCAGCGGCGGCCGCCAGGCAGGCCGACGACCGGCACGTGAGGCGGGCATCGGGCGCCGGTGATGCGGGCGGCGCGAGGCACGATGGGTTGACGCTCACGGCCGTCCCGTCGGTCCGCAGGACGTCGTAGCCGCCGCATTTCCCGTGGACCGCAATCGAGGCGATCGGCACGCCGCTCTGGCGCAGGGCGGCGGTTGCGGCGCCGACCGCGATGCGGTAGCAGTCCGGGGCGTACATCCCGACGGACGCGGCGGGGCACTGGACCGTGTAGCCGCCGGCCCGGGCGAGGCTCCAGTCGTCGAGGGACGTGTGCGCCTGCGTGACAGCCGCTCCTGCGCCGCTGCCGACGTCGTAGACGCCGACGTCTGCCGCGAGACCGCGCCAGCCCTGCGGCACGACGAGGACGCGGACCGCCGGCTGGAACGTGCAGAACACCCAGGGCGGGCAGCCGGTCGCGATGACGACCCGCTGCGCCGCCGCAAGCTTGTCCCGGACGGCGCGGAGGGCCGTGACGATCGCCGTGCAGTCCTTGATGGGGCAGTCGATCACGACGGGGCCGGCCGGCGCCGTGGCTGTGTCAATCCCGTCGACCCAGGCCACGCGCTCGACGACGAACGCCTGCCGGCAGGCCGCCCGGAGCGATGCGTCGCAGGAGGCGGCCGCCCCATCGTGGAAGTGACCGACGAGGACGACCGGGAGCGGCGCGGCCAGGAACGTCGCCAGCCGCGGGTCGAAGGTCCGCTCGACCGACAGGAACCGCGGGTTGAGCGAGGGGTTGTCCTTCGAGGGCCCGTGAAAGCCGTTCGGGACTCCGAGCTGCTCGCGGCGCTCCATCAGCGCGTCATACGCATCGGGGCACGATCCGACGAGCGGCGACGAGGGCCCCACCGGTGCCGGGCAGGGGAGCGGCGGCGCCTCGGCCAGCCAGCCGCGGACCGCCACCCTGACAGGCTCCGCGGCGCCGGCCGGGTCATCCCGGGCCGCGAGCGCCTCCGAGACCGCCAGCACGGGCAGGCCGTCGACGACGGACGGGAAGGCCGGCTCGCCCGCCGGCGGCGCCGCCTGCGACGATGTCGGGGCCGTGGCGGCGGGCGGGAATGTTGGGCTCGCGGCAGGAGTGTGGGCAGGCGTCGCCGTGCCGGCCGTCGGCTCCGCGGCCGCGACCGTGGCCGCCGGCCGGCCGGTCGGTTCGAGCCCGGGCGACCGCCCGATCGACGCTCCGATGCCGACCGCGATCGCGACCGCCGCGGCGATCCCCCCGAGGAGAAGGAGCCGATGCGGCGTCCTGGCCTGGCGCTCGGCGCCCACCGCCGCCATCGTCGCGCCCACGAGGTCGGCCGGAACCTGCGCCTGGAGGCTCGGGGTCAGGGCCGCGCGCAGGCGCTCGGCGAGCGCGTCGTCGGCCGCGCCCGCGTCCTCGGGCAGCGCCCGCGGCCCGTCGCTCATCGCGGGTCCTCCTCGGCCAGCGCCCGCTCGAGGGCGGCGCGCGCCCCGAACAGGCGGGACTTCACGGTGCCCGGCGGCACGTCGAGCACGGCGGCGATCCGCGCGACGGGCAGCCCTTCGACGTGGTGGAGCACCAGGATCGAGCGCTGGTCGACTCCCAGGCGGCGGAACGCACGCCGGACGGCATCCGCATCGGCGATCCCGCCGACCCGGTCGGGAGCGGGCGGATCGAACCGGGCCGGGACCTCGATCTCGCGCACCCTGCCGCGCCGGCGGAGCGCCATGCGGCACGCGTTGAGGGCGATCCGGGCGAGCCACGCGTCGTAGCGTTCGGGCTCGCGGAGGCGCGGCAGCTCGCGCCAGGCGGCGACGAACGTCTCCTGGGCGGCGTCGCGGGCATCGGCCTCGGAGCCGAGGATCGCGAGCGCGCGCCGGTAGACGGTCGGCATCCCCTCGCGGACCAGCACTTCGAACGCCTCCGCGTCTCCCCGCCGGGCCCGTTCGATGAGACCGCGCTCCACACGCCCTCCAGGCCCGCCGATTTCGTCGTCACCTTCTAAGATGCGCGGCGGCACGCGTCGGTTCACTCGCGAACATGGCAATTCTCGTCGGCGGCAACGGCCCGCGCGGCGCGATCCGGTCCGCGCGGCGGCGCGCCTCGACGTTGCGCCTCGTGGGCCCAGGGTCTCGGCGACCCGACCCGGCCGATCGCGGTGGGCTACGCTCCCGAGCGTGAAGTCGGTACGTCGTTCGCCAGATCCCCTCGGCTCCTGGGACCCGCGTCCCCTGTGGCAGGCGCAGCTGCCGCCCCAGCCGGACCGCACGGGACGGCAGCTCCCCGAGGTCGTCGACCTCGCGGTGATCGGGGCCGGCCTCGCGGGCAGCGCGGCGGCCCGCCGGGCGGCCCTCCTGGGGGCCCGGGTCGCGGTGATCGAGGCCGAGCGAGTCGGCTGGGGCGCCTCGTCGCGCAACGGCGGCATCGTCCATGCCGGGCTCCTGGCTGGCCCGGCCGAGCTCGCGCGGCGCTTCGGGCCGGACGTGGGGCGCGCGATCTTCGCCGAATCGGTGGCCCCGGTCGCCTGGACCGTGGCCACCCTCGCCGAGGAGGGGATCGAGGCCGACCTGACCCGGAACGGGCACCTCGAGCTCGCCTACGCCCCGTCGCACGCGACGGAGATGGCGCGCGCGGCGGGCGAGCTGTCGGCCGCCGGCCTGCCGGCGCGGTTCGTGCCGCGCGAGGCCCTGCGTGACGAGGTCGGGACCTCGGCGTACCACGGCGGCCTCCTCGTCGAAGGATCGGCGGGGCTGCAGCCGGCGAAGTACGTCGCGGGCCTCGCGGCGGCCGCCGAGCGGGCGGGGTCCACCATCCACGAGGGCGTGCGGGCGCTCCGGATCCGCCGTCAGCGGGATGCCCGGTTCGTCGTGGAGACGTCCGCCGGAGCCGTGCTGGCGAACCAGGTCTTCGTGGCCACGAACGGCTACACCGACGGCGCTGCGCCGGCGCTGCGCCGCCGCATCCTCTCGATCGGCAGCTACATCATCGCGACGGTGCCGCTGTCCGAGGAGCTCGCCCGCGACATCAGCCCGAAGGGCCGGGTCTTCTTCGACTCCAAGAACTTCCTGTACTACTGGCGCGTCACGCCCGACCGGCGGGTCATCTGGGGCGGCCGCGCGTCGTTCTGGCCGATGCCGATCGCCAGGGTCGCCCGGATCCTCCACCGCGGGATGCTCGAGGTCCATCCCCAGCTCGCAGGCGTCCGGATCGCACACGCCTGGGGAGGGCGCCTGGGCTTCACCTTCGACCGGCTCCCGCATGTCGGGCGCGAGGGCGGCATCACCTACGCGATGGGCTGCTGCGGCAGCGGTGTCGGGACGCTCCCGTATCTCGGCGATCGGGCCGCCGCGTGGGTTCTCGCCGGCGCGGAGCCGCCCGCGCTCGCCTCGATCGGCTTCCCGCTCGTCCCGGCGCCCTACGAGGGGCGAGGGTGGTTCCTGCCGGTGGTCGGCGAGTACTTCCGGTTCCGCGACTGGCGGGCGGGACGCGAGACCGGCTGACCCTGGGTGCGCCGGCGTCGCGCCATGGACGCCTGACCCTGGCTGAGCTCGACGGCCAGCGAGCCGCGCGCCGTCGTGCTCAGGAGACGCCGGCCTCCGTGGCGGCCGCCGGGGAGAGGCGGCGGATCGCCGCGAGGATTCCGTCGACGCTCGCCGGCGTGGCAAGGTAGTTCACGATCCCGGCGCGGAGGTACGTTCGGCCGCGCAGGATCGTCGTCGAGAGCCAGCCCTCACCGGACCGGTTCAGGGCGGCGCACAGCAGGTCCGCGTAGCGATCGAGGGCGCCGGGGGCGGAGGCCTCGAGCGCCGCCGCCCGGTCGCGCCCGCCCGGGATGTGGCGGAAGCAGACGACCGACAGGTCGGGCTCGTCGAGCGGGATCGATTCGAGGTCGTCCGATGCCGAGATCCGGCGATGGAGATGCGCGGCCAGGTCGATGTTCATCTCGACGAGGCGACCGAAGCCAGCCGTCCCGAGGTGCTTCCAGCTCGCCCAGAGCTTGAGCGCCCGGAATTGGCGCGTCCCCTCGAACGAATAGGCGTACCAGTGGATCGGCTCCTCGCCGGGGGCGCCGTGGCGGTAGTACTCCGGCGAGCGATGGAAGGCCTGGTAGAGGTCGTCGTGGCGCCGGACGAGCAGGCCGCCGATGTCGTAGGCCTGGAAGAACCACTTGTGCGGGTCGATCGTGATCGAATCCGCCCGGTCGAGGTTCGCGACGCGGCCGGCATCGCGGGCCGACAGCAGCGCGGCGCCGCCGTAGGCAGCGTCGACGTGGAGCCACAGGCCCTCGGCCGCGGCCACATCGGCAAGCTCGCCGGTCTCGTCGACGCTCCCGGTGTTCGTCGACCCGGCGACGGCGGCGATGGCGAGGGGCCGCAGGCCCGCGGCGCGGTCGGCCCGGATGGCGTCCGCGACGGGCGCGCCGCAGAGGCGGAACCGGGCATCCGACGCCACGACCGACAGCGTCTCGGCCGGGAAGCCGAGCAGGTCGAGCGCCTTCGCGACCGAGAAGTGGGCCTGGTCGCTGGCGTAGACCCGCACGCCCGCAAGTGCGGCTCCCCGCGGCGGGTCCGGGTACGGGGGTACGCCGGCTGCCCGCAGGCGGTCCGGCTCCAGCGCGGCGGTCGGCGGCAGCCCCGCGCACTCGGCAGCGAGCAGGCGCGCCAGGTGGACGTCCCGGACGACGGTGAGGGCCATCACGTTCGCCATCGTGCCGCCCGACGTCAGGACGCCCCAGCTGTCTCGGCCGTACCCGACGAGATCGCACAGCCAGCGATCGACCTCCTCCTCGACGAGCGTCCCGACCGGGCCGGCCTGGTAGACGTCGATCCCCTGGTTGAGCCACTGCGCGAGCAGCTCGCCGACGACCGACATGGCGAGGGGCGGGGGCGTGAAGTAGCTGAGCACGCCCGGGTGGTAGGCGTTCAGCTGGTAGGGCGCCATCCGGCGGGCGAACTCGTCGAGGATCTCCCGCGCCGTCGTCGGCGTGGCGGGGGCGGGCGCGGGCTCGCCGGTCGCGCCGAAGTAGGCGCTCCGGAGCTCGGCATACGTCTCGGGGCCGAGAGCGCGGCGGACGCCCTGGTCGTACAGGTAGTCGAGGCTGGCCCGCCAGGCGAGCTCGCCGAGCCGCTCGAGCGCCGCCCGCGAGGCCGCCGCATCGACGATGCCGATGAGCTCGGGCTCGGGGTGCCAGCGGAACGGCGCGAAGGGATCGTCACCGGGGGTCATGGGATGCGAGCGTAGCGGAGCGGGCGGCCACGCGTCGCCGCGCGGCGCGGTGCTCCGACCGCCTCGGCGACGGCCCAGCGGACACACGCCGGACGGGACGACGGACGCGGCTCTCGACGGACGGCGGCGCGCCGTTCGGCGTATCGTGGCGCGGTGCCCAGCCGTGACCGCGGGCGCACCCCGAGGAGATCCGTGACCGACGACTCGTCCCTGCATCCCGACGCGCCCGCCGCCAAGCCGGGCACACACACCGCTGCCGAACCGCCCGAACCGGGCGAACCCGCCGCCGCGATACCGCCCCAGCCCGCCGCCGACGCGCAAGCCGCCGAGCCGCGCGAACCCGCCGCCGCCAGGGGGCCGGCAGCCGAGACCGAACCCGCGGGCGCGGAGGCGCCGGCCGAAGGCCCGCCTGGGCGAGTCGCGCAGGACGGCGGGCGCCAGATGCCCGAGTACAAGGGCGGCGACCTCGACCCGGCCCGCGGACCGGGGCTCGGGTGCTTCTGGTTCCAGGCCGCAGTCCTGATCTTCTTCCTGGTCCTCATCCCGGTCGGAATCAGCCTCAGCTGGCCCTACGAGCTGCTGGCGGTGCTCCTCTTCGTCGTCATCTTCCTGCTCCTGTTCGTGGGCCAGACCGTCATCTTCCTGCTGCGGCTCGTGGCCGCCGACCGGCGCAACGCGGGCGGCCGGCGCCGCCCGCTGGCGAGCGCGTCCCGGACCGTCGGCGAGCTCGAGGACGTCCAGGCGCCGCTCGGGACGACCGTCGCCCGGACCGTCGACGACGTCGAGGCCGAGCGGATCGCGCACGCGGCCGCGATCCGCGCCACCGCCGCGGGTCGCACGGCACCTGATCCCGCTCCCGGCCGCCGGGTCGTCGCGCCAGCGCCGACGGGCGACGTGCTGCCCTCCGCCGCCGATCGGGTCGCGCCGGGCGACAACGCCGACGGGGCTGGCGGTTCGGCCGCGCCCGGCGACGATCCCGACGGAGCCGCCGGTTCGCGCGCGCCGGGCATGCGACAATAGGTACGCCGGGTGCCCGAGGGAGCCCCGGCTCGAGGAGAGGACCAGGAAGGAGGTGGGCCGGGTGCCGGTGCTCGCGACGTTCTTCTCCGTCCGCCGCGGGCGCGATCCGTTCTTCAAGTTCTTCATGCGGACCCTCTTTCCGCGGCAGGTCAAGGAGTACGAGGAGAAGTTCGGGATCCGGTTCCTGGGCTGGTACAACGTGGCCCACGGCTGGGATTTCGACAACGTGATCCTGCTCGACCTCCCCGACTACGCCACCCTCGACAAGCTCGAAGCCGACGAAGCCTCGCGGGCCCTCGGGCACCGCGCCGGCGAGTGGATCTTCGAGCGGCATCACTCGATGTTCCTGCGCGAGCGCATGGGGCCCGATCTCGAGTACCACGCCTGATGCGCCAGACCCACCCGGCCATGCCCGACCAGAAGGAGGCGCCCGAATGGACGCGAACCGCACAGACCTGCTGAGCGAGCTCGCCCGCGACGCCGCCCTCGAGCGGTCGGACTTCCTGATCCGCGCCGCGGACCAGCTCCAGAAGTTCATGGATGCCAACGCATCCCGGCTCGCCGAGCTGGGCGGGATGACCCTGATCGACGACGATCCCGACTACCTGTCGGTCGCGCCCGACCTGACCTTCCGTAGCCGCGCCCGGTTCCTCGACGATGCGACCGGCGAGTGGGTCAGCGAGACCGAGGTCATCGAGAGCGCCGCCGAGCTGATCGAGCTCTACAACCCGGCCGACATCTACCAGGCGTTCGCCGAGGCGGCGCGCGAGGCCGCGGGCCTCGGCCCGGAGCCGACGGCCACCGACGATCTGCTCGCCACCGCCGGCGTCGGGCCGGAGACGACTGTCGCGCCCGAAGCAGACAAGGCGTACGCCGACGCCGCCGACGACTGGGCGGCGACCCACCCAGAGGTCGCCGACGACGAGGGCTCGGCCGCCCACCGCCTGTACGACCTCGCGCTCACGTTCCAGGAGCGCAGCCAGATCGCCGAGGCCCGCCTCATCGAGCAGTTCGAGACGTCCGCGAGCTCGCTCGCCGACCAGGTGGGCGACCTCATCGTCATCGACGACGACGACGAGCGGCTCACCCTCACCGGCGCCGGCCGCCTCGTCGCAGAGGTCGTGCCGGAGGGCGAGGAAGGGGAGTGGCGCAAGCTCCAGAGCCCCGAGGAGATCGTCGAGTTCTACGATCCGACTGATGTCTTCGGCGACATCGCCGACGCCATCGCCGAGGCGTGGCCGGACGTCGCGCCCGAGATGGACGACGACGAGGAAGACGAGGAGGGCGCCGAGGACGCGGACGGCGAGGCCGAGCCCGGCGAGCCGAGCGAGCCCGGCGACGCAGAGGACGAGGGCAAGCGCTAGCTCGAAGCCGCGCGGCTCGCCGCGATGCATCTCGTGGACGCCGAGCTCCTGGAGAGCCGGCAGATCCTGCCCGGCCAGTGGCTCCAGCACTTCCATGCGCCCGCCATCGCGGCGAGCGCACGCGCAGGCCAGTTCGTCCACGTCCGGACAGGGGACTGGTCCGGTCTCGTCCTGCGCCGGCCGTTCACGATCAACACCGCCGATCCGGCGTCGGGCGCGATCTCGATCCACTTCCGTGAGGTGGGGAAGGGGACGACCTGGCTGGCCCGGATGCGGACCGGCGACCGCCTCGACATGCTCGGGCCGCTGGGGCAGGGCTTCCAGGTCGACCCGCGGAGCCGGCATCTCCTGCTCGTGGCCGGCGGCCTCGGCATCGCTGACGTCCGGCTCCTCGCCGACGAGGCGCTCCGCGACGGCCGGGCGGTCGTCCTCCTGTACGGCTGCCGCGGCGCGGCCGAGGTCTACCCGTCGTCGCTCCTCCCGGACGAGATCGAGTACCTCGTCGCAACCGACGACGGCAGCGTCGGCCACGCCGGGTTCGTCACCGATCTCGTGCTGGAGTACGAGGCCTGGGCCGACCAGGCGTTCGCGTGCGGGCCGGTTCCAATGCTGCGCGTCCTCGCCGGGCTTGCGGCAGGCAGGCAGGCGCGCCTCGGGGTGGCGACGCTCGGCCGCAAGCGAGGGGCGGGCCGGCCCGTGCCGCCCGGCTCGCGCGAGGCGCGCCGCAAGGCGTTCCTGCAGGTCGCCATGGAGCAGCACATGGGCTGCGCCGTCGGAGCGTGCCTCGGCTGCGTGGTCTGGGGAGTCGGCGGGCCGCAGCGCGTCTGCCGCGAGGGTCCTGTCTTTGCGGCCGACGAGATCGAATGGGAGCCGCCGGCGACAGCCGGCACGGGACGGCGATGAGGGCCAGGAAGCGCGTCGTCACGGGCAGCCCGGGTCCCATCGACCGCCCGAATTCGGCGGCCCACCGTGCGCCGGTTCAAGAGCGCGATCGTGGCCCCTCCGCCAGGCGGGGCCGGCCGCGGAACCGGCGGCACTGGGATCGCCGCCCCCCCGCCGGCACCCGGACCGGGCGGCCCCGCGCTTGGTTCGAGCGCGGGCAGTCCCGCGCTCAGTCCGCTCGGCGCTGGCCCGGCCGGGCATGCGGGCCGGGCGACCCATGCGAAGGTTGACCTCTCGGTCGACCTCGGCCGCGGCCTGCGGCTCGCCAACCCGGTCCTCGTCGCCTCGGGCACGTTCGGGTATGGGGTCGAGTACGCCGACGTCGTCGACGTCGAGGGCCTCGGGGCGATCTGCTGCAAGGGCACGACCCTGAAGCCGCGAGCCGGCAACCGCCCGCCCCGCGTCACCGAGACGCCGGGGGGCATGCTGAACTCGATCGGCCTGCAGAACCCCGGCGTGGACGCCGTGCTCGAGCGGTACGCCCCGATCTGGGCGGGCTGGACGGTCCCCGTCATCGTCAACGTGGCCGGCGAATTGATCGACGACTATGTGGCGGTCGTCCGCAAGCTGGAGGACGTCGCCGGGATCGCCGGCATCGAGCTCAACATCAGCTGTCCCAACGTCGGGCGGGGCGGCCTGCAGTTCGCGATCGACCAGGATGCGGCGGCCGCCGTGACGCGCGCGGTGCGGCGCGCGACCGACCTGCCGCTGATCGTCAAGCTCTCGCCCAACGTCGCCGACGTCCGCCCGATCGCCCGCGCGATCGCCGACGCCGGGGCCGATGCCCTGTCGGCCATCAACACGCTGTCGGGCATGGCCCTCAACGCCGACCGCTCGGGCCCATTCCTCGGCAACACCTACGGCGGGCTCTCCGGCCCCGCGATCAAGCCGGTCGCGCTCCGGATCGTCTACGAGGTCTGCCAGGCCGTGGACATCCCGGTCATCGCGATCGGCGGCGTGACGAGCATCGGCGACGTGCTCGACTACCTGGCCGCCGGCGCGGTCGCGGTCCAGGTCGGGACCGCGATCTTCGCGGATCCCACGCTCCCCGTCCGGCTCGTCGAGGAGCTTGCCGCCGAGTGCGCCGGGCGCGGCCTGGACTCGGTGGCGGCCCTCGTCGGGACGGCACTGCCGCGTCGGGCCGCAGCCCCGTCCGCGAAGGGCGTCGAGTACCGCCCGTGATGACATCCCCGTTCGTGGGTGCGTGGGTCGCCTGGCTCGTCGTGATCAACGTGGTCACTGCGGCCGTCTACGCCTGGGACAAGCAGGCGGCGCGCCGGGGCGCGCGGCGCGTCCCCGAGCGGCGGCTGTGGCTGCTGTGCGCGCTCGGCGGCGTCGTGGGCGCGTGGCTCGTCTTCTTCGGGATGCACCACAAGACCCGCCACCGCTCGTTCTGGCTCGTGCAGGCTGGCGCCACCGTCGCCCACGGGGCGTTCCTCTGGTGGCTCGTGACCCGGTGAGGCGTGCTCCCATCGCCCGGCGCAGGCGGGCTCCCATCGCCCGGCGCAGGCGGGCTCCCATCGCCCGGCGCAGGCGTGTTCCCATCGCCCGGCGCAGGCGGGCTCCCATCGCCCGACGCGGCCGTGGCCACTGCCCCACTGCCCGACCGGCCTAGAATCCCGTTCATGACGACGATCCGCCGCTCCCTCGAGGTGGCCGCCCGGGCGGCCGTGGCCCAGCGCACCGAGGCCCTCTTCGCGCAGGCCGGAGCGCTCAAGGAGGGCCACTTCCTGCTCAAGTCCGGCCGCCACAGCGAGCGCTACCTCGAGAAGTTCCTGCTGCTCCAGGACCCGGCCGTGACCAGCGAGCTGTGCGGGTTCTGGGCCGCCGCCGCCCGTGGGAGCGACGGGAAGCCGCTCGTCGACGTGGTGGCCGGGCCGACGACCGGCGGGATCGTGCTGGCGTTCGAGACCGCCCGCCAGCTCGGCGTGCGCGGCATCTTCGCCGAGGAGGTCCGGGCAGGGACGGCTCGACCCGCCGCGAGTTCCGGCGCGGGTTCCGCATCGCGCCGGGCGAGCGCGTCCTGCTTGTCGACGACATCCTCACGACGGGCGGCTCGCTGCTCGCGATGCTGCCGGCGGTCGAGGCGGCGGGTGGCGAGATCGTGGGGTGCTTCGTGATGGCCGACCGGTCCGGCGGCACGGCCGTCCTCGCGTCGCCGGTCACCGGGCGGCGCTACTCGGTGGACGGGCTGTGGCAGCTGGAGATCCCGACCTTCGAGCCGGGGCCCGCCTCCTGCCCCCGCTGCGCCGACGGCACGCCGCTCCATGCTCCGGGCAGCACCGGGACGACGGCCGCAGGCTAGCGCGACGACCCGCCCGGGGAGCCCGGCGCGTCGCCGAGGCGCGTCCGCACCTGTGAGACGGGCATTCGCGACCCGGCGGAGCTTCCGGAGCCGGCAGCCGTGGCGCATCATTGCCGCATGCGACGATGGAACGGCTGGGGGGACGACGGCATCGCGGACGAGATCCCCGCGAGCGGCGCCGACGCCCTCGAGCGGATCCTCGGGCCCGGCCGGCCGCAGCAGGACGCTGCGCTCGAGGCCGTGACGGCGGCCGTACCCCCCGGGCGGCTCACGCCCCATCCGCTCGTCGAGACGGCTCCCGAGACCCGGCTGCGGCACGCCCGTGGCCAGAGCCTTCCCGACTGGGTCGCCCTGCGGACGGGGCGCCTCGGCGCGATCCCCGACGGAGTTGCGTTCCCGGCAACCCGGGCCGAGATCCGCGACCTGCTCGCCTACGCGGCCGCCGAAGGCGCCCGGGTGGTTCCCTACGGCGGCGGGACGAGCGTCGTCGGTGGCGTGACGCCGGGGCCTGTCGTCGGCGACGCGCCGTGGCTCACCGTCAGCCTCGCGCGGTATGCGGGGCTGCGGGCACTCGACGAGCCGAGCCTGCTCGCGACGTTCGGCGCCGGCACGCCCGGTCCCGACGTCGAGGCGGCGCTGCGCGCCCGGGGCCTCACCCTGGGCCACTACCCGCAGAGCTGGGAGTACTCGACCGTCGGCGGGTGGGTCGCCGCGCGGAGCTCGGGCCAGCAGTCGCTCGGGTTCGGGAGGATCGAGGCCCTCTTTGCGGGCGGGGCGCTCGAGTCCCCGGCCGGATCGCTCGACCTGCCGCCCCACCCCGCGTCGGCCGCCGGCCCCGACCTGCGCCAGCTCGTGCTCGGGTCGGAGGGGCGGCTCGGGATCCTCGCCGAGGCCACCCTCCGCGTGCGGCCGCTTCCCGACGTCGAGACATTCGTGACCTGGTTCGCGCCGGACTGGGAGCGCGCGCTCGGCATGACCCGCGCGATCGGGCAGGCGGGCCTGCCACTGACCATGGCCCGGACGTCGACGCCCGCCGAGACGTGGACGAACCTGGCGCTCGCGGGCCACGAGCGCACGCTCGCCGCCCTCCGCGCCTACCTGCGGGCGCGCGGCGCGGGCCCGGGCCGCTGTATGGTCATGGCCGGGTTCGCCGGGCCGCGGGTGGTGGTCCGGGCGGCGACCGCTGCCGTCGACGAGATCGCCCTCAATAACCGGGCCGTGCGGGCGCCCGCCACGTTCGGGCGCCAGTGGCAGCGCAGCCGGTTCCGGACGCCATACCTCCGCAACGCGCTGTGGGACGCGGGCTACGCGGTCGACACGCTCGAGACGGCCGTGCCCTGGTCGGCCGTCGCCGCGCTCTCGGCCGAGCTCGCGCCCGCGCTCCGGCGAGGGCTGGCGGACGAGGACGAGGCGGTCCACGCGTTCATGCACCTCTCGCACGTGTACCCGACCGGCTCGAGCCTGTACGTGACATTCCTGTGGCGGCTGGCCGACGATCCCGACGTCACGCTGGCGCGCTGGGCGCGGCTCAAGGCGATCGCCTCGCAGGCCATCGTGCGCCGCGGCGGCACGATCAGCCACCAGCACGGCGTGGGATCCGATCACGCGGCGTACCTTGCCGCGGAGAAGGGGGCGCTCGGGATGGACGCCCTGCGCGACCTCGTCCGACGGTTCGATCCCGAGGGACGGATGCACCCGGGCGTCCTCCTCGTGCCCGAAGGCGAGGCGCCCGGCGATCCTCCGCGGCGCGCGCGGGGCGGCGCGGCGACGCAGCCGCGGGGCGAGCCTGCCCGGCGCCCACGAGCAACGGCCGCCGGGGCGGCGGAGGGCGCGGCCGGGACGTGAGCGCGCCGACTCTCGACCGCGGCTGGCGCGACGCCGCCTGGGAGCGCCTCGCAGGCGAACCCTTCGACCTGCTTGTCGTCGGCGGCGGGATCACCGGGGCGGGGATCGCCCGGCGGGCGGCCCAGGCGGGCCTCCGCACGGCGGTCGTGGAGCGGCGCGACCTCGCATGGGGGACCTCGAGCCGCTCGTCCAAGCTCGTGCACGGCGGCCTTCGCTACCTGCGCCAGCTCCAGGTCGGCGTCGTCCGGGATTCGGTCGCCGGGCGCGAGGCGCTGCTGCGGGCCGCACCGGGTCTCGTGGACGAGCTCGGCTTCCTGATGCCGCTCTACCGGGGCGTCTCGCCCGGCCGGCTCACGCTGACGGCCGGCCTCGCGGCCTACGACCTGCTGGCAGGCCGGCGCACGCATCGCCACCTCGGCGACGATGCCCTGGGGCTGTTGGCGCCGCGCCTGCGGACGGCGGGCCGGGTGGGCGGCTTCCGCTACGGCGACGCCTGGACGGACGACGCCCGGCTCGTCTTCCGCGTGATCGACGACGCCAGGTCGGCCGGAGCGACCGTCCTGTCGTACGCGACGGTGATCGACCTGCTGCGCGATCCCCGCGGGCGCGTCGTCGGCGCGACGGTCCGCGACGATGGGCCGGCCGTGGCGCGCTCCCTCGAGGTCCGGGCGGCGGTCGTCGTCAACGCGACCGGCGCGGCGGCGGACGGCCTGCGCAGGCGCATTGGAGCGACGCCGCGGATCCGGCCGCTCCGCGGCTCCCACCTGTTCTTCCCCGCCTGGCGGCTGCCGGTCGCCCAGGCGATCAGCGTCGGCCATCCCGCCGACGGCCGGCCGGTCTTCGCCTACCCGTGGGAGGGCGTCACGATCGTCGGGACCACCGACGTTGACGAGGAGGCGGCCCTCGACGAGGAGCCCCGGATCTCGGCCGCCGAGAGCGCCTACCTCCAGGCGTGGCTCGCGCACGCGTTCCCGGCGCTCGACCTGACCGCCGCGGACGCGGTCGCGTCCATGGCGGGCGTCCGGCCGGTGATCGGCACCGGCCAGGCCGACCCGTCGGCCGAGTCGCGCGAGCACGTCGTGTGGGACGAGGCGGGCCTCGTCACGGTCACCGGCGGCAAGCTCACGACCTTCGACGCGATCGCGATCGACGCGCTCCGGCGCCTGCGCCCGCGGCTCTCCGGGCGACCCGCCGGCGAGCCGGACGGTCGCTCCCGCGGAGGACCGTCGCAGGCGGACGCGCCACTGGACCCGGTGCCCTCGGGCAGGCTCGCAGGACTGCCAACGGACGCCGGGCCGGATGCGGGGTGGGCCGCCGCCCTGGCCCGGCGCCTGGCGGGGAGGTACGGCGCCCGCGCCGGCGCCGTGATCGCCGCGGCCACCGCTCCCGACGACTTCGCGACGATCGAAGGGACGCGCGATCCCTGGGTCGCGCTGCGCTGGGCCGCCCGGTCGGAGGGCGTCGTCCATCTCGACGACCTGCTCCTGCGGCGGGTGCGGCTCGGGCTCCAGGTTGCCGACGGCGGGACAGGACTGATCGACCGGATCCGCCGGATCGCCGGGCCCGAGCTGGGCTGGGATGATGGCCGCTGGGCGGCCGAAGTGGCTGCCTACCGCGCCGCCTGGTCGGCAGCCTACGCGCCCCCGGAGGAGGTGCCATGAGCGGCGAGCAGGACCCAGCCGCGACGCGCGGCGAGTTGGGCCTCGCCGCGACGCGCGGCGAGTTGGGCCTCGCCGCGACGCGCGGCGAGTTGGGCCTCGCCGCGACGCGCGGCGAGTTGGGCCTCGCCGCGACGCGCGGCGAGTTGGTCCTCGCGATCGACGTCGGGACCCAGAGCGTGCGGGCCCTCGTGTTCGACCCGGAGGGCACCCTGGTCGCAGGCTGCAAGGTCCCGATCGAGGCGTACACGTCGCCGCAGCCGGGCTGGGCGGAGAACGACCCCGAGGTGTACTGGCAGGCGGTCGGAGAGGCCTGCCGCGGCGTCCGGGCCGACCCGGCGGTCCGACCGGGCGCGATCGCGGGCCTCGCCCTCACGACGCAACGGGGCACGGTCGTCGTGGTCGACGAGGCCGGTCGTCCGCTGCGCCCGGCGATCGTGTGGCTCGACCAGCGCCGGGCCGAGGGGCTGCCCGCGATCGGCGGCCTGGACGGGCTCGCCTTCCGGGCCCTCGGAGTCCGCGACACGGTCGCGCGCTTCCAGGCCGAGGCCGAGGCGAACTGGATCCGGTCGAACGAGCCGACGATCTGGGCCAGGACCTCGAAATACCTGCTCCTGTCCGGTTTCCTGTTGTACCGGATGACCGGGTCATGGGTCGACGCCGATGGCGCCCAGGTCGGCTACCTCCCGTTCGACTTCAAGCGGCGCTGCTGGGCGCGGCCCGGCGACTGGAAGTGGCGGGCCGTCCCCATCGAACCCGACATGCTGCCCGCCCTCACCCGGACCGGTGAGCGGATCGGCGAGCTGACCGAAGCCGCGGCCGCCCACCTCGGCCTGCCCGCAGGCCTGCCCATCATCGCGGCTGCCGCCGACAAGGCGTGCGAGGTGCTGGGCGCTGGCGCGCTCGCGCCGTCGGTCGCGGCGTTGAGCTTCGGGACGACCGCGACCGTCAACACGACCCACCGGCGCTACGTCGAGGCCTGGCCGCTCGTCCCGCCATACCCTTCGGCGCTGCCCGGGGCGTACGCCCTCGAGATCCAGGTCTACCGCGGGTTCTGGCTCGTCGAGTGGTTCCGCCGGGAGTTCGGCGCGGCGGAAGAGGCGGCCGCACTCGCCCGCGGCAAGGACCCGGTCGACGTCCTCGACGACCTGCTCGGTGCGACCCGCCCGGGGGCGATGGGACTCGTCTTCCAGCCGACCCTGACGCCCGGCGTCCGGTTCCCCGGCCCCGAGGCCAAGGGGGCGGCGATCGGCCTCGGCGACGTCCACACCCGGGGCCACCTCTACCGGTCCGTCGTCGAGGGCCTCGCGTTCGCGCTGCGGGAGGGCGCCGAGCGGATGGCAGCACGCTCCGGCGTGCCGATCACATCGCTCCGCGTCTCGGGTGGCGGAGCGCGCTCGGACCGGGTGGTCCAGATCGCGGCCGACGTGTTCGGCATGCCGGTCGGCCGGCCGCACACGACCGAGACGTCGGGTCTCGGCGCGGCCATGGACGCCGCGGTCGGCCTCGGGATCCACCCGAGCTTCGAGGCGGCGGTCGCCGCGATGACCCGCGTCTCGAGCACCGTCGACCCGGTGCCGGAGGCCGCCCGCCTCTACGACGAGCTCTACCGCCGGGTCTACCGTCGGCTGTACGAGCGACTGCAACCGCTGTACGAGGAGATCCGGGCGATCACGGGCTACCCGGCATGAGGGCGACCGGCGCCGGGTCGGGGCTGCCCTACGACCGGGCCCGGGTGAAGCGGCTCAAGGACGCCGAGGACGCCCGGTTCCACGCCGCCCGACCGCGCTCCGCGGAGCTGACGGCCCGGGCGGCCGCCGGGATGCCCAACGGCGTCCCGATGGCCTGGATGGTCGGCAGCTACCACCACGGCCCGCTCTGGGTTGCGGAGGGAGCCGGCTCCCGCTTCCGCGACGTCGACGGCCACGAGTACGCCGACTTCAACATCGCCGACCTGTCGATGTTCTGCGGCTACGCTCCGGAGCCGCTGGTCCGGGCGATGGCGCGCCGGATGGAGCGGGGCCACCAGTTCCTCCTCCCGGTCGAGGACGCGATCTGGGTCTCCGAGGAGCTGTGCCGCCGATACGGCCTGCCGAAGTGGCAGTACACGCTCTCCGCGAGCCAGGCCAACACGGAGGCGATCCGGGCCGCCCGCGTCGTCACCGGGCGCGACAAGGTGCTCCTGTTCGACGGCAAGTACCACGGCCACTTCGACGCGGCCCTCGTCGAGCTTGGCCCCGACGGCGGGCTCGTCCCGGAGGAGCGCGGCCTGCCGGCCAGCGTGACCGGCGGATCCGTCGTCGTCCCGTTCAACGACCCGGCGGCGCTCGCCCGGGCGCTCGAGCGGCGCGACGTGGCGGTCGTCCTCACGGAGCCAGCCCTGACCAACAACGTCGGGCTGATCCTGCCGGTCGATGGCTTCCATGCGGCGCTCCGCTCGATCACCCGCGCGACCGGGACGCTGCTCACGTATGACGAGACCCACACCCAGGTCGTCGGCCCGGGCGGCCTGACGAGGGCCTGGGGCCTCGAGCCGGACCTCGTCACCTCCGGCAAGTCGATCGCGGGCGGCGTGCCCTTCGGGGCGTGGGGGATGACCGATGTCGTCGCCGGGCACCTGGAGCAGGAGAAGGGCCCCGACGGCGAGCGCTCGAACCTGGTCGCGATCGGCGGCACCCTCTTCGGCAATGCGCTGTCCCTGGCTGCCGCCCGGGCCACGATGGAGGAGATCCTCACGCCCGACGCGTACGCCCACACGCAGCGCCTCGGCGCGCGCCTCGCGGAAGGCATGCGCGCGGCGGTCGCGGCGGCCGGCCTGGCATGGCACATTCCGCACCTGGGGCCACGGGCCGGCTACACGTTCCGTGCGGCGGCGGTCCGCGACGCCGCCGAAGCGCGCGCCTGCGCGAACGACCTGCTCCGCCGCCTGATCCGGGTCTGGCTCGCCAATCGAGGCGTCTGGGAGGCGATCGTGGGCGCCGGACCGGTCTGCTCGATCCCGATGGACGATGCGGGCGTCGATGCCTACCTGGCCGCGTGGGAGGAGCTCGTCACGACGCTGGTCGCCTGACCTGCCTCACCGGGTCGATACCGCGTCGGGGATGGTCAGCGCGCCGATGCTCTCCGCCGGGTCCACCCCGAACGCCTCCGGGTGCAGGTAGCGGCCCCTTCTCCGCGGCCGATCTTGGGCGCGTCGACTGCGAGCGGGTTCGCCTTCGCATAGGCGTCCCGCCGGACGCCCGTCAGCTGCCAGCACACGTCGCCGCCGGGCGCGCCGCCGGCGATCCGGAAGGCGCCGTCCGTGCCACGCCCGAGCGACGTGGAGGCCCGGCATCGCCGCGCCGATCGCGCGTGAGCTGGTAGCGAACGTTCCCGTTGAGCGCCTCGAACCAGGCCGGGAGCGTGACCGTCGCCGACCCGGCGCGGTCGAGGGTGAGCGTGCCGTCGTACACGTTGCGGAGCTCGTCGCTCTCGACGCACGCGTGCGCCAGGTACCGGTTGGCCGGGTCGAGCGGGTGGTCGATGCGGAAGGTCTTGACGCCGGCGACGATCGCGGCCGCCGAGACCACCCCGCTGACCTGGGCGTTGCCCGCAACGGTCAGCGTTCCGATGGACGACACGCCGATCGTGCCCGAGCCCTGGACGCCGATCCCCGAGGCGCCGAGGCCGCTGCCCAGGACGCCGATGCCCGTGGCGCCGACGCTGGTGCCGGCGACGCCGATGCCCGCGCCCGTCGGTGGCCGGGCTCGAGCCGACGACGCCGATCGCGTCGGCGCTGGTGACCGTCCCGACCACGCCGGCGTTGGCGCGGCCGCCGCTCGATGCGACGTTCTCGCCCTGCACCCCCACGCCGTTCACGGAGGTCGCGGTGCCCCTGACCCCCTTGAGGAGCGCGGTGCCGATCACGCCCGCGGCGCCCGCGCCGCGTACCCTGGCGAGTTGCCGCTGACGCCGACGCCGTTGGACACTCCGACGGCCGTGGCGTTGCCGGCGACCCCGACGCCGGTCGTCGAAGCGGTCCTGCCGACGACACCGAAGACCTGGCCGGTCGCGGCTAGGTGCGGGCCGAGCACCCCCGCGAGCGCCGTGTTGCTGGCGAGCCCCTGGACGCCGACCGCCTGGCCGCTGCCCGAGGTCGCTCCCGCGACGCCGATCGAGTCGGCACCGACAGCGGTGCCGTGAACGCCGATGCCACCAGCTGTGAGGGACTGTCCGCTCGACCGCGACGAACCCCGTCGCGCGTACGCCGATCCCAGTATCCGAGTTCCCGTTTGCGGCGACGCCGATCCCGCCGGCCGAGATCGCATTCCCGGCGACGCCGATCGAACCCTGGGCCAGGTTGTCTCCCCTGATCGCGGTCACGCCGCCGGTCGTCGTGGCCCTGATGGCCGTCCCGACGGAGGCGACTGCCCGGATGGCAGCGCCACCGCCATCCACGGCGCCCGTGTTGCTGGCCTGGATGCCGTCGGACGCCCCGCCGGTCGTCGTGGCCCTGATGGCCGTCCCGACGGAGGCGACTGCCCGGATGGCAGCGCCGCCGCCATCCACGGCGCCCGTGTTGCTGGCCTGGATGCCGTCTGCCGCACCGTTGGCGGTGGCGGCCACGAGGCCGTGATTCTGGCCCCCCTCGGCGCTGACGCCAGCCCCGCCGCTCGAGGTCGCCGCGGTGTTGCGCCCGCGAACGCCCGCCCGGTTGGCGGCCTTGGCCGTGCCCAGGACGCCGGCGCCCGTCGCCGACTCGCCGCGCACCCCGAAGCCCGATCCGGTCTGGTTGCCGAACAGCGAGGCGGACGAGCCGCCGGAGGTTACCTTGGTGGTCGCGCTGCCGGCGCTGTTCGCCTTGCCGAGCTTGGCGTTGCCGCCCACGGCTGCATCGACCGGGCCGGGTTGGCCCAGCGCACCAACCAGCCAGGCGGCCACGCCGCCCAGGCCCGCCGCGAGCAGGGCCCGTCGGCTGCGCGGCTCGGAATCGGACCCGACGCCCGGCGTCGGTTCGGCACGGACGGCCATGGGACGCCTCCGGGGCTCGTGGATCCTGCTGGACTCGGTCGGGGGATCATCGAGCCGGCCGTACCGGCGGTCAAGGAATGCGATGGCTTCGCAAGACCGCGTTGCGGGCAGGGGATCAGGGCGCGGCGAGGGCGGTGGCGATGGCCGCCACGATCTCGTCGTCGGCCACCACGGCCTCGAAGCTGCCGACGACCGTCCCGTGGCCGTCGACCACGAAGATCCAGGGCTCGGTCGGCACGCCCAGGACGTTGGTGGCCTCGACCGGGACGAACGCGCCGTTGTCGAGGACCGGCTGCAGGCGACCGTTGGTCCACTGGAGCTGGTATGGCTCGACGTTGATTGTCGTGATCGGGTGCGCGGCAACGACCTGCTTGACGTGGTCGAGCGTCGGGCCGCACGCCGCGCTCTTGCAGAAGGCAGGCGTCGCGAGCACCAGCACGAACGGGGTTCCGCTCGCCAGGGCCGCGTCCACGGAGACGCGGTAGAAGTCGGGATTCGGGTTCGTGTCCGAGCTGATCTGCCGGACGTCGCCCCCGACATCCGCCAGGGTCAGGGTGCGCACCGACGGCAGCTTCGAGCCGATGGGCGGAGTGGTTCCCTTGTCGATCACGTCGAACATGATCTTCGCCCCCGAGACCCTGCCCGTCGCATCGGTCACGACCACCGCGGCTCCCCAGGTCCCGGCGTGGCTGAACGTCGGCGTCGTGATGTAGAAGCCGCGGACGTTCGCGATCCCCCACGCGAACGCGGCATCGACCGCCTGGACCGGCGCCGTCGCGCTCTGGCAGAGGTCGAAGAACCCGACCTCCATCTTCACGTCCGGGGCAGCGATCGGGCGGTTCTGGTTGTCGATGATCGTCCACACGAGGCGGCTGCGGCCCACCACTCGCTGGCTGCTCGCGATCACCGGGATGATGCCGGTCGTGGAGACCGTTCCCGGAGCGGGCCAGCCGGGGAGGTTCGCCACGTCGCAGGCCGCCGCGGCGCGCCGGACGCTGCGGTCGCGGGAGGCGTCGTCGGGCCTGCCGCCGGGCAGCCGGCGTGCAGGCGCCCAGCGGCGACCGCGACGACGACGAGGAATGCCAGCAGTCCGGCACCGAGCGCCGGGATCCGGCGCCGGGCAGCGGGTGCCGGGGCCGGGCGCGATGCGGGAGCAACCATCGCTCGGTAGCGTAGAGGAATTCCGGCCGTGGCGCGGGAGCGCGCCGGGCGGAGAGGGCTCGTCGCGCGCTGCGCGATCGTCGGTCCAGTCGGCTGTCGAATCCGCGGCCGGCGGGTACAATCGCGCCTCCGCCGGGCGTCCCGCGGCCGCGTCCCCCGACCCGGCTGCCCGGTGTGGCGGAATCAGCCATGACGACAGGCAGCGCGACGCGGCTCGGCGGCCGCGCCCGGAGGATGGGTGACCAGGTTCCAGAAGCTGGTCGCGGCGACGCTCGCCACGACCCTCGCGCTCGTGATCGTCGGGGTCGTGGTCAGGGCAAGCGGAAGCGGCCTCGGCTGCCCCGACTGGCCGCTCTGCTACGGCAAGCTCGCTCCGGTGGGCGAGAGCCCCAAGGCCTGGGCCGAGTGGATCCACCGCTTCATCGCGGCGGCAATCGGTTTCCTCGTGTTCGCCGTGGTGGTCGTCGCCGTGCTGCGCGAGCGCTCGCGGCCCACCGTCGTGGTGGCATCGGTCGTGGCGTTCGGCCTGGTCGCCTTCCAGGCCTGGCTCGGCCGCGAGACGGTCCGCCTGGGCAACAGCGGAGCGTCGGTGACCGCCCATCTCGCCGCGGCGATGTCGGTGGTCGCGATCCTCGTGTTCATCCTCGTCCGGGCGGGCCGGCCTGCCCACTTCGAGGGCCGTGGAGGCAGCCAGCGGTTCACCCTGCTCGCCGGGTTCGCGGCGGTGTCGACGTTCGTGCTCCTGCTCTTCGGAAGCAACGTCACGGCCCTCGACGCGGCCCTCGTCTTCCCGGACTGGCCGCTGATGGGCGGCAGCCTCGTCCCCCCGTTCGGCGACATGCCGGCCGCGACGCAGGCCCTGGCGATGACCCAGGCGCTGCACCGCTACGTCGGCGTCGCTGTGGGGCTCATCCTCCTCGGCACCTGGGTGGTCGCCTGGCGCACCCAGCGCGCCCACCGCGGGACGTTCCTCCTGCTCTCGATCGCGGCGGTCCTCTACCCGATCCAGGCGGTGGTGGGCGCGCTCCAGATCTGGACGCAGCTCGCCGGGTGGACGCAGACGCTCCACGTCGCGCTCGCGACGTTCGTCTGGACCGCGCTCGCCGCGGCGACCTTCACGAGCTGGTACGACCAGCGGGCGGCGGCCGTGCCGGAGGCCGCTCGACCGGCCGGCGGTCGCCCGGACCGCGACGGCGTGGCCGGCGAGGCCGGTCTCCCGGGCGCCGCGGCCGCCAGCGGTCATTCAGCCGGCGACACCGTGCGCGCCTACGTCGCCCTGACGAAGCCGCGCATCATCGAGCTCCTTCTCGTGACGACCGTGCCGGCGATGGTCCTCGCCACGCGCGACCTCCCGGGGGTCAACTGGGTCAGCTGGAGCGTGCTCGTGTTCTGGACGCTCGTCGGCGGGACGCTGGCGGCCGGATCGGCGAATGCCATCAACCAGTACCTCGACCGCGACATCGACCTGCTGATGACGCGAACGCGCCGCCGGCCGCTTCCGGCGCACGCCGTCGAGCCCGAGCGGGCGCTCGTCTTCGGGGTCGTCCTGGGCATCGTCGCCGTCGCACTCATCGCGTACTTCGTCAACCTCGTGGCGGCATTCCTGACGCTCCTGGCGATCGCGTTCTACGTCGTCGTCTACACGGCCCTGCTCAAGCGGACCAGCTTCAACAACATCGTCATCGGGGGTGCCGCCGGCGCCCTGCCCCCGGTGATCGGCTGGGCGGCCGTGACGGGCAACGTGGGGATCCCGGCGCTGTTCCTGTTCGCGCTCGTCTTCTACTGGACGCCGCCCCACTTCTGGGCCCTGGCCCTGCGCATCACGCGGGACTACGCGGCGGCGGGCGTGCCGATGCTGCCGGTCGTGCGGGGTCCCGCCGAGACGACCCGCCAGATCTTCCTGTACACGATCCTGCTGGTCGCGATCAGCCTCATGTTCTTCGCCGTCGCCGGGATGGGGCTCGTGTATCTCGTCGCTGCCGTCGGGCTCGGCGGCGTGTTCCTGTGGCAGGCGGCGCGGCTCGCCCGGAGCGTGACGGTCGAGGGCACGACCGCCGGCGCGATCCGCCTGTACCGCTACTCGATCAGCTACCTGACCCTCCTGTTCGCGGCGGTCGCGGTCGATGCCCTCGTCGCCATCCGGATCGGCTGACGATGGCGCCGATGCACCGGCAGGCAGACGGCAGGATCGCCGCGCCGACCTGGGAATCCCTCACGGACCGCCTGATCCGGGAGGCGCAGGAGCGTGGCGAGTGGGACACGTCTGCCTGGGCCGGCCGACGTCTGCCGGCCCAGGACGGCGCCTACGACGCCCCGGAGGCCGGCGCGCACGCCATCCTGCGGAACGCCGGCGGCGTCCCCGCGTGGATCCTGGCCGACCAGGAGGTCCGGCGCCTGCAGGAGGAGCGGGCCCGGCTGCTCGATCGCGCGGCGCGCACGGGCGCGCTCGGGGGAGCGGCGCTCCGGCGAAGGTTCGCGAGCGTGCTCGCCGAGCTCGATGCCGCGCTCCTGCGCCTCGAGATCGAGGCACCGACACCTGCCCAGCAACGGCCGCGGATCGATCCGGCGGCCGAGCTCGCCGCATTCGATCGGCTCGCCGCCGCCCGTTGAGGCCGGCCCGCGGGGCACGGCCCGGCCCGCTGGTCACGTCGACGCCGCCCGCGCGGCACGCGCCGGCCACGCCGCCGCGCGACCGTCACTCGCCGACCCGCGCGGGCGCCTCCAGCGCGGACAGGAGGTCGGGACGGCGCCCGCCGCCACGCCTGCTTCGGTCGATCGCGCCCAGGGCAAGCTGGACGAGCGGGCCGATCCCGAAGGCGAACAGCAGGGTCCCGACCCCGATCGATCCGCCGAGGACGAACCCCGCGGCGAGCACGCCGAGCTCGAGCGTCGTCCGCGCCCGTCGGATCGACCAGCCGCAGCGCCGATGGAGGCCCGTCATGAGCCCGTCGCGCGGGCCAGGGCCGAGATCCGCCGCGAGGTAGAGGCCCGACCCGATCGCGATCAGGACGACACCGGCGGCGGACATCGCGAGCTGGATCACCGGGAGATCCGGCCGCGGCAGCAGCGGCAGCGTCACGTTCGTGGCGATCCCGATCAGCACCACGTTCAGGGCCGTGCCCAGCCCCGGCCGCTCCCGGAGCGGGAGCCACGCGGCGAGGACCGGGATCCCGACGAGGATGCCCACCGTGCCCAGGGCGAGGCCCGAGAGCCGGCTCAGGCCCTGGTGGAACGCCTCCCACGGCCCGAGCCCCAGCCCGGCCGCCGCCATGACCGCGATCCCGGCACCGAAGACCACCAAACCGGCGAGCAGGCCGGGCAGCCTTCCGGGCACGTCACGGCCGATCCATCGCTCTCGCATCGTCGCGAAATGGTACCCACGCGGGCCGCTGGTGCATGGCAGACTGCGGGACATGCAGCTGACCTTCCTCGGTGCCGCCACGACGGTGACGGGTAGCCAGTTCCTCCTCGAGACGGCGCAGACCCGGATCCTGGTGGATTGCGGCATGTTCCAGGGAGGCCCGAACGAAGCGGTCAGGAACCGGGTCCCGTTCGCCTATGACCCGCGGTCGATCTCGGCGCTCCTCCTGACGCACGCCCACCTTGACCATTGCGGCCTCATCCCCCATCTCGCGCGGATGGGATTCCACGGGCCGATCCGGGCGACGGCCGGCACCATCGAGCTCGCACGCCTCGTCCTCCTCGATTCGGGGCGGCTCCAGGAGGAGTTTGCGAAGCGCGAGGTCCGCTGGGAGCACCGCCACCCCGATCGCGCCGCGCGGGAGGACGAGCGCGACCGCGGCGCGCTCGAGGCGGCCATCGAGCTCGCCGACGCGGGCGCCCATGCGACCGTCCCGTCGCCGGCCGCCGCGGCGTTCGCAGCCCGGAGCCACGAGGTCGTCGACGACGCGCCGGCGACCGAGCGTCCCGCGCCCGCGCGATCCGCCGATCGCCGGATCGTCCGATCCGGGCGCCGGGCGAGCGGACCATGAGGCTGCGCTGCGCGCCGCCGGACCGGAGCTCGCGGCCGACCTTGACGCGCCGCTCTACACGGAGGACGACGCGATCGAATCGCTCCGCCTGTTCCGCCCGATCCGGTACGACATCGAGGAGGAGGTCGCGCCGGGGATCCACGCGACGTTCCGGGACGCCGGCCACATCCTCGGCTCGGCGATCATCCAGCTCCGGGTCGTCGACGAGCCCGACGGCCCCGAGACGACGATCGTCTTCTCGGGCGACCTCGGGCGGCGCGACACCCCGATCATCCGCGACCCGACCCCGCTGGACGATGCCGACTACGTGCTGTGCGAGTCGACCTACGGGGGCCGCGAGCACGAGCCGTCGGCGGAGGCGGTCCGCGTCCTCGCCGAGACGGTTCGCCTCGTCTCGGAGCACGGCGGCGTGCTCCTCGTGCCATCGTTCGCCATCGGGCGCACCCAGGAGATCGTGTGGCAGCTCGACCGGCTGGTCTCGGCCGGGGAGATCCCGGCCCTGCCGCTGTACCTCGATTCGCCGATGGCGACGCGGGCTTCGGACGTCTACCGGCGGCATGCCGAGTACTTCGACGAGACCACCCGCGCGCTGCTCCAGGGCGGCGACACGCCGCTCGACTACCCGCGCCAGCACATCGTCCGGGACGTCGAGGAGTCCCGCGCGATCGCCCATGCGCCCCGCCCGTACATGATCGTGGCGGCGAACGGGATGCTGACCGGCGGGCGGGTCGTCGGCCACCTGCGCAACCTGATCGACGACCCGGCCGCCACGATCCTCTTCGTCGGGTACCAGGGCGAGGGCACCCTGGGGCGGCACCTCCAGGACGGCGCGAAGACCGTCCGCCTCGACGGCCAGGCCCGCGACGTCCGGTGCCGGATCGTGTCGATCTCGGGCTTCTCCGCGCACGCCGACGAATCGGAGCTGCTCGAGTGGCTCGGCCGGTTCGCCAAGCCGGCGACCGGCGGACGCGTCCCGCGCGCCGTGTTCCTGGTGCACGGCGATCCCGGTCCGCAGGCCGATCTCGAGCCGAAGGTCCGGGCGCTCGGCCTGGAGGTCCGCATCCCACGCTGGCACGAGACGATCGAGCTCACCTGACGCGTCCGCGATCCGCGCCGCGCCGCGCGCCCGGCCGGCCGGGCAGGCGTACGATCAGCCCGCGCACGCAGGAGGATCGATGAAGCTGTTGGTCGCGATCGTCCAGCCGGCCGATGCCGACCGGGTCTCGGAGCGACTCCGCGCCGATCAGTACCGCTTCACGCGCCTGACATCGCTCGGCGGATTCCTCGGCACGCCGAACGTGACGCTGCTGCTGGCCGCCGAAGAGGCGGCCGTGCCCGCAGTGGTCGAGGCGTTTCGCGAGACGTGCAGCGGCCGCGAGGTCGAGGTCCCTCTCGTGCTGACCGAGCGCCTGCGGGACTGGAAGGAGCGGGTGGCCTACTACGGCGGAGCCACGATCTTCGTGGTCGACCTCGAGGAGGTCATCCGCCTCTAGCCGGTCGGAGGCACTCGGCGGCCTCGTCGGTCCGGCCCGCCGCGTACCCTTGGCGAATGCCGGTCCTCGTCCTCAAGCTCGTCTTCACGCCGTTCATCGTCGGCGGCGCCACCCTCGCGGCGCGGCGCTGGGGTCCGGCGATCGGAGGGCTGCTGATCGCCCTGCCGTTGACCTCCGGCCCGGTCGCCTTCTTCCTGGCCCTCGACCAGGGCCCGGCATTTGCCGCAGCGGCGATCGAAGGCTCCCTGGGCGGCCTGACGGCGATCGCCGGCTTCACCCTTGCCTACGCGGCACTCGCCCGGCGCGGGCCGGCGATGGCGATCGTGGTCGCCTCCGCGGCCTACGTGGCGGCCGCCGTCGCGGTGCAGCCGTTGGTGGGCGGGCCGGCTATCCTGCCGTTCGGCCTCGCCCTCGTGGCGGTGACGGTGGTCCTGCGGCTGCTCCCGCCGCCGGCGCCGCGCCGGGCGCGGTCCAGGCCGCCGGCCTGGGACCTGCCCGCCCGGATGATCGTCGGGACCGTCCTGATCGTGGGCCTGACCTCGGTTGCCTCGACCCTCGGGGCGAGCGTCTCGGGAGTCGTCGCGACGTTCCCGGTCTACGTCTCGATCATCGCCACGTTCTCCCACGCCACCGAAGGGTCGACCGCGGCGACCGGCGTCCTGCGCGGGCTCCTGATCGGCCTGTACGGGACGGCGGCGTTCATGCTGGTCGTGAACCTCGCGATCGTGCCGGCCGGCATCGGTCCGGCCTTCGCCGGCGCCACCGCGCTGGCGCTGGTGATCGCGGCCGGTGCGCTGCGGGTCGTGCGCGGTGCCGGCGAGGGCGACGGCGCGGCCCCGGTCGAGCCCGAGCCAGCGTAGGGCCCGGGGTCGGGTGGCCCCTCCGCGGGCGGGTCAGCGCTTCGCCGCCCGGCGCGCCGCGAAGCGCTCCTCGGTGCCCGACCAGCCTGGATCGAACGCGCGTCCGGGCTCGTCGAGGTCCATCACGAGCGGCGCGTGGTCGGACGGGACGGGCTTGCCCTTGCGGGCCTCGCGGTCGATCTCGAGTGCCACGATGCGCCCCGCGACGACGCCCGTGGGCAGCAGGTGGTCGATCCGCATGCCCTCGTCGCGCTGGAAGTTGCCGGCCCGGTAGTCCCACCAGGTGAAGCGCCGGAGGCCCGGGTTCCGCGCCCGCCACGCGTCGCTGAGACCCCAGTCGACGAGCGTCCGGAAGGCCGCCCGCTCCGGCTCCGACACGTGGGTCCCGCCATGGGCCGCGGCGGCGTCCCAGACGTCGTCGTCGGTGGGCGCCACGTTGAGGTCGCCCCCCAGGACGAGGCGCTCGTCGGCATCGCGGGTCTCGTCGAGCCATCGCCGCACCCGGGCGAACCAGGCCAGCTTGCCGGTGTAGAAGGGCGAGCCGACCACCCGGCCGTTCGGGGCGTAGAGCGAGACGACGCGGACGCCGCCGCACACGGCGCTGACCATGCGGGCCTCGTCGAACGGGTCGAACTCCTCGTCGCCGAGGATGACCGAGGCCCCCGGGCCCGTGTCGCGAACCGGGCCATCCCCGAAGTTCGTGATCACGTCGGCGATCCCGACCCGGCTCGCGATCGCGACGCCGTTCCAGCGCCCCTCACCGTGGTGGAGCAGGTCGTAGCCGGCCATCCGGAACGGCAGGACGGGCGCGTCGTCGTCCGTGAGCTTCGTCTCCTGCATGAGCAGGACGTCGGGCGCGGCGCGCTCGAGCCACCACTCGACTTTCTCGAGGCGGGCCTTGAGGCTGTTGACGTTCCAGGTCGCGATCCGCATCGCCGCGCCGATCCTCTTCAGAGCCGCCGGCCGCGCTGGCGGGCGAGGTCGAACGTCGCCGTGTCGGCGATGGCCATGACCGCCATGGTCCCGGCCTGGACCGGGTCGCTGACCACGAGGTCGACGTGCCGGGTGATCGACCCGACCATGTTGAGCGCGATGATCGGAATGCCGACCGCCCGCAGCTCCTCGGCCGCGCGGCTGATGTCGCCGCCCATGATCGAGCCGGCGAGCACGAGCAGGCGCGCCCGGGGCAGGTCCGCGACGGCGCGGACGGCGTTGGCGATGTTCTCCTCACCGACGAGCGGGATCGTGTCGACCGAGATCCGCTCGCCGCGCAGGTTGTGGCGGTCGGCCTCGCTGACCGCCCCGAGCGCGACCTGCGCCACCTGGGCGCCGCCGCCCACGACGATGATCCGCTTGCCGAAGATGCGGCCGAGGGTCCGCGTCGGGCGCACCTCGCGGATGTCGGGGGCGCCCGCGAGCGCGTCGACGACGGTGCCCTCCTCGAGGCCCTCGACCTCGATCTCGGTCTCCACCGCGGCGCCGTCCCCCGCGTCGGCGAGCCGCCGGACCGTTCCCAGCGTGCGCACGATCCCCCCTGCGTCCGCGACCCTCGCGAGGATCGCGGGGAGCGCGCCGGGCGCGTCCGCGTGGACGACCCGGACGGCGACCGTCGGGGGGAGGGGAACGGTGCGGCGCGGGCTCACGGCGGCGGGGTCAGCGGTCGGCGAGGCCGCGGGCCAGGTCGGCCAGCGCCGCCGGCCCGGCGAGGCCCCGCGGATCCGTGGGATCGTGCTCGCTGAAGTCGACGCCGAGGGCTCCGAGCGCTTCCCGGGTCGCCACCGGATCGCTCGTCGTGAGCATGAGCTCGCCGTCGGTGTCCTCGGCTACGCCGACGATCCCGGTGATGTTGACGCCGCGCTCCGCGAGCGCGCCGGCGGCCCGCGCGAGGGACCCGGGACGATCGTCGAGCCGAACGGTGAACCAGACCGACATGCGCGCCTCCTCTTCGCGGGGGCGTGCCCACGCGACGTCGCCGCCTCTTCGCGTGGGCGTGCCCACGCGACGTCGATGGTACCCGCCGCGGCCGCGCCGTGCGGCCGGGACGAGCGCCGCCGCGACGTGTCCCCACCGGACCCTCCCGGAGCATGACCCACCGGGGAATCCCTACCCCGACCGTACCAACAGGTGGAGCGCGATGGTACCGGTGTGTGGTGCATCGGCATGAGGCCGCCTGCCTACCCTCGGCTCGACGGCCGCCCGTCCGCTTCGCGGCGCGCAGCTGCCCGGCCACGAGGTCGATCGCACGTGTCTGGAACGCAGCGCCGGAGCCTGCCGGCCCGCGTCGTCGCGTCCGTCCTGGTTGTTCTCCTGTCGCTGCCCGTCCCGGGTCTCGTCGCGCCGACGGCCGCCTCGACGATCGTCCGCGCCTTCACCCCTCGCTTCCAGACGACCGACCGGGGATCGATCGCCGCCATCGGCAACACGCTGATGACCTGTCCGGCGAGCGCTCTCTGCACGAATGCGAGGGCCGGCACTGCGGCTCCCGGGGACAACAACAACAACGCGCACACGATGGCGATGGTCGACGTCGACGCCGATGCCTCGACGTTCAACTCGAGCTCGGCCGCGCTCGCCATCCCGGCCGGGGCGACGGTCCTGTTCGCGGGGCTCTACTGGGGCGCCGAGTCGTCGAGCGCATCGCGAAGTGCCGTGAACTTCGCGCTACCAGGAGGTAGCTATCAATCGATCACGGCGATCCAGGTCAACAGCACCGGGAATGACTATGCCGCGGTGGCCGACGTCACGCCCCTCGTCGCCAGCCTTGCCGACCCGAACGGGACCTACCGCGTGGCCGACGTCCGGGCCACGGTCGGGACCGACCAGTCGGCCGGCTGGACGCTGGTCGTCGCGTATCGCGACTCCCTGACGCCGGCGCCCCTGCGGAACCTGACCGTGTTCGACGGATACGCGGTCGTCAACACGGCGGCGGTCAGCGACCTGACGACGACGGTCTCGGGCTTCCTGACGCCCGCCAGCGGCCCGGTCAACGCCGAGGTCGGGCTCGTCTCGTTCGAAGGCGACCTCGGGATCCCGGGCGACCAGTTCCGCCTCAACGGCGCCGACATCTCGGATGGCACGCACCCGCTCGGCAACTCGTTCGACAGCGCCATCTCGGCGCTCGGCACACGCGTCACGACCAAGACGCCCGACTACGTCAACCAGCTTGGCTTCGACATCAACCTGTTCGACGGGACGGGCAACATCCCGAACTCCGCGAACAGCGCAAGCCTGACGTTCACCACCGCGCAGGACGTCTACTACCCGACCGTCGTGACGTTCGCGGTCGACGTCTTCCAGCCGCGCCTCGTCGCGCCGAAGTCCCAGCGCGACGTCAACGGTGGCGTCCTGAAGATCGGCGACCAGATCGAGTACACGGTCGACGTCACCAACTTCGGCAACGACCCATCGGTCGACACGCTGATGACCGACCCGATGCCTGACGGGACGATCTTCGTTCCGGGCAGCGCCTCGATCGTGTCGGGGCCGAACACGGGGCCGATCACCGACGCGGCGGGTGACGACACCGGCGAGTTTGACGTGGCCGCCGACCAGCTGGTCGTCCGGCTCGGCAGCGGCGCGAACACGACGACCGGCGGCCGGATGGACTACGGCGACACCATCCGGGTCCGGTTCCGGGTCACCGTGGCCGGCGGCATTCCCCCCGGGACCCGGATCCAGAACCAGGCCAGCCTGGCCTACCGCGGGCTGACGCTGGGCACGCTGTACGCGGGGGTCACCGACGCCGACGACGGCGCGGCGGGTGACCAGCCGACCGACCTGACTCTCAACCTCGCGCCGACCGCCAACGACGACACGGCGACGACCCCCGAGGACACGCCGGTCGCCGTCGACGTGGCGGCCAACGACGCCGATCCGGACGGGAACCTCGATCCCACGACGATCACCGTCACCGCAGATCCGCCCCACGGCGTCGTCGCGATCAGCCCGTCGACCGGCGTGGCGACGTACACGCCCGACCCCGACTGGCACGCCAGCGACACGTTCACCTATCGCATCTGCGACGACGCTGGCGACTGCGACACGGCCGTCGCCACGGTGACGGTCACGCCCGTGAACGACCCGCCCGCCGCGGCAGACGATCACGCGACGACGGACGAGGACGCGCCGGTCGCGATTCCGATCCTCACCAACGACACGGACCCGGACGGATCGGGCGACCTCGACCGGACGAGCGTGGCCGTCACGTCCGGCGCGACCAGCGGGAGCGTGGCGATCGACCCGGCGACCGGCGTCGCGACCTACACGCCCGACCAGGATTGGAACGGCGACGACACCTTCACGTACCAGGTGTGCGACACGGCGGCGGTCTGCGCGACGGCGGTCGCCCACGTGACCGTCGATCCGGTCAACGACCCGCCGAGCGCGCATGCCAATTCGCAGGTCACGCCGGAGGACACCCCGACGACCGTGGCCGTGCTGGCCAACGACAGCGACGTCGACGGCCTCGCCGATCTCGACCCGGGGTCGGTGGCGGTGACCGTACCCGCGCTGCACGGCACGACCGCCGTGGACGCGCTGACGGGTGCCGTCACCTACGTCCCCGACCCCGACTACGCCGGCCCGGACGCCTTCTCCTACCGGGTCTGCGACCTCGCAGGGGGGTGCGCATCGGCCCAGGTGACGCTCGACGTCGGCCCGCTCGATGATCCGCCGGTCGCGGTGGACGACGGTGCCATGGTCGACGAGGATGCGTCGGTCGCCGTCGACGTGCTCGCCAACGACTCCGACGTCGAGGACGGGCTCGTGCCGTCCACGGTCGGCGTGACTTCCGGGCCCGCCCACGGCGCCGCGACCGTGGCGCTCGCGACGGGAATCGTGACCTACACGCCTGCGCCGGACTACAACGGCGCCGACTCCTTCCGCTACCAGGTCTGCGACGACGCCGGCTCGTGCGCGAGCGCGACGGTCTCCGTCACGGTCCGACCCGTCAACGACGCGCCGATCGCGGCCGACGATGCGGCCGGCAGCGCCGAGGACACGCCGGTGACGGTCGACGTCGTCGCGAACGACGCGGACGTGGACGGCGACCTCGACCCGTCGACGGTGCAGGTGACCGGCTCGGCGGCCCATGGCGCCGCGTCCGTCGACCCGCTGACCGGCGAGATCACCTACACGCCCGCCGCCGACTGGCACGGCAACGACTCGCTGACCTACCGGGTCTGCGACGACACCGGGGCGTGCGCCCATGCCGACGTTCACCTCGCAGTCGCCGCGGTGAACGATCCGCCCGCCCCGGGCGACGACAGCGCCACGGTCGCCGAGGACGACGCGACCACGGTCGACGTGCTTGCCAACGACACCGATCCGGACGCCAACCTCGACCCGGGCAGCGTGACGATCGTCAGCGGCCCGACCATCGGGACCGCGGCGGTCGACCCGGTCACGGGTGCGATCACCTACTCGCCGGCGCCGAATGCCAACGGCCCGGACAGCCTCACCTACCAGGTGTGCGACTCCGTCGGCGCCTGCGCGATCGGCACGCTCAACCTCAGCGTCACTCCGGTCGCGGACCAGCCGATCGGCGTCGACGACCTCGCCGCAACGGCCGAGGACACGCCGGTCACGGTCGACGTGCTGGCCAACGACGTCGACCAGGACGCCAACCTCGACCCGGCCAGCGTCGGCGTGACCTCGGGTCCAGCCCACGGGAGCGTCTCGATCCTGCCGGCGACGGGCTCCATCCGGTATCAGCCCGACGGGAACTGGTTCGGGACCGACACGCTCCGCTATCGCGTGTGCGACACGGGCCTCCCGATCGCCTGCTCGAGCGCGATGGTCACGCTCGACGTCTCTGGCGTCGACGACCTGCCGAGCGTCGATCCCGGACGCGGCGACCACGCCCGAGGACACGCCCGCCACGATCGACGTCCTGGCCAACGACACCGACGCCGACGGCACCGTCGACCCGGGGAGCGTCAGCCTCATCGCCTCGCCGGCGCACGGGACGCTCGCCGTCGACCCGGTCACGGGGGCCATCACCTACACGCCGGACCCCGACTGGCACGGGACGGACACGTTCACCTACCAGGTCTGCGACGACCAGCTCGGGTGCGCCCAGGCCAGCGTCACGGTCAGCGTGTCGCCGGTCCCGGACCCGCCGGTCGCGAGAGCCGACGTCGCCACCACGACCGAGGACGCGACCGTCGTCGTGGACGTCCTTGCCAACGACGGCGACGGCGACGGCAACCTCGACCCGACGAGCGTCACCGTCACCACCTCGCCGTCGCACGGCACGCCCAGCGTCGACCGGCTGAGCGGCGCGATCACCTACACGCCCGACCCTGACTACGCCGGCCCGGACACCCTCTCCTACCGGGTCTGCGATACGGGCGAGCCCTCCGCCTGCGCGACCGCCGTGCTCGCGCTGACGGTCGCCGGCCTGAACGACCCGCCCATCGCCGCGCCTGATGCCGCGACCACCGACGAGGACGTGCCGGTCATCCTTGATCTGCTCGCCAACGACGCGGATGCGGACGGGGCGCTCGATCCGACGAGCGTCGCCGTCACGTCCGGCCCGGCTCGCGGGAGCGTCTCGGTCGACCCGCTCACGGGCCGGGTGACGTACACCCCCGACGCCGACTGGAACGGCGCCGCCGCGTTCAGCTACCGCGTCTGCGACGATCTCGGCGCCTGCGCGACGGCTGGCGCGACGGTGACCATTCGGCCGGTCAACGACCCGCCCGTCGCGTTCGCGGACAGCGTGAGCCTCGCCGAGGACGCGCCGCTGGGGATCGACGTTCTCGCCAACGACCGCGACGCGGACGGAGCGGCTGACCTCGACCCGTCGTCGGTCCGCATCGTCGGCGGCCCCGCGCACGGATCGGCGACGGTCGCCCCGCTGACCGGCGCGGTCACGTACACGCCCGTGCCCGACGCCAACGGGCCGGACACCTTCACCTACCAGGTGTGCGACAGGTCCGGGAGCTGTGCCTCGGCCGTCGTGAGCGTGACCGTGACGCCGAGCCAGGATGGTCCGCGCCCCGCCCCGGACGGAGCGACGACGCCCGAGGACGTCCCGGTGGCGGTCGACGTCGTCGCCAACGATCGCGACCCGGACGGTGACCTCGACGTGGCGAGCGTGTCGATCGCCGACGGCCCCGACCACGGGACGGCCCGCGTCGATGCCACCACGGGCGCCGTCACCTACGCGCCCGCTCCGGACTGGAACGGCCCGGATGCGTTCACGTACCAGGTCTGCGACGCGCTTGCCGCTTGCGCGACGACGACGGTCACGCTGACTGTCAGCCCGGTCGACGACCCGCCGGCCGCGAGCGACGACGCCGCCGGCACGCCCGAGGACTCGCCCGTGGCGGTCGACGTCCTGGCCAACGACACGGACCCCGACGGTCACGCGGACCTCCTCCCGGCGAGCGTCAGGGTCACCCGGGCGCCGGCCCACGGCACGGTCCGGGCCGACCACGCCACCGGCACCCTCACCTACTTCCCGGAGCGCGACTGGAACGGGACCGACACGTTCGCGTACACGGTCTGCGACGCCGCCCATGCGTGCACGGCGGCCCGGGTGGCGATCGACGTCACCCCGGTCAACGACCCGCCGGTCCCCGGCAACGACGCGGTCGTCATCGCGGTCGACCAGACGGCCGTGATCGACGTGCTCGGCAACGACAGCGACCCGGACGGGAACCTCGACCCGTCGAGCGTGGGGATCACGGCGCAGCCCGCTCACGGGACTGTCTCGGTGGACCCCGTCAGCGGTCGGGTCACGTACGTCCCGGAGTCCGGGTTCGAGGGCACCGACCACTTCACCTACCGGGTCTGCGACACGGACGGCGCCTGCCAGGCCGCCGGCGTCACGATCGTCGCGAGCGTGCCGGCGACGTTCACGTGGATCGGCCCGGACCAGCAGGTGGTCCAGGTTCCCGGCTGGTGCGCCGCGCTGGTCGGCGCGTACATCGGGTTCCTCGTCGCCTTCCTGGTCGACCGTCGCCGCCGGCGACGCGCCTGGCGGCGGATGCTCCGCCGGGTGACCGCGGCCTGACCGCCCGTGGGACGCAGCAGCCGGGCGGCCTAGTATTCGGCATGACCGCCGCGCCGCGTGTCGGCGCGCAGTCCCAGCCTGCCCACCGACGCGCACCGCGACCAGGGAGCCACCCGATGCCCGACCATGACGGACCGCCGCCATCCCGCGCCGACGAGCCGGTCCCCCCGCGCGAGCGCGACGCCGACGGCGAGCCGGTCTCGCCCGGCCGAGACCGCCAGAGAGCCGGCCGGCTGATCGTCCGCCGCGAGGCCGTCCAGCGGCGCACGCCGGCCTCGAGCCACGGCACGGCGGACGAGGTCCTCCTGCGGCGAACGCGCCCGGCGTTCCTCGACTCGGACCCGTGGCGGACGCTGCGCATCACGGCCGAGTTCGTCGAGGGCTTCGATGCGCTCGCGGAGGTCGGCCCCGCGATCACCGTCTTCGGGTCCGCGCGGGCGAAGGAGGACGATCCGGTCTACGACCGGGCGCGCACCCTCGGGCGGCTGCTCGCCGAGCAGGGCTTCACCGTCATGACAGGCGGCGGGCCCGGCGTCATGGCGGCCGCGAATCGCGGCTGCTACGAGGCCGGGGGCTTCTCGGTCGGCTGCAACATCGAGCTGCCCCACGAGCAGTGGCTCAACCCGTGGGTCGACCTCGGGGTCGAGTTCCGCTACTTCTTCGTGCGCAAGACGATGTTCGTCAAGTACGCGGAGGGGTTCGTCATCTTCCCGGGCGGCTTCGGGACGCTCGACGAGCTGTTCGAGGCGCTGACGCTCATCCAGACCGGCAAGATCGGCCACTTCCCGGTCTTCCTGATCGGGACGAGCTACTGGGCCGGGCTCATCGAGTGGATGCGCACGACGCTCCAGGCAGCTGGCAACATCGAGGCGCGCGACCTGCAGCTGTTCACGATCACGGACGACCTCGAGTTCGTCGCCCGGTCGCTGCGCGCGTTCGTCGACGCGAACGGCCTGGACCACCCGGGCTCAGAGCGCGCCTGACCATCCCGCCGCCTCCGGTCGCGCGGGCCACCGCGGGAGCGAGCAGGCTCCGCCCGAGCCCGGCGCCGGCGCGGCCGCCCGGCGAGCCCACCCCGCGAGCCCGGGCAGAGCGCGGTCAGTGCGCAGTGAAGTCCGCCCAGGGCAGCGTGGCGTCGATCCTGACCGACTTCCGCGTGAAGGCGGTCCCCTTCGACATGTAGCGCTGGATCGCCGTGCCGAGAGACCGACCCGCAGCATCCACTCCGAGGTCGACATAGGCGAGCAGGTCCATCCGCCCGTCGCCGTCCCAGTCGGTCGTCGAGAACCGGGTCGCCGCGAAGGGGATCGCGAGGTCGACGCGGGTGAGCCAGGTGCGCCGGAACGCGCTCCCGTTCGACACGTCGACGAGGATCCGGCTGCCGGTCGAGGCCCGGTGGACGAGGACGGCATCGTCGCGACCCGTCCGATCCACGTCCGCGACGAGCACCTGCAGGTTGGCCAGGGCCGTGTTCTCGACGGACCACGTGCGAGGCGCCGCGAGGATGCGGCTGCGCCCACCCGCCGCGACGCGGATCGCGGTCGCGGGCGTGCCGCCGGCCTGGGTCGTCGGTGACGCGATCAGGAGGTCGGCCCGCCCGTCGCCGCTGAAGTCGCCCGCGGCGAAGACCGCGCCCGCGAGGTTCGCGTGCACGGTGAGCGCCGTGACCGGGCTCTTGAACGCCGCGCCCTTGGAGAGAACGGTGAGAAGCTGGGTCGCGGTATCGCCGAGGCGCACGATCCCCGCGTCGGCCCGGCCGTCGCCGTTGAAGTCGGCTACGACCAGGCGCGCGTCCGTGGCGCTCGCGGACGTGACGCCGGCCGTCGCGGACCACCACGTGGTCGCGGCCGCGAGCCCGCCCGCCGAGGCAAGCATGACCCGCAGCTCGAGCGACGAGCCCACTGCGACGAGCTGGACGAGGTCGGTCCGCCCGTTGCCGTCGACGTCGCCGGAGGCGCGCCCGAGCACGCTCTCGGTGGTCGCCGTGTCGAGCCGGCGGGTGAGCTGGCGGCGAGCGATCGCGGCGTAGCCCGAGTCGGCGCTCAGGACCCGCACGGTGACCTCATGGGTGGCCGGGTCCGTCACCGCGAGCAGGGCATCGCCCCGGTGGTCGGACGTCACGTCATTCGTCCCCGGTGTCACGAACGACATCCTCGAGATGAAGCGCCGGAGGAGCCGCTCGGTCGTGTCGCCGTACTTCGCGACGCAGTTGACGGCATCGCGCTGGTAGAGGTGCCACCCGTCCAGGTTGGCGAGGCAGCGGCCGTTGCCCGGCTTGTAGCCGGTCGGGTAGAACGCCGCCGCCCGGCGCAGCGAGATCCACCAGGTCGCCTCGATCGCGGCCAGCTGCTCCGCCGACGCCCTGCGGGTCGGGTTGTAGAGCTGGTCCCTCGTGCTGTCGACCACGTCGTAGCAGTGGCCTCGGCCGTCGGTTCCGCCGCGCCAGTGCATCGCGTAGTACCAGGCGTACTGCTTGACGGTGATCGCTCCGGCGCGCATCGCAGCGGGGGCGGTTCGGGCGCCCCATTCGGATGCCAGGACCCGCTCGACGTACGTCCGGAAGGGGACGACGTCGACGCTGCCGCTGGCGCGGCGATAGACACGGATCGTGGTCGGAGGCGTGACGGAGTTCGTCCAGCCTGTGCAAGCCCTCGATCCGGCATGGACGGTTGCCGCGCCGCTGGGGACGGCGACGGCCCCGAGTGCGATCGCCGATGCGGCGACGACCCGGAGGAGCCGGTGCTTCATGCGTCCGGCGACCGTACCAGCCGGCCGTCGAATCGTCAACGGCGGAACGGCCGGCAGCGGCGAGCCGTACGGCCCGCTCAGACCTCCGCTCCGGGCGTCGGAACGGCGACCTCGATCGTCCCGCCGGCGAGCCGGACGGGGTAGAAGCGAAGCCGGCGGATCCGGGTGAGCCGGCGTGCCTCTGCCTTGGGGCCGGCGGGCTCGGGCTTCCGCTCGCTGCCCGCGGGTGACCAGGCCGGGTGCGGCTCGCCGTCCGGTCCCAGGCCGCCGGTGGTCGGCATCTGGACCGCTTCTCCCGTCGCGAGGTCGAACCGGCCGGCATGCAGCGGGCAGTCGACGACGCAGCCGTCGAGGCTGCCGAGCGACAGCGGAGCCGACATGTGGGGGCAACGGTCGTCGGTGGCGACGATCCCGACCGGCAGGTGCGCCAGCAGCACGTCGAGGTCGCCGAAGGTGACGCGCCGAAGCGCGCCCGGGGGGAGCTCCGCGACGGGGAGCGCCGGGACGAACCGCGCGCCCGCTGTGCCCGGGGCGGCGAGCGCCCTGGGTGTCGCCGCGACCGCGGGCTCCCCGGTGACCGGGTGGCTCACGCGTCCGGCCTGGCCGGGGCGGCCTCGCGTCCGGCGGGCGGGCGCGACGTCCCGGCGGTCGCTGTCGCTGCCGGGAGCGCCGCCGGGGCCTGGCCGGCGACCCCCGCCGACGGCGCGCCAGTCACGCCAGGCGTGGCGGCGGCCGCTGCGGGGGCTTCTGCCGCCGCCGGGCTCCCGGCCGTCGACCCTGGCGCGCCCGCCGGAGCGGCGACCGGGCTCGGCCCGAGCGACGACCGCAGCGGCAGCTCGCGGATGGCGAGCACCGCCACGAACGCGACGATGGCCGTCCCGAATCCGAACCAGAAGATCTGGCCGATGGCGAGCGAGATCGCCTCGTAGATCGACGTCACGATCTTGGGGATCTGGGGCTCCACGATCGAGCGGAGCTGGGCCGGAACGCCCTGGAGGAGCGCCGTGCCAAGGTCGGTGCCGACCCCGACCGTCGTTGTTGACGTCGAAGCCGCTGCCCTGGAACTGGCTCGACCATCGGCTGCGGGACGCCGTTCGCGACGAGCTGCTCGGGGATCAGCTTGGTGAGCTGGCTGCCGAAGAACGAGCCGGCGACCGACAGGCCGACGACGCCGCCGATCTGGCGGAAGAACGTGAGGTTCGAGGTCGCGACGCCGAGCTTGCTGAACGGCACCGCGTTCTGGATCACGATCGTGAAGACCGCCAGGGTGGGTCCGATGCCCGCGCCGAGGACGAACTGCCAGAACCAGATCGTCGCCGGATCGGTGGTCGCCTCGAGGTGGGTGAACAGGAACGAGCCGAGGGCGACGATCGCGATCGAGACGAGCAGGAGGACCTTGTACTTGCCGGTCCGGGCCACGATCTGGCCGGAGATGATGCTCGACGAGATCACGCCGATCAGCAGCGGGAACAGCTGGAACCCGGAGTTGGTCGGGGTGGTGCCCATGACGACCTGGTAGAAGCGGGGCAGGAAGATCGTCGCGGAGAAGAAGCCGAACGCGGCGAAGAACGTCGCGACGAGCGACCCGGCGTAGGTGCGGTCACGCCACAGGTCGAGCGGCACGATCGGCTCCCTGGCGCGCGCCTCGATGAACAGGAACACGACGATGAGGACGAGCCCGATCGCGATGAACCCGCTGACCTCGAACGCCGGCCAGTCCATCGACTGCTTGTTGGTGAGGCCGACGAGGAACGGGATCATCCCCGCGATGAACACCCCGCCGCCCAGCGCGTCGAGGTTGAGGTCGTGCTTCGGGCGGTGGACTGCCGGCAGGACGCGGGCCACGACAGCCAGCGAGACGAGGCCGATCGGGATGTTGACGTAGAAGATCCAGTGCCAGCTGAAGTGCTCGGTGATGAAGCCGCCGAGGAGCGGCCCGACCAGGGCCGCGACGCCGAACACCGCGCCGAACAGGCCCTGGTACTTGCCGCGCTCGAGCGGGGTGAACAGGTCGCCGATCACCGCGAGGGAGATCGGGAAGAGCGAGCCGGCGCCGATGCCCTGGATGCCCCGGAACAGGATCAGCTGCCACATCTCCTGGCTCAGGCCCGAGAGCGCCGATCCGATCAGGAACACCGTGATCCCGAACAGCAGGACGGGCTTGCGGCCGAAGTAGTCGGAGAGCTTGCCGTAGAACGGGACGCTGATCGTCGAGGTCAGCAGGTAGATCGTGACCACCCAGGTGTACAGGTCGTTGCCGTGCAGATCGGTGACGATCGTCGGGAGCGCGGTGCCCACGATCGTCTGGTCGAGGGCCCCGAGGAGCAGGGCAAGCAGGATCGCCCCGAGGACCTCGAACCGGGCGCGCGGCGAGATCTCGATGGCGGGATGCAGCATCGCGTTGGTCAGCCCGCCGGCCCCCGGGGCGCCGTCCGCCTGGGTTCCTTCCATCATCGCGTCTGGGTCTCCTTCGGTGTCACATCGTGGGCTCGCCGGAGGGTCCGATCGACCGGGTCCGGGGACGCCGCCTCGTCAGGTTCAGGCGCGCGCCGTCCGGCGACGGACGATGCGCGGCGATTGTGTGCGGGGTGTGGGCTCCGGGTGCGCGATCCGTGGGCGACACGCACTGGCCCGCAGGCCGCGGCGTCCGGATCGGCCGCGCGGCGGAGCTCGGTCAACGTCTCGTCGAGCGCGTCGGCGATCCGCGCCAGGTCATCCCGATCGAACCGGTCGAGGAGTCGCTCGATCACGGTCGTGCGCCACCCGTCGACCTGTTCGGCGGCGGTGCGGCCCGCGGCGGTGATCTGGACGAGGACGACGCGGCGATCGTCGGCGACGCGTTCGCGCGCGACGAGCCCGCGCTGCACCATCCGGTCGATCAGGCCGGTCGCGTTGGGGACGGCGACCCCGAGGAGCTCGGCGACCCGGCCGACCGGGAGGGGGCCATGCTCGCCCAGGATCCACAGCACCTGGAGGTGGGCCATGCTGATGCCCGTCCGATGCAGATGGCGGGCTATGCTGCAGCGCTGCTGGCCGGCCACGGCCCGGATGCCGTCGCCGATCCTCGCGATGAGGCGCTCCCGCTCGTCGGGCGTCCCGACCGGCGTCGGCTCGGACGACCAGCGGCGCAGGCCGTCCGGCGTCCCGGCGGCGCAGCCGTCCGGCGTCCCGACCGGCGGAACCGGTCCGGGCGGCAGATTACTTGCGATCATCGTAACAATATCGATCACCTGAGGAAATCCGTCAAACGCCAGCGCTGGCCCTTCCCACGCCGGAGGTTCGCCGATGCGATACGCACTGATGATCGAGCCGCAGCAGGGCATGACCTACGCGGACCAGCTCGCCGTCGCCGAGCGCGCGGAGCGGGCCGGGTTCGAGACCCTGTTCCGCTCGGATCACTACGACAGCTTCCCCGGGGCGCTTGGCTCTCCCACGACCGACGCCTGGGCCGTCCTGGCCGGGCTTGCCCGCGACACCCGGCGGATCCGGCTCGGGGCGCTCGTGTCACCGGTCACCTTCCGCCACCCCGGGAACCTGGCCAAGATCGTCGCCACCGTCGACGAGATGTCGGGCGGGCGCATCGAGTTCGGGATCGGCGCCGGGTGGAACGAGGGCGAGCACGACCACCACGGCTTCGTGTTCCCACCGATCTCCGAGCGGGCGGACATGGTCGAGGAGCAGCTCGCGATCGTGCGCGGCCTGTGGCAGGAGCCGGACGGCTGGTCGTTCGAGGGGAAGCACTGGTCGATCCCGGGGTCGCTCTTCCGCCCGAAGCCGGTCCAGCACCCCACCCCGCCCATCATCGTCGGCGGGATGAGCCGGCGGTCGCTGCGGATCGCGGCTCGCCTCGCCGACGAGTACAACGTCACGGGGAGCACGCCGGACGAGGCTCGGACGGCCTACGCGGATCTCGAGGCGCTCGCCCGCGAGGCGGGGCGGGAGCCCGGTGCGATCGTCCGATCGGTGATGGCGGGCGTGCTCGTCGGTCGTGACGCGGCCGAGGTCGACCGTCGGACGACGGCCCTGATGGCGCTGTTCGGGCAGGCGGCCGACGGGGCCGCGTGGCTCGATGAGCGCCGCCCTCGGTGGGTCATCGGGACCCCGGTCGAGGCGCGCGCACAGGTCGCCGCGTTCGCCGCCGCGGGCTGCCAGCGAATCATGCTCCAGGACTTCCTGCCCTGGGACCTCGACCAGATCGACGAGCTCGCCGAGTTCCTGTTCTGAGCGATCGGGCCCGCGCGTCACTCCGTCAGGGCGGCCGCCTCCCGGTAGGCGAGCTGGTCGCGCCGGATCGGATCGGGGTTCGTGCCACGGGCGCGCGCGAGCCGCTCGGTGACGAGCTGGAGCGGCGCGGCCGTCCCGACGAGGGCGGCCACCGGCGCCGGCAGGCCCGGTGTCTCCGGGACGAGGATGCGACCGGCGGGCGTGAGGAACGCGGGCCACGCCGGGTCGAGGTCGGCCGCGAGGATCGCCGCTGGACGGATGCCGACGCGACCGGCAGCCGCCATCGCCTGCTGGGCCCGGGCGGAGCGGGCATCGCGGCCGTCGCGGCCGGCCAGGATCAGGACCACGCCGGTCGTCGCGTCCATCGCCGGCAGGTGGCCATGCAGGAACGTCTCGACGTCGCGGAAGGTGGACGGCAGCCAGGTCGCCTCCTCGACCTTGAGGGCGAGCTCGCGTCCCGCCGCGACGTCCGCGCCGGAGGCGACCACGATGAGCTGGCGTGCCGCCGCGAGCTCGGCGGCGATCTCCTCGGCCGTCCCGGCCTGGTCGAGACCGGCCCGAAGCAAGCCCCGGACGGCCGACGGGTCGGCTTCGGTGCCCTCGCCGGTCAGCGCGGCGCCGATCGCGACGGCGGCGACGATCGGCGACAGGTAGCCGACGGTGTGGCACCAGGAGCGATCGACCTCGCGGGTCTCGACGACCGTGCCGGCAAGCTGCGCGATCGGTGAGCCGGCGCTGGCCGTGATCACGCCGGCCCGGGCCCCGCGGGCGAGGGCCGCGGTGACCGCGGCCACCGTGGCTGCCGTCCCGCCCTCGTGGCTGATCGCGATCACCAGGCCGCCGCGCTGGGGTCGCAGGGACGCCTCGAACGCCTGGCGCGGGATGATCGACCATGGCTGGCCGGCGCCCCGGATCACGCCCCGGCTCGCGGCCTCCGCCAGGATCTCCGCGACGGCCATCGCAGCGTGCTCGCTCGTCCCGCACCCCACGATCGCGACCGGCGTGCCCTCGTGCAGCGCATCCCGTACCGCCGCGGCGAGCCGGCCGGCCGGGGTCTCGCGGGCCGGCGCCTCGAGGCGCGGCGCCGTCCCGGGCACGCCGGTGCTGCGAAGCACGACGCCCAGGCGGCGGAGGATCCGGACCGCGAGCGCCGGCTCGGCAGCGATCATGTCCGTCATCCAGTAGGGCGGTCCATCGCGATGGCCCGGCTGAGGCAGGTTGTCCCACGGCGACGGCGCCGCGGTCAGGACCGCGTCGGGGTCCGGGCGGTTGGTGATGGCCGGGTCGAAGGGCGGCGGCTGCTGCATGCGACCGATGATAGGCTGCACCCGGGGTCGGCCGGTCGGCCGAACCGGACCGCGGGTCGGCCGGCGCCCGGCGCCGCGAGGAGGTGTGGATGGACGTCGGGGTGCTCGTCCCGCAGGGCTGGAAGCACGAATACGACAGGTGGGATCCCGCGACCGCCTGGCAGAACTCGATCGAGCGAGCGCGCCAGGCAGAGGCCCTCGGCTTCGAGTCGATCTGGGTGTTCGACCACTTCCACACGGTCCCGACACCCACGGACGAGATCACCTTCGAGTCGTTCACGATGCTGGCCGCCCTGGCCGCGCTCACCCGCCGCGTCCGCCTCGGCCACATGGTGATCTGCACGGGCTTCCGCAATCCAGCGCTCACCGCGAAGATGTCGGCCACCCTCGACGTGATCTCGCGAGGACGGTTCGAGCTCGGCATCGGCGCCGGCTGGAAGCGCGACGAGTGGATCGCCTACGGCTACGGCTTTCCGCCGACACCGGAGCGCCTGGCAGCCCTGGGCGACCATCTCGAGGTCATCACCCGGATGCTCGGCGCGGGGCGGGCAACGTACGAGGGTGAGCGGGCGCAGGTGGTCGACGCGATCAACGTCCCGAAGGGCATCCAGCCGCACATCCCGCTGATCGTCGGCGGCAACGGCCCGAATGTGACGCTGCGGTACGCGGTCCGCTTCGCGGACGAGCTCAACCTCGTGTTCCTGGGGGCCGACGAGGTGCGCGAGCGGCTGCCCGTCATCCGGGAGCGGTGCGAGGAGATCGGCCGCGATCCCGCGACCCTGCGGCTGTCGCTCTACTGCCGCGATGAGGATGTCCGGGCTGCCGGCCAGCAGCGGGTCGACACGCTCGGCGACCTCGCGGCGGCGGGTCTCGATCGGCTCGTCGCGTTCCCGGGGCGCTGGGACCCGCGCGCCGAAGGCCTCGAGCGGTTCGCGCAGGACGTCCGGGCCGCAGGCCTTCGCCTGGGCGACGCGGCTTCGTAGGGGGTCCGCGGCGCCGCCGACCGCGGGTCGTGAAGCGCCGCCACGGAATCGGCCGCGAGCGGCGTCGGGCGATCAGCGCGCCTTCCGCGCATCCGACGGCAGATGCGCGCGCTGCGGCCCGCTCCGGGCTCGCAGCCTGCCGGCCCTTGCCGGTGGCCCATACCGGAACCAGGCCCGACCGACGAGGGCGTCGAGGTCGACCGGTCCGTAGACCCGCGAATCGACGGATCGATCGGGCGCGTCGCCGAGGACCCAGGCCGCCCGCCTGGAAGGCAGCGACGCCGGCAGGAAGGCCGGCGCGGCGGGCCCGCGCGCCGCGACCCGCTTCACGACCAGCAGCCCGCTGCCAGGCTCGCGAAGCACGACCACGGACCCCGGGCGCGGCCAACGCCGGCAGGTGGGGTCGACCAGGAGCCAGTCGCCCGGCACGATGCCCGGCGTCATGCTCTCTTCGAGCACCTCGACCCGCCAGGGGCCGCGGCGGGCCGACCGCAAGGTCGCGGCGAGGTCCATGGCCGCCGCAAGGACGTTCACGGCGGCCACGAACGCCCGCAGGCGCCACCGGGGGCGGACGCGGGCGCCGTCGCGGGTACCGCTCCCAGGCCCGCCGCCGGCGCCCCCGGGGCCCGGCGGCGGTTCGGTCATCGCCGCACGACGGCCTGCCGGGCTACTTCTTGGTCGCCCAGAAGATGTCGGCGAACTCCTTGACCGCGGCCTCGAGATCTGAGGCCGCCTGCGCGTCGATGTTCTGCTTGTTCTTCCCGGCGAGCTTGAGGATCGTCCAGACCTTGGTGTGGAGGTCGGGCGCGGCCTCGAGGTGCTCCGGCTTGAAGTAGTCGGACCAGATCACCTGGACCTCGCGCTTGACCTTCTCGGCGTGCTGCTCCTTGACGGTCACGCAGCGCACGAACTTCTGGCGGTCGGCCTCGGAGGGACTGTCCTTCGGGAGCTGGCCGATCAGCTCGACCATCCGGGCGACCGTTCGCGCGGCAAGCTGCGCTTCCGACGGGTCGTAGATGCCGCACGGCACGTCGCAGTGCGCGCGGACGGTGACGGAGGGACGGAGCCAGCTGGTGAATCGGGACATCGGTCTCCTCGCATCGGCGCACGTGCGCCATCACAGCAGGTCCGGCTGGGGGCGGGCCGGAGAGGGTCGGTGGGGCGAGTGTAGAAGGCAGCGCCGTTTCGCGCCCGCGGAGCGCAAGGTCGCGGACGCGGCTCCATTCGCGCCTCGAGGTATGGCGAGTCGGGCGCGGCCATGCGATCGCCCGGAGGGCGGCCGGCATCTCCGGCCGGTGGCGCGGCGTCGCCCGGCGCGGAGGCCCCGGCGGCTCGGCGCATCTCCGGCCGGCGGCGTGGAGTAGCCCCGTGGGCGGCGCCGCATCGCCCAGTCGGGGCGCCGCACCGCCCGGTCCACCGCGCCGCAGCGCGCGGGTGCGGCCCCCGGCCGTTCACGGGATGCCCCAGGCTCCGGGTATCATCGCGACGATGTCCGATCGCACCGCACGTGGCTCCGGGGGGGCGGCGGTCTGCCCCTTCATCGCGCTGGAGGACGACCGCGACTTCAGGCTCCCGGTTCCTGATCATCGCCACCGCTGCTTCGCGGAGACCCCATCGGCGCCGCGAGCACTCGCACACCAGGCGGCGTACTGCCTGGCCCCGTCGTTCCCGGGTTGCCCCACCTTCACCGACTGGGCCCGCCGGGAAGCTGCGCCGCTCAAGGATGAGCGCCCCGGCGCCGATCCGCGGGTCCCGCCGCGACCGGAGCCGACCCAGCGTCCCGAGCTGGCTCCACGTCCCGAGCCGGCTCCGAGCCCCGGCGGCGCATCCGGCTGGTCCGACCCGCCGCCGTGGGCACCTGTCGTCGCGCTTGCGCCGGCACCCCGGGAGCCCGTCGCGCCGGCACCCCGGGAGCCCGTCGCGCCGGCACCCCGGGAGCCTGTCGCGCCGGCACCCCGGGAGCCCGTCCCTGCCGTCGATGCCCGCGCGGCGACGGACGGGGGTCCCGCCCAATCGCACGCCGCCGATCAGGATCCGGGTCGGAGGCAGAGCGCCCACGAGCGACGATCTCGCCGCGGCACGCAGGGATCACTCGCCAGCTGCCGCCGAGGCCGTGGCGGCCGCGGCCTTGAGCAGTCCGGGGGTCGCGGGACTGGCGCCCCCGGATCCGGGAGCGGCCTGGAGCGAGCCGGTCCCACCTCAGGGCGCCCGCCCACGGCCGGCAGAGCCCGCAGGCGACCGCCCGGCCGCCGCCACGCCGATCGCTGCCAGCCGGCAGCCCGCCGCGCCCGCGGACCGGCATCCACCCACCCAGGTGCCTGCCCAGGGCTGGGCCGACCCGGGTGCCGCGGCGCCCCGCCCGCCGACCAGCCCCGAGCGGCGCGGCCCGGTCGGCTACGCACCCGTCACCGACGTCGGGAAGGCTGGGCCGGGCCGGGCCGGACCACCCCGCGACGACGCGGCGCCGTCGTGGGAGCGGCCGCGGATCCTGGAGAACTACGGGTCGCTGCGCCCGCGGTCGGCCGGGCTGCCACCGTTCCTCCGCCTGCTGCTGATCATCGGAATCATCGGGGTGGCGCTCTTCACGCTGCCCTTCGTGCTCCGCATGATCACCGGCGGGGGTGGTGCGCCCGCCGCCGCCTCGCCTTCCGCCTCGGCCTCGGCAACGTCGCGGCCGTCGCCATCGGCCGCCCCCACGCCGAGGCCCGTCGCGACGCCAACGGTCTACGTCGTGAAGGCGGGCGACACGCTCTCCAAGATCGCCAAGAAGTACGGCTTGACGGTCGAGCAGGTGATGACGGCCAACCCGAAGCTCAAGAATCCCGACCGGATCAAGCTTGGCGACGTGATCGTCATCCCCGACCAGAAGCCCTCGCAGGTCGTCGACGGGTCGCGGCCCTCGGCATCGCCGTAGGCCGGCCCGGGCTCCCGCCGGCTGCGGGGCGGCGACCCTAGCGCCTGGGCGCGAGGTTGATGGAGGTGATCTTGCCGGCCTCGACGCGGAACGCGGCGTCGAGCTCCATCGACTGGGCGCCTGGCCGGACGACGAGCAGGTTCGCCTGGTAGGTGCTGCCCATCTCGACGACGTCGCCGGGGATCATCTTGAACCCGGCGTCGGCGCGCAGGAACCAGCCGCCCACCTTCTCGACGCCACGCAGCGTCTGGGCGTTGTCGCCGACGTGCATGCGCATCTCGATGCGCTCGTCCATGAGGGCGACGGCGCGATCGCGCGCTCCTGCGTTCAGCTCCTCGAAGAAGAGCTCCATCGTGTCAACGGCTCCCATGGCTCCGAGTCTAGCGGAGGGGACACGCCCGCGCCCGCCCGGGTCGGCAAGACCGCGCGTGGCCGCCCCCGGCGCGAGGCCGCCCCCGCGGCGCGTGGCCGCCGCCGCTCGCGGGCGCGCCGCTCGAGCCGCGTGCTCGCGAACCCGCCGCCGACCGCCCTCCCGCCGCCGCTCAGAACGAGCCGCTCGAGCCGCCCGAGAACCCGCCGCCCCCGCCCATCCCGCCGCCGCTCAGAACGAGCCGCTCGAGCCGCCCGAGAACCCGCCGCCCCCGCCCATCCCGCCGGAGCCGGACGAGGCGGGCGTGTTGCCGATCGTGCCCAGCGTCGCGAGCATGCCGCCGAGGTCCGGCAGCGCGGAGGCGGACAGCATGCCGGGCGCGACGCCGGCCGCGCCGCCCGGCTGCCCGCCGGACGGGACCAGGTACCAGGCAGGGTGGTAGACGGCGCTCGGCGCCGCGCGCCCGTCGGCCATGTCGGCCGTGGTCCGGTCGAACACTCGCTGGACGTCGTCGGCCAGCCCGAGCGCCGTCGCCCACACGACCGCGCGATCGGGTGTCTCGAGCCACGCCATGCGCGGCTCCGCCGCGACCGCGTCCATCGAGCGCGCCTGGGCCATCGTCGCCGCCAGCGTCCGGCGATAGGCCGCGAGCATGGCCCGCGTCATCGCCCCGGCCCTCGTCCGGGCCGGCATGGACCGGGCGACCAGGCCGGTGATGATCGCGGCGACGAGCACGCAGGCAGCGATGATCGCCAGGCCGCTCGACGGCAGCGTGCGGGCCAGGATGAAGACCACGAGGGCCGCCGTCCCCTCGACGAACGCCACGCGCATCCACCGCGCCTTCACGCCGGCGGGGCGATCGGCGAACCAGCCGTGGTCGACGGCGCCCTGCTCGAGGTCCTTCTCGAAGGAGCTGACGCTCGTCCCGAACTCGAGCAGCCGGGCGCCCTCGACCACCCGCTCGCCCCCGTCCCCAGGGGTCGCTGCGGCAGCCAGCGCCTCGCGGACACGCGCCTCGCCCGGCCCGACCGGCGCCCTTCGGTTCAGGCGCACCTGCGGATCGTCGAGGGTCGGATCCCGGATCTCGATGCCGAGCGTGTCCCGCGTGCGCGGGCGAGCGTGCTTGACGAACGCGATCTCGTCGCGGCTCGCGAGGTCGAGGAGCGCAGTCGTCAGGGCTCGTCGCGACGAGCGTCCGTCGAGGACGAGTGCGCCGGTGGCCGCGGTGAGGCCGTCGGGCGGCGCCGGGAGGTAGATCGACGGGCTGTCGACGTACACCGGGTCGCGGCCCGCCCGGTACCAGCGCAGCACCGCCCAGCCAGCGAGCAGGAGCAGGAGGAGCGGCCCGACGACAAGGCCCAGGATCGAGTTGGCGGTCCGCGCGACCTGGAGGCCGGCGGCGGCCTCGGGGCTGGTCCCCGCATCGACCTTCGCAAGGCCGGCAGCAAGTGCGCCGTCGAAGTCGCCGTCGCGCAGGAGCGGCACCATCGTGTCGTCGAGGATCCGCTGGGTCGCGGCGTCGTCGAGGTAGGCCGCCCGGAATCCACTGCCGCCGACGAACGCGACCTTGCCGTGCTGCCCGGTTGCGTCCATGTCGAACAGGAGCACCAGGCCGTCGTCGAAGCCCTTCCTCCCGACGCCCCACTGATCCCCGAGCGCCTGGGCGTCGTCTCGCACCGACGAATTCGTCGCGCCGGGAGCGACCTGCGTGTAGACGACAACCTGGGCACCTGTCCGCTGCTCGATCGCGGCGATGGTCGCCCTGGCGTCGGCGAGGGCCGCCGCAGAGAAGACGCCGGCCCGGTCGTAGACGCGCTGGCCGTCGACCGGATCCGGGAATGGCGGCCCGGCCGCCGCGGCCGCCCGGGGGAGCGCCAGCGCCAGCGCCGCCAGGACGAGCAGGAGGGCCAGCCGGCCCGCATCGGCGACGGCGCGGCGCGTCCGGCCGCCAGTCCCGCCGCTCGTCCGGGCGCCCGTCCGACCGCGCGTCCGGCCGTTCATCCGACCGCTCACCCGACCTCGCCCAGCCCGATCGGGCCGGACGAACGCCCCGCCCGGAGGCGCCGGACGAGCTCCGCGGCCTGCTCGTACCGCCCGAACGACGGCATCACGTAGGTTCCGGCCACCTCCGACCCGACGGCCGCCAGCATGTCGAGGGTGGCCTCGAGCCCGACCTCAGCGCCGCGGTCGCCCGCCTCGCGCATCGCCGACCGCGTGTCGTCGGGGATCGTGATGCCCGGCACCTCGTGGTGAAGGAACTCGGCGTGCCGCGAGCTCTGGAGCGGAAGCACGCCGAGCAGGAGCGGCACGGGCACGCCCCGCGGCCCGAAGCGCCGCCTGGCCTCGGCGAGCATCGCCTCGACCTGGCCGAGGCCGTAGAGCGGCTGGGTCATCACGAAGTGGGCCCCCGCGGCCAGCTTGTCCTCCAGGCGATCCCACTCGCGCCGGGCATCGGGAGCGGTCGGATCGAGCGCGCACGCGATGGTGAACCCGGCGCGCTGCCCGATCGGGCCGCCGCCCTCGTCCTCGCCGCGGTTGAGGCGAGCGAGAATCCGGACGAGGCCCACCGAGTCGACGTCCCAGACGCCCGTCCCCGTCGGGTAATCGCCCACCCGTGGGGGATCGCCGGTCAGCGCCAGCACGTTGCGTACGCCGAGCGCATGGGCGCCCAGGAGCTCGGATTCAAGGGCCATGAGGTTCCGGTCGCGGGTCGTCAGGTGGACCACGCATTCGAGGTCGAGGTCGTGCTGGATCCCGAACGCGACGGCCATCGCGCCCATCCGGACCCGGGCCATGGCCGAGTCGCTGATGTTGACGCAGTCGGCACCCGCTGCGGCCAGCAGCCGCGCGGCAGCGACGGTCCGGTCGATCCGGATCGAGCGCGGCGGGTCGATCTCGACCGACACGACGAAGCGCCCGGCGCGCAGCTTCTGGAGGAGCGATGTGGGCGGTGGCGGCGCACCCGCCGCCAGGTCGCCCGCCGGGGGCGGCGTGGCCCGCGGCGTCTCGATCCGGGCGGGCCTGCCGGCATCGCGCGCCGGCCCGGGCGCGGGCGCCCTGGCCACGAGGTCGTCGAGCGCGGCCCGCATCGCCGCGATGTGCTGGGGGGTCGTGCCACAGCAGCCGCCCACGATCCGGGCGCCTGCGGCGACCGCGGGCCCGATCGTCTCGGCGAGCCAGGCCGGGTCGGCTGCGTACACGAACCGGTCCTCGGTCCTCCGCGGCAGCCCCGCGTTCGGCATGCAGGTGCCCGGAATGCCCAGGCGGGCGGGACCCATCCGCTCGAGCGCCTCGAGCGAGCCGATGGGGCCGACGCCGCAGTTGACGCCGATCACGTCGGCGCCGGCTGCCGCGAGGGCGGCGGCCGCGTCCGCGGCCGACATGCCATCGACCAGGACGAGCTCGTCGCCGAAGGTCATGGACGCGATGACGGGCAGGCCGCAGGCGGCGCGCGCCTCGCCGATCGCGAGCAGCAGGCTGGCGAGGTCGCCGTACGTCTCGAGGACGAGGAGGTCGACCCCGCCCTCCAGCAGCCCGTCGACCTGCTCGCGGACGGCCGAGCGGATCGCGGCCTCGTCGAGGCCCAGCTCGCCGTGGGCCGGTCGCCCGAGCGGGCCGATCGACCCGGCGACGAGGACCTCGCGGCCGGCCACGTCGCGCGCGTCGCGCGCGATCTGCGCCGCGCGGCGGTTGATGCGGCCCGCAGCGTCGGCGAGACCCCATCCGGCGAGGCGCACGCGGTTGGCCCCGAATGTGGCCGTCTCGATCAGGTCGGCCCCGGCCTCGACATACTCCCGGTGGATCGTCCCGACGAGGTCGGGCCGGGTGAGGACCAGCTCGTCAAGGCAGGCGCGCTGGGGAATGCCGCGCGAGAAGAGCAGCGTCCCCATCGCGCCGTCGGCGAGGAGCGGCCGGGCGTCGAGGACGGCCCGAAAGCGCGTGCGCTCCGGGGTGGTGGCGGCGTCGCGGGTTGCCATTCGCGCATCGTAATCGCGGGCCCGGTACGGGTGCGTCCACCTGACGAACGGTTGCCCCAACTCGGGGGATTCCCCGAGCGAACGGGCGCCTGGCCGGACGCACGATTCGGAGGTGACCCATCCGCGCTCCATGGTCCTGGCGCTCGCCATCGCGCTCGTCGCGATCGCGGGATGCCGGGCGTCTCCGGTCGCGACGGCGGCGCCGACGACCGCGCCCTCACCCGCGGCCGGTGCGTCCGGAGCGCCCGGGTCGCCCGGTGCGCCCGAGCCGAGCGGCGGCGCCGCGATCGACGCCTGCGCCATGCTCAGCCCCCGCGTCGCGACGGCGTTCTCCCGCGCTGCGATGGGCTCGGCCCAGCCGAGCGACCGGGGTGATGCGGTGACCTGCGTCTACGGTTCGGCCGAGGGCGGCCCGGAGACGGTCGGCATCACGGTCGCCACTGCCACGGCCGCAACAGCTGCGATCGACAGGCTGGCGAAGGCGATGCCGGACGCAACCCCGGCCGCGGGACTCGACCACGTCCTCGTCGCGACGGGCGCCGCGTGGTTCATCGCGGACCGGCATCTCGTGAGCGTCGTGCTGGTCGAAGCGGGCGGCGTCCCGGCAACGCCCGCGCGGATGCGCGACCTCGTGCTCGCCATCATGGCGGGGCGCTGAGCCACCGACCGACTGGTGGCGGCGGGGCGCCGAGCCGCCGACCGAGGCCCCGGCGGCCGGGTCCCTGGGCCGCGCCGACCTGCCCTGCGCCGGCAGGCTGCCGCTCCGACGGTTGGTCCTGCCCGGGGCCGCCTGTCCAGCCGCAGGCCCCCGCCGACCTCGACCCTCAGCCGAGCGACGCGGCGGTGGCCCGCCGGCGGACGACGCGGAGGCTGCCGTCGGGCTCGACGAAGACCTCCGGGGGCCTCGGCCGTCCGTTGTACGCGCTCCGCATCGACGCCCCATAGGCGCCCGTGTCGCGGATGGCAAGCAGGTCTCCTCGCCGGAGCGGCGGGAGGCGATGCACGCCGAGCTGGTCGGTGCTCTCGCAGATCGGCCCGTCGACCCGCGCGAGGCCCCAGCCCATGGCCGGGTCCGCCTCGTCGCGGCGGGCCCGCTCGCCGGCCGCGGCGTCCCGCGCCTCGGCGATGCTCCGGCGTTCGTCGGCGGCAGCGCGCCACGACGCGGACATGCCGATCCGCCCGGCCGTCCGGCGGGGACGAACGGGGCGCCCGTGCGAGGTCAGGGCGACGATCCCGTGATCGGCGCCGTACAGCGCCGGGCGGACCAGCTCGGTCATGCCCGCGTCGATCACCACGAGGCGGGTCGCCCGGTCGATCGCCCGCGCCTCCGGTGGCACGACGGCCAGGCCGAGCGGGCCGGACCGGTCGAGGGCGGCCGGCTCCTCAGGCGGCGCCGCCCGGTCGCGCACATGCAGGACCCGAGCCACGAGCCAGCCGGCCCGCGCGACGAGGATGCGTCCGGGCTCGATCGCGAGGCGCAGCGGGCGGCGGTCGGGCGGGATCGCGTCGAGCAGGGCGGTCATGGCTGCCGCGAACCGGTCGGGCCCCGGGACCGCGACCCCGAGGGGGGCGGCGGGGAAGCCACCGCCGACGTCGAGCGTGTCGAATGCCGGCAGGCCGCCGCGCAGGAGGGCGAGCAGCGCGAGCGAACGGCGGGTCGCGTCACGCCACGCGTCGACCGCCCCCAGCTGCGATCCGACGTGGAGGTGCAGGCCCCGGAAGCGGAGTGGCCCGCCGCCGCCGCCGCCCGCCCGGATCGCCTCCGCGACCTCGTCGGCCGCCAGGCCGAACTTCGAGATCGAGGAGCCGGTCGCGAGCCCGGCGTGGGTCTCGGGTTCGACCGCCGGGTTCACCCGGATGAGGACGTCCAGGGGAGCGGGTGGCTGCCCGCGGCGGCCTCCCAGCTCACGGACGGCGCGCGCCAGCGCAGCGGCCTCGTCGGCCGACTCGAGACTCACCCAGCGAAGCGGCCGTCCGTCGGCTGCCGCCCGCGCGGCCGCCCGCAGGTCGGCGTCCGTCTTGCCCACCCCTTCGAGGGTGATGTCGGCATTGGCGATCCCTGCCCGGTTCGCCAGGGCCCATTCCCCTCGGGAGACGACGTTGGCCCCGAAGCCGGCCGCTGCCACGCGCGCCACGAGCGCCGGGAGGTCGTTCGCCTTGACGGAGTATCGGCGCTCCCAGGGATCGGGGAACGCCGCACCGACCCGCGCGGCCGCCGCCTGGAGGGTCGCGATGTCAGTCACGTAGCACGGCGTGCCGGCCCGCCGGGCCGCCGAACGGAGCGCATCGCCGAGTGCCGGCAGGCGGTCCTCTTCGCGGCTCCCTCGGCCGCCGGGCTCGCCGGTCCGTCCGTCGCCGTCCATCCTCAGTCCTTGACGAAGATCCCGGTGATCGCCCCGACGACGCTGATCACGATGGACCCCAGGACCGCCCCGACCAGGGTGTCGAGGTTCAGGCTCGGCGGGAAGGTGCCGATCGTGAACACGACGTTGAACTTGTCGGCAGCCCACGCAACGAGGATCAGCAGGCCGGCGTTGATGACGATCGAGAAGAGCCCGAGGGTCGCCAGGCGCACCGGCAGCGACAGGAGCTTCACGATCGGCTTGATGATCGCGTTCACGAAGCCGAAGACCAGCGCGACGACCGCGATCTCCAGGATGTCGTGGACCGGGTCGGCGAGCTTGGTGGCCGGAAACTCGATCTGGGGCACCAGCCAGGCGGCTGCCATGAACGCGATCCCGGTCGCGACGAGGCGGGCAAGGAAGCCAGTCATGGTGTTCGGATCCTCCAGCGAGCCCGAAGCGGGTGACCCGATGTTCTCATGCGCGCGCCCCGTCCGGCGGGCGAACGCGCGCGCCCGGCGCGGCGGCCGAAGACGCGGCGGCGGGATCGCCTCCGCGAGACCATCTCCGCGGCCGGTCAGCGGAGCAGGAAGCCCGAGGGGAGCGGATCGTCCGGCTCGAGGTAGAACGTGGCGCGCCCGAACCGGTGGGCGCTTCCCTCGACCTCGGTGATGACCGCGGCCCGACCCGCCACGATCGTCTCGCCGACGACGATTCCGCCGAAGACGCTCCCCACGATGCTTTCGTGGCGCAGCGTCTCGCCCGCCCGCAACAGGCCGGCTGCGTGCAGCAGGGCAAGCCGGGCCGAGGTGCCGCTGCCGCACGGCGAGCGGTCCACCTCGCCGTCGGCGAACACCGTCACGTTGCGCTGGCACAGGGTGGCCGGATCGCCCGGCGGGACCGGCTCGTCCTGCCAGTACACGATGCCGTAGATCCCGTGCAGCTCAGGTTCGTCGGGGTGGACGACGTCGAGCGCCGCGTCGAGCGCCGGCCGCAGCTCGCGCTGGAGCTCGACCAGTGCCGGCAGGCTCGCCACGTCGACGGCCAGGCCGAGCGAGTGGACGTCGACCGAGCCGTAGAACGCCCCACCGAAGCTCACCTCGACCGGGACCGGCCCCCGGCGGGTCGGGATCACCAGGCGCTCGCCGAGCGTGAACGCGGGGACGTTCCGGAAGCGCACGCTCCGGACGCGCCGGGCCGCTGCGTCCCAGCGGGCGACGCAGGGCAGCCGGCCCGACGGGACGTCCACGACCACCCTGACCTCCGGACCCGTCGCCGCCAGGCGCCCCGATTCGAGGGCCCACGTCACGAGGGCGATCGTGCCGTGCCCGCACGCCGTCGAATAGCCCTCGTTGTGGAAGAAGACGACGCCGAGATCGGCGCCGGCGTCGTCCGGCGGCGTCACGTGGCAGCCGTACATGTCGGCGTGCCCGCGAGGCTCGTTGACGAGAAGCCGTCGCACGTGATCCAGGCGCGCCAGCGCGTCGCGGCGCCGTTCGAGCACCGTCGCCCCGCGGAGCCCGGGGACGCCGCCGGTGATGATCCGGAATGGCTCGCCGCCCGTGTGGTAGTCGTCGACCTCGATGGGCACGCGGGAATCGGTCATCGCCGCGCCGCGTACCCGGCGACCCGCTCGCGGAGCGCCGCCCGCACGGCCGGCCAGTCCTCGTCGACCACCGCGTACCAGGCCGAGTCGCGAACCCGGCCGTCGGCCATCAGCATGTGCCGGCGGAAGATGCCCTCGAACTGCCCGCCGATCGCGGCGAGGGCCGCCCGGGCGCGGGCGTTCCGGGCGTCCGTCTTGAACTCGACGCGCATGGCGCCGAGCCGCTCGAACGCGTGCTCCATCAGGAGGAGCTTGGCCTCCCGGTTGGCGCCGCTGCCCCAGGCGGCCGGTGCCAGCCACGTCCAGCCGATCTCGAGGCGCCGATGCTCCGCGGCGATGGCGAGGTATCGCGTGCTCCCGATGACCTGTCCCGACGCCAGGTCGATCGTGGCGAACGGCTGCTCCGTCCCGGCGTCGCGGGCGCGCAGGGCGGCTGCCAGCCAGTCGGCCATCGCGGCCCGATCGGTGAGCGGCGCGTACAGCCACGTCCATGTTGAAGGATCCGCGCCGGCGACGATCAGCCCGTCGAGGTGCTCGGGCCCGAGCGGCTCGAGGCGGACGAGGCGGCCGACCAGGATGGCCGGCGTCACCCAGGGCGCGCGTTCGGCAGCGGGGTTGGTGCGGGGCTCCATCGCGGGAGTCTACTGGCGCGCGTATCCTCCCCGGATCGTCGTCCCGCCGTCGGCATCTTCCGGGAGGTGTGCGTGTCCACGTTCTCCGAGCTGCTCGGCCCGTTCTTCGAAGATGTCTTCCGGGCTTCGCCGGTCCTCGCGACGTGGCTCGGCAACCACGACCACGATGGCGAATGGCCGGATCCGTCCGAGGCGGGCGCCGCAGCGCGCCTGGCGCTCGTCGAGCGCTGGACCGAGGCGTTCGCTTCCCTCCCCGAGGCGGACCTCGATCCCGACGAGTCGATCGACCGGGAGATCGTGCTCGGCGAGCTGGCCAGCGGCCGGTTCGCCGACGCGGAGCTGCGGGAGGAGGCCTGGAACCCGCTGCTCGTGGTGTACGGGCTGGGCGACGGGATTCACCTCCTGCTCTCGCGCGAGTTCGCGCCGCTGGCCGTGCGCCTCGCCTCGGCGGCAGACCGGATCGATCGGATCCCGGCCTACCTCTCGGCGGCGGCCGAGCGTCTGACGGGCCTGCCCGGACGGCCGGTGTCGCGGCTGCACACGGAGGTCGCGCTCGAGCACCTGTCCGGGATCGGCGAGCTGTGCGACGAAGCCCTCGCCATGGCCGCCGCCGCGGACGACGACGGCGAGCTCGCGACGGTCCGGGCGCGCCTCGAGCCGGCGGCGGCCGCGGCCCGCAGCGCCCTGGCAGCCTACGCCCGGCACCTCGAGACCGCAGTGCTCCCCTCCGCGCAGGGCGAGGGTCGCCTCGGGCCGGACCTGTACGCGGCGAAGCTGCGCCACACCCTCCGCGTCGACCTCGCGCCGGCCGACATCGAGGCGCGCGCTCGCCGCGAGTTCGATGCCGTTCGGGCCGAGATGGTCCGCATCGCGCGCGAGATGTGGCCGACCTTCGGAACCGGTGCCGCGCCGACCGACGACGCCAGCGTCGTCCGGGCCGCGCTCGACCACGTCGCGGACGATCACCCGGCCCCCGGCGACGTGCTCGACTTCTGTCGCGCCGAGCTCGGTCGCGTGGAGGCCTTCTGCCGGGAGCGGAACGTCATCGGGCTCGCCGACGAGCCCCTCACGATCGCCTGGACGCCGACCTTCCTGCGCTCGTACGCGGGCGCCATGCTGATGGCCCCCGGTCCCCTCGACCGGGGCCTGCGGACGTTCTTCTACATCACGCCCACACCCGACGACTGGACGCCCGCGCAGGTGGAGTCGTACCTCCGCGAGGACAACGACCGGATGCTCCAGCTGCTGGTCGTCCACGAAGGGGTGCCCGGGCACTACCTCCAGGGCGTCTACGCCAACCGGTGCCCGTCGCTCGTGCGGACGGCGTTCTCGTCGGGGGTCTTCGCCGAGGGCTGGGCCGTGTACGTGACCCAGGTCATGGTCGACCGCGGCTACCGGGCGGACGACCCCGGGTTCCTCCTGACCCACTGGAAGCTCTACCTGCGGGCGGTCACCAACGCCCTGCTCGACATCGGGATCCACGCCCGCGACATGACCGAGGACGACGCCCTGGGGATGATGGTCGACGGCGGCTTCCAGGAGCGCTCGGAGGCCGTCAAGAAGTACGAGCGAGCCCGCCTCTCGTCGACCCAGCTCTGCGAGTACTTCGTCGGCTCGATCTCGATGTGGGACATCGAGGACGAAGCGCGACGGCGGGCAGCGGTGCAGGCCGGCGCCGCGAGTGGACGCGAGGCCGTGCCGGCGCCGCGCGTGGTCGGCGGGTACGGGCCGACGCCCGGGTTCGGGGAGCGGGCACATCTCGAGGCCGTGATCGGCTCGGGCGCGCCGCCGATCCCTTCGCTGCGCCGGCTCCTGTTCGGCTAGCGGCCCGCCGATTTCGGCTCGAGGCCGGCGATTCGGCTAGAGGCCAACGATTCGGCTAGAGGCCCGCCGAGCTCGATCCGATCTCAGCGGCGGGATGCCGGGCGGCGCTCACCCGGCGGATCGAGCGCCGGAGCAGCTCGAGGCCGGCGGCATCGAGGTCGTAGGTCCACTCGCGGATCCGCTCCGGGCGGCCGAACCGCTCGGCCAGGCCGACCTCGAGCGCCTCGCGGGTCAGCAGGAGCAGGTCGGCCGTCCGGTCGGCGGCGACCATCGCGGCGTCGTCGCCGAGGAGGGCCGTGACGAGCGAGATGTCGGTCGCCCCCGCTTCGGCGATCCAGGCCTCGATGTTCGCGGTGCTGCGCCGGTTGGCGCAGACCAGCCCCACGACGCTGCCCTCGGGCAGGGCCCGGATCTCGTCGAGCATCTCCACGTACGAGGGCGCGGCGAGGAGCGCCACCACCGGAGCCCGGCCGTCGACGAGCGCGATCGTCTCGTCGGCGTGGAAGGTCGACGTCGCGACGAGGTCGTAGTGGAACTTGGCCAGGCGGTCGGCAGCGAGGTCGATGAGCACGCCGTCGCACTCGGCCTCTCCCTCGAACGCCTCCTCGATCCGCTCGGCGGCGCGCCGCGCATCGGCGGACGTGCACTCGACGAACAGGATGTGGACGTGGGCGCCCGGTCGCTTGCGCTCGGAGGCCGCGGCGTAGACCGCCGACGCCACGTCGTCGGCGGAGTAGCCCGCCCGGGCGGCGGTCCGCAGCAGCTCCGCCACCATGCCCTCGAGCGCACCGGAGCCGCGGCGCTGGGGCGGGCGCGTGGCGACCCGCGTGCCGGCGCCCTGGCGGGCGACCACGTAGCCGTTGTCCGCCAGCCGGCGGTAGACGGCCCGGACGGTGTTCGGGTTGACGTGGAGCGCAACGCCGAGCTCACGGACCGTCGGCAGTCGCGATCCCGCGTGGAGCCGGCCGGTGTCGATCTGGTAGGCGAGCTGCCAGTAGAGCTGCGTCGAGATCGGGACGTCCGAGTCGCGCGCGATGTCGAACCCGCCGCCTGCCTCCGGCGCTGCCTGGCCCGGATCTGCCGGGACTTCGCGTTGCGCGTCGGTCACGTTCGGTTGCGGATGGGACCGCTCACCCATTGACATAGCCCATTAGTCCAACTAGGATGTACTTGTACCACTCGACTATATCAACGGTCCTCGACCGAACCAAGAGGCAACATCGCAATGGAGATCCTGCTCTTCACCGTGCTCCTGCTCATGGCCTTCGCGGTGCTCGAGCGCCGCGGCCATCGAGTGGGGCGTCGACACCCGCAACGAATTCGACGATCCGTCCGCGCCGGCGATCGGCGCCTACTGACCCCAGCGCGCTCCTCGTCCGGGGAGGCGATCCCTCCCTCCTCCCCCTCCGCCAAACCGGACGAACTCGAAACGCCGCCGGCATCGCCGGCGGCGTTCGATTCCCGATCGGCCCGATGCGGTGACCGGGCGTCAACGGTGCGGCGGCGATGTCCGGCTCGGGCCGGGCGGCCGGGCGGCTCTGCCGGGGCCGGCCGGTTGTCGACGGGCCCCGCGGCCTGGCCGTGCCAGCCTGGGCGGCGGGCCGGCTCGCCTCGGCCGCGCCGCGCTCCGGGTGGCCCGGGCTGCCTGCGGTCAGCGCGGCTCCCGCGCTCCGGGGCCGTGCAGGGCACCGCCGGACTGGCAGACTCGCGGCATCGCGATCTTCCGTCTTCCTGGCAATCCGGAGGCCGCATGGACCCGCGATCCGCTCCAGCACCGCACGGCGGGCCGGTGCGCGCCCTCCTCGCCATGCTGCTCGCCGAGCCCGAGGGACTCCTCGAACGACTGGCCCGCGACGTCGGCGAGCCGCCCGAGCGCGTCCGGCGCTCGCTCGAGCGCCACGTCGAGCTGACCGGGGCCATCAGCGGAGACCTCGCGATTGCCGAAGATCCGCAGGCCGGCGCCGCGCTCGGCCGGGCGGATTCGGGCGTCACGGCGGTCCTCGACCGACTTCGAACGGACGGCGCGACGGCGGCCGACGCGGGCGAGCGGCTGGAGGATCTCCTCGATCGCCACCTGTCGGCCGGCTGGGTCATCTGGGAGGCTGCGGCGGGCGCCGAGGATCCGGTCTCACCCATCGTCAAGGCGCTCGGCAGCGCGCTCTTGCGGGCGGGCGACCTCGCGGCCTCGGCGATCGCCGACGGCTTCGGCGCGGTTGATCGCGAGCGCGTGGCGCGGCGGACGGCGGTCATCCGCGGCGTCGTGGACGAGCTGCTGGAGGTCGGCCCGATCGACGTCGGCGCCGCGGCGCGACTTGGCCGCAGCGCAGCCGCCATCGGGATCGACCCAGCCCGCCCGCACCGGATCGTCGCCGCCTGGTTCGGCGAGCCGGTCGACGACGAGGATCGCCGCGTCCGGCAGCTTGCCAGGGCCCTGTCCCGGCCGCCGCGGTCCGGCCAGCCCGGCGAGCCGCTGCCCATCGTCGCGACGCGACGCGGGCGGGTGCTGATCATCGACGCGGCCGATCACGACGTGGACCCCCGGCTGGTCGCCGCCCTGGCGGCCGCGGCCCCCGACGGGTGGCGCGCAGTCGTCGGCCAGCCGGCCGCCCGCCAGGCGGACATCGCCCCGGTCGCCGCGGACGCCCTGGCCGCCCTGGAGGTCGCGGCGCGGTTGCCCGCCACGGGTCGCGTCGTCGACACGTCGGAGCTCGCCCTCGAGCGGGCGATGCTCGCGGACGAGGGGCTCCTGCGGGCGGCCGTCGATGCCGAGCTCGGCGTCCTCCGCTCGGCGGCGAGGGGTGGCGTCGAGCTGATCGAGACGCTGGATGCCTTCCTCGCCGAGCGGATGAGCGTGACCGGCACCGCCCGGCGGCTGGGCCTCGCACCGCGGACGATCACCTACCGCCTCGAACGGATCGAGCAGCTGCGGGGCGCGCCGCTCGACGCAGCCGCCTGGCGTCGCTACGGCGTGCTGCTGGCGGCCCGCGACCTGCTCGACGCCCGTGACGGGACGGCCCGTGATTGCCGTCCGACCCGATCCGCCCGCCGGGGCTGCGCCGGGCGGCTGAGCCTGCGCCCCGACCTCGGCCGCCGGCGCGGCGCCCGGCGGCTCGGGCTGCGCCACGACCTCGCCCGCCGGTCGAGGCTGCGCCACGACTTCGCCCGCGGGTCGAGGCTGCGCCGCGGCCGGGGGGACGGGCACCCGGCGGTCCGTCGCAGATCGCCGCTCCGAGTTCGCCGATCGTCGCTCCGATGCCGGCCCCTCGCTGCGCGTCGGCGCCTGGGTGCGTGCCGGCCCCTCGACACGTGCCGGCTGGCCGACATCCGCGAGCGCACAGGCGATAGATCGCGGCGCCGTCGATCCCGCGCGACGGCGACGTGAACAGGCCGAGATCGGCGACCAGCGCTGCCTCGACGCTCGTCCCCGCGATCCCGTCGACGATGCGGGCAGCCCGCCCGGCGCAGCGGAGGACCTGCCTGGTCTCCTGGCGGACGGGGTCGTCCCAGTACCAGCCGTCCGACCCGAACATCGCGAGCCGCCAGCGCTGGGCGTCCATGATCGCGAGCAGGCGCGACCGGTCGGCCGCGGCCGCATGCGGCACGAGCCATGCGCTGGCGAACGCGGCGGGGCTCGTCCGGCCGAGCACGACCTCGATGGCGGCGTCGCGCGCCGCCCATGGGTCGAGCGGGCGCCGCGTGCCGTCGGGGCCGCGTCCGGGCAGCTCCGCCGCGACGCGCTCGGTGACCGCGTCGACTGCGCCGGCGAGCCGTTCGAGCGCGGCCCGGAGAGGAGCCTTCCAGCGGCCGTCCGGGACGCACGGGCACTCGGCCGACCAGCGCAGGACGCCGTGGTGGCAGCTCCACGACGTGCGCTCGACGAGTCGGACCGGGGCGAGGTCCGCGATCGCGACGTCGGCGAGCGCCCGGCCCAGCGTGACGACGTCGAACCCGCGGTCTTCGTCCGGGTCGAGGAGCCGGGCGAGGAACAGGTCGCGCCAGCGCTGGTGGTGGCCGTACAGCTCGCCGTCGGTTGCGACCAGCACGAGCGGCGCGCTCGTCTCGTGGCGCGGCCCGCCCCGCCCGAGCGGCGGCGCCAGCGCCGGTCGAACGAGGTCGTCGGCGAATTGATCCGCGTCGGCGGTCGTGTCGGGATGGAAGGAGACGGCGCCGGACATGGCCGAGTCGTACAGCATCACCGCGATCGCCCGATCGCCGCCGAGGTCGATGCGATAGGGGCGCCGGAACTCGGTGCCCGCCGCCGCCTGCCAGGGGGCCAGGATCGTGTACCGGATCCCCTCCGCGGCGAGCGCCCGCAGCGTCGCGACGTCGGCGGCCGTCTCGGGCAGCCAGAACCCGCTGGCCTGCCGGCCGAAGCGGTGCCGGAAGTCGGCGAGGCCCCACCGGATCTCGGTCGCCTGGTCGCGCGCCGACGCGAGGGGCAGGATCACGTGGTGGTACGCCTGGGCGATCGCGTTGACGCCGCCATCTGCATCGACGATCCGGGCCAGCGTCGACGGATCCTCCTCGGCCAGCCAGCCCGTCAGCGTCGGGCCGGCGTCGAACCCGATCCGGTCGAGGTTGCCGCGCTCGGCGTTCGGGCGGTAGCACTCGGCCGTGATGCGGGCGTTCCAGTTCGCGAACGGGGCCGCGCTCGGATCGTCGGGCAGCCGGCCGCTGAAAGGGTCGCGACGTTCCGGCTGGTAGAAGTGGCCATGGATCGCGAGGCGCCCGCGGGCGCTCAACCGACCGATTCCTCCCGGGCGCGATCGCGACTGGTCGTCACCAGGTGGGAGACGCGGACCGTCGTCCGGGCGCCGGGGGCGAGGTCGACCGGCCAGGCGATGAGCAGCGCCGAGCCCTGGTAGACGCGCTCGAAGCCCGCCTCGGAGTTGGACACCGTCTCGATCGGGGCGTGCCACGCCTCGGCCGCCGGGGCCACGCTCGTCGCGACCTCGAGGCCGATGTAGTCATTGCCCGACCGCAGCTCGGCGACGGCCGTGCGGCTGCGGGCCACGTCGTGCGCCGTGCGCTCGCCGCCGAGGTCCCAGTACGCCGCCGGGTTGCCGCCACCGCCGAGCATCGTGGTGGACCACTCGACGGCGAGCGTCGCCCGGAGCGGCGCCGCGCCGCGGTTCTCGACCAGGATCTCCTGCTCCAGCGTCGGTACCCGCCGTCCTCCGCCGACGGTCAGCGTGCTCTCGACCCGGACCGGGAGGCCGCCGGCGTCGGTCGTGACCTGGCCGTCCCGGCCGAAGCGGGCCCAGCCACCGCCGGCCGTCGTGCCGGTCGCGAGCACCTCGAAGGCGCCGTCGACGAAGTCGCCAAGCTCGCGGGCATCGGCCCGGGCGTAGGCCTCCAGGCTGACGCCGGGCGGCAGGAACAGGACCAGCCCGGAGCGACGCTCGTGGGCGTCGTAGTGGAGCCTCCCCGCGAGGCCGGCCTCCTTGGTCGCCACGCGATCGTGGATCGAGCCGACCCCGCTGGCGTGGCCCTCGTCGCCCTCGGCGAGCCTGCGCTCGTGCTCGACGAGCGTCTCGTGGGCCGCCTCGGGGCGCCGTCGCAGCACCGCCGCGAGGGCGTGGCGCACGCTGCGGATGTCCCAGGAGCCGATCCCTGCCCCCTCGCTCGGCTTGACCACGACCACCTCGCCGGGCGTCGCCATGACCAGCTCCTGGACGCCGTCCAGGTCGACATCCGCGCTGCGGATCCCGTCGGGCGTCCCGCCGGCTTCCCGGGAGGCCTGGTCGGCGGCGTCCTCGGCCGCGATCAGGTGCTCGTAGGTCGCGAGGCGCATGTGGCTGATGTAGATGCCGCCGAAGAGGCCATGCCAGTAGCAGTCGTTCGACTGGCCCTGGTAGAGGTGGTCGAGGGCGGCCTGCCGGGCCGGGCCCTCGGGCATCGCGGCGACCTTGGCCGAGGCTCGCAGCATCTGCTTGTGGAGGTCGTTGACCTCGCGGTACTTGACCTGGAAGTTGCGCCAGAACCCGCCCCGCAGGTAGCGCGATTCCGGCCGGCCCGCGCCCTCGGCGTCGTGGAGGAGGCGGCCGAACACGCGGCTCTCGTCGGGCGGCAGGGCCCACTCGCCCATCTCGGCGTAGGAGGCCGTCGGCACGTAGACCCGCCCGATCGGCGGATGGTGGTCGAGCCAGTCCGAGGGCGTCGTCGTCGTCAGCCAGTCGGCGTTGGCCTCGAGCGCATCGAAGAACCGGTCGACCCACCGCGACGCGCCCCAGCAATGCTCCCAGGTCGTCGGCCAGGAGCCGAACTTCTCGCCGTCGTCGCCCATCATGCCGACCCGGTCGCCGGCCTCGGTCGCGTGCGTGCGCAGGTGGGCGATGACGTCGTCGACGTCACCGAACGGGATGCGGTAGCGCAGGCCCTTCTCCGTCCCGAAGATCGAGATCAGGTTGCCCTGGTCGTCGGTGGTATACGGGCCCCAGAGCTTCTCCTCGGGGATCGCGGCGGCGCGGAAGTGGTTGTCGTCGAGGATCGTCCAGGCGTAGCCGCCTTCGACGAGCGCGGTCGGCAGGTCCGGCTCCCAGACGCGTTCGGCGAGCCAGGCGCCCCGCGGGCAGCGGCCCGTGATACGTTCGAGCTCGTCAGCCATCCGGCGCAGCTGGCCGATCCGGTCGCGGGCGGGCAGCGAGGCGAGGACGGGCTCGTAATAGCCGCCGCCCAGGAGCTCCACCTGGCCGCGCTCGACGAGCGTGCGCAGGCGGACCACGAAGTCGGGACGCTCGGCCTGCAGCCAGTCCAGGAGGGGGCCCGAGTAGTGCAGCGCGAGCCGCACGCCCGGATGCCGGTCGAGCGCGTCGAGCATCGGGAGGTAGGCGCTGTCGTAGACCTCGGCGAAGACCCAGCCGAAGTTGCCCACGGGCTGGTGGTTGTGCAGCGCGAGCGCGAGCGAGATCCGCGGCGCCACGAATTCCTCCATGTTGTCTCGGGCGGGGCCTTCGCCCCGCGGATCGCCGTGCGGCGGGTCAGCCCACCGGGGCGGCGGCCCGCCTGCGGCGGCGGACCGGGGTGCGGGTGCGCGCGGCGCCCGCGGCCGGAAGGTAGAGCAGCTCGGTGTATTCGTGCAGCATCCTCGTCGTCGAGAACTGCCACAGCGTGCTCGTCATCGATCGCTTCATCTGGGCGAGCCAGGCGCGGGGCAGCCCGTCCGCATCCCGCTCGTAGTATCGCGGGATCACCTCGTCCTCGAGGATCCGGTAGAGGTCGAGCGCGTCGGCCCAGTCCTGGGCGCCCTCGTCCGGGTTGGTCTCACGCCCGCCGATCGCCCAGCCGTTGTCGCCGGTCCAGCCTTCGTCCCACCAGCCGTCGAGCACCGAGACGCTCGGGATCCCGTTCGCGGAGGCCTTCATGCCGGACGTTCCGGACGCCTCGAGCGGCCGGCGCGGGTTGTTGAGCCAGACGTCCACGCCGCGGACCAGCAGCTTGGCCATCCGCATGTCGTAGTCCTCCAGGACGAACACCCGGCCGCGCAGCTCGTTGGATCGGCTCCGGCCGAAGATCCCCTGGATGACCTGCTGGCCGGGCCGGTCCGCCGGATGGGCCTTGCCGGCGAAGACGAACTGGACCGGCCGCTGGGCGCTCCAGACGAGGCGCTGGAGGCGCTCCATGTCGGTGAACAGGAGCTGGGCCCGCTTGTAGGTCGCGAACCGGCGGGCGAACCCGATGGTCAGGATGTCGGGATCGAGCGCCTTGTCGAGCTCGGTGAGGGTCGCCGGCGACTCTCCGTGGCGGGCGAGCTGCGAGCGGAGGCGGCTCCGCGCGAAGACCGCGAGCTCGAGCTTCTGGTGCAGGTGGGCTTCCCAGACGTCGCGGTCGGGAAGGCGGTCGGCGCGCTCCCAGAACCGGCCGCCATCGGACACGCCGTCCATGTCGTCGAGGTCGGCGCCGAGGTGGCGTTCGAGGAGATCCCGGAGCGGCCGGCCGACCCATGTCGGGGTGTGGACGCCATTCGTCACGCCCAGGATCGCGCGGGACCCGAGAACCCCCTGCCAGGTGTCGTTGGCCGTCTCGGCGTGGAGCAGCGAGACGGCGTTGGCGCCGTTGGAGGTCCGCAGGCTGAACGCCGTCATGTCGAACTGGGACGTGTCGCCGGTCTCGCCGATCCCGCGCCCCAGGACGTTGTCGACGGGGACGCCGCCCGTGCCCGGCCGGCGGTCGCCCTCGCACAGGGGCCCGGCCACCTGGCGCACGAGGTCGATGTCGAACCGCTCGTTGCCGGCCGAGACCGGCGTATGGATCGTGAAGACGCTCTGGCGCTTGACGGCGGACCAGGCGTCCTCGAGGTCCATCCCGGCCTGCACGAGCTCGCGGGCGCGCTCGACGAGGAGGAACGCCGAATGACCCTCGTTGAGATGCCAGACAGCCGGCGTGACGCCGAGGGCCCGCAGCGCCCGGACCCCGCCGACCCCGAGGACCAGCTCCTGGTGGAGCCGCATCTCGCGGCCGCGGACGTACAGGATGTGGGTGATCGGGCGGTCGGCGTCGTCGTTCCCGGGGTGGTCGGTGTCGAGGAGGAGGACCGGGACGCGACCGACCTGGACGCTCCAGACCGCCGCTGTGATCGTCCGCCCGGGCAGCTGGACGGGGATCGCGAGGGGATCGCCGAACCGGTTCGCGACGCGCAGGAACGGCAGCCGGTCGAGGTCGAAGTCGGGATACGCGTGCTCCTGGTGGCCGTCGGCATCGATCGACTGGCGGAAGTATCCCTTGCGGTACAGCAGGCCGACGCCGATCACGGGGAGCGCCATGTCGCTCGCCGACTTCATGTGGTCGCCGGCCAGGACGCCGAGGCCGCCCGAATAGATGCCCAGCGATTCGTGGAACCCGTACTCGGCGCAGAAATAGGCGATCGGTCCGTTGAGGCCCTTGGGATGCTGGCGGTGGAACCAGTGGTCCGCGCCGTTCTCGAGGTAGCCCTCGAACTGGTCCATGACGGCGTGGTACTCGGCGATGAAGACGGGGTCCTCGAGCAGCGGCTCCCAGTTGATGGCCGACTGGAGCAGCGCGACGGGGTTGCGGTAGCGCGACCAGGTATTGGCGTCGACGCGCTGGAAGAGGAGCGCGGCCCGGGGGTGCCACATCCACCAGAGGTTGAAGGCGAGCCGGCGGAGCCCTTCGAACGGTGGAGGGAGGCGGAAGGGGGCGCCCGGCAACGTCGGAACGCGGACGAGGGGTTCCATATGGCGCTGGATCATACCGTCTGGGTGGGATTCGTGAACCGGTTTAGCGCGTCGTGCCCCGTCCGTCGCCGGGTCCCGTCCGGGGCGGATCGTCGGGCGGCCCGCGGAGTAGCATCGCCGTGAGCATGCAGGTCGTCTTCATCGCCGCCGAATGCGAGCCGTGGGCGAAGACCGGAGGACTGGCGGACGTGGTCGACGCCCTCGCCCGCGCCCTCGGCCACGTCCCCGGGCTGCTCGACGCCCCGGTCGAGGTGTTCCTCCCCGCGTACTCCTTCGTCAAGCCGCCGGCCGGTCGGGCGGGCGACGTCGTCCCGGTCGTGATCCCGGATGGCGACCAGGGGCTGACCGAGGTCGCGGTGCGCAGCTGGGACGCGGACGGGTACCGGCTCCGCCTCGTCGACCACCCGGCCTGCTTCGAGCGGGCCGGCATCTACGGCGACGGGCCCGCCGAATACCCCGACAACGCCCGCCGCTTCGCGCTCCTCGGCCGGGCAGCGCTCGAGGCGCGGCGCCAGGAGGGCCGCCCGGTCGACGTCATCGCGCTCCACGACTGGCACGCCTGTCCAACCGCGATCCTGCGCGACGAGGTCTACGCCGGCGACCCCGTCGTCGGTGGCGCCGCGATCACCCTCACGATCCACAACCCCGCCTACCACGGCTGGACCCCGCGCGACCGAGCCGCCGAGCTGGGTCTCGGCGAGGCGACCGTCCGCGTCGGCGACGCCTGGGGCGTCGACCTGCTCGGCGAGGGCATCCGGCGGGCCGAGCTCGTCAACACCGTGAGCCCGACGTATGCCCGGGAGGTCCTCACGCCGGACGCGGGGATGGGGCTCGACGGCGACCTGCGCGCGCTCGGCGACCGGCTGGTCGGGATCCTGAACGGCCTGGACCGGTCGGTCTGGGACCCGGCGACCGACGCCGCCCTGGCCGCGACCTACGACGCCGCCGAACGCACGGGCAAGGCCGCCTGCCGGCGCGACCTGCTGGAGCGGGTCGGCTTCGATCCAGCCGACCAGGGTCCGGTGCTCGGCGTCGTGGGCCGCCTCGATCCGCAGAAGGGCTTCGACCTCGTCGCGGCGGCCGCCCCCGGGCTGCTTGCCCGCGGCGCCCGCGATCGTGGCGCTCGGGAGCGGCGACCACTCGCTCGTCGCCGGGATGCGCTCGCTGGCGGCCAGGGCGCCGGGCCGGCTCGCCATGGTCGAGCGGTTCGACCGGGACCTGGCTCGCCGGATCTACGCCGGGGCGGACATGTTCCTCATGCCGTCCCGGTTCGAGCCGTGCGGACAGGGCCAGATGATCGCGATGCGCTATGGCACGCCGCCCGTGGCGCGGGCGACCGGCGGCCTGATCGACACGATCATCGACCTGGATGCGGATCCCGCCCGCGGGACCGGGTTCCTGTTCGACGAGCCGACCGCCGAGGCGCTCACGCTGGCCGTCGCCCGGGCCGTGGCCGCCCGGGATGACCCCGATCCGACCGGCTGGGATCGGCTGGTGCGTCGCTGCATGGCCGTCGACTGGTCGTGGGAGTCGTCGTCCGCCAGGGCGTACGCGGACCTGTTCCGGCGCGCCGCGCTGGTCCGCGCGGCGCGCCTCGGCTGACCCGCGCCGCGCGGCGCGGCCGACCCTGCGCTCGGGACCGCAGTCAGCGGCATGCGGCCTTCGGGGTCCGACCGGGCCGCTCGGCGGCCTTCCGGGTCCGACCGGGCCGCTCGGCGGCCTTCCGGGTCCGACCCGGCTGCTCGGCGGCCTCCCGGCACGGCGAAGGCGGATCGGGCGGGCCACCGGGCGCGGGCGGCCGCGCATTCGTGCTATCGCTGGGTCGCGAGTCAGCGGCGCGTCCCGGCGAGGAGGCCGCACCCGACCGAGAAGGCCTCCCCGTCGGGCGCGATCGAGAACGCGGCCCGGGCGCCTGGCGGCGCCTCGAGCAGCAGCTGGCGGACCGCGTCGCGGCGCCAGGCCGGGGGGTCCGGCTGGTCAAGCCATGCCTGGGTGGCGTGGCGGATCTCCCAGGTTCGCGCGACGGTCGCGTCGATTCCGGCAGCTCCGAGGAGGGCGAGCGCCTCGTCGGCGGCCAGCGAGTGCACGTGCCCGGGATCGCGCAGCAGCTCGACGGCAGCCAGGAACGTTGCGTCCGCTCCGGGCGCGGGCGCCAGCAGGTCGACGATCGCGATGCGGCCACCCGGCCGGACGACGCGCGCGATCTCGCTGAACGCCGCACCCGGATCGGGCCAGTGATGGACCGAGAACCGGCTGATCGCGATGTCGAGCGACGCGTCGTCGAAGGGCAGGCGCTCCGCGACGCCCGTGACGAACGCGATGTTGGCGATCCCGCTCGTCGCGGTGAGCCGCTCGGCGACGGCGAGCATCTCGGGGGTCGGATCGATCGCGTCCACGCTCGCGACGTGCCGTGCGATGGCGCGGGCGGCGTGACCCGCCCCGGTGCCCACGTCGACGGCGCGATCGGCGGGACCGGGCCGGACCGCCTCGACGAGCCAGCCGAGATCGGGGGCATTGGCCTGCGCCCAGCCGTCGCCATAGCGATCGGCGGCCGCGGCCCACCGCCGCCTGTCGGCTTCGTCCATCACCCCTCTCCGGCGAGCCGCCGCGCGCGCCGCGCTCCGGGCGTGGGCGGCCACAGCGCGGGCGGCGTGGCAGCGCCCTCGACTGCCGGGACGTCGAGCGCGGCAAGCAGGCGTCCTGTCGCGGCCGCGATCTCGGCGACGGCCGTCTCGAAGGCGGGGGTGGCCGCCCGTGACGGCGCGCGCATCCCGCTGATCTTGCGGACGTACTGGAGGGCGGCCGCGTCGAGGTCGCCCGTGGTGGGCTGGGGCGTTGTCGTGCGCAGGCGGTGGATGCTTCGGCACATGGTCGGAGGGTACCCCGAGCCCGGCGGGGGCGTCGCCGGCGGGCCAGGCGTTCGCCGCGAGCCAGGGATGGGCGTCCGCCGCGGTCGCGGAACGGCGGGACCGCCGAACTGGTTCTTTTGGCGCGGCTACGGCGGGACCGGCGGCTCCCTCGCTGATCTGCCCCCGACGAACCATGATCGAACCGATCCACGCCTGCTCGAGCCGGACCACTCGTGATGAACCAATCCGCTGCCCCGATCGACTCCGCCAAGTACCCGGCACCCCGCGACCAGGACGAGTACCTCGCCTGGCACGCCTACCGCAGCGCGACGTTCCACCTCGACGGCGAGATCACCCAGAAGGTCGCCAACGAGTTCCGCCGGGTGACCGAGGCGATGGCCGCCGACCTGTGCGCGTCGAGCCCCGCGGAGGACGCGGCCCGGCCGGCGATCCGGGTCGTCATCAACTCGCCCGGCGGATCGGTCAATGCGGCGTTCGACATGATCAGCCAGGTTCGGCGCCTCCAGCGGCTTGGGGTCGACCTGGAGGTCGAGATCGTCGGGCAGGCCTCGTCGATGGCCGCAGTGCTCGCCGCCTCCGCCACCACCTGCCGGATGAGCTCGCTCGGGGCGCTCATGTGGCACGGCATCTTCGCCCCGGACGTCCGTGGTGACATCAACGGCATCGTGGCGCAGTCGGACCAGATGGAGAGCATGGCCGAGCGGATCGCGACGATCCTGCTCATGCGGGTCCGCCGGACGCCGGCCGGGCGCAGGAGCCGGTTCGCGCGGCGGGCGTGGGTGGAGCGGATGCTCCGCGACACGACCCAGGTCTGGATCTACCCGGAAGAGGCGCTCGCGAACGGGATCGTGGACGCGGTCCTCGACTGATCGCGGCGCCGGGCACCGCCAGCCGGACCACGGCCGGACAGTCTGCGAGTCGACGCCGGGTCGGACAGCCCGGCAGGCCCGTCCGGGCTACGCCGACCGGCGGTGGCCCTCCGACGCCGCCGCGTGTGACAATGGACCTGATGCAGCGTCCCCCGTTCGAGCTCGTCCCGTCAGCCCCGGCGATCCTGTTCGACGCGGCCGTCCTCGTGGGGCTGCACGCCGACGGCAGCGAGTCGGGGCCGTCGACCCTCGCGCCGGACGCGGGTACCGCCATCCGCCACCTCGCCGAGACCGGCCATCGCCCGATCGTCGTCGGCGACGTCGCCCTGGCCGGCCGGGCGACGCGCGAGGCCGCCACGCCGGTCGGCTACGTCGACGACATCCCCGCCGACGCGACGGGATGGCTCCTGGTCGGGGACCCGCACCGCTGCGAAGTCCGCCACCCCGCGATCCGCACGATGCTCGTCGGACCCCGTCGCGCCGCCACCACGCCGCCCGTGCGCCGCTGCGACGCCGAGGCGCGCGATCTCGCCGACGCCGTCCTCGGCATCCTCGCGCACGAGGCGATGCCGGGGCCCTGAGCGGCCCTCCCGCCGCGCCATACCGGCCGCTGCGATGCGCCTGCAAGCAAGCGCTGCCCGGCGGCGGGTCGGTCGAAAGGCGCCCGGCGCGACACTGTCCGTGACTCCTCTCGACACTGGGGGTCGAGGAGTCCCTCTCCCTCCGGCCCGGCTGCGCGACCAGCCGGACAGGCGACCAGCGACCCCGGTCCATGCGGACCGGGGTCGCTGCCGTTCCGGGGTCGCTGGGGGTGGCTCGGCGGCCGACCAGCGGCCCGGCGCTCGCCGGGCCGGCGACGGAGACGCAATGGATCGACCCTCCATTTGATATGAAACTGCAATGAGTATTACAGTCGCGCCGGCCTCCAGCAATACGGCCGGTAGTGCATGGTTGACGGGTTCGCTGCCCGGACGGCGGATGCCGGTCGCTCACGATCGTCGCCCCGGCCGGCGCGCGACGCCGCCGCAAGGAGAATTCCGCGTGAGCAGCCAGCCCCTCGTTCTCGTGGCCGACGACGAGCCGCGGATCACGAAGCTCGTATCGATCGCGCTCTCGGAGGAGGGCTTCCGGGTCGTCACCGCCGGTGGGGGAGAGGAGGCCCTCGCCAAGGCGGAGGAGTACCGCCCCGACATCGTGCTCCTCGACATCGTGATGCCCGATCTCGACGGGATCGAGGTCATGCGGCAGCTTCGCGAGGGCCGGTCGGTCCCGGTGATCCTGCTGACGGCCAAGGGCTCGACGGCCGACAAGGCCAAGGGGCTCGACCTCGGAGCCGACGACTATGTCGCCAAGCCGTTCCACCCCGATGAGCTCGCGGCCCGCGTGCGCGCCGTCCTCCGTCGGTCGTCGGGAGCGACGCCGGGCGCGGGCGTCGTCCGCTTCGACGACGTCGAGATCGACCTCGAGCGGCGAATGGTCACCCACGGCGGCGAGCTCGTCCAGCTGTCGCGCACGGAGTGGCTGCTCCTCCAGCACCTCGCCGCGAACGCCGGCAAGGTCGTCCTGCACACCGAGCTCCTGACGAAGGTGTGGGGGCCCGAGTATCGCGACGACCTCCAGTACCTGCGGGTCTGGGTGAGCCGCGTGCGCCGCAAGCTCGGCGCGAAGCCCGGCGAGCCGGGCCGGATCAAGACCTTCCAGGGGATCGGCTACCTGCTCGATGTCGATGGCACCGTGCCGACCGAGCCTGAACCCGAGCCCGTCGGCGCGGTCGTCGCCGAGGCGCACCGCGCGGGCGGGATGGGCGCGGTCCGCTGACCCGGGCGACGGCCGGCGCTGGGCGCGCCACGCGCGAATCCTCCCCGGCATCCTTCGCGGCGCGGCCGCGGCCGATCGTCCGGGCGACCGACCTCGGCTCGGTTGCCGTGCTCAAGCACGGCGCCCTGAGCCTGCTGGCGGATCCCTTCGGCGACATCCACCCGGACAGCCGCGGGCTCGGGCTCTATCACGGCGACACGCGCGTCCTCTCGACGCTCGCCCTCCGCCTCGACGGTCTCCGTTCCACGCTCCTCGAATCCGACAAGGGCGGCGCGGACGTCGGCGTCGTCCAGCTGACGAACCCGCAGCTGCGGGGCGGACCGCAGGCCGGGGCGAGCGACGCGCCGCCCCTCCCGACCCAGTCACTCGGGATCCGCCGCGAGCGCCAGCTCGGCGCGGATGGCCTGATCGAGCGGATCACGGTCACCAACTACACCCTCGGCCGCCAGTCGGTCACGGCGGAGCTCCTCCTCGATGCCGACGGGGCCGACATCTTCGAAGTCCGCGGCTACGAGCGGACCGGGCGGGGCCATCTCGAGCGGACGGCCTTCGCCGACGGCGCCCTCACGTTCCGGTATCACGGGCTCGACGACGTCGAGCTGCGGACGCGGGTGGCGTTCGACTGGGCGCCCGACGAAGTCGTGCCCGCCCCCGAGGACGCCGACGGGTCGGTCGTGGCCCGCTGGCGCCTCGCGATCGCCCCGGGCGCCCACGCCACGCTCGGCTGGCACGTGCGCCCGGCCTGGAGCACCGGTGAGCCGCACGACGCGACATCGGCCCCGGAGGACCACGAGCAGCTGGTCCCGCCAGAGGTCCCCTGGGCGCCGGCCACGGGCGGGCCACCAACCGGGGTGCCGCGCACCGGCGGAGGTGCGCCGTCCGGATCGGGCGAGCCGGCCGCATCGCCCGTGCCGGCGGCCGCGATCGAGACCGACGACGAGCTCGTGAACCTGATCCTTGCCCGCGGCGCGGCGGACCTGCGGCTCCTCGACACCGAGGGCCCGGGCCCCGGCGAGCGGTTCGTGGCCGCCGGCGTCCCGTGGTTCACCGCGCTCTTCGGGCGCGACGCCATCCTCGCGTCGTACTTCATGCTGCCCGTCTCCGCCGAGCTTGCCCGTTCGACGCTCGACGTCCTCGCCCGGCGCCAGGCCACGGCCGCCGACGACTGGCGCGACGCCGAGCCGGGCAAGATCCTCCACGAGCTCCGGACGGGCGAGATGGCGAGGACCGGCGAGCTCCCGTTCACGCCGTACTACGGGAGCGTCGACGCCACCCCGCTCTGGCTGATGCTCCTCGCCGAGACGCATGCCTGGACGGCCGACGACGCCCTCGTGGACCGGCTCTGGCCGGCCGCGCTCGCGGCCCTGGGGTGGCTCGACGGGCACGGGGACGGGTTCGTGGCGTACGCCAGCCGATCGGAACGCGGGCTGCGCAACCAGGGCTGGAAGGACTCAGCCGACTCGGTCCGCGACCGGCACGGGGCGCTGGCCGAGGGTTCGATCGCGCTGGCCGAGGTGCAGGGGTACGCGATCGCGGCCCGGCGCGGCCTTGCCCGCCTGGCTGCCCGTCGCGGCGACGGGCAGCTCGCAGCCCGACTCGAGGCGGACGCCGACAGGGCCACTGCCAGGTTCGAGGAGGCGTTCTGGATCCCGTCGCTCGACCGCTACGCGATGGCGCTCGACGGTGCCGGCCGGCAGATGGACGCGGCCGCCAGCAACATCGGCCATTGCCTGTGGACCGGCATTCCGGGGCCCGAGCGCGCCCGCGCGATCGCCCGCGACTTCGCCGGCCCGGAGCTGTTCTCGGGCTGGGGGATCCGGACGCTGGGCGCCCAGCAGGCGGGCTTCAACCCGCTCGGCTACCACACGGGAACGGTCTGGCCCCACGACACGGCGATCGCCGCCGCCGGCCTCAAGTCCTACGGGTATCACGACCAGGCGGCCGCCCTCGCGACCTCGCTCCTCGACGCGGCGCGCACGTTCCCGCTGTTCCGCTTCCCGGAGCTGTTCTGCGGCTTCGACCGCGACCAGACGAAGGTGCCGGTCGCCTACCCGGTGGCCTGCGCGCCGCAGGCGTGGGCGGCGGCGTCGCCGTACTTCCTGCTCCGGTCGCTGCTGGGGCTCGAGGCCGACGCGCCCGCCCACGCCCTCAGGATCGTGCGCCCGATCCTGCCCCGGCCCCTCCAGAAGCTGGTGATCACGGGACTCCGGGTCGGCGACGCCTCGGTGGACCTCCTGTTCCACCGCTGGCGCGGCACGACCAGCGCGGAGGTCCTGCGGCGGACCGGCGACGTCGAGGTGGTCGTCCACCTCTGATGGCCCGGCAGGCGGCCGGTGCGGCCCAGGCGGCCGGTGCGGCCCAGGCGGCCGGTGCGGCCGATGCCGCACCACGGGGTCGGGCAGGCCTCACGCGGCAGGGCCGGCCTGTCCGGCCGGCCCGTCGACGTCGTTGGCGCCGCAGTCGCTAGCGAGTGCGATCGCGATCCGCCGCTCGCTCGTGGCTGCGGCCCCGGGTGGTCGTCCGATCCGCTCCGCCGATGCCCGTGACTCCGCCGCCCGAGCTGCCGCCCGAGCCGGCGCTCCCGGTCGCCCGTCCGCCAGCGAACTGGCCCTGCGCGTCGCGTCGCTGGCCGCGAGAGCTCGCCTGGCCTCCCTTGCGGGCGATCTCGCGTTGCATCTCCGGCTTCATGGCGGCGAACCCGCGGCGTGCGGGCCCAGTCCGTGCGCGCTGCTGGTCGCCGTCGCGCCCACCTCCCTGTGCCATCGGGATCTCCTTGTGGCTCGGTCGGGCCCATCCCGGCCGTGACGCCAGCGTGCGCGGTCCGGCGTGCCGGTCATCGCATGGCGGGAACGGTTGGCGTTGCAGACCCCTAACATGCGGGGTCTGGACCGGCTGTACGGATCGCCGGGTTCGCCTGACCTGCGCGGGCCCGATGCCCGTCGGTGCCGCCGTCGGCGCCGGGCGACCGTCAGCGACGCCGGACGCTGAGCCAGGCGCGGTGGATGGCGAGGTTGCCTGCACGATCGCGGGCGAACCACCGGACGAGATGTCGTCCGACCGTCAGCCAGCGCGCCGGCACGATCGCGCGGCGGGCGGCGGTCTGTCCGGTGACGGCCCAGGTCCGCAGCAGCCGGCCATCGACCGTGACCGTCAACCGCGCCAGGGCCACATCGTCGCGAACGCTCGCTCCGACCGTGCGGCCGTAGCCTGCCCGGACGATGCTCAGGCCCACGAACCGGACGAACACCGGCCTGGCGGTGTCGGCGGAGGGCGTCGGCGCGGGCGTCGGTGCGGGCGTCGGTGCGGGCGTCGGCGCGGGTGTCGTGGTCGGGCCGCCGCGGCTGAACAGGCAGGCGTAGTAGTGGCCGCCCTTCGCGTCCGCGGCGTGCCCGCAGCCGAACCGGTCGTACGCGGCGAGGATGTTCGAGCGGTGGCCGGGGCTCTGCATGAACATCGACTGGGCGATCGCAACGGTCCACTCGCTGGGCGTCGGCGTCCCGACGCAGTTCGCGCCGCTCACATCGCAGCCGGGTTTGTACGTCGACGTGGACGTCGGGTAGTCGTTCCAGGCGATGTTCTCGCCCCGCATGGTCGCGTACCCGAGGCCGAGCATGACGTCCAGGGCGCCGAGGTCCGTGCCGTCGGGCTTGCTGCAGTCGAGGATCGTGTGGCTGAAGTAGTCGCGCTCGGCCATATCCCGGGCGCGGCCGTGGAGCGTCGCGCCGCTGCTCGGACAGGTGAAGTCGCGGTCGCGGGCCAGGGCGGCCAGGGTCGGGTCGATCGCCAGGCTGGTCGCGCCGAGCGCGGCCCGGTCGAGGTTCGTCAGGCGCATGAGCTCCGCGCCCTCCGGGTCGACCGCCGCCGCCCGCGAGGCGGCCGGCACCACGACGGGCCCGCACGAGAGCAGCACGGCGAGCAGCGCCAGGATCGGTCCGCGTCGGGTTCGCACGTCGAGACTCCGTGGCGGGAAGGCGACGTCGCCAGCATGGACCGGCGGGCGCCGGCGGCCCAGTCGCACGATGGTCCCGCCCCGTCGCCCGCCCAACCGTACGGAGGTGCGGTGCCGGCGGGCACCCGGCCGGGCCGCCCGCCTGCGTGGCGGTGGCCGCGCGCACGGCTGCAAGGTCGCTGCGATGTCGCCGCGAGTGGCGTGGCGGGCGCCCGACCCGTTTCTGGCGCATCATCGACCCACACGTCGGAGGCAGGAGTCGATGTCCGGTCCACTGCGCATCGCGCAGGTCGCGCCGCCGCTCGAACGGGTGCCCCCCGACGGGTATGGCGGCACCGAGCGTATCGTCGCCGAGCTGGTGACCGAGCTCGGACGGCGGGGTCACGAGGTGACCACGTTCGCGAGCGGCGATTTATCGATCGGCGGGCGGCACGTCCCGACAATCCCGCGCGCCATCCGGCCGGCCGGCCTCGGGATCGACCCGCTGCCCTGGTTCGTCGCCACGATCCAGGAGGTCCTGACCCGGTCGCCTGACTTCGACGTGATCCACAGCCACCTCGAGGTCGCAGGGCTCCTCCTCGCGGCGGCCTCGCCGGTCCCGGTCGTGAGCACGTTCCACGGGCGCCTCGACACCCCGGCGCTGCGTGCCGCCCTGCCGCGCGCGGCCGGTCACCTGGTGGCGATCAGCCAGAGCCAGGCGAGCCCGCACCCGGACGTGCCATGGGCCGCCGTGATCCACAACGGCCTGACGCTGCGCGACGCGCCCTTCGAGCGCCGCCGAAGCGATGCCCTCGCATTCGTCGGCCGGGTCGCACCGGAGAAGGGCATCGTCGAGGCGATCGAGATCGCGAAGCTGACCGGGCGCCCGCTCCGCATGGCAGCCAAGGTCGGGACGCAGCCGGCCGAGCGGGCCTACGACCAGGAGGTCTTCCGGCCCGCCCTCGCTCGCGCCGGCAGCGCGGTCGAGTACTTCGGCGAGCTCAGCGCGGCGGACCGCGATCGGCTGTTCGCGGAGAGCTTCGCGACGCTCATGCCCGGCAGCTGGCCGGAGCCGTTCGGCCTGGTCGCGATCGAATCGCTGGCCTGCGGGACGCCGGTCGTGGCGCGCCGGACCGGCGCCCTGCCCGAGATCCTGCGCGAGGGCGAGGACGGCTTCTTCGGCGACGACGTGCCCATGCTTGCCTTCCAGGTCGAGCGCGTCGGCGAGCTGGACCGAGCCGGGATCCGCCGGTCGGTGCTGGAACGGTTCTCGGCCCGCCGGATGACCGATCGGTACGAGGAGCTCTACCGCCGGATCCTGGCCGCCGACGAGGCCCCCGTGGCGGGCGTGCCGCGATCGATCGGCGGGATGGCTCCGGCGGGCGCCCATGGCCCGCGGGCGGTGCCGATCGTCGTCGTCCCCGGCCGGCCGGTCATGCGGCCGCGGCCTCGCGAGGCGCCGGGCGGCCGGCGCCTCGGCCGCGACGGGGCGCCGCGTGCCGATCTTGCGGGCGGCAGGCGCGGAGTGGTCGGCGGGCCGGATGGAGCGGGCGTGGCGGACGACGAGTCCTGACGGCTTCCGCCTGCCCGCCGCGAGACCGGGCACCGACCCCGGCCGGGCGGGGCGGCGAACGAGGGACGGTTCGCCCCGCTATGCCCGCTCGCCGAGGGCGCGCTGCCACGGGGCCAGGAGGCGGGCGCGCCGGCCGGCCGGGATGAGGTCGGCGGCATGCGTGGCGATCGCCGCGCCCTCGAGGACGTCCAGCGCAGCCTGCGCTTCGCGCAGCGCATCGGGATTCGCCGCCTCGTCCGCGGGCGGAAGGCCCGTGACCACCACCGCGAGCGGTGCGATCCGGTCGAGGACCGGCCCGAGCACGTGAGAGAGATCGCCACGCTCGTGCTCGGAGAGGACGAGATGGGCGGCGTCGAGGTCGTCGGCGAAGCCGGGCGTCCAGGCGGCCGCCAGCCGCCCGATGTCGCCGGCCTCCAGCGCCGCGAGGCGCCCGGCCAGCCGTTCGCGGGGATCGTCGTCCATCGCCGGACAGCGTACTCGGCCCGGGAGGGGCGCCGGGCACCTGTTCGGCCCGAACCGGCGTCGGGGTCGCTGGCCCTCGGCCGCGGCACCCGGCCGAGTGCCGGCCTCGGCGCGGGCCCGGGAGCGGCCCTGCGGCGCCGCTCTTCGCCAGCAGGCCCGGCGTGCGCCTGACGCACTCGCCGACCCCGGATTGACTAGTCTTGTCGGGCCGGCCGACGTGTCGCCCGGCCCACTCGGAGGTTCGTGCCCGTGTCGCCCCTCGGCAAGGTCGCTCTCTTCACCAACGAGTACCCGCCGTCGGTGTACGGGGGCGCCGGCGTCCACGTCGAGTACCTCAGCCGGGAGCTCGCCCGCCTCGTCCCGGTCGAGGTGCGCTGCTTTGGTACCCAGGACGAGCACCTCCCGGGCCTCCGCGTGCGAGGCTACGACGCATGGCCGGAGGCTCGTCGCGGCACCGACCCGCGGTTCGGGGGCGCCCTCGACGCCTTCCACCGGAGCCTCGCCATGGCAAAGGACGACCTCGACGCGGGCGTCGTCCACTGCCACACGTGGTACACGGACATGGCCGGGTTCCTCGCCAAGAAGCTCTGGGGCATCCCGCTCGTCCTGACCGTCCACTCGCTCGAGCCCCTCCGGCCGTGGAAGGTCGAGCAGCTTGGCAACGCCTACGGGCTGTCGGCGTGGATGGAGCGGACCGCGATCGAGGACGCCGACGCTGTGATTGCCGTCTCGAACGAGACGCGCGAGGACATCCTGCGCTTCTTCGCGGTCGATCCTGCCCGCGTCCACGTCATCCACAACGGCATCGACCTTGCCGAGTACCGCCCGGATCCGGGGGTCGGCGCGCTCGCGCGGCACGGCGTGGACCCGGCGCGTCCGTACGTCCTGTTCGTCGGGAGGATCACCCGCCAGAAGGGGATCATCCACCTCGTGAACGCGATCCCCGCGATCGACCCGGGACTCCAGGTGGTCCTCTGCGCGGGCGCCCCCGACACGCCCGAGATCGGTGCCGAGATGGCCGAACGCGTCGCCGACGTCAGCGCCACGCGCCACGACGTGATCTGGATCCAGGAGATGCTGCCCCGCGACGAGGCGATCCAGCTCTACTCGCACGCCGCGGTCTTCTGCTGCCCGTCCGTCTACGAGCCGTTCGGGATCATCAACCTCGAGGCGATGGCCTGCGAGACCGCGGTCGTCGCCTCGGCTGTCGGCGGGATTCCGGAGGTGGTCGTCCCGGGCGAGACCGGGCTGCTCGTCGATCCCCGGATCCGGCCGGGCACCTTCGATCCGAGCGACCCGGCGCAGTTCTCGGCCGACCTGGCGGCCGCGATCAACCGGGTCGGCCTCGACCCCGAGCTGCGCGACCGGATGGGCCGGGCCGGGCGGCGGCGCGCCGAGGATCACTTCAGCTGGGCGGCGATCGCCCGGCAGACGCTGGAGCTGTATCGGTCCCTGCAGGCCGAGTCGTAGGCAGGCGTCCCGGCCCCGGCCGGGCGCCCGGAGCGGGACGAAGATCCGCAGGAGGGATGGGTCGGTGGGCATCAAGGACGCCTGGAGCCGGGTGGTGATCGAGGGGCTCACGCCCGAGATCGACGGCGGCCGGTTCCCGGTCAAGCGGATCGTCGGCGACGCGGTCGTGGTCGAGGCCGCGATCGTGGCCGACGGTCACGAGCTCGTCTCGGGCGTGCTGCTCCACCGGCGCGAGGACGCCGCGGAGTGGACCGAGGTGCCGATGACGGCGCTCGGCGACGACCGGTTCCGGGCCGAGTTCAGGGTGGCCGAGATCGGGCGCTACCGCTACACCGTGCAGGCCTGGGTCGACCGGTTCCGCTCGTGGGCCCGCGACCTCCGCAAGCGCCTCGACGCGGGCCAGGACGTCCGCCTCGACCTGCTGATCGGCGTCGCGCTCGTCGAGGCCGCCGCCGAACGGGCCGACGACGAGGACGGATCGCGGCTTCGCGAGGCGGCCGCGCTGCTGCGCGGCGGCGGCCCCGCCGGCGCCGGGGCCGCCCTGGCGCCCGACCTCGCGGCGCTGATGGCCCGCCACGCCGAGCGGCCGTTCCCGACCACCCATCACCCGGCCCTCGGCGTGGTCGTCGATCGCGAGCGGGCACGCTTCAGCGCCTGGTACGAGCTGTTCCCGCGATCGTGCGCCGCGGAGCCGGGCCGCCACGGCACGCTCCGGGACGTCGAGGCGCGCCTGCCCTACGTCGCCGGGATGGGCTTCGACGTGCTCTACCTGCCGCCGATCCACCCGATCGGCCGGGTCAACCGCAAGGGGCCCAACAACGACCCGGTCGCCCGGCCCGGCGATCCCGGGAGCCCGTGGGCGATCGGCTCGACCGAAGGCGGCCACAAGGCCATCCACCCGGAGCTCGGCACGCTCGAGGACCTCGCCCACCTGCGCGCGGCCGCGGCGGACCTCGGCATCGAGCTGGCCCTCGACATCGCATTCCAGTGCGCCCCCGATCACCCCTACGCCACCGAGCACCCGGAGTGGTTCCGCCAGCGCCCCGACGGGACGATCCAGTACGCGGAGAACCCGCCCAAGAAGTACCAGGACATCTACCCGTTCGACTTCGAGACCCCGGACTGGCAGGCGCTCTGGGCGGAGCTCCACAGCGTGTTCCAGTTCTGGATCGACCAGGGCATCCGGATCTTCCGGGTCGACAACCCGCACACCAAGCCGTTCGCGTTCTGGGAGTGGGTGATCGCCGAGATCAAGCGCGACCACCCGGACACGATCTTCCTGGCCGAGGCGTTCACCCGCCCGAAGGTCCTCTACCGGCTCGCCAAGGTTGGCTTCACCCAGTCGTACAACTACTTTCCCTGGCGCAACACGAAAGCGGAGATCACCGAGTACCTGACCGAGCTGACCAGGACACCGGTCCGCGAGTTCTTCGGACCCAACCTGTGGGTCAACACGCCGGACATCCTGCCCGAGTACCTCCAGTACGGCGGGCGGCCCGGCTTCGTCGCCCGGGCGGTCCTCGCGGCGACCCTCGGCCCGAGCTACGGGCTGTACGGCCCCGCGTTCGAGCACTGCATCGCCGAGCCGCTGGCCATCGGCCGCGAGGAGTACCTCGACTCCGAGAAGTACGAGATCCGGCACTGGGATCTCGCCGGACGCCGCGTGGGACAGCCTCGCTCCGCTGCTCGGCGCGCTCAACCGGATCCGGCAGGCGAACCCGGCGCTCCGGGCCAACGACGGCCTGCGCTTCCTCCGGGTGGACAACAGCCAGGTCATCGCCTACTCGAAGGCGACGCCCGACCAGTCGAACCAGGTGGTGGTGGTCGTCAACCTCGATCCGCACCACGTCCAGTCAGGATTTCCTGGAGGTGCCGCTCGACGAGATGGGCCTCGACCACCGGCAGCCGTACCAGGTCCACGACCTGCTGGCCGACGCGCGCTATCTCTGGCACGGCGCCCGCAACTACGTCGAGCTGCGACCCGAGGGGCCCCAGGCCCACGTCTTCGCGATCCGCCGCTGGGCGCGGACGGAGCACGACTTCGACTACTACCTCTGACCGCGACCCACCAGTCCGCCGATGCGCGGCGTCCCCGGGTGGAGCGTGAGCGTCGATGACCTGACCGCCGGCGGACCCCGAAGCAGCCCGAGCGCTGGCCGGGATCCGAGCGGGCGGTCCGGTCGGAGACGAAGTTGTCGATTGACTCCGTGCCGGCCACGCGGGCGGTCCGCGCCATGCAGGCGCCGACGACCGTGAGCGAGCCGTCCTGCGTCGCCGCCTTACCTGACGTCGGCGCCGTCGACTTCGGCGTCCCCGGGCAGGACGCTCACCTGGCTGCCGCGCTGGATGACGTTGCCCGGGTTCTCCAGGATGTAGTAATAGGTCTCCCCGGCCTTGAACGGGTCGGTGTGGGAGTGGCCCATCAGCAGGGAGTTGGCGACGAGCCCCACTCGAGGCGTCGACGACGCCGGGCGGATCGTTGATGTCGTGGAGGCCGCGCGAAGGGCGCGCGGGCGAGCGAGCTGATCGATGCCATCCGGACGGTCATCGAAGGCGAGCCCTACGTCCACAGTGGGATCGCCGCCGGCATCCTCCAGGATGCCCTCCGCCGCCAGGACGCGGACGAGCTCACCCTGCGCGAGCGGGAGATCCTGCGCGAGGTGGCGGCGGGGCTCCACGCGCCCGAGATCAGCGAACACCTCGGCATCAGCGAGCACACGGTCCGGCGCCACATCGCGAACCTCGGCCACAAGCTCGGGGTGAGCGGCATCCGGGGCCTGCGGAAGTACGCCGCGACGCACGACGCCTGAAGGACGCTTCGCCAGGCCGGGCGGCCGCATGTCGTGCGGCCTTCTCCGGGCCGGCGTCCCACCAGGCGATCGCCCCTTCCCTTGGGGGTATGCCCGATCCGCCACGCTCTCGTACGATCGCCGGACCATGAGCGGAGACAGCCGCCAGATCTCGCTGCGCTGGTTCCGGAGGATCCGGTTCTGGGCGTTCGCCCTCGTCGGGCTCGTGGTCGGCCACAACGCGGTCTTCCTCGCAGAGTTCGGGGCGGACTCGTCCCGAGCTCTGGCGGCAACGGGCCACGACTACTGGTATCGCTTCGCGATTCTCGCCCTCCTCGTCGCCGCCGTGCCGATCGCCGGTGGGTTCGTCGCGCTCGCGCGGCTGCGAGCCAGGATCGCGCGGTACCGCGCGGGCACACATGCCCGGCGGCCGCGCCGCGTCGACCGCTCGGACGGGCCGTCGTACCTCGACGAGCTGCTGTGGTTCGTGCCCCGTCTCTTCGCCGCCATCGGGGCGGGGTTCGTCGTCCAGGAGAACCTCGAGCACCTCGCGACCGAGCACGAATTCCCTGGCCTTGCCGTCCTCCTGTGGCCCCATCACCCGCTTGCGATCCCGGTCCTGTTCGGCATCGCGCTGCTGCTGGGTGCCAGCGCTGCCTGGCTCCGCTGGCGCCGCTCGGTCCTCGAACGTCGCCTTTCGTCGGCGCGAACCTGGGCGGCTCGCGTGGCGGGCTCGGGCGCGTCGCACGCGTCCCCGGCCTGGAGCTCCGTCGCAGCCTCGGTGGCCCACCGCTGGCTGATCGCCCGGCGCCTCGCCGGGCGTGCACCGCCGCGCGGGATCGCCGCCTGAGCGACCGGCCGACCCGAAGCGCGGGATCGGCCGGCGGACGTCGGGCGGAATTCGACGTTCGGCGGCCGCCCTCAGGCGGCCAGATCCGGCCCGGGCGGGACCAGGCGCGCGTCCACGCAGCGCAGGTCACCTGCGCGCCGCGCCCGCCCGAACAGCAGCGGAGCACCCCATGCGCACTTTGCACGCTCGACGCCTGGTGGCGGCGGCACCCGCCGCGCTCCTCGCGGCCAGCCTTCTCGCGACCGTCGCCCAGGCCCACATCGTCAAGGACTTCGGCCCGTACAGCGTCGCGCTCGGCTGGGCCCACGAGCCGACCTACGTGGGAGAGCAGAACGCCGTGCAGGTCGTGGTCAAGGACAAGGACGGCAAGCCGGTCACCGATCTCGAGTCGGGAGACCTCAAGGTCGTCGTCGTCGCCGGTGGCCAGACATCGGATCCGCTCGACCTCGTCCCGATGTACGACGAGGACACGGGCCTCGGCGTCCAGGGCGACTACGAAGCGTCGCTCGTCCCGACGGTGCCGGGCGACTACACGTTCAAGCTAACGGGCTCGATCCATGGGACGGCCGTCGACGAGACCGCGACGTCCAGCGACTCGACCTTCGACGCGGCGTCCGACCAGTCGGCCGTCCAGTTCCCGGCCAAGGAGCCGACCCTCGCGGAGGTCGCCACGCGTCTCGATCGGATCGACGCGCGCGTCGCGGCCCTCGCGTCCGCCGCGCCGGCGCCCGCGGCCTCGGCTCCGCCCGCCATGGACATGGCCGCGGTGGACGCGGCGAGCTCTGCCGCCGCTGCCGCCCAGTCGACGGCCGGCTCCGCCCAGTCGGCTGCTGCCTCGGCCGCCGGCGCCGCGTCGGCCGCGCAATCGGCCGCCAACCAGGCCCGCGATGCCGCCTCGACCGCGTTGCTGGTCGCGATCGTCCTCGGCGGCCTCGGCGTGGTGCTCGGGATCGCTGGCCTCGTCGTCGCCCTGCGTCGGCGCCCAGCCACCCAATAGGATTGTCGTGCACCGGATCGTGAGGAGCGCCGTCGTCGTCTTCGCGACGCTGGCGGCGCTCCTCCTGGCCGGGCCGGCGGCCGCGCATTCACTGCCCCAATCGTCGAACCCCGCGCCGAACTCGTCGCTGCCAACCTCGCCGCCGGCCGTCTCGATCACGTTCGGCGAAGCGCCCGACCCGACGCTCTCCTCGATCCGTGTGCTCGACACGGGCGGCACGGTGGTCAGCATCGGCAAGGCGACGGTCGTCGCCGGCGATCCGCTGACGCTCCAGGTCGGGCTGCCGGCCCTCGGCCCGGGACCGTATACCGTCGCATGGCGGACCGTGTCAGCCGTGGATGGGCATGCTGCGAGCGGATCGTTCGCGTTCGGGATCGGTGGCGCGCCGCCGTCCGGGGCCGCCGTGCCCGCCGGCGCCGGTGGAGCGTTCGCCGCCACCGCGTCCTCGGCCGCGACGCCAACCCCGCTCGCGATCCTCGGTCGGTGGCTCCTCTTCGCCGGCCTGCTCGTGCTTCTCGGCGTCGCCGGCGTTGGCCTGGTCATCGTGGAGCCGACATCGACGATTCGGACACGGCTCCTGCCGGCCGTCTGGCTGGCCGCCGTGGTCGGAACGGCGTTGGTGATCGTGGACCAGATCGGAACCGCGGGCGTGGCGCCTGCCGAGATCCTGGGTCCTCGTTCGGTCCCGCGATCGTCGAGCGGCTGGTGCCGCTCCTCGTCGCCGGCGTCGCCGTCGCGGCGGTCTCCCGCGGCCGCGGCGGACAGGCTGGCCTGGCCCTGGCGGCCTCGGGGCCGCCGGAGCCCTCGGGGCCGACGTCCTCCTCAGCCACGCCGCGGCGGGCTCCGATGCGGCCATCGGGCTGCTCGTGCAGGCACTCCACGTGCTGGCGGTCGGGCTCTGGCTCGGCGGCCTGGCAGGTCTCCTCCTCACGCTGGGCCGAACGCCCAGCCAGGCCACCTCGACAGCCGCCCGGCGGTTCGCCCGGGTCGCGACGGCCGGGATCGTCATCGTCGCCCTCACCGGCCTCCAGCGCGCGATCGCCGAGGTCGGCACGCTGGATGCGCTCGTCTCGACCGACTTCGGCAGGCTGGTCATCGCCAAGGTCGGCCTCCTCGGCGTCCTTGCCGTCCTGGGCGCGGTCAACCACTTCCGGAACGCGCCGGCAGCCGGGCGATCGCTGCGCGGGCTCCGCCGGGCGGGTTCGGCCGAGCTGCTCGTCGGGGCGACCGTCGTGCTCATCTCGGCAACGCTCGTCAACCTGGCGCCGCCGGTCGAGGGAGCGCGGGCCGCGAGCGGCGCCGGGGGGTCAGGGGCGAGCCTGGCGAGCCCCGCGCCGACACCGTCGACACCGACGCCAACGACGGCTCCGCTGTTGGCCGACGGGAATGACTTCGGGACGTCCGTCCGGCTGCACCTCGTCGTCACGCCGGGGGTCGCCGGCCCGAACGGCTTCACCGCGACGGTGACCGACTTCGACACGGGTGCTGCGGTCGCCGCCTCCGGCGTCTCGCTCCGGTTCACGCCGCCGCGCAGCGACGTCGGGACATCGCGCCTCGACCTGACCGGCGCCGCCGGGACCTATCGGGGCACGGGCAGCAACCTGTCCCTCGCCGGGACCTGGAAGATCGCGGCGACCGTGGCCAATGGCTCGTCATCCGTCGAGGTTCCGCTCACCCTCACGGTGCCCGGCGGGACGGCTGGTGCCCCGGCCGGCGCCACGCCGGGACCGTCCATCGACGTGAACGCCGTTCCCGGCCTGCCGACCATCTACACCGTCCACCTCTCCGCGGGACGAAGCGTGCAGGTCTATTTCGACCCGGGAACGCCCGGCGACAACGAGCTCCACGTCACGTTCTTCGATGCGTCCGGCACCGAGCTGCCGGTCACGGCAGTCAGGCTCGACCTGACGTCGCCGACCGGCGCACCGGTCATCCTCTCGTCGCGGCTCCTCGAGCCCGGCCACTTCGTGGCCGACGCCGCCCTTCCGTCGGGGACCTACCATCTCCGGATCGCGGGTCCCGCCCCCAACGGCGATGAGCTCTCAGCCGAGCTCGACGTCCCGATCAGCAGGTGAGATCAGCATGCCTTCACTCCGCGCTCCGATTTCGCTCCTCGCAGCGGTGCTCCTCGTCGCGTCGGCCTGCACCGGCAACCCCGCGTCGGCGGCGCCCGGCGCGGCCAGCCCGCCGAGCGGGGCTGGCGTGGGTCCGACGGGTTCGCCAGCTCCGGCGGCGGCGAACCCCGCTCCAGCGGGGTCGCGGCCCTCGTCGCCCGCCCGGATCGCCATCACCGCGCCGGCCTCCGGGTCGGCGGTCAGCGGCTCGAGCGTCCACGTCGTCATCTCGCTCGACGGCGCCGAGATCGTGTCCGAGACCACGACCAACGTCCGCCCCGACCAGGGCCACGTCCACCTCTACGTCGACAACTCGCTCGTCTCCATGAACTACGGCCTCGAGCAGGACCTGCCCGTGCATCCGGGCGCCTCTGTCCTGAAGGCCGAGTTCGTCGCGTCCGACCACGCCCCGTTCAGCCCGCGCGTGTGGTCGAACGAAGTCGTCTTCACGGTGAAGTGAGATGCACCGATCCCGACTGCTGCGCCCGTTCACGATCTCGCTCGCTGCCCTCGTAGCCGTCGTCGCGCTCGGGCTCGCGATCCGCCCGGCGGCGCCGCCGCGTGCGAGCGAGCCGATCCGGATCGGCGGCGTCTTCCCGCTCTCGGGCAATGCGGCTGGCCTCGCCCGCCAGGAGCTCGATGGCGTCCGGATCGCGATCGCATTCGCCAACGCCGACGGCGGGATCGGCGGCCGCCCGCTGGAGCTCGATGTGCGCGATCTCGAGAGCGCCGCCGATGCGCCGGCGGCGATGGCCGCCCTGAAGGCCGACGGCGTCGCGGTCGTCGTGGGCGCCTACTCGTCGGACCTGTCGATCGCCGCGAGCGCGGCCGCGAACGCCGCGGGGCTCGTCTACTGGGAGGCCGGCGCGGTCGCCGACCGGCTGACCGGGCGCGGCCTGCCGCTCGTCTTCCGGGTCGGCACGAGCGGGAGCCAGCTCGGGCGGAACTCGGCGGACTTCGCCACGACGCAGCTCGCGCCCCGTCTCGGCCAGCCCGTGGCCGCGCTGCGGATCGCCGTCGTCAACGCGAACGACGACTACGCGCGATCGGTCGCCGATGCCGCCGAGGCAACGGCGCGAACCGCCGGGGCGACCAGCGTTGCCCGCTTCTCCTACGACCTGAGCCTGCCGCAGTGGCCGCAGCTCATGGCGAAGCTCCAGGCGGCCGCCCCCGACGTGCTGATCCTCGCGTCGCACATCCCGGACGGCGTCGAGTTCCGGCGGGCGATGCTCTCCGCCGGCCTCCGCGTCAAGGCGCTCATTGGCTCGACGATGGCCCAATGCGACCCCGACTTCGCTGGCGACCTGGGGCCGGACGCGGTGGGGATCTTCGCGTCAGACCGGCCGACCGGCGGCTTCCAGCCCTCGGCCCTCGATGCGACCGCGCGGTCCATCTACGCCCGCTTCGCTGCCGCCTGGGGGGCCCGGCCCACGGGGAGCGCCCCACCCGCGACGCCGGCGGCCGGAGATGGCTGGGGATACGGCTCTTCCGGTTCGACGACCGAGCCCGAGTACGCACTCAGCGGTCCCGACCTCGTCCAGGCGGCCGGCCCGACCGAGGAGGGCCTGTCGGGCTTCGCGGCGGCCTGGCCGCTCGTCCACGACGTGCTGCCGGACGCGGCGCGCGGCGGAGCCCTGTCGCCCGACTCGATCGCGGCGGCCGCTCGCGCGCTCGACCTCCCGACGGGCGCGCTCCCCAACGGCGCCGGCCTCCGGTTCTCGGCCGACCCGGCCACGCTCGGCCAGAACGAGCGCGCCGCCGCCGTCATCTGGCAGTGGCAGGCGGTCCGGACGTACGCATTCGTGTGGCCCCCGACCTACGCGACCGGGCCGATCGAATTCGTCCCCCTCGCGAGATGACGGCCCTCGCGCTTCGGGCCGTCCCGGGCGGAACGGCGGGCGAAGCGGGTCGCCGGGCCGTCGCCGTCCTCGGCGGGCTCGTGCTCGCCGTCGCCGTGCGGGTCGGGCTGAACGGACCGGGCAGCGCACCCGCGTTCGTCGCGGGAGCCGTCTTCGCAGTCTTGCTCGGCGGGCTCGCGGTCGCGGCCGGGTTCCGTCCCGCTCGCCCGAGCGGGCGAGCTCTCGCCCTCGGGTGCGCGGGCGGTCTGGTCCTGGTGGCCCTGCCCGCCCTCGCCCGGCCGGGGCCGGGCCTCGCACCGCTCGCTCACCCGGACCCCCTGGTGCTGTGGGTGCTCGTGACGGCGGCGGTCGTGATCGCGGAGGAAGCCGTCCTGCGAGGCGTCCTCTTCGACGACCTGCGACGGGCGTCCGGCGTTGGGGTCGCCCTCGTTGCCACGAGCGTCGCGTTCGCCCTGCTGCACGTCCCGCTCTACGGCTGGCACGTGGTCCCCCTCGACATCGCGGTCGGCCTCTGGCTCGGCGGCCTTCGCCTGCTCGGCGGCGGGATCGCCGCGCCGGCCGTCGCCCACCTTCTGGCGGACCTCGCCTCGGCCGTCCCGTGAACGCCGATCGCCGGCGCGGCCTGCTCGTGCTCCTGGCTTCCGCCGCGGCGATCCTGGCCGTCCAGCGGACCGCCCCGGTCCTGACGCCTCCCCTGTACGACGGCGTGGTCGTCGTAGAGCCCTATCGATGGCTCGACCCGCCCCCCGGGGCCGCCGGGGGCCCAACCACTGCCGTCAAGGTGGCCGCGCCGGAACATGGCAGGAGTCCGGTCCTGACCGTGTTCACGTCGGAGCAGCCGCCGCAGGCCCAGCTCGTGGCACTCGACGGGGCTCTGACGGTGCCGCCGGGGACCTCCGCCCTCAACGTGACGATCACGCCGGTCGCGCCCACCGTGCCTCCCCCGGTCGGCTCGATCGACGGCAACGTCTATCGAATCAAGGTGACGACCAAGAGCGGGACGCCCGTGGCCATCGCCCCGGGGCAGCAGGTGACGGTCATCCTGCGCAGCCCGGGCGATCGATCGAATCCCAGGATCGAGCAGCTCGTCGACGGGACCTGGCAGCCGCTCCCGACCTCCGACGCCGGGTTCGCCTCCGCCTACACCGCTGTCATCCCGTCGTTCGGCGACTTCGCGATCGTCGCGGGGACGCCGGGCGCGAGTCCAGCGGGCTCTCATGCCGCGCCCGCCGCTGGCACGGGCGCCCCCTCGATACCGGCGCCGGCAAGCCGGGGCGACACGGCCTTCCTGGCCAGCGCGCTGCTCGGCGTGACCGTCGTCCTGATCGTGATCGCGATGCTCCTGGCCGGCGTGGCTCGGCGCCGCGCCCGCCTTCGTCGTGCCAGGCCTGGCGGCACCGACAAGCGCCGACGGGGCCGGTGAGGGCCGACTCGGATGTCGGCCGAAATAGGGCATCGACCGGACGGTGCATCGGTCAGGTGACCGATGTCCCGACGAGGCCGTGACGCCACGCTCCGAGTCGGACCTGCCGGCACGTTGCCGGCAGGACATTGGAGGCTTGGAATGGCGAAGTTCATGGACGTCCACAACGGCTTCTTCGGCGTGACCGCGGAACAGCTCGCCGAGGCGCACGGCCGCGACCTGGCGATCGAGGGCGAGGAAGGCGTGCATTACGAGCAGGCATGGCTCGACCCAGTTGCCGGGAAGGTCTTCTGCCTCGCGACCGGCCCGTCAAAGGAGGCCGTCATGCGCGTGCACGACCGCGCCGGCCACCCAACGCCCGAGATCTACGAAGTTCCGATCGAGGTGTGACGATGAACCTGACTCCTTCGGCGCGGCGTCCCCGCGCCATTGCGACGCTTGCCATGGCGCCGCTCCTCGCGCTGTCCATCGGCTTCGGCGCGCCGGCGGTCGGGATCGGTTCGGCGGCGTTGGCCGCGTCGCCGCCCTCGTGTGCCGATGCCCTCACCGGCGCCCCGACCGGTCCGGCGACGGTGTCGGCCGCCTCGAGCGCCAGGTTCGGCCAGATCCTGGTCGTCGGCTCGGGCCCGTACGGCGGGTGTTCGCTGTACCTGCTCACCTCCGACCGGCTCCACGCGCTGGCGGGCGCGCCGTTCGCGTGCAGCGACGACCCGAACGCCATCGGGCAGCCGTGCGACACGGTCCTCTGGCCCGCCCTCCTCACCCAGGGCGCCCCGATCGCCGGGCCCGGCGTCGACCCCCACCTGCTGGGAACGGTGACCCCGGACCGACCTGCCCGGGCTGCCCGCTGTGAAGCAGGTCACCTACGGCGGCTGGCCGCTGTACCGGTTCTTCCTCGACGAGTCCGTCGGCGAGACGGACGGGGCCGACCTGTTCGACCCGGTGACAAGCCCGACCGGCATCTGGTACCTGGTCAACGGCCGGGGTGATCCGGCGCCCGGCCGCGCCCGCCTCGAGCTCGAGACGGCGCCCGTCGCCGGCACGGGGTCCGACGCGACGGTGCTGGCCGTCTCGATGGACCACGGGTTCGTCCTGCTACCCGACGGGACATTCCCTGTCTACACCCTCTCGGCTGATGGCCGTCGGGGGCGGGAGGGAAGCGCGTGCCGGGGCCTGTGCTCTACGCTGTTCTGGCCGCCGGTCCTGACCTCCGGGCGGCCAGAAGCCGGGCCGGGCGTCGACCAGCGAGCCCTGGGCACGATCGTCCGCCCCGACGGCACGCACCAGGTGACCTACCGGGGCCGGCCGCTGTACCTCTTCGAGGGCGACGCCTACATCCCGACGCTGCCGTACAACGGCGGCGTGGCCAGCATCAACGGCGCCGGCACGGCCACGCAGTGGGGCGTGTTCAACACGGTCCCGCGAGTGCACTGACCGATCGCTGTTCCGAGGCCGGCGTGGCGAGAAGCCCGCCGGCCTCGCTCTGTGCCCGCGGCGTGGCGAAAGCCCTCGGGCGTTGTTCGGCGTGGCGAACGCCCGCCGGCCTCGTCAAGTGCGCGGCAAGCCCGCCGGCTTCGCACTGTGCGCCTGGGCGGCCTACCGTACCGGAACGGCGCCCCGTGGGGACGCGGATGCCTGGGCCCGGTCGATCGTCGCGGTCCAGGCGGCGATCTCGGCCCGCCGGGCGACCGCGAGCTTGGCGAGGATGTGCTCGACGTGGGCGCTCACCGTCTTCGGCGAGAGGACCAGCTCCTCGGCGATCTGCCCGTTGGTCAGGCCCTGCGCGATCAGGCGGGCGACCTCGAATTCGCGTGCCGTCAACGGGCGCCATGCCTCGTCGTTGGCGATGTGCCCACGGCCCTGTCGGCGCAGCTCCTCGGCGCGCGACAGCAGGGGCTGGCTGCCCATGGTCCGGGCGGCGTCGAGGACCTGGCCCCACACGGCGGCCATCTCCCCGTGGCGATTCGACCGCAGCAGGCACTGTGCGAGGTCGAGCCTCGCCCACGAGGCCTCCCAGATCCGGCCTCGGCCCTGCCAGCCCTCGACCGCCACGGCAAGCGACGCCCGGGCCGCCGTCAGCTTGCCCGTGGCCAGCTGGACGAGGCCCTCGGCATGGGCAAGCGCCGCCTCGGCCATCGCCCACCCAGCCAGGTGCGCCCGAACCAGGTCGAGCCATCGCTCGGCCTCCTCGGGCCGGCGCACCGCGATGGCCGCCCTGGCGCCTGTCACCACGAACGGCACGAAAAGCGGGCGCTCCCCAGTCCGCCGGGCGAGCTCCAGCGCCTCCGTCGACAGCGCGAGCGCCGTCGCCGGGTCCTCGGCGACGAGCGACACCTCGGCGAGGCCCCACAACGGCGGGAGGATCAGCTCGACGTCGTCGAGCTCGCGGCCTGCGGCGAGGGCGTCGCCGAGCCAGCGTCGCGCCTCGTCGACGTCACCCCGGCCGAGCGCCACGAGCCCGATCACGGGGATCGCGCCCAGCACGCCGCGGCGGCAGCCACGTTCGACGAGCTCCTGCCGGGCCGGTCTGCAGGGCGCCGTCCCAGTCCCCGTGGGCCCAGTCGATGAGGGCGGAGGTCGCCGCCATCTGCTGGCGGCAATGCGACTGCTCGATCGCGTCCGCGTATTCGAGGCCCTCGCTGATCGCGGATTCCGCGGCCCGGTAGTCCATGACGCGGGCGGCCATCGTCGCGGCGACCCGGAACGACGTCACGCCGACGGACTCGTACCGCGCGGCGCGGGCCTCCCGTGCGATCTCGACGAGACGAGCGAGCGTGGCGTCGTCCTCGCCCCGAACGAGCGCGATCATGCCGAGGCTGAACTCGGCGTCGAGCTCGCTCTCGCGGTCGCCGAGGTCGACCGCGATGGCCAGGCACGCCTCGGTGAGCCGGCGCGCCTCGTCGTAGTTCGCGGCGTCGAACTCGTTGACCGACTGGAAGCCGAGCAGCGCGCCGCGGGCACGGGCCACGTCGGGCCCGCCGCCGGCGCGATCGAGCTCCGCGAGCCCCTGCGAGATCAGATTTCGCCGGTGCTCGACCGAGCTGATCCCATTCTTGCGCTCGCCGTTCGCGATGCCGACGAGCATCGAGGCCGCCTCGGCGAGCCGGCCGGCCTCCGTGAACCAGCGGCGGGCCTCGCCGGCCGCCGCGATCAGGTCGTCGTTGCGCTCGATCGTGGCTGCCGTCCAGGCGAAGGCCTGATAGAGCTCCGCCCGCTCGCCGGCCGGCAGATCGTCCGGCATGTTGTCGATCGCGCGACGATAGAGCTCCCAGGCCTCCTGTCGCGCCGAGAGCCGGTCGGCCTCGGCGGCACCGGCCAACGGGGCCCGGTACGCCTCGGCACGCAGCCCTGCACGATCGTAGTGACGCGAGGCGTGGACGATGCTCGACGCTTCGAGGGTCATCACGAACTCCGCGGCCTGCGCGTGGAACCGGCGCAGCTGCGACGGCGGGACGTCCGTGTAGATCGCATCGCGCAGCAGCTGGTGGCGGAAGTCGTAGTAGCCCTGGTCGACGTAGTCGAACGGGTACAGGATCGCCGCGTCGACGAGGGCCTGGATCGACGGCTCGAGCTCGGCAAGCGGCCGGTCCGCCACGCCGGCGAGCACGTCCGGCGTAAAGCATCGGCCGATGACCGCGCCGGCGCGAGCCACGAGCCGCGCCTCGTCCGGGAGTCGGCCGAGCCGGGCGAGGACCGCGTCGCCGATCGTGTCCGGCACCTGGGCGTCCAGGATCCGCGCTCCGTCGGACAGGGTCGTCCTCCGGAGTGGCGGCGAGCAGCTCCTCGATGTGGAGCGGGATCCCGTTCGTCCGCTGGTGGACCGCGGCGACGACCTCACGAGCGGCCGGCAGCTCGCCGCACCGAGGATGAGGCTGATCGCGGTCCCGGTCTCCTCCTGGGTCAGGCGGCGGAGGCGGGCCTCCTGGGCGTGCCGCTGGCTCAGCAGGCGCGATCGCCATTCACGGTGGATGGTGTCGGCGGGGAACTCATCGGCGCGGTAGCCGCCGAGGAGCAGCAGCGGGTGATCGCTTCCATGCCGGGCCAGCTCGCCGATGACCTCCAGGCTCATCTCGTCCGTCCAGTGGAGGTCGTCGAAGATCAGCATCGTCGGTCGGTCGATCGCCTCGAGGATCCGGTCCGCGACGGACCGGACCATGATGCGCCGCGTCCCGAGAGCGTCGCCGTCAAGGCGAGGGTCGATCGCAAGGAGGTCGGCCGACAGTCGTCCCCACGTGGCGTTGCCCCGCATGCCGGCGGCCATCTCCCGGATCGACGCCAGGGGAACCTGGCGATCCTGGGGTGCGACCGCGCCGCCGGTGATGCCAAGGCCTGCCGCCTCGGCCTTCCGGATGGTCGCCTGGATGAGGCGCGTCTTCCCGAGGCCCGCCTGGCCCGACAGGAAGAGGGTCCGCCCGCGCCCGTGGAGCGCTTCGTCGATAAGGTCGTCCATCTGGTCGAGCAGGTCGTCTCGGCCGAGGATGACAGGGCAAAGCATCGACGCGGGACGCTTCATGGGCGGAGTGTACATGCCTCATCTGTACGCTCCTCAGCGGCCTTCGGTTCGTCGGCGGCCGATGGGCGGCAGCGCTTCGCGAGCGGTCCCCGGGAGCTGCGGCAAGCGCCGGATGCCCCGCCACGTATCCGAGCCGTTGCGCCTCGTCAGGTCACCAAGGACAGCCCATCGCAGCCGCGAGCGTCGTGTGTCCCTCTGACGCGGCCCTCCGGTATAGTTGTGCTTGTGCTCGCCGGTCGCGCCGCGGCCAGTGTCCGGGCGGGAGTAGCTCAGCTGGCAGAGCGGCAGCCTTCCAAGCTGCATGTCGCGGGTTCGAACCCCGTCTCCCGCTCCATTTTCCCTCTCGTGCTCACGACGACACGCAGCCTGTTGGCGTGCCCGTCCGCGCCGGCTGCTGTAGCGCTCGACCGATGATTCCCTCCTGACGGGAGCACGTGTCCCAGGTCGGGCGAATTCATCGTCGGTCGCGCCCCCGGCACGACGCCAAGGCTTGGCGGCGAATCGGTCCGCCACGCGCAGAACCGGCGCTTCGCACCTGAGATCGGCGGCGATGGGACGTGCAGCGGACGTCCGAGGCGGCTTCGTGACCGACGCCTCTAGCCAGCTGTGGCAGGGCGGCCCATGGTGCCGCCAGCGGGAGGCTCAGACACGCGGCCCACACCCGGCCGCCGGGACCGCGCCGAGCCACTGGCGAGACCGACCCGCCGTGCGCGTCCCGGAGGGCACCTCCATGGGACACGGCGTCCGCACCCGGGCAGGCGCGCTCGTCCTCGCGACGCTCCTCGTCGCGGGCTCCGGCGCCACCCAGATCACCAGGGCCGCAGCTCAGAAGCCGATTCCTCGGGACCCGGCCGCCCCGGGCGCTGCCGCGGATCTCGTCCTCCGCGGCGCGACGACGCGGCCTGCCCCCGATGTCGCCACCGCCACCGCACCGGCAGCGATCGAGGTCGCGGCTGGCGCCTCCCACACCTGCGCGCTCCTTGCCGGCGGCGCGGTCCGCTGCTGGGGGAACAACAACGCAGGCCAACTGGGCGACGGGACGACGACGGAGCGGCCCACGCCGGTTGCCGTCTCGGGCATCTCTACAGCGGTCTCGATCTCGGCCGGCAATTCGCACACGTGCGCCCTCCTCGCCGACCACTCCATCCGGTGCTGGGGTAACAACGACTCCGGCCAGCTCGGCGACGGGACGACGGCGGTGCGGCAAACGGCGGTCGCTGTCCTGGGTATCACGACCGCTACCGCGATCTCGGCCGGCAGCCTCCAGACCTGCGCACTGCTTGCCGACCACTCCGTCCGGTGCTGGGGATACAACTCGACCGGTCAGCTCGGTGACGGCACAACGACCGATCGGTCGACCCCGGCCGCCGTTGTCGGCATTGCGGCCGCGATCGCGGTCGCCGCCAGCGACAGTCACACATGCGCCGTCCTCGCGACGGTAGCGCCCGCTGTTGGGGAGCGAACTCGGCCGGCCAGCTCGGCGACGGCAAGCTCGAACATCAGACCTGCGATCCTGGACGACGATGGGGGATCGACTGTTCGCCCACGCCGGTCATCGTCTCGGGCATCACGGCCGCCATCGCGATCGCGGCAGGCGGGCCATCGGAAAGCGGCCATGCCTGTGCCCTTCTCGCCGACGGCACCGTTCGCTGCTGGGGAGCGGCAGGCGGGCTCGGCGACGGGGTGCCTGCGCACGAGGCGTGCACCCCGGGGGAGATGAAGAACCGTTCGACTGCTCGCCGACTCCGGTCGCCGTCTCGAGCATCGCGACCGCCACCGCGATCGCCGCCGGCGGAGCCACACCTGTGCCCTCCTCGCCGACCGAACCGCCCGCTGCTGGGGGATCGAACTGGCTCGGCCAGCTCGGCGACGGGACGACGACGGAACGGCCCACGCCGGTCGCCGTCGCCGGCATCTCGGCCGCCACCGCGATCGCCGCCGGCGGCAGCCACACCTGCGCCCTCCTCGCCGACGGCACCGTCCGATGCTGGGGATACGAACTGGGCCGGCCAGCTCGGCGACGGGACGGCAGGCGACCGACACCCGCCGGTCGCCGTCGTCGGCATCACGACCGCCACCGCGATCGCCGCCGGCGGCGGCCACACGCTGTGCCCTCCTCGCCGACCGCACCGTCCGCTGCTGGGGAGCCAACGTCTACGGCGAGCTCGGCGACGGGACGACGACCGACCGGTCGGCGCCGGTCGAGGTGGCTGGCTCATGACCGCCACCGCGATCGCGGCAGGCGCGGGATGGGTCAGCAGCCACACCTGCGCGATCCTCGCCGACGGCACGGTCCGCTGCTGGGGCGCCAACGACGTTGGCCAGCTCGGCGATGGGACACTGCATCGCGACTGCGGCTGGAACGAAGATGATCAATCCGACTGTTCGCCCACGCCGGTCGCCGTCCTCGGTATCACGACCGCTTCTGCGATCGCGGCCGGCGGTCTCCACACCTGCGCCATCCTCGCCGACCGAACGGTCCGCTGCTGGGGAGCCAACTTGAGCGGCCAGCTCGGCGACGGGACGACGACGGACCGGCCCGCGCCGGTCGCCGTCGTCGGCATCACGACTGCCACCGAGATCGCGGCCGGCATTGCCCATACCTGCGCCGTCCTCGCCGACGGCAGCGTCCGCTGCTGGGGAGGAAACAGGCTCGGCCAGCTCGGCGACGGGACGCTGACGGGCCGGACTACCCCGGTCGCCGTTCCGGGCATCACCACCGCCATCGCGATCGCCGCCGCCGGCAACCACACCTGCGCCCTCCTCGCCGACGGAACCATCCGCTGCTGGGGGTCCAACTACGCCGGCCAACTCGGCGATGGGACGCTGACGCATCAGGTATGTCCGGCAGATCAGGACACCGCCGACTGCTCGCCCAGGCCGGTCACCGTCCGCCGTATCACGACCGCCACCGCGATCGCGGTCGGCGTTCTCCATGGCTGCGCCGTCCTCACGGGCGATACGCTCCGCTGCTGGGGATCCAACGCCAGTGGCCAGCTCGGCGACGGGACGAGGACGGACCGGCCTGCGCCGGTCGCCGTTCTCGGCCTCGCGACCGCCACAGCGATCGCAGCCGGTGACGACGAGTTCAACGGCGCAGGTCACTCCTGCGCCATCCTTGCCGACGAGACCGTCCGGTGCTGGGGTTCCAACGAGTTCGGTCAGCTCGGCGACGGGTGGACGACGTACCGGTCAACGCCGGTCGCGGTCGTCTTCGACACGGTCGCCCCGACGACCAGCGTCCCGCGTGCGGCCCTGCGCGTTGGCCAGACCCTGATCGGCAGCGCGGTCCAGGTCCGGGTCGGCTGGACGGGAGCGATGCTGGGGGGACCGGGGTCGCCCGCTACGGGCTGGGCCTGAGCCGGGACGGCGGCGCCACCTGGCAGACGGTCCTGACTGCACTCACGACCCCGTACGCCTACCGCACCGTCCCAACCTCGGGCACGGTGACGTACCGGGTGCGGGCGATCGACCGGGCCGCCAACGTCGGGAGCTGGGTCGCCGGGCGCGACGGTCGCGGCTCGCCTCGTCCAGCAGTCCGCCACCGCCGTCCATTACTCGGGCCGCTGGGCGACCGCCCGGTCCGCGTCCTACTCCGGCGGGACCACGCGCTTCGCGACGGCCCGGGGGGCGTCCGCGACGCACACGTTCACCGGCAGCTCGGTCGGCTTCGTCACGACGAAGGGCCCGACGCGGGGCAAGGTCCGCATCGTACGTCGACGGCACGCTTGCCGCCACCGTCGACCTCCGGGCCGCCGGACGACGCACCGGGTCCTCGCCTGGGCGCAGACCTGGGCGACCCCGGGCCGCCACACCGTCAGGCTCGTCGTGGCGGGCACGGCTGGGCCGCCCGCGGGTCGATCTCGACGCGTTCGCCGTGCTGAAGTAGGGAGACCCTGGTCCGCGCCGCGCAGGCGTGGCGACACGATAACTGGACACGCTCTGCTCGGGCCCCTGAGCACGGTGCTGTTACGCATAGCCGCCGAGGCCTTCCAAGCTGCATGTCGCGGGTTCGAACCCCGTCTCCCGCTCCATTCTCCCGGACCGCCGCAGGCCGATACGATGACGGCTCAGGCGCTGGCTGTCCGATGCTGCCACTCTCCGTCGGGCGCCGGCCGGTGAGAGGCAGCGGGCAGCCGCGCGCTCCCGACCGCCAGCGCTGGTGAGGTCGAGGCGCCTGCTCGTTTCGTCGGCCCCGCAGCAGGCCAGGGATCGCTGTGCCATCCAGCCGGAGATCGGCCGCGGCCGACTGAAGGTCGAGCCGTGGTCGGGCCCGACTGTGCGCCCCGGACGCGCCGACCCCAGCCCGATGGCGTCCAGAGAGACTGACTCTCCGATTCCGCCAGGGGTTCCGGGTGAGCCTGGCGGCGGCGCGCCCAACGCCAATCGCCGCCTCCGGTCCAGGACCGGCCGGCGCGCCCGCGGTGGTCCCGACTGATTTGTCGACGACGGCCACTCCGCGGGCTCCGGGGACAGGTGTGCTCAGCCCGACCCCTGCGATCGTCGCCGGAAACAGAACAAAGGTTGCATCTATACGGAGTACGACGCAGTACGTTCGTCCCGGGAGTACCAGATGCGGGCTCGGCCCGCGCAGGCCCTCAGCCCACGGTAGTCCCGTTCGTTCACGCATAGACCCATCGGAAGGGTGATGGGGTGGGAGGTAACAGGGGACAGTCTCTCGCCCCGGCAGGCCGTGCCGGGACCGGTATAGGTGCCGTCGCGTCGCGCCGGACCTAAGACAGGCAAGGAGTCTTACTCATCATGCGCAAGTTCCTCGCAGGCACATTCGCGTTCGCGCTCGTCGCCGTCATGGCCATGGGGGCCATGGGCTCCGGCGCGCAGTTCGACTTCAGCGGCACCGCGCGAGCAGGACGTCGCGGTCGGCACGTACGGCATCGCGCTCGACTCGACCACCCAGGGCGCCATCGGTCGTCGGTGACACCATCACCTGTCCCGGACCGCACGTCAGTCACCAGTCATCGTCCGTTCACCGCCGTCCCGACGCGATCGTCCCGGGCACATCCAGTCCGCGTGCGACCGGCACCATGGTGACCGGTGCGCAACTCGCGTGTTCATGCACGGCCACTTCACCTACGGCGAGACCGCAGCTTCGCGGCATCACCCTCAGCGTTCCGCTGGAATCGCCGCTCGCGGACGGTCTGGCCCCGATTGCCGGTACACGTCTGCCCGGTCAGCATGACGCTGCCGCTCGACTGGGGCGACGGGCTCGGGCACACGCTGACCGAACTGACGATCCGGCACAGCATGTCCAGTCGTCATACTACCACTGACCTCGGCCTCAGTAGGAGCCGGAACCGGATCGGGCAGGCACCCTCTGCCCGAGCCAGTCTGGACAAGCACCATGCGACGACCGACACCGCTACGATCCCACCCCCGCATCCGCAAGTCGTCTGGGCTGGCGGTTGACGCGGTGTTCGTCGCCGCCCTCGCCTTGGCCGTCTTCATCGCCTACGGCTCCGTCGGGAACCGCTGGTACCACGTGGTTGCCATCATGGGCGGCTCGATGGAGCCGACGATCACCCGCGGCGACCTCATCGTGGTCACGCCGCCGCCCTCGAAGATCGAGGTGGGCATGATCGTCACGATGACCGCCGACGGCCGCGTGGTGACCCACCGCGTCGTCGAGGTCCGTCCCGACGGCCGCCTCGTGACCAAGGGCGACGCCAACGACGCCGTCGACCACTGGAACGGCACGGTCACGGTCGACGGCGTCTACGCCTTCACGATCCCGCTGATCGGCCGCTACATCCCCATCGTCAACGGAAGCGAGGCGTCGTTCGTGCACCGGTCGGCTGCCTCGCAGCAGATCGCCATCGGGCCGTTCGCCGACGAGTCCAGGTCAAGGGGCCGTCAGCTCCGACGCCCGAGCCGTCGCCGTCGACCGCACCGACGCCGACTCCGTCGCCCGAGCCGGCAGCCGCGCCTGGCGCTGTTACACCAGAGCCGACAGCCACGCCCCGCCCCGCGACGCCAGAGCCAACGGTGGAACCTGACCCGAGTGCGACCCCGGCTGCGGCGCCGCCGGAGCGGCCCACGCCAGCGCCAATTGCGGCTCCCTCGCCAGAGCCCACTCCCGCTCCCGCCCCGGCGCCCACGGTTGCGCCGACCCCGGAACCGACCGCGACGCCAGCGCCCGCGACGCCAGCGCCCGACGTGACGCCGCCAACGCCCGACGTGACCCCGGCGCCGACCGCCCAACCTTCTGCACGCCCGTGAGAGGCCGGGCGGACGACTGACAATTCGGACTCGGCGAGTGTCGCGGTTCGCCTCGCGTCGGGGTCCAGGCGGAGTAGGATGGGTTCGACGCGAAGAGGTCCTTGTTGGGCGCGATCGATCCGGTTTGCCCCCATCTCGAACGGCTGCTGCCCGGGGTCGATGCTCGCACGCTGCAGCGCCTGCAGCGAGGGGCCCAGACGCGGCCCTTCTGCCGCGGCGACATCCTGCACGGACGAGGGATCGCGCTCCCTCCCTTCCTCGTCCTTGATGGGCACGTCATGGATCGCCGCGTTGCGGAGACGGGCCAGGCGTACGCCGCACTGATCGCCGGGCCGGGCTACCTCGGCGGACTCCGCTCGATCAGCGATCCGCACGCCGAGGCGTTCTACGAGCTGGTCGCCTTGACCGACGGGGAGTGGGCGACGTGGAGCCCCGGATTCCTGCGGGGCCTGGCGCTCGAGGACGGCGGCCTCGCCGTCGGCCTCCTCGACCAGTCGGCTGATTTCGCGGCCATCCTCAACGTGCGACTCGATGAACGATCGTTCGAGACGGCGCGCCAGCGGATGGCCGCCATCCTGACTCGCTATGGCGCGGTGATCTTCGACACGCCCCATCCGGTTGCGCGGCGAGCGGACCTCGCGGCCATGATCGGCACGAGCCGCGTGATGATGGGCCGCGCATTGCGCGATCTCGAAGCAGAAGGTTTCGTCAAGCGCGAGCATGGCGGCGGCATCCGCATCCTGGACGCGGCGCGCCTGGCCCAGCTGGTTACGGTGGCGTCTCCGGACGGCGCTCCGGTTCTCTGACGGCTGTGGCGGTTGTGCCGCTTGTCAACGCCGGCCGAACCGGAGCAGGAATCGCCGGCCGAGACCTGAGCAAGCCAGGGCGCCGTCGGTCCCGTCAGCACCTCCTCGCACGTACCACGCGGGCGGCACGAGTCGCCCTTTCGGGTGATCACCTCGGCGGCCGGATCGTGAGATCCGCGTCCGCCCCACGTTCGGGCGTCTGACCGGTCGTCAATGTCCCGGCATGCCTCAGGGGATCGTCACGCCACTGAGGACGACCGGGTTGTGCAGCGTGTAGTCCAGCTCGTCCGACTGCAGGACGCCGGGCGCCGGTGATGACGTCGACCGCCTTCGGGACGGTGCCCGGGCTGACGGTGCAGTGCGGGTCGGCGCTCGCCGTCGCGCAGACGCCGAACTGGAAGTCCTGTGGCGTCGGCTGGAAGCCCCTGGCTTGATCGGAGCTGAAGCCATCCTGGCCGGTCAGCACGACCGTGAAGCCCCAGCCGGAACCGGGTGTGCCGAGCGATGCCTTCGGAACGTGGACGGTGATGTAGCGCGAGATCGAATTGGCGCTGATCGTGACCGTGCCCAGCGTCGCGCCGCTCGCATCGATGTACCGCTGTCCGAAGCCCTGCACCTGGATCAGCTGGCTCCAGGCGAACGGCGCGGCGATGCTGAAGTTGCGCGTCGGGTTGGATGCGGCGGTCGAGGTCGTGGCGGCCGCGGGGTCGTGCACGTACACGTCGACGAGCTGTGCGCCGAGCGGACTGCCGAAGGTGGGTGTCAGGTCCCTCGTCTTCAACCGGAGGATGACCTCCGAGCCGGCGTCGAAGACCTGGAACTGCTGGATGTCGTAGGCGCCGGGCTGGAAGGCGCCGTTGGTCGGGTACGCGTAGTTGCCGGGGCCGTTGTCGTCGCCGTTCGGGTCGGCCACGTCGAGCACCACGGTGCCCGGCACGAAGTCGAAGACGACGGTGCGCGTCGCGTGCGCCGTCCGGCCACTCGGGCTCACCGCCACGACGTTGATGACACTGGTCCCACCCGTGATCGGAACGTTGACGGTGAACGAGCCACTCGAACCGACCGTGGTCGAGGCGAGCGTCGTCACGGAGTTGGCGTCGATGTTCGTCGCCGACACGTAGACCCGGTTGCCTGCGGCCGTGCTGCCCGTCACCGCGACGGGCGAGCCGGCCACGGACGACTGGTCGGTCGGGCTGGTGACCGACAACGTCGTCGTGCCCTGCCGTGTGGGTGACGTACCGCGACCTGGTGACGGCCGGCTGGACGACGTTGCGGTGGGCGGCGAGGTCGCCGGCCAGCCGCACGAACGACGCGGCCGACCATGTGAGTGGCGAGGCCGAGCCCGCCGCGCCTCCGTTGGTGAAGCCGATCGACGCGATCGTCGGATCGGTGCCGAACGGAGACGGCGCCACGGCGGTCGTCTCCCAGTCCTGCTCCGGGATGAGCCCGACGCCGGACGAGAATGCGGCCATCGTGTTGAGCAGCGCGGCGGCACCGGAGGCGTTCCCGGTCGCGAGGCTCTGCTCGCCGCGCTCGGCCGACAGCGCCGGCCAGACGTGCCCGGTGCCCTTGCCGCTCGGCGCCCACGGTTGGCCGTCGGCGGCGGCGTCGCCGTAGCCGTCGCCGTTGTAGCGGTGCCAGCCGGGGCCGTTCGCGCGTCTGCGACCGGATCGTCGCGTCGACCACCGGGAGAGACCGGAGGACGTCCGGGTCGTTCGCCGGCAGCTCTCCGAGCCGAACCAGCTCGAGGAAGCCGGCATCGATCACCGACCGCTGGTCGAGCGTTGGCCCGCCGTTGCCGACGTTGTAGGAGATGGCCGCGTTGGGGTCGCCCGTCTTCGAGAGGCGGATGAAGTACGGATGGGCGGAGAGCGGGCCGTTCGTCGTGACCGTCCAGCCCTTGATCGAGCGCTGCCAGTCGTCGGCGACGCCGAGCCAGACTGGCGGCCGAGGCCGGGTCGCCGTTGCTGCGCGCCAGGTCGGCTGCTGCGACGAGACCTGCGATCTCCGCGGCGATCGTCGACGGCGAGTACCCGCCTTGCTCCTCCCAGCGCTCGGGCCCGAACGACGGACCATGGGCGATCAGGAAGTTCGCCGCCGGCTTGATGTGGTTGGCATAGAGCGTGGCGTCGGTGAGCCCGAGCTGCTGCGCCATGAGGATCGGGTAGGCGGTCTCGTCGAGCTGCGTGTTGAACGAATCGGGAGCGGTCTTGCCGTTGACGAGGCTGTTGCGCGGCATGCGATCCATCCGGCAGCTGCTGGCGCTGCAGGAGGAAGAGCGTCGCCGCGCGTGCGGTCGCGATATCGCCGTCGGTGACGAGGCCCGTCCAGGCTTCGTAGAGGTCGCGTCCGAAGACCTCGCGGTAGGACCCGAAGTACGTGTTCGCGGGGTCACCGGCAGAGATCGCCTGACCCCACGGCGAGGCGAGGCTGGCGACGATCGCCCCGGGGAAGGTCTTGTCCTCCGAAGCCTTGAGCACGTTCGCGCTCGTGTAGTACTCGTCCTCGAGGCGGTTTCGCTGGGACCGCGTGAGGCCAGGGAGCTTCTGCGTCTGCGGGTCGTTCAACGACTTGTCGTAGCGCTGCCACCCTTGCCGGTAGGCGGCGAGCGTCCTGTCGAACGGGGACGCCAGCGAGGCCTCGGCAGCGCCGACCGCCTCCGCCTGGGAAGCGCCGAGGCCGAGGGAGACGACGGCCCTGCCGTCGTGGCCGAGATTCAGCCGCGCTGTCTGGACCACGTTCCCGCCGGTTGCGTCGTTGTTGAGCTGCGTCAGCGCGTGCGACGCGTCGAGCTGCACGAGCCCGTCGCTGGAGGCGCCGACGAAGCCGCTGGTGGCGTCGGTGAGAGCGCCGTCGAGCGCGGTGTAGACCGGTTGCGCGTAGTCGCGGTTGACGGCGTTCGTCGTCGTGCTCGGATCGGAGGCGACGAGCACCGGGTGCCCGGTCGAGCTGTCGACCGTGGCCGAGTCCGGGCCGCCGTTGCCAGCGCCGCCGCCGCCGTTGCCGTTCACGGTCGGGTCGTAGCGCAGGTAGAGCTGGTAGCCGAGCCTCTTCGGAGCGAACCTGACGCGCATCAGCAGCGTGTTGTGCGCCGGATCCGTGATGTACTCGGTCTCGATCCTGTACATGCCGCTCTTGGCCGTCTCGGTCACCTTGCAGCCCATGCCGCCGGTGCCGGTGATCGCCTGGACCGAGTAGGTCATGTCGCGGGTCTGCAGATCGGTGAACGTCGAGCCGTCCGTGACCAGGTATTGGAGCGTCTCGACATTCGTGTTGTCGACGGTGGGGTAGTAGACGTCGCTGAGCACGCCGTTGGCGACGGTGAACCAGACCTTCGATGTCGAGTTGCGGGCGGTGCCGACGCAGTCCTTGCGCGCCAGGTCGAAATGCGACAGCGCGCCGGGCCAGCCGGGCGCCCCGGCCGGGGCCGCGACGGTCACGGTCAGGACGTGCGACGTGGAGTCGTAGCTGAAGGTCGTGAGCGTGTTGTCGACCGGCACGTTGAAGGTGATGTTCGAGCCGTTCAACGCGCCACCCTGCCCGTAGTTCTCGGTCCAGTCCTCGTTGATCGCGACCTTCGTGTCGTACGATCCGGCCGGCAGCGCGGTCGTCGAGAACGTGTAGATCCCGTCGCCGTCGGGGTCCTGGAGCCACGACCGCAGGCAGCCCGGATCCCAGTCGGCGGGGCAGCCGAGCTCGGACTGGAAGCTGCCCGGCGCCATCGCGATCACCGAGCTCGTGTTGTCGGTGATCCAGCTCGACTTGTGGTCGTAGTAGAACTTGACGTTGTCTGCCGACGGGAGGGTGAACGGGATGTTCGCCCCGCCGGGGACGGCGTGGAGTCCGTAGTTCTCGTCCCACGCGTCGTTCAGCGCGGCCTTGTACTCGTAGCTCCCGGCGGGCAGCGCGAACGTGCCCTGCCACACATCGTCGCCGGCGTCGTAGGTCAGGTGGGTCGTCGCGCAGGTGGGGTCCCAATCGCCGGGGCAGCCGGCCTCCGATTGCAGGGACCCCGCGACAGTGACGGACGTCGGGTTCGGGGTGCTGGCCGCGGTCACGACGGCTGGCTGCCCGAGCGTCGTCGCAACGAGCGCAGCGAGCACGACGGACACCGTCGTCCGTCTGGAGAACAGGCTGGCGTGGAGCGATCGCCCAACGGTCTTCCGGTGCGTCATGCCACGTTCCGCCCTGCGAGTTCTGCTGATCCGGAAGCCTGTGCCCGCCCCGGAATGCCTGTCAAGAGCTCGGGCAGCGTGGCCAACGTCCCACGCCGTGGTGGAATCGTGGGTGTAACGGCAGGCGCAACGCTCGCATGCGTCCGTAACGTCAGCTCGCCATGAGCAGGGGCCGGGTTCGCTCCTCGGGCCTCCGGGCCCCAGCCGTCGCCCCCTTCGGACATGATGAGGCCGCGTCACCGATCGGGCGACGCGGCCTCTCGTGTGTGCTTGAGCTGGGGCGACGTCAGCCGCTGGTCGCGGCCGCGGTCGCCTCGAGCAGCATGGGCTGGACCTTGATGTGCTTCACCAGGACCTGCTCCGCCTTGGGGATCGTGAGGGTCAGGATGCCGTTCTCGAAGACGGCATTCGTGTTGTCGGCCTCGAATCGCTCGGGCAGCCGCAACGCCCGCTCGAACGAGCCGGTGTGCAGCTCCCGCCGGTGGTAGTCCCGACCAGCCGCGTCCTCGTCGGCCTTGAGCTCGCCCCTGATCGTCAGGGTGTCGCCATCGATCGCGATGTCGACCTCGTCGGGCTTCATGCCCGGCAGCGCGGCCTTGATGACGAGCGTGCTGGTGGTCTCGTAGACGTCGACGGCGAGCCAGTGCCGGTTCGGATGGGGGAAGGTCTCCTCGAAGAGCCGATCCATCGCCAGGCGGAGCGGGACGGTATCCGCAAACGGATCGCGAAACATGAGAGTCACTCGGGCTTCTCCTTCGGTTCTGCCGCTGGGGCCGAACCTGGCCCTCCAGACAAGGCTCGTCAGGTGGCGATCGTTTGTCTTGAACCATTTGGATTGTATGGTATACTATGGATTATGTCAAGAAGGCAGCTGGCTCTGCCGTCGCGCCTCGCGACTCCGTGCCCTGTCTTGGACGCTCTGCTTCGGGTTCGGCGTATCGGCCGAAGCCGCAGGGTGTAGGGTGGGTGCCTCGGCGCACCGCACCCCGGTCCCCGCGACGCCATCCCGTCGCCCAGGCCGCCTCGATGCCAACGGCTGACCTAGCGTCAGTCGGGCACGGCTCGGCCGAAGGAAGGGTTTGCAGATGCTCACAACCATGTCAACCGCGGCCGCATTCCGGTCCGGAGATCCCAGCGCCCTGATGCAGTACGCCATGTTCGTGTGGCCCCGCCTGGACCGGCGGGTCCTCTCGCGGTACGGGACTGACGCCGGGCGGATCGCGGCCTACGTCGCCCGCCGCACGAGCCTGCCGGTCGAGGACATCACAGCGATGCTCCAGGCGCATGTGGGAGCCGACAGCGACATGCGGTTCTACTTCGGCTGAGCACAGGCGCGGCCCAGATCGCACACGGCTGGCATCGAGACGATCCGCGGACGATCCGCGCAAGGATTGGCGGCCTGGCCGTCGACCGTCACACAGCTCGTCACCAACAAGGGAGCCGGGCCTCCGCGGACGGATGACCCGGCTCTCTCTGCGCCCTGATCGTGCCCCTTCGGGGCAGACCAGCAACAGGCGTCGGTCGTCTAGTAGTCCATGTCCTCGCCGTACCCGCCACCACCGGCGGGGACCGCATGTCGCTTCTCGGGGATGTCCGTGATGAGCGTCTCCGTCGTGAGGACCATCGCCGCGATGGAGGCCGCGTTCTGGAGCGCGGAGCGGGTGACCTTGGCCGCGTCGACGATGCCCTTCTCGAACATGTCGCCGAAGTCGCCCTTGAGGGCGTCGAACCCGTGACCAGGTGGCAGTGTCTTGACCTGCTCGACGATGACTTCGCCGTGCGCGCCGGCGTTGTCGGCGATCTGGCGGAGGGGCGCCTCGAGCGCGCGGCGCAGGATCCTGAGGCCCACCGCCTCGTCGCCCACCAGCTCGACGAGGTCGAGCGCCGGGATGGCCTGCAGCAGGGCGACGCCGCCGCCCGGGACCAGGCCCTCCTCGATCGCCGCACGGGTCGTCGAGAGCGCATCCTCGATGCGGTGCTTCTTCTCCTTGAGCTCGACTTCGGTCGCCGCGCCCACCTTGATGACGGCGACGCCGCCGGCGAGCTTGGCGAGGCGCTCCTGCAGCTTCTCCTTGTCGTAGTCGCTGGTGGTGTCCTCGATCTGGGCCTTGATCTGGCTCATCCGGGCCTTGATCTGTTCGGGCGCTCCAGCGCCGTCCACGATCGTCGTGTCGTCCTTGGTCGCCAGCACGCGGCGCGCCTGGCCGAAGTCCTCGACCGCGACCGATTCGAGCTTGCGCCCGATCTCCTCGCTGATCAGCGTGCCGCCGGTGAGGACCGCGATGTCGCGGAGGATCTCCTTGCGCCGATCGCCGTAGCCCGGTGCCTTCGCCGCAAGGACCGCGACGGTGCCGCGAAGCTTGTTCACGACCAGCGTCGCGAGCGCCTCCCCATCGACGTCCTCGGCGATGACGAGCAGCGGCTTGCTCTGTCCGACGGCCTGCTCGAGCGCCGGGAGCATGTCCTTGACGTTCGAGATCCGCTTGTCGGTGATAAGGATGAGCGGGTTCTCGAGGACAGCCTCCATACGGTCGGCATTCGTGACGAAGTACGCCGAGAGGTAGCCGCGGTCGAACTGCATGCCGTCCGTGTACTCGGTCTCGAGGCCGAGGGTCTGGCCCTCCTCGACGGTGATGACGCCGTCCTTGCCGACCTTGTCCATCACGTCGGCGATGATGGTGCCGACCTCCGGATCGGCGGCGCTGATCGAGGCAACGGCCGTGATCTGCTCGCGGTTGTCGACCGGGCGCGACTCGCGCTTGAGCTCGGCGACGATGGCGTCGACGCCCTTCTCGATGCCGCGCCTGAGCGCGATTGGGTTGGCCCCCGCGCTGACGTTCTGGAGCCCCTCGGCGACGATGGCCTGGCCGAGGACGATGGCGGTCGTCGTGCCGTCGCCGGCGACGTCGTCGGTCTTGGTGGCGACTTCCTTCAGCAGCTGCGCGCCCATGTTCTCGAAGGGATCCTCGAGCTCGATCTCGCGCGCGATCGTGACCCCGTCATTGGTGATCGTGGGAGCGCCGTACTTCTTGTCGAGGACGACGTTGCGGCCCTTGGGCCCGAGCGTGACGCGGACGGCGTCGGCGAGGTGGTCGACGCCGTGCTTGAGGCCCCGTCGGGCCGTTTCGTCGAAGACGAGCTGTTTGGCCATTGTGTGTGCGGTCCTTCCGGGGTGCGATGGAGGCTCACCGGCATCGGCCGGGGCGCTTGAGTCGCGGCACTGACCGCCGTCAGCTCTCGACCACCGCGAGGATGTCCTTGGCGCTGACGATCAGCAGGTCCTCGCCGTCGAGCTTGCATTCCATGCCGGCGTACTTCGCGTAGAGGACCGTGTCGCCCGGCTCGAGGTCCATCGGCTCGCGGGTGCCGTCGTCGAGCAATCGACCCGGACCGACCGCGAGGACGTGCCCCTCCTGCGGCTTCTCCTTGACGGTATCCGGGATCACGATGCCGCTCTTCGTCGTCTCTTCGCGCGGGCTCGGTCGAACGACCACGCGGTCGCCCAGCGGGCGAAGCTTCTTCGCAATCCAGGTGGCGCCAGCGGGTGCGGGCAGCGTCGGGGCCTGGACGGGTTCGGCCTCGGTGGCGGTGGTCATGGCTGTTCCTCCTGGGATCTGCGTGCGGCGCGGTCTCGGCCGTGCGCGACAGGTCCGCGCGGAGAGCGCTCGACCTGGGACACCATCTCAGCGGAACCGTCTTGATAGTATGGTATTGTATGGACGATATGTCAATCGACACGGCGGCCGCACCGCCCGCCCACCTGACCTCGACCTCGTACCTCGTGCTCGGCCTGATCGAACGCGAGGGTCGCTCGACGCCATACGAGTTGAAGCGCCACGTGGCGGCGACCATCGGCCACTTCTGGTCGTTCCCGCACGCCCTCCTGTACACCGAGCCGGTCCGGCTGGTCGAGCTCGGGCTCCTGGCAGAAGAGCGGGAGGCGGAGGGACGTCGGCGGCGGCTGTTCACGATCACCGACCGAGGCCGGGCGGCGCTTCGGGGATGGCTCGCGACGCCCGCGCAGGAACCGACCGAGCTGCGCGATGCCGGCCTGCTCCAGCTGTTCTTCGCGGACCTGGGGTCGACAGACGACCGCCGCACCCTCGCGGCCGCCCAGCTCGCGATCCATCGCGCCGTTCTCGCCCGCTACGAAGGCGACCGGCGCGGCGAGAACGGGCTGCCCGGCCCGGACGCGGTGCCGCGCACCGTCGAGCACTGGCGAGGGGTCACGCTGCCGATGGGCCTCCTCTACGAACGGGCCGCCGTCGAGTTCTGGGAGGGCGTCGCCGCTGGCGCGTCCGGCAGTGACGGTGCCACGGACCGATCGGCGGCGGTGGACGACGGCGCCAGCCTCGGGGCCAGGTGGCCCGCGCGGGGCACGAGGGACGACCCCGGATAAGGGATGCGCGCCCGCGGCCACAAGGACGCGCGCCCGCCGCCCGCACAGAAACGAAGACGACCCCGCCGCGCGGCGGGGTCGTCGATCGATCGAGCTCGGCCGGTCGCCCGGCCGCCGAGGTCAGGCGAGCAGCTTCGCCTTCAGGTCCTCGAACTGGGCCGCGGAGATCACGCCCGCATCCTTGAGCGCCGTGAGCTTGGTGAGCTCGTCGGCGACGGAGACGCCGGCGGCCGCCTTCTGGGCGGCATCGGCGCGGGCGATCATCTGGACGTCCTGGGCGGTCATCTTCGGGCGGGCGATGAGGTAGATCAGCGCCCCGACGAACGGGAGGATGAAGATGACGATGATCCAGACCGCCTTCATCCCCCCGGAGATGTCATTCCGCCGGAAGATGTCGGAGAAGACGGCGATGAAGATCCAGATCGCCATGACCCAGAAGAACAGGACGACCATCGACCACACGATGTCCCAGAAGGTGATCGAATTCGTCCCGACCTGGTTGCAGGCCGCGAGGAGCACCGTCACGGCGGCGATCGGCAGCGCGACGCGCGCGCTCTCGAGCGCGGCCCGGATGCCCGTGCGCCGTCCTGTGCTGATTCCCATATCCACGAATTTCCTCCACTCCCGGTGCGCCCGCGGGCAGTGCGGGCTCAAGCGCAATCATGGGCGTTCCGCGCCCCCGGTGTCCAGTCGGTCTGCATCCACCTCGATCGCCGGGGCAGCCCGTCCTCGCGGTCCGCGGCGGTTCTTCCCCCGCCGGCCCTTGACAGGCCGGCCGCCGACCCCACGACCGGCCGCAGCGCGACGCGACCTCAGCTCGCCGCGGACGCGACCTCGCCGACCTTCGCCTCGATCCGGCCCATCAGCGACGTCCACGACTTCACGAACGCTTCGGCGCCCTTCGACTGGAGCTCGGCCGAGATGGCGTCGAGGTCGAACCCCGCGGCGCTGAACCTCGCGAGCTCGGCATCGGCCGCGGCCCCGGCTGCCACGAGGAGCGTCGGTTCGGCCCCGTGGTCGGCATACGCGAGGAGCGTATCCGGGGGCATCGTGTTGACGGTGAACGGCGCGGCCAGGCCTTCGATGTAGAGAACGTCCGATGCCTCCGGGTCCTTGGTCCCGGTGCTGGCGAAGAGCAGGCGCTGCGGTCGGGCGCCGACGTTCAGGAGGCGCTGCCAGCGATCCGTCGCGAAGAACGTGCGGTACTCCGCGTACGCCGCCCGCCCGATCGCCAGCCCGAGCCTGTTCTTCAGCTCGGCCGGGACCTTGTCCGCGATCGCGGCGTCCCAGCGGGACACGAAGAACGAGGCGACCGACGCCACGTAGGCAGGCAGGCCGTCGTCGATCCGACGCTCGATGCCGCGCGTGTAGGCCTCCATCGTCGCGCGGTACTGGTCGATCGAGAAGAGGAGCGTGATGTTGATCGGGACGCCGCGGTAGATCGACTCCTCGATCGCCGAGAGCCCCTCGGTCGTGCCCGGGATCTTGATGAAGAGGTTGGGGCGACCGCCCAGGCCATGCAGGCGCGCCGCCTCCGAGGCGGTCTCGTCCGCGTTGTAGGCGATCTCCGGGGAGACCTCGAGCGAGACGAAGCCATCGACGCCCTCCGTCCGGTCGTGGATCGGGCGGAACAGGTCCGCCGCCCGGCGCAGGTCGTCGAGGGCGAGGGAGAAGAAGATCTCGCTCGGCTTGTCACCCCGCTCGGCGCCCGCCCGGACGTCCTCGTCGTAGGCCGGCGAGCCACCGATCGCCTTGTCGTAGATGGTCGGGTTCGACGTCAGCCCGGTCACCGACAGGTCGTCGATGAAGTGCTGCAGCGTGCCGTCGTCGAGGATGCCGCGGGTGATGTTGTCGAGCCAGAGGCTCTGGCCCGCGTGGTTGAGCTTCGCCGTCGGGTTCATCGTCATCTCCACCGGGTCTGCAACGGTCGAACGGCCGCCGACGTTCAGGAGTTCAGGGCCTCGTTCCGAAAGGATGCCACGTCCTCGAGGCGGCGACGGATTGCATTGAGGAATCGAGCGCCCATCTCGCCGTCGACAAGGCGGTGGTCGGCCGACAGGGTCAGCTTGAGGATCGAACGGACGGCGATCCCGTCGTCGACCGCGACGGGGGTTGCGATCGCCGAGCCGACGGCCAGGATGGCCGCCTCGCCCGGGTTGATGATGGCGCTGAACTCGTCGACGCCGAACATGCCGAGGTTGCTGACCGTGAAGGTGCTGCCCTGCAGGTCGTCGACGCCGAGCGTGCCCTCGCGGGCGGCGGCGGCGAGCGCCGCGACCCGGTCGTGCAGCTCGCCGATCGCCAGCCGGTCCGCGTCGCGGACGACCGGGACGACGAGCCCGGCGGGGATCGAGACCGCGACGCCCAGGTGCACGCGGCGGCGCGGGAAGACCGAGACGCCGTCGGTCCGCGAGTTGACGTCGCTGAACTCGGCCAGCGTCTGGGCCGTCGCGGCCAGGACGAAGTCGGTCACCGTCAGGCTCGTGCCGGCCGCCTTGAGCTCGGCGCGCAGGGCGAGCACGCGGGTGACGTCGACCGCGACCGTGACGGTGAAGTGCGGGGTGGTCTGCCACGAGGCGGTCAGGCGCTGGGCGATGACGCGCCGCATGCGGGTCAGCGGGCGGGGCTCCTCCTCGCCCTCGACCGGGGTGAATGCCATGGCCGGTGCCGCCGCGGCCGCTGCTGCCGATGCCGCCGAACCGGGGGCCGGAACAGCTGCCGGCGCGACCGCAGGCGCAGCCGCGGCGCCCTCCAGCGGCGACATCGAGGCCGCTTGCCCCGTGCGGGCGGAACGCGCGGCAAGCGCCGCCTGGACGTCCCGCTCGACGATTCGCCCCTCGGGGCCCGTGCCGGCGATGGCACGCGGATCGAGGCCCGCCTCGGCCGCGGCCCGGCTCGCCCGCGGCGAGATCCGCAGGCGCCGCGGCGTGCCGCTCTCTGCCCCGCCGCTCTCTGCCCCGCCGCCCGCCGCCCCGGCGGAGGAGGGGACCGGGGCGACGGACGAAGGGACGACGGCAATCGATGGAGCAGGAGATGGTGGTGTCGGCTGCGCGGGAGCGGCGACCGCCAGGGTCGCGAGCGTCGCAGTGCCAGCTCCGCCCGCAGCCGGAGCGGGCGGCACGGCCGCCGGCGTCGGCGCGTCGGGGATCGCCTCTCCGGCGGCCCCGACCCACGCGCAGACGGAGTTGACCGGGACGGCCTGGCCCTCCTCGACGACCCGGCGGAGCAGGATGCCCTCTTCGAAGCTCTCGACCTCCATGGCGCTCTTGTCGGTCTCGATCTCGAAGAGGATGTCGCCCCGGTGGACGGGGTCTCCTTCGCGCTTGTGCCACGTCGTGAGGACGCATTCCTCCGTCATCTGGCCCGGCTTCGGCATCAGGATGGGGTGGACCATCGGTCGTGTCCCTTCGATCGCTCGGTCGGTCAGAGGAGGGAGGTGACGGCGGCGACGATGTCGCCGGCATTCGGCAGGAAGGCCTTCTCGAGCCCTTCGGCCTGCGGGCTGATCCCGTTGGCGGCGCCGATGCGCCCGACGGGCCCGTCGAGGTAGTCGAACGCCTCGAGCTGGATGCGCGCGACGATCTCGTTGACGTAGCTGCCGACGAGGACCGCCTGGGAGGCCACGACGCAGCGGCCGGTCTTGCGGACAGACGCCAGCACCGTCTCCATGTCGAGCGGGACGAGCGAGCGGAGGTCGATCACCTCGGCCTGGACGGCGTGCTCGGTCGCGAGCTGGTCCGCGGCGGCGAGGGCGTCGACCACGGCCGGACCCCAGGCCACGATCGTGGCGTCGGATCCCTCGCGGGCGACCCGCGCCACGCCGATCGGGACGGTGTACTCCTCCTCGGGCACGACGCCGCGGGTGGCGTACAGGCTCTGGCTCTCCACGAACATCACCGGGTTGTTGGTCCGGATCGCGCTCTTGAGCAGGCCCTTGGCGTCGGCCGCGGTCGCCGGGTAGACCACGTACATGCCCGGGATGTGGCAGAACATCGACTCGAGGCTCTGGCTGTGCTGGCCGCCGTAGCCCTTCCCGGCGCCGACCGAGGCGCGGATCACGAGCGGCACCTCGACCTGGGCGCCGGACATGTAGTGCCACTTGCCGGCCTGGTTGCTGATCTGGTCCGACGACATGAGCGCGAAGTCCATGTACATCAGCTCGACCACCGGCCGCGCGCCGACGATCGCGGCGCCGACCGCCGTGCCGCAGATGCAGGCCTCGGAGATCGGCGTGTTGAAGACGCGGTCGCGCCCGAACGTCTCGACGAGGCCCTTGGTGAGCTTGAACGCGCCGCCGTAGTCGGCCACGTCCTCGCCGTAGAAGATGACCCGGCGGTCGCGCGCCATCTCCTCGACGAGCGCTTCGCGGAGCGCGTCGCGGTAGAGGATCGTGCCGTTCGCGTCGCGCTTCGCGACGGGCGCGGCGGCGTAGGTGGCCACGACGGCGGACCCGGCCGGGACCTCGTCGGCCGCGGTGTCGGTGTAGAGGTACTTCAACAGGTCGGCCGGATCCGGGTCGGTGGCGACCGACGCCCGGACGGCGGCGCGGGCATTGCGGTCCTTCGCGCGCGCCTCGACGCCGGCGACCCCGGCGTCGTCGAGGGTGCCCGTCGCGACCAGCTGGCGCTTGAGGCTCTCGATCGGGTCGACCGCCCGCCAGGCCGTCTCCTCGTCGCGGGTCCGGTACTCGTTGCGCGGGTCGGACAGCGAGTGCCCGTAGTAGCGGTACGTCGAGGCTTCGATCAGGACGGGCCCCTCGCCCGCCCGGCACAGCGCGGCTGCCCGGCGGATCGCGTCGCGGACGGCGAGGACGTCCATGCCGTTCACGACCTCGGCGTGCATGTTGTCCTGGGCGAACCCGGCCGCGCGCCGGGCCAGGTGGGTGACGCCCATGACCTCCTCGTCGGTGCGATGGGTCATGCCGTAGTGGTTGTTCTGGATGAAGTAGATGACCGGCAGGCCGAACGGACGATCGCCGGCGAGGTGGTTCGTCCACTGGTCCTGGGCCGCCCAGTTGAGCGACTCGAGCACCACGCCGTTGGCGTAGGCGCCGTCGCCGGCGAAGCAGCACACGACCCGGTCCGACTGCTCGTAGCGGGCGATCATGGCGGCCCCGGTCGCGATCGGCACCGAGCCGCCGACGATCGCGTTGGCGCCGAGATGGCCGGTCGAGAAGTCGCCGATGTGCATGCCGCCGCCGCGGCCCCGCGAGTAGCCCTCGTCCTTGCCGAAGAGCTCGGCGATGACGCGGTAGACGTGCTCTTCGAGGGCCGCCTCGAGGAGCTCCTCCCGCGTGCCGTCCGCGCTCCCCGGCACGCGCGCTCGCAGCTCGGCGTCGGTCATGTGGCGGATCGCGGCGAAGCCCTTGGCGATCGCGTCGCCGTGGCCCCGGTGGGAGCTCGTGATCTGGTCGTCCGGCCGAAGTGCCGACGAGGCACCCACGGCGGCGCCCTCCTGGCCGATCGAGACATGCGTGGGGCCGCGGTAGTCGTAGCCCGGCAGGGCATCGTAGCCGCCCGAGCGAAGCCGGACGATCATCTCCTCGAGCTCGCGGATCGCCAGCATGTCGTCGAGCAGGCCGACCGCCTCTTCGGGCGTGGTGGTGCCGCCCGAGATCTCGCTCGCGAGGTCGCCAGCGAAGCGGAACCCGGTGATGACGCCGCACGACTCCTCGAACGGCGCGAAGTCCGGCCGGGTGTCGCTTCGGTAGGTCGTCTCGGTCGTCATGGTCGTCCTGGTCCTCCAGTCCGCCTGCCAGCGGCAGGCGTCGGTCCGCCTGCCAGCGGCAGGCTTGATTCAGCCTGCGAGCAGCAGGTGTGCGGTTTGGTCGTCGGTGACGAATCGGTGGATGAGGCCACTCCGGAGGGCTGCCCGGATGGCGGGAACCTTGGCGGCGCCGGCCGCGATCGCGACCACGTCGGGCACGCGCCGGAGCTGCGCGGACCGGATCGCGATGCAGCGCTCCGGGAGCCCGGCGGCGTGGAGCTCCCGGCCGTCGGCGTCGAGCACGATCGAGCAGACGTCGGCGATCGCGCCCGCGGCGTCGACCTCGTGGGCGGCCGCCTCGGTGAGCGCCGTCCGGATTGTCGAGCCGCCCGGGATCCAGGCCCCGATGCCGACCACGGCCCGCGTCAGCTGGTCGAACTTGGCGACGGTCTTGGTGGCGTGCGGATCGCGGCACAACGCGACGGCCGTCTCCGGGCTGTCGACGATGAGCGGCACGTGGAGCGCGAAGACGGGGCCGGTCGCCCGCTCGGCGACGCGTCGGACGAGCTCGATCGCGTTCACGTCGAGCGCGAGGCTCGGAACGCTGCCGACGAGCTGGACGACTGCGCATTCAGGCAGCCGGGGCAGGTGGCCGACCGTCGCGTGCAGCGTCCGCCCCCACGAGATCCCGAGGACGTCGGACGCCTCGAGGGTCTCGGCGAGCAGCGCGGCGGAGGCCCGCCCGAGCTGGTCGAGGCGGAACTCGTCGGGGCCCTCGATGGTTCGCACGACCACCGCGCTGCGGATCCCGTGCCGGCTGGCGAGCTCGGCGGAGAGGCTCGCGTCGATGTCGGGGTGGGCGTCGATCTCGATCCGGACGATCCCGTCGCGGAGCGCGACGTCGAGCAGCCGGGCCACCTTGAAGCGCGAGATCCCGAGCTCGACGCCGATCTCGCTCTTGCTCGCGCCGTCGAGGAAGTAGCGCCGGGCGGCGAGCACGGTGTTGACGAGCTGCGAGCGCGAAGCGTTCCCTTCTGCCTGGCTCACCGGTCTTTGTGTCGCTCCCTGCGCCCGGCGCGCTCGCTGCCAGGCGATCCTGGCAGGGCGGGCGGGGCCGTCGCCGCCATCGTAGCGTCTTCTCATCTGAGCGGCAAGTGCTCACTTGAGCGCGGAACGTCGCGGTCGACGTCCGAGCGGCCGGCCGTGGCGCCGGGCTTCAGGATCGACTTGTGCAGATGACGCCGTGGTTGGCACTATCTCGACTCCGAAGCGTCGCGATCGATGAGGAGCCGTCCTGGGGCAGCTCAGACCAGGATCCCGAGCGTGGCCGGAGCGTGGTCGACGGCGGCGATCAACGCGGCGCGGCGCGCGAGCTGCGATAACGCCAGCACAGGCGACTTCTGATCAGGTCGACGCCTCGGCCGCGTCCGACGGGCGACTCTGATCCCGGTCCGCGCCCTCGGCCGTGGCGCCCGACCCAAGGTCGAGGCCGTCGTCGCTGACGGACGTAGCCCCGTCGCCGCTGTGAGCCCCGGCCGGCTCGCCCCGGCCGGCAGTCCGCGAGGTCGCGCCCGGACCTTCCGCCGACCCCTTGAGCCGCGACCCCAGGATGGCGTAGGATGCGCGGAGTAGGAACCAATCGTAAACAGTCGTAAGCGCTCGCTTCCATTCGCCACAGGCCGTCTCGGCCGCCGCCCCCCTCCGGGACGGGCCGACAGCACGAGGGACAGGGACCGATCGATGCGTGTCGATGACCAGCTACGGGTCGGTGAGGGCGCCGCCACGGCCGGCTGGCCGCTCGCGAACACGCACGTGCACGTCCCGCCCAACTTCTCGGCCTTCCGGTCCGCGGAGGACGCAGTCGAAACCGCGGCCGCAGAGGGTGTCCGGGTCCTCGGGGCCTCGAACTTCCACGACCAGCGGGTCTACGAGCGGTTCGCGCGGGCGGCCGAGGGCGCCGGCGTGGTGCCCCTGTTCGGGCTCGAGCTCATCAGCGTGGTCGACGCGCTCCGGCGTGACGGCAGCCGGGTGAACGACCCCGCGAATCCCGGCCGGATGTACCTGTGCGGCAAGGGCGTCGACCCGTTCGCGACCCCGACGCCGCTCGCGGCGCGCCTGACGGCGGCCGCGCGCGCGCGCCGACGAGGAGCGGATGCGGGCCATGGTCCCGCTCGTCCGGGACCGCTTCGCCCGGGCGGGCCTCGAGACCTCCCTGACCGACGAGAACATCGCCGAGGACGTCGCCGAGGCGGCCGGGGTGCCGCGAGCCTGGGTCGTCCTGCAGGAGCGGCACGTCGCGACGGCCTTCCAGGAGGCGCTCTTCCTGCGCATCGCGCCCGATCGACGACCCCTCGTCCTCGCGCGTGCCTTCGGCGGGCCGGCCACGGCCGCCGTCGAGGATCCCGGAGCGGTCCAGGGCGAGATCCGGGCGCGCCTGATGAAGGCGGGTCGACCCGCCTTCGTGCCCGAGTCCCCGGTCTCGTTCGAGGATGCCTACCGCCTCGTCCTCGAGAAGGACGGCATCCCGTGCTACCCGACGCTGGCCGACGGTGCCGACCCGATCTGCGAATGGGAGGCGCCTCCGGCAGCGCTGGCGACGCGGCTTCTCGAGCGCGACATCCACGCCGCGGAGCTGATCCCGGGCCGCAACGCGTCGACGGTCGTCGACGCCTACGTGGCCGCGTTCCGGGCCGCCGGGATCATCGTCCTGGCGGGGACCGAGCACAACACGCCGGAGCGCATCCCCGTCGAGCCGCGGTGCGCGGACGGCCGACCCCCTTCGGCCGCCGCCCGGGCCGCCTTCTGGGAGGGCACCTGCGTGGTCGCTGCCCACCAGCACCTCCGGTCGATCGGCCAGCCGGGCTACGTCGACCGCGACGGTCGGCTCAACCCCGACTTCACGGATGGCGAGTCCCGCATCCGGTGGTTCCGCGAGGCGGGCGCGGAGCGCATCGCCGCGCCGGCGGCCGCCCGATGACCATCCAGCCCGGTTCGCGCGTCCAGCCCGCCACGCGCGCCCTGCCGACGCCGCCCACGGCGACCCTCGACGCGCTGATCGGCCTGGCGCATCGCTTCGGCGCGGATGTCGAGTTCTCGCGGGGCGGCGGCGGCAACGCTTCTGCCAAGGTGGACGGCGTCCTCTACATCAAGCCGAGCGGGATCCCGCTCGCGGACCTCGAGGCCGAGGCGCTCGTGCCGCTGGACATGGGCCCGCTCCTTGCCTTGCTCGACGAGGGCGCGGCGGCCGATCAGCCGGGCACGGATCCCGTCATGCGGACCGCCCAGGCAGCCCGCCTCGCCGAGGCCGGCGGACGGCGTCCGTCGGTGGAGCTGCTGTTCCACGCGCTGCTGCCCGAGCGCTTCGTGCTCCATACCCACCCGATCGTCCTCAACGCCATCGCCTGCAACACGGACGGCGCGGCCCTCGCGGCGCGCCTCTTCGGCGACGACGCCCTCTGGATCCCGTACTCGGACCCGGGCCTGCCGCTCGCGCGGGCCATCGCCGGCGCCCGGGCGGCATACGAGGCGCGGACCGGCCAGCCTGCGCCGCACGTGACGCTGCTCGCAGAACCATGGCATCGTCGTCGCCGGCGACACGCCCGCCGACATCGAGGAGCGCTCGGCCTGGCTGACCTCCACCGTCCAGGCGGAGCTGACGCGCCATCCGGCTCCGGTCGCCGGGCCGGCCACCCTCGCGCCGGAGCGCGCACGGGAGATGATCGACGCGATCGGACCGTCCCTGCGGGCGCTCCTGGCGACGACGAGCGCTTCGAGGATCGTCACGTTCGACGATGCGCCGCTCGCGGCCGCCTTCACGGCCACGCCGGCCGGCCGCGCCTTCGTGCGCGGCGGGCCGCTCACCCCGGACCAGATCGTGTACGCCGGGTCGTGGCCGCTCCTGCTCGACGTCCCCGACGACTTGGGCGCGGGCGATCTGCCGGCGCATCTGCGACGCCGCCTCGACGAGCACGCCGCCGCGACCGGCGAGTCGCCGATCATCGTCGTCGTCCCCGGGCTCGGCCTGTTCGCCGCCGGCGACACGCTGGGCGCAGGCCGACACGGCCCGCCACATCTACCTCGACGCGCTGCGGGTCGGCGAGGGCGCCCTGCGCCTGGGTGGCGTCCGGGCGCTCGATCCGGCCGAGCGGACGTTCATCGAGGAATGGGAGGCCGAGGCCTACCGCCGCCAGGTCGTGGTGAGCAGCGGCCGGCCCGGCCGCGCCGCCGGCAAGGTCGCCGTCGTGACGGGGGCCGCCCAGGGCTTCGGGCTCGCGATCGCCGACGGACCTCGTCGCGCAGGGCGCCCACGTCGTCCTCGCCGACGTCAACGCGGGGCTGGCCGAGGAGAACGCCGCCGACCTCGAGGCCCGCCACGGCCCCGGGCGCGCGACGGCGGTCGCGATCAACGTGATGGACGAGGCGTCCGTCGCCGACGGCGATCCACGCGACGGTCCGGCGCTATGGCGGGCTCGACCTGCTGGTCTCGAACGCCGGCGTCCTGCGGGCCGGCGGCGTCACCACCCAGCCGCTCGCCGACTTCGACCTCGTGACCCGCGTCAACTACCGGGGCTACTTCGTGTGCGTCCGGTGCGCCGCGCCGGTCATGGCCCGCCAGCACGCCGCCCGCCCGGTGTGGTGGGGCGACATCATCGAGATCAACTCCAAGTCCGGCCTTGCCGGCTCCAGCCGAAACAGCGCCTACGCGGGGAGCAAGTTCGGCGGGATCGGCCTCACCCAGTCGTTCGCCCTCGAGCTCGTCGGCGACGGCATCAAGGTCAACGCGGTCTGCCCTGGCAACTTCCTCGAGGGTCCGCTCTGGTCGGACCCCGACCACGGCCTCTTCGTGCAGTACCTCCGAGAAGGCAAGGTGCCGGGCGCCACGACCATCGACGACGTCCGGCGGTTCTACGAGGCCAAGGTGCCGATGGGCCGGGGATGCTCGCCCGCCGACGTCCTCGAGGCCATCTACTACCTCGTCGCCCAGCAGTACGAGACCGGTCAGGCGCTGCCCGTGACCGGCGGCCAGGTGATGCTGAGCTGACCCGGCGTCCCGCCCCGAACCAGGAGCCATCACGTGCCCGACACGCGAACCCGAGGCGGAGGCCTCCCGGCGACCCAGCACGCGATCCAGTTCGTCGCGCCCGGCCGGCTCGTCCACAATCGGGCGAAGCCGGTGCCCCGCCCGGGCCCCACGCAGCTCGTCCTGCAGGTCGAGGCCGTCGGGATCTGCTTCTCCGACACGAAGCTGCTGCATGCCTTCACCGCCCACCTCCGCAAGGCCGAGGTGACCGGCGGCATCGACAAGGCCGCGCTGGCCGAGATCCCGAGCTACGTGCCGGGCGAGCGCCCCACGGTGCCCGGCCACGAGGTCGCCGGACGGATCGTGGCGACAGGCCCGGGAGTGACCCGCCACGCGGTCGGGGAGCGCGTCCTGGTCCAGACCGACTACCGCCACCTGCCGACCCCGGGCTCGAACGCGGCGTTCGGGTACAACTTCGAGGGCGGCCTCCAGGAGTACGTGCTCCTCGACGAGCGGATGATCATCGAGCCCGGCACCGACGAGCGGTTCCTGATCCCGGTCGAGCGAGGCGCCCAGCGGGTCGGCGGTCGCCCTGCTCGAGCCGTGGGCATGCGTCGAGGCGTCGTACGCGTCGCGCGAGCGGCAGGCGCTCGCCCGGCGGGGCCGGCTGCTCGTCGTCGCGGACCGCGGCCACCCGGTCGAGGGCCTCGCGCCACTGCTCGGCGGGCCGCTGCTCAGCGAGCCCGAGCCACTGGTCGCCGGGGCGCTCCCCGCCGGGGCTCGGCCCGCCGCCATCGTCGGCGTGCTCCCGACGCGGCCGGACGCGCCGCGCTCGAGGCGGCCGCCGGCCAGGCGGGCGCGCCGGTCACGCTCGCGGACGGTCTCGACGGGCTGCCCGCCGAATCGTTCGACGACATCGTCTACTTCGGTGCCGATGCGGACCGGATCGAGGCCCTCCAGGGCCTGCTCGCCAGCCGTGGCGTCATCGACGTCGTGCTCGGCGGGGAGGCGATCGGCCGGCCGGTCGCGATCGACGTCGGGCGGATCCACTACGACCTGACGCGCTGGGTCGGCACGCCCGGACGTTCGGCCGCCGATGGCTACGCCCGCGTGCCCGCCGACGGCGAGCTGCGGGCCGGCGACCGCGTCGCCGTGATCGGCGCGGCCGGGCCGATGGGCTTCATGCACGTGATCCGCACCGCCGCGTCCGGGCTGCCCGGCGTGACCCTGGTGGCGATCGACATCGATGACGCGCGCCTCGCCCATCTCGAGCGGATCGCGGGGCCGCTGGCGGCGGCGCGCGGCGTCGGCGCGACGTTCCTCAACAGCCGGACCAGCCAGCCCGCGGCCGGGCTTCTCGTACGTGGCCGTCATGGTGCCGGCGCCGCCGCTTGTCGGCCAGGCGGTCGCCCTGGCCGCGGCCGGGGCGCGCGATCAACCTCTTCGCCGGGTTCGCGGCCGGGACCCGGGCCGCCCTCGACCTCGACCTGATCCTCGCCCGGGGCCTCTACCTGTTCGGCACGAGCGGGTCGGAGATCGTGGACATGCAGGCGGTGCTTGCCAAGCTCGAGCGGGGCGACCTCGACACCAACGTCTCGGTCGACGCCGTCACCGGCATGGAGGGCGTCGCCGACGCGCTCGCCGCCGTGGAGGCGCGAACGTCGGGCGGCAAGATCGTGGTCTACCCGGCGCTCCACGAGATGGGCATGCTCCGGCTCTCCGAGCTGCCCGAACGGCTGCCCGGCGTGGCGGCCGCGCTCCGCGACGGGCGCTGGACGCGCGCCGCGGAGGAGGCGCTGCTCGCCTCGGTTGGAGCCGCTGGCGCGGCCGGACGCGCGGCCCCCGAGCCGACCGACGACGGCGCGCCCGGCGACGTCAGGCCCGGGGCAACGGCCTGCCCGGCGACGCGGCCGCGGGGCCCGCCCGATGAAGGTCGTCCGGCTCCACGGCGCCGGCGACATCCGGCTGGCGGACGAGGCCGTGCCGGCCGCCGGCCCGGGCGAGGCGCTCGTGCGGGTGACCGCGGTCGGCATCTGCGGCTCCGACCTGCACTGGTACGCCGAGACCGGGATCGGCGATGCCGTCCTGACCCGTCCGCTCGTTCTCGGCCACGAGGCGGCCGGCGTGATCGCAGAAGGGCCGCGGGCAGGCCAGCGCGTTGCCATCGACCCGCAGGTGCCGTGCGGCGCCTGCGAGACGTGCGACGAGGGCCGGGGCCACCTCTGCCCCGGCGTGCGGTTCCTGGGCCACGGCATCACCGACGGCGCGCTCCGCGAGTACGTCGCCTGGCCGGCGGCGAACCTCGTCCCGCTGCCCGACGCGATCGACGACGTCGCGGGCGCCATGCTCGAGCCGCTCGGCGTCGCCATCCACGCCCTGCGCCTCGGTCGTGTCCGGCCCGGGTCGAGCGTCGGGGTGTTCGGCTGCGGCCCGATCGGGCTGCTCGCTGATCGAGCTCGCCCGGGCCGCAGGCGCGACGACGATCGTGGCCACCGATCGCCTGGCGCACCGGGTCGAGGCCGCGCGTGCGCGCGGCGCACATGCCGAGGAGGTGCGCGGCGGGGAGGAGCGCGCCGCGCTGCTCGCCGCGACGGGCGGGCGCGGGGTGGACGTCGCGATCGAGATCGCCGGCGATGACGACGCGATCGGGGCGGCGATCGCCCTCGCCCGTCCGGCCGGGACGGTGGTGGTGGCAGGCATCCCGGTCGGGGACACCTCCGTGATCACCGCGTCGACGGCCCGGCGCAAGGGCCTCGACCTGCGCTTCTCGCGGCGGATGATCCGGACGTACCCGCGGGCGATCGCCCTGGTGCTGGCCGGCCGCGTCGACGTCTCGGGCGATCGTGAGCGACCGGTTCCCGATCGGCGGGGCGGCCGAGGCGTTCCGGACGGCGGCGCGCCGCGACGGCCACAAGGTGGTCGTCGAGGTGCCGCCGGCATGAGCGCCCGGGCGGAACTCCGAACCCTTGCGATCAGGGTGGATTCTGCCTTGACATTTGCCACCGAGCCGATGCAAAGTGTACGTAATCGCAACCAATCGAAGTTGCTCGTCAGCCCAGCTCGCTCGAAGGTCAGCCGGGGAGATGCCGTGACCGCCAAGGCCGCCGACATGCCCGAAGGCGTGTTCGCGCGCGAGCGCCAGGAGCAGATCGCCCGGATCGTCGACGGAGATCGGCCGGGCGCGCGTCACCGACCTCGCGGGCCGCTTCGGCGTCTCGGCGGTGACCATCCGCAAGGACCTCCTCGTCCTCGAGGCGGAGCGGCGCGTGGTCCGGACCCACGGCGGCGCCATCGCGCCACGCGGCAGCCGGCCCGAGCTCGCCTTCGAGATCCGCGAACGGCTCCAGCGCGACGAGAAGTCCCGGATCGGGCGCCGCCGCCGCCGCGCGGGTGCACGACGGCGAGAGCATCGTCTTCGACGCGAGCACGACGGCGCTGTACGTCGCGCGCCACCTCAAGGATCGCGCGCGACGTGGCACCAGCTGACGGTCGTCACCAACAGCATCCGGATCGCCTCGGAGCTCGCCGGCCACCCCGGCGATCACCGTCCTGCATGCTCGGCGGCCGCGTCCGCTGGGAGGCGCTCTCGGTCGTCGGCCCGCTCGGCGACGGCGTCTTCCGGCGGGTCAACGTCCAGAAGGCCTTCGTCGGCGCCGCCGGCTTCACGCTCGAGGCCGGCCTCTCCGACGCGATGGAGGAGGAGGCCCAGATCAAGCGTTCGATGGTCGCGGCGGCCCGCGAGGTCTACGCCGTCGTCGACCACACGAAGTGGGGTCGCGTCGCCTCCGCGACGTTCTGCCGGACCGACCGCCTCACCGGCGTGATCACCGATGACGAGGCGCCTGCCGCGATGGTGGCCCCTCGCGATCGATGGGCATCGAGGTCCTCGGCTGGGCGCTCCGCGCCCGAAGGCGCCTCCTCCGACGGCACCGCCCGCGGCGCCACCGACCGTGACAACCCGGGGCCAGGTGGCGCGACCGGGGCAACCTCGTGACCGTGCCACCCACGCCGGATCTCGCGGTCCCGACGGCGGATCCTGCGGCCGCGGCCGGGCAGCCGGCGACTGCGTCAGCGGCCCGCGCGTCGACCTGCGCGGGATCTCCAAGCGGTTCGGGGCGACCGCGGCGCTCACCGACGTCTCGATGGACCTGCGCGCGGGCGAGATCCACGCGCTCGTCGGCGAGAACGGCGCGGGCAAGAGCACGCTGGTCAAGATCCTGGCCGGCGTCCACGCCCGACGCCGGCACCGATCCTGCTCGACGGCGAGCGTGACCCAGATCCACGGGCCGGCCCAGCGCGGGCGCTGGGCATCGCCGTCGTGCACCAGGAGCCGCGGCTCTTCCCGGACCTCACCGTCGCCGAGAACGTGTTCATCGGCCATGCCCCGGCCGGGCCGGCTCGGCACCGATCGACTGGCGCGCGGATGCGCGAGGCGGCCCAGGCGCTGTTCGAGCGAGCTCGACGTCCAGCTCGACGTCGGCGCGCCGGTCCGCGGCCTGTCGATGGCCGACCAGCAGCTGATCGAGATCGCCAAGGCCCTGTCGGTCGACGCCCGCGTGCTGATCCTCGACGAGCCGACCGCGTCGCTCTCCGCCCACGAGGTCGAGCGCCTGTTCACGATCGTCCGCCGGCTCCGCGACCGCGGGGTCGCGGTCCTGTTCGTGAGCCACCGCCTGGACGAGGTCTTCGCGCTGTGCGACCGGGCGACGGTCTTCCGCGACGGCCGGCACGTCATCACCGCGCCGACCGCCGGAGCTCACGACGGCCGACCTCGTCCGCCACATGGTCGGCCGGACCGTCTCGCCTCTTCCCGAAGGTGGAGACGCCGATCGGCGAGGTCCTGCTCGAGGTGCGCGGCCTGACCCGGGTCGGGCGTGTTCCGCGACGTCGCGTTCACCGTCCGTGCCGGCGAGATCGTCGGGTTCGCCGGCCTCGTCGGCGCCGGCCGCACCGAGATCGCCCGGGTGCTGTTCGGGATCGACCAGCGCGACCGCCGGCGAGGTCCTGCTCGACGGCAAGCCGGTCGAGCTTCGCCAGCCCGTCGGCCGCGATGCACGCCGGCGATCGCCTACCTGCCCGAGGACCGCCACCAGGAGGGCCTCGTGCTCGACTTCTCGATCGCCGAGAACGTCACCCTGCCGATCCTGCCGCGCCTCTTCCCGCGGTTCCTCGTCGCGCGGGGCGACCGAGCGAGCGGTGGCCGACGACGAGACCGAGCAGCTCAACGTCCGGATGACCGGCGTCGACCAGCAGGCCGGCTCGCTGTCGGGCGGCAACCAGCAGAAGGTCGTCCTCGCCAAGTGGCTGGCCACCAAGCCACGGGTGCTGATCCTCGACGAGCCCACCCGCGGGCATCGACATCGGCGCCAAGGTCGAGGTCCACCGGATCATCTCCGAGCTCGCCGGCGTCGGGCCTCGGGATCATCCTCATCTCGAGCGACCTGCCTGAGGTGCTCGCGATGTCCGACCGGATCATCGTCCTCCACGAGGGCCGCATCACCGCCGAGATCCCGCGCGACGGCGCGACCCAGGAACGGGTCATGTTCGCCGCGACCGGCAGCCTCGATGGCGCCGACGGCATGGTCGCGAGCGCGACCCTGGCCCGGTCAGGCTCCGATGACTGAACCCGCCGCCACGACCGGTGGCCGCGCGGCGGCCGCGGGCAGCCTGCTGGCGAGCCTGGCGCGCCAGCGCGAGCTGAGCCTGCTGCTGATCATGATCGTGCTCGGCGGGCTCGTGACGCTGATCGCGCCGCAGTTCCTGTCCGTCTCGAACATCTCGGCGGTCGCCGTCCTCGCCTCGATCTACGCGGTGGCGGCCGTCGGCGAGGCGCTGGTCGTCATCACCCGGAACATCGACCTCTCGGTCGAGGCCATGATCGGCGCTGGTCGCCTACTGCCTCGCGAGCCTGCTCGAGCGCCACGTCTTCGACGCTCCGGCCGCGATCGGGCTCGGGCTCGCGATCGGGCTCGGGCTCGGGATGGTCAACGGGATCATCGTGACGATCCTGCGGGTGCCGTCGATCGTCGCCACCCTCGGCACGCTGAGCATCTTCCGGGGGATCGACTACCTGATCGCCGGGAGCCACCAGGTCCCGCTCGCCGGCCTCCCACCGGGCTTCACCGATGCCGCCAGCGACACGATCGTGGGGATCCCGATCTTCGTGATCATCGCGGCCGTCGTCGTCGTGATCGCGAGCGTCGTCCTGCGCATGACGCGCTTCGGCCGCAAGGTCTACGCGGTCGGCAGCAACCCGGAGGCGGCGGCGATCCTGGGCATCCCGTCGCGCCTGGTCGTGTTCGTTGCGTTTGCCGCTGTGCGGCCTGCTGGCGGGGGTCGCCGGGGTGCATCTGGGTGATCGAGTTCGGGACGATCAACGGAACCGCGGCGACCGGCGTCGTGCTCTCGGTCGTCGCGGCGGTCGTGGTCGGCGGCGTCAACATCTTCGGCGGCTCCGGAACGGTCGTCGGAGCGGCGCTCGGGGCGCTCTTCCTCGGATTCATCGCGAACGCGCTGCCCCTGATCGGCCTGTCGCAGTTCTGGCTCCAGGCCATCTACGGCGTGGTCATCCTGGTGGCGATCAGCGCCGACGCGGTCATCCGGGGACGCATCCGGCGGGCAGCCGCGGAAGGGCGCGCCCGATGACCGCTCGACGCGACAGCCTTCTCCGGCCAGCGGCGCTGGACGCGCCTGCTGGCGCGCTGGGAGACCCTCCTGCTCGTCGCGCTGATCGGGCTGATCGTCCTCGGGACGACCCTGTCGCCGTTCTTCCTGACGGTCGGCAACTTCTCGAACCTCATCGCGGCCCTGATGGAAGTCGCGATCATGGCGCTGCCGATGACCCTCATCATCGTGGCCGGCGAGATCGACCTGTCGGTGGAGTCGATGGCCGGCCTGTCGAGCGCGATCCTCGGCTTCCTGTGGGCGGACGGCGTGCCGCTCTGGATCGGGATCCCGGTGGTCCTCCTGGTCGGCGCCCTCGGCGGCCTCATGAACGGCCTGCTGGTCGCGCGCGGCGGACTGCCGTCGCTCGTCGTCACCCTGGGGACGCTGGCCCTCTTCCGCGGCCTCGCGCTGATCGTCCTCGGGCCGCGTGGCGTCAGCGACTTCCCGGCGGCCTTCACCGATCTCGGCTTCGGCCACGTGCCCGGCACGCTCATCCCGTGGCCCTTCGTGATCTTCCTCGCCATCGCCCTCGTCCTCGGCGTCCTGCTGCATCGGACCTGGGTGGGCCGGCAGGTCTACGCCATCGGCAAGAACGCGGGCACGGCCCGCTTCTCTGGCGTGCGGGTCACGAGGGTCAGAGTCAGCCTCTTCGTCCTGTCCGGCGTCATCGCGTCCCTCGCCGGCGTGATCCTGACGTCGCGACTGTCCAGCGCCCGGGCGGATGCCGCCCAGGGGATGACGCTCACCGTCGTCACCGTGGTGCTGCTGGGCGGCGTCAACATCTTCGGCGGCTCGGGCACCATCCCGGGCGTCGTCCTGGCGGTCGGGGCCATGGCGGTCATGCAGAACGCGCTGCGCCTCGCCAGCGTCTCGGTCGACGTTCAGAGCATCGCCCTCGGGCTGCTGCTGATCCTGTCGGTCGTGATCCCCACCTTTGCTCACCAGGCCACGTCGGCCATCGATCGAGTTCGTGGAGGCCGGCCCCCGCCGGCCGACTCGATCCCTCCTGGTGAGGCGGCCCAGTCAGATGATTCGAGGAGGAAGCATCTTGAAGATCAGGTCGTTCGGGCGATCGATCGCCCTCGTCAGCGTGGCAGGTCTCCTGTTCGCGGCGTGCTCGAGCGGTTCGACGCCGAGCCCGGCCGCGTCGACCGCGCCGCCTGCCACGGCCGCGCCGTCCGCCGCAGGCGGCAGCGTCACCGTCGGCTACCTGCCCAAGGACATCGTCAACCAGTACTTCGCCGCCGCCAAGACCGGCGTCGACAAGGCGGCCGGCGAGCTCGGCGGCAAGGTCACGCAGGTCGGGCCGAACGAGGCGAAGGCGGACCTCCAGATCCCGTTCATCACGGACCTCACCACCCAGAAGGTCTCCGCGATCATCATCTCCGCCGACGGCAAGGATGAGGTCGCCCCGGCCCTCAAGGACGCGATGTCCAAGGGCATCAAGGTCGTCGGCTTCGACTCCAGCCCGGCCGTCGGCGCCTACAACGTCTTCGTCAACCAGGTCGACTTCAGCGGCGTCGGCGTCAACCTCGCCGACTGGGCCTGCGAGCTCGCCCCGAACTGCACCGGCGACATCGCGATCCTGTCGGCCGCCGCGACGGCGACCAACCAGAACGCCTGGATCGACCTCATGAAGACGACCCTCAAGCTCCCCAAGTACAAGGACCTCAAGCTCGTCGACACCGTCTACGGCGACGACGACGCGACCAAGAGCACGAACCAGGCGCAGACGCTCATCACCAAGTACCCCAACCTCAAGGTCATCGTCGCCCCGACCACCGTGGGCATCCTCGCGGCCGCCCAGGTCGTCAGCAAGGCCGGCAACAAGAACGTCAAGGTCACGGGCCTTGGCTTCCCCAACGACATGAAGCCCTACGTCAAGGACGGCACGGCCCCGGCCTTCGGCCTGTGGAGCGTCCCGGACCTCGGCTACCTCTCCTACGTGGTCGCCGACAAGCTGATCAAGGGCGAGATCACGGGCAAGGAAGGCGAGACCTTCACGGTCAAGGGCCTCAACGAGGACAAGCCCTACACGATCGGCAAGGACGGCGTCGTGATCCTCGGGCCGGCGTACCGGTTCGACTCGACGAACGTCGACAAGTTCAACTTCTAGTCCCCACTCCTGGGCGTCTCTGTCGTCCCTCCTCCAGCGTGGCGGAGCCCCGGAAGCCGCGCTTCCGGGGCTCGCCCGTCCCAACGGAGCGTCCGCATGGAACGCGTCGCCTTCACGATGAAGCTCCTGCCGGGAGCGGCGGCCGAGTACCGCCGCCGCCACGCCGCGGTCTGGCCGGAGATGCTCGACGCGCTCCGCGGCGCGGGCTGCAGCAACTACTCGATCTACCAGAAGGACGACGATCTCTTCGGCGTCTTCGACGTCGAGGACTTCGACCGGTTCAGGGCCACGATGGACGCCTCGCCCGTCAACGCGCGCTGGCAGGCGGAGATGGCCTCGCTCATCGACCCGTGCACGGACCCGGCGACCGGGTTCCATCGCCGGCTCGACGAGGTCTTCCGCCTTGACTGAGCACGGCCTCCGCCTTGTGGCCGTCGACCTCGGGGCGGAGAGCGGCCGGGTCATCCTCGGCACGTTCGACGGCCGCCGGCTCGAGATGGAGGACGTCCACCGGTTCCCGAACACGCCGGTCGCCGTCGCCGGGACGCTCCACTGGGACGTCCTGCGCCTGTTCGGCGATGCCATGACCGGCCTGCGCCGGGCGGGCGCCGCGGGCCCCGTCGCATCGGTCGGCGTGGACGCCTGGGGCGTCGACTTCGCGCTGCTCGACGCGCGCGGAAGGCTGCTGGCGAACCCGGTCCACTACCGGGACGCGCGGACCGAGGGCATCGAGGCCCACGCGTTCGAGGTCGTGCCGCGCGACGAGATCTACGCGGCGACCGGCATCCAGTTCATGCCGATCAACACGCTCTTCCAGCTGTACTCGATGGTCCGCGCTCGCGACCCGCTGCTCGGGCAGGCGGACCGGATCCTCATGATGGCCGACCTGTTCGCCCACTTCCTGTCGGGCGCGTCGGTCGCCGAGTACACGATCGCGAGCACGAGCCAGTGCCTCGACGCGCGCAGCCGGGCCTGGGCGGTCGGGCTGGTCGAGCGGCTCGGCATCCGCCCGGCACTGCTGCCGGAGATCGTGGCGCCCGGGACCGTCCTCGGGCCGGTCCGCCCGGAGGTCGGGGCCAGCGCCGGCCTCGGCGCGACGCGCGTCGTCGCCCCCGCCTCGCACGACACGGCGTCGGCGGTGCTGGCGACGCCGCTGGACTCGCCGCGCACCGCCTTCCTCTCGTCCGGGACGTGGTCGCTGATCGGCCTCGAGGTGCCCGAGCCGGTCATCTCGCCCGCCTCGCTCGCGGCGAACCTGACGAACGAGGGCGGGGTGGCCGGGACGATCCGCCTGCTGCGCAACGTCGTCGGGCTGTGGCTCGTCCAGGAGAGCCGGCGCGCCCTCTGGCCGGCCGGCGACGCCCCCTCGTACGAAGAGCTGGCCGCCGCCGCCGAGGCGGCGCCGGCGTTCACCGCGTTCATCGACCCCGACGACGACCGATTCCTGCGCCCCGGCGACCTGCCCGCGCGGGTCCGGTCGTTCTGCGCCGAGACGGGACAGCCGGAGCCGCCCGACGTGGGCACGCTCATCCGGGTGCTCCTCGAGAGCCTGGCGCTCCGGTACGCGGTGGCGGTCGACGAGCTGGCGGCGGCCTCGGGCCACCCCGTCGAGGCGATCCACGTCGTCGGCGGCGGCGCGAACAACCGGCTCCTGTGCCGCCTGACGGCGGACGCCACGGGGCTCCCGGTCCGGGCCGGCCCTGTCGAGGCGACCGCGATCGGCAACCTTGCCGTGCAGGCGATGGCCGCCGGCGAGCTCTCGAGCGTCGCCGAGGCCCGCGCGCTGATCGCGCGCTCCTTCCCGATCTCGACCTACGCGCCATCCGGTGGCTGGTCCGCGGCCCGCGAGCGCTATGCCGCCCTCCTCGCCCGAAGCTCCCGGACCCACGCCACCGCCCAGTCCTGACCCGGAGGAGATCACCATGGCCACGATCGCGGCTGTCGCCCGCCCCGCCACTGCCCCGGCGCTCGAGCGGATCGACTGGGCCATGAACGGCCTGAACATCGAGATCCCGTCCTGGGGCTTCGTCAACACCGGGACCCGCTTCCGCGTCTTCCCCCAGCCGGGCGTGCCGCGGACGGTCTTCGAGAAGATCGACGACGCGGCGACCGTCAACCGGTATACCGGGATCGCGGGGAGCGTGTCGCTCCACATCCCGTGGGACAAGGTGGACGACTGGAAGGGCCTCGCGGCCTACGCCCGCGAGCGCGCCCTCGCCATCGGCGGCATCAACAGCAACACCTTCCAGGACGAGGACTACAAGCTCGGTTCGGTCTGCCACCCCGACGCGCGCGTCCGCGCCAAGGCGGTCGCCGCGATCGTCGAGTGCTGCGAGATCGCGGCCGCGATGGACGCCCAGGCGGTCAAGGTCTGGCTCGGCGACGGCACCAACTACCCCGGCCAGGACGACCTGCGCGGCCGCCACCGGCGCCTCGTCGCGGCGCTGCAGGAGGCCTACGCGGCGCTGCCCGCGCAGGCGCGCATGTACCTCGAGTACAAGCTCTACGAGCCGGCGCTGTATTCGACCGACGTCCAGGACTGGGGCCAGAGCCTGAATGTCGTCCGCCAGCTCGGTGACCGGGCGGGCGTCTGCGTGGACACGGGCCACCACGCGATGGGTGTCAACATCGAGCAGATCGTGGCGCTCCTCCTCGCCGAGGGGAAGCTCGCTGCCTTCGACCTCAACGACAAGAAGTACGGCGACGACGACCTGATGGTCGGCTCGATCGACCCGTACCAGCTCTTCAGGATCTCCCACGAGCTCGTCAACGCGATGCGCGACGACGGCGACCCGGTCGGCCAGGCATGCGCCAACGCCACGACCTACATGCTCGACCAGTGCCACAACATCGAGCCCAAGGTGCCGGCGATGATCCGGTCGGTCATGAACCTCCAGGAGACGATCGCGAAGGCGCTCCTCGTCGACCGCGAGGCGCTCCTCGCGGCGCAGGCGGCGGGCGACGTGCTGGCGGCGAATGCCTGCTTCTGGGACGCGTTCCAGACCGACGTCCGGCCGCTGCTTTCGGAGCTGCGGGTCGCGAGGGGCCTGCCCGCGGACCCGTACCGGGCCTACCTGGCGTCGGGCGAGGAGGAGGCGAAGTACGCCGCCCGGGCCGGCGGCCAGGCTGCCGGCTGGGGCTGACCGGCGCGGCCGGGATCGGGCCGGCGGCGGGCACCGGCCAGCGCCGGGATCGGGCCCGGCTGGCCCTCATTGAGCACGTTCCCAAGCGAGGCACAGATGGCGATCGGCGAACCCTACCCTGACCTGGACGAGATCCTCGCCTCGATCGGCGCCGGCGGCAAGCGCGTGGCGGCGATCGACGCCGGGGAGGGCGCCGCGGGCAACATCTCGGTCTGCATCGGGTGGCCCGTCGAGCTGCGCCGCCGGTTCCCGGTCGCCGAGGAGATCGCCCTTCCGGTGCCCGCCCCGCACCTCGCCGGGAAGATCCTGATCGTGACCGGGTCGGGCCGCCGGCTGCGCGACATCGGGGCCGACCCGACGGCGAACCTGGGCGCCGTGCGCGTCGCCGGGGACGGTGCGACGGGCACCCTCCACACCTCACCGCGGCGGCTGTTCGAGCGCCTGACCACCGAGTGGAACTCCCACGTCGCGGTCCACGACGACACTGTCGAGCGGACCGGCACGAACTTCCACGCGGTGGTGCACGCGCAGCCACCCCATCTCACCTACCTGAGCCACGTCCCCGGGTACCGCGACGAGGAGCGCCTCAACCGGCGCCTGCTGCGCTGGGAGCCCGAGACGATCGTCAACCTGCCGGCCGGGATCGGCGTCCTGCCGTTCATGCTGCCGGGATCGAAGACGCTCATGGAGGCGAACGTCGAGAGCCTCCGGGCTCACCGCATCGTGCTGTGGTGCAAGCACGGCGTGATGGCCCGCAGCGACGTCTCGGTCACCCGCGCGGTCGACCGGATCGAGTACGCCGAGACGGCGGCCAGGTACGAGTACATGGACCTGGTCGCGGGAGGGCGCGCCGAAGGCCTCACGCTCGACGAGCTGCGGACCGTGGTCGATGCCTTCGGGGTGCGGACCACGATCGTGTGAGGGGCGGACCGGCGGACCGGCCGGACGCGTCCGACTGGCCGGCCCGCAGGCGCGATGGCCGGCGGGGCTCGCCGGCGACGCCCACAGGCGCGGCGGCGACCGCAGCGATCGACGCGGGCCGGGCCCGCCGGCCGGCCTCTGCCGGCCCGACGATGCCCGCATGGCCGGCGATGCCGACGCGTGTTTTCATTTCGTTACGCGACCGTTAGCAGTTGCGCGCGCCAGCGCGCATTCTCCCGATGAGGCACTCGATAGAGTGCGCCGCAATGAACATCACGCCGCCTGGCCTCGACAGCTTCGTGCTCCGGACGTTCCCGGCGAACGACGTCGGGTTCGCTCGGGCGGTCGCCGACGCGGCGTCGAGCATGGACGCCCTGGACCCCGCCTTGATCGAGCGCGTGCTGCGTGATCGCTTCCCCCGCGTGGCGGTGCGTCCGAGCGTCGTCCAGGAATACTGGACCGTGTGGTACGTCTACCGCGAGGGACGCTGGACGGCGGCCGAGCCGGCCCGGGCAGCGGGGGCCGAGCCGGCCCGGGCAGCGGCGGCCGAGCCGGCCCGGGCAGCGGCGGCCGAGCCAACACGCGCCGCGGTAGCCCCCGAGGGCGGCGTCCGCAGCTGACGGCCGGACCGACCGACGGCGTCACGTGCGACTGGCTGCCGGCAGGCTGGCCGTGGCGCGCGGCGCGTGCTTCTCAGGGTCGGGCGCGGCCAAGCCTCGGCTCAGCGGGCGAATCGCACCCTGAAGCGCGCCCCGCCGCCGTCGCGCTCGCCGACGTCGATCGTCGCGTGGTGCCGCTCGGCGATCCAGGCTGCGATCGAGAGCCCGAGGCCAGAGCCCCCTGGCGCGGCTCCCGGCCCGCGCCAGAAGCGCTCGAACACCGCGGCCCGGTCGGCGGGCGCGATCCCCGGTCCGTCGTCCTCGACGAGGATGTCGGCCGGGCCGGTCGTCGCCACGGCGGCGCGCGCGGCGCCTCGCCCACGCGTCCCCGCGTCACCGGCCTCGTCGGAGGCATCACCGGCGGACCCGGTCGCGACCGCGTCGGCGGCCTCACGCGGCGGACCCGGCCGCGACCGCGCTGGCGGCCTCGGCCCGCGACCCGGCAGCGCCGACGTGGACCCACACGTTCCCGGCGCGCTGCCCGTGGCGGATCGCGTTGTCGACGAGGATCGTGATCAGCTGGCGCAGGCGGAGCGGATCGCCGGTCGTCTCGACAGGGGTCGCATCGAGGTGGAGCGCGACGCCCCGCTCGACCGCCACCGGGCGCAGGCCATCGAGGGCTGCCGCGGCGAGGTCCGCGAGATCCACCTCGACCTTCTCGAGCTCGATCGAATCGGAGTCGGCCCGGGCGAGCAGCAGGAGCGTGTCCACGAGCCCGGTCATGTGGTCCAGGCCGGCGCCGACGTCGGCGATCGTGTCCCCGAGGTCGGCCACCCGCGCCTCGGGGTGGCGGGCGATGTAGTCGACCCCCGCCCGGGCGACGGCGAGCGGCGTGCGGAGCTCATGGCTCGCGTCGGCTGCAAACTCGCGCTGGCGGCGCAGCAATTCGCGGATCGGGAGCAGCGCCCGGGACGCGTAGATCCAGCCGCCGATGACCGCCAGCGCCAGCGCGGCGAGACCGCCGAGCAGGAGCACGAGGGCCAGCTGGCCGAGAGTGCGCTGCTCGGCGCCGCGGTCGGCCGCGACCTGGATCACGTAGGTGCCGGCTGCGATCGAGATCGGGCGGCTCAGGGCGCGGATGGGGACGTCGCCGTAGCGCAGCTCGCGGACGACGTCGGCGTCGCTGGATCTCGCCAGCGCCGCGCCATCCGGATCGGGTGCGACGGCCCCGAACCCGGGCGGGCCGCCGACGATGGAGCCTTGCGGGGTGATGACGATCGCGAGGGTGCCCGACGCCCGGCCGCCGAAGATGAGCCCGAGCGGGAGGCGCCCGGGCGCGTTCGATTCCGGCCGGACCGGCGCGACCGTCACGGCCAGGGCCAGCTGGGTCGCCCGTTCGCGGAGCAGCGTCTCGCTGGTCGACCGGAGCGAGCCGTCGACGCCGACGTACACGGCGCTGCCGAGCACGAGCAGGATCACCAGGGTGATGCCGCCGCTCCACAGGACGAGGCGACGCCGCACCCGCCGGACGAGCCCCCGATCGGGCGTGGGCGTGCCCGACGATCCGCGCGGGCCGGAAACGTCGCTCACGGCTCGGTCATCCGGTAGCCGATGCCTCGCTCGGTCTGGATGAGGGACCCGGCGCCCGGTCCGAGCTTCGTCCGCAGCAGGTGGACGTAGGCGTCGACCGTGTTCGGCGTGATCGTCACCCCGAACGGCCAGGCCGCGGCGATGAGCTGGTCGCGCGACAGGAGCTGGCCCGGGTGGCGGAGCAGGCACTCGAGCAGGCTGAACTCGCGGGCACTCAGGCGGACCGGCTCGCCGTCGACGGAGACCTGGCGCTTGGTCTCGTCGAGGCAGATCGGGCCGCTCCGGAGCAGCGCCTCGGGACGGCTGACCTCCGTGCGCCGCGACAGGGCCCGGAGCCGGGCGGCCAGCTCCTCGTACGAGAACGGCTTGACGAGGTAGTCGTCCGCGCCCGCATCGAGGCCGCGGACCCGGTCCTCGACCGCGTCGCGCGCGGTGAGGACGAGGATGGGCAGGGTCGCGCCCCGCACACGGAGCCGGCGTGCCACCTCGAGGCCGCTGATACCGGGCAGCCCGAGATCGAGGACCAGGCCGTCGATGCCCGAGGTGCTCTCGAGGATCTCGAGGGCCTCCTCGCCGTCGCCAGCGGTCTCCACGACGTGGCGGTCGTCGAGCAGGAGGCGGCGGAGCAGGTTGCGGAGGTGGGGATCGTCCTCGACGACCAGGAGGTGCATGAGCCGACGTGCGCGATCTGCCTACGGCGCGACGATCGTCACGTCCTGGGCCGTCGGGCCACTGGCCGGCGCTCCCGACGGTGCCGGCGACGCAGCCGCCCCGCCGTTCCCGCCGTTCCCGCCGTCCGCCGTTGCCGCCGCCGAACGCCCCGCGCCCGACGCCGGCGACCCGGACCTGGACGGAGCTGCCGACCGTGGCGTCGGCGGCCGTCGCGGCGCCCTGGGTGTGGTAGGTCGTGGTACCGGTCGTGGCGATGGTCGTCTCGGTCCCGGCCGCGGTCTTGATCGTGATGCTGTCGGGGCCGACCGCCGTGACCGTGCCGTCGACGGAGATCCCGCCGCCGCGTCCGCCGATCGCGCCGAAGCCGCCCGGCGCGAAGCTGCCGTTCGGTGCGAAGGAGCCACCCGGTCCGAACCCGCCGTTGGCGAACCTGCCGGTGCCCGCGGCCGACGCGGTCGCCGCCGGAGCCGTCACGCGTCCGACGGCGAACGCGATCCCGGCGGCGGCCACGACCGCGGCGAGGCCGAGCAGCAGGCTTCCGCCGCCACTCCTTGCCTTCGGCCGCTGCGGGACCAGCGGGACGGTCGGGCCGGGGCCGGGCTGGGCTTCGGGCTGGTAGGGGGTCATGCGGGTGCTCCTATTCGTAGCGCAGGGACGCGATGGGGTCGAGGCGGGCGGCCTGGCGCGCCGGCCAGACCCCGAAGACGACGCCGACGAAGAGGCTGAACCCCACGGCGACGACGACGGTGAGCGGGTTGAAGAGGAATCCCCAGCCGGCGATGGTGCCGATGAGGGCCGAGACGCCGACGCCGACCGCGATCCCGATGAGGCCGCCGGCGAGCGAGAGGACCAGCGCCTCGACGAGGAACTGGCGCAGGATGTCGCCGCCCCGGGCGCCGACCGCCTTGCGAATGCCGATCTCGCGCGTCCGTTCGCGGACGGAGACGAGCATGATGTTCATGATCCCGATCCCGCCCACGAGGAGGGAGATCGAGGCGATGCCGGCCAGCAGCAGCGTCAGCAGCCCGGTCACCGACGAGAAGGTGTCGAGCAGCTGGGCCTGGTCGCCGATGCTGAAGTCGTCGTTGGTCCCGTCGGTCCCATGGCGCTGCTCGAGGGTCGCGGTGATCAGGCCCTTGACCGTGGTGATCTGGTCGGCCGTCGCGACGCTGAGGCCGATCGAACGGACCTTGTCGCCCGAGACGAAGGTCCGGAGCGCGGTCGTGATCGGGATCAGCACCTGGTCGTCCTGGTTGCCGATCCCGGCGGTGCCCTTTGGCTGGAGGATGCCGACGAGCCGGAACGGGATCCCGCCGATCAGGATGTCGCTCCCGACCGAGCTCCCGTCGAGGGCGAGGTTGTCCGCCGTCGTGGCGCCCAGCACCGCCACGCGAAGATGCTCGTCCACCGCGGTCTGGGTGAGCATCGACCCGACCCACACGCTGTAGGTCCGGACCTGGGCGAAGTCCTGGGTGGTGCCGACGATCGTCGTCGTGGTGTTCTTGATGCCCGCGATCACGGGTCGCTGGGTCGAGACCTCGGGCTCGACCGCCGCGACCCCCGGCAGCCCGCTGAGCGCGGTCGCGTCATCGATGGTGAGCGTGCTGGCGGACCCCAGCGCGTTGCGCTGGAAGCCGGTCGTCGTCGCGCCCGGGGTGACCGTCAGCAGGTTGGTGCCGAGCGACGCGATCCGCGACGTGATCCCGCTCGTGGCCCCCTCGGCGACCGCCACGAGCGCCACGATCGAGCCGACCCCGATGATCACGCCGAGCATGGTCAGGAAGGCCCGGAGGCGCGACGAGCCGAGGCGCGAGAGAGCGAGCCGGATGAGCTCGAAGGTGCCCATCAGACGAAGAGCCCGTCGCGAACGTGGACCTGGCTCTTCGCCGCGACCGCGACGTCGGAATCGTGGGTGATCAGGACGATCGTCGTGCCCGCGTCGTTCAGCTCGTGGAGCAGTCGCATCACGTCCGCGCCCGACGCGCTGTCGAGGTTTCCGGTCGGCTCGTCGGCCAGGAGGAGCGCGGGCTGGGTCACGAGCGCCCGGGCGATCGCCACGCGCTGCTGCTGGCCGCCGGACAGCTCGTTCGGCTCGTGGTCGACCCGGTCCCCGAGGCCGAGTCGATCGAGGGCGGCGCGCGCCCGCTCGAGGCGCTCGCGGCGCCCGACACCCTGGTAGAGGAGGGGGGTCGCGACGTTCTCGAGGGCGCTGGTGCGCGGCAGCAGGTTGAACGACTGGAACACGAACCCGATCGCCCGGCCGCGAACGCGTGCCAGGTCGTCGTCGTCGAGATCCTCGACCGGCGTTCCGGCCAGCCGGTACGAGCCCGAGGTGGGGCGGTCGAGGCAGCCGATGATGTTCATCAGCGTCGACTTGCCGCTGCCCGACGGCCCGACGATCGCGAGGAAGTCGCCCGCCTGCACGTCGAGGTCCACGCCGCGGAGGGCGGCGACCTCGAGGCGCCCGGTCGAGTAGGTCCGGGTGATCGCCCGCAGCTCGATGACCGGCGATCCGTCCTGCGGGAGCCAGGGGATCGCGGCCGCCGCCGCGGACTGGGTCTGCGCGGCACCGACGTCGGCCGCCCGCGGCACGAATGCCGGCTCCTCGGGTGCGGTCGGGGCCGCCCAGGCGGAGGGCGGCTCCTCGGCTGGGACCGCGGCTTCACCGTGCGCCGGGCGCGCCGAGGCATCGCCGGCGGCCGGGGCCGGGGCGGCGCCTGCGGCTGGGGTCGCGGCGTCGCCTGCGGTTGGGGCTGCCCAGGCGGAGGGTCGTGCGGCCTGCGGGCGAGCCGCCGGCGCTTCCGTCGGCACGGGCTGGGCCGCGGCGTGACGGATCCGTGCCGGCCGGCTCGCCGACCGCGCGGCCGCGGGCGCACGAGGCGCAACGGCAGGCGCGTCAACGGCATCTGCTGGCGCGGCCGGGCGCAGCTGGCGGCGCGCCAACGGCCGTCGGCCGGCGTCCGAGGCGCCATCGGCAGGCGCGCCACCGGCTTCGCCGTGCGGCCGGGCGCCCGGCTCCGGGACGGCCCCCGGCGCCTCCCGACCGTTCATGGGAGCCCCGGCGCGACGAACTGCCCCCCGCCTCGTCCTCCGAACCCGCCGCCCCCGCCGACGCCGGGGAAGCCGGTACCGCTCGAGGTGGTGCCCTGGCGCGCGCTCGACGTCCCGATCACCACGGCGGTGCCGGCGTTGATGCCCGAGGTGATCTGGGCGAGCGACGACGTGACGAGGCCGACCTCGACGGGCACGGCCTGCGGCTGGCCGCTGGCGTCCAGGACCCGGACCGCGTACTGGCCACCGGACCGCTGGAGCGCGATGGCCGGGACCGCGAGGACGCCGGTCGCCGACTCCGTCGTGACGGACACCTGGGCGCTCATGCCGGGGGCGGCGCCGGCCGGCGGGTTCGGCAGGGAGACCACGACCCCGTAGCTCACGACTCCGCCGGCCGTCGACGAGCTGCCCGTCTGGTCGATGCGGGCGACCGTCCCGGGCACCGTCGTGGACAGCGCGGTGACCGTGACGCTGGCGTCCTGGCCGAGCTTGAGCGAGGGCAGGTCGGCCTCCGCCACGCGACGCGGTCACCTGGAGGGCCGTCGACCGGATGGTGATCGCCGCTCCGGACGGGGCCGCGGTGCCCGGTGCGATGTTGACCGTGGCGACGATGCCGTCGGCCGGCGCGGTGAGCGAGGACCAGGTCATGGCCTCGGTGGCGGTCGTCACGGCCTGCTGGGCCTGGAGCACGGCGGCCTCGTCGGAGGCGAGCTGGGCCTGGGTCGCGGGCGTCAGCTTCTGCTTGTAGGCGTACTGCGCGGACGTGACGCCGAGCTGGCTGTTCTTCACCTGGCTGGACGCCTGGCTGGCCGATTGCTGGACCTGCAGCCGCAGGCTGGCGAGGTTGTCGCGTGCCTGGCGCCACGCGCTGATCAGCTGGTCGACCTGGCTCTGCGGCTGGTGGGCGCGCTGGGCGGCGGTGACCGCGCTCCTGGCCCGCGAGGCCGCCGTCGATGCCTGCGAGAGCTTCAGGTTGTTCTGCGCGATGGTCTGCGAGTAGGACGTCCGCGCGTTCGACAGCGCCTGGCGGGCCTGGGTGACCTGGAGCGCCGCGGACGCTCGATCGGTCGCGCTGAGGCCCGCCTTGTCCGTCTTGAGGCGCGCCTTCGCCGAGGCAAGGTTGGCCTCCGCGATCGTGACGTTGAGCTGCGCCGTCGCGGTGTCGGCCGTCGCGAGCACGTCGCCGGCCTTGACCTGCTGGCCGACCGCCGCGCTGACGGTCTTGACCGTCCAGGTCGTCGCGTTGCCGCTGCCGTTCGACGACGACGATGCGCTGCTCGAGGCAGCTGCTCGAGATCGAGGTGCTGCTGCTTGGAGCGCTCCCGAACGCGAGGCTGTACGTGGTCGCCGCCGCGAGGCTCCCCGTCGCGGCGACCTGGTCCACGACATCGGTGACGGACGCCTGGCTGGTGAGATATCGCGTCGACGAGCTCGCGGCACCGAAGCCGGGGCCGACCGTGACGAGCACGACCGCGCCGACACCGACTGCCATGAGGCCCAGGGCCGCGATGGTCCTGATGCGCATGGGGCTCCAGAAGGGTTGGAAGGACAGACAGCCCAAGCCTGGGGCCGATCCGTGAAGCGGTCCTGAAAGGACACCGCCGTGACCTCGGGCAGTGCGGCGTCGTCTCGCGGGTGGCGCGCATCGGGCCCATCCTCCAGGCGGTGCTGCGGCCGCACCGCTGGCGCATCGGCCCCCCGTCCTCCGCGGCCACGCTCGCGCATCGGCTCCCCGTCCTCCGCGGCCGCGCTCACGCATCGGGCCCATCCTCCAGGCAGTCTGCGGCCGCACGCTCGCGCATCAGCCCCCCGTCCTCCGCGGCCGCGCTCACGCATCGGGCCCCCGTTCTCCGCGGCCGCGCTCGCGCATCGGGCCCTTCCTCGGCGAAATGGCGGAGCGCACCTCGCACGAGACCGTCGCGGCGCTCGTGGCGCGCATCTGGGCCCGTTCTCCGCGAAGTGGCGGAACGCACCCCGCACGAGCTGTCGCGGCGCTCGTGGCGCGCATCTGGGCCCTTTCCTCCATAAGGTGCACGAAGTGCACCTTGCGACTGCTGTCGCGGCGCACGGAAGGACGCGACAGCCGAATCGGCTGCCGGGAGGATGCGCGACAGCCAGAATGGGCGGCCTCGTTGGGCCGGGCGGCCGGCGCGCAGGCTCGTGGCCGCCCCGACCCCGCGTCGCATCGGCCAGAAGGTGCACTCCGTGCACATTGCGGCGGAAACCCGGCTGTGACCCTGTCGAGCCCCCTCGATGCCGGGGATTCCCCCGCCGCCCGGGGCCGCGGCATGCGTCGGCGGCACGCACTCGGGTCGGCGCCATGCAGTCCGGGCCCCGCCGACGCCCCGTGCCGCGGGCCGCTCCGCACCGCGGGCCGCCCCGTGCCGCGGGCCGCTCAGCACCGCGGGCCGCCCCGTGCCGCGGGCCGCTCCGCACCGCGGGCCGCCCCGTGCCGCCGCCCGCGTCGGCGCCCGGCCCGCCCCGGGGCCGCGGCACGCAGCCCAGGCCCGGCCGGACGCCACACGGTCACTGCGGTTCCATGCGACGTCGGACCGGCCCTGCAATGCCGGTGCTATTCCGTTCAGGCGGGAGTGGTGCGAGACTGTGAGGTCCATGCTCGGTTCTCGGTCCTCCGGTTCTCGCTCGACCAAGGCAGGCTCGGCGCGTCCGCCGCACGACGAGGCGCCGCACGACGAGGCGTTGCTCACCGCGCGCGCCGTCTGGGACTCGCTGCCGGAGCTGTGCCGCGCGTGCCAGCCGCTGGCGGACGCGGAGGCGGGCGCCGGCCGGCTCGTCGACGCCGTCTTCATCGCCGCGCCCGTCGGCCTCGCGCTGCTCGACCAGGACCTCCGGTGCGTCCGGATCAATCCCCGGGCCGCCGAGTTCCTCGGAATCGGCGTCGCCGACGCGCTCGGCCGCACCGCCGACGAGCTCTGGTCGGCGATCGACCCGCGAATGCTCGACCGGCTTCGCACCACGATCGCGACCGGCGAGGCCGCGCCCGAGATGGAGTTCACCGTGACGGCGCCGGACGACGATCGCCCTGGGCGTGCCTTCGCGATCGCCCATGGCCCGATCCGTGACGGCTTCGGGGGCGTCGCGGGCGTGGTCGTCTCGGTCAACGAGGTGACCGATCGGGTGCGAGCGCCAGGAGGAGCGCCGGCGTGCCCGGGAGGCGCTCGAGGCGGTCTTCCGGGCCAGCCCCCTCGCGGTGAACGCCGTCGACGCGGAGGGCCGGGTGACCCACTGGAACCGGGCCGCCGAGCGGCTCTTCGGCTGGCGGGCCGACGAGGTCGTGGGCCGCCAGCTGCCAATCCTCGCCGACGACGAGGTCGGTGAGCCGGGGCAGGTCGCCGGTTCGGCTGCCAACGGTCAGATCGTCGAACGCATCGGCAGCGACGGCATCGCGCGCCATGTCGCGCTCTGGACGGCGCCGATCCTCGAGGATGGGCGAACCCTGGGCAGCGTCGGCGTCCTCGAGGACGTGGGTCCGCGCCTCGATGCCCAGCGCATGTCGGACGCGCTGAATGCCCTCGCCGCCGCGCTCGCCTCGGCGCTCGGCGCGCGCGACGTCGCCGCCGCGGCCCTCACCACCGTGCTCGGGGCGATCGGCGCCGATCGCGCCGAGATCAGCCTCGTCCGGGCCGGCGGCGTTGAGGGCCTGCTGGCGCTCGCGGCCGATGGCAGCGCCGTCGCCCTGTCAGCGTGGCGGTCGATCCTTCCCGACGGCCCGGTCGCGATCCTCCTCCGGGATGACGTTCCATTCTGGTTCGACAACGCCGCCGAGCTTGCGGAGCGGTTCCCGAAGCTGGCCGGCTCGACCCCGGTCGAACCGTCGGACCTGCCCGTGGCGCCTACCCGGCTCGCGGCAGCGACCCCGCCTGCGACGCGACCCCGCCCGAACCATCGAACCCGCCCGCGGCAGCGACCCGGCTCGAACCGTCGGACCCGCCCGTGGCGCCGACCCGGCTCGGCCCGCCGACCCCGCCCGCGCAGCCGGCCGGCTCGCCGGGGGCCCGCGGCCTGCTCCCCCTCGACGTCCAGGAGGGCGTCGTCGGCGTCATGTCGGTCGAGCGTGACGACCCGCGACCGTTCAGCGTCGCCGAGCGCGACTTCGCGCGCACGGCGTCGCACCTCGTCGCCCAGGCGCTGGCGCGGGCCCGCCTCTTCGAAGCCGAACGTTCCGGCCGCCATCGCCTCGAGCGCGTGTACGAGGTGACAGCCGCGCTCGGCGGCGCGTCGACCCGCGCCGAGGTCGCCAACGTCCTGCAGACGCGGATCCTCGCGGCCCTCGGCGCCGACGCCTTCGCCATCGCCCTCGCCTCGCCCGATGGGCAGACCCTTCGGATCGAGCAGCTCGCCGGGTACGCCGCCGAGTCCGGGGAGGTCGGCCGGCTGGTGCCGGTCTCGGCGCACCTGCCGAGCACCGATGCCTACCGCGAGGCGATCCCGATCCTGCTTCCCGAGCGCGGAGGCAGCGGCGCAGTCGCTACCCGGATGCCGCGGCCGGCCTGCGAAAGGCCGGCATGGCGAGCCACGGCGCCCTCCCGCTCGTGGCCGGCAACGGGGCGATCGGATCGCTGATCGTCGACTGGCGGACCCCGCGGGCGCTCGACCCGCCCGAGGTTCGCTATCTCGAGGCGGTCGCGGCCGCCTGCGCCCAGGCGTTCGTGCGCGTCGCCCTCTACGAGCGCGCGGTGCGTGACGAAGCGACGCTCGAGGAGGTCGTCCGCCAGATGCCGGTCGGCGTGATCCTCGCCGACGCCTCCGGCGGGCGGATCCTGATCGAGAGCGACCGGAACGAGACGATCTGGCGAGGCCGCCCCGCCGCGCTGGGCGGGGTCGCCGATCTCGCGGCCTGGCGCGGCCGCGGACCCGACGGCCGGCCCGTACCGGGCGGAGGAATGGCCGATCGCGCGATCGCTCCAGGCGGGCGAGGTCGTCGTCGGCGAGGAGATCGAGATCGAACGCCTCGACGACACCCGTGGCTTCATCTCCGTCTCCGCGGCGCCCGTCCGCGACGCCGACGGGAACCTGCTGGCGGCCGTGGAGGTCCGCACCGACATCACCGAGCGGGTCGAGGCCGCCGCGATGCGCGACACGTTCATGGGCGTCCTGTCCCACGAGCTGCGGACGCCGACCACGCTCGTGATGGGGATCGCGGAGCTGCTGGCATCGCACTGGGAGGACATGCCCGACGCGGAGCGGCGATCGCTGATCGAGGACGTCCGCGCGGAAGCCTCCGGACTCAACCGCATGATCGACAACCTGCTGGTGCTCGCCTCGGCCGAGCGCGGAGCGCTGCCCGTGTTCGAGCCTGAGCCGGTCCTGCTCCAGCGTCTGCTCGTCCCGATCATCCGGGCCGAGGAGGCCCGCTGGCCCGGCGCCCGCTTCGGCGTCGAGCTCTCGCCGGAGCTGCCTGCCGTCCAGGCGGATTCGAGCGCGGTCGAGCAGGTGCTCCGCAATCTCCTCGGCAACGCGGCGAAGTACGCCGGAGGCGCGGCCAGCGTCACCGCGGAGCCGCACGACGGGAGCGTGGACCTGGTCGTGGCCGACCGTGGTCCCGGCATCGAGCCGGAAGAGCGCGACGCGATCTTCCGTCCCTTCTACCGCTCGTTGCGGACGGCGAGATCGTCCGCGGGGAGCGGGATCGGGCTCTTCGTCTGCCGCCACCTGGTGGAGGCGATGGGCGGGACGCTGCGCTGCGAAGACAACCCGGGCGGCGGGAGCCGGTTCGTAGCCACCTTCCGTTCGATCGGCGACTGAGCTACCCCGCGGCGGGCACGTCTCCTAGCCCCGGCGCACGCAGCGGATCGACCAGCGGCCGTCCAGGTCCTGGTGCGCGCCCAGGACCTTTCCTCCCCGGAGCAGTATCGACAGCGCCGTCGGGGGCCGCGACGGGTCCTCGCCGAGGAGGCGCCGGATCGCGCCCTCGCGGTTCGCCTGGGCCGGGGTGATCTCCATCGCCGGCTCGCCGCACGCAAGGGCCTGGAGCAGGGCGTTCAGGCGTTCGATGTCCGAATCCGTGAGCGTCGACGCGGTGCGACGACCGGACGGTGCCGCGGCTGGCGCGCTGGCCTCGGCCGGGGCGGGCTCGACGGTCGAGCCCGTGACGCCGTCCGCGCGCACAGTGCCATCCGGGCGGCGCCGGTTCGCGAAGGGGAGGACCACCGCCGGATCGGGCAGGGCCGCCCGGACGGCGTCCGGCACCGCGGCGGCGAATGCCTCGAGGCAGGCGTCCTCGTATTCCTCGCCGGCGTCGGTGGCCGACCACCAGACACGCGCCCGGTCGAGCCCCGACAGCGCCTTGAGCCACTGGCCGGCCGAGTGCGGTCGGGCGTGGCCGAGCGGCGTCTGAACGAAGGCTTCCACGCGCTTGCCGATCGGGCGCGCCGACGAGCCCAGGAACACGACGGTCTCCCCCGGGAGCCACCACGCGGCGAGCCGTGCGGCGAGGCCCTTCCCCGTCGGCCGCTGGCCGTCGACCAGGAGGGTGGGGACGCGCTGGAGCCACGTGCCGACCGCGGAGATGTCGACCGCGGCCCGGTCGGTGGGGCTGGCCCACTCGACCACGTAGACGCCGGCCCGCGCCTCGCGGACCGGGCGCACCCCAGCGCACCGGCCCGTCGGGTGTCAGCCCGACGGCCCGGAACAGCTCTGCGGCGGTGATCGGCATGCAGCGGAGCGTACCCGAAGCGTCGGCACGTCGAACCCAGGGCGCTGCCGGCGCCGGCCGCCGGGCCGCCCGCGATGGGCTGCAGCCCGCCGCCCGGGCCGTCGGTGCGGCCGCGCACCGAGTCCTATGACTCGCACCGTACGAATGGGGGATGGAATGGTCCTGCAATCTTGTGAATTCGCCGTGCGCACACTAGGATGCATGAGCGCGGCCGTCGACCCGGCAGGAGCATCGTGCCCAGTGGGGGGCGGTGCGGGTCCATGCCTTCTGGTCGCGCGGGTGAGAGGTCACTAATGGGAGTTCACGGCATGCCTCGTCACGTGGTGGCCGGCCTGGCCGGGCTCGTCCTTGCTGCCTTGTTCGCGGCGAGCGCGGTCGCATATAACGGCACGGTCGCATCGACCGTTGACTGCAACTCGCCGACGGCGGTCGTGGCGGGTTCGACGGTCAAGGTCACCGCCCTCGTGCTGGACACCTCCAGCAGCCACAAGCCCATCCCGAACAAGGACGTCACCTGGAGCTCCATTCCGTCGAATTCGAACGTCACGCTCAACCCGAAGCACTCGGTCACGAACTCCCACGGCATCGCCACCACGATGGTGACGATCCTGGGTGGCTCGACCGTCACCGTCAAGGCGTCCGCCGACAAGGCGCTCGGCTCGTGCAAGATGCAGGTCAAGCATCGCGGCCTGCCGAACACGTCGACGGTGCCCCTCTCCGGGTCGAACGTCCCGCTCGTGCCGGGGTTCATCGCGATCATCGCGGCCGTGGCCGCCGCCGGGATGTACCGGCTGTTCGGAGCCAAGCGCATCTGACCGTCGGGCGGCACGCTCCTCCGGGCATCGCGTCCCGGCACCAGATTCCGTGCGCCTCGACGCGGCCGCTGAGTCCGCCATGGGCGGATCCGGCATCGGCCGCCCATGACGACGTCACCGAACCTCGAGCCAGCACCGCCCGGGCGCCAGCGCCCGGGCGGTACTGCGTGGCGCCTCGCTCTTCGTCGCGATCGTGGTGGTCGCCGCGCTGATCGGCGCGGTGTCCCTGCTCTCGGTCGCTGCCGCGCCGGCCTCGACGCCGGGCGCATCGCCGACCGCGACGGCCGTCGCGGGCGCCTCGCCCAGCCTCCGGCCCGGGCCGCCACCCGACCGTCGGACCGTCGCCATCGGGTCCGAGCGCGACGCCGGCGTCCGGGCCGACGGCCTCGCCCACCGCGGAAGCGACCCCCGCTCCGTCGGGATCGGCGGAGACGCCGCCGCCCGCGACGCCGCCGCACGGCGTCGTGGCCCGGCGCATCGCGATCCCGCGGCTCTCCATCGACCTGCCCGTCGTCCGCGGCGACGGCGTCGACGCGCCCCTCGGCAAGGCCGCCCATTACCCGGACACCGGCTGGCCGCACGGCGGGACGAACATCTACCTGTACGCGCACGCGCGCGACGGCATGTTCATCAACCTGTGGAAGGCCAAGGTCGGCGACGAGATCGACCTGACGCTCGTCGATGGATCGACGGCGGTGTACACGGTCTCCGAGGTCCTGCCGAAGGTCCCCTGGGACGCCCTCTCCTACCTTGACCCGACCCCGACCGAGCAGCTGACGCTCCAGACGTGCACGTCCTACGAGGAGACGGCGCCGCGGTTCCTGGTCATCGCCAAGCCCGCCCCGTGAGCCTGACTCCCGAAGGGCCGGACGAACGGGCGGCGCACCTGCCTGGCGAGGCTGGCGCCGACGCCGACGGTGACGTCGCCGGCGAGGCCGCTGCCGTCCCAGCCGACGACAAAGCTGCCGAAGCTGGCGCCACCGAGCCCTACGACAGCTCCCCGGACTCTCGGGGCCCCGAAGCTCGCCGGAGCCTCGCCCTGCGGCCCCACCCCGCCGCTCACGGCGCTGGCGACGCGGCCTGGCGGTCGTTCTCGCCGTCCTCGGGCTGCTGGTCGTCGTCGCCGCGGTCCTCGTCGTCGTCCGGTACGTCCCGGCGTACAACGACGCGAAGGCGCTGCGCTCGGACATCGAGGCGATCGTCAAGCGCGTGACGGCCGGCGGGCTCGACATCGACCGGGCGACGCTCGCGGGCGTGCGGGCCGATCTCGAGACGGCGTCGCGCCGGCTCGCCGGCCTCGACAGCCTCCTGCGCGACGACCCGCTGGTCGGCCTCGCGCGGACCTTCCCGGCGACGCGCAGACACGGTGGCCGGCGCCGACGCCGTCGCCGCCGCGGGCGATGCCCTCCTCGATGCCGTCAGCGGTCGGCCTCGGCCTCGGCGACCGCTTCGTCACGATCCGCGAGCAGCACGCCGCCGGCACGGGCGGCGACTCGACGCTGGCCGCCATGGTCGCGCTCATGGCGACCTCGCGCGCCGACGCCGACCGGATCCTCGCGGACATGCGTCGCGCCCGGACGGACCTCGCGGCCGTGCCGCCCGGCGTGCCGTCCGTCCTGGCCGACGCCCGCGACGCCATGCTCACGCGGATCGACGCCTACGAGCCGCTGCTCGCCACCTACACGGGGCTCGACGACACGCTGCCCGCGATCCTGGGCTGGGACCACCCGGTTCGGTACCTCGTCCTCACCCAGGACCCGGCCGAGCTGCGGCCGTCCGGTGGGATCATCGGCTCGTACGGCATCGTCGCGTTCGACAAGGGCCGGATCACGGAGCTGGCGTTCAACGGCACCGGCCAGCTCGACGAGGGACACCCGTACCCGTTCATCACCGCGCCCGATGAGCTGACGGGCTACCTCCTCGGGAACGACCAGGGGTGGCAGGTCGCCGACGGCAACTGGTCGCCGGACTTCCCGACCGCCGCCCAGGACACCCTGCGCCTGTACACGAACGAATCCGGCGACGCGAAGATCGACGGCGTCCTCGCGATCACGACCGACACCGTCGACGAGCTCCTCAAGATCACCGGGCCGATCACCGTCGCGGGCTACGACGTCACGATCGGCCCTGGCGAGACGACCCTCAAGATCCTCCAGAACACGCGCGAGGCAGGCGCCGGGCAGGACCGGAAGGCGATCCTGGGGGTGTTCGGCGCCCAGATGATCACGAAGCTGCTCAGTCTGCCGCCGAAGGACTGGGCCGCCCTCGCCGGCGACCTCGACACGTTCCGATCGCAGCGCCTCCTCCAGGCCTGGTTCAAGGACCCCGCTGCCGAGGCGCTCGTGGCGGACCACGGGTTCGACGGCGCCCTCCGGCTGGACGACGGCGACTACGTCTACCCGGTCGATGCCAACGTCGCGCCCGTCTCGAAGCTCAACCTCGTGACGACGCGCTCGATGCAGCTCGGTGTCCAGCTCGACGAGGTCGGCAACGCCAACTCGACGCTCGCGCTCAGCTGGGACAACGCGATCGACACGCCGGAAGGCGCCCCGCTCCGGGCGATGTCGGCGAACATGGGGAGCCTCCACGATCTCGGACTGTTCGAGCGGGTGCTCGTCCCGGAGCTCTCGAGGCTGGAGAGCGTGGGCGGCGGGTCCTACCAGGAGCTCACCGGCCCGGCGATGGACGGGGACGCGCTCGGCCGCCACGTGTTCGGCAACTACCTGCGCGTGCCGCCCGGGTCGACCACCCTGAGCTACGCGTGGACCGCGCCGTACGTGGCGGACCTGACCGAGGCGGCCGACGGCAGCCCGAACGGCGGCACGTACCATCTCGTGATCCAGAAGCAGCCCGGGCTTCGGGGCGGCTCGCTGGCGCTGACGATCACGGTCCCGGACGGGATGACGATCACTTCGGCGTCCGACGGCCTGGCGGTGTCGGGCGCGACGGCGACTCTGCAGCTCCCCGCCATGGATCGGGACGTGGAGGCGACCGTCACGTTCGCCGGCACGTCGCCGCAGCCATGACCACCGGGATCGCGACCGCTGCCCGAGGGTGAGGTCGACTACGATGGGCGTGCGACGCGCGCCGAGGCTCGCCCGGATACATCGCCCAAGCTGGACGAACCGCCAGCGCGACGGGTTCGTCGACGGCATTGAGAGGTCCGTGAAAAGTCCGAAACGGAGGTCGGCCGGCGTCGAGGAGCGAGGACCCCTGCGGCCCGTTCCGTCGGCCGGTCCGGCGGCGCCGCGGAGCCGAAGGCGTCCCGGTCGCCGGGACCCGAGAGTCCTCCGGACCGAGCACGCACCCGGGCCGGTTCCGCATTCCATGAAGACCTCGGTATTCGCTCCTGATCATCCTCGTGAGGATGATCGCGCGGCTCATCCCGGCGTCGATCGCGTACGTCGTCTCCGGAACCCTCCCGAAGATCTACGAGTCTGGAGGCGGCCGTCCTCGTCGGATCGCTCACCGACACGAGCACCGACAAGCTGACCGCGTACCAGGCACTCGCCCAGACCTACGCCGAGCTCGGAGCGACGTCGCCGGTGCTCAGCAAGGTGATCGACACGCTGCAGCTGCGGCGACCCGGTGACCGAGCTCATGAAGCGGATCGACGTGCGCGGCGCCGACCGGTATGAGCATCGTTCGGGTCAAGGCCCAGGCCCCGAGTCCCGACGACGGCGGCCGCGCTCGCGAACGGCCGTCGGCGCGGAGATCGTGCGGGCTCGCGACGCCGTCGATGGCGGGCCAGAGCCTCGCGCGCAGTCGTCCAGCCGGGGCTCCCGCCCGAACAGCCGTCGTCGCCCCGGATCCTGCTCAACACGCTGATCGCGGCGCTGATCGGGTTCGGCCTCGGAGCGGGGGCCGTCGTACCTGGTCACGATGCGGAAGGCGATCGCGTGAGCCGAGGAGATCCGGGCTGCGTCGTGAGGTTCTTCGGGGGCCCCGGTGCCGTGGTTCCTGCCGGGCGTGGCGGTCGGCTCGTGGTCGGCGTCATCGCGTCGCGGTGGATCGGGGGCACCTTCGGATCGGCCGCCTGCACGGGGTGCGTTCGTCGTGGCAAGCGTCGCCACGATCGCTCGCCGCGACGCTGACTCCCCTCCACGGCGCCTTCGGGACGGACGTGCTGGGCGGAACGGTCGTGCGACCTGTCCCGACTCTGGTTTCCGCCGATGCGCGACCTGTCGCACCTCGACGATCGTCGAGCATGAACATCCTGCTCTTCGTGCCGCTGGAGCAGCGATCGCTGCCTGGCGCTGGTCGCGGCCGCGGACGATCCTCGTGATCGTCGCCGCGCTTCTCCCGTTCGCCATCGAGGCGACCCAGTCCTGTCGTGACGTCGCTTGACCGCTCGTGCGAGAGCGGTGACGTCGTCGACAACCTCACCGGCCTTGCAGTCGGGTTCGCGGGCGCACTCGTTAGGTTCGCGCGCTCGTGGCGCCGAGATCGCCGGCCGCCTCGGGCTGACGCGCACGCGGGGCACGAGTCGCCACTGTCGTCGGCCGTGCGGTGCCGCTCCGCACCGCGATCGCGCGGACGGTGCCGGTGCGCCTCCGTGACGGTGCTGGACAGCGGGATCGTGTGGCGTGGTCTGGTGCGTTAGTCCTAGTCCTTTGGTCGAGGGGATCCGTACGCAATGCAGGGGTGGTTCGCGCCATGGCCCGACCCTAGTCTTGCTGGGCGTCCTCCGCACACCTGGCTGACCGTCTCTCACATCGGCCGGCCTCCTCGAAATAGCACACCCGCCGCGAGGCGGGGCCGCAAAGCCACGGGGCTCACGAAGCCAGCCGGGCTCCCGAATGGAGCGCCAATCCCATGCGCCGTGCCGTCGTCCCGGAAGGGATGGGCCGACCCGAGAGCCGTCGGGGCCGAACCCTCTTCCCGCTTCTCCTCATCGTCCTCGTGTCCGCCCTCGCCATGCCGACCGCTGCGGCAGCGTCCGTGCGGCCGGCCGGGACGCACGACACTGCAGCCGCGCCGAACGAGGCGCTGGTCGCGACGCCGATGGCCACCGGCGCCGCAAGGCCTGTCGATGCCGTGAAGGCAACCCGCCCTCGCGTGTCGGTCCGCGGCACCGGGCGACCCGGGACGCTCGTGAAGCTGATCGGAAAGGGTTTCAAGGCAGGCTCGGTGCTCGTCGCGCGATGGGATCGGCCGTCCGTCCAGGTGCGCTTCATCCACGTCGACTGGCGGGGCAGGTTCGTTGCCCGTCTCCGGATCCCGAAAGGATCGGCGGCCGGCACGCACCAGCTGACGCTGGGACGTGCCACCCACCGGGCAGCTCGCGACGAAGCGCATGCGCGTCCAGGCTCGCTCGACGGTGACCGTTGCATGGGTACGGATCCCGGTCCGCCCGCGCCGCCACCCGGCGCCGACTCCCACGCCGACCCCCACGCCCGCACCGACCGCGACCCCTGCCCCGACGCCTGCGCCCACCGCGACCCGCGCCGACGCCCGCGCCGGAGCCGACGGCGACCCCCGCGCCGACCGCGACGCCCGCTCCAAGGTCCGCGACGCCCGCCCCGACGCCTGCGCCGACGCCCGCGCCGACCCCGACGCCGGCCCCGACGCCCGTCCCGACGCCGGCCCAGAACATCGTGCGCCTCAGCCCGACCGCGACAGCGGCGCAGTTCCTCGCGGCTATCGCAGAGCCCTCGACCGACGTCCTCGAGCTCGCAGCCGGGACCTATCGGCCGGGGATCATCTACCTGAACGTGGACCGCTCGCGGCCGCTGACCATCCGGCCGGCTGCAGGCGCCACCGTCGTCTTTGCCGGCGGGACGCGGCCGGCGTTCTACATGGGACTCGGTGGTGTCGCCGGCCGGATCACGCTTTCGAACATTGTGTTCGACGGGTTCGCCATGGGCCCCGACGGGATCGTGTGGCTCGGGAACTGCCACGACATCACCCTCACCGGCATCACGGTCCGCAATTCCGTGGGCACCGCCGGATTCTCGTGGGCCCTGTACGTCTCGACCGACGGCGGCTCCGGACCTCGCAACGTCACGGCCGACAACTGGACTGTCGACGGAGGTGGACGCACCCTCGGGGGCCTCGCGATCGGCCACACGCCGGCCGCCCAGGGCGTTACCGCGCGCCACTGGACGGTCAGGAATGCGAGCTACGCGATCTACTCCGCGACCCCTGCGACGGGGGTCCACATCGACGACTGGACGATCGACTCGTCGGGGCTGACCACCTTCGACTACCTCTCGGTGGTCTTCGAGCAGACTGCGGGTGACATCCGCAACGTCCGCGCGACGAACTCGGGCAAGCCGGAGATCCTCGCGCCGATGGTCGACGCCGGCGGGAACTCCTGGAAGTAGTCCGTTCCGGGGAAGCCTGATCGCCGGTCGCTGACGCCGACCACGGGCCGGCCGGCGGGCCGGCTCCGTGCCGGGGCGGGCGGGGCGTATCCTTGCCGGCGTGACTCCGATGCGGACGCGGGTGCTCGTGCGCCGGGCGCTCCTGATCGGCGCACTGGCAATCGGCGGCATCGCGCTGGTCGGGCTCACGCGAAGCTTGCCGGCGGGGCCGTCCTCCGGCCCGGCGTCCGCGACGGCCGCGGCGGCCGCTGCTCCGGCAGCGCCCCAGGCTCCGGTCGCGTCGTCGCGCTGCGGGCCGACACTCCAGGCGCGCCTCGATCGGGCTCCGACCGGCTCGGTGATCGACCTGGCCGGCTGCACCTACGCGCTCACGGCGCCCGTCGAGATCGCCCGCGCGATGACCGTTCGCGGCGGGACACTGACGGCTTCCACGACCGCCATCGTCGTCCGGTCCTCGAACGTGACCATCTCGGGAATGGGCATCCGCGGACCGGGTGACGACGTCACGAACGATCACCGGGCGATCGACATCCTCGGCCCGTCGGCGGCCTCGTACCTCTCGAACGTGTCCGTCACGGGTAACACGATTTCGGACTGGGACGGAAAGGGCGTCTTCGCGAGGTTCGTCGACGGTTTCTTGATCGCCGACAACGACATCTCCAGCATCAACTACGCGGGCATCGAGGGCTACTCGGTCAGGAACGGCCGGATCACCGGGAACCACGTCCACGACATCGTCGGGACCGGGAACGCCTATGGGATCGTCCTGACTCGCGAATACGGCAGCCTGGCTGCGTTCCCGCGCTCGAGTGATGTCCTCGTCAGCCGCAACCTCGTCGAGGACGTCCCCCACTGGGAGGGGCTCGACACGCATGGCGGGCAGCGCATCCAGTTCGTGAACAACACGGTCCGCCGGACACGCAACGCGGTGATGGTCGGGGACTGCCCGGCATCGCCTGACGGACCCCCCGAGTTCGCTCCGCTCGACGTCACGGTCAGCGGGAACACGATCGAGAGCGGCGTCACCGACGGGACTCGCGACGTGGGCATCTACTTCCAGGGGGCCAACGCCGGCAGCGACGTCCTTGGCAGGTCGACCGAGCGCGCGACCGGCGTCATCTCGGGCAACACGATCACGGGCCACGGGACCCAGTCGAACGGCGACAGCGCGGCGATCCACGTCCAGGATACGACGGGCCTCGAGGTCAGCGGCAACACGGTCGCCGAGGCCAGCCCCACGGCCATCAGCCTGTACTACAACAACGACGGCTTCAGCGTGACCGGCAATACGATCGTCGATCCGTGGAGTTCCAGCGTGCCGCGCGGCGGCGCCTACGGGATCTTCGTCCACGTCGACTACAACACGGGCACGATCTCCGGCAACACGTTCGTCCGAGGCACCAAGACCGCCACCTGGGTCCTGACGAGGACGGTGGTCGTCAACCCGGCCCCCCACAACCGCGTGGCCGTCCTCGACGCCGATGGCGTCGAGCCGACGCCCTAGCGCCGGTCGGACGGGACCTATGACCCGTGTTCTCGGGGCCCTTCGTCGGGTCGACAGGGTCGGCGGGATCGCTTAGGGTAGGTTTCGTCCGGCGCACCGCGCGGCGGAAGACATGGGATAACCGTCCAGGGACAGACGGGAGCCAACCGAAGACGCCCGCATGCGACAGCGTTGCTCCTGTCGTGCGCCGCCTTATCCCCAGGCCGTGTCGGGCCGCGATCCCTTGTGATCACGCGTCTCCCGACGCCTGCCGACACCCAATGCCGCGTGCGGTCAGCCCATCGCCACCGCGGCAGTACCGCGGTGTCCTGGCAGAAGGGAGCTCCATTGCACGTACACGCACGCCTCCGGGCGCCTCTCGCGGCCGGCTTTGCCGCCGTCCTCCTCGTCTCCGCGCAGCCATCCTCTCCGTCGGGCCCGATCGCCGCCGCCGCCGCGACCACCCGCATGCTCGCGCAGCCGCCCGCCCTGAGCCTCCGGGCCGCAGCCGAGCCCGGCTCGCCCGTCGCCCTGAGCGCCGTCACTCGCCGTGTCGCGGTGAGCGGGGTGGCGCGGCCCGGGAAGCTCGTCACTCTGACCGGGTCGGGATTTCGGGCGGGAATGATCCTCCAGGCCCGCTGGGATTCGGCGTCGACCCGGATGCGGGTCATCTGGGTGAACTCGGCCGGCCGGTTCCGGGCCAGCATCAGGATTCCGGCCGGCTCCGGCGCCGGAGCGCATAAGGTCTCGCTGAGCGCCGTGACCGCCCGCCAGCTGCGGGTTTCGGGGGGCTCCAGCTCGCACCGCCTCGTGCGGGCCGCCCTCGTCGCGAAGGTCGCCGTGAAGGTCATCGGCGTCGTCGTCGTGCCGCCGCCCGTCCCGCCCGTGTCCGCGGCCGCCTGCGGATCGAGCCTCCAGTACCGCATCGATCACGCAGTGACTGGAGCGACGCTCGACCTCACCGGGTGCGCCTATTCGCTCGCCGCGCCGGTCGAGATCTCCCGCGCGGTGACCCTCCTCGGAGGGACCGTCAACGCTGCCGCGACCGGGCTCGTGGTCATGGCATCTAACGTGACGATCTCGGGCATGACGCTCCACGGCCCGCGGTACTCCACGAACAACGATCACCGGGCGGTCGACATCCTCGGCCCGTCGACGGCCTCGTACATCTCGAACGTGCGCGTGACCGGCAACACGATCTCCGGCTGGGACGGCAAGGGCGTCTACGCCCGCTACGTCGACGGCTTCACGATCGACGGCAACAACATCGCCAACATCTACTACGCGGGGATCGAGGGCTACTCGGTCAGGAACGGCCGGATCACCGGGAACCACGTCCACAACATCGTCGGGACCGGGAACGCGTACGGGATCGTGCTCACCCGGGCCTACGGGACCCTCGCCCAGTACCCGCGGTCGACCGACGTGGTGGTCAGCGGCAACCTCGTCGAGGACGTCCCCCACTGGGAGGGGCTCGACACGCATGGCGGGCAGCGCATCCAGTTTGTGAACAACACGGTCCGCCGGGCGCGCAATGCGGTGATGATCGGGCCAAGCCCCAAGGCCTCGGGTGGCCTGCCGCAGTACGCGCCGCTCGACGTCATCGTCAGCGGCAACACGATCGAGAGTGGCGTCGCCAACGGTTCAAGGGACGTCGGCATCTATTTCGGGGGCGCGAACGCAGGCACGGACGTCCTCGGCTCGTCCATCGAGCTCGCGACCGGCGCCATCTCGGGCAACACGGTCACGGGCTACGGCACCCAGTCGAACGGCGACAGCGCGGCGATCCACGCTCAGGACACGACGGGCCTCCAGATCACCGGCAACAGCGTCATCGACGCGAGCCCGACGGCGATCGCGATCTATTACAACAACTACGGCTTCAGCGTGACCGGCAACACGATCCGCGATCCGTGGAGCTCGAGCGTCTCCTGGAAGGGCGCCTACGGGATCTTCGTCCACGTCGACTACAACACGGGCACGATCTCCGGCAACACGTTCGTCCGGGGTAGCAAGTCCGCCACCTGGGTCCTCACGAGGACCGTGGTGGTGAACGCCAAGCCCCACAACCACGTCACCGTCAACTAAGGGCTCGGCCGCGGGCCGGGCCGCGCCAGGTCACGAGGCGGGAAGCACCTCCTCGTAGAGCGCCACCAGCCTCGTCGCCTCCGCCTGCCAGTTCCAGCGCTGGCGGGCGGCCTCTTGGCATCGCGCGCGCAGAGAGCCCGGCGTCTCGGCGTCGGCGGCGACGAGCGCGCGTAGTCCGGCCGCGATGGCGCCGACACGGGTCGGGTCGCAGACGCAACCGAGCGGCCCGGCCGGATCGTCCATCACGATCCGGCGCATGGTCGGGAAATCGCTCGCGATGACGGGCGTTCCCGCCGCGAAGCACTCGAACAGCTTGTTCGGTGTCGAGTACAGATCGTTGAGCGTCGTGCCGGGATTGGGCATCGCCCCGATGTCGGCCGAGGCGACCCAGGCCAGGAGCGCAGCCGGCGCGACGGCGTCGAGCAGGTGGACACGTCCGCCGAACCGGGCCTCGCGGGCGGTGGCGGCGTAGACATCACGCCCCGCGCCGACCCCCATCAAGGCGAGATGCACCTGTTCCAGCCCGGGCTCGAGGAGCGCCTCGATCAATGTTTCGATGCCGCGTCCCTCGCCGAGCCCCCCGTGGTAGAGCACGATCGGGGACCCCTCGGGGATCGATGCGGCCGCCCGGATGAGGTCGGGCCGCGGGTCCGGAGGAGACCAGAGCTCCGGGCAGTTGTGGACGAGGGCGACGCGGCGCGGCCGGTAGCGCCGGGTGAGGACTGTCGCGATCTCCCGGTTGACCGTGATGACGCCCGAAGCCCGCCCGACGAGGTGCTTCTCGTACCGTCGCAGCAGTCGCCGCACAGGCCCCGGGAGGCGGAGGGCTGTCCCGGTCTCGAGATAGAGCTCATGGGAGTCGTAGACGATCGGGACGTCGCCCTGCACCCACGGCGCGATCGCGGCGAGGCCGGTCATGTCGTGGGCATGCCAGGCGTCTACCGGCCCGACCATGTCGACGATCGACCTGCCCCAGCGGCGAAGATTCGAGACGTACGTCCAGAGCCACTCAAGGCCGTCGAGCATGGTCCTGGCCCGACCCCTGCGCGGGACGCGGAACGGGTTCGACCCACCCGGCTGGGCTGACCGGTCGCGGGCGGGCAGGACCAGCACGTGCACGCCCTCCGGCAGGTCCGAAGGGTGGGCGTCCGCTGCGAGGCAGGCGATCGTCACGCCATACCCCTGGAGGGCCAGGCTTCGCGCCTCCTTTCTGACGCGGCTGTCGAAGGTCAGGTCGCCGTACAGGGCCATGCCCACGTGGATGCGCCGCCGACCTCCCGGCCCCGCTCGGAGCGTCGTCATGCCGGCACTCCCGAACGGGTGCGGTCACGTCGCCGCCGTCGCGGCCCGGGGGGCGTGACCGCGGTGACCGGGTCTGTGGCCGGCGCCGGTGGTGCGACCCGGACCTCGACCGGCTCCGGGGGCCCCGGGTCGGCGAAGTAGAGCAGCAGGAGAAGGCCCCAGAGCATCCGGTCCTCGAGGATGTCACCGGTGACCATCGCGTTGAGCAGGAAGAACAGGAACGTGACCCGCACCGCCCGCCACGGGCTCCGGCCCGGGAGCCGCCGCGTGAGCCCGAAGAAGACGAGGGCACTGAAGAGCAACAGGCCGACCATCCCGAACTCCGCGCCGAACTGGAGGAACGCGTTGTGCGGGTAGCGGTCCACCTCCGTCGCGCTCAGGTAGCGCGGCGCGAGCACTTCGAAGCCGGCCGTCCCGACCCCGAGGAGGGGCTGGGCCGCGAAGAGCGAGATGGCCAGCTCGAAGAGCGTGACGCGAGCGCCCGACGAGGTGTCGCCCACGGACGTGTTGAGGTCGCCCGTCAGCGAGCTCTGGATGAAGTCGCCGAAGCGCGAGAAGCGGTCGAGCGACTGGCCCGGGAGGATCGTGGCCGCGACCGAGACGATCACGACGCTGGCCACGCCGAGCGCCGCGAGAGCGCCGACGAGGCGCCAGTCGATCGCCCGCGGGCGCATGGCGGCGCGGATGACGCCGATCGCCGCCAGCGCGGCGAGCATCAGCAGCGGTCCGCGCGATCCCGACGCGAGCGCGACCAGGAGCGCGACCGGGATGAGCAGCAACGCCACCAGGCGCAGCAGGGCCGGGCCCTCGATCCAGACGAAGACGACCCCGAGCAGGGGGATGAGCAGGGCTCCGCGACTCACCGTGATCGTGCTCGAGCCCAGCACGACGATCGGCGCCGCCGAGGACGACGATGCGCTCGGGAGGGCGAGAAGGCCGAGCACGACGATCACCGCGCCCATCGCCCACAGGCTCCAGACGAGCTGGAGGAGGTAGCGCGGCCTGGACCCGACCCGCAGCGCTGCGGGGGGGATCGGGAGCACGACGAGCGCCAGGAACAGCGTCGCCCTGCCCTGGGCGACGGCCTCGTCGGGCGAGTACAGGACGCCGCCCAGGACGAGGAGGGCGAGGGCGATCCACAGGAACACACCGATCCGGGAGATCGGCCCGAGCCGCCGCCGCACGAGCAGCGGGACGATCTGCACCATGTTCAGCAGGGCGAGCAGGATCGTGATGTCGACGGGCACGTAATCCTGGACGGCCGCCTTGTAGAAGGGGATGAGGAGGAACGCCGCGAAGATCACGCCCGGCGCGTACACGGCCGCGAGGAGCACGGCCGCGACGGCCGCGACGGCTGCGACTGCGAGCGGCACCGTCATGACCGCGATGGCAACCGCGGCCATTGCGATGGGCGCCACGAGCAGGGCCAGCACGCGGACGCCGAGGGGCAGGTCCCAGAGCAGGCGTTCCACCGCCGCGACGGCGCTGATCGAGCCGTCGCCGACTCCGCGTACGGTCACGACGACCGCCGGTAGCGGACCGCGTCGGCCATCCGATCGAGGTCGGCGGCGGCCTGGGCCCGCCACGACGTGTGCCAGCGTCGCTCGTGGGTCAGGATGTAGAGCGGGCCGCGTCGATCGCGGACCGCATCCGCGATGGCGTAGCCGTTGGCCCACCGCTCCGGGGGGTCGGCGACGTCGCTGAGGTAGACGTCGGCCTGGCCCGTCACCTCAATGCCGTAGGCCTCGAATCGGAGGTCAGCCTCGGCGAGCGCCGCGGGCCCGATGAGCTCGTTGTTGGTGAACCCGAGGCGCCGGTTCAACCAGTCGCCGTGCGCGGCGGCCGATGCGAGCGCGGGGCTCCACGCGGACCGGAACTGAGCGCAGTTCGCGATGAACGTCCGCTCGATCTCCCCGCGGTGGGCGAAGACCTGCTCGCGGCTCCGAAGTCCGAGCCGCTTGGCGAGCGTCGCGCCTTCCTCGTAGTGGTAGCCGACTTCGTGCCCGGCGTCGTGCAGGCGCCCGATCAGCCGGGCATGGGCCGGCGCCGTCGAGAGCCGGAAGTAGAACGTCGATCGGGCGCCGACGGAACGCTCCATCGCCAGGAACATCTCGTTGCCGGCGACGTCACCGATGTCCACGTCGTGGCGCAGCGCCGCGAGCGTCCGAGCGGTGTCGCCGTCGCGTGTCCTTGCCTGGAACTCCCCGAGCGGCACAAGCTCGTACCCGGCGTCCACCAGGGCCCGCAGCGAGGCCTCGTACTCCTGCGGTCGATCCCCTTCCAGGTAGTCGGCCCGGAGGCGAGCGGCGCCGCGACGAAGGCGTGCGACGAGCGTCACGGGTCGACCGTGCGGCGGCCCGGGGGAGGGCGCGTCACCCCCGGCCGATCGGGCGCCGGGCGGGAGGTGCGAACGCCTGGGATCCCCGGAAGGGTGGGCCGGGCACGTCGGTTCGGGTATAGCATGGCCCCGCTGCCCGCGGCCGCGGGCCGACCTGAGCGCGAGTGCTGCTGCGTGGACACACCGGAGATCTTAACGACGATGCGCGCGCCCAGCGGCGAACCGCCCGCCCGGCGCGGACGGCGGCAGCGGCTGACCATGCCTTGAGCAGCGTGGGCGACCGGTTTCGCCGGTTGCTTCCCCGAGGTGAGTTCGGCAGGGGCATCACCGCGCTCGTCCTCGGCACGGGCGGCGCGCAGCTGATCGTCATCGCGACGTCGCCTATCCTGACCCGCCTCTACTCGCCCTCGGACTATGGGGCATTCGCGGTCGCCACGTCGATCCTGTCAGTCCTGATCACGGTCACCTGCCTCCGCTACGACTACGCCATCCCGCTGCCCGAGTCGGACGTCGTGGCGGCCAACGTGCTGGGGCTGGCGCTGATGTCCGCGCTCTGCACGAGTCTGCTCGCGGCGCTCGTGCTCATCCTCTTTGGCGGGCAGCTGCTCGCCCTTTTCGGGGCTGGCGCGCTGGCTCCGTACGTCGGGCTGCTCGCGCTCGGGCAGCTCGGGGGCGGGGTGGTGTCGGCCTTCACCAACTGGGCGGTGCGGACGAAAGCCTTTCCGGAGATCGCCCGGATGCGCCTGACTCAGGGCGTCGCCCTCGTCACGGTCCAGATCGGGGCGGGACTGCTCAGGGCCGGTGCGCCGGGCCTGCTCGTCGGCGACGTCACAGGGCGCGTCATGGGCTCCACGCGGCTGGCGCGCGGGGCCTGGCGTGAGCACGCTGCCGCCTTCCGGAGCATCACCCGGCCCGGCATCGCCGCCGCGGCGTCCCGCTATCGCCGGTTTCCCATCTACTCGAGCGGGTCGGCGCTCCTGGCGACGCTCGGCCTCCAGGCGCCCGTGCTGCTCCTCGCGGCGTACTACGGCACCGAGGTCAGCGGCCAGTACGCGCTCGCGGCGAGGATCTGCGCCGTGCCGCTGACCCTCGTCGCGGTGGCGGTCGGCCAGGTCTTCGTGGCCGAGGCGGCCCGGCTCGCGCGGGGAGACCCGGCGCTCCTTCGGTCGCTGTTCGTCCGGACGACGCGGACGCTGGCCATCGTGGCGATCGGGCCGGCGATCCTCGCGATGGTCCTCGCTCCGCTTGTGTTCCGCCTGATCTTCGGCGAGGGGTGGCCCGCGGCCGGCCTCTACGTGGCGATCCTCGTCCCTACCTACACCATCGAGTTCGTGACCGCCTCCACGGGCGACATCCTCTACGTCCTCGAGCGGCAGGGCCTCCACCTTCGGCGCGAGGTGCTCAGGTTCTTCCTCATCGGGGGTGCCGTCCCGCTCGCGGCCGCGCTTGGGCTGGACGCCCCCGGGGCGGTCGTGATCTCGAGCGTCGCCGGGGCGCTCGCCTACACGCTGTACGGCGTCATCTCGTGGCGCGCCGTGCGCGCCCATCGCCCGAGCCCGTCCCGGATGCCGGAGCAGGACGGTGTCCCGCTCATTCCGGAAGCGGAGTTCGGCCCGTGACGCGATCTGTGGACGGCCGGATCCCGACGTGACGCTGCTGATCGGCGCGCCCGAGGGCCGGGAAGCGGAGCGACGGTACGTCCTGACGTCGTGCTTGGCGACTGGCTCGGCCTCGAATACGAGCTCCGGGCCGCGGCCGACGGCTGGTCCATCCGGATGGCGGGCGATGTCACGAACCGGGCGATCGCACTGCCAGACATCTTCCTCGCGACCGGTGAGCAGGACTGGCTGGCGCCCGCCTCGCTGCCCCGCCGACCGCTGGCGAGCGTCCCGGCCGAGGGGGTTGAGCGGCTGCCAGTCCTGTTCGGTGACGGCATCGCGGGAGCGCCCGCCTGGCGCCCGGAGCCGGGCGGCGGAAGGCTCTCCATCGATGTCTTCGGCAGCGTCTTCTTCCTGCTCTCGCGGTACGAGGAGGCCGTGCCCGGTGAACGGGATGCCCACGGGCGCTTCACGGCGGCGCAGTCGATCGCGGCTGCCGAACGGTTCGTCGACCGCCCGATCGCGGATGCGTACGTCGACCTCCTGTGGACCGCGCTGGAGGCGACCTGGCACGGGCTCACCCGACGACCGTCGACCTTCCGCCTGCGGCTGACCCACGACGTCGACCGGCCGTGGGCGACGCTGGGGCGTCCACTGCGCGCCGTGCTCCCGGGCATGGGCGCCGACCTGGTCCGTCGGCGGGCGCCGCTCCTGGCCCTGCAGCGAGGTCGTGCCGCGCTCGACGCCCGACACGGGCGGTTCGACCGCGACCCGTACGACACGTACGACTTCCTGATGGCGACGAGCGAGCGCCACGGCCTGCGCAGCACCTTCTATTTCATGGCGGGCAACGCGAAGGGCGACGTCGACTTCCGGTACACGCTCCGCGAGCCGTCGTTCGGGCCGCTCCTGCGCCGGATCCGTGATCGCGGGCACGAGATCGGGCTGCATGCCAGCTATGGAAGCTTCGAGACGGCGGAGCGCATCGCGAGCGAGTTTCGGGCCCTCGTCGAGGTTTGCGGCCGGGCCGGCGTCGAGCAAGCGAGCTGGGCGTCCGCCAGCACTACCTCCGCTTCGATTACCCGGTTACCTGGCGGGCCCACGAGGCAGCCGGCCTCGAGCACGACTCCACGCTCGGCTTTGCGGACCGGATCGGGTTCCGCGCCGGGACGTGCCGCGAATTCCGGCCCTTCGACCTCGAGGCTCACCGCCCGCTCAACCTGCGGGAACGTCCCCTGATCGTCATGGACGGCACCCTGTTCGAGTACCTGGGGCTCGACCTCGCGGAGGCCCAGCGCAGGGCAGGCTCGGTCGTCGCCACCTGCCGACGCCTCGGAGGCGACGCCGTTGTCCTGTACCACAACAGCACGATTTCCGGGGCGCGCCTCCACGCCCACTACCAACGCCTCGTCGCGAGCCTCGCGGACGACGGAGCGTAGGTCCCGATCGAGCGAAGCCGCCGCCGGGGAGCCGCTCGCGGATCGTGGCGATGACTCGCTTCGTGCCGTGCGGCGGCTCGGCCGGCCGTGCGACGTCCAGCGACCGGGCCTCGCACGGTCCGGATTGAGATCCGATCGCGCGCGATGAGCGATTGCACCTCGGCATCAATCTGGCCCGTCGTCTACTCTGCAGGCTCGGGCCCGTTCGCGGGCGCTCGGATGGGAACGTCGCGGCCGGGTGCTCGGGTCACGAGGCGTCCAGCGTTGAGGAGTATTGGTGGTCACCCGGGAGCCCATCACTTGGCCGGCCGGCAAGACCTTCGCGTTCTCGGTCTTCGACGACACGGACCTCGCGTCGCTCGAACGCCTCGTCCCCGTCTACGACTTGCTTGCCGACCTTGGGTTCCGGACGACCAAGTCCGTCTGGCCGATCCTGGGCGAAGGGACGCCGCGGGTCGGCGGCGCCACGTGCGACGATCCGGACTACCTGGCCTGGACGCTCCGGCTGCAAGCGTCGGGGTTCGAGATCGGCTCGCACGGCGCCAGCAGCTCGACGTCGACACGGCCGACGACGATCCGGGCAATGGAGCGCTTCCGCGAGCTGTATGGGCACACCCCGCACACCCTGTCGAACCACTCGGGGTGCTTCGAGTCGATCTACTGGGGCCCGGAGCGCGTCACCGGCTCCTCGCGCGTGGCATACAACGCGATGACGCGGTTCCGTTGGCGCGGCTCGTTCCGAGGCCACGTCGAGGGTGACCCGCTCTTCTGGGGCGACGTCTGCCAGGCCAACGTGCGCTACGTTCGGAACTTCACGTTCGCCGACGTCGACACGCTCAAGAGCTGCCCGATGATGCCGTACCACGATCCGGCGCGCCCCTACGTGCAGGCATGGTTCGCCTCCTCCGAGGGCCGAAACTTGCGCTCGTACAACGCCTGCCTCTCCGAGGCGAACCTGGATCGGCTCGAGGAGCGGGGAGGAGCGTGCATCGTGTACACCCACTTCGCCTCGGGGTTCGTCGAGGACGGCAGGGTCGACGCCCGGTTCACGGCGTTGATGCGACGACTGGCGCAGATGAACGGGTGGTTCGTACCGGTCGCGACGCTCCTTGACCACATCGTCGCGCAGCGCGGGATCACGACGATCTCGCCGCGCAGCCGCCTGGCGCTGGAGCGCCGCTGGCTGGCCAGCAAGGCGCGAGTAGGGCGCACGTGATGGCTGGTTCGGTCAGCATGGCGCGCCACCGCATCTATGCCGACTTCTTCATGCCGTCGCGGCTGGCCGAGTATCGGGGCCTGCTCGAGTCTTTCCTGGCGTGCCGGCTATGAGGTCACTTCTGTCGAGAAGTTCTGGGACGTCCTCAACGACGGCGGACCCGACGCGACGAAGCGGTACGTCATCCTGCGACACGACGTCGACACCGATCCCGGCACCAACCGTCGGATGTGGGAGATCGACCGCGACCTTGATGTCACGGGATCCCACTTCTTCCGCCTGGCGACGCTCGACGTCGGCTCAATGCAGGCGATCGCGCGTTCCGGCTGCGAGCGCCAGCTATCACTACGAGGAGCTCGCGACTATCTCCAAGCGCAATCACCTTCGTGATGCGGGCCAGGTCGGGGCGGTCATGCAGGAAGCGCGCGACCTGTTCCGCCGCAACCTCGAGGCCCTCCGCTCGGCGACGGGCCTGCCCATGCAGGTCGTCGCCGCTCACGGCGACTTCATGAACCGGCGCCTGGGCATCCTGAACTCCGCCATTCTGGCCGATGAGGCGTTCCGGCGCGACGTCGGCGTCGTCCTGGAGACCTACGACAATTCGTTCATGCGACACGTCACCAGCCGCCATGCCGACATGCAGCACCCCACGTACTGGGCCCCGGAGGACCCGCGGGCGGCCCTGGTGCGCCTCGAGCCGGTTGTCTACCTGCTCGTCCACCCGCGCCCGTGGCACGTCGTGCGCGCGGTGAACGCGCGGGATGACCTCCTGCGCGCCTGGGAGAGCCTGCGTCACGCCACCGGTCCCGCGAGGCGGGCCAGGTAGGGCCCGCAGTCCCGGGAGAGGGGCGGCGGTTCGGTCCGGGCCCGGCCGCGCACACCCCGTGACGGCCCCGCGTACCATTCGCCTGCGTCCTGGCGGCGGGCCGACGGAGATGCCCGCGACCGCACACTGGATGGGAGGAACGGTGCTGCCTCGCTGGCGACGAAGGGTCCTCGCGTATCGCCTGATCGACGCGCTCCCGGGCGGGGAGCGCGTCGTCGACTGGTACAAGGTGTCGCTCGGTGGTGTCCGCCGATTCGACCTGGCCCGCCGGCGCTACCTTCCGCGCGAGATGGTCATGCTCCTCGCGGGCGCTCGGACCACGGTCGAAGGCAAGGACCTCCTCGAGATCGGAGCTGGATGGCACCCGCTCCTGCCCGTCCTCCTGCACGGCATGGGCGCCCGGAGCATCGTGATGACGGACATCCGCGCGCACATGCGGCGGACGCAGGTCGAGCAGACCATCGATTCGTGCGTCCGCCACGTGGACGAGATCGCGGCGCTCGTCGGCGTCGACGCGGCGAGCCTGCTGGCGCGCTGGACCGACCTCCAGCCGAGGGACCGTTCCTGGACCGACGCGTGGAAGGCGAGCGGCATCGCATACGCAGCGCCCCTCGACTTCATGAGCAGCGGGCTCGCCGCCGCCTCGTTCGACATCGTGTACAGCAACTCGTGCCTCAACTACATTCCGGCCGCCGAGCTCCAGGGAATCGCCGCCGAAAGCTCCCGGATCCTGAAGCCCGGAGGGATTGCCCTCCACGACATCAGCGTCTACGACGATCTCAGCGGAAGCGATCCGTCGATCCCGGTCTGGAACTTCCTGCGCTACACGGAGACGGAGTGGGAGCGCACCGGGAACACCCGAGCCCACTACCAGAACCGCTGGCGTCCCCGCGCGTACGCGGCCCTCATGGAGCGGAACGGGATGCGCCTCGTATGGGACGAGCGTGTCGGCGGGAGCGACGGGGCGCCTGATCTCGAGCGATCGCTGCTCGACCCGGCCTTCCGTGACCTGCCGGCCGAGGAGATCCTGTGCCGCCACTACCTGCTGGCGGCGGAGAAGCCGGCTGCACGCCCGGCGGGTGCCCCCGCCGCACCCTGAACCGGGCTCAACAGCGCGTCGGAACCCGTGGCGTCGTACTCTTGACCAGAAGCGCAGCCACGTCGGCCGCCTATCGCCACAGTCGACCCGGAGGATGTGCCAGATCAGGAGCACGCCGGACGCATGACGGCTTCCCCCAGGCCGGTCCACCGGACCGTCCCGCTCGCCCGACCCGACATCGGGCCGCGCGAGATCGAGCTCGTGAACCAGGTCCTGGCGAGCGACGTGCTCGCGATGGGCGCGTTCACGCGCGCGGTTCGAGGAGGCGGTCGCGGCGCTCGCGGGCCGCCGCGAGGGGATCGCCTGCTCGAGCGGCACGGCCGGACTCCACATGGGCGTGCGGGCCCTCGGGATCGGCGAGGGCGACGAGGTCCTGACGACGCCGTTCAGCTTCGTCGCGTCGGCCAACTGCCTGCTCTACGAGCGGCGCCATGCCGCGCTTCGTCGACATCGAGGAGGACAGCCTCGGGATGGACCCGGCCCTCCTCGAGCGCGGCGACCACGCCGCGGACCCGGGCCGTCCTGCCGGTCCACGTCTTCGGGCGGCCCTGCCGGATCGAGGCGATCGTCGGCTTCGCCCGCGAGCGCGGCTGGCCGATCATCGAGGACGCCTGCGAGGGCCTCGGGTCGTCGATCGGCGGACGACCGCTCGGGCAGCTTCGGCGACGTCGCGGTCTTCGCCTTCTACCCGAACAAGCAGATCACGACCGGCGAGGGCGGCATGGTCGTCACCGACGACCCGGCGCTCGCCGAGACGTCATGCGCAGCCTGCGCAACCAGGGCCGCGACGCCGACGGGACGTGGCTGCGCCACGTCCGACTCGGCTACAACTACCGCCTCGACGAGCTGTCGGCGGCGGTCGGCGTCGCCCAGGTCGAGCGGCTCGCCGAGCTGCGGCGCGGGTCGCGCCCGCGTCGCCGCCGCCTACGAGCGCGCCCTCGGCGGGCGCGACTGGGTCCGCCTGCCCGCAGCCGGCGCCGGCGAGGACGGTGGACTGGTTCGTCTACGTCGTCCGACTCGACGCGGCCATCGACCGCGACGCGCGTCATCGGCCGCCTCGCGGAGCGGGGCGTCCCGCTCGCGGCCGTACTTCACGCCGCTCCACCTCCAGCCGTTCTACCGCGCGCCGTTCGGCTTCAAGCCCGGCGACTTCCCGGTGACCGAGCGGGTCGCGGCGTCCACGCTCGCCCTGCCGTTCTCGAGCCGCCTCCCGGACGAGGACGTCCAGTACGTGGCCGACGTGCTCGGACGCCGCGGTCGATGCCGCCCAGTAGGCGAGGCGGCGGCGTGCGCCCCGGCGACGCGTCTGGATCGTCAATCACTACGCCGACGCGCCCGGATCGCCCGAGCGGGATCGCGCCACTTCGACCTCGCCCGGCAGCTGGTCCGGCGGGGCCGCAGCGTCACGATCTTCGCGGCCGGGTTCAGCCATGTGACCGGGCGCGAGGAGCGGCCTGGATCGGCCGCACGGCTGTTCCGGACCACAGTGTTCGACGGGGTCCGCTTCGTCTGGCTGCGGACGATGCCGTACCGCGGCAACACGCTGGCGACGCCAGGTCAACATGCTGTCGCTTCGTCGCTCGTCGTTCGTGGTCGTCCAGACCCGCGATCGGCGCGGCCGGACGTCGTGATCGGCTCGACCGTCCACCCGTTCGCGGCGCTCGGCGCGTGGATCGTCGCCCGGTCCGGCGGGCGCGCGTTCGTGTTCGAGATCCGCGACCTGTGGCCGCAGACGCTCGGTCGATCTCGGGCGCGATGCGGGTCGGATCGCCGGGCGAGCGGCTGCTGCGGAGCGCTCGAGGCGTTCCTCGTCCGCGGGCGCGTCGGCGTGATCACGCTGCTGCCCGGGATGCGCGGACTACCTCGAGCGTCGCGCGGCTGCCGGCGGACCACGTGGTCTACATCCCGAACGGCGTCGACCTCGTCGCATTCGAGGCGGCGGATAGCCGATCCGGCGGACCGCCGGCGGCCGTACGACGATCCTGGAGGCGATCGCAGCGCTGCGCGACGAAGGGCGCGGTTCGTCGTCGGCTACGTCGGGTCGTTCGGCCGCGTCAACCGCGTCGACATCGATCCTCGCGCGGCTCGCGAGCTCGCCGAGCGAGCGAGCACCGGCCGGGTTGGCCTCATGATCGTCGGCGACGGCCCGGAGCGAGCCGATCTCTGGAAGCGGCAGCTCGAGCGGGCCGTCGTCGATCGTCCTCGCGTGCCGGTGCCCAAGCGCTTCGTCCCGGTCGTCCTGCGGGCGCTCGACGCGACGGTCGTCCACGCCACGGCGACGCCCGGTCTACCGATACGGGATCAGCTTCAACAAGCTGTTCGAGTACATGGCCGCGGATCGCCCGGTCGCTGTTCGCCTGCGCGAGCGCCTACGACCCGGTCGCGACCACGGGCGCGGGCGTCACCGTCGCGCCGGATGACCCCGAGGCGCTCGCCGAAGCGTTTCTCCAGCTGGCCGACGCCGGCCCCGAGGGGCGCGCCGATGGGCGCTGCGGGCCGCGAGTACGTCGTCCGCGAGCACAACATGGCACACCTCGGCGAGGTGCTCGCCGAGGTGGTCGCGGGTCGGGCTCGATAGCAACCCGCCAGTCGCCAGGAACGGCCGGCCGCGATCCGCCGCGGGTCAGCCTGGCGTCGGCTCGGCTTCGGCCGGGCGAGCGATCGCGAGGGTCATTACGAGCTCGCCGCGCTCCTCTCCGTGGTACTCGTAGCCCATCGATTCGTACAGCCGCCGGGCGGGCGTGTTGTCGGGGTGGACACGGAGGCGGATCGTCTTGCTCCCGTGGCGCGCCGCCTCGGCGTGGAGGAGCAGCATCATCGCCCGGCCGTAGCCGTGTCCCTGCTGGCTGGTACGGACGGCGATCCCGAGGGACGGCGAGGCGTAGCCCTCGTCCCAGCCACGGAGCATGCCGTAGGCGATCGGCCGATCGTCCTCGAGGAGGAGCGCGAAGACGTCCGACCCGCCGAGGGTGGCGATCCGGTGGGCTTCCTCCGGGGTGAACGGGTGCGGCCGGAAGAACGTGACGTCCACGTCGGTGAACAACGCTGCCAGCGCCTGCTCGTCACGAGGGCCGACGACCCGGAACTCCATCGTGCCTCCAGGCTGCTCATTTGGGCACCGGCACAAGAGTGTACCGGATGCCTGCCGCCCGCAGGCCGAGGATGGCGCTGCGATGCAGCCATCCAGTCGGAGCGGCGGACTGCGGTCGGCGGCCCGCCACGCCACGGCTCGGCCGCGCGGGCCGTCCGGGCGTGCCGAGGGAGGCCAGTCTTGGCGAGCCGGTCCGTTCCAGGAGCGCGATCGGTCCCTCGGAGCGAGACCTGCGGGGCCCAGGCGCCCCGCCGGACCGACCGCTGTCGGGCGCGCCGCGGCCGGGTCGCATCGCTTGGCAAGCAAGGGGACTTTCGTCGGGGCCCCGACGGCCCGACGTCCCGGCTATTGTTGCCGCGGCGCACCCGTGCCCCGCCGTGGGCGGCCGCCGTGCATCGCTGCGGGAACCATCGTACGTCCATGATCACCTGCCATCGAACCACCGCCCGCCGGGTGACGGTCCGCTCGACGTGGCCGGGCCCCTCCACGTGGGAAGGGCCCGGACGTGCGGCTTGAGCTGTACCGCCCAGGCGACGCCGGGTGGGAATCGAGCGTGGGTGAGACGCCGCGCGACGTCTATCACACAGCCGGCTTCCATGCCTATGCCCAGGCATCCGGCGAGGGCGCGGCACTCCTGGCCGTCGTGGGCGACGGGCGTCGCGGCCTGGCCTGGCCGTACCTCCTGCGGCCGGTGGCCGAGGTGCCCGGGCTCGAGGGAAGCGAGGCGACGGACGTCACCTCCGTCTACGGCTACCCTGGGCCGATCGCGTGGGGCTGCCGCCCGGGCGACGCGTTCATCGGCGACGCCTGGCAGTCACTCCTGGGACTGTGGCGCGACCAGCGTGCCATCGCCGTCTTCACCCGGTTCCACCCGCTGCTGGCCAACGCGTCGCTCGTCTCGGGACTCCACGGCTCGTGGATCCACGAAGAGCAGCTGGGATCGGTCAGCCAGATCGGCCTGACCGTCTCGATCGACTGCACCCTCGATGACGAGGCGATGCGCGAGGAATACGACCACGGCGTTCGGCGCGGGATCGCGGCTTGCCGCAAGGCAGGCTTCGCCACGGTCGACGACGAGTCGTGGAGCGAGCTCCCTGCGTTCTGCCGGCTCTACCGCGAGACGATGGACCGCAACCGCGCAGCGGCCTACTACTACTTCGACCATGCGAACATCGAGCGGCTCCGGGCCGCCCTCGACGGCCACGCGCACCTCCTCGTCACGCGCTCGGCGGGCGATGTCGTGGCGGCCGGCATCATCACCGAATTCGGGGGGATCGCGCAGTCGTACCTGGCCGCGTCCGACGTGACCCTTCGCCCGTCGCCACGGCTCCTGTTCAATGATGATGCCCGGCGCTGGGCGCGCGACCGGGGCGACTGCGTGCTCCACCTCGGCGGAGGCCGCGGCGCGCGGGACGACTCGCTCCTCCAGTTCAAGGCACGGTTCTCGTCGCGGCGCCACCCATTCCACGTCGGCCGCTGGGTTCTCGATTGGGAGAAGTATCATCGCCTGACGGAGGAACGGCTGGCGGGTCCCCTGCATGCCGTGCACGTCGACCCGGCGTACTTCCCGGCGTATCGCGCCCCGGTCGACGGAGCCGCAGGCGCGCCCGACGAGGCGCGTATCGGCGCCGCCGTGACTGCAGGAGCGTGACGATGCCTCGCCCGAACCGAAGCCGTGCGCCTGCCCTGGCGATCAAGCGGCTGATGGACGTCGCCGGCGCCCTGGTCGGATTCGTCGTGCTGGCCCCGGTCCTCGCCTGGACGGCGCTCGCGATCGTCGTCACCTCGGGCCGCCCGGTCCTGTTCCGCCAGGCCCGGCCCGGCCTGCACGGGCGCCTCTTCACGATCTGCAAGTTCCGGACGATGCGGCAGCCGCGGCCCGACGAGGTCTGGTACGCGACCGACGAGCAACGGGTCACCCGCCTGGGCAGGTTCCTCCGGGCGTCGAGCATCGACGAGCTGCCGGAGCTGTGGAACGTCCTGCGCGGCGAGATGAGCCTCGTCGGGCCGCGACCGCTGCTCCAGGAGTACCTTTCCACGTACTCGGCGGCCGAAGCCCGCCGCCACGACCTGCGGCCGGGTATCACCGGCTGGGCGGCCGTCAACGGCCGCCACGCCCTGAGGTTCGAGGATCGACTGAATCTCGACACGTGGTATGTCGACAACTGGAGCCTGGCGCTCGACCTGCGGGTCATCGGCATGACGATCGGACAGGTCCTTCGCCGGACCGACGTCGAGACAACTCAGGACCTCGAGGAGATCGGCTTCCGCCTCGATGGGGTCGCGAGCGCCGGAATGGTTCACTCGAACCCGGGCGGGTCAATTCCCGACGCCGGGCCGGACGCGCGCGATCGCGGGCGCGACCTCGGCGGCCGTGAGGCCGTCACCGAGCCCGCCGGACGCGACGGCGAGCCGGACCCGGACGGCCCCGAGGCCCGGGGCGAGCCCGGCGGACGCGACGCCGATGGGGTCTGACTGCTGGGAGAGCGGCTCGGAGTTCCACTGGATCGCCCCGACCGCGGTGGAGCCCCCAGCTAGCGTCCCGTGGGACGGCGGCACCTGCTTCTCGACCGGCCGGGACGCCCTGCGCCAGGTCGCCCGGATCGGCGTTGAAGCACGCGGGTGGCGCCGCCTGTGGGTCCCGGACTACTTCTGCCAGCACGTGACCTCGGCCCTCCAACGCACCGGTATCGAGCTGCGAGGCTATCCCGACGACCCGCTCCGGCCCGTGCCGGAACCGCCCGACGCGATCCGGGGCGACGCGATCCTGGCGGTGAACTACTTCGGGCTCCGCACGGCGATCGACCTGCGGCGCCGCGCCGGCGTCGACCTCGTCGAGGACCACTCGCATGACCCGCTCTCGGCCTGGGCGGTCGGCAGCCGTGCCGACTTCTGCGTCGCGTCGCTGCGCAAGACGCTCCCCGTCGCCGACGGCGGGATCCTGTGGTCGCCGGCCGGCCACGCCCTGCCGGCGGCGCCCGAGATCACCGCCCAGCGCCGCCGGGCGGCCGCCGACAAGATGGCCGCGATGCTCCTGAAGTCGCTCTACCTCGCCGGCCATCCGGTCGCCAAGGCCGAGTACCGGGCGCTCGCCGGGCGAGGCGAGCGGGCCTTCCGCCACGCCGCGGTGTCTGGCATGAGCGAGGTCTCGCGGTCCGTGATCGGCTCGTTCCCGCTCGAGGCCTGGCGCCGGGCGCGCCGGGCCAACGCCGCGATGCTGCGGCCCTGGCTCGCTTCCGTCGCCGGCCTCCGCCTCATCGCGCCGGTCGAGGCCGGGCTCGCTCCGTTCGGGGTCGTCACCGTCCTCGAGACCGCAGCCCTCCGCGAGCGCGTCCGGGCGCGGCTCCTGGAGGCCCGGGTCTATCCCGCCGTCCTGTGGCCCCTCGAGCGGACCGTCGTCCCGGTCCGGTCGGCGGCGCGCGACCTCAGTCGGCGAATCCTCGTCCTCCACTGCGACGGCCGCTACGATCGCGACGACATGCGCCGGGTCGGAGAGGCGGTCGCCGCCGCGTGCGCTGCGGCTGACCTCGCTGGACCGCCGGCGACGTCTCCGTGCCGGCCGCCCGCCGACGGGCGGGTCTACGGGGCCGCGCCAGCCCCCGCCTGCTTGCGGGCCACGAATGCCGCGATCCGATCGAGCGAGTCCAGGTTGGCCGGGATCGTCTCGCGATCCTCGACCGCGATCCCGTACTCCGCCTCGATGAACAGGATGATCTCGAGCATGCCCGTCGAGTCGACGAGACCGCTCTCGATCAGCGAGATGTCGTCGGTGAGGACCACCGGGTCGCTGACGTAGAAGTTGTCGCAGATGAACTGCCGGAGCCGGTCCTGGGTCGTCATTGTGATTCCCTGGTGCACGGGCGCTGCCGCCGTGCCGTTGCCTCGATCCGAGCCGGCCAGTCGGTCGACGATGGTCCCGAAGGTGAGGCCCGACTGTCCGGCCGGCCTGGTCCGGACGAACTGATCGTGGAGCAGGCTGCATGAGAGCACGCCGACCACCGCCATGTTGTCCGCGTTCGAGAAGCGCTCTTCGCCGCCCGTTGCCCGGCACTTGCGCCAGAGGCGGGCAACCGCAGCAGGATCGAAGATACCTGCGTCGAGGACTGCGCGCTGGCTCATCGCGTCGTCGACCCAGCCCGGCGTTGACGGGCCCACGAATGCCGCCGCGTCAGGGGCCCGAAGCGGCTGCTTCGAGCGCCGGATGATCTCGTCGGGCACGAGGTCATGCGCCACCAGCTTGAGGACGTGCTTCTCGTCGAGCCCGCGAAGCTTTGCCTCCGGCGGCAGCCCGTTCGCGAGATCCACGACGTCGATGTCGAGGAAGGGAAACCGACCCTCGACGGAGTGCGCCATCAGCATCCGGTCGCCTTGCGAGGCGAGGATGTAGCCGGAGAGCAGGGTCCGGACCTCGAGGTACTGGTCCTGGGCGAGCGGGTGGCCAGTCGGCGAATGCCGCAGGGATGCGTGCCGAGCAGGCGCGCGACGACGTCGCTCGCCGCCGCGGCGCGCCGCAGGTCGGGCGTGAAGAGCCGCTGGAGCGCCGCGGCCGAGCGCCACCGGAGGTCGTGCGCGAACCCGGGCTCTCGCCACCGGTCCAGGCGCTGGCCGAAGAACTGCCGGGCGAACGCCTGCTGCGCGACGGGCGACCGCGGGAGATAGGGATACAGCCGGCCGAGCAGCGCGGGACGCAGGCGGGAGCCGGGCTGGCGGGCCCAGAAGCGGCGGATGCGACCCTCCCGGAAGATGTCGTAGCCGGCGAACATCTCGTCGGCGCCTTCGCCGGTCAGGACGACCTTGATCCCCGCCTCGTGAACCAGGCGCGACAGGAGGTACAGGGGCGCCGGCGCGGTCCGCAGCAGCGGGCGTTCCGCATGGGCGACCACCTCCGGAAAGACCGCGGCGATGTCGGCGCGGTGCACCATGATCTCGTGGTGGTCGCTTCCCAGGCGGCCGGCCATCAGGCGCTGGAACGGCGTCTCGTCGTATTCGGCGTCCTCGAAGCGGAACGAGAACGTCGAGAACCGCCCACCGGCCGACCGCATGCCGAGCGCCGCCACGAGCGAGCTGTCGATTCCACCGGAGAGGTAGCTCCCGACGGGGACGTCGGCGCGAACCATCCGAAGTCGGACGGCCTCCTCGAGGGCGGTCCGCACGTGGTCGGCGATCGCCGCGAGCCCGGGGGTGCCGGCGTTCGTGGAGGTCTTCGTGGCGGTCCGCGCGTCGGCGAGGGCATACGTCGGGGACCAGAACGCGACGTCCCGAACGCCGTCCCGGGTCACGGTCCGGACGTGTCCCGGCTCGATCTCGGTGATGCCCTGGAAGACGGTCTGGGGTGCGACCGGCGTCCAGAACGTGAACGTCTCGGCCAGGCCCGCCGGGTCGAACGCCCGCGGGATCGACGCGTCCGCCGCGAAGATCGCCTTGACCTCGCTGGCGAACAGGAGGTGCCCGGCGTGCTCGGTGACGTAGAGCGGGCGGACGCCGAGTCGATCGCGGGCGAGGATCAGGGCTCGCTTCGCGACGTCCCACAGCGCGATCGCGAACTGGCCGTTGAACCGGCGAAGGACCCGTCCTGCCACTCCTCGTAGCCGTGGACGATGACCTCCGTGTCGCTCCGCGTGCGGAAGACGTGGCCCCGGGCGACGAGCTCCGAGCGCAGCTCCGGGTAGTTGAAGATCTCGCCGTTGAACGTGACCCAGAGGGACCCGTCCTCGTTGCAGAGGGGCTGCTGGCCCGTCGCGAGGTCGATGATCGAGAGCCGCGCGTGGCCCAGGCCCGCCCATCGGTCGCGATAGAGACCCGCCTCGTCGGGGCCGCGGTGGCGAATCGCGGAGACCATCGCCGCCAGGCTCTCGAGCGTCGGCGGTGCCGCGTCATCCACGAGCGCGACGATGCCCGCGATGCCGCACATCCTCAGGCGTCCGCTTCCCGTTCGAGGACGATCGCGGACCGGTGAAGGTAGCGGCTCGCGCGGCGCTTCGCCTCGATGTCCCGGTAGACGCGCTCGACCTGGCTTTCGCTCAGCCCCAGCACGACACCCGCCTCGGCCGGGGAGACATCGTGGTCGTGCGCCCAGAGGCAGAGATCCATCTCCTGGTAGGGGAGCGCGAAGTAGAACTCCTCCTGGGTCTGGGGCAGCGAGAACGTGTCCGTCGTCGGCGTGCGGGCCCGGATCTCGGCCGGGATGTCGAGATGCCTGGCGAGCTCGAACACCTGGCTCTTGTACAGGCCGGCGATCGGCTTCACGTCCGACGCGCCGTCGCCCTGCTTGACGAAGAACCCCTGGTCGTGTTCGAGCAGGTTGGGAGTCCCGGCGACCGCATATCCCAGCCGGTCGGCGTGGTAGTACTCGATCACGGTTCTCGTGCGCTGCTTGAAGTTCGTCGCCGCAACCAGCTTCAGGTACGCCGCGGGCGGCATGCGGGCCGTCCACTCCTGGCCCTGCGGATTCGAGACCGTCAGCCGTGTCACGTTGAGCCGATCGCCGTCGAGCAACGAGGGGAGCGAGAGCTTGCAGCGCCACCCCTCGCCGTAGTCGGGGAACACCGCCCGGATCGCCTCCTCCTGGCGCTCGAAGCAGCCCAGGGCGACGAGCGCGGGCGTGATGTCCTCGACAATGCACTCGATCCCGAGGTGCGTCGCCAGCATCCGGCCAAGACGGACCGAGTCGGCCGACGAGTCGCGGTCCGGCATGAGCAGCGCGACGACCCGGTCGGGCCCCAGGGCCCGGGCGCAGAGGGCGGCGACCACCGCGCTGTCGATCCCGCCCGACACGCCCACGACCGCGCCGCGGCGGCGCAGCTCCCCGAGGATGGAGCGGCGAATGCCCGCCTCGATCCCGGCCGCGACCCGGCCGGCGTCGATGCGGAGCACATCGCGGGAGAAGACGGTCACGTTGCCTCGCTGGCGTCGCCAAGTGTTGTATCCAGGGAGCCGGCGGCCGCCTGTCGCAGACTGCCCAGCCGACGGTGATGGAATAACGAATGAACGGCTTTATAGTCTTCGG
>CAWEJO010000012.1:0-68564 GCA_963809375.1 uncultured Chloroflexia bacterium
ACGCCGGAGTCATGCTGGTAGCCCGGGCCCGCGCCCGATGCATAGCCGGGTCCTCCCGGCAGGCTGAGCACCGTCGCCAGCGCCGGCTGGGACGTGTCGGTGTGGGGCAGGAGGCGCAGGGCGAGGGTGATCTTCTCGCCCCCAGGGTTGGCTCGATCGACGGGAACGTCGAGATGGCCGCAGTACGTCGTGGGATCGTCTTCGCACACCTTCAGGAAGCCGGCGGGCCCGGGAAGCGCTGATGCGGATGCTGACGGCCGGTCGGTTGCGTTCGCGGTCGCCGCGGGCGGGGGCCCGGTCACTGGGGACATGGCGGGCGTCGGGGCGGAGGCGGGCGTCGGGGCGGAGGCGGGCGCCTTGACGGCCGTCCCGCAGCCCGCTACGAGCGCGCCAACAGCGATCCACGAGAACATGCGGCGCATGGGGACGCTCCTTGTTGGTTGCCGAGCCTGGCGGCAGGCTATCGGGTCTCGCTTGTCGGCCCGTACACCTCGGCGGAGGCGATCGGGCTGCCGAGGATGGGTTTGGTCCTGCCGCCCGCCACGAGCACCGTGCCGTCCTCGAGCAGCGTGGCGGTGGGGTAGGTGCGGGCCTCGGTCATCCGGTGGGTGGTGGTCCAGGACCCGGAGTCGGGGTTGTAGAGCTCGGCGGGGGGGACCGGGTCCGCCGGATCGTTGTTCGACGTGCGACTCGAGCCGGCCGCAACGAGCACCGTGCCATCGGGCAGCAGCGTGGCCGCCGCGTAGACCAGGGCGGCACTCATGCTGCCCGTCACGGTCCACGAGCCAGCGCCAGGGTCGTACATCTCGGCGGACGCGGTGGGGAGGAAGCTGCCGCCGCCCTTGCTCCCGCCCGCCACGAGCACCTGGCCGCGGGGCAGCAGCGTGGCGGTGTGGCCGGCGCGAGGCTCGGCCATCGGCGCCGCGAGCGTCCAGGTCCCGGTGCGCGGGTCGTAGATCTCGGCGGATGCGGTCGCCTGGTTGCCGCTGCTCGTGGTGCTGCGGTTGCTGTTGAAGCCGCCGACCACGAGCAGCCTGCCGTCAGGCAGCAACGTGGCGGTGTGGTAGGCACGGTCCGCGATCATCGCCCCGGTGCTGGTCCACGTCCCGGTCTTCGGATCGTAGAGCTCGGCGGAGGTGACCCCGAAGCCGCCCGCAACCAGCACCTTGCCGTCGCGCAGCAGCGTGGCCGTATGGTCGGCACGGGCCTCGATCATGCTGCCCGTGGCGGCCCAGGACCTCGTGGCCGGGTCGTAGACCTCGGCGGAAGCCATGGCAGCGTTGGCTGCGGCCCCGCCTGCCACGAGCACCGTGCCGTCGGGCAGGAGCGTGGCCGTGTGATCCTGGCGGGCCTCGGCCATCCCGCCGGTGACGGTCCAGGACCTGGTGGTGGGGTCATACAGCTCGACAGAGGCGATTGCATCGCCGTTGCTTCCGCCCACGACGAGCACCGTCCCGCCGGACAGCAGCGTGGCCGTGTGCCAGGTGCGGGCCTCGGTCATCTCGCCCGTAGGGGCCCACCCGGAGGGCACGACGGGCCGCGTCCGGAGTGCGCCGGCGACGATCAGGCCGGCGACGAGCGCCAGGCCCAGGGCGAGCAGCAACAGGAGATACGCGAGGCCGAACGTGGGGCGCCCGAACGTCAGGGCCATTCCCACGCGACTTCGGAGCGACCGGGGACGACCACTCGCGATCGCGGCGCGAGCGATCGACGCCGATTCGAACCGGGCGACGCCCAGGTCTGCGTCGGCCCGAAGCGTGGCGGCGAGGCGTCGCTCGAACGGGTCGAAGTCATGCATCGCGAAGCTCCCCACGAAGCCGAACCAGGAGGCGCGAGAGACGGCCACGGGCGCCGGAGGAGGACATCCCCAAGGCACGCCCGATCTCGTCGGAGCTGAGCTCGGCGACGTAGCGCAGGGCAATGAGGGCCCGGTCGGTCGGATCGAGCGACGCGAGGACCCGGCGCAGGTCGGCGCGGGCGATGCCGTCGGCCAGCGGGTCCGAGCGGAGGTCCGGCACTCCTTCCAGCTCGATGTCGGCGACCGAGATCTCGACGACGTGCGGGCGGCGCGAGCGCATGGTCCTGCGGGCCTCGTTCGCCGCGACCGCGACGAGCCAGCCGCGAACCTGGCCAGGCTCCTTGACGTCGCCGAGCCGGCGCCAGGCGATCGCCCACGCCGCCTGCGCGGCGTCCTCCGCGAGGGCGGCGTCCCGGCAGATGACGTAGGCGACCCGGAGCAGGTCGCGGTGGTGCCGCGCCACGAGCTCCGTGAACGCCGTCTCGTCGCCCATCGCGGCAGCTCGCACGAGCTCGCCGACCTGGATCGCCATCGTGTCCACCATGCCATAGGGATACGACGCGAGGCCGGATTGATTCACAGGGCTTCGGAATCCGTCCGAGCGGGTCGTGAGGAAGTCCGTCGGGGCGGCCGGTACGGGGCCGTCCTACCCTCCGGATGTGGCGGCCCGTCCCAATGCGTCAGCTGCCGGGCGAGAACGTTCGAAGGCCAGCAAGGCGGGCGGCGGCAGCCTGCCGCTCGTCGTAGGTCACGAAGCCGTCGACCGGCTCGAGGTCGACGGCCGAGGCGACGTGGATCGCATCCAGTGCACGCAGCGCTGGCTCTGCGAGCGCTCCCGCCGCCAGGAGCACGGCGCGATCGAGCGGGAGCAGGGCCACCCCATCGAGGGTCTCGCCCGCGCGCTTGATGAGGACGTCAAGGGCCAGTCGCGCGTCGCGTGCCGTGGCGCGCCGGATGGCCCGCGGCACCTCGGTCACCACGAGCTCGCTCGAGACGATGTCGGAATCGGCAAGGAAGGCCCGCAGCGCATCGCTCTCCGGCTCGTCTCTCACCAGCTTGACGAGCGCCGATGCGTCCGCGTAGAAGAGCGCCACGGCTCAGCGCTCACCCCGGATCTCGTCGAGGGCGCGGCTCAGCGCACGAGGATCGCCGTCCATCCGCAGCGCAGGCGGCAGCCCGCGGCGCGTCGGTCGCGCGACACGCCCCTCTGCGATCAGGCGGTCGAGCGCTCCGCCGCTGCTGGGCGCAGGTCCCAGCTCCGCGACGGGCCTGTTCCGGTCCGTCACCAGCAATCGCTCACCGTTCGCGACGCGACGCAGGTAGAGGCTCAGGTTCTGACGCAGCTCGGCGATGCCAACGGTGTTGCTCATGTACATGAAGGTAGCACATCGTCCCCGCTCTCTCGTCCAGCCCTGGGGAAGCCCGGCATGACCTTCAGAGGCTTGACAACTCAGGCCTGTTGTGGCTATATCTGGCCATGAGGCAGGTCAGGATCGCCGAGCTCAAGGACCGCCTGTCCGAGCATCTTCGGGCAGTCGAGAACGGCGCCGAGGTCCTCGTCATGGACCGGAACCGCGCCATCGCGCGAATCGTGCCGCTGCCCCCGCCCGGGCGGCACGTCCGATTGCTCCAGCCGAGTCGCGGCTTTGCGGAGATTCGTGATCGGCACCGCTTCCGCGCAGGCTGGCCGATTCCGTCGACCGATCTCCTCCTGGAGGAGCGCCGCGATCGTTGAACGTCTACGTCGACTCCTCGGTCCTCCTCCGCGTGGTCCTGGGCGAGCCGGACCGACTCCCTATCTGGCCGGAGATCACCAACCCGGTCGCGAGCGAGCTGATACGGCTCGAGTGCCTGCGCACGATCGACCGGGCCCGGGTTCGCCTGGGCCTCGATGACCGGCAGATCGCGAACTACCGGGCAGATGTGCTCGAGGCAATCGACGCGTTCAGCCTGGTCGCGCTGGATTCTGTCGTGCTCGAGCGGGCCGCCGAGCCCTTCCCGACGGCCCTGGGCTCCCTCGACGCCATCCACCTGGCGAGCGCGCTGCTGGCGCGAGACAGGGTCGATGGACTGGTGTTCGCGACGCACGACGATGAGCTCGGCACGGCCGCCCGAGCGACCGGCTTCCAAGTCCACGGGGTTGGCCGCGGGATCTGACCTTCGTTCGACACGCGAAGCCTCAGGGCCTCAGCAGCGCCCGATCGGTCGAAAGGACGCTAGGGTGACCTGTCGGCGGCCTGGCCCGCGCCGTCTCGAAGGTCGAGGCGCAGCAGGTCCTCGCCCAACTTGACGTCGCCGGTCAGCGCGAAGCCGTAGTGCAGGTAGAACGGCTGGGGCGATCCGGGACCGGCCCTGCAGCTGGTCCAGAGCAGGTCGGCGCCCGGCCGGGTCCGCAGGTACGCGACCACGGCGTCGATGGTGGCCGCCCCATAGCCGCGGCCCTGGAACCGCTCGTCGATGAGCAGCCGCCACAGGTAGTACGAGATTCCGGTCTTCGGATCGTACAGCTCCGGAGCCCGGCGGACCCCGCGGTCGCATCGGCGCCGTCCACGAGCAGCACCCTGCCGTCGGACAGGCGCCTGGCCGTCAGCGAGAACCCCACCAGCGGCGACGCCGCGACGGCCCAGACCGCGTGCCAGGGTCGCAGAGCTCGATCAGGCTCGCCTGGCTGCTGACTGCGGTCCCGGTTCCGTCCAGGACCGAGGCATCCATGAATCAGGGGGGTCGCTGATAGGCCCCGTCCGGTCACTCGTCGACGATCCCGGCACCAGTTGCTCCCTGCGCCCGGCGCTGGTGTCCACATCGGGCGGGCCAGCCTCCAGCGCAATGGACGGGATTTCGCATGCTGTCGCTCACTGTCCGCACCAAGATCATTGGCGGCTTCATCGTGGCCCTCGCGGTCATGGGCGGGGCGCTTGGCGCGGCCGTCCTGACGAGCGCCAACCAGGCCGCGATCTCCGACACGATCGTGAACCACCTGGATCCCGCCCGAATTGCCGCTGCCAAGCTGGTCACCCTCGTCCGGACGGCTGACGATGACGGGGCGTGGTACGTCAACAGCATGTCGGGCGACCCGGCGCATGCGGCCGCCCTGCTCGCCACCTACTACAAGGAGGTCGACGAGCTCAAGGCGACCGCAGCCGAGGCGCTTGCGCTCGCCGACACCGAAGATCAGCGTGCCGCCATTCGGGCGTTCACGGACTTCTACTGGGGCAGCAAGCCCCTCACCAACGCAGACCGTCAAGCCCTCGATGCGCAGAGCAGGGCCGTCTTCACCGGATCGGACAGCTACCTCCTCGGCAACGAGAAGGTCTTTGCCGAGGTGCGGTCGGGCCAGTTCCTGAAGGCGGCATTCGACTACACGACGGTGCCCTTCGTCGACGCCCTCGACGCCGTCCAGCGGTATGTCGACGCCGTCGGCATCTCGATCGATCGAGCCACGGCGGACGAGAGGTCGGCGGCCGACACCGCGCTGGTCGTCGCCATCTCGCTCGGGATCCTCGCCGTGCTCGTCGGGCTGATGGTCGGCTTCTTTGTCTCGCGGTCCATCACGAAGGGTGTCAAGGCCGCCGCGGCAGCCGCCAAGGGCATCGCGATGGGTGACCTCGATCAGACGGTCGAGATCCGCAACCGGGACGAGCTGGGCGATCTCGGACGGTCGTTCGGTGAGATGACGACGTACCTCCGTGAGATCGCCGGCGCTGCCGAGGCGGTCGCGGCGAACGACCTCACGGTCGATGTCACGCCGCGGTCCGGCCGCGACGTCCTCGGCAACGCGTTCGCCCGGATGACGGAGCACCTGCGCGCAACCATCCTCGAGGTCAAGGAGGCGTCCAACGCCGTCGCCAGCACGTCGAGCCAGCTCAATACCGCCGCCGTTCAGACCGGGGCCGTCACATCCCAGATCGCCCAGACCATCGGGCAGGTCGCCGCGGGTGCCGCCGACCAGGCGCAGGCGGCCTCGGCTACCTCGTCGGCCGTCGGGACCCTGTCAGGCCTGATCGGGGACGTCGCGGTCTCCGCCGACGAGGTCGGGCGGCGGGTCGAGGCGTCGGCCCGCACGATCGACTCGCTGGCCTCGGCAATCGCGGAGGCCCAGGATGCCTCGGACGACGTGGCGACCGCGACCGCCGGGGCCGGCGCTGCCGCGACCGGTGGCGCGGCGGCCGTCCGCGACACGGTGGCCGGCATGAGCCGGATCCGCGACGTGGTCGCGGTCGCGACCAGCCGGGTCACGGAGCTCGGCATCAAGGGCGAGCAGATCGGTGCGATCGTCGAGACGATCGACGAGATCGCCGGGCAGACCAACCTCCTCGCCCTCAACGCCGCGATCGAGGCGGCCCGGGCGGGCGAGATGGGCAAGGGCTTCGCCGTCGTCGCGGACGAGGTCCGCAAGCTCGCCGAGCGGAGCGGCCGGGCCACCAAGGAGATCGCCGGGCTCATCGGCGAGGTCCAGGTCGGCACCAAGGAAGCAGTCGCCGCGATGGAATCCGGTGCTCGCGAGGTGGCGGCGGGGATGGACCTCGCGGCTCGCTCGGGATCTGCGCTCGACCAGATCGGCGGCGCAGTGGGCTCCGTCCAGGCGGCGGTCGCCCGGATCGTCGGATCGGTCGGGCTGATGCAGGAATCGTCCAGCTCGGTGATCGAGTCGATGGCCTCGATCGCCGGCCTGGCGGACGCCAACCGGGCGGCGGCCGACACGATGCGCGGCAGCTCGGGCGAGGTGAGCCGCTCGGTCGAGAGCATCGCCGCGGTCTCGGAGGAGAACTCGGCAGCAGCCGAGGAGGTCTCCGCGGCCACCGAGGAGATGTCCGCCCAGACCGAGGAGGTCGTCGCCTCCGCCCAGGAGCTCGGGGCGATGGCTGCCCGGCTCGACGAGCTCGTGGCTCGCTTCACGCTCGCAGATCAGCCGGCAGCTCGGTCGCGGATCGTGCCGCTGCGCAAGGTCGCCTGAGCCGGAGGCTCGCGCGCGCCCTCGCGCGACACGGCGTCCCGCGTCCGCCGTAGGGGGCCATGGGACCCCTGGTCGGTCGGATCGCCCGACCGGGCCGTAGCACGACCGCCGCGGCGCCCCGACGATGACGCCCAGTCCCGAAGCGATCCGGACCCCGCTGCCTCTCTATCCCGCCGAGGCAGCGCCATGTGGGCCGGCCGCGTTTGTCTGCCAGCTCGAGGCGCTGGGGCGGGGGGAACCGGAGGCCACGATGCTGCCGAGCCAGGAAGCCCGCGTCGTTCGAGGCCGGCGTGCCCAGCGTGGGGCAGCCGTCGTGATCCTCGTGGCGATGGCGGCCCAGCTGGTGGCGGCCCCTGCCGTCGTGGCGGCGGATCCCTCTCCGCAGGCGATCGCCTTCGCGCTGCCGGCCTCGGGCGTCGCCGGCACGACGGTCGGTCTGACTGCAACCGCCGACTCCGGCCTCGCGGTGGCGTATGCCTCCGACACGCCCGGCTTCTGCACGGTCGCCGACACGACGCTCTCGCTGCTGGCCGTCGGCACCTGCACGGTGACGGCCTCCCAGCCGGGCGATGCGACCTGGGCTCCGGCGGTCGACGTCCCGGCGTCGATGGCGGTCGCGCCGGCGCCCCAGGCGATCACGTTCAGCCTGCCGGCCTCGGGTCTCGTCGGATCGGCGCTCAGCCTGGCGGCGACCGCCGACTCGGGCCTGCCGGTCTCGTACGCGACGACGACGCCGAACGGGTGCTCCGTCTCGGGTACGACGCTCACCCTCGATGCCATCGGGATCTGCTCGGTCACGGCGTCGCAGGCAGGCGACGCATCGCACGGGCCGGCGCCCGACGTGACGGCGACCATCACGGTCCAGGCACCCCAGGTGATCACCTTCAGCCTGCCCGCGTCGGGCCTCGTGGGCGGGACGGTCGGGCTGTCGGCCACCGCCGACTCCGGCCTGCCGGTCGGCTTGGCGGTCACGACCCCGAGCCTGTGCTCGATCACCGCCACCACGCTCCACCTGAACGCGGACGGCCTCTGCACCGTGACGGCGTCGCAACCGGGCGACGCCACCCATGCGCCGGCTCCTGACGCGACCTCGACGATCCGCATCAAGCTCCCGCCGCTCACGACGCCGGGTGGGACCAGCCTCGGGCGCTACGCGTTCAACGGCCCGATCCGGGCGATGACGGTCGATCCCGTGACCGGCACGGCCTACGTCGGCGGCGACTTCACCCAGATCGGCATCCGGACTGGCCCCGTCGCGATGGTCGATCCGCCGGGCAGCGGCAGCGACCGGCTCCAGGGCACGAGCCCGGACGTCATTGGAGACGGCGCTGTCGCCTTTGCCGACGATGCAACGGGGTACTTCCTGTTCGGCGCCATCGAATCGATCGCGGGCGCGGGCGTCCCGTGGTGGGCGGGCGTGCGGATGACGGCCGACGGCGGCGTCGACCAGTCCTGGCACATGACCTTGCCGTGCACCATCACCATCGGCACGCCGAGATGGGACATCGGCGACCAGCTCGTTGCTGGCCTTCCGGCGTCGCCCTCTGCGTCCGGCCTCTCGACGGTTGGCCTGGCGTTCATCGACAAGGCGACGGGCCATGTCGTCCTGCTCGGCAGCGGCTCGGCGTGCGGGCTCCCGTCCGATCGTCTGTGGCCTGCCATCGGGCCGTTCGCCCCCCTGGCGACGTGCGCCGGGTGGAGCGAGTGCTCCGGATGGGTATCCGACCTCACCGTCGACCCGGCGTCGCGGACCCTGATCGTCGACATGGGCGTCAACAGCGGCCAGGCGGGTTCGCCCTCGATCACGCGCCACTACCTCGTGGGCTACGACATGGACGCGGGATCTCGACTGTGGTCGACCGAGCTGGCGAACCCGGGCTCTCAACAGTGGACGGCCGGGCAGACAACGAAGATGATCGGGCTCGGCGGGGCGGTCCTGGCCGTGGGCGCGTTCGACTTCGAGCTGGATGCGAACACCCAGTCCACGATGATCCTCGTCGATGCGGCAACCGGGGCGATCCTCCAGCGCTGGAACGCCCATGGCGAACAGGATCTGGCCGACCCGATCACGATCGTCGCACCGGCAACTCCATGTACGCCCGCCGACGACGGGTGGTGGAATCACGTCGACTACGAATTCACGCGGATGAGCGCCTCTTCCGCGGTCGGCTATGGACCGCCGACAGACGTGCCAGGTGGTCGTCAGCTGGCCGTCTGTTCGTATGGCGTGACCGGATCGGGCGCGGGGGCTCACCTCGCGGCGACCCAGCTCGGCATCCTCGATGCCCATCCTGACCCCGAGCTGGCCTACCCGCTGCCGAGCACGCTGTACGCGGGTCGATATCTCGTTGGAGGGTACGACGCCTTTGACCTCCAGGCTGGCGCCCCTGTAGCGGGCTGGCATCCCGCTCCGTCGGCTGCACCCCGCACGACCATCGTCGTCGGAGCGTCGATCGTCTTCAGCGGCGGGTTCACGTTCCTCCACGGCGTGACGGCCAATCATGTTGCTGCGCTCGATCGCGATCTGGCTCCGATCCCAGGGTTCGTCTCCGGACTGGTCGACACCATGGCCAGCAGCTGGCTCCCGGATGTCCAGGCGCTGGGGATCGCCGATGGTCGAGTCGTCGTTGTCGGTGACCTGCAGGGCGAATTCGGGCAGGCGCCAGTCGTGGCGCTCGACGCCGCCACGGGAGCCGTCGACTGGGCCGATGCAGAGCCGGCATCCCCCATGCAGTCAACGAAAGGGCTCTCGCTCGCAGTCGACCCCGAGACAAATGCGTTCTACGTCGGCATCGAACGCTTTGGGGCCGGCGTCGACACCGGCGAGGCTCTCACCCGATACGTCGCAACCGCGTCCGGAATTGCAGCCGATCCAACATTCAGCCATCAGTTCGGTGCCATCGAGGTCGGATCCAGACCGACCATCACGGGGCTGGACGTCATCGGCGGACGCCTGTATGTCGGGGGACAGTTCGGGTCGATCGACGGTCAGGCGCGCCAGACGGTTGCCCGGTTCGGCGCAGACGGCACGCTGGACGCGTGGGCGCCGGCCGTGCTGGACGAGACGGCCTCGCCTGATGGGACCATAGGTGGGCAGCCGAGATCGTTCGTCGAGGCTGGCGACTCGGTCGTCGTGGGCGGCAGCTTCTATTCGTACCCTCCCCCAATCCCGGGCTGGCCCGTATCACCGAGGCCCTTCGCCGCGACCCTGGCGGTCCTTGTCTACTCGGCGGACACCGGCGCACGCGTGCGGCCGATCGGGTCGAACGACGCCTGGTTCTGTCACCCAACCGGCTATGGATTCTGTGAAGGCGCCTATGACATGGCACTCATCGACGACACGATCTACGTCGCGCTCGGCCGCAACGGCATCGCCGCTCTCGACTCCACGACGTTCGACTACCTGCCGAGCCGATCGATCAGGACACAGGCCGGCTGGGGCACGAGCGCGATCTACGCGATCGCGGCTCGACCGCCCGTAACCGCCACGGCCCCCTTGAAGGCAGGTCGAGGCGACGGAGTGCGGCGGGCGAGCGCCGAGCCTGCCTCGACCGTCGCCATCGGCGGTTCGCTGGCCCGCTGGAAGAACGACACCGCGGGCAACGTCCTCGAACTGACTCCAGAGGCGGTCACGCCGCACTACACCCTCACCGTGAGCAAGGTCGGCAGCGGCTCCGGGACAGTCACGTCGGCTTCCGGGGCGATCGACTGCGGTTCGACCTGCTCGACGGACGTCGCCTCTGGATCGACGATCGAGCTGACCGCCCACCCGGCGGCCGGATCGTCGTTCAGCGGCTGGTCGGGCGGCGGCTGTTCCGGCACCGCGCCGTGCACCGTCACGATCAGCGGGCCCACGACCGTGACCGCGACGTTCGCCGCGACGCCGCCCGAAGCGATCGCCCCCACGGCGACCGTGCCCGCCGCGACGCTGCGGACCGGGGTCGCCCTCTCCGGCACCTCGATCCCGCTCCACCTCGCCTGGACCGGCGCCGACAACCCGGGCGGCTCGGGGGTCGCCCGCTACGAGCTCGCCCGGAGCACCAACGGCGGGGCGACCTGGACGACCGTCTCGAGCTCGCTCGCGTCGGCCGCCGCCGACCTCACGGTGGCCTCCTCGGGCACCGTCCGCTTCCGGGTGCGGGCAGTCGATGTCGCGGGCAATGCCGGCGCCTGGATGGCCGGGCCCAACCTCACGCCCCGCCTGATCCAGCAGACGAGCCGCTCGGTCCGGTACCGCGGGGCATGGACCACCACCTCGTCGAGCCGCTTGTCGGGCGGCTCGGCCCGGTACGCCACCAGGGCCAGCGCCTCCGCGACGTACACGTTCACGGGACGCTCGATCGCCCTCGTCGCGACCACCGCCCCGACGCGGGGCAAGCTGAGGGTCTACGTCAACGGCAGGCTGGTCGCCACCCTCGACCTGCGTTCGGGCTCGACGAAGTACCGCGTCGTCGCCTGGCGGCAGACCTGGTCGACGTCCGCCAGCCGGACGATCAAGCTCGTCGTCGTGGGCACGAGGGGGCGGCCCCGCGTCGACCTCGACGCGTTCGTGACGCTGAGGTAGCGAAGCCTGTCCGCCTCACTGCGGGGGACCTTTCCGGGAGGGTCCGAGGCGACGCGCAGATCGCTTCTTACGAGCTGGGCCTGGCGCAAGCTTGCCGCTCGCGTGGATCCGGAGGTCGCTCGCCAGCGCCTGTCAAAGTCACCTGCCAGGCTCACAGGGTGACCTCGTCCGGGACAAGGACCGGGCGCCTGCCCATACTCCCGTCCTCGCGCTGGGGCGGCGTCCACGTCCCGCACAGACCAGGTGCGGCCAATCGGGTTCCCGGCTCCTCTCCGCGATCGAGGTGACGACGATGCTCTCCGCGTTCCTGGCAGTCACGACGCTGGTGGTGACAGATCTCGACCAGGCCAAGTCGTTCTACGAGGACAAGCTTGGCCTGACGCTCCTCGAGGAGACGCCGGCAACCGCCCGGTTCGGCGCCGGCAAGGGGTCGCAGCTGACGATCCGGCGTGGGCAGCCCTCTGCCGGCGGCCAGACGGTCATGCACTTCGAAGTCGATGACGTCGAGGCCGTCGTCCGCGAGCTCTCGTCGCGAGGCGTGACCTTCGAGGAGTACGAGACGCCCAAGACCGTCAACTTCATCGCCCAGTTCGGTCCGGCGCGGGGTGCCTGGTTCAAGGATCCCGCCGGCAACGTGATCGGCCTGCGCGAAGGGCCGGTTCCCGCCACCGGATAGCGCCGCGACATCTGCACTCGCCAGGCGACCGCCCGGGTCGCGCTTCGTCAGGTGGACGCGCCCGCGCGGACTCGGGGGCGCGGTCAGCTCCTCGCCTTCACCCGGGGCGTTGCCGAGACCCCCTACCGGTCGAAGCGCAGGACCGCGTAGCGGCCGCTCTCGTAGTCCCCCACGCCGTTGCAGAAGATGATCCGCTGGTCGGTCGCGGGCGTGCTCTCCATTCCCAGCTCGAACGCGAAGTCGGCCCCCGGCTCGACCTGGCCAGGGAACTCCCCGCCGGTCATCGCTCGCACGGAGCTGGCGGAGCCGTCTTCGGCGATCACGACCTTCCGGTCCTTGACGGGCAGGGCGTCCATCGGCAGCGACGTCTGGGCCGCGACGAGGTCGCACGGCTTCGTCCCGAGGTTGCGGAGCTCGAAGCGCACGGACGTCGGGGCGTGGTCGACAGAGAGGGCGAACGCATCGTCCCTGATCTCGCCCTTGATCGGACCGCCTGGCCCGCACGCGACCAGGAGCACCAGCGTGGCGGCCGCGGCGGCCGCGACGCGCGCCTGCCCGGGGAGGTTCCTCGCCATGCCCGACTCCGATCGTCGCTGCGTCGCGCGTCCAGGTGGCACGGCGGCTCGCCACCGGTGGGACGCTCGCGCTGGAACCGAGCATGACCGGGACGTCAAGCATCGTGATGGGCACGGACGGGCGGCAGGTCGATGGCGCTGTAGGCCCGCACGCTGGACCTTCGAGCAGGCCGATCGTACGGGTTGCGCCAGCGCTCGTTCCCGCGGACGATCGGCGTCGCCGGGTCCACGTCTGCGACCCTGCCCTGAGCGAGGACGGCAGATGCCACGGGCGGTTGGGATGGGTGCGCGGACGGGGGTCCGTCCCGTTCGTCTGCTCGTCGTCGTCCTGGCCGGCCTGCTGCTCGGGATCGGGTCCCTCTCGGTCGTGCGCGCCGCTACGCAGCCGCGGCGCACCACCCCCGTGTACGACCCGCCGGTCCTCGCCGGCCAGCAGGTCTGGGGGTATTGCTCTGGCGGGTTCTACGCGCGCCTGGGTGAGACCATCGTGCTCACGTCGACCGGCCATTGCACCACCGAGGGCACCGTGGCCCGCGACCCGGACGGCTCAGGCGTGCGCGGCGTCTTCGGCCCGGCCGCCCGCGACGCCTCGTGCCCATATCCCGGGCACACGTGCGCCGCGTCAGACATGAACTACCTCGTGGTCGCCACGGACCGCATCCCGTGGGGACACCTCAACGTCGTGGACCTCGGGACGGCCGGCTACCGAGTCATCCCGCCGGGGACGCGGCCGCTCGCATGCGCCGACATCACGATCGGCGACGAGGTCGAGATCGACGGCCGCAACTCCTACCGGAGCGGTGCGGTGACCGGGAAGGGTGAGAACCTGAACCCGGACAGATGGCGCGTACTTCCCGTGCATGATCGGTGCGCACATCCAGGTGGCCGCTGGGGACTCGGGCGGCGCGGTCCTCGTGCGGGGCATCCCGGCGGGCGTCTCGAGTCGGAGCTTCGGCGGCTGGCTGGGGTTCACGCCGCTGGCCGAGGGCCTGGCCGAGATGGGCCTGGAGCTCTGCACCACGCCCGACTGCGAGCTCGTCCCGCCCATCGTCGACGCGCCAGCGTACCGGCACGTAGCAGCAAGGCGCCGGCCAGAAGGCGATCAGGACCCCTCGGTCGCCTGACCCGGCAGCACGACCGCGAGCGCGAGGCACGCGGGGCAGCAGGCGTCGGTCCAGTCGAGCGCGCCGCCCGCCCGCGCCGGCGGCTCGCCCGCCGCGGCGCGACGGCGCGAACGTCCCCTCGCGATCAGCCACCAGCCGAACCCGCCGACGATCGCCAGGCCGACGCCCACGCCGACCAGCGCGGTCCCGGCGCCGGCGACCGCCTGGACGGCCGGCTCGCCGACGGCGAGCCCGAGCAGGAAATGTCCCGTCAGGAAGACCCCGTTGCCGATGACCAGGCCCGTGACGAGCGAGGCTGTCGCGATGCCCGCGATCGCGCTCGAGGCGATGGCGACGACCCGGACGCCGGGTGTCATGCGGGCGACTGCGACGCTTGCCGCCCCGCCCGTGCGGACGCGCCGGGCGCCGCGCTCGACGGTCGCGGCGCCGATCCCGAACCGGGCCAGCAGGCCCAGGATCGCCCGCCGCGCCCGGCCCCGGACGAGAGCGAACTGGACCATGCCGCCGGCGACGGTCGCCGCGACCAGGACCACCAGGATCAGCGGCCACGGCAGCCCGCCCCGGCTGGCGGCCACTCCCGCGCCGATGACGAGCAGGTCGCCGGGCACCGGGACCGGCAGCCCCGCCTCCTTGACCGCGAGCACGCCCGCCAGGATCGCGAGCGCGGGCAGCTCCATGGGCCCGGTCAGCCGTTCCAGGGACGGGCGAATCGCCGTCGCGGGGCGCCGGGGACAGACCATCGAGCGAACGCTGGTGTGAGGCGGCTGGGGACGACGATCTGCGCGGGCGCCACGGGAGCGCCATGGTAGCGCGGCGCCGGGCAGGACTCGGCAGCCGGACTCGGCAGCCGGACTCGGCCGTAGCCGGACTCGGCAGCCGCACTCGGCCGCCGCCGGACTCGGCCGCAGCCGGACTGGCCGGCGGCGCCCGTCTCGCCGGCGGCACCCGGTCGACCGCCGCCGACCAGCACGACGCCGCTCTGCCGACGCGAAGCCGACCTGCCGCTACCCTGTCAGGGTGGATACCGACCCCTTCGACGCCGACCCCTCGACGCGGCCCGGGAAGACCGATCCCGACGACGCCGACGCGGAACCCGATCCCTTCGACGCTGCGATCGACGCGGCGATCGCGGCGCTCCCCGACGAGTTCCGCGACCAGCTCGCAACCGTGGCGGTCGTCGTCGCCGACGAGCCGACCCCGGCGGAGCTCGCGGAGCTCGGCGTCGGGGGCCTGTACGGCCTGTACCGGGGGATCCCGAGGACGACCCTCGCCGCGGATGGGATGGCCGTCCCGAGCGTCATCACGCTGTACCGCGGGCCGCTCGTGCGCGCCTGCCCGACGCCCGACCTGCTCGCCAGGGGCGTGGAGGAGACACTGCGGCACGAGCTCGCGCACCACCTCGGCATCTCCGATCGTCGCCTCCACGAGCTCAAGGGCCGCTGACGCCCGGCGCATACTCGGACCGGCCGGGATGCCCGGCAATCCGCGCACGGAGGTCGACTGAGGCGCGATGGACGCCCGGATCCTGCTCGTCGAGGACGACCCGTCGATCCGCGAGATCGCGGCCATCGGCCTGCGCAACGCCGGGTTCGACGTGGACACGGCTGCCGACGGCGCCGCGGGCCTCGAGCGCTTCCGGGCGGCCCGGCCGGACCTCGTCCTGCTCGACGTGATGCTCCCCCGCCTCGACGGTTTCGAGGTCGCCCGAGAGATCCGGCGCGACGCGACGACGCCGATCGTGATGCTCACCGCGCGGGCCGACACGCTCGACGTGGTCGTCGGGCTCGAGTCCGGCGCCGACGACTACGTGCGCAAGCCGTTCGAGATGGCCGAGCTCGTCGCGCGCGTCCGGGCGGCGCTCCGCCGTGGCCGCACCCCCGGCGCAGACGAGCCGGTCGTCCGGCTCGGCACCTTGCGGATCGACCCGGCGGGCCGGACGGTGCGCCGGGACGGCGAGGAGATCGCGCTGACCCGCACCGAGTTCGACCTGCTGCTCGAGCTCGCCCGGCGGCCCGGCCAGGTGTTCACGCGCGAGGTCCTGCTCGACCGGATCTGGGGCTACGACTACCTGGGCGACTCGCGGCTCGTCGACGTCGCCGTCGGCCGCCTGCGGGCGAAGGTCGAGGCCGACCCCGGCGCCCCGGCGCTGATCCAGACCGTGCGCGGGCTCGGGTACAAGGCGACCGCCTGATGGCCGGCGCCGTCGAGCCTCCGCGGCCGGCTCCGGGCCCAGCGGTCCCCGGCGGCCCGACGCCCCCCGCCAGCCCGACGCCTCCTGCGGGCACGCCTCCTGCGGGCACGCCCGCCCGCGTGGCCGGGGCGCGGCGCACGCGGGTGTCCGGGGCGCCTGCCGAGGTGTCCGGCGCGGCCGCCAGCCCGGCCGCGCCGGTCGCGGCCGCCAGCCCGGCCGCCTTCCCGCGTCCGGGAATTGGCCGCGGCCGCTCGCTCCGCACGCGCCTCGCGCTCGTGATCGTCGCCCTCGTGGCGCTCACCTCCGCCGTGCTCGGCATCGGCGCCGCCGTCTTCGTCGAGGCGTCGCTGCGCAGCCAGCTGCTGGCGGACGCGACGCGGCAGGCGCAGTACGACCTCGCCGTCCTCGTGCCCGACGCGCTCGGCGGCGCGGCCGGCCGGGGGGCCTTCCAGGAAAGCGGCGTCATGGCGACGCTGGGCCTGCGCGGCGCGCTCGGGACGATCGCCGACTTCGGGGACGGCGACCCGCTGCTGAGCTCGCTCGACCTGCTGAACGTGCCCGCCCAGCTGCCGGACGAGCTCCGGGCGATCGTCGCCAGCGGCGAGATCGGCTACGCCTGGCTCGACGCAGGCGGCCGTCCCGTGCTGGTCGTCGGCGGCCGGTCGGCGACCGGCCAGCCCGACCTGTACTTCATCCACGACGCCGCCGAGATCGATCGCGCGGTCACCCAGCTGCGCCTCGCGCTCCTCGTCGGGTCCGCGATCGCGGTGCTGGTCGCGCTGCTCGCGGCCCGGGCCGTCGCGCGCGGGATCCTCCGTCCGATCGACACGGCGGGTCGGACCGCGGCGCGGATCGCCGCCGGCGACCTCAGGGCGCGCGTGCCGGTCGAGTCCTCGGACGAGCTGGGCGCGCTGGCGCGCGAGCTCAATCGCATGGCCGCGGGGCAGGAGGAGACGATCGAGCGGCTCCGGGCGGCCGAGGCGGGCAACCGTCGCTTCGTCTCCGACGTCGCCCACGAGCTCCGGACGCCGCTCACGGCCCTCGTCGCCGAGTCGTCCGTGCTGCGCGACGGGATCGTCGACCTGCCGCCGTCGTCGCGCCGGGCGGCCGAGCTGCTCGTGACCGATGTCGCGCGGCTGCGTGCCCTCGTCGAGGACCTGATGGAGCTGTCGCGCTTCGACGCAGGCGCGGAGCAGGTCTCGCGGATCCCCGTGGACGTGGCCGGACGGGTCCGCGCGCTCGTCGCGCGGCGCCTGCCGGAGGCGACGCTCGTCGTGCCGGACGAGCCGCTCATCGTCGAGACCGACCCCCGGCGGTTCGATCGGATCGTCGGGAACCTCCTCGACAACGCCCGCGAGCATGCCCCCGGCGCGCCGGTCACTGTGAGCGTGACCACGGACGCGGGCCGCGTTCGCATCCGCGTCGAGGATCACGGCCGGGGCGTGCCGCCCGACAGCGATCTCGAGCCGCTGTTCGAGCGCTTCGCGAAGGCGGACCCCGCGCGCCCTGGCGGCAGCGGGCTCGGGCTCGCGATCGCCCGCGAGCATGCCGACCTCCTCGGCGGCGACCTGACGGCGGATCGGGTTCCCGGCGGGGGGCTGCGCTTCGACCTGCTCGTTCCGGCCCTGGCCGCCGCCGACGGGGCGCCCGCCGCTGAGGACGAGCCGCGACGCGCCGCCGGACCGGGCCCGGCCCGGGAATCGTGACCCAAGCGTTACGCGCCAGCGACCGATCCGTCACGGGCGCGGGCGAGGATCTCGCGGTATCGGACCCCGCCCGGAGCCGCCCCCGATGACCTGCCGATCCCGCTCTTCGCGTGAATCCCATTCCTCGCGTCGCGTCACCCCCCTCGTCCGCGCGACGCTGGCGGCGCTGCTGGCGGGCGCCGCGCTCGCCGCCTGTGGCGGCGTCGGCTCGGTCGGGCCCGTTCCCACGCTCGTGCCGTCGGCGGCAGGCGCCGGTGCCGGCGAGACCGCCGAGCCGACCCCGCCGCCGGATGCCTATCCTTCCGCGCCGGCTGGCGGTGGGTCGGCGACCGCGCCGGCCTCGGTGCCGGGTGACTCCCCCACTCCACCGGTCGAGACGCCCGCGAACACGAGCCCGCGCCCGGCCGGGTCGCCGGCGCCGGTGGGAACGACCACCGTGCGCGCCTACTTCTTCGCGCCGACGCGGGGCGGCGCCGACCCCCACCTCGTCCCGGTGTTGCGCACCGTTCCCGCCACCCGCGCCGTCGCGACCGCCGCGGTCACCGCGCTCCTCGCCGGCCCGACCACCGACGAGTCCGGGCTCTCGACGACCATCCCCGACGGGACACGACTGCTCGGCATCTCGATCGACGGCACGACCGCGACGGTCGACCTGTCGGGGACGTTCGGCAGCGGCGGCGGGTCGTTCTCGATGCTCGGCCGGCTCGCCCAGCTGGTCTACACGGTGACCCAGTTCCCGACCGTCGACACGGTGCTGCTCCGGATCGACGGCCAGCCGGTCCGCGTGCTGGGGGGCGAAGGAGTCGTGGTCGACGGCGGCCTGCGCCGGGCCGCCTACCGCGACGAGCTGCCGGCGATCTTCGTCGATCGCCCCGCCTGGCGCGGAGCCATCCCGAGCGGCGGGCGGGTGACCGGCCTCGCGAACGTCTTCGAGGCCCGCCTCGGCATCCGGCTCGTCGACGGGAGCGGCAGGATCGTGTTCGACGCGCCGGTGACCGCCAGCTGCGGCACCGGGTGCTGGGGGACCTTCGATGTCGGAGTCGACTACCGGGTCGCGAAGGCCCAGTGGGGGACCCTGCGCGCCTACACTCGATCGGCGAAGGACGGCAGCGTCGTCGTCGCCTCCGACTACCCGATCTGGCTCACGCCGTGACACAACCGTTACCCGCCCGAGACCCGGACGTCACCGGCGGGCGCGACCATTGCGCCATCGACCCGCACGCGGAGGCCGCCACCATGAGCCCAACCGGTTCGCCCTCTCTCGCCCTCCCTCGAGGGCGATCGACCGTCGCCATCGTCGCGATCCTGCTCGCGCTCGCCGCCCTGCTCGTCCCGTCGTTCGGGTCGCCGGTGCTGGCCGGCGGGCCGTCGGTCGATCCCGCCGCGTCGACGAAGGTCCGCGTCTACCTCCTGATGACCTCCCACAGCAGCCCGTACCTCCTGACGCCGAGCCTGCGGACCGTGCCGGCCACGAGCGGGGTCGCCGCCGCCGCGGTTCGCCAGCTGCTGGCCGGACCGGCCGCGGCCGAGGCGCCCCTCAAGACGGCGGTCCCGACCGGCACCCAGCTCCGCTCGATCGCCCTCCACGGCACGACCGCGACGGTCGACCTGACCGGGAAGTTCGCTCGGACCGCGGCGGTTGCGACGCTGCGCCGCCGCCTGGCCCAGCTCGTCTACACGGTCACCCAGTTCCCGACCATCGACACGGTCCTCCTGCGGCTCGACGGGGTGCCCGTCGCGACCTTCGGCGGCCTCTCGATCGGGGGCGGGATGCACCGCTCGACGTTCCGCGGCCAGCTCCCCGCGATCTTCGTCGATCGGCCCACCTGGCGCGGCTCACTGCCGAGCGGCGGCCACGTGAGCGGGCTGGCGAACGTCTTCGAGGCCCAGTTCCGGGTCCGCCTGCTGGCTGCGAACGGCACGCTGCTCAGGGATCGCGCCGTGACCGCCTCGTGCGGCACCGGCTGCTGGGGCACGTGGGACGTGACGCTCACCTACCACGTCGCGGCCGCGCAATGGGGCACGCTCCGGGTCTACGACCGCTCGGAGAAGGACGGCCACCTGATCGACGTCCGCGACTATCGGGTCCGGCTGACGCCGTAGCCGGCCGGCCCCGGCCTCTGTGCCACACCCGAGCCCCGGGCCCGACGGTCCCGGGGCTCGACCGCACAGGCCCGCACCGTGCAGGCCTCAGGGAACGTGCATCCCCGTCAGGGGTAGGAGACGACCGCTTCGACCAACAGGTCGATGAAGCGGCGTGCGTCGATCGCGACCCCGACCGAGACGTTCGCCGGGAGGCCGCGGACGCCCCCCAGGTCGACGGCCGTCCTGCCGCGCGCGGGCCCGGACCCCGGTCGCCACGTCGACCCGGCAGGCAACCTCCCGGACCAGGCCCGGCAGGATGAGGCGCGCCACGGCGACGGCGTCGTGGACGGGCGAGCCGTCCCACCCGTAGCGCTCGCGGTGGAAGATCGAGTAGAAGCGCAGCAGGTCGGCGAAGATCGCGCCGGTGCGCGTCCCGGGCGCCTCCAGGCGCGGGAGGTCGGCGTTGAGGAAGAGCGCCGTGTGGGTGACGTCGAGCGGCATGAGGGCGACCGGGCGCCCGCAGTCGAACACGATCCGGGCGGCCTCCGGATCGGCCCAGATGTTGAACTCGGCCGAGGCGGTCCGGTTCCCCCCGGCGATCGAGCCGCCCATGATGCTGATCTCGCCGATCCGCGGCAGGAGGTCCGGGTGGGCCAGGACGAACGAAGCGATGTTCGTCAGCGGCCCGGTCGGCACGAGCGTGACAGGAGCGCTCGAGGCGAGCACGAGACGGGCGATCATCTCGACCGCGCCCTCGGCGACGGCGTCGACGGCAGCCGCGGGCAGGTCGGCGCCGTCGAGCCCGGATGCCCCGTGGACGCGATCGGCGACCTCGCCCGGCTGCACCAGCGGCGCCGCCGCGCCCGCCGCGACGGGGACGTCGGTCCGGCCGAGGAGGGTCAGCACCCGGAGCGCATTGCGGGTCGTGTTCTCGAGGCTGGCGTTGCCGGCGACGGTCGTGATCCCCAGCACCCGCAGCTCGGGGCGAGCGAGCGCGAGGAGGATCGCCAGGGCATCGTCGTGCCCGGGGTCGCAGTCGAGGATGATCGGGAGCGGATCGGTCACGTCCGTCACGATACCCCGCGCGGGCCCGCGATCGCGGCAATCGGCCCGGCGACCCGGCATGACGCAGGTGCCCGAGCCTCACCCGGGGAGCCGCCGATCGTCACGGGTTGCCGGCGGCCGGCCCGCGCAGCCGTCCGTTGCCAGATCGCCTTGCCGCCGCCCTCGCGCATCGGTACGATGCGAAGCATAGGGTCCGCACAGCCGGACCCGTTTGTCAGCCCTCCCGCGCAGACCGGCGGAGGATGAGTCCGGTTGCCGAGAGGGTTCGAGGAGGAAACATGCGTAAACGCGCGTTCGTGCCGACCCTGATCGCAGGGCTGGCGCTCGTCGCAACTGCGTGCAGCAGCGCGGCGACGCCAGTGCCCACGCCGGCACCGACCGTCGCCCCGGCCACGCCTGCCCCGGCGACGCCTGCGCCCGCCACCCCGGCGCCCGCCACCCCGGCACCGGAGACGCCCGCCCCGGCGACCCCCACGCCGAACCCGGGCGCGGCCCTCAAGATCGGCGTCGTCACCGACATCGGGACGCTGAACGACAAGAACTACAACGAGTACAGCTACAAGGGCGCAGCCGAGGGCGCGACGGCGCTCGGCGCCGCGACCCCGGCCTCGATCGTCCCCAAGGACCAGTCCGAGTACGCGGCCGACATCCAGTCCTACGTCGACCAGAAGTACGACATCATCGTGACGGTCGGCTTCAACCTGACGTCCGACACGGTCAAGGCCGCCAAGGCGAACCCGACCATCAAGTTCATCGGCGTCGACCAGTCGCCGATCTGCGTCACGCCGGACGGCGCGCCGGATGACAAGTTCGAGTGCAAGGGCGATGCCAAGGCCCTCCTCCCGAACTACCAGTCGATCTACTACGCCGAGGACCAGGCCGGCTACCTCGCCGGCATCGTGGCCGCCTACGCGACCAAGAACAACACGATCGGCGCCATCGGCGGCACGTCGCTCTGCGCCCCGTGCGTCCGCTACATCCAGGGCTACCAGCTCGGCGCCGCGTCGATCAAGCCCGACATCAAGGTCAAGACGGCCTACGTGACGAACGACTTCTCGGCAGCCGCATTCAACGATCCGGCCGGCGGCAAGGCGTTCGGCGAGACGTTCATCAAGACGAACAAGGTCGACGTGGTCTTCCAGGTCGCCGGCAAGACGGGCAACGGCGTCCTCGAGGCCGCCTGCGCCGCCAAGATCAACGGCATCGGCGTCGACGTCGACCAGTGGGTCTCCCTGGGCGCGCCGGCGAACGCGTGCGTGATCACGAGCGCCGAGAAGAAGCTCGTCGTCTCGGTCTCGAATGCCGTCAAGCAGGCCGGTAGCGGCAGCTTCGCGCCCGGCGACGTCCTCTACAACGCCGCCAACGACGGCATCGGCGTGTCGGACTTCCACGATCAGGCCAGCCTGTTCGGCCCCGAAGTCACCCAGAAGCTCGACGACGCCCTCGCCGCGATGAAGGCGGGCACCCTCAAGACCTGCCCCGACACCGGCTGCGGCGTCGCCAAGTAGGCAGCACTCCCACCGAAGTGAGCGCGAACGGGCCGGCCGGCACGGCCGGCCCGTTCGCATATCCATCCCGACCGGTCGCCTTCTCTCGGAGAGCCAGCCGATGACGGATCTGCCCGACGCCGTGCACGCGCCCGCACTCGAGATGCGCGGCATCACCAAGCGCTACCCGGGCGTCGTCGCGAACGACAGCATCGACCTCGAGGTCCGTCCCGGCGAGATCCACGCCCTGCTCGGCGAGAACGGCGCGGGCAAGACGACGCTCATGAACATCCTCTACGGCCTCGCCCGGCCGGACGAGGGCGAGATCCTGCTCGATGGGACGCCGGTCACCATCGCCGGTCCGTCCGATGCGATCGCCCGCGGCATCAGCATGGTCCACCAGCACTTCATGCTGGTCCCGGTGCTGACCGTCGCCGAGAACATCCTGCTCGGCGAGGAGACGATGGCGAACCCGGTCTTCCTCGACCGGAGCGAGGCGCGCAAGCGGATCGCCGAGCTGGGCCGGCGCTTCGGCTTCGAGATCGACCCCGACGCCAAGGTCGGCTCGCTGTCGGTCGGCTGGCAGCAGCGGGTCGAGATCCTGAAGGCCCTCTACCGCGATGCGCGGATCCTCGTCCTCGACGAGCCGACCGCCGTGCTGACCCCGCAGGAGACCGAGGAGATCTTCGCGGTCCTGCGGCGGCTCGCCGCCGAGGGCCACTCGATCGTCTTCATCAGCCACAAGCTGTACGAGGTCCTCGAGATCGCGGACCGGATCACGGTCATCCGGCGCGGCCGGGTCGTCGGCCAGCGGATCCCCAGCCAGACGAACGAGGAGGACCTCGCCGAGCTGATGGTCGGCCGCGAGGTCCAGCTGACGGTCGACCGCGGCGAGTCGCACCCGGCCGAGCTGGTCCTGCAGGTCGCTGGCCTCGAGGCGAAGGACGATCGCGGCAACCCGATGGTCCGCGGCGTCGACCTCGAGGTCCGGGCCGGCGAGATCCTCGGCATCGCCGGCGTCGCCGGCAACGGCCAGGACGAGCTGGTCGAGGCGATCATCGGGCTGCGCAAGCCGACGGCGGGCAGCGTGACCCTGGCCGGCCTGGACGTCACCGGCCATACGCCGCGCCAGATGAACGAGGCGCAGGTGGCGTACGTGCCCGCGGACCGTCACCGGTTCGGGCTGATCCTGTCGTTCCCGCTCGCCGACAACCTGGTGCTCACGAGCTACCACCGGGCGCCGTACTCGCGCGGAATCCTGCGGAACGCGAGCGCGATCGAGCGAGACGCTGCGGAGTCGGTCGAGAAGTTCGACATCCGGACGCCGTCGGCGACGGTGATGGCGTCGACGCTGTCCGGCGGCAACCAGCAGAAGGTGGTCGTCGCCCGCGAGTTCGACCGCGAGCTCAAGCTCCTCGTCCTCGACCAGCCGACGCGCGGCCTCGACGTCGGCAGCATCGAGTTCATCCATCGCCAGGTCATCGCCAAGCGGGACGCCGGGACGGCGGTCCTGCTCGTCTCGGCGGAGCTCGACGAGGTGCTCGAGATGTCCGACCGCATCGCCGTCATGTACGGCGGCAAGATCGTGGCCGTCCTCGACGGCCGGACCGCCGACAAGAACGAGGTCGGGCTCCTGATGGCCACCGGCGGCACCGACCGGGGCGGCACCCAGCCGCAGATCTCGGAGCTGGCACGATGACCGCCACTCCCGCGCCTGCCCCGGCGGCCCCTGACGCCGAAGCGGTCACCGGCCGGCCGCGCCTGACGCCGCGGCGCATCTGGAACGCGATCGCCGTGCCCCTCGCGGTGATCTTCGGCGCGCTGCTCGTCGGCGCGATCGTGATCCTGTTCTCCGAGCTGCTGGTCCCCGGCAAGGAGTTCGACCCGTGGCTGTGGGCCACCGCCTACTGGGCGCTGATCCAGGGCTCGATCGGCAGCTACGATGCGATCGTCAACACGCTCGTCAACACGACGCCGCTGGTGCTCGGCGGGCTCGCGGTCGGCTTCGGGTTCAAGGCCGGCCTGTTCAACATCGGCGCCCAGGGCCAGTTCCTGATGGGCGCCCTGGGCTCGGTCATCGTCGGCGTCTGGGTGGCCACCTGGTCGCCTGCGCTCGCCATCCCGCTCGCCGTCCTGGCCGGCCTCGTCGGCGGCGCGGCCTGGGGCTTCATCCCCGGCTTCCTCAAGGCGGTCTCGGGCGCCCACGAGGTCGTCACCACGATCATGCTCAACTACATCGCCGTGCAGACCCTCGCGATGCTGGTCAGCGGCCCGCTCAAGGTACCGCGCTCGCCGCAGGCGATCACGTACGACGTCAAGAACGCGGCGCTCCCGATCATCCTCGGGCGGAACGGCCACCTGGGCATCTTCATCGCGCTCGCCGCCGCGATCTTCGTCTGGTGGCTGCTGTACCGGACGACGTGGGGCTTCGAGGTCCGCACCGTCGGCGCAAACCCCGACGCATCGCGTTACGCGGGCATGCGGCCGCGGCTGATCATCGTCGCGACGATGACGTTCAGCGGCGTGCTCGCCGGCCTCGCCGGGACGATGGTGCTGCTGGGCGTCAACCACTCGATGACGTCGAGCTTCGGGACGACCGTCGGCTTCGACTCGATCGCAGTCGCCCTCCTCGCACGGTCGAACCCGATCGCGATCCTCGGGTCCGCCCTGCTGTTCGGGGCGATGCGCTCGGGCGCCGGGCTCATGCAGATCCAGGCCCAGATCCCGGCCGAGCTCGTCGACGTGCTCCAGGCGACGATCCTGCTGCTGCTCGTCGCGAGCCCGGTGCTGAGACGTGCCCTCGGGGTGACGACCCGCGCGCCGGGCGCTGCCGCACCGGCCAGGCCGCTGACGAGCAAGGCTGCCGTCTGATGGACCTCACGACGATCCCCGTCATCGGAATCCTGGTCCAGCTCGTCGTCTACCTCGTCGACGTCATCCCGCCGAACGCGGCGATCATCATGACCCAGGCCACCCCGCTCGCCCTGGCCGCGCTGTGCGGCGTCGTCTGCGAGCGCTCCGGGATCGTCAACATCGGCATCGAGGGCACGATGCTCGCGGCCGCGTTCACCGCCTGGGTGACCGGCGTCGCCGTCAACCCGCTGTTCGGGAACCCGCCGCCCGGCGACATCTTCGGGATCACGATCCCACTCCTGATCTGCCTCGCCGCCGGGATCCTGATCGGCGTCCTGATCTCGGGCCTGCATGCCTGGCTGTCGATCTCGCTGCGGGCGGACCAGATCATCAGCGGCACGATCATCAACATCGCGGCGTTCGGGATGACCGGCTACCTCACCACGCTGATCGCCCGCAGCTCGCCCGCGGGCGCCGGCGCGTTCGAGCGCTTCGTGCCACCCGAGGCGCTGACCAGCCTCCCGGTCGTCGGCTGGATCTTCGACATGTTCCTGAACCAGGGGCCGATCGCGCTCTCGGCGATCGTGCTGATCATCGGGACCCAGATCTGGCTCTTCCGGTCTCGCTGGGGCCTCCGCACGCGGGCCGTCGGCGAGCACCCGCGCGCGGCCGAGACGGTCGGCATCGACGTCATCCGGCTGCGCTATCGGAACGTCCTGCTGGGCGGCGTGTTCGCCGGGCTGGCGGGCGCCTTCCTCTCGATCGAGGCAACGAACTCGTTCCAGATCGGCATGACGAACGGGCGCGGCTTCATCGCCCTGGCGGCCATGATCATGGGGCGCTGGACGCCGATCGGGGCCTTCGGCTCGGCGCTGCTGTTCGCGTTCTTCCTCCAGCTCAGCCAGCTGATCAAGATCGCGCCACCGAGCGGCGACCTGGGCACGCTGATGAGCGCCCTGCCGGCCCAGGTCTTCGACATGCTGCCGTACCTCCTCACGATCATCGTTCTCGCCGGCGTCGTCGGCCGAAGCGTCCCGCCCGCCGCCGACGGCCAGCCGTACGAGCGCGAGACCGCGACCTGACCCGACCGCCCGCCGGCCCGAGGGAGGATCGGCGGGCGTCCCCACCCGCCCGGAGCGTCCCCATGACGGCACCCGCGTCCGCGTCCCCGGCCGAGCTCGGCTACCGACCCGACGACCCGGCCTTCGTCGAGGACCCGTACCCGGCGTTCACCCGCCTGCGGGAGGCCGGGCCGGCCCTCTACGACGAGGCGACCCGCCAGTGGGTCGTCAGCCGCCACGCGGACGTCAGCGCGCTGTTGCGCGACCGGCGGCTCGGCCGCTCGTACCTGCACGTCGGGACGCCCGGGGAGTTCGGGCAGACAGAGCCGCCCGGCTGGCAGGCGCCGTTCTGGGACCTGCTGCGCGCCCAGCTCATCGATCGCGAGCCGCCCGACCACACGCGGCTGCGCCGCCTCGTCTTGACGGCGTTCACGCCGCGGGTCGTGGCGGCGATGCGCCCGCGGATCCGCGAGCTCGTGGGCGGCCTCGTCGCCGCGGTCCGCGAGCGCGAATCGTTCGACCTGCTGGCCGACGTCATCGAGGAGCTGCCGGTCGCCGTGATCGCCGAGATGCTCGGCATCCCGGAGGCCGACCGCCCGCTCCTGCGGCCGTGGTCGGCCGAGATCACCCTCATGTTCGAGCTCAACCCACCCGACGAGTACGCGGTCCGGGCGACCAGGGCCAGCGAGGAGTTCGGGGCGTACCTCAGCGAGCTCGTCCGGGCCCGCCAGGCCGACCCGGGCCCTGACCTCCTGAGCACGCTCGCCGAGGTCGCCGACGGCAGCGACCGGCTGAGCGAGCGCGAGCTCGTGGCGACCGCGATGCTGCTCCTCAACGCGGGGCACGAGGCGTCGGTGAACGGGGCGGGGAATGCCTGGCGCGCGCTGTTCCTCCATCCCGACGCGCTCGAACGGCTGCGCGCGGAGCCGGACCTCGTGCCATCCGCGGTCGAGGAGCTCCTGCGGTTCGATACGCCCGCACCGATGTTCGAGCGCTGGGTGCTCGAGGACGTCGAGGTCGGCGGAGTGGCGATCCCGCGAGGCCAGGAGCTGGCCCTGCTGTTCGCGTCGGCGAACCGCGACCCCGAGGTGTTCGAGCGGCCCGCCGAGATCGTGCTCGACCGCAGCCCCAACCCGCACGTCTCATTCGGGGCGGGCATCCATTTCTGCCTGGGGGCGCCGCTCGCCCGCGTCGAGCTCGAGGAGCTCTACGGCGCGCTGCTGCGCGACCTGCCGGGCATGGCGCTTGCCGAGGCGCCGGTCTTCAAGCCGCGCTTCATCCTGCGCGGGGTCGAGTCGCTGCCGGTCCGCCTGCGCTGAGCCGGGCCGGTCGCGGCCTGCCGCCAGGCACGGTCGCCCGCCGACGGGCCGCTCAGGGCGCCGCGTCCGGGGTGCCCGTCCTCGAGGCAGGCCCTCAGCCGCGCAGCGGATACCGCCCGTGCTCGAGCGCGGCGTCGACCATGGCGAGGACGTTCTCGCCGGGCACCTCGTCGGCGATCGTGTGGACGGCCGCGAGGAGGTAGCCGCCGCCCGGCCCGAGCGCGGAGATGACCCGGCGAACCTCGGCCCAGACCTGGTCGACGGTCCCGCGAGGCAGGATCGCCTGGGTGTCGATCGCGCCGCAGAACGTGAGGTGGTCGCCGTGCCGGCGCTTGAGCGCCGCGAGGTCGGCGAGGCCGCCGGTCGCCGTCTGGATCGGGTTGAGGATGTCGATCCCGATCTCGACGAAGTCATCGACGAGCGTCGACACGTCGCCGCAGCTGTGGAAGAACACGCGCGCCCCTGAGCGGGCCCTGATGGCGGCGATGAGCTCCGCGTGGAGCGGCTTCAGCATCCGCCGATACATCGCCGGCGAGATCATCGGGCCCTGCTGGGTGCCGAGGTCGTCACCGATCTTGACGATGTCGACCGCATCGCCGCACTCGTCGAGGACGTGACCCATAAGGCGGACGCAGAGATCGGTGATCCGGCGCAGGAGCGCCTCCGCAAGCTCCGGGTTGGCGGCCATGTTCGGGAGGAAGTCCTCCATGCCCTGCATCGCGAACGCCCGCTCGAACGGGAAGAGCAGCCATGGCGTGACCATCACCGCGAACTCGTTCGTCTCGCGCAGGCGGGCCGCGGCGGCCCTGACGTGGGCCACCCGGGTCGGGTCGTCCATGTCGGGCCAGGGATACGCCTCGATCTCGGCGACGGTCGTTGCGTCCGCCAGGGGGTGGACGCCGGGGAACCAGGCGCCGTCGCCGATCTCCACCTGACCGCTGCCCCAGTCGTCGATGAACGGGCTGTGCGGATCGCGGGTGGCGCGCCGCTCGCGGACGGCTGCCGGGAACGCGTCGAAGACCCCGCGGACATCCGAGCCGAGACGGCGGAGGGTGACCTCGTCGAGGCTCGCGGTGCCGAGCTCCGGCCAGTCGTAGATGTAGCGGCCCGACGGCTCGACGCCGATCAGCTCCGCGATCCGCCGGTACGGGGGCATCTTCATCCCGGTGGCGTTGCTCGCCCCGATGACGATCGGGACGCGATCGGGTTCGCGGTGGTCGAGGGCGGTCAGCACGCGTTCGCGGGGCGTGAGTGGCACGCGGAAACCCTCCGGTGGCATCGGGCAGGGGTGTCGGGCTAGTATGCACGTCCCACCTGGCGCCCCACAGACCGAGGCCGAGACCACCCGTGAACCCTGACGGCCGCGCCGAGCTGGATGACCTCCTCGACCTCCAGGAGGGCCGCGTCGCAATCCCCCTGCTCACCGATGCGGAGATCGCCGCGCTGCTGCGCTCGGCGCGCCGGATCGCGGTGATCGGCGCCTCCGACCGGCCCGGGCGTCCGTCACGGGACGTGATGGAGATGCTGCGGCGGACAGGCTATGACGTGGTCCCGGTGACCCCCGTCTTCGACACCGTCCTGGGCGTGCTCGCCTACCCGGACCTCGCGGCCGCCGCAGCGGCGACCGGGCCGTTCGACATCGTGGACGTCTTCCGGCGCCCGGAGGCGTGCGTCGTGCACGCGCGCGAAGCCGTCGCGGCCCGGGCAGCGGTCCTGTGGCTCCAGCTCGGGATCGCGAACCTCGAGGCAGCCCGCATCGCGCGCGAGGGCGGCCTCGGCGTCGTCATGGACCGCTGCATCTCGATCGAGCACCATCGCCTGGTTCGGAGTCGCTGAGCGGCGCATCGGCCGGGGCGCGGGCCCGGCAGAGGCGCGCGGGGTCCGAGGCGCGCGGGCCGGGGCCAGCGGCGACCTGCGCGCCAGGCACGACGCGGATCGGCGCCGCGGCGCGGCGGCGGCCCGACACGAAGCACTCGGCTGCGGGCCTCAGGCGATCACAGCCGCGCGAAGAATGCGACCAGGATCAGGCCGGCGCCGACACCCGCCACGACGATCCCGTTCCGGGCCTGCCGCCGGAGCATCGCCATGGCGACCGAGGCGCCGGTCGGCTCGCTGGACCGGACGCCGCCCCGCCACTGCTCGTAGCGCGCGATGTTGGCGTCCTGCTCCTGCAGCGCCCGGAGGCGGGCGTACGGCCGCCGCGCCCGCGACCAGCCGATCGCGACGAGCGCGATCCCGGCGGCCAGCAGGAGCAACGCCACGGGACTCATCGGCCCAGGCGCTCCCGGATGGCCGCCTGGACGAGCGCTGCGTTCGCCTGGCCGCGCGAGGCCTTCATCGCCTGGCCGACGAGGAAGCCGACGGCCTGCGCCTTGCCGGCCCGGTAGTCGGCGACCGCGCCGACGTTCGCGGCCAGCACGTCGTCGATCAGCGCGCCCAGCGCCTCCGTGTCGGAGATCTGGGCGAACCCCCGCTCGTCGACGATCGAGGCCGCCGGGCTGCCGCTCGCGATGTGCGCTGCGACCACCTCACGCGCGTTTGCCCGGCTCAGGCGGCCGGCCAGGACTTCGTGGAGAACCTCCGCCAGCGACGCCGCGTCGGCGCGACCCGCGAGCCCGGCCGGCCCCCGCTCGGTGGTCTCCTTGAGGGCGCGTCCGTAGTCGCCCGTGACGAAGTTGGCCACCTCCTTCGGGGGCAGGTCCGGCCCGGCGTTCCGGATCGCATCGAAGGCGACGGTCATCGCCTCGTCGTTGACGAGGACCGCGGCGTCGTACGGCGAGAGGCCGAGGACCCCGATGTACCGCGTGCGACGGGCCGCGGGAAGCTCCGGGAGGCCCGCCCGCAGCGCCTCGAGCCAGGCCGGGTCGACCTCCAGCGGCGGCAGGTCGGGCTCGGGGAAGTACCGGTAGTCGTCCGAGGATTCCTTGACGCGCATGACGTACGTGACGCCCCGGGCGTCATCCCAGCCGCGGGTCTCCTGGCGCAGCGGCTCGCCGGCGTCGAGCGCCGCCGCCTGGCGCTCGATCTCGAACGCGATCGCCCGCTCGACCGCGCGGAACGAGTTCATGTTCTTGACCTCGATCCGGGTCCCGAACGGCTCCGTCCCGCGCCGGCGGAGCGAGATGTTCGCCTCGACCCGCAGCTGGCCGTTCTCCATCTCCGCGTCCGACACGTCGATCGTGCGCAGCAGCAGGCGCAGCTCCTCGGCGTACCGGCGGGCCTGCTCGGCCGAGCGGATGTCAGGCTCGGTCACGATCTCCATCAGGGGCATGCCGGACCGGTTGAAGTCGACGAGGCTCGCCCGGCGCCCGTCGGGCAGGCTGGCATGGACGAGGCGCGCGGTGTCCTCCTCGAGGTGGGCGCGCGTGATCCCGACGCTCGTCATGCCGCCCGACGTCTCGACCGCGAGGGTCCCCTTCGAGGCCAGCGGGAGGTCGTACTGGCTGATCTGGTAGCCCTTGGGCAGGTCCGGGTAGAAGTAGTTCTTGCGATCCCAGCGGGTCGTCGGCGGCGTGCTCGCGCCGATCGCGAGGCCGGTCGTGAGGACATGCTCGACTGCCCGCCGGTTGATCGTCGGCAGCACGCCCGGGAGGCCGAGGCAGACCGGGCAGGTGTGGGTGTTCGGCGCCGCGTCGGGCGGGGGGACGGCGCACGCGCAGAACATCTTGCTGGCGGTCCGGACCTGGCAGTGCACCTCGATCCCGATGACCGCCTCGTACCGGTCGGCCTCGCCGGGCACCTCGACCGCCGCGGTCATTCCGGACCCGGCCTTCCGGGCTCGTCGCGAACCCGCTCCACGAACCGGCCGATCCGGACGAGCGCCTCCTGGAGCTGGCCGTGGGACGTCGCGTAGCACATGCGCACGTGGCCGGCGCCGGACGGTCCGAACGCCGATCCCGGCACGGCCGCCACGTGCTCCTCGGTCAGCAGCCGCTCCACGAACGTCTCGTCGTCGAGGCCGGTCGAGGTGATCCGAGGGAACGCGTAGAACGCGCCGAGCGGCTCGAAGGTGTCGAGCCCCAGCGCATTGAGGCCGTCGACGAGGAACCGGCGACGGCGGTCGTACTCGGCCCGCATCGCCTCCACGTCCTCCTCGGCCGTCTCGAGCGCAACGACTGCCGCGTCCTGGGCGGTCGTCGGCGCCGACATGATGGCGTACTGGTGGACCTTGACGATCCCCTCCATCAGGTGGGCCGGCGCGCAGGCGTATCCGATCCGCCAGCCGGTCATCGCGTAGGCCTTGCTGAAGCCGCCCATCAGGATCGTTCGCTCGAACATGCCCGGCAGCGCGCTCATGGCGCGGTGGTGGTAGTCCCCGTACGCCAGCCGGTCGTAGATCTCGTCGGCGTACACCAGCAGGTCGTTGTCGACCGCGATGCGCGCCAGCTCGTCCTGGACGGCGGCGGGCAGCACGGCTCCGGTCGGGTTCGACGGATAGCCCAGGAAGAGCGCCTTGGTCCGCGGCGTGATCGCCGCCGCGACGCCCGCCGGATCGAGGGCGAAGCCGTCCTCGAAGCGCGTCGCCACGTGGCGGACGACGCCGCCGGAGAACACGATCGCGGGCACGTAGGCGACGTACGACGGCTCGTGGAGGACGACCTCGTCCCCGGGTCGAGGGTCGCCCGGCAGGCGAGGTCGAGCGCCTCCGACGCGCCGACTGTCACGAGGATCTCGGTGGTCGCGTCGTACGCGACGCCGTAGCGTCGCTCGAGGTGGGCGGCGATCGCCCGGCGCAGCTCGAGCGTCCCGTAGTTGCTGGTGTAGTGGGTTCGCTCGGACCGCAGGCTGTGGACGCCGGCCTCGATCACCTGGCGGGGCGTCGCGAAGTCCGGCTCCCCCACCCCGAGGCTGATGACGTCCTTCATCGTCGCGGCGATGTCGAAGAACCGGCGGATGCCGGACGGAGGGACGGCCCGGACGCGGGCCGAGAGAGCGCGCCCTGCCAGGGGTGGACGCCGCACCGTGAAGGCCATCGTCAGTGCCCTCCCGCGAGAGCCGCGGCGCGGGCCGCGGGCGTCGGGATGCCGAAATCGCCGGCCGCGACGAGCCCGGGAGGCTCGACCGAGCGCCAGGCGGCGCTCGCGGTGATCGCCTCGTAGGCCCGGGCGAGGCGCAGGAGGCGGAGCTCGCTCCAGGCCGGCCCGATCAGCTGGAGCCCGACCGGGAGCCCGTCGGACAGTCCGCATGGCACGCTCATGCCCGGCAGGCCGGCCATGCTGACCGGCAGCGTGCACACGTCCGTCAGGTACATCGCCACCGGGTCGGCCAGCTTCGCTCCGAGCCTCCAGGCGACGGTCGGACTGGTCGGGGCGACGAGCGCATCGACCCCTGCCTCGAAGACGGCGTCGAAATCGCTCTTGATGAGCGTTCGAACCTTCTGGGCCTTCAGGTAGTAGGCGTCGTAATAGCCGGCCGACAGGGCATACGTGCCGAGCATGATCCGGCGCTTGACCTCCGCCCCGAAGCCGATGCCGCGGGTCGCGAGGTAGTTGGCGAGGACATCGCCACCGCGTTCGGCGCGCCCGAACCGGATGCCGTCGTAGCGGGCGAGGTTCGCCGAGCACTCGGCCGGCGCGATGATGTAGTACGCGGCAAGGCCGTACTCGGTGTGGGGCAGGCTGACGTCGACGACCTCCGCGCCCGCCGCCTCGAGCGCGGCGACGGCCTCGCGCACCCGTGCCGCGACGCCCGGCTCCATCCCGGCCACGAAGTACTCGCGGGGAAGCCCGAGGCGCAGGCCGGCGAGCGACGCGGCCGCCTCGTCGTCTCCGGGCAGGCGCAGCAGGTCGCGGTCGACCGGGCGCGGCGCGGAGGTGGAATCGCGCTCGTCGCGGCCCGCGACGGCGTGAAGGAGGAGCGCAGCGTCGCGGGTGTCGCGCGCGAGGGCGCCGATCTGGTCGAGGCTGCTCGCGAACGCCACGATGCCATAGCGGCTCACCCGTCCGTACGTCGGCTTGATCCCGACGATCCCGCACAGCGCAGCCGGCTGGCGGATCGAGCCACCGGTATCGGTCCCGATGCTGACCGGCACGTGGTGGGCCGCCACGCTGGCGGCGGACCCGCCCGACGAGCCGCCGGGCACCCGGTCGAGATCCCAGGGGTTGGCGGTCGGCCCATAGGCCGAATGCTCCGTCGACGAGCCCATCGCGAACTCGTCCATGTTCAGCTTGCCGACGATCACGGCGCCCGCGTCGCGGAGCCGCTCGGTGACGTGCGCGTCGTACGGGGCCCGGTATCCGGCGAGGATCCTCGAGCCCGCGGTGCATTGGCCGCCGCGGACGCTCACGAGGTCCTTGAGCCCGACCGGCACCCCGCACAGCGGATGCAGGCGATCGAGCGCCCCGCCACCCTCGGCGCGGGCCGCCGCGAGGCGAGCGTCGGCGAGGTCCGCCGCGGCGAGCGCGGCCTCGTCGTCGATGACGAGCCACGCGTTGAGCGCGCCGTTGTCGCGGTAGGCCGCCGCGATGGCAGCCAGCGTCAGCTCACGGGACGACGTGTCGCCAGCCCGCAGGAGGCTGGCCATCGCCGTCGCCGAGTGGCGGGTGAGCGTCGCCTCAGGCATCGGTCAGGGCCCGCCGAGGATCGCCGGCACGACGAGGTAGGCACCGTCGTGCTCGGGCGCGTTCGCCAGCGCCTCGTCCGGCCTGAGGGACGGCCCGGCCACGTCGTCCCTGAGGATGTTCTCGAGCTCGATCACCTGCGCGGTCGGCGGGATCGCATCCGTGTCGAGCGCCGCGAGGATCGCGTATTGGTCGAGGATGTGGTTGAGCTGGCCCTCGAGCTGCGTGAGCTCGGCGTCCGTCAGCCCGAGGCGCGCGAGGTGGGCGACGTGCTCGACATCGGCGCGGGAGAGCGTGGGCATGCTCCGATCATACCGGAGGCGGCGCCGCCCGCTGACGGCGGCGGCTCGAGGGCGGCGGCGGCTCGGGGGGGCGGCGCGACGGCCGGGCAGCGCGAACAGGGGCGAGGCGACAGGGCCTGCAGCTCGCCGCGCCCTCACGCCCCGCGGACGGGACGTCGCCGCCCGGTTTCCTCCGCTACGTGCAGGTTGTGCACCTTGCGCGCGGTTGGGATCTCCGACGGAGCCGGAGTTGGCCGCCTGCGGCTACCAGCGGCCGATCGCGAGGGCTGCCAGCCCCGAAACCGCGCCACAAGGTGCACTCCGTGCACTTCGTGGAGGAAACGCCGATCGCGGCCCGCCTCGTGGGACCCTCAGGCGGTCGCCGTCGAGCGGTGGGGTTCGGCGCGCAACACCGCGAGCGTCTCCCGGATCTGGGCGGTGATGCCCGGGACGTCGAGGCCGAGCGCTGCCCGCAGGTCGCCCACCGACCCATGATCCACGAACCTGTCGGGCGGGATCCCGATCATGCGCAGCGGCACGTCCCGCAAGCCGAGGTCCACGGCGCGGGCCTCCTCGAGCACCTCGAGGACGGCCGATCCGAGGCCGCCGATCGTGGTGCTCTCCTCGAGCGTGACAACGAGCCGCTTCCCGCGCGCCTGGTCGAGGATCAGCTGGCGGTCGATCGGCTTGAGGAACCGCGCGTTGAGGACGCCGGTCGACCATCCGTCCGCCGCGAGCAGGTCGGCGGCGGCGAGGCCACGGGCGACGATCGGGCCGAGCCCGACGATCAGGATGTCGTCGCCATCGCGGAGCATCTCGCCCCGGCCGACAGGGAGGACGACCGGCTCGCGCTCGGGAACGCCGAAGCCCGCGTCGCGCGGGTAGTGGAGCGCGAACGGGTGCTCCTGGGCCAGCGCCGTGCGAACAAGCGAGCGGAGCTCCTGCTCGTCCCGTGGCGCAGCGATCACGAGGTTCGGGACCTGCCGGAGCGCCGAGAAGGCGAACATCCCCTGGTGGCTCGTGCCGTCCTCCCCGACGAGGCCCGCACGGTCGGAGCCGATCAGGATCGGCAGGTCGTTCTGGGCGGCGTCGTGGACGATCTGGTCGAAGGCGCGCTGGAGGAACGTCGTGTAGATCGCGACGACCGGCCGCCCGCCGCCGAGCGCGATGCCCGCCGCGAGAGCGACTGCGTGCTGCTCCGCGATCCCGACGTCCACGAACCGGTCGGGGTACAGCGCCTGGAACCGGTTGAGGCCGGTGCCCGTCGGCATCCCCGCCGTGATCGCGACGATGCGCCGGTCGGCGGCGGCCGCGGCGATCACCTCCTGGGCGAAATGGTGCGTGTAGTTCGGGTGCTTGGGGGGTGCCGCCGCGGACTCGGCCGCGGGGCCCGCCGCGGCCCCATCGTCGGCGCCCTGCCCGGTCGGGACGGCCGAGATCTCGCCGGCGCCCAGGGGACCCGGGCGGATCGCGCGGCGTGGCTGGGCATCCATGGGCGGGAGGGCGGCGCCGTGGAAGCCGACCTGGTCCTTCTCGGCGGGCTTGAACCCTCGGCCCTTCTGCGTCCGGACGTGCACCAGGACGGGGCCGTCGAGGGTCAGCGCATTGCGGAACGTGTGCTCGAGGGCGCGCAGGTCGTGCCCGGGCACGATGCCGGCGTACGTGATCCCGAGGTCCTCGAAGAGCTGGCCCGGCTGGGCGAAGCTGACGAACGACTTGCGGGCGCGGCGCGACAGCTCGACCGCCGTCGGCCCGACCACGGGCATCCGCTCGACGATCCGGTCGTAGTTCGTGCGCGACTGACGCCAGGCCTGGCTGAGCTTGATCTCGGACAGGTACTTCGAGAGGGCCCCGACGCTCGGGCTGATCGACATCTCGTTGTCGTTGAGGACGATCAGGACCTGGGTCTTGCGGTGCCCAAGGTCGTTGAGCGCCTCGAGCGACAGGCCGCTCATCAGCGCGGCGTCGCCGACGACGACGGCGATCTTCTGCATCCCGTGCCGGATGTCGCGGGCCGTCGCGAGCCCGGCTGCGATCGACAGGCCGGTGCCGGCGTGCCCGCCGTCGAAGACGTCGTGCTCGGACTCGCTGCGGCGGGGGAAGCCGCCGATGCCGCCCAGCTGGCGCAGCGTCCCGAAGCGATCGTAGCGGCCGGTCAGGAGCTTGTGGGGGTACGCCTGGTGGCCGGTGTCCCAGACGATCTTGTCGCGCGGCGAATCGAGCAGGCGGTGCAGGGCCAGGGTCAGCTCCACGACGCCGAGCGACGAGCCGAGGTGCCCGCCGGTCACGGCCACGGTCCTGATGATCGTCTGGCGGATCTCGGCCGCCAGCTCCGTGAGCTGCGCCTCCGTCAGGCCCCGGATGTCTCCGGGTCCCTTGATCCTCGGGAGGAGTGCCACGTTGTCTTGTCCCTCGGTTGGGCGGCCGGCCGGCAGCCGCTCGGGTTCGACGGTTCGGACGTGTCGACCGTGATGGGTCGATGCCAATTCGCAGGCTCGTGTCAACCGCCGCCGCGGACCGGCCGCGACGTGCGGCGGGTTCCGGCGGGTTCGGGCGAGTCTAGCGCCACGGAGCGCAAAGGTCCTCGCCGCCCCCGACGCCAGGCGCCGCGGCCACGCTCAGGAGGCCGCCGAATCGCCCTCGTCGATCCGGAGCTCGGCCTCGGCGAGCGCGCCGCGGGCGCCCTCGACCAGCCGCTTCACGCGCAGCTCGGCGTCGGCGAGGAGCTTCTCGCAGCGCTGCTCGAGCGCGACGCCCCGCTCATAGAGGGCGATCGTGCGTTCGAGCGGCTGGCCCCCGGCTTCGAGCTCGGCGACCGTGCGCTCGAGCTCCGCGAGCGCGGCGTCGAACGTCAGCGCCTCGATTGCGGCCGGACCCTGGTCAGTCACGTGCGCCTCCTGCGATCGAACCGGGTGGAGAGTTCATTGTGCGGAGTCATGGGCGTGGTCGGCTCGCGGCAACGGAACCCTCGAGAGGGCCCGCGGACGGGAGCGTCCCCGAATCGGCGGGCGTCGCGCCGGCAGGCGGGGTCTCGGGAGCGGCTGCCCCTGACCCGGCGTCGGTGGGCGTCGCGGCGGCCTCACCGGCCGTCGCCTGAGGCGCCTCGCCGTCGGCACCGGCCCTGCCGCCTTCCGGCGCGAGCCTGCCCGGCGCGGCCGCGTTCTCCGCGTCGAGCGTCGCGGGGCCGGCGTGGCGTGCGTCCCATGCGGTCAGGCGCGGGGCGATCGCGAGGCCGAGCAGGATGCCGCCGCCCCCGAGGACGACCAGCAGGAGCACGAACCAGAAGAGATCCACCTCAGGTCTCGCCCTCCGAGCGCGCCGCCAGCTCTCCCCGGGCGACCCGGACGCGAAGGGCAGTCCCCCGCGGAGCCTCCGCCGGGTCGCGCACGATGCAGCAAATCGTCGGTACGCCGGACGATGGCGTAGCCGCGGGCCAGCGTCGCGTCCGGACCGAGCGTGGCGAGGGCCGCGGCGGCGGCGCCGAGCCGCGCCCGCTCGCGGCGCAGCCGCGCATCGGCGAGCGGGGCGAGGCGAGTCCCGGCCCGCTCCGTCGCCCGGCGGCGGGTCGCCGTGCCCGCAGCCACGGCAGCGGTCGCTCGGTCGAGCAGGTAGCCCGCTCGCTCGCGCGCGGCTGCCAGGCGGGCGGCAGGCTGCAGCCCGTCGAGCGCCCTGCGCTCGCCGCCGACCTGCTTTCGGAGGCGAACGAGCTCGCCGCCCGCCACGCGGTCGAGCCGGGCGCGCCGCGCCCGGAGCCCCGCGACCACCTCGAGGCGGTCGGGAACGACGAGCTCGGCGGCGGCCGAGGGCGACGGGGCCCGCACGTCGGCAGCGAAGTCGACCAGCGTGACGTCGGTTTCGTGGCCCACCCCGGAGACGATGGGCACCGGGTGGGCGGCCACGGCCCGCACGACCCGCTCGTCGTTGAACGACCAGAGGTCCTCGGCCGAGCCGCCGCCGCGCGCCACGATCACGACCGCGGGCGCCCGGTCTGGCTGTCCGGCGGCCGCGCAGGCCGCGCGATACCGGGCCAGCCGGTCGAGCGCCGCCACGATCGTGGGCACCGACCCGTCGCCCTGCACCTGGCATGCCGCGACGACGACCCGCGCCAGCGGCCAGCGGCGGGCGAGCACCCGGCGAATGTCGTGGAGCACGGCACCCGACAGCGAGGTCACCACGCCGATCGTCGCCGGCCGAAGCGGCAGGGGCCGCTTCCGGCTCGCTTCGAACAGGCCTTCCGCCGCCAGCTTCGCCTTCGTCAGCTCGAACCGCAGCGCCAGGTCACCGAAGCCGGCCGGCTGGATGGCAGCCACGTAGAGCTGGTAGACGCCCTGCGAATCAAACACGTCGACGCGGCCGCGCACGATCACCTGGAGCCCGGTCCGGGGCTCGAACGGGCTCGCCATCCGGTCGTCGCGGAAGAAGACGCAGGCCAGCTGGCTGCGCGCATCCTTCAGCGTGAAGTACGCGTGCCCGGCGGACGAGATCGAGACGCGCCCGACCTCTCCCTCGACCCACAGCTCGGCGAGGCGCGGGTCGGCCCGCAGCGCGTCGCGGACCACGCGGGTGACCTCGGAGACGCCCAGGACACGCACGCCGAAGGTCCCGCCCGGTCGAACGGGGCTCGGGCGTCGGCGCTCGTCGGGCGCCGGCCCGCCCGTCGCCGGCTCGCGCGCCGGAACGCCGGCTGCCGCCGGATCGCCGCCCGGGGAGCCCTCCTCCGACGCGCTGCGATCCTCCGGGCGTCCGCGGGACGCGCCAGCGCCCGGCGACCGGGCGCCCGCTGACGCCTCGCCGAACGGATCGACGACATCCCAGCCGGGCAGGGCCCACTCCGGCGGCTCGGGGTCGCTCATCGCGGTGCGCCGCGGCCCGGCCGCTCGACGCAGGCGACGTCGAATCGCGCGGCGACGGCTAGACGCGTGTCTGGTACTCGCCCGTCCGCGTGTCGATCCGGATGACGTCGCCCTCGCCGACGAAGAGGGGGACCTGGACGACGAGGCCGGTCTCGGTGGTGGCGGCCTTGCGGGCGCCCGTCGCGGTGTCGCCCGCGAACCCCGGCTCCGTCTCCGTCACGGCCAGCTCGACCGTGATCGGCAGCTCGACGCCCAGCGTCTCGCTCTCGTAGCTGATGCGGTCGAGGAGCATGCCGTCCTTCATGTAGTTGACGGCGTCGTCGAGCTGGTCGGCGGTGAGGTGGAACTGCTCGTACGACTCCATCTCCATGAAGTGGAACTCGTCGCCGTCGCGGTACATGAACTGGATCGGCCGCCGGTCCAGCTGGGCGCGCGGCCAGCGCTCGCCGGCCTGGAAGCTCTTCTCGACCGTGGAGCCCTTCTTGACGTTGCGGAGCTTGATCCGCACCTGGGCGGAGCCCCGGCCCATCTTGATGTGGTGGTAGTCGAGGATCTGCCAGAGGTCGCCGTCGAGCTCGATGACGACGCCCTTGCGCAGCTCACCGGTGGAGATCATGCAGTCGGGCTCCTCGGGGGCCGGCGGACATGCGTCGACGCCGGCGCGCTTGGTCGTGGTGTTCGACTGATCCTAGCAGACGACCCCCCGATGGCACGGCGGTCGCCCTGCCGCGACCGCGACCGGCGCTCGCGCGGCCTCAGCCCACGACCAGCACCTCGCGCGGGAACCGGGTGAGGCGGTCGACCCGGCCGGCCTGCGCGTCGAACAGGACGAGGTCCTCGATCCTGACGCCCGTCCGCCCCGCGAGGTAGACGCCGGGCTCGACCGAGAAGACCGTCGGGCTGGGCAGTGGCGCCTCGCTCGCGGCGCGCGACAGCGAGGGGCGCTCGTGGGTGGCGAGCCCGATCCCGTGCCCGGTCCCGTGCCCGAAGTGCGCCCCGTGCCCGGCCACTTCGATGACCGACCGCCCGGCAGCGTCGGCCGCCCGTCCGTTCGGCTGCGTCCCCTGCCGGAGGGCGTCGCCGAGATAGGCGATCGACGCTGCCTGCGCGCGCGCCACCAGCTCGTAGATCGCCAGGTCGCGCGGTCGCGGCTCGCCGACGAAGAGCGTGCGGGTCATGTCGGACCGGTAGCCGGCAACCTGCGCCCCGAAGTCGAACAGGAGGACCCGGCCGGTGCGTACCCTCGACGGCCCTGGCGTACCGTGCGGGAGGGCGGCCTGGGACCCGGCCAGGGCCGCGACGTCGAAGGCCAGCGCCTCCGCGCCCCCCTCGCGCAGCAACGTCTCGAGGCGCCATGCGAGCGCCGCCTCCGTCATCGCCGGGACGGATCTCGGGGAGCAGCGCCGCCAGGGCCCGGTCGGCGACGGCGCATGCCGCCGCGATCCGCTCGACCTCGGCGGGCTCCTTGATCGCACGGTCCTCGTCGACCCATCCGCCGGCGGGCACCAGCTCGACGTCCGGCGCGGCGGCTGCGAGCTCGTTCCAGGTCGCGTGGCTGACATCGGCAGGCGGGACCGCGACCCGCCGCGCGCCGAGCGAGGCGCAGAGGTCGGCCCACCGGGACGCCAGGTCGTGGGTGATCTCCTCGAGGCGCGCCTGGGGCGCTTCGCGGCGTGCCTGGATCACGTACCGCGAATCGGCCAGCAGCACGAGCTCGTCCGTGCCCACGAGGAAGCGGCCCGAATGCCCGGCGACCTTCTCCTCGCCCTCGCCCAGGTTGAGGCCGGCCAGGTACCGGATCTCCTCGCGCCGCACGCCGAAGTAGGCATCGACGCCGGCTGCGGCGAAGCGCGCCCGGAGGCGCTCGAGGCGAGCCGGGCGCGCGGCGCGGTCAGCCTCCTCCCAGCCGCGCAGGCGCGTGGCCGAGGGAGGCGGCGCGAAGTCAGCGGGAACCGGCGGCCGCCCGGCCGGACCGGTCACTGGCCGTACTTCTGGATGTTCTTCAGGTGCTGGGCGTGCGTCTTCGCGTAGACGGTCGACCCGTCCTTGAGGGCCAGGAAGTACAGGTAGCCGCCTCTCGTGTCGGGGGCGAGCGCGGCGTCGATCGAGGCGACCGTCGGGGTGGAGATCGGCGCGGGCGGCAGGCCCTTGCTGGTGTACGTGTTGTAGCCGGCCAGCGCGGCCGGCAGCGAGGCCGGGAGCTGGCCCTTCAGCTTGAACCAGAACTTGTAGGTCGGCCACTGCGCCAGGTCGAGCTGCGACAGGTTGAGCGAGTCGTTCACGTAGAACACCGTCGGGTCGGACTGGAAGAAGCCGGCCGTCTCGCGGCCCGGGTCGAGCCGGTTCTGGTAGACGCCGGCGATCTTCGCCCGGTCCGCGTCGTTCGCGGTCTCGTGCTCGACGATCGAGGCGAGGGTCAGCACCTGGTACCAGGACAGGCCGCGGGAGGCGGCCACGTTCATCCGCGCCGGCCCGACCTGGGCGTAGAACTTGTCGAGCATCATCCGCACGAGCTGGTCGGCCGTGACGTCGGGCAGGACGCTGTAGCTCGCGGGTGCGAGGTAGCCCTCCAGCGTGCCGCCCTTCGGGATGACCAGCCACGGGTAGTCCTTGAGCAGCGAGGCGGGTGGGTGGCGCACGATGTCGAGGAAGTCCTGGGCGTTCATGGTGAGGGACTCGAGGTGGCGGTCCGGTGACTTCTGCTGGATCATCGCCGCGATCTGCTCGATCCGAAGTCCGGTCCGGACGGGCAGGATGATGTGCGGATCGGTCTCCACCAGCAGGGCGCCGGCAAGCTCGTCGGGGGTCATGGTCGCCCGGACCGTGAACGTGCCGGCCTTGAATGACGTGTCGAGCTTCTTCTCGAGGGTGACGAGGAGGAACGCCCGGGCGTCGCGCAGGACGCCGGCGTTGACGAGGTTCGCGGCGATGGCGCTCGGCGCGTCGCCGGGCTTCACTTCGAAGGACTTGTCCGTCGCGTCCGTGCCCGCGGGTGCGGTGAGCTTGTCGCCGAGGTCCTCCTTCACCAGGTCGGCCACGAATCCGACCTGCAGCATGCTCGGGTTCTCGCCGGCGATCCCGACGACCATCGTGCGGACGATCGGCTTGAGGGCGAAGGTGAAGACCAGCACGACGATCGCGGCGAGGATCAGGACGAAGCCAACGAGCCGAAGCAGTGAGAAGCCTCCTTTGACGTTCCGGCGGCGAGCAGCCTCGACGCCGGACACCGTGCCCGCCATCCGGGCACCATACCCTCTGCCAAATCCGAATGTCGGGCGTCCACGGAGCGACGGGAGGCGGGACCGGGGCGCCGGTGCACCGGGGTTCCGCAGTGACGAGATCTCGGCGGCCCGCGAGACGGGCGCCGGGCCGCCGCCCGGACGGGCCGGCCCGGACAGCTCGGACGCGTCACCCCAGAGCGGCCCGTCCGGGCTCGAGGGTGACGTCGGGCGCCGGTCGGGTGGCGAGACGCGACCCGCCGGCGGTCCCGGCGTCCGCCGTTCCTGGGCGGGCGCGCCCTGCACCTGCCCCGTACGTGTCGATGGGGATCCCGTGACCGCTCGCGCACCGATCGCACCGGCCGCCGCAGCCGGGCCGAACGGCGGTCGGTCGTTCGGTCGGCGCTCGTCCGGGCCGGTCGCCCAGCCCGGGATCGCGGTCGGGTCTGTCGCGGCTGCCGGACGGCCGTCGGTCGGCCGCGACCCGCGGCCGTCATCCGGCCGCGGCGGCCGGGTCGCCCATGCGGCGTCGGGCGGCGTGGTTCGCGGGCTCGCGGCGGGGCCGGACCCGATCGGGCGATCGCCGAGGGGCGCCCCGCGGCCCGGGTCGGGCGGGCGGGCAGGCCCGCCGTGGCGCGGCGACGTCCCCAACCGGGTCGCGCTCGGCGTCGGGTCGTAGGTGAGACGCGCCGGGCGCTCGTGGGCGGCCGCGGGCTGCGCGCCGGTGGGCCGGTTCGCGGCTGCCCCGCTGGCCGGGCGCGGCTCGCCGCCCGCGTCTGCGGGCCGCTGGTCGTGGCCGTCGGGCCCGTGCGCCGGACCAGTGTCGAGGGTCCACTGCGCGTCGCGTGGCCGCTCCGAATCAGGGCGCACCCCGTCCGCGGGTCCCCGCCCCTGGGGAGATGTCATGCAGGCTCCTGCTGCGGGCCGGCGTGCTGGCCGGCGCCGAACGTTCCGTCAATGGTGCCCGATTTCGGGTCCTCGCGGTCGCCACGCTCATCCGACGGAGCGTCGATGCGCTCTCCAGGCGCCCCGATCGCCCGCGCCGCGAGCTCGTCCTCGAGAATGACGGTCGCGGCCTCGCGATCGATTCGCGCCCGGTGCGCGGCCCGTCGCGTCGGCCCCGGCGGCCCGCCGTCGCGGCCCCGCCGGGCAGGCCCGACCCGTGCCTCGGCGACGTGGCTGGAGAGCCGCTCGTCGCGCAGGGTCACCGGCAGCCCGGTGCGGGTGGCCATCTCCGCCGCCCAGGCCCGCGCGGCGACGGCGGCAGGCCCCTCCGCGCCCGACATGTCGAGGGGCAGGCCGACGACGATCTCGCCGACCCCGCTCGAGGCGGCGATCCGGCCAACCGTCGCCGCGTCGTCCGCCACGGTCCGGCCGCGGGCGACGGTGGCGAGCGGCCGCGCCCGGAGTCCTTCGGCTTCCGCAATGGCCAGGCCGACGCGCCGGGTGCCGAGGTCGATCCCGAGCAGCCTCACGATGCCGGCATCGCGGCGGGTGGTCGCCCGCCGATGGGCGAGCCGTGGCGCTCGCCGGCCGGCGAGACGAGTCGCTCGCCGGAGGGCGAGGCGTCCGGCGAAGGCGAGCCGGCCGGGCTCGCCGGTGATGGCGTCGCCGTCGACAGCGGGACCAGCGTCGGCGCTGATGGGGACGGCGATGCCGACGAGCCGGGTGGCCGGTGGGCCGGCAGCCCCTGGATCTTCACCTCGAGCCGCATGTCGAGCGGCGTGATCGTCCTCGACCAGTCGGGCCACAGGGTGATCGTCGCGTCGCCGAGGTCGGCGAGGGCGTCGCGGGCTTCGTCCGGCGACTTGCCCCGAACCGCCTCCCGGATCCGCGTCTCATCGACCCGTGGCAGTGCGCTGGCCGTGCCCGAGACCGCGAACGTCACCTCCTGGCCGGCCGGGACCCCGTCGCCCCAGGTCACCACCTCCGAACCTGGCACCAGGTCCGTGCCGCTTGGAACGCTGGCGGAGATGCGGGTCTTCCCGATCTCGGTGATCGGCGAGGGATCGACCGCCAGCACCGAGCCGGAGGCCGTCACGCCGAGGTCGAACGTCTCCACCTCCTGGCCGACGAGGGCGTTGACGTCGGTGTCCGGCACCGGGTCGCTCCGCACGGCGGTCTCCGGGTAGACCGTCGCGCCGGCGGGCAGCCCGTCCGGGTCCGCGACTGCGGCGGCCATCTGCTCGTCGATCTGGGCCGTGAGGGTCGCCAGGGCAGCGTCGACGTCCTTCTGCTGGATCTTGGGGAACTCCTGGTGCGTGCCGCCGGAGGTCGGGGTCTGGTTCGTGACCCGCACGACGACGTTGTTGTACTGGCCGGGCACGACGGTGATCGTGCCCTTCGGCACGTTCCCGGCTGGCCCTGGCTTGGCCGCCGTCACTCCGACCGTGCGGGCCTGGCAGGAGATGTTCGGGAGGTTCAGGATCGCGACCGGCACGAACACGGTCTCGACGGTCTGGAAGGCGATCCCGCTGTCCGTCCGGACTGTCGTTCCCTTCGGGATCGTGTAGGACTGGGTCGGGTCGCAGTTGAGCCAGCGGACCGTGCCCGACGCCGTCGCCTCCTCGACGCGCTTGCCGGTCGCCTTGAAGGTGCCGGATGCGACCAGGTCGATGGGAAGCGACACGGCGGGGATCACGCCGGTGGCCGCATCGGGCTCGAGCACGCCGGTGTTGGCGCGTACGAGGAATCGCACGGGCCCGACCGGCACGCTCCGCACGTTGAGCGTGACTGTCGCCCCGGGAAGGACCGTGTACCCGGTCACCCCGCCCGCCGCGAGGGCCGCGAGGACGATCAGGAGGACCAGGACGCGCCGCCAACGCCGCCGGCGGCGGGGCGTGACCGAGATCACGCGATCGGCCATGCCCGTCGTCGGATCCAGGGCGGGGCGCCGGTCCGCCGCGCGGGTCACGTCGTTCGCGCGCGGGCCGGACGATCCGCCGGCCGATCCGCCGGCCGTGGCTCCGGGACCGCTGGCCCGGGCGACCCCGCCCCGGTCGCGGATGCCGCCCTGGCCGCGCCAGCCCGGCGCGGCAGCCGCAGCTGCGCCGATCCCCACGGCCGCGCCGACCGCAGCGGCCGTGCTCGCTGCGCCGGCTCCGCCTCCGGCCCCCGCCCCCGCGGGCAGGCCCTGCCCGCCGGCTCCAGCCATCCCGCTCGTCGCGTGGGCCGCGCCGGCCGCGCCGGCCGCGGCGACCCCTGCCGGCCCGGGCGCGGTCCCGGTCGCGGCGACCCCTGCCGGCCCGGGCGCGGTCCCGGCCGCACCGCCGTCCCGGGATGCCTCGTCGCGCTGCGCCTCCTCGAACTCCATGACCGTGGCGAAGACGGCGAGCCCGGCCGACCCGGCGAGCGCCCGGGCCGAAGCCTCGGGCGACACGATCGCGATCGTGCGCCCATGCTCCTCCGCCTCCCGCGCCAGGAGTCGGAAGTTGATCCTGCTCGTCGCGATCCGGGAGCCCGCCTGCAGCACGAGGGCGACCTCGCCCGGCGGGGCGGACCGGATCCGGGTGGCTGCCGACGTGATCTCGTCGTCGACGTCGAGATACAGGATTGGCATCGACGCAGCCTAGAGCTTCATCGCCCGGAGGACCTTGCGGAGAGCAGCGTCGAGCGGATCCTGCTCCTCCTGCAGGCTGATCGCCTGGTTCGCGAGGCCGAGCGGCGTCACGTCCTGCTGGTCGACCAGGAGGCGGGTCGCATCCTCGATGGACTCGATCATGTCCGGCTGCATCACGGTGACCTCGGGCGGCCGGCTGAACGGGAGCCGCTTCCAGAAGGTGTCGCGCCGCAGCGCGCCGGCCGTCTCGGGAAGGCGCGAGCCGCCGCCGCACAGGTAGATCCGCGACGGGAGCAGGTCGCCTCCCGAGAGCTCGCCGAGCACCAGCTCCACGCCGGCCGCCCACACCTCGACGTCCTCGCCGACGATCCGACCGATCTCGTCCCGCTCCGGGAGCGGCAGCCCGCGCGCGTAGTCGACCTTGAGCGCCTCGGCCCGGGGGAACGGCAGGTCCAGCCGATCGGCCAGCGACTTGGTGAACGCCCGGCCGGCGAGCGCGAACATGCGCGTGCCCTCGATCCCTCCGGACCGGACGAGGGCGACATCGGTCGTCCCGCCGCCGATGTCGATGAAGAGCGCGCCCGCCTGCTGCACGTGGTCGCTCCCGAGAACGCGGGCGACGGCGTAGGGCTCGGCGACGACCTCCAGGAGCTCGAGGTCCAGCTGCGCGGCGACCGATTCGAGGGCGCCGAGATGGACGAGGGGCGCGAACGCGTTGAAGATTCCGATCTTGACGTGCCGGCCCTGGAACCCGGTCGGGTTCGTCACCGGGTAGCCGTCGATGCTGGCCGAGGTGACCGCGGCATGGACCAGCCGCACATCGACGTTCGGGAGCCCGGTCTCCCAGGTGATCGCGCGCTCCGCCTCGACCAGGGCCTCGCGCTGGACGCCGTCGATGAGGCGCTGGAGCTCGGCATCCGTGATCGGGATGTCGGGCTTGCGGCGCTGCTGCTCGTGGACGGTCGTGAAGCCCTTGACGAGCTCGCCCGCGATGCCGATGACGACCTGGCTCGGACGGAAGCCGGCCATCTCCTCGGCCTCCTGGAGCGCGACGCCGCAGTTGTCGACCACGGCGCGGATGTCCGCCACCGTCCCCGACTGCATGTGGGCCAGGCCCTGGCGCTTGCGCCCGACGCCGCGCACGGTGCCGTGGCCCGCCTCGTCGATCTCGAAGACGAGCGCCTTGGCGAACTCGGTCCCGATGTCGAGGGCCGTGCAGGCGGCGAGCTGCTCGCTCCCGTCGCGCTGCCAGAACCGCCGCAGGAACGCCATTCGACGCCCCGCTCAGCCGTCGCTGCCGGCCACGGCCGCCCGGATGGCGTCCAGCGCGTCGGGCAGGGCGTCGCGCCGCGTGCCCTTGCCCTGGGCCATCTCCGGGCGCCCGCCGCCCTTGCCGTCCAGCCGGTCCATCGCGAGCCTGACGAGATCGCCGGCCCGGATGTTTCGCTCGACGAGGTCCTCGGAGACGGTGACGAAAAGCTGCGGCTCGTCGGCGTCGAGGCCGAGGGCGATCACTCCCGACCCGAGCGCGGACCGCACCTCCTTGGCCAGGCTCTTGACGCCGTCGATCGACTCCCAGGCGGCCACCCCGGCGACGAGGCGCACCCCCGGCGCCACCTCCTCGGCGGCCGCCACGAGGTCGGCGGCCTTCGGCAAGCCGGCCCCGCCCGCCCGGAGGCGCCGCCGGAGCTCTCGCACCTCGCCGTCCAGCGCGGCGATCCGGTCGCCGACGGCGTCGAGCGTCTGGGCGCCGAGCCGCTCCGCGACCGCGACCAGCATCTCCGAGCGCTCGCGGAGATAGGCGTCGGCCGCCTCGCCGGTCAGCGCCTCGATCCGCCGCATGCCGGAGCCGATGCTCCGCTCGCCCGTGATGACGAAGCTGCCGACCTGGCCGGACGCCCGGCAGTGCGTGCCGCCGCACAGCTCGAAGCTGTAGTCGACGACCCGGACCGTCCGGACCGTCTCGCCGTACTTCTCGTCGAAGAAGGCGTCCGCCCCACCGTCGATGGCGTCCTGCATCGAGCCGTAGACGACGCTGACCGGGCGGTCCTCGCGGACGACCCGGCGCACCTCGTCCTCGATCCGCCGCTTCTCGTCGTCGGTCAGGGCTCGATCGAAGGGGTAGTCGAAGCGGAGGTACTCGGGCGCCACGAGGGAGCCCGCCTGGCGGGCGGACGGGCCGGCCACGTTGCGGAGCGCCCGGTGCAGCAGGTGCGTCCCCGTGTGGTTGCGCATCGTGCGGGCGCGCCGCTCGCCGTCCACCGCGGCCGTGACCGCGCCGCCGACCCGGAGGCGGCCGTGCAGCCTTCCCCGGTGGACGATCAGCCCGCCGACCGGCCGCTGGGTGTCGTCGACGCTGAACAGGGCCGAGCCGCCGCCCGGCTCGGAGATCGTGCCGCGATCCCCGACCTGGCCGCCGCCCTCTGCGTAGAAGGGCGTGCGATCGAGGACGACCTCGGCCTCGCCCGCGCCGGTCAGCTCGTCGTAGCGGGTCCCGTCACGCAGGATGGCGACGACCGTCGCGTCCGCGATCGTCGTCTCGTAGCCGACGAACGTCGTGTCGCTGGTGAGCGACTGGATGCCCTCCAGGAACGCCTGGCGCTCCGCGTGGGCCGCGAGCTGCTGCCTCTTGCCGCCGCGGCTCCGCTCCCGCTGCTCGGCGAGCGCGGCCTCGAAGCCGGCGCGATCGAGCCGTACGCCGTATTCGGCCGCCAGCTCGACCGTCAGGTCGACCGGGAAGCCGTAGGTGTCGTGCAGCCGGAAGGCGAGCGCGCCGGGCAGGACGGGCGCATCGGCCGGGACGTCCTCTGCCCGCCGCCCGACGACCCGCTCCGCGCCGGTGAGCGGGATGAGCGCCTCCTCGAGCTGGATGGTGCCCGCGTCGAGGGTCCGGGCGAACTGGGCCTCCTCCCGCGCGATCGCGGCGAGGATCCGCGCGCGCTCGCTCGCGCAGGTACGGGTAGGCCCGGTCCATGACGTCGATGACGGCGGCCGCCGTCTCGACGAGGAACGGCTCGCGGCGTCCGATCAGCCGGCCGTGCCGCACCGCGCGCCGCAGGATCCGGCGGAGCACGTATCCCCTCCCCTCGTTGGACGGGAGGACGCCGTCGGCGATCAGGAACGTGATTGCGCGGCTGTGATCGGCGATGACCTGGTAGCTGAAGCGCTGCGCCTCCATCGTGGCGGGGTCATGCCCGAGCAGTCGCGCGAGCGTCGCGTGGATGGGCGTGAAGAGGTCCGTGTCGTAGTTCGAGAGGACGCCCTGCAGGACGCTGGCGAGGCGCTCGAGGCCCATGCCCGTGTCGACGCTGGGGAACGGCAGCGGCACGCGGGAGCCCTCGGGAAGCTGGTTGAACTCCATGAACACGAGGTTCCAGATCTCGAGCCAGCGCGGGCAGTGCTCATCGTGATCGGGCACGCACTCCGGCCCTTCCGACAGATGGGCGCCGCGGTCGAAATGGATCTCGCTGCACGGGCCGCACGGCCCCGTCTCGGCCATGCGCCAGAAGTTCTTGTCGTCGCCGCGGTCGACGTCGCCCCAGCGCGCCATGCGCTCGGCCGGCAGGCCGATCTCGTCGCGCCAGATCGCCCAGGCGACCTCGTCGTCCTTGTACGTCGTCGCCGCGAGGCGATCGGCCGGGATCCCCATCTCGACGGTCAGGAACTCCCAGGCCCAGTGGATGGCTTCGCGCTTGAAGTAGTCGCCGAAGCTCCAGTTGCCCAGCATCTCGAACAGGGTGTGGTGGCGCGGCGTGCGCCCGACCTCCTCGAAATCGTTGTGCTTGCCGGCCACCCGCAGGCAGCGCTGCACGTCGACCGCCCGCGTGTAGCTGCGCGTCTCGGCCCCGGTGAAGATCTCCTTGAACTGGACCATCCCCGAGTTGGTGAAGAGCAGGGTCTGGTCGCCGGCCGGGATGAGGCTGGCGCTGGGAATGACCTCGTGGCCTCGCTCGGCGAAATAGGCCAGGAAGCGCCTGCGGATCTCGGCGGCGGGCAACGGCCGGATCCGCGGATCGGGCGACGGGCGGTTCGCCGGCCGGATCGCGCTGCCGGCCGGGCCTGGCCCGCTCGTCGTCTCGGGGTCGGGGGGCGTGGTCATCGGGCTAATGGTAGCGAACGCAGCGGCCGGTCCCGGAACGCTGTCGCGCGCTGGGCCGGCGCGCCCGCGACCCTCGTCAGCCGGCGGCGCTCGCGGGCGGGTCGCCGGGCGTCAGGCGCCCTCGTCCGTGCCGGCGTCACGAGCTGGCTCGCCGCCCTCCCCGGCTGGGCGCCAGCGGTGGAGGGCCGCCCCGGCCACGGCGGCGCCGACGAACGACCCGATCGCGGCAGCCCGGATGAAGATCGCCACGTCATCGCTGCCCTGGCCGCGCCGGGCAGCGCGGACGCTCCGGGCCAGGCGCAGCCCGCTGGCCATGCCGGCGGCGCCGGCGGCACGCGCGGTCGAGGCGAGGCCGTCCGGCGTCATCGCGGCGAGCCCTGTTCGTGGAATCGTCGGGCTCGAGGTTCTCGTCGCCGGGCGCCGGCGCCAGGATCGCGATCACGACGACGAGCAGGATCCCGCAGATCGCGCCGATCGACGCCGGGACGATCCGGAAGTCGCCGATCCGGGCTGCGTCGAACAGCCCGCCGATCCGCCCGCCGATCGCGTCCCCGGCCCACGCGCCGGTCACGGCCAGCAGGAACACGAACGGCACCCGGGCGCCGCTCGTGACCCGGACCGCCACCGCGGCTGCCGCCCAGAAGACGCCGACGAGCACCGCGAGGACGAGCGACGGCGAGAGGATCGGCATGCCAGCCGCTACCCTTCCGGACCGACGATTCGGCCGCCGCCGATGACCACGTCGGGTTCCCGGCAGTCGAACAGGACGCATGCCTGCCCGGGCGCCGCCGCCCAGACGGGCGACTCGGTCTGGATCGTCCAGCGCCGCGCCCCGCCGGCTCCCGGCTCGACCCGGGCCATCACGGCGGTCGAGCGATGGCGGACCTGCACGCGGGCATCGAACCCGGAGCCCGGCGCCGGGGGGCGCCCGGCCACGAACGCCGCGTCCGCGATCTCGAAGCGGTGCGTCTCGAGATCGCTCCGGCGGGCCAGGACGATGGTGTTCCGGAGCGGATCGACCCGGCTCACGTAACGCGGCTCGCCCGTCGCGACGCCGACGCCCCGGCGCTGGCCGACGGTGAAGCCCGCGGCGCCCGCGTGGGTGCCCAGCAGGCCGCCGTCGACGTCGACGACCGGACCGGCCACTGGCGTCCAGCCGGCTCGCTCGCGGAGGGCGTCGCGCGGGTCGCCGGTCGGGACGAAGCACACCTCCATGCTCTCCGGCTTCGACGCGGTCGCCAGGCCGCGCGCCCGCGCCATCTCCCGGACCTCGGGCTTCGTCAGATCGCCGAGCGGGAAGCGCGCGTGGGCCAGCTGCTCCTGGCCGAGGCCGTACAGGAAGTAGGCCTGGTCCTTCGACGCGTCGACGCCGCGCAGCAGCCGGAACGTGCCGTCCGGTCCCGCCGCGTCCAGGCGGGCGTAGTGGCCCGTCGCGACGGCGTCGCAGCCGTACAGGTGACGCGCCCGGCCCATCAGCGCGCCGAACTTGACGAGCGTGTTGCAGGCGACGCATGGGCTGGGCGTCTCGCCCGACAGGTAGGCGGTCACGAACGGCCGGATGACGCCGGCCTCGAACTCGCGCTCGAGGTTCAGGATGTAGAACGGGATCCCGAGCTGGCCGGCGACCCGCCGGGCGTCCTCGGCCGCGTCCGCCGAGCAGCAGCTCTTCTTGACCTCCGAGTAGGCGTCCGCGGCGTCGTGGACCCGCATCCAGACTCCGACGACCTCGTGGCCGGCCTCCTGCAGGAGCGCGGCGGCGACCGACGAATCGACGCCCCCCGACATCGCCACGAGCACCCGGCTCATGGCGCCCGCACCTCGCCCGCGACGCCCGCGCGCTCGGCGGCGAGGGCGAGGGCGCCCTCCCGCACCGAGCGGAGGATCCGCGGCACCACCGCGCATGCCTCCGCGACCTCGGCGTCCGTGGTCGAGCGACCGAGCGAGAGCCGCACCGCGCCCCTGGCCACGTCGTCCGGGTAGCCCATCGCGACGAGGACGTGCGACGGGTCGCTGGAGCCCGACGTGCAGGCACTCCCCGTCGAGGCGGCAAAGCCCTCGAGGTCGAGGGCCGTCGTGACGGCCGAGCCGTCGGCGTCGCGCACGATCAGCGAGAGCAGCCCCGGGAGCCGCGCGGTGAGGTGGCCGGTCACCTCGACGCCCTCGACCGCGTAGCAGGCCTCGGCGAGGCGCTCGCGCAGCGCCGTCAGGCGGCGGACCACGGCGCCCCGTTCGGCCGCGGCGCGCTCCATCGAGATCCCGAACCCCACGGCCCCGGCGACGTTCTCCGTCCCGCCCCGCCGGTAGCGCTCCTGGCTGCCGCCGTGCTGCTGCGCCATCAGCTGGGTGCCGCGCCGGATCCACAGCGCGCCGATGCCCTTCGGGCCGTCCATCTTGTGCGCCGAGATCGTCACGAGGTCGGCCCCCAGGGCCACCACGTCGACGGCGATGTAGGGCGCTGCCTGGACCGCGTCGACGTGCAGCAGGATCCCGCGCCGCTCGCGGACGTGGGCGGCGATCTCGGCGATCGGCTGGATCGTCCCGACCTCGTTGTTGGCGAGCATCACCGACACGAGGACGGTCCGGTCGTCGAGCGCTGCCGCCAGGCGCTCCGGGTCGACCCTGCCGGAGCGGTCGACCGGCACCTCCTCGACCTGGAAGCCGAACTTCTCGAGGTGCCGGACGGAGTGCTCGACGGCGTGATGCTCGATCGCGCTCATCACGATCCGGTTGCCCTTTGCCTTGCTCGCCCACGCGGCGCCCTTGATCGCGAGGTTGTTCGCCTCGGTGCCGCCCGAGGTGAACACGATCTCCCGGGCGGTGCCCCCGATTCCGGCGGCCACCCGCTCGTGGGCGTCGTCGAGCGCGGCCCGGGCCGAACGGCCGAACGAGTGCGCGGACGATGGGTTGCCGAAGATCCCGCCGAGGAACGGGAGCATCCCCTCGAGCGCTTCGGGACGGAGCGGCGTCGTGGCCGCGTGGTCGAGGTAGATCGCCATGTGGAGGGGAATTGTACGGCGGCGGCCGCGGCGCGCCCGCCGGGCCACCCTCGATCGAGGCGGCGGGTCCGGGGATCGTGCCGCCGAGGGGCCCCACCGCGACGGCGCGGCCGGGACGCACGGGGATCGTGCCGCCGGGGCGCGCCGGGACGGCGCGGCCGGGACGCCGCCGGAGCCTGTGTATCCTAGGCGGACCCATGGACCAGTCGAACGGAGCGAACCCGTGACCGACCGAGCCGCCGAGCCGCCGCCCGGCGCCTCCCGCCCGACCGGCTGGCTGCTCGGCTATCCGACCGACCACCTCATGGGCATCCTGCCGACCGAGGCTGCCGCGCGCGCGGCCACCGACGACCTCGTGGCCGCCGGCGTCCCGGCGGGCGCGATCACGATCCTCGTCGGCGAGGACGCCGCGGTCCGGATCGACGGGCGCGGGCGGCATCACGGGCTGCTGGCCCGGATCTACCGGCTGATCCAGTTCACCCAGATGGACCAGGCGCCCGACTTCCGCCGCTACGAGGTCGAGGCGCGGCGGGGCCACCCGGTGATCGCGATCCGGGAGCCGGACGCCGAGCGACGCCGGCTGGTCCGAACCGTCCTGCGTCGCCACGGCGCCCACTTCACGAACTTCTACGGCCGCGTCTACACGGAGACGCTCGACCCGTACCTCGGGCCCGACGAGGGCGACCTGCCGATCTGAATTGGGGCGCGCGGCCTCGGCTCGGCGATCGGGTGTCGAGCCAGCCGGTCAGCAGCGCCGGCGGTGTCGGGCATCCACGGCTGGTCAGGCTTGACCGCTTGATCGCGGGTGGAGAATCGAGCGACCAGCACCGCACGGAGTCGCGCGATGGGCTACCTGGCGATGGCCCTGCTGGTCGGCACGCTGATCCTCGTGGCGGCCAAGATGCCGCTGTGGATCGTGGGGGGCGAGCGCCCGACCGATCGGCCGCGGGAATGGCCGGTCGGCGTCCAGGAGAGCGATCGCGCGGGCTACGCCGTCCGCGAGATGCCTCCCCGCGAGCCGCCCGATCGGCCCGAGCCCGTCGCGACCGAGCCGGTCGCAGCGCACGTGGAGCCGCGCGGCCGCTGAGCGGGGCGCTCGCGGCGACGTGGTCGGCAGCGTCGCCGGGATCGCGCTGGCCGCGGTCGGCGTCCTGCTCTGCCTCCGGGCCATGTGACCTCCAGCGCGCCCCGGCCGCCGGCGGGCGACGCCGACCGCGGGGCTGGCTCTTCTCCTACCCGACCGACCATCCGCATGGGCATCCTGCCGTCGAGGACCGCGGCCGACGCCGCCCTCCGCGAGCTCGACCCCTCGCGTGTCGATGCGGGCGCCGTCCGTGTGTTCGAGGGCGAGGCGCCGCGCTCCGGATCGACGGACGGGCCACGCACCACGGTCTCTGACGCGCCTGTACCGACTCCTGCCGCTGACCCAGATGGACCAGGCGCCCGACTTCCGCCGGTGCGAGGCCGAGGCGCGCCGGGCCACCAGGCGGTTGCGATCCGCCAGACCTCGCCGCTGCGGGCGCGGCGAGCTCCGCCGGATCCTGCGCCGCAACCGCGCTCGCTTCATCCACTGCTCCTGGCGCGTCTTCAGGGGACCAGACGACGACGGGGCCGAGCTCAACTGAGGCTGGCCACCCCGAACCGGAGCGAGCGCGCGGCGTCGCGCGCCCGGATCGTCGCGCCGGGTTCGTCGCCCGAGGGTCGTCATTCGACGGTGTCTCGCTGCCGGACGTTTGTCCGGTCGTGGACCTGATCCCGGCCGGTGGCGTGCGCGACGTCGCGGATCGAGGCTGGAGATCGACCGGCGCACCCGACGCCGGCGACCTGGAGGACCGACAGATGGACGCGATCTTCTCGATCGCCGGCATCATCACGCTCTTCGCCGCGGCGCGACTGGCGCCGCGGTGGCTCTTCGCCGACGAGCGCCCGACCGACGTTCCGCGGGAGTGGCCGCGAGGCGTCCAGGAGGACGAGCCCGTGCGCTGGCAGCTCGACCGGCTTGCGCCCCGCCGGGCTCCAGGTTCGGCCGGCGCGGCTGCGACCGAAATCGGCCACCGGGCCGGTGGTCGTCGCCTGGCACTGACCGGCGCCCGGGTCGGCGCCAGCGGCGCTGCCATCCGGGCACGGGGCGGCATGCGGGCACGGCGGAGACTCGAGGTCTCGCAGCCCGCGAGGCGTCCCGTGGCCGTGCTCGACCCGGCCCGCCGCGATCGCCGAGTTACCCCCGGTCGGCTGACCGGCGGGCATCCTCGCGCTGGCCGGCCTGGCGCCGCCGGTCGTGCTGGGAGAGGAGGCGCTTGCGAAGCCGGATCTGGGTCGGGGTGACCTCGACCAGCTCGTCGTCGCCGATGAACTCGATCGCGGTCTCGAGGGTCATCGGGCGGGGCGGGGTCAGGCGCAGCGCCTCGTCGTGGGCGTGCGTCCGGATGTTGGTGAGCTTCTTCTCCTTGGTGACGTTGACGTCCATGTCGCCGGTGCGGGCGTTCTCGCCCACCACCATGCCCTCGTAGACTTCCACGCCGGCGCCGATGAGCAGCTCCGATCGCTCCTGGAGGTTGAACAGCCCGTAGGCGTTCGAGGTCCCGGCGCGATCGGCGACCAGGACGCCCGACGTTCGGTGGGTCACCTCGCCCGCCCAGGGGCCGTAGCCCTCGCCGATCTGGTGCAGCAGGGCCGTGCCCCGCGTCTCGGTCAGGAGCTGCCCGCGGTAGCCGATCAGGCCCCGGACGGGCAGGACGAACTCCATCCGGACGCGACCGTCGGCGTCGGTCGACATCTGCTCGAGGCGCCCCTTGCGCCCGGCGAGCGCGGTCTGCACCTCGCCGATGTACTGGGGCGGGATGTCGATCGTGATCCGCTCGTACGGCTCCTGGACGGCTCCGTCGACGGTGTGGAGGATCACCTCGGGACGGCTCACCTGCAGCTCGAAGCCCTCGCGGCGCATCTGCTCCACGAGGACCGCCAGCTGGAGCTCCCCTCGCCCGCGGACCTCGAACGTGTCGCCCGTCTCGGTCGCGAAGAACTGGATCGCGACGTTGCCCAGGATCTCGCGGTCGAGCCGCGCCCGGAGCTGGCGCGAGGTGAGGTATCGGCCGTCGTGCCCGGAGAGCGGCGACGTGTTGACGCCGAACGTCATCCGCAGCGTCGGCTCGTCGACCTCGAGGCGCGGCAGGGGTCGCGGGTCGCCTGGATCGGTCAGGGTGTCGCCGATCGTGACCTCCGGCAGGCCTGCCACCGAGACGATGTCGCCGGGGCCCGCTTCGTCGATGTCGATGCGGTCGATGCCGTGCGCCGTTTGGAGGGCCGTGACAGTGCCCGAGAGGGTAATCGTGCGCCCAGGTTCGACCGCTCCCGATGGGTCGTCGGCCTCTTCGCGCACGACGACGATCCGCTGGCCAACCCGGATCGCCCCGTTCACGACCCTGCCGACCGCCATCCGGCCGACGTAGTCATTGGCCGTGAGGTTCGTCACGAGGAGCTGGAGGGGATGCCCGGGCACGTAGGAGGGCGGCGGGGTGACCTCGACCAGGAGGTCGAGGAGCGGCCGCAGGTCGGTCCCTGGGACGGCGAGGTCGCGCGTCGCCGTGGCGGCCTTCGCGTTCGTGTAGACCACCGGGAAGTCGATCTGGTGCGCGTCGGCGCCGAGATCCATGAACAGCTCGTAGACGTCGTCGAGGACCTCGCCCGGGCGGGCATCGCCGCGGTCGATCTTGTTGAGCGCCACGACCACCGGGAGCCGGCGCGCCATCGCCTTCTGGAGGACGTAGCGCGTCTGGGGCAGCGGGCCCTCCGCGGCGTCCACGAGGAGCAGGACCGCGTCCACGAGGTTGAGGCTCCGCTCGACCTCGCCGCCGAAGTCGGCGTGCCCCGGTGTGTCGACGATGTTGATGCGGAACCCCGCGTAGTCGACGGTGGTCTGCTTGGCGAGGATCGTGATCCCCTTCTCGCGCTCGAGATCGCCAGAGTCCATGACCCGGTCGACGACGGCCTGGTTGGCCCGGAACGCACCGGTCTGGCGCAGGATCCCATCGACGAGGGTGGTCTTGCCGTGGTCGACGTGGGCGACGATCGCGAGGTTGCGCAGGTCGGCGCGGGTGGCACCGGTGGGCGCCGTGGCGGGCTGCGCCACGTCGGCGCGCGGGGTGGTGGTTTGCGCCAGGTCGGCGTCGCGCGGCGCGGCGGGCCCGACGGGCTGGGCGGGCGCGGCCGGCGCGGCGGCGGCCAGCACATCCGGTGTCGCCGCGGTGGCGGCACGGCCCGCGCTGGCGGCGGAGATGGTGGAAGGCACGGGGGGACGAGACTCCTGGTCGGACATGGGCCGTCGGATCGTCGCACATCGCGCGCATGCGTGCGCTCCGAGGCGAGCGGCCGGGCAGGCCGCGGGCCGATCTGCTGCGCTCCACCCGGGCGCCCGCGCCGGCCCTCCCGCGTGGCCGCTCGCACGGCCGGCCTGCTAGCATCCGCCCATGACCGTCGCCGCCTGCATCCTCGCCGCGAGCCCCGAATCCGCGCTCCGCGACGTGGAGGGCGTGCCGAATGCCCGACGGATCGTCGACACGGCCTGGGCGGGCGGCGCGCTGCCTGTCGTCGTCGTCGCGCCCGATCCCGACGGCAGGATCGCGGTCGCGCTGGCGGGATCGCCGGCCATCCTCGGCACGCCGGCACCGGTCGAGTCGGGACCGGTCGGCCAGATCTGCCGGGCGATCGACCTCGCCCGCGGCGAGATCGAGGCGACCACCGGCGCGCTCGTCTGGCCCGCCACGTACGGCTGGGTCGACGCGGAGACGGTCACCTCGCTGATCGAGGCGCACGGCGCCGACCCGGGCCCTGCCCTCCGCCCGGCGTTCGCAGGAGATCCCGGCTGGCCCGTCCTCGTGCCGGCGGACCGGCTCGAGACCCTTCGGGCACTGGCCCCCGACCTGCTGCCCGATGCGCTCGCCGAGGTGCTGTGGGCCACGGGCCCCGCGCGAGTGATCGACCTTGGCGATCCCGGGGCGACACACACGTTGGCCGTGCCGCGCGCGGACCTGCCCCCGTTCGCCGGGCCGCCGGAACCGCCGCCGGATCACCGCCACGAGTGGGGCGCCGCGGCCGCGGCCGAGCCCGACGCCGCGCCGGAGCCGCCCCGCATCGTCGAGTAGCAGGCAGCATCCGGCCTGGGAGCCCGCCGTCGTGACGACCCGCGACGCGCCAACGCCTCGGGCTCGCGCGGCATTTCCCCGCCGGCCCCGGACCCGGTACGCCGAGCTCCGGCGGCCGCTTGCCCCGCCGCCCCGAACGTGCCCCGCCGCCCCCGAACCCCTACGCCAGCGCCCGGCGGGCCGCCTCGACGTCGTCGACGGTGAGGGCCGTCTCGACGGCGCCCTCCTTGCGCCCCAGGAAGAGGATCGCCTCGATGTTCACCCCGGCAGCCTCGAGCTTGCCCGCGACCTCCGCCAGCCCGCCCGTCCGGTCGGGGACATCGACGATCAGCGTCTCGCCGGCCTGGTACACGTAGCCGCCGGCCCGGAGGACGTCGTGCGCCGCCCGAGCGTCCTCGGTCGTCACGATCGCGTAGCAGTATTCGCCGGTGCCGCCTCCTGAGACCTCGCCAATGTTGACGCCGGCGTCGGCGAATGCCCGGGCGAGGCCCGCGAGGGCACCCGGCCTGTTCTCGAGCTGGACGACGAAGTTGGCACCCATGCGGGGCCCTCCCTGCTGGTGCGGCAGGATTTGATCTTCGTCCATCGGCGAGCGTCCCGCAATCGAGCGAATGGCGTAGCCGTCGAATGGCGTAGCCGCCGGCTGCGCCGGCGGTCGATCCCAGGAGCCGGCGGGTCCGTCCGGCCGGAGGCGCCTGCCGCGCGGCAGCGCCAGCCCGCCAGCCCGCCAGCCCGCCAGCCCGCCAGCCCGCCAGCCCGCCAGCCCGCCAGCCCGCCAGCCCGCCAGCCCGCCAGCCCGCCAGCCCGCCAGCCCGCCAGCCCGCCAGCCCGCCAGCCCGCCAGCCCGCCAGCCCGCCAGCCCGCCAGCCCGCCAGCCCGCCAGGAGGATGCCTGCCTGCGGCAGCCCGAACCCGCCCTTCCGCCGGGTCACTTCGGGCGGATGACGACCAGCTTTGTCGACCCGACGGCCCAGAATGAGTAGGTGGCCGTTCCAGTGACGCGCGACCGGGTGCCCTTCGCCGTGAACGTGAAGCGCGCGCTCACGGCCGTGCCGTCCTCGCGCACCGTGATCTCCAGCGATCGGCGCGTGATCAGCAGTCCGTCGACGGGCGCATGGCTCCACTTGGCGATGCTGGGGTGGTAGTCCGACGTCGAGACCAGGCGGTGGTACGTCACGCCCTTGATCACCACTGGGCCCTTGTAGACGACCTCCCGGGCCTGCGTGAGATCGAGGAATGGCACGAGGGACGAGGCGCCCGTCACGGGCGACTTCTTCCAGCCGCCCGACGCGCGGACCCAGCGGTCCATGCCGATGACGACGCTGTCAAGCCTCACCGAGGACGGCTGACCCTTCCAGCTGGCGCGCGAGACGACGTGGGCCTTGCTGCTCCGCCCTGCGACGGTCCACGTTCCGGTCCAGCGGATCGATCCGGGAGTGCCCTTGGCGGAGCCGGACCCGGTCATCCGGTACGCGATGTCGGGCACCAGCATGCGCGCCCCGAACGCCGTGACGATGCGCCGCGCGCGCTGTTCCGGCGACTCCGACACGAGTGGCGGCGGCGCACCCGGCGCTGCACCGGACGGCGCCGGCGTGGCCGCGCCCGCTGGCGCGGCCGAGGACGACACGGCGGCCGAGGTGGACGAGGGGGCTGCGCTCCCCGCCGGAGTCCCGCCGGGACCGGCGATGGGCGCCGCGGGCCGTTGCTGGGTCAGGGCCAGGGCGGTGCTCCCCGCCCCGGTGCCGATTGCGACCACCAGGCCGATGACGACGATCGCCGTCCGGCGCCGGCGTGGCCCGCCCGGTGCCGCAGCCGTTCCCTGCCCCCCAGGGCCCGCCGAACCGTCGGGCATCGCCTCCCCGTCGGGCGGGGCAAACTCCGTGCCGCGGTACTTCTCGCTGAACGTCGGTTCGGGCATGCAATCCCCGCAGGCTGGCACCTGGCTGGCGGCCCGTGGCGGGCCGGCATCCCGATGGTGGGCCTGCACCTGTTGCACCACCAACCGCCCGGATGGGGCATGCCGGCATGCCGGAAGTCCGGGTGTCGGGCAAGCGATGTTCGACACGGCTCGGGCCGCCCGCGGATCGGGCCGCCCGCGGATCGGGCCGCCAGCAGATCGGGCCGCTCGGGGCGTCCCCCATCGGCCCCGGCGATCGAGCGTCGAGCCAACGCATGCGCAGCCCGGATGCCCCCACCGGGCAGGACTTCATCAGATGCTGCCTGCAGCGTCGTTATCGCAGGTCGGGCCCTCCGGGAGACCCGGTCGAGGGCACGGAAGGTCGTCGAGAGGTTCGCGGGTGGCGGCTGGATTGGCGATCTCGATCGACCAGCAGGCAGCCGACGCTGTGCCGAGCGTGGCCGACCTGCCTGGATGTCGTCTCATGGCGGCAGCGACAGGAATTCGAGCGCGGGCCCGCCCGGAACCTGCCGGCCTGGGCGGAACGACGTGCGTTAGTGCCATTCAGGGCGACATCTGCGCAAGTCGCCGGCGCGGGCCGTCGGAACAGGCCCGCCGATGCCGCGTCGCCGCGCTATCGGCGCCCGCCGGCGGCTCACCCGACGCGGCAGGCGGCTCGCCCCGACGCGGCAGCCTCCCGGCATCTGACGCGCACATCCCCGACGACGGGCTGACGGACGCCTCCGGCGGCCGCCCTCGGCGGGGTGGCGGCACCGGCCGGCGGCTCGCCGACGCGGGCACAGCCCAATTCAGGCGGGACCGAGCACCGGGCGCGCAAGCCGGCCCTTCGGGAAGCTGGCGAAGCCGACGCCGCCCAGCACCAGCGCCACGCCCACAAGCTGGAGCGGCGACGGCCGCTCGGCGAGGAGCAGCGCGGCGAATACCATCGTCGCCACCGGCTGGATGAACAGCAGCAGCGACGAGACGATCGCCGGCAGCCGGGGCAGCGACACGCTGATGAAGAGGTAGCCGAAGACCTGGCTGGAGAGCGCGAGCAGCGCCAGCCAGCCGAGCGCCGCCCAGCCGGGCGCCAGGTCGAGGTTCCCGAGCAGGAGGCCCAGCGGCACGACGGCGATCGTGGTCACGAGCGTGGCATCGAGGAGCGGGCCGGCCGCCCTTCGGCCGTCCCGGTTTACCCACCGGAGGATGACGAGGAATCCGGCGTAGAAGAGCCCGGCCGCCGTGCCGAGGATGGCCCCGGCGAGCGGATCGCGGCCGTAGGCGCCCGCGTCGAGGACGCCGCTGATCAGCACGACCCCGGCCAGCACCACCGGGACCGCCGCGACTGCCCGGGCGGGCGGCCGCTCCCCGAAGAGCCGCCACGTTGCGATCGAGACCGCGATCACCTGGAGGTTCGGCAGGACGGTCCCGAGGCCCGCTCCGACGAGCGTGACCGCGGTGTGGAAGCACTCGAGGTCCGCGGCGAAGAACAGCCCGGCGACGAGCGCCCAGCGGCGCTCGCGGGCGCCACGTGGCCCGAAGCGCCCGTCCTCGAGGCGGGTGAACGCCCACAGGAAGGGCAGCGCCAGCAGGCAGCGGAAGAACGTCGCGGTGCTCGGCCCGACGGCCGAGACGCTGAAGATGATCCCCGAGAAGGCGATGCAGGCTGCGCCCGTCGCCGCGGCGACCCGCGGCCGCGCGGCGAGCGCGCCGAACAGCGGCTGCGCGGCACGTCCCTGGTCGGTTCCGGCCACCCGGTCGCTACTTGGGAACCTTGAGCGTGTTCGGCTCGCCGACCGCCGTGATCGTGAACTCCGTCTTCCCGGTTGCGGTCCGGCCGGCGTCGTCGATGGTCAGGGTGAAGGTCGCGTAGTGCGGCGTCCCGTCCTCGGTCACGAGCACCTCGAGCGAGCGCTCGGTGGCGGCGCCGACACCCGACCGGTTCAGCAGCTTCCCGTTGTCGGGCATGTACCACGCGTTCGAACGGAGGACGTAGTAGGTCGTCCCATCGCGGATCACCGGGCCCAGGTAGTCGACCTGCTTCAGCTCGCCGATGTCGAGGAACGGCGCCCAGCGCCACTCGGAGAGCTTGCTCGTTGACACGACGTACTTGCCCTTCGAGTTCTTCAACCAGACCCGGTTGCCGATGACGTAGGCGTCGACCGTTGGCTTGCCGGCGGTCTTGAGCTTGACGTGGTAGTCGCGTCCCGCGATCTCCCAGGTGCCCGTCCAGCTGACCTTGCCCGCCGGCGTTGTTGACGTGCCGGTCGCGGTCATGCGGTAGTTCAGGTCGCGGCCGAGCGTCCTGTCGCGGAAGGCGTGGAGCACGTCGAGCGCTCCGATCTCGCTCGAGGCAGGCGTCGGGCTCGGCGAAGGTGACGGGGACGGCGAAGGTGACGGGGACGGCGACAGCGGGCGGAGGACCACCATGGCAAGCGTCGCCACGATCGCGATGGCGACGATCACGACCCCGGCGGCGAAGAAGCCCACGCGACCGGAGAGCGGGCCGCCTCGCTTGGTCGGCAGCCGTCCGATGGGGGCAGGGCCGGCCGAGGAGCCCTGCGGAGCGCCAGGCGTCCCACCCGGAGCGACACCGGGCGCCGGGCCCGCGGCGGGGCCCGGGAAGGTCGGCGCCGGGTGCGACGGGTCGGTCGGATCGCCGGGCATCGGTCCCTCGGTCACCGTTCCCTCCCATGCTGCGGAGCGTTCGGGGCGGTTCGCCCGGTCGTGGGAGCCTCGATCACACGGCGCGACCCGGCCACCGGGCTACTCTACCGTCCCGTCGGCCGAGTCGGCATCCGGGCCGATCGGGGCGGGTCACCCGGTACGATGCGCCCTCGCGTGGGCCGCTCAGCCGCGCTTCGCCTCAACGCCGACGAACTTGAGGCCGAGCTCGGCGTACTGGCCGGGCTCCGGCACCGACGGCGCATCGAGCATCAGGTCGGTCCCCGAGGAGGTCTTGGGGAACGCCATCACCTCGCGGATGTTGGCCTGCTGGGCGAGGAGCGCGGCCCACCGCTCGATGCCCAGGGCGATGCCGCCGTGGGGCGGCGCCCCGTACTCGAACGCCTCGAGCATCCCGCCGAACATCTGGCGCATGCCTTCGGGCGAGTGCCCCTGCAGCGCGAAGCTCGTCTCGAGCAGGTCCCGGCGATGGATCCGGATCGAGCCTCCGCCGAGCTCCCAGCCGTTCAGGGCAAGGTCGTACTGCATCGCCCGGGCCCGGCCCGCCGGATCCTCCGGCGACGGCTGCTCGGGATGGCCGGACGCGGTGACGAGGAGGGGTTCGTCCTCCGGCACCACGCCGCTGAACGGGTTGTGGGTCGCGTGCCAGCCCTTGCGGTCCTCGTCCCACTCGTACATCGGGAAGCGGTGGACCCAGCAGTACGAGAGCACGTTCGGGTCGGCGAGGCCGAGCCGGCTCCCGAGCTCGACCCGCAGGCGGCCGAGCACGTCGGCCGTGACGGGGGCGCGATCGGCCACGATGAGGACGAGGTCGCCCTCCCCTGCCCCGGCGCGCGACGCGATCGCGGACGCTCGCTCGTCGCCGAGGAACTTGACCGTCGGACCGTGGATGCCCTCGCCGGTCACCGCGAGATGGACGAGACCGCGAGCGCCGAACCGCCTGGCCGCGGCGACAAGCTCGTCGACCTGGTGGCGGCTGGCGCCGGCCATCCCGGGCGCTGCGATCGCCTTCACGCGACCGCCGCTGGCAAGCACATCGTCGAACACGTGGAAGCCGGAGTTCGGGGTGCCGTCGGCGTCCGTCAACGCCGGCGACAGGTCCACGAGCTCCATGCCGAAGCGGAGATCCGGCTTGTCGGAGCCGAAGCGCTCCTGGGCCTCGTCATAGGTGAACCGCGGGAACGGCACGTTCAGCAGCGGGCGCTCCGGCGTCACCGCGCGGCTGACCTCGATCGCCATCGCCTCCACGAAGCCCATGACCGTATCCTCGGCGACGAAGCTCATCTCGAGGTCGAGCTGGGTGAACTCGGGCTGCCGGTCGCCGCGCATGTCCTCGTCACGAAAGCAGCGCGCGATCTGGAAGTAGCGGTCCATGCCGGCGACCATCAGCAGCTGCTTGAGCTGCTGGGGGCTCTGAGGGAGGGCGTAGACGCTGCCCGGCTGGAGCCGCGACGGGACGATGAAGTCCCGAGCGCCCTCGGGCGTGCTCTTGATCAGGATCGGCGTCTCGATCTCGACGAAGCCGTGCGCGTGGTGCACGCGCCGGATCTCGTCGACCAGCCTGCTTCGCAGCAGGAGCCGGCGGACCATCGGCTCGCGGCGAAGGTCGAGGTAGCGGTACTGCAGCCGGACGCTCTCGTCGACGGGCGCGTCGGGCTCGTTGATGTAGAAGGGCGGTGTCTTCGCCTCGGACAGGACCGTGAGCTCGCGGGTATGGAGCTCGACCTCGCCGGTGGGGAGCTTGGCGTTCTCGGTTCCTTCGCGCCGCTGGGTGACGATGCCGGCGACGGTGACGACGAACTCGGGCCGGACGCGAGAGGCGATCGCGTGCGCATCGACAGCATCGTCGGCGTCGATCACGACCTGGGTGATCCCGTGGCGGTCCCTGAGGTCCAGGAAGATGAGATGACCGAGGTCGCGGCGCCGATGGACCCACCCGGCGAGGCGGGCCTTCTTCCCCGCATCGCTCCCGCGGAGGGCGCCGCAGGTGTGCGTCCGATAGGGCGTGGCAAGGTTCGTCATGGGCGCAATCCTATCCGGACGGCCATTGCCCGTGGCTCCGGGTCCGAGTCGGGTGGGCTGAGGGTCGCAGCGGGCCAGGATCGCGGCTGGCCATGGTCGCGGCGGGCCGGGGTCGCGGCGCCGGCGCTCGGCGACTTGGTCACGTGACGGCGTGGCTGGCACGAACGCCGGTCGGGCGCAGCCGATCCGATCAGACGGCGTCCCCAGTGGCGCCTGGCCGGGATTCCTGAGCGTGGCGGAGGGTCGGCCGAAGCGTGGCGCGCATCCCTGGCCGCCGCCGACCTGCGATAACGCCGTCACAGGCGACAGCTGATCGGTTCGTCGCACGGTTCGACGCCAGGCACGACCGTCGATGACCGACCGCGCCGCGGCCGCCCGCTCGACGATGCGGCTTTGACGCGCTCCGGCCGAGACGCGCCGCCGGCCCGTGCGCGCCCACCGGCCCGTGCGCCCGACGGCCCGATGGCCCGACGGCCCGTGATGCGACGGAGCGTGGCCGCTGACCAACTGCCCCGCTGCCCGATCGGGCAGGAACAGCCGCCCCGACGACTGCCCCGTGAGGCGGTTCCCAGCCCCCATGGACGCGCCAGACTCGCCGGGTGGACCGTCACGCACCACCCTCGAGAGCGGAACCGGTTCGCGCGGCGCACGCTCGGGGGGTCGCGGTCGCCGCGCGAGCGGCCACCTCGCTGCCCGCGGAGGCGTCCGGCGCCGTCCTTCCCCTCCCGCTGGCCGGCGATCCGCTCGAGGCGCCGCTCGACTCCGGACTGCTGCGGAACGTCCAGCGCACCGCCGGCAACGCGGCGGCCGTCCGCCTGGTCGCCCGCGCAGGCGAGCCCGGCCCGGCGCTCCAGCGCCAGGTCGCGCCGCCGGGAGCCGCCCATCCCACGCTTCGCCAGGGCAATCACGGTCCCGACGTCCAGACCATGCAGGACAAGCTCGGGCAGGCGCTCGCCGCCCACGGCCCGGTCACGACCGACGGCCAGTTCGGGCCGACGACCAAGCGGCGCGTCCGCGAGTTCCAGCGCCAGGTCGGACTCGACCCGGACGGGGTGGTCGGACCCGGGACCTGGGCCGCCCTGGACGGCGCCGTCGCGGCGATCCCGGCGCCCGTCCGGCCGGCGCTGACCGTCGGCGCCACCGGCCCCGACGTCGGCCTCGCCCAGGAGAAGCTCAACGCGAGTGCCCAGGCCGGGCCCGTCCTCGCCATCACGGCGGTCTTCGATGCGACCATGCAGACCGCCGTGCGCACGTTCCAGACGGCCCGCGCCCTGACGCCGCCGAACGGGAACGTGGACGCCCCCACGTGGACGGCGCTCGACACGGTCGCGCCCGGCGGGGGCACGCGCCAGGAGGGCGGCACGCCCGTCGAGCAGAACCTGAACGCGGCGACGCCCGCCGTGTCGACCGCGACGCAGCTTCCCGGGACCTCGCTCCACGCCGCGGTCGGCCCGGGCGGGATCACTCACGGCCCGGCGGTCAAGGAGTTCCAGCAGAAGCTCAACGTCTGGCTCACCAGCCAGGGCCAGCCGGTCATCCGCGACGACGGTGGCTGGGGCCCGCGCACCCAGGCGGCCACGACGGCCTTCCAGGGCTCGGTGCCCGTGCCGGCGACCGGCGTCGGCGACCTGCCGACCTGGAACGCGCTCGACGCCATCGCCCCCAACGTCAACGTCGGGTTCGAGGAGCGCCAGTGGACCGAGGAGGTCGGCGGGCACACGTTCGGGATGGTCAATGCCGTCGGCAACAACGGATCGCGCTACTCGTGGGAGATCAAGCCCAACGAGATGAAGGTGACCGCGGCGGTCAACTTCGTGGGTGGCGGCCCACCGGGCGCCTGGTTCGGGTTCGTCCGGAACGTGTGGAACCACTTCATCCTGGTCGACCACGCCACGAACCAGCGCCTGCCGATCAACTTCGAGATGACGCGGGACACAGGGGCCGGCGCGAACACCGTGCAGGTCTCGCCGGGGACCGGCCGGGCGAACGGCGGCCAGTGGTTCCTCGGCGACACCGCGGCTGCGAGCACGATCCCGCACGAGTACGGACACCTGATCGGGCTGGCCGACGAGTACCAGCAGCACCCGGGCGACTACCGGACCGTGACCGGCCACGAGCCCTTCGTGGGCCAGACGACGGGTCCCGCCGGCCAGACGCCCCAGGCCATCGCCACCGCGCTCCAGGCCGCGATGGTCGCCCGGAGCAGCGCCAACGCCGTGGCGGCGGTGGCCGGGATGGCCCAGGGCGCCTTCTCGCAGCAGGTCGTCCAGGCGTATGCGGCGCTGCCGGCCGCGGTCGTGCCGGCGGTCGTGGTGGCGCCCGTCCAGCCCGCGATCCCCCTCACCGGCAACCTCGTCCGTGACCTCGACGTGGCGCTCCCGCCGGACCCCGTGGGCGGCCCGATCGACAAGTACAACACCATCGAGGTGCTCACCTACGACAGTGGCTCCATCATGGGCGACCCCGGCCGTCACCCGGATCCGCACGACCACGGGGCAGCCCCACGGCATCTCCAGGAGTTTGCGAACATCCTTGGCCGGACGCGGGGCGGGACCTGGGTCCCCGAGCTCCGGTGACGCGGGATCGGCCGATGGAGGTGGCAGCGTGATCGTCGGGTACGACATCGGCGGCGGCGGGCACCGCCTGTTCGACGGCGAGCACCTGCGGGTCGAGGACGACGGCGACTACGAGCTCTGGCGGCTGACCGAATCGCCGCTCGTCGGTCGCTTCGCCGGCCGCCTGGCGGAAGCGGACCGCGCCGCGCTGGCGGAGCTCGCCCGGCGGGCGGCCGCCGCTGCCGGCGACGCTGTCACGCCCGATGCCCCCTTGCCGCCCGGCGCGCACGGCGAGCGCTGGCTGGCGGGCCAGGCGAGCCTCCTCGTCGCGGGCGGTCGCGCGCCCGACGGCGCCTGGGGCTCGCTCGTCGCGGCGACGCGGGACCTGCTGCCGACCCTGCTGGAGCAGCCGGTCGCGGCGGTCGAGCTGGTCGTCGACGAAGGCTGGGGGTCCGCGACGCTTCGCCACCGCGGCGGCGAGCCGCTGCGGCTCGACCCGGGCTACCTTGCCGTCGAGGTGGCCGCCTGGAAGGGCTACTACGACCTCGTGGGAACCTGGAACGCGGCGCCCGGCGACCTCCCGCAGCTTGGGCGCGGGGCCGGCGGCCCCGGCTGGACCCTCGAGATCAAGCTCCGTCACGGCTTCCGGCCCGGCGGCGGCCGCGTCCTGCACGTGAAGGTCGGGGTGGAGGCCGTCGTGGACGGCGGCCGGTCGCGCCTCGTCGCCACGGTCGCCCCGCAGATGCGCGACCCGGGCGCCTGAAGCCGGCCCCGGGACGGGTTCAGCTGGCGGAGCTCGCGGGTTCAGGCGCCGAGCTCGCGGCGTCCAGCCGCACATCTCGCGGCCTCAGGCGCGCACCTTGCGGCGGAGCAACGTCGCCAGGTCGTTCAGCTCGACGACCTTCTGGGACGCCGCCCCGAGATCGCGGAGCTGGACCTCGCCATCGGCCAGCTCGTCGCCGAGGATCACCGCGAAGCGGGCTCCCTCGCGGACCGCCGCCTCGAGCTGCCGGCCGAGCTTGCGCTGGGTCAGCTCGGCCCGCACGGCCAGGCCGGCGCCGCGCAGCTCGGTGGCGATCCGCAGCCGGCTGACCGTGTCGGTGGGGTCGGCCCCCACCACGACCGCCAGCGGCGCGCTCGACGCGCCGTCGCCCGCTGCTCCGTGGACCGCCGCGAGCGCCAGCACGACCCTGTCGAGCCCGAGCGCGAACCCGATCCCGGGGGTCGGCTTCCCGCCGAGC
>CAWEJO010000013.1:0-16946 GCA_963809375.1 uncultured Chloroflexia bacterium
GAACGCTCGCCATCACCAACGACCTGCGCTCGCCGCTGGCCCAGGCCGCGGCCCACGTGCTGGCGCTCGACGCGGGGCCCGAGCGGGCGGTCGCCGCCACCAAGACGTACACGGCGTCAGCTGCTCGCGGTCGCCCGCCTGTCCGCCGCGCTCCTCGACGGGGCCCCGCGGGCGCTGCGCTGCGTTCGCTCGCGGACCTCCCCGCGGCCGTCGAGGCGGCCCTCGGACTCGAGTCGGCCATGGAGGCGTACGCGGAGGAGGTCGCCGAGGCGGACCGCCTGGTCGTCCTGGGCCGCGGCTACGAGTACGCGACGGCGCGCGAATGGGCGCTGAAGCTCAAGGAACTGGCCCGCGTCTTCGCCGATCCCTATTCGACGGCGGACTTCCAGCACGGCCCGGTGGCCCTGGTCGAACCGGGGATCCCGGTGCTCACGATCGCCCCGTCCGGCCACGGGGCGCTCCAGATCGCCGAGTTGCTGGGCCGGCTGCGCGACGACCAGCGGGCCGACCTGTTCGTGCTCTCCGACGACGCGTCGGTGTGCGCGCTGGCGCCGCGCTTCGCCGTCCTGCCGCCGGGGGTGCCCGAGTGGCTGCGCCCGGTCGTCTCGATCATCCCGGCCCAGCTCTTCGCCTACCACTTCACGCGGGCGCGCGGCCTCGACCCCGACGCCCCGCGCAGCATCTCCAAGGTGACGCTCACGAACTGAGGACACGCGGCGCGCCTCGCGCGCGCCTCGCGAACCCGTCCAGCCGAACCCCCCGGGGGGGGGACGCGGCCGTATCGGTTCAGGTGAGCCCGCTGTAGGAGTGCAGGCCCGCGAACCAGAGGTTGCCGAACAGCGTGAACAGCACCATGCCGAACCCGACGATCAGGACCATCGCCGCCGGCCGGCCGCGCCAGCCCTTCTGGTTGCGGAGGTGCAGGTAGATCGCGTACACGAGCCAGGTCACCAGGGCGCTGGTCTCCTTTGGATCCCAGCCCCAGTACCGGCTCCAGGCGACCGACGCCCACCACGACCCGAGCACGATCATCGTCGCGAAGAGCGGAAAGCCGATGATGACGGCGCGCCAGGCGACCGCGTCGAGCACCTCGCGGGTCGGGAGCCAGGCGTAGCGGTCGACCGTTCGCCCGTCGGGCAGGCGCCGCTCCTGGACGAGGTAGCCGATGCCCGCGGCGAAGCTCATCGCGAAGATGCCGTAGCTGATCATCGCGAGCCCGACGTGGATCGTGAGCAGCGGCGGGTTCTGGAGCGCGGGGACGAGCGACTCGATCTCCTTCGGCAGCGACCAGCGAGTAGAGGAACAGGCCCAGCGCCACGCCCAGCGGGATCGCACCGATCGCCCGGATCGGGTACCGCCGCTCCAGGGCGATGTACCCGCCGATCACGCCGAACGAGAAGGCGGTCGCGAACTCGTACAGGTTGCCCCACGGTCCGCGCTCGACGACGATCCCGCGCAGCGAGCAGCGAGAGCGCGAGCGCCGCGAACGCGGTCCACGTCAGCCCGATCGCGAAGGGGGCGGCGGCGCTCCGCGGATCCGCCGCCACGCCCCGGCGATGACTCGTCGAGGGTGAGCTCGGTGACGAAGCTGCCGCTCACCGCCCCGGCGAACGCGGGGGTCCGACAGCCCGCGCCGGCGCGAGCGCGCCCGACCAGGCGCCGGCCCGCCGCGAGCAGCATGGCATGGGCCACGTGCGCGGCGAACGCGCCGGTCAGCAGGATCCCGGCGATGACGTAGAGGTAGTAGGACATGCTGGCCATGTGGCATCTACCTGGAGCGTCGGGGGTCCTCGGGACCGCCGGTCCGCGTCGCGACCGCGGGTCGACGGGATGGATGGTCGAAGGCGATCAGGCCGCCGCGGCGCCGCCCGGCGGGGGACCGGCCGGCCGGGCGACCTGGATCGTCCGCGTGACGGTGAGGTCGAGCCCGCAGTTCCCGCAGGTCGCGAGCGCCGCCGGGCGCTCGACCCGGCACATCGGGCAGATGACGTCGAGGTCGCGGCCGTCGTCGGTGCGGCTCGTCCCGACGGGTAGGCAAGCCCGGTCACGAGCGAGAACGGCTGGCCGATCGGCGCGACCAGCGACCCCGCGTCGTCACGCGCGAGCGGGGTCGGCCCGTCGACGTACCGGACATGGGATCGCGGACGCCGCATCGCGTAGCGGCGTCCACCGGAGCGCCGCCACGAGCGAAGAGGAGCAGGAAGACCAGCGGCGCGATCGAGGAGCGGGATGAGCGCGACGAGGGCGCCCCAGTCGGGCGACACGACCTTCGAGATGAGATCGAGCAGGCTCTGCCAGGCCGAGCTGAGGGTGCTGCCGAAGTCGCCCGTCATGGGCCGCATTCTAGCCGCGTGTGTCGCGATCGCGCGCCGGCGCTCGGGCGCCCGGGCCGATCGACCCGGCGATCACGGCCGGCGATCAGGCGTGACGGCCCAGGCCTGGCGCCCCGACCCCGGCGATCAGCTCCACCCGATCATGCCCAGCGATCAGGCCGCCGATCAGGTCGGGACGCTCGCGCCCCAGCGGCCCGACCGGGATCAGGTCGGGACGCTCGCCCCGGGCTCGCGCTCCTCCATCGCCCAGTGGATGCCGTGCCGATCGAGCGCCGCGAGGTAGGGATCCGGGTCGAGCTGCTCGGGGATCAGGACGCCGCTCCCGCCCCACTCGCCGCGCGCCAGCAGCTCCATCCCGATCACGGGGTTGAAGCCCGTCTGGAACCCGACGGCCTGGAGGCCGTGGTTCGCCCACGTCTCCTCGGCCACGGTGCGCTGGTAGAGGAACACCTCGCGCGGCCGCCCGTCGCGCGTGCCGATCGCCCAGGTGCCGACGATCGCCCGGCCCTTCATCCGGTCGCCGACCTTCGCGGGGTCGGGCACCACGGCGGTGACGAGGTCGCGGGGGGCGATGTCGTGCCCCTTGACCCTGACGGGCGTCGTGAAATCGAGGCCGACCGCGTGGAGCACGCGCAGCACGTTGATGAAGTCCGCCCCGAGCGCGTACTTGAAGGTCACCTTCTGGACGGTCGGGATGCCGCGCGGCATCAGGACGACCTCCTCGTGCTCGACGTTGACGCATTCGACCGGGCCGATCCCCTCGGGGAAGACGAAGGCTTCCGGGGCGGAGAACGGCTCGCTCGTATGCCACCCTCCCTGCGTCGAGTCCCACAGGAGCGGCGGGTTGAGGCACTCCTCGATCGTCGTCCAGATCGAGAACACGGGCGCGAACGCCGAACCCTCGATGTGGAGGTCGCCGCCGTCGCGGACGTGGAGCTCGCTGACTTCGTCGAAGAGGTGGCGGGTGGCGTAGGCCGCGAAGACGTCGGTCAGGCCCGGATCCATCCCGAGACCGAGGATGGCGAGCCGGCCCGCGTTGCGCCACTCGTCGTGTCGGGGGAGCTGGTAGTCCCCGAGCATCACGCCGGGCTTCCGGAACGGGTCGCTCGGGTGCGGCGCGCTCAGGCTGACGGCCATGTCCATGTAGTCCGCGCCGGCCGCGAACGCGCCGTCGAAGATGGGTGGCACGAACCGCGGATCGGCGGCATTCACGACGAGGTCGACGCCGTGCCGCCGGGCGAGCTGGGCGACGAGCTCGGGCTTGGCGGCGTCGACGAACGCCGCCGGGAACTTCGCGGTCGCTGGCGCGCCCGACGGGCCGCCGCCGAGCCGTGCCTGGACGAGGCGGGCTCGCGCCTCGTCGAAGTCGGCCAGCACCATGCTGCCGAGCCAGGGCTCCTCGGCCGCCAGGCGGGCGATCGCCTCGCCGACCGTGCCCACCCCGACCAGCAGGACGTTGAGCTGTTTCACGATGAAGGTGCCCCTGTGGCTTCGAGTTCCGACGGCGCGCGCGCCCCGTCGAGACTGCCACGCCGGCCGAGGCTCCGTGTGGTCGTTTCGGTCGGCGGGCCGGCCGGGTGACTCGTGCGGCGCGACCGTTCGCTCGTGCGGCGCGGTCGCCCGCTCCGGCGCTGTGCGGGGGCCGTCGTCTCATCCGCGGTGGACGCCGCGGTCGATGTGCGCTGCTTCAACCGCGGTCGGACCCGGGCAGCTCCTTCTCGAACCACTGGACGCTCCACCAGCGATCGAACTTGCGGCCGACCTCGCGGTAGACGCCGATCTCCCGGAAGCCGAACCGGCGATGCAGCGCGACCGATGCCTCGTTCGGCAGGGCGACGCCCGCGTACGCTCGGTGGACGTCTTCGATCGCAAGTGCATCGAAGAGCGCCGTGTACAGGAGGGTCCCGATCCGACGGCCGATCGCGTCGGGGCGGACGTAGACGCTCGTCTCGACAGAGGTCGCGTAGGCGGGCTTCGGGCGCAGGCGGCTCGAGGTGGCATACCCGATGACCTGGCCGGCCTCGTCCTCGGCGACCAGCAGCCGATGCGGGCCCGTCTCGGCGTAGTGGTGGAACCACTCCAGCCGCTCGGCGAGGACCAGCGGCGCCGTGTCGAAGGTGACGGCGCTCGTGCGGACGTAGTGGTTGTAGATCTCGAGGAGGGCCGGGACGTCGTCGACGTGCGCGGGCCGGATCGTCGTCACGTGGGCGTGCGACCGCGGTGGGGATTGCCCTTCTTGGCCGTCGCGCCGCGGCCCGGACGCCAGCGCGGCGCCCCGCCGGCTGGGCCGATGTCGCGGTCGCGAGCCTCCGGGTCGCTGCCGGCCGGAGGCGGCGCGGGAGGCCGGGCACGGGCGACCGCCGGAGCCTCGAGCCGCTGGTGGCCGAGGCGATCGACGAGCCAGCGCGTGCCTGCGACGCGGGCACCGGCGCGCCGGACGGAGTTACCGAGCTCGCGGTCGTCGGTCACGACCAGGGTGCCGTCGGGCGCGATCGCGACGAGCTCGCGCAGGACATCGTCACCTGAGCGCCGGTTCGCGTGGCGCACCTCGATGCCGCTCGTGACCCTGCGCTCGATGGCCCCCGGGGCGGGCGGTCCGTCGAGCACGATCGTGACCGCGATCCCGGGTGGCACGAGCGCGCGGATGCGCCCGACCAGGGCAGCCGAGGGCAGGCGGCCGCCGCCGCGGGCCATCGCGTGGAGGAGGTTCGAGCCGTCCACGAGCAGGCGGGTCGTGTCCTGGAACGGGTCGGCTGCGCGCGGCATGCGTTGATGGTACGCGAGCGCACCGCCGTGACCCGGCCGCCCGTCGCGATCGGTGGCCGTGCTGCGGCGATCGGCGACCGCCTGCCTTCGCCGGCCGATCAGCTCTCGGCGGTCTGGCCGTTCAGCCAGTCCGCGGAGGCGGGAGGAGCGCGCGCTTGCGCTCGGCCGTGGCGGACCATTCGACCAGCCCCGCGGCTCCCGTCGCCGTCAGCCGGTAGACGCCCCGGTCGACGCGCTCGAACCAGCCGTACGCGTTGCCACGCAGGAGACCGAGGGTCCGCGGCCCGGTGCCGAGGGCGCGGAGCGCGGCGGGCGTCGACGGCCCGAGAAGCTCGAGGGCAGCCGCGACATAGACCGCGTTCTCCCGATAGGCGGTCATCAGGCGCCGGGCGTGCGTCCCGCCGGGCGTCTCGTCGGCCGATCGGGCCGCCACTTCGGCGAGGAGCGCCCGTTGGCGGCCCGGGTCGCGGCGCCGCTGCGACGGGACCGGTTGGAGGCGGATCTCGACCGCTCCGGGGCCTGGCTCCCCGACGCGGACCGCGAGCAGGCCGACCTCGAGCCGCCGCAGGACGGGCAGGACGGCCCCGAGGCGCCGCTCGTGGGCGGGCGAGGCAGGGCGCGGAACGGCGACGTACACGGAATCGGTCACCCGCAGCCGGCGGACCGCCTGCGCCAGGAGGTCGACCGACAGGTGGCGCTTGAGCTCGACGATCACGAGGTCGGCGTCGCGCACGCCAACGACGTCGCAGTCCTTGACCTCGCCGCGAACGGCATACCCCTGGGCCACCAGGAAGTCGCGGACCGGCTCGTAGAGGTCGACCTCGAGCACCCGAGGCACGTTCCGCGGCGCCGCGGCCGCGCGGGGCGGAGCGGCGGGTGGCGGGGCCGCGTTCGGCGACGCCGGAGGCCGCCCAGCGGCCGTTCGGGAAGAGGAGCCCGCCCGCTGCGTCATGCTGCTACGACGCCCTCGGCGGGCGCATCCGGCTACCCATGCCCGACCGGATGCCGCGCCGCCAGCGCGGCGAGCGCCACATCGAGCTCGGCAGCGTCGGCCGCCAACGCGACCGGCTGCTCCTTCGGCGGGAGCGCCTCGACCTGCGATCGCGTCGACACGCCCGTCAGCATGAAGACGCACGGGATCCCGACCGCGTTCGCCGCCCGCAGATCGGTGGCGATGCCGTCGCCGATCATCACCGCCTCGGAGATCGGCCGCCCGGCGGCCCTGGCCGCGACCTCGAGCAGGAGGGGCGCAGGCTTGCCGATCGAGACCGGGGTCGTCTCCGCTCCGGCCTCGATGGCCGCCACGATCGATCCGGCGCCGGGCCGTGTGCCGCGCTCGGTCGGGTAGACAGGGTCGCGATTGGTGGCGATGAACCGGGCGCCCCGGCGGATGCAGGCGACGGCCGCCGCCAGCCGCATGTACGTGAACTGGGGATCGAGGCCGGCGACGACTGCGTCAGGCGAGCCCGCCGCCTCCATCCCATCGATCCCGTCCCGGGCCATCCGGTCGGCGGCCTCGGCAGCGGGAACAACGATGAACCCGACGTCGCGGCACTCGCGCTCGAGGCCGGCCGCGCCGACCGTCAGGACGCGCCGGATCGGCCCTCCGTCATTCGGGCCGAGGCCTGCCATGAACAGCGCGGTTGCCCGGGACGAGCTCACGATCCGGTCCTGCGACACGGGAGCGCCCATCGCGGTGAGGCGGGCGAGGTAGTCGGCCCGGTAGTGCATCGAGTTGTTGGTGACGTAGACGACCGTGTCGCCCATCGCGGCACGTGCGGCGAGGACCGCCGCCACGCCGGGAACGGGTTCGGCACCGCGATAGACGACGCCGTCGAGATCGACGAGGAGCAGCACGACCCGATGGTAGCGCCCGCCGGCTGGGACGATCGGGCCCCGCGCGGGCCAGCTCGCCGGGGGGTACGCTGCGGTCAGCGGGCATGCGGCGCCGGCATCTGCCGACGGCGCCTGCCGACGGCCTGCGGCGACCGACCGCCGCCGCTGGCAGCGCGAAGGTGTCGCGCGGCCGCGCGACGCGCGGCCGCGACGGGAGGGAGGGCGACGAGATGCTGACCGTCCTCGTCACCGGCGCCTCCGGCTTCGTGGGCAGCCATGTCGTGCCCGATCTCCTGGGCGCCGGCCACCCGGTCGTCGCGCTCGTGCGGTCCCCGTCCGCAGGCTCGATCGTGACGCGGCGGGCCGCCGCCGTCCTCGGCGCGACGCCGACGGAAGCGGTGCATGCCCGCGAGGCGCTGGCCCGCCTCTCGATCCGGATCGGCGACGTGCTCGAGCCCGCCAGCCTCGCGATCGCGCTTGCCGGCGTCGACGCGGTCGTCCACCTCGTCGCGCTCCCGCGCGATCGGAACGGCGGTCGCGACCTCCAGCGTGTCAACCTCGGCGGCACGCACAACGTCATCGAGGCCATGACGGCGGCCGGCGCTCGGCGCCTGATCCATGTCGGAGCGCTCGGCGTCGCCGACCGCGAGGAGCTGCACTACGCGTCATCCAAGGCCCGGGCGGAGGCGGCCGTCGCAGCCAGCGACCTCGACTGGACGATCCTCAAGCCGAGCCTCCTGTACGGCCCGCGGGACGGCTTCTTCAACATCCTTGCCGGTCTCGTGCGGATCCCGCTCCCGATCGTGCCCGTGCCGGGCCGGGGCGCGAGCCGGTTCCAGCCGCTGTACATCGGCGACCTGGCCCAGGCGATCCGCCTCAGCCTCGAGCGGCCGACCACCATCGGACAGGCGATCGACCTCGGCGGGCCTCGCACCTGGACGTACCGGGAGATGGTCGCCGAGGTGGCCCGGACGCTTCGAAAGCGGCGGGTCCTGATCGGGATGCCGGTGCCGATCGTCGCGGTCGTCGCCCGGGCGGCCGAGGCACTCCGCCTGCCGTTCCCGGTTGCGACCGACCAGCTCCGCCAGCTCGCGCTCGACAACGTCGGGCCGCTCGACGGCGTCGAGGCCGCGTTCGGGTTCGCCCCGCGCGGCATGGAGGACCAGCTCGGCCACCTCCGCCGCAGCGTGCGCGACCAGGAGCCGGTCGCCGCCGGGCCGGGCCTCGCGGTCGCAGGGCCAGCGACGGCGGCGACGAACGGCATGCCGGGCGGGCCGGACGCTGGGGCGACGGCGTGATCCGTCGCACCGCAGCCGCCGCCGCGTGGCTGCTCGCAGCGACCGGCGTCGCGCTCGGCGCCGCGGGCCTGGCCGCCGGGATCGACCACCCGGCGAGCGCCGGCGGGAGGGGCGAGCTGACCTCGGTCGCCGACCGGGCGATCGCCCCCGGACTGGCGGACGCGACCGTCAGGCTCGAGCGCCTCACCGCTGACGTCGACGCGCTCGGCGAGCTCGGACGCACCGCCATCGCGGCGCTCGTCCGGCGTGACGCCGCCGGTCTCCGCGCGGCGATCGACGGTGGCGAGGCACGGATCGCCACGATCAGGGGCGAAGCCGCCGCGCTGCGCGCCCAGCTCGCGGCGCTGCCCGGGGTCGGGCCCGGCATGACCGGCCGCCTTGGCAACGAGACGCTGGCCCGCCGCGCGGCGCTCCTCGACGCGCTGCCCGGGGTCGACGGCCTCGAGGCCGGCTGGACGCGGCTGGCCGCGGCCGCCGTGCCGGCGACCGAGCTGACCGGACACCTCCTCGCCCACGACACCATCGCCGGGCAGGCGGTCCGCCTCGGATCGGCCGGCCAGTACAAGGCCGCGCTGGGGACGCTGGCGAAGGCCGCCGCGGAGCTCGCCGCGGCGAAGGCGATCCGCGACCGGCTGGCCGCCAGCGTCGACGTCGCGACGCTCGACGACTGGATGAGCCGGAACGCGGCATATGACACCGCGGTCCGGACGCTCTGGGAGGCGATGGTGGCGTCCAAGGGTCGCGTCACGCCCGCCGTCCGGAACGCGGCCGCGAAGGTCGAGTCCGCCCGGAAGCTCCTGCCGCCCGACGCGCGAGCGCTGGTGGTCATCCTCGGCGACGTCGCGCGGGGTGGCCTCAACCAGGCGGTGATCGAGATCGAGCAGGTTCGCGGGCCGCTCCACGATGCGATTGCGGCGGCCCTCGCCCCCGCCTCGGGCGTGGCATCCCCGTCGCCCTCGCTGCCGCCCTCGCCCGCACCCGCGCCGACGTTCGCACCGAAGCCATCGCGGCCACCCTCGCGGGCGCCCTCGCGCGCGCCTTCGCCGACGCCGTCGCGGGCCCCCGCGTCCACGCCCCGCGCCGGCGCGACCGGCATCCCGGGCGCATCCCCGCCCGCTCCGTCGGGGTAGACTCCGGCAGTCGCAGAAGGCGCGGACCGCGGCCGGCGCGGCCAATCCACTGGAGCCATCACTCGAATGCAGACGCGCGTCGTCGTCGATCAGCCCTGGGACGTCGCCTGTGACGTCCTCGCCGTGCCGTACCTCGGCGAGCCCGCTTTCGATGGCGAGCTCGGCGAGATCGATCGCCGAGCCGGCGGCGCGCTGCGCGGGCTGGCCGCGTTCGGCGAGGTCGGCGCGCAGCGCTACGGCGCGGCCATCACCACGGCCGGGGACCTTCCTGCGGAGCGCCTGCTCGCGATCGCCGCCGGCCCGGCCGAAGAGCTCGACCGCGAGATCCTCGTCCGCCTCGGCGCGGCGATCGAGCGTCGGCTGGCCGGCCGGTCGGTCCGCCGCCTCGGCGTCTGGCTCGGGGCGCTGCCGGCGGCGCTCGGCGGCGACGCCTCCGTCACCGCGGAGCTGCTCACGCGCGGCATCGTCGAAGGTGCGTTCGACCTCGCGGGCCTCTACCACGACAACAGCGCTGCCGCCCCGCCGGCGCTGGACGAGCTGGTGATCGTCGCGCCGGGCGCGGACGCCGTGGCGCTCGCCCGCGCGGTCGAGCGGGGCGCGATCATCGGGGACGGGACGACCCTGACCCGCCGGCTCGCGAATCGCGCCGCGAACGACGTGACCCCCGAGGTGCTCGCCGACGAGGCACGCGCGCTCGCCGAGCGGCATGGCCTGTGGATCGACGTCCTCGACGAGGCGCGCGCCGCGGCGCTCGGCATGGGCCTCTTCGTCGCCGTCGGGCGGGGCAGCGACAACCCGCCGCGGATGATCGTCCTGCGGTCGGGCGAGCCGGGCCAGAGGGACAGCCTGGGCCGCCACCTCGCGATCGTCGGGAAGGGCGTCTGCTTCGACTCGGGCGGCATCAGCATCAAGGCTGCGGAGCGCATGGAGGAGATGAAGACCGACAAGACGGGCGCGTGCACCGTGCTCGCCGCGGCGGTCACGGTCGCCCGCCTCGCCCCGGGGACGCCGCTCCTGACGGTCATGCCAGCCGTCGAGAACATGCCCGGACCGCACTCGACGCGGCCCGGCGACGTCGTCCGGGCAATGAACGGCAAGACGGTCGACATCATCAACACCGACGCCGAAGGCCGCCTGATCCTCGGCGACGCGATGACCTACGCCGAGCGCCTCGGTGCCACCCACGTGGTCGACGTCGCAACGCTCACCGGCGCCGTGGCCCGGGCATTCGGCCACCTGGTGACCGGCGCGTTCGGCCGGCCCCAGGCGTTCTACGACGACGTCGCGGCGGCGGCGGTGCGCGCCGGCGAGCGCTTCTGGCAGCTGCCGCTCGTCGACGAGTACTGGCCCGAGATGGAGAGCTACACCGCCGACATGTCGAACACGAGCGGCGTCGACGCCGGCCTGCTCAAGAGCGCGCTGTTCCTGCGCGAGTTCGTCAGCGTGCCCTGGGTCCACCTCGACATCGCCGGGTCGGCCTTCTTCCGCAAGCCCACGCCATACGCGACGCGGGGCGCCACCGGCGTGGCGACGGCCACGCTGGTCGAGCTGGCCCTCGCCGGCGCCGGCGCCTGACCGACCGGTCCGATCGTCCGGCAGCCCGACCGCCGTGCAGCCAGTCGACGTCGTCTCGATCGGGCTGGCGGCCGCCGGCGCGGCGTGGGGCATCGCTGCCGACCGGATCTCGGCCCGCTGGCCGCACCACGAGAATGGTCGCCTCCGCCCGTTCGATTGGCGGACGGCGGTCGCCGCCGTCGCGGGCGGCGCGGCGCTCGGGGCGCTGCCTGCCCGCTTCGCGGATCCGGCCAGCGTGGCGCTCTTCGGGGCCTACTTCGTCGTGCTGACCCTGCTCCTCGCGACGGACCTCGACCAGCGGCTGCTGCCCGACGTCCTGACGCTGCCGCCGATCCCCATCGCGCTCGGGCTCGCGATCCTCGGCTGGAACCCCCTCGTGGCGGGCCACCTGCTGTCGGCGATCCTCGCGGCCGTCGTGATCCCGGCGCTCCTGTACGCGGTGTCGATCCCGTTCGGCTCAGGAGCCCTCGGGATGGGCGACGTCAAGCTCCTCGTCTCGGTCGGCCTGCTCACCGGGCTCGTTAACGCGATCGCGGGCCTCGTGGTCGGGATCATGATCGCGGCTGTCGTGCTGCTCGCCCTGCTGGCGGCCCGGAGGATCACGTTGCGGACGTACGTGCCGTTCGGGCCGTTCCTGATCCTCGGCGCGTTCTGGGCGGTGCTGGTCACCGTCTGAGCTGCCGAGTCTCGAGCCGCCGGCGGGAGGGCGATCTCTCGTACCGCGGGCACGGCGCGACCCGGCCGCGGGTCGCCGCGGGCGGCCGGGCGGCCCCACCGCGGGCGGCCGGGCGGCCCCACCGCGAATGCCGAGGCGGCCGGGCGGCCCCACCGCGAATGCCGAGGCGGCCGGGCGGCCCCGCAGCGGGCGCCGCGAACGGGGGCGGTACGGAATGGGCATGCCCCACCGGGACCATCGCCGCCCGTTCGGCTGCACGGTCGGAGTACAATCCGTGCTGCCGGGTCGTCCCGAGGTCGGTGCCCACTTCGGACGGCACAACCGGCGGGCTGATGCCCGCCATGACACGCGGGGGGCGTGTCCAACGGAGCCGACCACCCGCACGTGATGCCGCCAGCGTGAATCGATCAGTGCAGGCACGAATCCGGACCACACTCGGGTCCCTCACCTCGGTTGCCAACGACCGCGGGGCCGGTGCGCGCGCCCCGGGCTGGACGTCCCGCCGCTCGCGACTGCCGCGCCTGCGCGTGGGTCGACCGCGAATCGCCGGTCGCGTCGTGGCGCTGCTCCTGGTGATCCCGCTCGTCGTCGGGGTGGCCGCGCCGCCGCCGACGCGTGGTGACGAGCTGTCCGACGCCAGGACGCTCCAGAAGCAGATCGCCCAGAAGATCGCGCACCAGCGCTCCGAGATCGCCCGTCTGAAGACCCTCCAGGCGAACCTGTCGACCCACATCACGGCCACGGCCGGCACGCTCGGCGAGGTCAACGCCAACCTGTCGACGACGCGCAGGAAGGTCGCCAGGCTCAGCGACGAGATCTCGCAGGTGCGCGCGGTCTACCTCGACCTGGTCGCCCAGGTGAAGGACCTCGACGCCCAGATCGTGAGCCTGGAGGCCCAGCAGACGCTCAAGGCGCAGGAGCTCGCCGACCGCAAGGCGATGCTGACCCTGCGCCTGCGCGACGCATACCGCACCGACCGGACGCCGATCTTCCAGCAGCTCCTGTCCGCGGGCTCGATCGCCGACGTGTTCGAGGACGTCGGATCGTACCTGGACTTCGGCTCGCAGGATCGAGACCTCGCGCTCCAGATCGAGCAGGACCAGCAGACCCTCGCCACGCTTCACGAGACGCTCACCGACGCCCGCGCCGCCAAGGCCGAGCTGCGCGCCCAGACGCTCGACCAGAAGAAGCAGCTCGACGCCCAGATGAAGGACCTCAGGACCGCGCAGGCGCACCTGGCCGTCCTCCAGCAGCGGACCCGTGACCTCCTGACGAGGCAGAAGACCGCCTGGTCGAAGATGCACACGACGACCCGCAACCTGAACGCCATGCTGGCCCGCGAGTACGCCGACCAGCAGCGCCTGGCGACCAAGATCAAGCGCCTTCTCGCCGCCCGGATCGCGTACGGTCACAACATCCCGTCGGCCTACAACGGGACGCTCCACTGGCCGATGGCCGGGTCGGTCACCCAGGAGTTCGGTTGCACCGGGTTCGCCTGGGAGCCGCCGCTCGGCAGCTGCTCCCACTTCCACCAGGGCATCGACGTCGCCGCGCCCAAGTACACCCCGATCCGCGCTGCGGGCGCCGGGACCGTGGTGTTCGCCGGCCCGAACCCCTACGACGCAGATCCGAAGGCCTGGATCGTGATCATCGCGCATAGCCAGAATCTCCAGACGTGGTATGCCCACGTCGACAACGCCGCGCACCCGATCGCCGTGCACGCCGGGCAGGTCGTCGCCGCAGGTGCGGTGATCGCCTACGAGGGCATGACGGGCCACACCACCGGCCCTCACCTGCACTGGGCCGTGATGTTCAACGGGCAGTTCGTCAATCCGCGCCTGTTCACGTAGCTCGCCCTGCGCGGTCGCAGGACCGCCGGGCTGCTCGCGGACGCGGGACGGCACGGTCCGCCGATCGTGACCCGAGCGGCGATCGCAGGACCGCGACAGCGCAGGACCGCGTCGGCCGCCGTGGTCGCCGCTCGCCCCGATCCGCCCCGCGCCCGGCCCTGCGCGCAGGCCCTGTGCCGGCCCCGCGAGCCTGCCGGGGGCGTGGCCTGCGAGCCGGCCCGACAGGTGCCGGTGCTACGATGCCATCGACGAGCACCCCCATCGCGGCTGACCATTCCGGCACGCTACCGAGGAATCGTTGATGAAGCGGACCCTGGCGGTGATCCTCGCGGGCGGTGAAGGTGCGCGCCTGTCCATCCTCTCGGAGGCGCGGGCCAAGCCAGCCGTCCCGTTCGGTGGCAAGTACCGGATCATCGACTTCGCGCTCAGCAACTGCGTGAACTCGGACATCGACAACGTCGTCGTCCTGACGCAGTACAACCCCCGGTCGTTGAACGACCATATCGGGCTCGGGCGGCCGTGGGATCTCGACCGGAATCGCGGCGGCGTCCGGCTGCTGCAGCCCTACATCGGCCGGGGCAAGACGAGCGAGTGGTACCGCGGCACCGCCGATGCCGTCCTCCAGAACATCAACGTCGTCGACCAGGCGCAGGGCGACAACGTCGTCGTGCTCGCCGGCGACCACGTCTACAAGATGGACTACCAGCCGTTCGTGGCATTCCACCGGCGCAAGCGCGCCGACGTGACGCTGGCCGTGCGCCGCGTCCCGCTCGCCGACGCGAGCCGGATGGGGATCCTTGCCATGGACGAGACCGGCCACGTGACGGACTTCATGGAGAAGCCGAAGCAGCCGAAGTCCGACCTCGCCTCGATGGGCGTCTACGTGTTCAGCAAGAAGGCGCTCCATCGGTGGCTGGCCGAGTCGCGCCACGACTTCGGCGGCGACGTGATCCCGGACATGATCAGGGGCGGGGCCCGGGTCTACGGCTACCGCTTCGACGGGTACTGGCAGGACGTGGGCACGGTCCAGTCCTACTGGGAGGCGAACCAGGCGCTGCTCGAGGACCGCCCCGACCTCGACCTGTACGACCGCGAATGGCTGATCCACACCCGGTCGGAGGAGCGCGCCCCGGCCAAGATCGGCGCCACCGCCCAGGTCCACCGCAGCCTGATCTCCCATGGCTGCCTGGTCGAGGGCATGGTCGTCAACTCCGTCCTCTCGCCAGGCGTGGTCGTCGGCGTCGGAGCCGTTGTCCGCGACTCGATCGTCATGTTCGATTCCGTGATCCGCCCCGGCGCCGTCGTCGACCGGGCGATCCTGGACAAGGAGGTCACGGTCGGCCCGGGCGCGATCGTCGGCGAGGGCACCGACTTCGGCATCGCGAATCGCGTCTCGCCGAGCCATCTCTCGACCGGGATCACGATCGTCGGCAAGCGCGCGGTGGTCCCGCGCGGCCAGCGCATCGGGCGCAACGTCCGCATCGACCCCGACGTGCGGACGACGGACTACCCGAGCCGTACCGTCGAGTCCGGGGCGACGATCACCCGGCAGCAGTCGCGGGCGCGGCGGACGACGCTCGTCGGCACGCCCACGCTCGCCGTCGAGCAGGACCTGGCGGTCCCCGCCGGACGGCACGACAGGCTGGGGTAGCGCGCCGGCAGGCCCGCGAGCGCGACCGGGTGACCGGATGCCAATGAACGCCCGGGGTGGCTCGGCCGCGCCCGGCGAGGACCCGCCGCGCCCGGCGCCAGCCCATCGCCGGGGGCCCGCGCGGTCCGGGCCGGGAGGGGCCCCGCCAGGGCGGATCGGGCCCGACCGATCGCCGGCCGAGGTCGCCGCGTGGCTGGCCGACCTCGGGATCGAGCCGTTCGAGGTCACCGAGCGCGAAGGCGCCACTTCCTGGGATCTCCGCCTGGACGGCCGCCGGCGGTTCGACCTGCGGGTCGTCGTCATCCTGGCGCCGGGGAGCGGCGCGGTCGTCTGGGTCCCGCTCGCGCCGCCGCTCAACGACAGCCTGCGCAAGTCCTACAAGGCATTGCTCCGCTGGAACGACCAGTATCCGTTCGTCAAGTTCGCCCTTGCGAGCGATGATCGCCCGGTCGTGACCGCGGAGATCCCGGGCGAGCACCTCGACCGCGACGAGCTGGGGCTCGCGATCGCGCGGCTGCTGCTGATCTGCGATCTCGTGCTCGACGAGACGGCGGCGTGGGTCTGGATCGGCGGACGCCTGCCGGCGGAATGGGCGGACCGCACCAGTCGCAACGCGGGGCTCGTCGAGCGGTACGCCGACCGGCTCGGCGAGCTCGTCGCGCCACGCTGAGATGGGCGCCGGGCCGGCCGCGCGGAGGGACGCTGCTACACTGCCGGCCAGCACGGACGGGTCCGAATCCCCGGGGCTGTCCAGGCCGCAGGGAGTCGCCAGCCAGCCGTGTGCGCCATGCGCCTGAAGCCGCACCGCCCGTCGCCCGAGATCCTGTCCGGCAAATCGGCGGACGTCTACTTCGCACGTGCCCGGCGGATCATGGAACGTGAAGGCCTCGACCCGGTCGTCGTCATGGAGGTCTTCAGTCGCGAGTCGGGCGTCCTGTGCGGGATCGACGAGGCCAAGAACCTCCTCGCCCACGCCCTCGAGCACGCCGACCCGTCCGAGGTCGTCGTGGAGGGCCTCGACGACGGCGACCGGTTCTCCTCGAAGGAGATCGTGCTCCGCATCCAGGCCCGCTACCGGCAGTTCGGGCTCTACGAGACGGCCATCCTCGGGATGATGGCCCAGGCGACGGGCTGGGCCACGGCGGCCAGTGCGTGCGTCGAGGCGGCGGCACCCCAGCCCGTGATCAGCTTCGGGGCACGCCACGTCCACCCCAACGTGACCGACGTGCTCGACTACGCCGCCATCGTCGGCGGCTGCGTCGGCGCGAGCACGCCGGCGGGGGCCCGCCTGGCAGGCCTGAACCCGACGGGCACGATGCCGCACTCGCTCGTCCTGATCGTCGGGGACACGGTCCGCGCCGCCCAGGCGTTCGACAACGACCTCGACAGCGACGTGCCACGCATCGTCCTCGTCGACACGTTCCGCGACGAGGCGGAGGAGGCGCTCCGGGTCGCCGGCGCGCTCGGCCCGAAGCTCTACGGCATCCGCCTCGACACGCCGTCCGAGCGGGGCAGCGTGACGGCCGACCTCGTCAAGGAGGTCCGGGCGCGGCTCGACCAGGCGGGGCACCAGCACGTCAGGATCGTGGTCTCGGGCGGCCTCACGCCCGACCGGATCCGCCACTTCAAGGAGCAGGGCGCGCCGGCGGACAACTTCGCGGTCGGCAGCTACATCTCCGGGGCGAGCCCGATCGACTTCACCGGCGACATCAAGGAGATCGACGGGCGGCCGATTGCCAAGCGGGGCCGGATCCCGGGCGTTACGCCGAGCCCGCGGCTCAAGCCGGTCGATCTCGTCGCCTGGCGCAGCGGGGTCTGAGCCCTCACCCAG
>CAWEJO010000014.1:0-116952 GCA_963809375.1 uncultured Chloroflexia bacterium
ATGGGCTTCATCCGCGACATCCGGCGCGTGCTCGCGGTGCTGCCCCCGCCGGCGCCAGACGCTGCTCTTCTCGGCGACGTTCTCGGACACCATGCGCGAGCTTGCGGATGACCAGCTCATCGATCCGGCGACGATCGAGGTCGCCCGGCGGAACAGCCCCGCCGAGCTGGTCCGGCAGGTCGTCCACCCGGTCGATCGCGAGCGCAAGCGCGAGCTCCTGAGCCGGCTCGTGCGCTCGGGACGATCCGGCAGGCGCTCGTGTTCACGCGAACGAAGCACGGGGCGAACCGGCTCGCCGAGCAGCTTGCCCACGACGGGATCGCTGCGACGGCCATCCACGGCAACAAGAGCCAGCCCCAGCGTGTCCCGGCGCTGACCGACTTCAAGGCCGGCCGCGCCGACATCCTCGTCGCGACCGACATCGCGGCCCGCGGCCTCGACATCGACGCGCTCCCGCACGTGGTCAACTACGAGCTCCCGATGGTCGCCGAGGACTATGTCCACCGGATCGGCCTGAACCGGCCGTGCCGGCGCCGACGGGATCGCCCTGTCGCTGGTCTGCGTCGACGAGGCTCCCCTCCTCCGCGACATCGAGGGCCTGCTCGGCCGGCGCATCGAGACGCAGGTTGTCGACGGCTTCACGCCCGATCGAACGATTCGCCCCGAGCCGATCCGGCTCGCTCTCCGGCGAGGTCCGGGGGCGGCCGACAGGCCGGTCGTTCGGCCGGTCGCCGAGCACGGCTCTGCCGGGTGCAGCCCGGCCGGGCGCTGCCCGGTTGAGTGAAGCCTGGCAGGATGCGGCCCTCGCGGACGCGGCCCGGCCTACGGTTGCGGCGCGCGCGGACGCCGGGCCGGCCGCGGGTCGGCCGGGCGCCAGCGCGGGGCAGTCGGCGAGCACCTTGCGACCCGCCGAGGCCGCGCGCGCCTTCGATGCCCAGCGCTCCTCCGGGGCCGCACGACCCTTCGATGCCGGGCACCCGGCCCGCGGCCTTCCACCCGCACCCCGCCACGCGAGTGTCTCGGCGCCCAATCACCGGGCCTTGTCGACCCGCCCAGGCGATGCCCGCCGGTCCGCGAGCACCGCGCGCCCGGCGAGCGTTGGCGCCGCTCGCCCGCGAGCGTGGGCACATCGGGCGCCCGCAGCCACCCGCCGGCGATGGCCGCGCGCGTGAGCGGGGCCCCGGCACGCGCGGCGGAGACACCCGCCCGCTGCCCGGCGTCCGAACCTTTGAGCGACCGCGCGGAGACGACCGCCCGAACCGCCCCGATCACGACATGTGGGTCACCGTGGCGCACGTCGCGACGCCGCTCCGGTCCTCGTCGTCGAGCGCCCGCCGTGGGCGCGCGACACGGGAGGGATCAATGGCGAGCGGGTCGCGCCAGGCGCGCCGCGCGCCCTCCCCGGCGAACGGATCGCCGGCATCGACTCGGGGACAGAGGTAGGTTCGGCGGTCCGGGAAGTCGACCCGCTGGGCGGAGTGCGCTCGACGGCCGGGGTAGTCACGCGGCTGCAGGTCGGCCCGCACGGCAGGTCTGCTCGACGGCAGCGGTAGCTCCACTGCTCGAGGGGTCGGCCCGCTCGGCATCACGGGCTCGACGGGCAGGTAGCTCCGCCGCTGCGGGGTCGTGCCGCCCGGCGGGACGCGGTCGCGCGGCGGGCGAGATCCGGTCTCGATCGGCGGCCGGTATGCTCGCCCCGACGGCAGTCCCAGCGGGAGCGCAGCATGGCCCGGTCCCTCCGCGTCGGCATCCTCACGGCCGGGGGCGACAGCCCCGGCCTCAACGCCGCCATCCGCGGCCTCGGGCAAGGGCAGCGATCGGGCATCACCGCATGCAGCTCATCGGGTTCAGGGATGGCTTCCGCGGGCTCGCCGAGAACCGCACCGTCCGCCTGGACGCCACCGCCCTGTCCGGCATCCTGACGATCGGCGGCACGATCCTCGGGACGTTGCGCGACAAGCCGCACCGCATGCTCGTGGACGGAGTCGTCAAGGACATGACGCCCGCCGTCGTCGATGCCTACCGGCGGAACCGGCTCGACGCGCTCGTCTGCATCGGTGGCGGCGGCACGGCCAAGAACGCGCTTCGGCTCTCGCGGGCGGGGCTCAACGTCATCACGCTGCCCAAGACGATTGACAACGACGTCGCAATGACCGACGCGACCTTCGGCTTCGCGACCGCCCTCGAGATCGCGACCGAGGCGATCGACCGGCTGCACAGCACCGCCCACAGCCACCATCGCATCATCGTGGCCGAGGTGATGGGCCACCGCGCGGGCTGGCTGACGCTGGGGTCCGGGATCGCGGGGGGCGCCGACGTGATCCTGATCCCGGAGATCCCCTACTCCGTCGACTCGGTCGTCGAAGCGATCGGCCGTCGAACCAGGCGCGGATCGAACTTCAGCATCGTCGCCGTCGCCGAAGGCGCCCGGAATGTCGAGGACGCCGCCGCGTTCGCGGCAGCCGACGCGAAGGTCGGAGCGGCCGAGACCCTCGAGGGCAAGATCGCCGCCAAGGCCGAGCTCGCGGCCGTCGACGCGGCCCACGCCGAGAACACGCTGCGCCTCGCCCACCAGCTCGAAGCCCTCACCGGCCTCGAATCACGCGTCTCCATCCTCGGCTACGTGCAGCGGGGCGGGACCCCGTCGCCGGTGGACCGGCTCCTCGCGACAAGGCTCGGGAGCGCCGGGGCCGACCTGATCCGCGACGGCGGCTTCGGCATGATGGTCGCCTCCCGCGGCGAGGGCACCGAGCCCGTCCCTGCTCGAGCAGGTCGCCGGCAAGCGCAAGGCCGTGCCGCTCGACCATTCGTGGGTCGTCACCGCGCGGCACGTCGGGACGCGCCTCGGCGACTGAGCCGAGAGCGCGGGTTCGGCGCGCGGCACGTCGGGACGTGCCTCGGCGACTGAGCCGAGAGCGCGGGTTCGGCGCGCGGCGAAGCCTCGGCAGCGCCGGCAGCGCTCGGCGGCGCTCGCCGGCCGCGGGCCCTGCTCGCCGGCAGCTCGGGCGGGCTCACGTCGGACCAGGCCGGGCGCGGCAGCCGAGGCCCAGCGTGCGCCCCGGGCGACGAGCGTCATCGCCCACCGACCTCGAGGACTGCCCCCCTATCCTTGTAGCCTCTCCCCGCTCGCGGAGGCTGCCACGACGTCGCGCGCCCTCGGCTGGACCGCCTACTCGGCGATGGCCGGGTATGCGTACCTGCTGTACGGGCTGGGCTTCATGACGCCGTACGTCCAGCGTGAGTTCGGCGTCCCCGAATTGGTCGCCGCCCTCCCCAACTCCATTGCAGCCCTGGGCCTCGCCCTGTCCGGGCTCTTCGCCGGGGCCATCGTGGCGCGGGTGGGCGGCCGGACGGCCGGGCGGTCGTGGATCCTCGTCATGGCGGTTGCGGCCGTCGCGCTCGCCGTGCGCACATCGCTGCCCGTCGTCCTGCTGGCCGCGCTCGCGTTCGGCGTCTCGTCCGGTGGCCTCCTGGTTCTCGTCAACAGCAACCTCGGACACGGCGGCGACCGGGGCACCGATACGCGACTGGTCAGGGCGAACCTGTGGGCCGTGCTCGGGGCGATGATCGCTCCGCTCGTCCTGGCAACCACGGCGTCCATGCCCGGTGTCGGATGGGCGGCGGGCATGATCGCGCCCGTGCCGCTCCTCGTCGGGCTGGCGATCGTCCTTCCCCGCACGCCCGCGCACGACGTCCGACCCGCCGCCGGGAGCGCTGCCGAACGCCTCCCCGGGCCGTACTGGCTCGCCTGGCTGTTCCTCGTGTTCTGCGTCGGCGTGGAGTTCTCGTTCGTGGTCTGGGGCTCGTCGGTCGTCGCGGTGCGGACCGGGCTGGGCGTCGAACGGGCCACGAGCCTCGGGTCCCTGTTCGTCGCCGGGATGGTCCTCTCGCGCGTCGTGCTGAGCTCGGGTGTCGGGGGCGCCCGCTCGCGGGCGATCCTCCGCCTCTGCCTGGGCCTCGCCGCGGCAGGCGCGGCGGCCGTCTGGCTCGCCCCGAACGCGGTCGTGGCGGGCGCCGGCCTCTTCGTCGGCGGCCTCGGCGTCGCCGCGTTCTATCCGCTGGGTGTCGGCATCGCGCTCCAGCAGGCGCCGGACGCGCCGGTCCGGGCGAGCGCCCGGCTTTCGCTCGCGTCCGGGCTCGCGATCCTGGCCGTTCCCCTGCTCCTCGGGTTGATCGCCCAGGTCGTCGGCGTGGTGTCGGGCTGGCCGATCGTCTTCGCCCTCCGGGCCGCCCTGGTGATCCTGGTTCGCCTTCCCATGCGAGCGCCGGGGAGACTGCCGGCGGCTGCCACTGCGCGGCACCTCGGGCGCGCTCCGCTGACGCCGAGGCGACCGCTGCCAGTCGCCCCAGCCGCCCAGCTCGGCCAGCGTCGGCGGGTTCGCGCCGGCCCGGCCGCTCGTCGCGCCCGCGACCCGGATGCCGAACCTGACCGCCGCGCGAAGCACCCCGAGGTCGCCGAGGTCGGCCCGGCCGCGCCCGTGGCCGATCCACCAGGCGAGGAATCCGCCGCCGAACGAATCCCCGGCGCCGATCGTGTCGACGACCTCGACGGGCGGCACCGGTACGCGGACCCGCCCGCGGCGGTGGACGCCCGCACCTCGCGCGGCCCGTCGGTCACGAGGACGGCCGTCGGTCCGAGCGCGAGGAGGTCGGACGCCGCCTCGTCGGGCGTCCGGCCCGGCACCAGGAATTCGAGGTCCTCGGTGCTGGCCTTGACCACGTCGGCCCGCGCGAGCACGCGCCGCAGCCGCGCCCGGTAGGCCTCGGGATCGCCGATCACGCCCGGCCGGCAGTTCGGATCCACCATGAGCAGCAGGCTCGGGGGCAGCCGCTCGGCGAGCACCTCGAGCGCCGACGCCGTCGGCTCGAGGACGAGCCCGAGGCTGCCCATCTCGACGGCCGTCACGCCCTCGAGGCTTCGCGGAAGGTCGTCGACGCGGTAGCCCGCGGCCGACGTCCCTGCCGTGTAGAAGCGGTAGCTGGCGGCCCCGTCGGCACCGATCTCGGCCATCGCCAGGGTCGTCGGATCGTCCGTCGCGACGGACAGCGTGAGGTCGACGCCGTCGGCGGCCAGGTGATCCCGCAGCATCCGACCGAACCGGTCGGTCGAGAGCCGCCCCACGAACGCGGCCGGCTGGCCGAGCCGGCCGATCGTCCGGGCGATGTTGTACGGCCCGCCCCCCGCCACCGCCGACAGCCTGCCGTCCGCGTGCTGGATGACATCGACCAGGGCTTCGCCAGCGACCAGGATCGTCATGGCCGGAATACTAGCGGGGCGTCTCCCTCGTCAGGTGGGTTCCTGCGGTCCGCCGGCCGGGCGATCCGGCGCGGCGCGGTAGGGCGCCCGGAAGAACGCGACGAGCGGGCCGTCCGCCTTCGAATAGACGGGGCCCGCGTCGCCGTCCGGATCGGAGACGTCGAGCGTGATCGTGACCTCGTCGTCTCCGGGCCAGTTGGGGTCGTAGATCCGCAGGACGAGGGTCGGCCCGTCGAGGTCGTAGCCCCAGGCGAGCACCTGGTGGTTCCGGGTCAGCTCGAGCGGGTTGGCGGAGACGACGCGGACGAGCCCGAGTGGCACGAGCCGGCCGGCGTCGAGGCCCCGACGGATGCGCGGCCACTCGCGGGCGACCATGATCCAGGTCCGGCTGTGGAGCTCGAGCCCGATCCTGGCGAGCGCCCGGGGGCGGGGCGCTCGCGCGGCGGGCGGATCGGCAGCATGAGCGAGTAGAACCGGATCGGCAGGCGTCCGCCATCGAAGCTGTCCACCTGGCGGCGCATGATCCGGGCCCGCAGCGGACTCCCGTCCGGCGGCGCGACGACGTCGTCGGGCCGTGGCGCTCTCGCGTCATGGAGGTCTGCCGCCACGAACGTCATGCCGCCGCACAGGCCGTTCGCGACATCCCCGACCTCGACCTTGACCAGGTTGCGGACCCCGAACCGCCAGAACGGCGCGGAGGTGAACGAGTTCGTGAAGAGGAGCCCGGAGGTCGACGGCAGGAACCCGGGCACGCGGACGCTGACCATGCCGCATGTTCGCACGCGCCGCAAGCCGCTGGCGCAGGTCGCGCATCACCGCCATCGGAGCGCCGGCAGATCCCGCGGCGAGATCGTGCCCGCGAGACTCCCGCCGCGAGATCGGGCCCGCGGGACTCCCGCCGCGAGATCGGGCCCGCGGGACTCCCGCCGCGAGATCGGGCCCGCGGGACTCCCGCCGCGAGATCGGGCCCGCGGGACTCCCGCCGCGAGATCGGGCCCGCGGGACCTCGCCGACGCTTTTTCGTCACTTGCGCAGATATGCCTATCGGGTGGGCTCAGGCGCCGAGAGCCCCCATGACCATCGACCAGGAGAAACGCAGCCAGGTGGTCGCGCAGCATGCGGGCATGCATGTCGCCTGGGTGGATGACGAGGAATTGGTCCGCTACTTCGGGCAGAAGGTCGTCACGCGGTGCGGCGCGACGTGCGTCGGCTTCCCGGACCACGCGGCGTTGCTCGACGCGTCGAACGAGACGCACTTCGACGCCGCCATCCTCCAGCCGTGGGATGACATCCCGGCGCTCGAGGTGCTCCAGCTGCTCGGTGCCAGGGGGACCTCCACTGTGATCCTCTCGTCGGGCGCGCACGCCGAAGACATCGACGAGATGGGGATCCCGATCGCACGCTTCAGCGAGTTCCTCGAGAAGCCGTGGGCCGTCGAGACCGTGATCGCGATGCTCGAGCTCGCGGGACCCGATCGGGGGGCTGAGCCAACCGGATAGGCACTTGCGCAGATGTCGTCCTGGCGAGCGTTATCCCGAGTCCGACGCCTTCCCTGCCGATCCGACGCTGCCTCCTGAATGGCCGGGTCCGGTCCGCGAGCGTGGCCCGAGCCCGGCCCGGGCGACCTCGATCCATGCCCGGGCGTTGGCCAGGCGAGACGAGCACTCCGACCTGCGATAGCGCCACCACAGGCGACATCTGCTCAAGTCGCGGGACGCGGGGCGCGACAGGGGCGCGGCCGGCGCCGCACCGGGCACACCGCCATGGGTAGCACCGCGCCGGGTGCGCACGGGGCAGCGTCGCCCGGGCACGCCGGACTGGGCAGCGGCCAGCGCGGGGCGGCCCCCCGTGCAACATCGGGCGTACGCTGGGTCCGATGACGGATCTCGAGACGCGCTCGTTCGACAACGCCTACGAGGGCACCCCGACGTGGGAGATCGGCCGTCCACAGCCCGCGGTCGTCCGACTGGCGGAGACCGGCACGATCCGCGGCGCCGTGCTCGACGTCGGCTGTGGCACGGGCACGCACGCGCGCTTCCTCGCGGGCCTGGGCCATCCGGTCGTGGGGGTCGACTTCTCGGCGCGCGCCATCGAACGCGCCCGGGCCGGCGCCCCGACGACCGCCTGGTTCGAGGTCGGCGACGTCCGGGCCCTCGACGCAGGCCGCCTCGGGACCCTTCTCGCCGCGGGTGTCCCGGCGGGCATGAGCGCAGTGGTCGCCCCGCGCGACCCCGGCGGGCGCGGACGTGCTGCCGACCCCGGCCGACGCTGGCGCTCCGGCGGCCACGCCCGACGCGCCAGCCTCGCCCGGCGCTCTCGAACCGCCGTTCGACACTATCCTCGACGTCGGCTGCTTCCACACCCTCCAGCCGACCGATCGCGCTGCCTACGCGGGGTCCGTCGGCGCCCAGCTTCGACCCGACGGCCACCTCGTGCTTCTCGTTTGGAGCGACCGCAACCCGTTCGGCCGGGGACCCGCCCGTGTCACGCGCCGCGAGATCCGGTCGACCTTCCGCGACGAATGGACGATCGAAGCCATCGACCCGGAGACGCTCGAATCCCTCCTCCCGCCCGGCCAGGTGCACGCCTGGCTGGCCGTCGTGCGACGCACGATTCCGACGACCGCATAGGATGGTGGCAACCCCCTCGAACGGAGAGCCACGGCATGGGCATCCTCGACCGCATCTTCAGCGATCCCGCCAAGCAGAAGATCCCCGCCCCGGGTGAGGCGCTGCCCGGGCGCGCCGAGCCGATCCTTCGGCCAGGCACGCACACCGTGCTCGGCACGCCGATCGACGGGCCCTGGCCGGCCGGGACGCAGACGGCGACCTTCGCGATGGGCTGCTTCTGGGGTGCCGAGAAGGCGTTCTGGCAGCTGCCCGGTGTCGTCACGACGGCCGTCGGCTATGCCGGCGGGAGCACGCCGAACCCGACGTACGCGGAGGTCTGCAGCGGCCGAACCGGCCATTCCGAGGTCGTCCGCGTCGCCTTCGACCCGTCGAAGACCTCCTACGAAGCGCTCCTCCGCGCCTTCTGGGAGGATCACGACCCGACCCAGGGGATGCGCCAGGGCAACGACATCGGGACGCAATACCGCTCGGCGATCTACGTCAACGACGCCGCCCAGCGGGCCGCTGCGGAAGCGTCGGCCGCCGCCTACCAGGCCAGCCTGGCGGAGGCCGGCTACGGCACGATCACGACCGAGATTTCGGACGCCGGCCCGTTCTACTTCGCCGAGGACTATCACCAGCAGTACCTCGAGAAGAATCCCGGGGGCTACTGCCCGAACCATTCGACCGGTGTAAAGCTGCCGGATGACTTCGCCATCCCGGTCACGCCGCTGCAGTTCGTGGACTGATCCCCAGCCGCCGATTTCGGCCTGAACTCACGGCACGAGCACGGCCCGCCCACGCAGTGTCCGCGCGTGGAGCCTCTCGTACGCCCTCGGACCGTCTTCGAGGCTGAACTGCTCCGTCTCGACCGTGATGGCGCCGGAGCGCGCGAGGTCAAGCACCTCGTACAGCTCCGGGCGAGTCCCCCAGACGGGGCGTCGGACGCTGGACCCACTGGGGAGCGCGCCGCCGCCGACCGGGATCGCGCCCGGGCCGAGGCCGACCATGGCGATGTCCGACCATCGGCCGACCAGCTTCGCCGCCAGGTCGGCAGCCTCCTGCGCACCGACGAAGTTGAAGACCGCGTCAACGCCTCGGCCACCGGTCAGGTCGCGCACGGCCTGGATCGACGAAGGGTCGGAGAGGAACGCGGCGTGAGCGCCGACGTCACGAGCGAAGGCGAGCTTGTCCTCGCTGATGTCGAGCGCGACGACATGCGCCGGCGAGAGGGCCCGGAGCATCTGGATCGCGAGGTGGCCGAGACCGCCCACGCCGATGACGACTGCCGTCGAGCCCGGGAGGAGCTTGGGCAGCGACGGCTTGATCGCGTGGTACGGAGTGAGCCCGGCGTCAGTGAGCGGGACGGACCGGACCGGGTCGAGGTCTCCGAGCGGGACGAGATGCCGCGCGCTTGGCACGAGCAGGTAGTCGGCCATGAACCCGGGTGCGTCGATGCCCGGCCAGGGGACCTCTCCGCCACTGCAGTAGTTCTCGGCACCTGCAGCGCATGCCCTGCAGGATCCACAGCCCCAGGCGCCGTACACCGCGACCGCGTCGCCTTCCCGGATGCCGGTGACCTCGCTGCCGAGTCGCGCCACGATGCCGGCGCCTTCGTGCCCGAGCGTCAGCGGCAACGGGGTCTCGAACTCCTCGGGCGGGAGGCTCATGAAGTACTCGTCCGAGTGGCAGACGCCCGCTGCGGTCGTCTTGACCAGGACCTCGCCGGGTCCCGGCTCCGGGATCGGCACCTCGCGGATCTCCGGAGGCCGCCCAAACGCCGTGTACTGCAGCGCCCGCATCCGCCTTCTCCTCTCTACCGACCGATCGGATGGTAGACGTTCTCGGTCGGAAGGCGATCGACTTGCACCTTGGTCCGAACGGCCGCTACTCGCGAGCCAGTCGGACGTGGCTGTTCCGGCCGATCGCCTCGATGTCCCAGCGCGCGCCGAACGCCTGGAGCCCGTGGATCGCGACCCGGCCGATCTCGTCGGGGAGTGCCGGGTCGAGGGTGACCTGCCCGTCGCGAGCCTCCAGGCCGAGCATCGCCCGTCCCAGGAGGAGCGGCGCCCCGGTCGCCCAGGCCTGCGGGCTGCACGCCGTCGGGTACGGGACGGGGAAGCGGCCGAGCGCGCGCGGGTAGCCCGAGAACGCCTCCGGCAGCCGATACGCCGAGAACGCCGCGGCGTCGAGCAGGGCCAGCGCGATCCGGTTCGCCTCGTCGCGGAAGCCGTACCGCGCGAGGCCGTGGGCGATGAGCGAGTTGTCGTGGGGCCAGACCGTGCCGCGGTGGTAGCCGATCGGATTGAAGCCCGCGTCGTCGGTCGAGAGGGTCCGCACGCCCCACCCGGAGAAGAGCGCGTCGGACATCAGCTGGCGAGCCACGATGGCGGCGCGTTCCTCGGACACGATGCCCGACCACAGCAGCTGGCCGATATTCGAGGTGAGCGAATCGATCTGGCGCTTGTCACCGTCGAGCCCGATGGCGTAGTAGCCGCCGCGAGCATCGATCCAGAAGTCGCGCTCGAAGCGTTCGCGCAGGCTCGCGGCCTCGCTTCGGAGTCGGGTCGCCAGGGCAGGATCGGCGAACGGGCCGTCGGCCAGCTCGGCGAGTCGGAGCTTGGCGTCGTAGACGTAGCCCTGGATCTCGGCCGTCGCGATCGGCAGGAACGGGAGCGTCCCGTCGGCGAACTGCACCCCGTCGTACGAGTCGCGCCAGCATTGGTTGCCGAGCCCCTGCGATGAGCGCGTCCCGTATTCGACGTAGCCGTCACCGTCCCGATCGCCGGACTCGTCGATCCAGGTGAGCGCCGCCAGCGCGTTGTGGCGGAGGGCGCCGACCAGCTTCTCGTCGCGCGTCCAGCGCCAGTACTCGGACAGCAGGATCAGCCACAGCGGCGTCGAGTCGGCACTCCCGTAGTACGGGCTGTGCGGCTTGAGCCCGAGCCTGGTGAGCTCGCCCATCCGCAGCTCGTGGAGGATCTTGCCGGGCTCCATGTCGCGGAAGTCGTCGGTCTTGTCCGCCTGGAGCGCGGCCAGGGCGACGAGCGCCCCGCGAGCGAGCCCCGGCCCGAACGCCACCGTCTGGTAGGCGCTGAGGAGCGTGTCCCGCCCGAACAGGGTGAGGAACCAGGGCAGGCCGGCGGCCGGCAGCCTGATCGTCTCCTTCCGGTACTTCACGTCGATCCGGAGCCCGATCAGGTCGCGTGCGGTCCGAGCGACCACCTCGCCGAGCAGGTGCGAGTCGGACTCGAGCCGCGGCAACCGGGCGAGCCAGCTCTCGACCGGATCGTCGGCCTCGGGCGCGAAGACGTCGCCGAAGCCGGCATGGATCGGCTGGAGCTCGCGCGGCCCGAGCTTGAGCGGGACGTGCAGCTCGCAGATCCAGCGGCCGCGAGCCGGCAGGTCGATGGCCCAGGTGAACCCGTCGGCGTCGATCCGGGTCGCTGCGGCCGACATCACGATCGTCGTCTCGGCCGTGAAGGTCTTGTTCTTGTAGCGGAAGGTCAGGCCGGTCCGGTCGGGCGCCGGCGTCCGGACGATCTGGTCCGAGCGATCCCGGACCCGGTCCTTGATCTCGAACAGGTCGGCGAAGTCGTTGTCGACCGCCAAGCGAAGCTCGATCTTGATGGGCTCGTCGCGGTAGCTTTCGAGCTCGAGCCGCTCCTGGAGGCCGTTGCCGACGAACCGCAACCGGCGCAGGCCGACGTTGTTGGCCTCGAGGCCTTCGAGTCGCGGGTTGGTCAGGAAGAACTCGGCCGAGTAGTAATCGACGGTGCCGCCGCGCAGGACGAGGAACGGCGCTCCGTTGATCGTCAGCGCCCAGCGGCTCAGGAACCGGGTGTCGGCGTGGACGAGCCCGCCGATCGAGCCCTTCGGGACGTCCCCGACGGAGTCGGAGTACATGAACGTGCGGCCCTCGAGCACGGCGATCGCGTCGGGGCCGAGCTCGGGCGGGAGCGTCCGTTTCGGACCCGGGATGCTGCGATCGACCGACACGCCGGGCAGCGGATCGGCCGGCGTCGGTCGCTGGTCGATCACAGCGGATGTCTTGCCCATGGCTGGACCTCCGATGTGGCCGGCGAATGCTCATCGGGGCCGTTCGACTCGTCGACCTGACGCCAGTCTATCGGCGTCGAGTGTGAAGGTCGATTTCCGGCCACGGCTGATCGGGTCCTACGCCCCACGCGGAAGCCCCAGAGGAGACCAGGACTCCGAGGGGAGCAGCAGGCTGACGCAGCAGTGACCCGAACGGCTATTGCCCCGACCACTCGACAGGTGTCGGCTGCCCGGTCGGACTCGGAGTGCGAACCGCCGCCGAATAGACTCGGGTCGTGGAACCCGAGGAGCTGCTCGCTGGCAATACGGTCGCGCTTGCGGTCCTTGAGCGAGTCCGCTCGGTGCTCGCGGCCTTCGGACCGGTCGACATCCGCACGTCGAAGAGCCAGGTCTCCTTCCGCCGCTCGCGCGGTTTCGCCTATCTCTGGGTGCCTGGGCAGTATCTCAAGCATCCCGGAGCAGACGTGGTCCTCTCGTTCGCGCTTGGCCGGCGCGACGAGTCGCAACGGTTCAAGGAAGTCGTCCACCCATCATCGAAGCACTGGATGCACCACCTCGAGATCCGGCGAGTCGAGGATGTCGATGACGAGGTGGTCGATTGGCTTCGAGAGGCGGCGGAGCGGGCGAGCTGAACCCGGGCGGACCGACGGCCCGTCGGGGAAGCTGAAGGTGGACCATGAAGCAGCCGCCCACAACCGACAAGCCGAGGTGGCCCTTCGGATATCGCGTCGACTCGTGGATGTTCGATCACGAGGTGATCGATTGGCTTCGAGAAGCGGCGGAACGGGCGAGCTGAACCCGGGTCGCCGAGCGCACGACGACGAAGGCGACGACTCGTGAGCCATACTCGCCGCCGATGCCCGACGGAACCGAGCCGATCCGCCGCTTCTATGCCGACTGGACGCAGTACCGGTCGCGGCTCGTCGAGGCCGTCCGCGACCTGACGGCAGAGCAGCTGGCGATCAGCGCCGGACCGGATCACGCGCCGATCTGGGCCCTCGCGGCGCACACCGCCGGCGTCCGGACCTACTGGTTGTGTGGCGTCCTCGGCGAGCCGGGCGCCGAGACGACGCCGTTCCCCGACCCGTTCGCCGAGCTCGGCTGGGAGGACGACCTCGACCATCCCCGGTCCGCTGCCGAGCTGGTCGTGGCCCTCGAAACGACGGGCGCAATCATCGAACGCTGCCTCGACTACCTGGACCGCGGACATGCTCGAGGTCGAGTTCGAGCGGCGAATGGGTGACCTGCGCCAGCTCCACACGCGCCGGTCCATCCTGCTGCGATTGCTGAGCCACGACGCCTTCCACGGCGGCGAGATCTCGCAGCTGCTGGGCGCGAATGGCCTGCCCGCGATCGATCTCTGGGCCCGCCGGCCCTCCTGATCGGCCCGGCCGGCGATGCCGAGACGGCAGTCGGAGCGCTCGCGCGGCCGATCGCACTCCGGCACCGCGGCGGGGTCAGCCCGGCGCAACGGCACGCTCCCCGGCGAGCGCGGCGTCGTTCCAGCGCGGGCGGAGTCAGTCCAGCGCCGCGGCACGCTCCCCGGCGACGCGGGCCGTCGCGACGAGATGGGCGCAGAAGCTGCCGCCGCGCCCGGCAGCACAGGTGCAGCTGTAGCGCAGGCCGATGCCCGCGGCGATGAGGGTCGCCGTGACGGCCGGCGCGCCGTCGACCCGGGCCGCGACCGTGAACGGCCCGGCATGGGTCAGGTGGACGGCACCTGCGCGGGCAAGCGCCCGACCGAGGTCGCGATCCGCGGCGGCCGCCAGCCGGTCGATGGCCGGCCCTTCGACGAGATCGGTGACGGATGGCATGACGGCACTCCGATGACGGTGGAACGGCTCCCATGATCGCCCGGCCTCCTGACGCCCTGTGTCAGCATTTCCGCTACGCTGCCGTGCGTGCGCGCGAGCCGTCTCGTCAACATCATGCTGCTCCTCCAGGCCCGTGGCGGGCGGACCGCGGCCGAGCTTGCGCAGGAGCTCGAGGTCTCCGTCCGGACCGTCTACCGCGACATCGAGGCGCTCGCGCAGGCAGGCGTGCCGATCTACGCGGAGCGCGGCCCGGGCGGCGGCGTGCGCCTCGTCGACGGGTACCGGACCCGCCTGACCGGCCTCACGACGGACGAGGCGGAGGCGCTCTTCCTCTCGGGGCTGCCCGGCCCGGCCGCGGAGCTGGGGCTCGGGACGGTCGTGACCGCGGCGCGTCTCAAGGTGATGGCCGCCCTGCCCCCCGAGCTGCGAACGCGTGCGACGCGGATCTCCGAGCGCTTCCATCTCGATGCCCCCGGCTGGTTCCGCGAGGCGGAGCCGGTCCCGTGCCTCGCCGACCTCGCCAGGGCCGTCTGGGAGAGCCGGCGGGTCACGATGCGCTACCGGCGCGGCGCGCGCGTCGAGCGCCGCCACGTCGAGCCGCTCGGCCTCGTGCTCAAGGGCGGCGCCTGGTACATGGTGGCGGCTTCGGAGGGGGTGGTGAAGACGTTCCGCGTCGCCCGGGTGGAGGACGCCGTTGCCGAGGACGAGCGCTTCGAACGCCCGCCCGGCTTCGACCTGGCCCGCCACTGGGCGGACGCCGCCGCTCGCTTCGAGCGCCAGCGCACCGGCGTCGACGTCGTGATCCGGGTGGATCCCGAGGCGATGCCCCGCCTCCGCGAGGCGATCTCTGAGGTTGCCTTCCAGGCCAGCCGCGTCCTCGGAGCCGCGGATCCGGACGGGTGGATCCACCTGCGCCTGAGGATCGAGACGATCGACTGGGCGATCGGCGACCTGCTGCGCCTCGGGGGCGACGTCGAGGTGCTCTCGCCGGTCGAGGTGCGGGACGGCGTCGCGGAGCGAGGCCGGGCGATCGCCGCCCGCTACGCGACGCCGATCGCGGTTCGCGCCGGAGCCTGAGCGCCCGACGCCGGGAGACGAGGGGATCGGGGCCGCCGGACGCCCGGACCGCCAGCGCGGACCCGGCCCGCCGTGCGATCAGCGTGCCGGCCCCGCGATCGGCGCGCCGCCGAGCGCCCGGCGCAGGCGCGCCGCCAGCGTGCGGATGGTCGACAACGGCCGCCGCCGCGGGCGGGCCGTCTTCGGCAGCGAGGCGGCGATCTGGCGGGCCCGGAGGCGAAGGAGCGACTTGCGGAGCTGCTCTTCCCGCTCGAGCTGAGCGACCTCGGCTTGGATCAGGTGAAACATCGCGGCCCCTTCCAGTCGCTGCGTCTCTCGGACCCAGACTCTACCGAGAGAGGCTGCCATTTCCTGTCAGGAATACGGGGAGCGGAGACCCTCTGTCACGCTCCTGCAAGGCGCGGGAATGCCCCGTCCGAAGCGCGTCGCCGCCGCTCGCCGCACAGGCGTGATCCGGGCCGGGCTGCCGGCGCCGGGCGCTCGTCAGTCCGCGAGGGTCAGCTCGATCAGCGGGCTCTGCGCGACCATGACGTCGAGGTCGGTTCGACGCCAGTTGCGGGCGACTCCGGCAAGCAGGGCGCGCCGCTCGGCGGGATCGGTGATGATCCTGGCGGTCGCCGGCAGGTCTGCGGCGACGCCCCTCTTCAGGTGGAGGGTGAGGGCCGGCTGCGCCTCGAGGTTCGCGATCCAGGCGCGCTTCCTGGGGCTCGGCATGCCGCTGATCACGAGGCGTCCGTCGAGGTTGTGGAGCGCGATCTCGATCCGGCGAGGCAGGCCGGTCAGCCGGCCGGTGGTGGTTATGTCGACGAGCCCGCCTCTCTCGAGCGCGGACCGGACTGCATCGTCCACTGGCAAGACCGACTCCTTCGGCGCTTGGGTTGTAATTGTCGATACAACATTACTCCCAAAGCGCCGAACAGGGCCGGGGACGGTGAGGCGACGCCGGGCGACGTCAGGAGCGGTCGCGCCAGGCCGGCAGCGTGGCCATGTACGCCTCGGCCTGGGCGCGGGCGGCGTCGAAGTCGAGGCCGTCGCTTCGCATCGCCCACTGGGTGAACCGCTCGAGGCGCTCCTCGCGGGGCTGGAGCGTGCCGTCGGCCGTGGTGCAGTGGCGGCAGTACGGCGCGGACAGGTCGCCGAGAGCGTGGTCGGCGGCGCTCTCGAGCGGCATGCCGCACGACTCGCAGCGACCGGCGAACTCGGTGATGGAGCTCGTCATGGCTGACTCCTTTCGGGTTTCTCAGGGTGGGGATCCGGCGACGGCTCGGCACGTGCGAGCAGCTCGAAGCCGCGGACCACGGCTGCTCGATCGGGCGGCGCGAGTCCGGCCATCACGCGTTCGAGGAGGTCGGGGGCGAGGACGTTCCCGATGCGCGCGACGACGTCACGCCCGGCATCGGTGAGCCAGACGAGCACGCGGCGCTCGTCCCGCTCGTCGCGCATGCGATCGACGAGGCCCTTCGCCTCGAGCCGCGCGATCAGCTCGGAAGTCGAGTTGCGACGCAGGCCGAGATGATCGGCCTGCTCGCCGATGGTGAGCGGACCCGCGGCGGCGAGGTGGGCCAGGACCTCGAGGGCGCGCCGCGTGACCGGCAGCTCGCCGCCGGCCGGCCTGCGGGCGAAGTGATAGCGCCGGTAGACCTCGGGGAAGAGGCGCGCGACCGCCGCGGCGGCCGCTGCCGGGGACGGCGGCTGGCCGGGAGCCGACTCCACGGGCTGCCCGGGAGCCGTAGCGGCCGGGGCCGGGGCGGAGGATCGATCTGGATCTGTCGTGGCGACCATGTCGTGACGACTATCCCCGGCCGAGCCAGCCCGGTCAACGGATGTGACCCCCGGGTACGACTGATCCGCGCCGGATCGGACCGACAGGACAGCACCACGGGCGGACGCGTGGTCGCGCGGGGAGCCTGGCGCGCCTCGGCGCGGACGCATGGGCCGGCGCCCCGACGCGCCCGGCGCGGCGACATCGCCCTGGGCCGGCGCACCCTCGATGCGCCCCCTACACTGCCGGGCATGCCGGGCCCGCTGCGAACCGTGCGCGCCACGCGGTACGTGACGCCGTTCCGCGAGGGCGGGTCGCTGCCCGGGCTCTGCGAGGCCGACGACGACGGGCTCTATGTCGTGAAGTTCCACGGCGCCGGCCAGGGCCCCAAGGCCCTCGTCGCCGAGGTGGTCGCCGGGGAGCTCGCCCGCGCCCTCGGCCTGCCCGTGCCGGACCTCGTGCTCGTCGACCTCGATCCGGCGCTCGGCGCCGGCGAGCCGCTGTGGGAGGTGCGCGAGCTGCTCGAGCGCAGCCCCGGGATCAACCTCGGCATCGACTTCCTGCCCGGCGCCCTGCCGTTCGCGCCGGCCGTCGGCCCGGGGCCGGACCCGCAGCAGGCGGCCGCGATCGTCTGGTTCGACGCCCTCGTCATGAACCCCGACCGCAGCGCCCGGAACGTCAACCTGCTGACGTGGCACGGGCGGACGTACTGCATCGACCACGGCGCGGCGCTCTACATCCATCATCGCTGGGACAAGCCAGCGGATCACGCGCGTGGCCCGTTCACGCGGATCGCGGACCACGTCCTCCTGCCGCGTGCCGCGGCGATCCGGGATGCCGACCGACGCCTGGCCGCGAAGGTGACCCGCGACCTGCTGCGCGAGGTCGTGGCGGCGGTCCCGGATGCCTGGCTCGAGGGCGAGCCAGCCTTCGGGTCGATCGCCGAGAATCGCGAGGCGTATGTCGAGTACCTGCTCGCCCGGGTCTCCCCGCCGCGAGCGTTCGTCGAGGAGGCCGAGCGTGTCCGCACCGGTGCCTGAGCCCGCCCGCGCCCCCTTCGCCTACGCCGTGGTGCGGGTCGTGCCGCGCGTGGAGCGCGGCGAGTTCGTCAACGCCGGCATCATCCTGCTCTGCCGCCCGCGGCGGTTCCTCGGGACGCGGACGTCCCTCGACGATGTACGGATCCGGGCGCTCGATCCGACCTGTGACGTGGCGGCAGTCGGTGACCACCTCGCCCTCATCGACCGGATCGCTGCTGGCGATCCCGCGGCAGGGCCGATCGCCGCGCTCTCCCAGGCCGAGCGATTCCACTGGCTCGTGTCGCCGACGTCGACGGTCATCCAGGTATCCGACACGCACACCGGCCTGACTGCCGATCCGGGCGCCACGCTCGCCCACCTCTTCCACGCGCTGGTCGATCCGCCTGGAACGCCGTGAAGGGGCCCCGATTGGGGGGTGTCTCGTGGCCGGCCCCCGGCCCGCCCGCGCGCGAGCCGTCCCGCGCCCGAGCCGCCGGCTTGGGTCGGATCTGACGCCGCGGCCCTTTTCGGCGATGATCAGGGCATGTTCGATGATGATCAGGGCATGCCGCACCGTACGTCCGGCGAGCTTGCCGCCGGGCTCGACCAGATCCGGCGTGCGCCGCGCGGGCGAGGCACGGTCGACCTGATCGTGGCGCGCCCGGCCGTCGATGAGCGCGTCGTCCTTCTCGAGGCGAGCCTCGATCCGGTCGGCGGCCTGCTCGGCGACACGTGGCTCGAGCGAGGGAGCTCCCGGACCCCCGACGGCAGCGCAAACGCCGACGCGCAGCTCACCCTGATGAGCAGCCGTGCGGCCGCCGTCATCGCCGGCCCGCGCGAGCGCTGGCCGCTCGCCGGCGATCAGGTCTACATCGACCTCGACCTCAGCGAGGAGGCGCTGCCGGCCGGGAGCCAGGTGGCCATCGGGACGTCGGTGATCGAGATCAGCGCCACGCCGCACACTGGCTGCGCCAAGTTCTCGGCCCGCTTCGGGAGCGACGCCCTGCGCTTCGTGAACACGGGTGAGGGCCGCCTGCTCCGGCTGCGGGGTGTCAACGCGCGGATCCTCACCGGGGGCACGATCCGGCCGGGCGACGCCGTCATCGTGCTGACGGGGTCCTGACGGCGCGGGCCAGGCCGAGCCCGCGCAACCTCGGGACCCGGTCGATCGTCACATGTCCGGCGGGTCGATCGGCGACGAGCTGCGTCGCCGATCCGCGCCGCCGGTGCCCGGCACGACAGGCGAGCGTGATGCCCCTGGGCGCGCCGGGCTGACGAGCGGAGGCGGCGATGCGAACCACCCGAGCCAGCGCCGGCTGGCTGGCCGTCGGCGCACTGATCGTCGCCGCCTGCGGCGGACCCGTTGCGACCCGGCCCCCCACGCAGACCCCGGGGCAGCCCGCGACGCAGTCCGCTTCGCCGGCCGGCTCGCCGACCGCGTCGGCGAAGCCGACGAGCCGGACGGCCGCCGCGCTCGATCTGCGGGCGAAGGGGTCGGCCAGCGTCTGCAAGGCGTTCGCCACCGTCGCCGAGTGTGCCGCGTTCGTGCGCGTCCAGCCGATCGGCGGCAAGACGGCACCCGACGGCGAGCTCGGTGGCGATCCGAAGGGCTCGGTGGCGCTGCTCCCGGCGGAGGAGACGCCGACGACGCTCGACCCCGGCAAGTACAGGATCACCGCGCACCTCGACCGCGTCAGCCGTGACGTCGTGCTCCCGCCCGAGACGCCGCAACGCTACGTTGACCGGACCTGCCGCGCCGATTTCACCGTCGCGGCCTCGACCGCCAAGGTCACGGTCCGCATCGCGTTCGACGATGGGGCGTCGTGCAAGGTCGCCGTGACGCTCGCCAAGGCGACGCCGAAGCCCACCCGGTCCCCCTGACGCGCGGCCGGCCCGGCGCGGAACGCCGAGCGACGCGGAGGCCGCCGGGGAGTTCGACGGGCCGACCGCCCGGTCGCTCGGTCTGCACGGCGCCGGCCGCCGCTTGCCGCTGGCCCTCGGCCGCCGGTGGCGGCTGTCAGCGCCTGGCGGCGTTCGCCGCCCGCAGCTCGGCCTTGTGGGCGCGCTTCTGCGCCTGGTAGCTCGCCAGCGCCTCCGGCGAGTCGACGTCCGCCAGGGTGGGACCCGTCGGGGCGACCGCCTCCCAGCCCGGGGGCTGCACGTCGAACCGGCGGGCGAGGATCCCGACGAGCGTCCGGGCCTTCATCTCGCCGATCCCGGGCAGCGCGCGGAGGCGCCGGTCGAGCTCGGCGCCGGTCGCCGCTGTCGTCCAGATCGTCGATGCGTCGCCGCCGTATTCGCGCGCCACCACGGCACACAGCTCCTGGACCCGGGCGGCCATCGCACCCGGGAACCGGTGCAGCGCGGGACGATCGGCGAACGCGGCCGCGAATGCACCAGGGTCCATCGCCGCGATCGCGGCCGCGTCAAGCGTCCCGACCCGCCGGCGCAGCTCAAGCGGCCCGCCGAAGGCCTTCTGGACCGTGACCTGCTGATCGAGCGTGAAGCCGATCAGGAGCGCCAGCGGGTTCTCGACGAGCAGGGCATCGGCCTCGGGATCGCCTGCGAACGGGAGCTGCGTCGTCTTCATCGCGGGATGGTAGCGCCACGCCGGAAGTTCGCCCAGTGCCTGTCCCTGCTCAGTGCCCGCCTGTCTCGAGGCGCTCGTCCCGGGCGCGCCGTCCGGGGCAGCAGCGATGGTGCCGCCGTTCCGGCCGGGCGGACCCCCAGGGCCGGGCCGGACGTCACTTCACCCTGGGCCGGACGACCTGCATGCTGCATCGGTCGACATCGCTGGAGAGGTGACCATGGACGCGCGCCCCGTGCTGGTCGCGTATGCCACGCGTCACCACGGGACCGAGGGCATCGCGACACACATCGCGACCAGCCTTCGGTCCACCGGACTTCGGGTCGAGCTGCGGCGGGCCGTGAACGTCGCCGGCCTGGGACGGTATGCGGCGGTCGTGCTCGGCAGCGCCGTCTACATGGCGCAGTGGGAGCCCACCGCCCTGGCCCTCCTCGAGCGCGAGCGCGAGGCGCTTTCCCAGCGCCCCGTATGGCTCTTCAGCAGCGGTCCGGTCGGCGACGGCAAGACGACGCGTCGGCCCCAGACGGTCCCCCAGCCTGAGGCCGTTGTGGTGCTCGCCGAGGCGATCGGAGTGCGCGGCCTGGCGATGTTCGGAGGCCGGGTCGACACGGCCGAGGTGGGGTTCGACATCCAGGTCATGACCCAGGCCGGCCTCGGGGGAGACTGGCGCGACCTCGGGCGCGTCCGGTCGTGGAGCCTCGCGATCGCGGCGACGCTCCACGCCGAGGCCGTGACACTCGGCGTCGCCGCGCCGACCTGACCCTCCGGGTCCCCCGCGCGCCCATCCCGGCCCGGCGCCGCGCTGCCCGACGGGCCCGCGCCCGCACGGGCGCGAGGAGTAGAGTCGGGGCGGGTACGGCCGCCGCATCGAACCGGCCGGGCAGCAGAGGTTGAGGGATGCAGCAGACCGCGAGACCCCGGGGTGGTGCGCTGCTGGTCGGAGCGCTCTTCATCGTCGTCGGCATCGGCGCGATCGTGCTGCGCCAGACAGGGCTCGACCTGTCCTGGCCCGCCTGGATCATCGTGCCGGGGATCGTGCTGTTCCTCGTTGCGTTCGTCGTCCCGGCGCCGGGCGGATCCGGGTTCGCCGCGGCCGGCGGCCTCGTGACGATGGTCGGCGTGGTCCTGGCGGTTCAACAGGCCACCGACACCTACGCGACGTGGGCGTATGCGTGGGCGCTCGTGGCGCCCTTCGGCGTCGGGGCCGGGCTCTTCCTGTACGGGATCTTCACCGGCCGCGGGGACATCGCGCGGGGTGGTCTCGGGGCAGCCATCACCGGCGTCGTGCTGTTCCTCGTCGGATTCGCCTTCTTCGAGGGCGTCATCCACCTGAACGACGGCCGGTTCGGCGACATGACGTCCTGGATCGTCCCCGTCGTGATCCTCTCGATCGGGATCCTCATCCTGGTCGGCGCGTTCCTGCCGGGCCCATGGCGCTCGCCCCGCGCTGAGACGGGTGGAGCATCGACGAGCTGGACGGAAACCGGCTCGCCGCCCTCGGGCGCGGGCGCATCGGCAGCCGCGAGCTCATCGGTCCCGAGCCAGCTCATCGACCTGCCGCTGGCCGGGGCGACCGACGCGGAGGTTCGCATCTCGTTCGGCGCCGGGCATCTGTACGTCGGGCCGGCGGCGACGGGCAAGCTGGCCGACGGGACCTGCTCGGGCGGCGCAGTCGTCTCGTCGCCGGCGCCCGGCCGCGTCCGCCTCTCGACGCCGAACCCGTCCTGGAACTGGACGTACGTTCCCTTCGAGTGGAACGTGGGGCTCACGGGCGAAGTCCCGATGCGCCTCGAGTTCGAGACCGGGGCGGCCAACTCCGAGCTCGACCTCTCCCTGCTGAAGGTGACCGACCTGCGGATCCGGACCGGCGCGGCCCAGACGAAGGTGACCCTTCCGGCGTCCGCCGGAATGACCCGGGTCGAGGCCCAGGGCGGGGCCGCCCAGGTCCGGTTCCTCGTCCCGCCCGGCGTCGCGGCGAGGATTCGGAGCACCATCGCGCTCGGCTCGACCGACGTCGACACGATGCGGTTCCCGCGTGGCATCGACGGACGGACCTGGGCGTCGCCAGACTACGAGACGGCCACCAACCGGGTCGAGATCGAGGTCAGCGGCGGGGCCGGCCAGGTCATCGTCGGCTGAGCCCATGCGGGCGCTCAGGCTCGAGGCTCCGGGACCGATCGAGCGGATCGACCGGCTTCACCTCGTCGAGATGGCGGATCCAGCGGCCGGCGCCGGGGAGATCGTCGTCGCGATCGGTGCCTGCGCGGTCTGCCGGACCGACCTCCAGCTCACCGAAGGCGACCTCCCGGCGCACCGGCTGCCCACCGTCCCCGGGCATCAGGCGGTCGGCCGGGTGACGGCGATCGGAGCGGGCGTCGACGGGTGGGCGGTCGGCGACCGGGCGGCCGTCGGGTGGCTCGCCGGGACGTGCGGGACGTGCGGCCAGTGCCGCGCCGGCCGCGAGAACCTGTGCCGCGCGGCAACCTTCACCGCGTGGGACCGCGATGGCGGCTTCGCGGAGTCGCTCGCGGTGCAGGCCGCGTTCGCGCTGCCCGTGCCCGCCGGCTTCGACGACGTCGCCGCGGCGCCGCTGCTGTGCGGCGGGGTCATCGGGTATCGGGCCCTCGTCGTGTCCGGGGTCCGACCCGGCGGCCGGCTCGGCCTCTACGGGTTCGGCGCATCCGCCGTGCTGGCCCTGCAGGTGGCGCGCCACTGGGGCTGCGAGGTCCACGTGGCGACGCGCAGCGCGGGCGAGCGGAACCGGGCGGCCGCCTTCGGACGCATCGTCGGTGGGCGGGTACGCTGACCCGCCGCCGGCGCCGCTCGACGCCGCCGTCACGTTCGCCCCGGCGGGATCGGTCGTGCTCGCCGCCCTCCGCGCGGTCGATCGCGGCGGGACGGTCGCGATCAACGCGATCCACCTCGACGGGATCCCGGCGTTCCCATACGAGGACCTGTGGTGGGAGCGGTCGCTGCGGAGCGTGGCGAACTACACCCGCGACGACGCCCGGGCATTCCTCGCCCTCGCCGCCGCGATCCCGATCCGCACCGACCCGGTCGTCGTGCCGCTGGCCGAGGGCAACGCGGCGCTTCGAGGCCTGGCCGCGGGCTCGCTCGGCGGGACCGCCGTCCTCGTGCCGTAGCCGGCGCTCGCGCGCGCGAGATCTCGGGCGGCGGTCACCCCGCGCCGTGCGTCCGGCGCGCGATCGGCGCGATCGAGGCGCCCGCGATCCGGGCAAGGTCGCCCGGGTCGAGCTCGACCTGCAGCCCCCGCCGTCCGGCGCTGACGAGGATCGTCTCGAAGCGCAGCGCCGAGTCGTCGAGCACGGCGGGCAGGCGGCGGCGCTGGCCGACCGGGCTGATGCCGCCGACAACGTAGCCCGTGGCCCGCTCGGCCTCGGTGGGGTCGGCCATGCCCGCGCGCCGGCCGCCGACGGCCGCGGCAAGGGCCTTGAGATCGAGCTCGGCCGACACGGGCACGATCCCGACCACGAGCCGACCGTCCACGGTTGCGACGAGGGTCTTGAAGATCCGATCGGGATCGACGCCCAGCGCCGCCGCGGTGAGCCGCCCGTACTGCGGGCGCCGGTCCGGGTCGCGCTCGCCGGGCGCCGTGACGGACGCCGGGTCGTACTCGCGCACGGTGAACGAGATCCCGGCGGCACCCAGGGCGACGAGGGCGGGCGTGCCGCCGGCCCCCGACCGGGGCGCGCTCACTCGAACTCGGCGTGGTGGACGATCGAGAGGAGGAGGGCCGACGCGTACAGGAACGTCAGGCCGAGAAACGGCCAGCTGATCCGCAGGCCGAGCGGGAACAACGTCAGGATCGAGAGCGGCAGCAGCGCGGCCACGACCACCGGCCAGTAGCGCCGCCCGATGATCAGGCCGCCGAGGAGGAAGTGGACCGCGGCCACCGCGAGGCCGAACGGGACCACGACGATGAAGAAGCCGAACACGGTCGTGTTCTCGCCGGTCCAGCCGGGGGCGTTGACCAGCCCCAGCGTTCCCGCCACGACGAGGAACGTCGCCGGGATCAGGATGACCAGCACCAGGAGCCCGATCGACCCGATCATCCGGCCGCACGCCGTCAGCAGCGCGGAGCGCGGCGACGCGTCCTCGAGCGCGAACGGATCCCGGTCTGCCGACATGCGACGTCCGACCTCAGGCACCTGTGCGCGACCCGCGGTCGACGGCCGCGGGGGTCGACGCCCGTGGGCGCCCGCGAATTGTACGGCTTCGCCGCGAAAGGCACCCGGCCGAAGGACGTTCTGGACGGTTTGCGCGGCGCCTTCGAAGCGGCGAGGCGTCCGACGGCTCTAGAACGGCTCGGGGATGAAGGTCTGGTCCGAGATCGGCGGCCGGATGTAGCCCGTGTCCCTCTGGCGCTCCGGGAGGACGATCGGCTCCGGGGTGAGGTCCGCGTACGGGATCTGCGAGAGAAGGTGCGAGATGACGTTGAGCCGGGCGCGCTTCTTGTTGTCCGAGCGGACGACCCACCAGGGGGCCTGCTTGATGTCCGTGTGGGCGAACATGTCGTCCTTCGCCTTGGAGTAGTCGAGCCAGCGGCTGCGGCTCTGGAGGTCCATCGGCGAGAGCTTCCAGCGGCGCGTGGGGTCCTCGATGCGCTGCGCGAACCGGCGCTCCTGCTCGGCATCGCTCACGCTGAACCAGTACTTGATCAGGAGGATCCCGCTCCGCACGAGCATCCGCTCGAACTCCGGGGTCGAGCGGAGGAACTCCCGGTACTCCTCGTCGGTGCAGAACCCCATGACCCGCTCGACGCCGGCCCGGTTGTACCAGCTGCGGTCGAGCAGGACGACCTCCCCGGCGGCGGGGAGGTGCTGGATGTAGCGCTGGAAGTACCACTGGGTCCGTTCGCGCTCGGTCGGGGCCGGGAGGGCCACCACGCGTGCGTAGCGCGGATTGAGCGTCTCGGTGATGCGCTTGATCGCACCACCCTTGCCCGCCGCGTCGCGACCCTCGAAGATCCCGACGACCTTGAGTCCTTCGTGCCGGATCCACTCCTGCCACTTGACGAGCTCGACGTGGAGGCGCGCCAGCTCCCGATCGTAGTCCTTGTCCGACATCTTCCGGCGGTCGCTGTCGACGGGCTCGGCCGGCGACGCAGCGTCCGGCGCCTGCGCGGGCTCCTGCCCGGCTTCGCGCGGAGCCTTCGCCGCGCGGGCGGGCTTCGCCTCCTTCGGGACCTTCGTGTCGTCCTGCTGTCTGGGCATGCCGGTGGCTCCTCCGGTTGAGCTGGCGCCCGCGTTGGCTCGTCTGCGAACCAGGTGCGCGACGCTGGATCTCGATCGGCCGTCGGTCGCGGCCGGCCGGCGCTGCGGGGTCCCATTGTGGCGTGTCGGCCGGCCGCGGGAAAGGCGTGGACATCGGATCGCCAGGCCCGGGGCGGGATCGCCGCGAGGTTCGAGTATGCTCCGGGGCAGATGACACAAGCATTCCGCGATCTTGGCCTGGCTCCCGAGCTCCTCCATGCGGTTACCGACCAGGGCTACACCGCTCCCACCCCCATCCAGGTCGAGGCGATCCCGCTCGTGCTGGCCGGTCGCGACCTGATGGGGGCCGCACAGACCGGGACCGGCAAGACGGCAGCCTTCGTGCTCCCGATCTTCCAGCGCCTCCTGCCCCAGGCAAACACGTCCTTCTCTCCCGCCCGGCACCCGGTTCGCGCGCTCGTACTCACGCCGACGCGCGAGCTCGCGATGCAGGTCCACGAGATGGCGACCTCCTACGGCATGCACGTCCCGCTGCGCAGCGCCGTCGTCTTCGGCGGCGTCCCGCTGGACCCGCAGATCAAGCAGCTGCTCCGCGGCGTCGAGCTGCTTGTCGCGACGCCCGGTCGCCTGCTCGATCTCGTCGGCCAGCGCGCGGCCAACCTCGGCCAGGTCGAGATCCTGGTCCTCGACGAGGGCGACCGGATGCTCGACATGGGATTCATCCCCGACATCCGCCGCATCCTGCAGCTGCTCCCGTCGCGGCGGCAGACCCTCCTCTTCTCGGCCACCTTCTCGGACGAGATCCGGCGGCTGTCGAAGGAGTTCCTGACGAACCCGGCCGTCGTGGAGGTCGCGCGGCGGAACGCGCCCGCCGAGGCCGTCCGGCAGGTCCTCTACCCCGTCGACCGGGAGCGCAAGATCGACCTGCTCGAGTACCTCGTGCAAACGCACGACCTCCGCCAGGTGCTCGTCTTCACCCGGACCAAGGTCGCGGCGCGGCGGCTCGCGGCGGACCTCGACCGCGACGGCTTCCCGGCGACGGCGATCCATTCGGACCGCACCCAGGCCGAGCGCATCAAGGCGCTGGCCGATTTCAAGGCCGGCCACGTGGAGATCCTGGTCGCGACGGACGTCGCGTCCCGCGGCCTCGACATCGAGGAGCTTCCGGTCGTCGTCAACTTCGAGCTCCCGGTGAAGGCGGAGGACTACGTCCACCGGATCGGCCGCACCGGGCGCGCCGGATCCTCCGGGATCGCGATCAGCCTCGCGTGCCCGGACGAGGTGGACCTCCTGCGGGGGATCCAGCGGCTCCTCCGACGGGGGATCCCGGTCGAGGTCGTGGACCACTATCTGCCGGACCCGCGCACGCCACCGCGACCGATCCACTCGCGCGATGGCGGGGGTTCCGATCGCCGGCCCGCGGCCCATCTGCACAAGGCAGCCCGCGTCCGCCACCGCTGACCGGGGACGGCGTTCGCGGAGCCGGGTCGAGGGCGAGTTCGGGGCGCGCACCCGCGAACGCCGTGCGCTCAGGGTCCGCCCTGAGCCGCGGGCCGGGTCGCGGCCGATGGTCCCCCCGTCCCGCCGGCCGTTGGTACCGGCGCCACCTGGCACCATCGAGGCGCGGACCCGGCGCATGGCTGGTGCTATTCCTACACCGTGTTCGATCCCCGAGCTCCATCCTCCCGCGCCGACGAGCGGGCGTCGTCGCCTGTCACCGCCGCCGGGGGTGACGGCTCGACGGTCGATCCGGCGGTCGAGGCCGCGGCCGCCCTCGCACGCCTTCGGCGCCGGGTCGTCGCGGCCAACGCGATGGCATTCGTCGCCACGCTGGCCGTCTTCGTCCTCGCCGCAGTGACGCGGATCGTCCCGGCAGGATCGGGCGTGGCGTTCGTGGCGATCGGCGGCTCGCTGCTCGCGCTCCTCGTCGGGGGCCTGCTCGACGCGTCGCTGTCGGACGTCCGGCGCCTCTCGAGCGCCCACGAGCGCCTCTTCGACCTGTATGGGCGCGCCCGCCGCGACGCCCTGCGCGACGGCCTGACGGGGCTCGGCAATCACCGCGCATTCCACGAGGAGCTCGGCCGAATGGTCGCGCTGGCGCGCCGGTACGGACAGCCGGCGGCCCTCGTGATGCTCGACGTCGACCACCTCAAGCGAACGAACGACACCGCGGGCCACGAGGCGGGCGACGCGCTGCTGCGCGGTCTCAGCGGCGTGATCCTCAGCTCGCTGCGCCGGGGCGACCGTGCGTTCCGGGTCGGCGGCGACGAGTTCGCCATCCTCTGTCCCAACACGCCGGCCGAGGGTGCCGTGCACCTCGCGCGCCGGATCCTCTCCGCCGCCCTCAGCCCGGCGCAGCCGGACCAGGGGCCGGGCGCGGGCGCGATCTCGTTCACGGCCGGGATCTCCGGATTCCCGGCCCTGAGCGCGAGCCGCCGCGAGCTCCTGAGCCACGCCGATGCGGCGCTCTACTGGGGCAAGGTCGCACGGGCGCACCGACATCCAGATCTACGACTCGAAGCTGCACGGCTCCGGCCACGAGATGCGGACGCCGGAGGAGCTCGGGGAGCTGCTCGGCCGGGTGATCGACGAGGAGCTCCTGACACCGGTGTTCCAGCCCGTCCATTCCCTGCGGACGGGGGCCGTGCTCGGCTTCGAGGGCCTCGTCCGGCCCAAGGCGGGCAGCGGCTTCGACGGCCCGGGCTTCCTCTTCGCCGCCGCGGAGACGGCCGACCGGGTGGTGGAGCTGGACTTCGCCGCGATCCGGGCGATCGCGCGTGGCGCCCGCAACCTCGACCCGTCGCGCTACCTCGCGGTGAATCTCTCGCCGCGCACGCTCGAGGCGGCGGCGTTCAATCCCCACGAGATCATGGCGATCCTGGGAAGCGCCGGCGTCGATCCGGCCCGCCTCGTCGTCGAGATCACCGAGCGCGAGGAGATCCAGGACGTCGCCTGCCTTCGGCGGTCGGTCGACGCGCTGCGCCGGTGGGGCGTCCGGGTCGCCGCCGACGATGTCGGTGCCGGCAACGCCGGGCTCCGGCTGCTCGCGCAGATCGACTTCGACATCCTCAAGATCGACCTGTCGCTCGTCCAGAACGGCACCCATTCAGCTCCCTCGCGAGCGGTCCTGCGTGCCCTCCAGGACCTCGCCGCGAGCCGCGGCGCGACGGCCGTGGCCGAAGGCATCGAGAACCGGCAGCAGCTCGCGATGCTCCGCGAGCAGGGCATCGAAGTCGGGCAGGGATACCTGCTGGGGCGGCCGCGTCCGAGCGTCGAGGCGGTCCCGCTCGACATGGAGGCCCTCGCGACGTCGGGGACGTCCGCAGCCGCCTGACAGACGGAGGCCGACCGGGCGGCGGCCTGACCGGCGGCGAGGTGGGAGGCGGCCAACGGCCGGTCGGCCCCCGGCGCGTGACGCCCGGCTCGACCGGCCTGGTTCCGCTACCGGCTACCATGGGCGCTGCTGTGTTTCCGACGTCCCGTCACGAAGCAGGGACCCGCAGGAGAGCGAAGCCCAGATGTCCTCCCCACACCGCATCGGAATCCTGACCGGCGGCGGCGACGTGCCCGGCCTCAACTCGGTCATCAAGAGCGTCACCTACCGCTCATCGGAGCTCGGTTACGAGGTCATCGGCCTCCGCCGTGGCTGGGAAGCGCTGACGCACATGCGCCAGGGCCAGGAGCCCGATCCCGAGTACGTGCTACCGCTCACGCGCATCAATACGCGGACGGTCGACCGGACAGGTGGCACGTTCCTCCACTCGTCGCGGACCAACCCCCGGAAGATGCGCCAGGGAAAGCTTCCGTCGGTCGTCCCGGCGGAGCGCCTCGCCAGCCTGCAGACGGGCGAGGACGTGTGGGACTTCACGCCGATCGTCCTCGAGAATCTCGAGCGTCTCGGGATCCACACCCTCATCTCGATCGGCGGCGACGACACGCTGTCGTACTCGAAGGTGCTCAACGACGCGGGTGTCCAGATCATCGCCATCCCCAAGACGATGGACAACGACGTCAAGGGGACCGAGTACTGCATCGGCTTCTCGACCGCGATCACCCGGGCAAAGGACGCGATCAATCGGCAGCGGACCACGATCGGCAGCCATGAGCGGATCGGGGTCTTCCGGATCTTCGGGCGGAACGCCGGGTTCACGGCGCTCTACACCGCCTACGTCACGTCGGCGCAGATGCGTCATCCCCGAGATGCGGTTCGACCTCCAGAACCTCGTCGACGTCCTGGTCGAGGACCGCAGGAACAACCCCTCGCGCTACTCCTTCGTGATCGCGTCCGAGGGCGCCCTGCCGATCGGGATGGAGCTCCAGGAGGTCGGCGAGGCGGATGCCTTCGGCCATCGCCACAAGGCGAGCATCGGCGAGTTCCTGGCCGACGAGATCACGCGACGTTCGCGGGTCGAGACGGTGGCCTCGGAGCTCACCTACGACCTCCGCTCGGGCGAGCCCGACGCGCTCGACCAGATGGTGGCGATCACGTTCGCGAACGTCGCGATGGAGCTCGTCGCAGACGGCAAGACCGGCCAGATGACCGCGATCAGGGACGGCCGCTACGGCTTCTGCCCGATCCCCGAGCCGGGCGCCCGGACCGTCGACATCGAGAAGTCCTACAACGTGGAGCGATTCCGCCCGCACTATGCGGGTCGGATCGGACTTCCTGTGCTGCTCACCCAGCCGGTGGCCTAGACCGGACCGCGCTTGCGCCGGCGGTGCCGGCGACGGCCGGCGGGCGGCTGGGCCGGCCGCCGCGTCGGTAGGCGCCGCGCGGTCGACCGCGGCGGTCAGGCGCCGCGCGCCCGGTCGATCCTCCCGCGCGTCCGGTCAGGCGCCGCGCACCCGGTCGGCCCGCATGCGGACCTCGGCAGCGCGACGGGCCGACTCCAGCTCCCCCGGCCGGCTCGCGCTCGCCCAGCCGATGACGAGGCGCAGGTCGAGGTCGGCTGAGACGAGCCACGCCTCGCACAGGTCACGGACGCGCTCGACGAAGTTGATCGCCTGGATCTCGTCGGTCTCCGGCAGGAGGACGAGGAATCGACCGGCGCCGATGTGCGCCACGCGGTCGGCGCGGCGGGCGCTGCGGCCGATCATGTCCGCGACCGCGGGGATGACGCGCCGCGCCGGCTCCTGCCCGTACCGCTGGGTCATGTCGGTGATTCCGTCGAGATCCATCGCGACCACGCTGACCGGGCGGCAGTAGCGGGCGACCCGGGTGCTCTCCCCGGACAGCTCGCGCTCCCATGCGAGGAGCGTCTCGAGACCGGTGAGGGGGTCGATGTAGGGGTTCTCGACCAGGCGGTCGAACGGCCGGGGCGGCGGCTCCGGGAGGAGGGCCACCGTCGTGGCCGGCGCGGCCGCAGCGACGGGGGCGGTCGCGGGCGGGTTCGCGTCGACTCGAGCGCCTGTCGGGGCGACAGTGTCCGGCGTCGAGTCAGTCGCGGCGCCGGCGGCGTCTCCCGCATCTGACGGAGCGCTCGTCTCGGCCGTGATCGCCGCACCCGCTCCGGCCGTGATCGGCGCGCCGGCATCGGCGGCGTCAGCGCCCGGCGCTCCCGCCCCGGCGACGGCGAAGACGCCGGCCGGGGCGGCGCGTTCGACCGCGAGGGCGGCCTGCGGCGCGCCGGCCATGCCGGACTGCGCCGAGGCATCGGCTCGAGGCCCCCCCGCGCCGGCCGGCTGGCGCGGCGAAGGACGGCCTGCCTTCGGCCACGGCCGGCCGGGGTCGGCGCCGCCGGCGCTCAGGCGGTCCGCGACGAGCACGACGAGGAGGACGCCGATCGCGATCCCGACGACGATGATGGCGATGAGCGTGTAGGTCAGGTATTCGGGGGCCACGACTTCCTTCCGGTCACGATCAACCGCCCACGCGATGCAGACGAGCCCGCACGGCCGGCCCGGTCGCCATCGACTCTACACGCGGCGCTCGCGCACCCTGTACCGTCGGAAGTCCTATGTGGGCCCATCCGCTGGTGCTGGTCGGCACCGCGGCGAGTGTCGCCAGCCGGTGGTGCGCGGTGCCCGACCGGAAGGTGACGTCGCCCGGTCGGGCCGGCGGCGCGACAGCGTGGCGGCCGTGCCCGGGCCTGACAGCCGACCTCGGCGAACCCGTTGGGGTAGGCTTGCCGCCGATCTCACCCACGAGGACCACATGACCGAACTGCCGGAGTCGGCCGGGACGCCCGGCTCCAGGATCCCCGATCCGGTCCCGCCTGCCGCCCCCGACGAGTCGCCGCCCGTGGCCGAGCCCGCGTTCGCGAGCGGCACCGCGGCCGCGACCGGTCTGGCCGGCGAGGCAGGCGCTGCGGCCGCGACCGGCATGGCCGGCGGGGCAGGCACTGCCACCGAGACCGGCGCAGCCGACACGACCGACCTCGCCGGGAACGGCGACCTGGCGCCGCCCGAGGACTCGCCGTTCGCGGGGGAGCCCGCGCCGCCGGCCGCACGGCCGCGACCGCGCCGCGGGGCGATCCTTGTCGCTGCCGGCATCGTCCTCGCGCTGGTGGCCGGTGGCGCAGTGACGTTCGGTGGCCTGGCGGCCGCCGGCCGGCTGCGGGCGGACCCGACACCCACCGTCGCCCCGACCCCCGTCCCCACGGCCACGCCGGTCGCCCGTCTCGTCGACGGCAACGCCGTCGGGTCGCCAGACGCCCCCGTGACGGTCGAGGTCTGGGCGGACTACCAGTGCCCCTACTGCCGCCTGGAGTCGATCGCCTACGGGCCGAGCATCGAGCGCGAGTACGTGCTGCCGGGCCGTGCCCGGATCGTCTACCGCGACTTCGCGTTCCTCGGCCAGGAGTCGATCGACGCAGCGATCGCGGCGCGCTGCGCCGGACAGCAGGCGCCAGGGGCCTACTGGCGCTACCACGACATCCTCTTCGCCGCCCAGCAGGGCGAGAACCAGGGCACGTTCGGGACCGAGAACCTCGTCACGCTCGCGAAGATCGTCGGCCTCGACCAGACTGCCTTCCGGACCTGCCTCGGCGACGCCGCGGTGGCCGCGGCCGTCACCGGCTCGACGGCGGAGGGCCGCAACCTCGGGATCGAATCCACGCCCACGACGCGGGTCACCGGGCCGGGCGGCACGCGCGTGCTCAAGGGGTTCAGCCCCGACTGGAAGACGGTCGCGGCCGCGATCGACGCGGTGGCACAGCCGGCCCCGAGCCCGGACGCGTCCGCATCGCCCGGCGCCAGCGGTTCCGCCGGCCCGGCGCCATCGGACGGCCCGGGGAGCACCGTGCCGCCCTCGGCGACGCCGTCGCCATCGCCCGCCGGCACGCCGGGGGGCTCGCCCGCAGGAACGCCGGCGCCGGCGCCCTGAACGGCGCTCAGGACGGCCGGGTCACCCGCACGTCGTCGACGAGCGCCTCGACGAGGCTGTCGGCGCCGCCATCGGTGGCTTCGATCCGGATCCGGACGGTCTGGCCGGCGAACGCGTCGAGCAGGAACGATGCGCTCGCCCACGTCCCGTTTCGATTGGCCGGCGCACCCGCGAACGCCAGGGCGTCGACGCTGCCCGACTGCCCCACGACGCTGACCCGCAGGCCGTCCTCGGCCGTCGAGCTGGCACCGTGGGCGAACGCCCACCTGAACGTCAGGCGCTGGCCGGCCGCCGCGGAGAGCCGGATCGGCGGGGACAGGGCGGTCGTCGTCCCGCCGTCGAGGTCGTTCGCATCCGCGGAGAGGCCGGCTGCCGCGCCGGTCACCAGCGCCCTCGAGCCGGAGGGCACCGTCGCCGGCTGCTTCGTGCCGCCCGCGAACGTGCCGGCTGGCCGCGCGCGCTGCCATCGCCCTGCCGTCGCCGTGTCGGTGCCGTCCGGGTTGAACGTCCAGCCGCGGTCGATCTCGAGATCGTCGAAGAACGCTCCGCAGTCGACCGCCTTGAGCCCGATCACGCCGTACGGGCAGGCCGCCACGTCCATCAGGCGCTTGACCGCCGGCAGGTTGCGCCGCGTCTCGCGCCCGATGATCGAGGCCCGCGGATAGAACCGGGCAATGCCCGGGACGTTGTTGCCGGGGTACATCTCGAACGTGTAGACGAAGATCCGGTGGACCCCGTAGAGCCAGTCGATCTCGTCGCCATCGGTCACGTAGAGATCGGACGACTGCTCCGGACGGTAGCCATTCGTCGCCGCCATCTGGCGTCCCAGGCGTGGCGAACACGCGCCGGTCATCGGCCGTCATGTCGGCCGGGACGTCGGTCTTCGTGTAGCCGTACGGCCAGAGCACCTGCTGGCCCTGCGTGTGGAACGTGATCGCCACCCGGATCTGCTGGCGGCCGTCGACCACCCGCGAGTTCACGAAGTCGCGGACCGCGCGGACCTCGGGGGCCGACCAGGCGGCCGCGCCGCGGTACTCGATGCTCGAGAATCTTCCCGCTCGACCCGCCGCAGCAGCCGAAGTGGTACCCGTAGTTCCGGTTGAGGTCGGTGCCCACGTACGACGAGCCCGGGTTCGGCTGGCGGTTCTTGCGCCACCCGCGGAAGGGCGACCCGCCCTTGCCGGTCAGGTCGTATTCGGCCCCGTCGGGGTTCACCGCGAAGATGATCCACGTCTCGCGGGTGTCGACGAGCCGCGTCGCCGTCGCGTCCCTGCGGTAGCCGTCGACGAGCCAATGGAAGATGGTCAGCGTCATCTCGAGCGACAGGTGCTCCCGGGCATGGTGGAGGCCGTCGAACATGACTTCGGGCTCGGCCTCGTCGACGTGCGCGTTGTCGCTGACCTTGGCGACCCAGATGTCGCGGCCCTGGTACGACTTCCCGATCGACGCCAGCTTGACGATGTCCGGGTGGGCGGCGGCGACCCTCTTGACCTCGGCGACCATCTCCGGGTAGGTGTGGTACGCGGCATAGCCCGGCGGGAAGCTGACCGCTGCCGCGCGCGGCGGCGCGACGAACCCGGGGACCGTGAGAGCGAGGCCAACGAGGAGGCCGCCAAGGCGCGCGTTCAGCGTGGTCATCCGCGCATTGTGCGCGCGGCGTGGGATTCGGTCACCCTCGACAGGCTCGCTTCGGGCGCGACGGGGTTCCTTCGCGAGCGCGGCCCGAGCCTCACGCCTCGGCCGGGGCCGGGGCCGGCCCGTCGTTCGACCCGGCGACACGGCCCTCGAAGTGCGCCCGGCCCTCGGCGAGCCACCTCCGGCGAGCGCGCTGTCGGGCGTCGAGATCGGCGACGACCTTGATGAACGCGACGCCCGCTGCCATGAACAACAGCTGCTGGACGAGCGAGATCGCCGTCGCCCCGACGGAGACGCCGGCGAGCGTCGGCTCGAGCGCGACCCGGCCGCCGAAGATGCCGGCAAGGCCGAAGCCGACGAGCGAGACGCTCGCCACGATCAGGATGGCCGGCACCAGGAACGACGCCGTCACGAAGGCGGCCCACCAGGCGCCGACCACGAGCTGGCTGCTCGATCCCCTGCTCGCGAGGCGTGCGTGGAGGTCGGCGACGACCCGCGCCGGGACGACGATGTTGAGGATCGGGACGAACCACCACGCCAGCGCCGCCCACATCGGCGTCGCCGGACTGCCGGCGCCGAGCAGCGGGGCGTTGTGGATCGTCACGCCTTCGAACGCGAGCCACAGCCCGAGCCCGACGAGGAAGAGCGCCGATCGCATGAAGTCGACGGAATCCACGAGCCGAAGGAGGTCCGGGCTGACCAGCACGCGGGGATGCCCCGCCAGGATCGCGTAGCCGGCGTACCCCGTCAGGCCCATGCCCACGATCGAGACGGCCAGGACGCCGAGCACCGCGAGGATGGTGGCCACCGCGAGCGGCCGCGAGTTCACGACGTGGCGGCCCTTGGCCAGCAGGAACCCGACCTCCTGGAGCTCGGCGTCGACGCCGGGCGTCAGCACCGCGCCGGGAGCTCCGATCGCGAGCTCGCGAGCCTCGGCGGGGCGCGGAGCGCGGCAGCGATAGCAGGCAGCGCCCGTGCCGCGCACGAGCGACTTGCACGCTTCGCAGACCCAGAACTCGGCCATCTCACGCTCCCGGGGCGAGCACCTCCGCGAGCGCGGCGCCGAGCGCGCGGTACTGCTCGGGTGCATTGTGCAGATGGGCCGATACCCGGATAAGCCGTACTCTCGGGGCAGCCTGGTCCCCCTCGCGGGGCCAGGCGTAGACCGGGACCTCGATGCCGAACCGCGCGAGCAGCGCGCGCTGGAGCGGATCTTCCTCCCCGGTCGAGGGCAGCGGCGAGGGGCGCGAGAGCGCGACCGCCGCCATCGCGCCGAGCATCGCCTCGGGCGCGAGCGGCTCGCCGCCGATCGCGTCCAGGAGCTCCCGGCGGGCCGTCCGGGCGAGGGCGGCGTTGTGGGCCATGACTCCCGGCCATCCGGCCGGGTCGAGGGCAGCGATCTCCCGGAGCGCGACCGGCGCCCCGAGGAAGGCGGTCGGATCCGGCGTGCCCGTCCAGTCGAACTCCCGCCGGAAGAGCGACGGCGTCGGGCGCGGGTCGTTCGCGGCGTGGCTGATGGCGAGCGGCCGCAGGCCGTCCTGGCGGTCGCGCCGCACGTGCAGGAACGCGGCGCCCTTCGGGGCGCAGCACCACTTGTGCAGGTTGCCGGTGTAGTAGCTCGCGCCGAGCCGGTCGAGTGCGAGCGGGAGCATGCCCGGGCCATGGGCGCCGTCGACGAGCACCGCGACGCCCCGCGACTCGAGCTCGGCCACGAGGCGCTCGACCGGGAAGACGAGCGCCGTCGGGCTCGTGACGTGGCTGACCAGCACGAGCCGGGTCCGCGGCGTGACGGCGGCCAGGATCCGGTCGGCGATCGCGGCGGGACCCTCCACCGGGAGCGGGATCGCCACGCTCACGACGGTGGCGCCTGCCCGAGCGGCCGCGAGGCGCACGGCGTTGAGCGCCGCGTTGTACTCGTGGTCGTTGACCACGATCTCGTCGCCCGGCCCGAGCCGAGCCGCCCCCATCACGGTGGCGATGCCATGCGTCGCGTTCGGGACGAAGGCGAGATCGTCGGGATCCGCGCCGACGAACGCACCGATGGCGCGCCGGGCCGCGGCCAGCAGGTCGTCGAGGTCGCGCGCGAGGAACGCGACGGGGTTCGCCTCCAGGCGGGCACGCAGCCCTGCCTGGTGCTCGAGGACCGCGCGCGGGCACGCCCCGAAGGCCCCGTGGTTGAGGAAGACGACCTCCGGGTCGAGCGTCCAGCGTTGCGCCAGCTCCGACGGACGCGCCACCGGGCGGGTGGGCGGGCGGCTCGTGCCCGTGTCGGGCACCCCCGACCGGCCGGCCGGGTGCGTGCCGCTCATGCCGGGGCGCTCCGGCGCGGCACGACGGCCCGCCGCATGCCGGGCAGCAGCGCGCACCCGCCGGCGAGGACGAGCAGGATGGCGCCCATCGCCGCGAGGGTGGCCTTGCCCGACGCCAGGTCGATCATCGCCCCGCCGACGACCGCCCCGATCGGCATCAGCCCGACCGAGATCGTCCGCGCGGTGCTGCCGACCCGTCCGAGCATGGCGTCGGGCGAGAGCGCGGTCCGGAACGTGACATACGAGATCAGGACGGCCGACTGGACGACGCCGGCTCCAAGGGCGCTCAGGATGACCACCGGCATCGGCGGCTGCGCGATGATGAGCAGCAGCAGGGCGCCGGTCGCGGCCGTGCCGACCAGCATCGCCCGCCCCACACGTACGAGCCCGACCCGCCCGACCACGAGCGACCCGGCGAGCGACCCGACGGCGAACGCCGACAGGATGATCCCGAGGACGTCGGTCCCGGCGCCGCGCTCCCGGGTCACGTGGTAGGTCAGCGCGGTCGCCAGCGCGGCCGTCGTGACCTGGATCGCCGACCAGAACAGGATCACCGTGCGCAGGATCGGGTGCGCCGCCACGTACCGGATTCCCTCGCGGATGTCGACGAGGATGTGCGGCTGGCTGGTCCGCGGCTCGGGCCGGAGCGGGCGGCGGACGAGGAGCAAGGCAAGCGAGGAGACCACGAACGTGGCCGCGTCGATCGCGATCGTGGTCCCCGGTCCGACGACGCTCGAGAGCACGCCGGCGAGCCCGGGTCCGGCGATCCAGCCGACGTTGAAGACGGCCTCGAAGATCGCGTTGGCGCGGGCGACCTGGGCCCTGCCGACGAGCCCCGGCACGCACGCGGTCCAGGCCGCCAGCCAGAGGACCCGCAGCACGTTGATCGGGAATGCCACGAGCAGGACGACCAGCAGGGTGGGTCCGCCGACCAGAATCGAGATGGGAACGGCTGCGGTCAGGATCGCCCGGCCGGCGTCGGCGAACAGCATCATCAGGCGCCGGTCCCAGCGATCGGCGTACGCCCCCGCGAACAGCCCGACCAGCAGGTCCGGCAGCGTCGACAGGGCTCCGACGACACCCATCGCCGCCCCGGAGCCGGTCAGGGCGAGCACGAGGAGCGGCATCGCAGTGGCGGTGATCGCGTCGCCGAACGAGCTGATGCCCTGGCCGAACAGCACGACCTGGAAGTCGCGATTCCGGCTGAGGGGCTCGACGGCCGGCGCGACGATCGCGACGGGCTGCGGGTCGCCCGATGGCGGCGCGGCGAGGTCGATCGGCATCGCCGCAGATCGTACGCGCTGCGCGGCAACCGGGCGGCACGGGCGCCGCGCGGGCAGGCTCGGCGGCGATCGAACCCGGCCACCCGGGCGAGGGGCGAAGGCCGGACCGCGGACGGGGAGAGCGCGGACGGGCGGAACGCGGACGACGCGGTCCGCCCGCCGCGACTGTCGGTGCCTCCCGCCGCGCCGTGCCGCGAGGCCGCTACTCCCTGGGGAGGCAGGGATCGCCGTCGCCCGGCAGGATCGGCCGGACCACGACCGACCGGGTCGCGCTCTGGGAGGGGTCGTCGACCCAGGCGGTCAGCTGGTTGGCGGCTTCGAGGGCCGGCCGGAGCTGGGTGGCCGCGTCGCCGGTCACGCTGCCGCAGCGGAACGTCGCGATCGCGAAGGGAGCCCCGAAGGCGGCCAGCGGCTGGTCCTTGAGCGGCCACGTGCGGATCGGGTTGCCCGGCATGGCGTCCGAAGGCGGCGGCCCGACGAGGATCCCGTATGCCGGCGCGACGAACGGCCGCGCGGAGGGGGCGAGATCGGAGCCGAGCCACCCCTGCAGGTCCGTCAGGCCGTTCCAGAGCCACTCGAAGGCCGCCGGGGTGCCCGGGTCGGGCACCGGACATCCGGCCTGGGCCGCCGAGCAGGCGGCCGCGCCGCCGATCGGCCCGCTGAGCTCGTAGGTCGTGCCATCGGCGACGATGGTGAGCCGGGCGACCGCGGCGCCCGGGAGCGCGGCCCCTCCCGAGAAGTCCCCGACGGCTCCGAGCAGGCCGGCCGCGCGGGCGGCCTCGACGACCCGGGCGATCCCGGCCGGCGTGATCGTCTGCTCCTGGACGCCCGGCAGGAGCGGCCCCGGGTAGATGGCAACCTGGGCGGCCGGCGTGAGGGCCCGGCCGTCCGCGGTGATGACGAGCAGGGGGAGGCTGGCGAACAGGAACTCGGGCGAGAGCGCCTGGGTGGTCGTCGCCCGGAGCACGACCCCGGCTGCCGATGGTGTCGGGCCCGGCGTCTCGACCGGCGTCGGGGCCGGCGGCGTCGCCGTCGGGGCCGGCGGCGACACGCTCGGCACAGGCCCGGTCGGGGCTGCGCTCGGGGCCACGGGACGTTGGGTCGCAGCCGGTGTCGCTCCGCCGGCGCACGCCCCGAGGGCGAGGACGGCAGCGAGAAGGACGCCCGTGAAGCGCAGCGACGACATCGTGACCTCTCCGAACCAGCGTGGGGCGGACGCGCAGTGGAGACGCGCCCGGCGGCCCCGCAGTTCCGCCGGCCATGCCCGGAACCCGGCATCATGGCGACGTGCGCGCATCATCCGCTCCCGGGCCCGGGCCCGCGGGCCGTCTCCGCGTCCTCCCGGCCGGCGATCCGGAGGCGATCGCCGAGGCGGCCGCGCTCCTGCGTTCCGGCGGCCTGGTGGCGTTCCCGACGGAGACGGTCTACGGCCTCGGGGCGAACGCCCTCGACCCGGCGGCGGTGGCCCGCGTGTTCGCCGCGAAGGATCGGCCGTCGTTCGACCCGCTCATCGTCCACCTTGCTCTGGCGGCCGACCTTGCCGACCACGCGCTTGCCGACGATGCCGCGGATCCTCGCGTCCGGCGGCTGGCGGCGCGGTTCTGGCCGGGGCCGCTGACGATCGTCCTTCGTCGCCAGGCCCACATCCCGGGCATCGTCACCGCAGGCCTGCCCACGGTGGGGCTCCGCGTACCCGACCATCCGGTCGCCCTGGCGCTCATCCGGGCGGCCGGCGTGCCCGTCGCGGCGCCGTCTGCCAACGCGTTCGGGCGCGTCTCGGCGACGCGGGCCGCCCACGTCGTCGCGGGCCTTGGCCAGCGCGTCGACATCGTCCTCGATGGTGGGCCGTGCCGGATCGGCGTGGAGTCGACCGTGGTGCTGCTGGCCGAGGGACGCGCCCTGCTCCTGCGCCCCGGCGGGCTCCCCGTGGAGGCGATCGAGGACGAGATCGGCCGGCTCGACGTGCCGCCCGACGATGCGCCCGAGACGGCGGCGCTGGCGCCGGGGCGGGCGGGAGCGCACTACGCGCCGGGCGCCCGGGTGGTGATCGCCGACCCGTTCGATCGTGCGGCCGCGCCCGCCTTCCGCGCCGCTCCGGGAGAGCGGCTCGGGTTGCTGGCCGCCACGGGCGCGGGACGGGTGGCGGCCGAGGCCGCGGGTGGCCCCTTCGCCCGGGTGGTCGTGCTGAGCGAGGACGGCGATCCGGTCGTCGTCGCGGCGCACCTGTTCGAGGCGCTCCACGCGCTGGATTCCGCGGGCGTCGAGCGGATCGTCGCCCAGCCCATTGCCGACACCGGCCTCGGCCGGGCCGTCATGGATCGCCTGCGGCGGGCCGCGCGCTGACCGCCAATCCGCCTCGGTCGTGACGCCCCGGGCCGCCGTCAGTAGACGAGCGGGATCAGCTTGCGCACGCGGCGGCGGTACGCCGCATAGCCGGGAAACGCGGCGACGAGCCAGGCCTCCTCGCGGCGTGCCTTCACGTCGAAGAAGACGAACAGCACGCCGGCGATCGCCACGGCCGCGACGCTGGCCGTGACCTGGGCCCAGCCGAAGCCCGCGGCGATGAGGCCCGTGTAGATGGGGTGGCGGACGATCCCGTAGACGCCCGTGTCGACCAGGCGTCCGCCTGCCTTCGGGCGCGGATTGGGGGTCAGGTTCTCGCGCAGGCCGACGATGCCGAGCGTGGCGAAAGCGAGGCCAACGACGATGAGGATCCCACCCGCGACCCGTCCGAGGGTCGCCCAGGGTTCGCCCCACGCCGGGGTCGCGCGGCCGGCCAGGCCGGCGAGGAGCAGGGCGACGAGGAGCAGGCCCTGGAGGACGACCCACCCCTCCCCGTTCGGGCCGAGTGACGGGAGCCGGGAGGCGCCGGGCGGGCGTCCCGTCATGCGTCGGGGTCGGAGAACCGCCTGGCGTTCCCCATCGCCGGCCAGACCAGGCGTTGCGAGAGCTCGAGCAGCTGGCCCAGGTGCGCTCGATCGTGATGCACCCACTCGTGGATGAGGTTGGCGACCGTCACCGGACCCACCTGCGGGTGCATGCCGATGCGCGCGAGGGCGGATGGCCCGAGCGAGCGGACGAGCACCAGGCTGGCGTCGCGGATGCCGATGAACTCGCCCATCAGGTCCTCCGGGTCGGCCTCGTCGTCATGACGCGCCGCCGCGACCGCCGGAGGGATCCACCCTTCGAGAATCGGCTCGTCCTCGGCGATGATCGCGCGGATCCGCCCGGCGAACCCGCGCTGCTCGGCCTCGATGAGATGGCCGACGACCTCGTTGGCGCACCACTGCCCGTCGATCAGGCGCACCCGGGCGTGCGTGCCGAGGGCGCCCATCTCGGCGACGACGGCCTTGCGCGACGCGTCGAGGAGGGCGGCCACCTGGCGCGGCGCGAGGGCCAGCGGGTCGGGCATCGGCGTCCTCCGGGGTCCGGCCGGCATGCGACGGGCGCCCAGGCGCGGACCACTCGATGCTAGTCCGTCGGAGCGCGATCTCGAGAGCCGGCAGTCACGTCCCGACCAGCCGACGGGCCCCTGCGGCGCCCGCCGCGCGTGGCCGGCTCACACGAGATCGCGGGCAATGCGCTCGGTCCATGTCCGGTGGTGGACGGGAGCCCCGTCCTCGGTGGCATCGACCGAGATCTCGACGTCGAAGGATTCGGCCGACGAGGTGATCCTGAGCCGCCCGTCGGCGGTGACCACCGGGCCGCCGGGCCACGTGACCCGGTATGCGACCGACCCCTCCGCGGCCGCGGTGGCCCAGTCATCGCGCGCCTCGAAGCGGAACCGCTCGTCCGACGAGAACTCGAGGCCTCCGCGCTCCGCGAAGCGATGGCCGCCGCCGGACTCCGAGACGATCGCGGTCGTGCCGGCGACCTCGTCCCGAATGGTCGTCCACGCATCGGCGATGCCGGGCAGGGCCTCGGCGGACCCGCGATCGAACGCGGCGCGGCCGAGATCGTCGTCGGCCGGCGCCCACGGGTCCGGCGCCGGAAGCCGAACGCACGACGGCCGGGCGGGGCCGTGATGGACCGTCAGCCGGACGGGAGCCGGCGGCGGCCACGCCACCGGGAAGGCCGCCCCGGCGATCGCGACCCGGAGCCGATGGCCCGCCGGCAGTCGGGCGCCCGTGAACGACAGCGGCACCTCGATCCTGACCGGATGGCCGACGGCGAGCGGCGCCGGCTCGGTGAACGAGTCGCGCCGGGTCAGGTTGCGGAGGCCGCGGGCCAGCAGCGCCGACGCACCGCCCGGCGCGACCGCCTCGAGCCGGACCGCTACCTGCGCGACCGGCTGGTCGGCGGAGACCCACAGCTCGGCGAGGGGCGACCCCACGACGAGCAACGGGCCGTCGAGGACGGCGCCGGTCCAGGTCAGCGATCGAGCGTCGTCGGGCCGCTGGTCGAGCGGGCCGCCCTGGGGCGCCGACCCGGTGCAGGTGAACGGCGCCGTCAGCGCGCCCGCCGGCCCCCCGGCCCACGTCGTCGCACCGTCCGGGCCGAAGGCGGGGGCGAGCGTCCCGTCGGCGGCCAGGTGCAGAACGCTGCCCGCCTCGTCGTCGACGGGCCACGCGTCGGTCGACCACCAGCCGCCGGGCACGCTCGGAGGCGCGAGGTCCACGGGGAACGGAGCGCCCGCGTCCGGCTCCACGACGAAGACCGTGAGGGGTGGGCCCTCGTCGATGCCATTCGGCTCGTCGCGCAGCCAGCGGTCCCACCAGCGAAGCATCAGCCCGACCCCGTCGATCGCGGGCCCGGGCGTCCCGTCGTGGGGCCAGGCGTGGCCCCACGGGCCGACGATCCCGCGGACGGGTGCGCGGATGCTGGCGACGGTGGCCGGGACGCTGTCGCGATACCAGTCCTGGAGGCCGCCGAGGGCGAGGACAGCGGCGCCGATCGAGCCCCAGTCCTCGATCGCGGAGCCGTGCGTCCAGTGCGCGTCGCGGCGCTGGTGGCGGAACGACGTCAGGGGCCATTGCGGCGTGGCGTCCAGGCGACGCAGCCACTCGTCGCGCCATCCGTCGCCGAACCGTTCGGGGTCGGGCGGCAGGGCGTTCTCGCCCACCATCTCGGCCGGCCAGATCGCGCTCTCCGCCAGGAGCCGGGCGCCGCCCCACCAGTGCACGTCGAGGTGGTAGCGGTCGTGGCTGAAGCAGGCCGGGATGATCGCCCGCAGCGCCGGCGGCCGTCGCATCGCCGCCTGGATGGCGGAGAAGCCGCCCCAGCTGATCCCGAACATCCCGACCGCGCCGGTGCTCCACGGCTGGGCCGCGAGCCATTCGATCACTGCGACGGTGTCGCGGATCTCGCGCTCCGAGTACTCGTCGACGGCGACTCCGGTGGAGCTCCCGGTCCCGCGGACGTCGAGCCGGACGCTCACGTACCCGGCCGCGGCGAAGGCCCCATGCAGCGGCCAGTCGCGCGACAATGTCCAGTCGTCCTTGCGGTACGGGATGCTCTCCAGGACGACGGGGAACGGCGGCGTGGCCGGGGAGTCGGGCATGTAGAGCGTCGCCGCCAGCACGACGCCGTCGTCCATCGGGATCCACGCGAGCTCGGTGCGCACGGGCACGCCGACCGGCGTCCCGTCGATGGCGTACCGGCGGATTACATGCTGTGACTCGGTAGCGCGTTCATCCACGCTTCGACTCCGTCCTGCCAGCTCGACCGATCGCCGGTGCGCAGCCCGCGATCGGGCACGCGCTTGCGTGCGGTCACGATAGCGCTCCAGCCGCGATGGGCGAAAGGTCGGGCAATCCCACGGGACCGCACCGCCTGCCGACGGGAAGCGGGAACGTGGCCGCCGCGCCGGCGCGCGTGCTCGCCCGGGACGCGGGCCCCGCCCACGGAGGTGGCGCGCCGGGCACGCCGGCCCCGGCCACCGGGGTGGACGCCCGAGCGGCGGTCGCGCGGGAGCCAAGCACGGAATCCGTCGACGGGGCAAGATCGGCAGGATGCGATCCAGGGGTCCGCGCCGGGCACCGCTTCCGCACGACGAGCCCGGGCCGCGCAGCCCGAGCGTCGGGTCGGCGGGACAGCTCCCGCGTCCCACGCGCGGACCGGCGTCGCGGTCGGTAAGCACCTCGAACGCGCAGCGCGCGGCGGGCGGGCAGCACGCGACGGCCGGCGGGTGAGCGCCGGCGCCCCGTATCGCGGCCTCGTCCCACCCGAGCCGCCGCTGTCCGACGAGTCGATCGTCCTGCGCCTGCTTCGCGACGCCGATGCGCCGGCGATCGTGGCGGCGTGCAACGACCCGGACGTGGCGCGGTGGATCCCGGTCCCAAAGCCCTATGTCCTGCGGGACGCGCGAACGTTCATCGCCTTCGCCGCCGAAGGCTGGGCCACGCGCCGAGAGGCGACGTTCGCGATCGCCGATCGGGCGGACGGTGGCCTCGCCGGGACGATCTCCCTGCGGCCGGTCGACTTCGGGCGCGCCGCGGTGGGCTACTGGCTCGCGCCAGAAGCTCGCGGCCGGGGCCATGCCACCCGTGCGGTGGGCCTGGTCGCGGCCTGGGCCTTCGACGACCCGCTCCTCGAGCGGCTCGAGCTGATGACCCTGATCGGCAACGATGCCTCCGGGCGGGTCGCCGTGCGCGCGGGCTTCACCCACGAGGGCGCGCTCCGCTCGTACCTGCGGTTCCGCGACCGGATGGTCGACGTCGAGATGTACTCGCTGCTCCGGGGCGAGGTCGGGCGCGCCTGATCGCGGACCGGCGATGCGGCTCCCGGCGCGCAGGGCAGGCGGGGCGCATCGGGAGGCGCGATCCTCGGCCCGGTGCTGGTGGGCGCCGGGTCAGGCCAGCAGCTGACGCCCGATCGCCACGGCGAAGAGCAGGATGATGACGTTGCCGAGCAGCGAGACGCCGATCCGGAGGCCCGGCGACAGGCGCCTGTGGAGGATGGCCCCGGCGGCGGCGATCAGGGTCTGCCATGCGAGCGACGATCCGCAGGCGCCGAGGACGAAGGCTGCCTTCTCCGCCGGTCCGCTGCCGGTCGGTCCCAGGGCCAGGATCAGGGCGGCGAAGTAGACGACGGTCTGCGGGTTCATGAGCGTGAGGCCGAGGAAGGTGAGGTAGGTCCGCAGCGCGCCGGGCCGGGCTCGATCGGACACGGCCGCGAGCGCGGAACCGCCGCGCTGAGCGTCCCCGAACGCGACACCGGAGGCGAAATCGGACGGGCCGGCTCCGGTCGCGGCGCCCGGCTCGGCGTGGGCGGCCGGCGCGGCCTGGGCGGCCGGCGCGGCCTGGGCGCCCGGCCCGTCGCGATCGCCGGACGGACTGCTGGCCGTGTCCACCTCGACCACCTGGCCGGCATGCGAGGTCGCGGCATCCAGCCAGGCCCGGCGAACGGCGAGAAGGCCGCGCACGGCGAGGAGGACGAGGACGATGACGGCGGCAATGCGCAGCGGCCGCTCCCAGGGCGCGATGACGCCCGCCAGGGCGGCCCCGAAGCCGGCCGCGATCGTGGCGTAGATCCCATCGGCGCTGGCGGTTCCGGCGCCGGCCGCCCACGCAACCCGGAATCCGCGCCGGATCCCCGTCTCGATGATGAGGATGCCGATCGCCCCGACCGGGACCGCGATCGCGAGGCCCGCCGCGATGCCCTGGGCGAAGCTCGAGATCACGGCGCCGCCGCGCCGGAGCCGATGGGCGGCGCGGCGAGGCCCGCGACGAGCAGGCGATGGGCCGCGCCGATGGCGGCGACATGCCCCCGCGCGACCGCCACCGAGATCGTGGCGCGACTCACGCCGAGCTCGGCCGCGACCTCGGCCTGGCGGCGGCCGTCGAGCAGGATCCGCCGGGCGATCTCGCCCTGTCGGGTCGTGGTTCCGGCAAGGAGGGCCTCGAGCACGGCCCCGCGGTCCGCGAGGTCGGCCGCCGCGAGACCCGGGCGAACGCGGATGGCGATCGCCCGCCGTTCGGCGCGCGCGTCATCGAGCGCGGCGAGGGCCAGGGCGCGGGCAGCGTCCGGTCCGAGCGCCGCGCCGATCCCCCACCGCATCCGCATCGGCTGCTGGCCGAGCAGCGCCGCCAGGATCGGCCGGACCGGGTCGCCGCCGGGATCGATCAGCGCGACGACCCGATGGCCGGCGGTCTCCGGGAAGAGCCCCTCGCGCGCGAGCAGGGCGCGCAGGCGCTCCGTCGCGCCAGGGTCGTCCGTGGGCACAACGGCTTCACCCGCGAGGCAGCGCGCAGATTCCATTCGGGGGGAGCCTAGGCCAGCACCCGTTAGCCGTCAACGACTGACCGCGTGCTCCGTCGACCGAGCCCAGGTCGAGGCTCCGGCGGGCGAGCCGACACCGCACGAGGACGCAGTTCCGCACCAATTCGGCTTGGGTACCATGGTCGGTCATGATGCTGTCGCTCCCCCTCGCCGCCCGGAGCCGCATCGCGTGATGTCCGGCCTCCGCCGCTACGCCGCATCGTTCACCGGGTTCGAACGCGACGCCCGGGTCTTCCTGCTGGCCACGCTCATCTATGGCGTGCTCCTCAGCCTCTGGTGGGTCGACTTCTTCCTGTACGTGTCCGCGCTGGGGTACGACGAGGCGTTCATCGGCCTGGTCGGGACCGCGAGCGCCGCCGCCGGAGCGATCTGCGCATTCCCGGCCAGCATGCTGTCCGACCGGATCGGGCGCCGTCTCGTCCTCGCCGCCGGGACGGCGCTCGCCTCGGTCGCGGTCCTGCTCCTGCTGCTCGTTCCCCAGGCTCCCGTCATCGTCATCGGGGCCTTCATCGTCGGGGCCGCCAACCAGGCCTTCTTCGTCGTCCAGGCGCCGTTCCTCTCCGAGCACAGCCGCGCCGAGCACCGCAACGAGCTCTTCTCGCTCCAGATGGCGATCGGCTCTGCGGTGAACGTGGTGGCGGCGCTCGCCGGCGGCGCGCTCGCGGCATCCGTGGCCGTAGTCGCCGGGTTCCCGCCGGACGGACCCGACGCCTACCGCGTGCTCCTCGTGGTGATGCTGGTCGCGGGCGTGCTCGCGACGATCACCCTCCTCGCCCTGCACGACGATCATCCCGCGCGAAAGCGGACGGCGCACGCCCGAGCAGCGACCCGGCGACGGCTGGACCGGCGAGCCGATCGCGGCGCGCGCCGATCTGCCTCCCAGCCGACGGACGCGACTCGGGCTGCCGCGCCCGGCCGACCCCGCGCTGTTCGCGAAGCTCCTTCTGCCGGGATTCCTGATCTCGCTCGGGGCAGGGCAGGTGATCCCGTTCCTGAACCTGTTCGTGCGCGGCAAGTTCGGGCTCAACCTCGCGGAGCTCAACGCGGTGTTCGCCCTCACGAGCCTCGGCACGACGCTGGCGATCCTGCTCCAGCCGGCGCTCGCGAGCCGGGTCGGGAAGATCGGATCGGTGGTGATCGTCCAGGGCGCGAGCCTCCCCTTCCTGGTGATCCTCGGGTTCAGCCCCATCCTGTGGACGGTCATCGGCGCCATGGCGATCAGGAACTCGCTGATGAACGCCGGCAATCCCATCTTCAACGCGTTCGCCATGGAGGCGCTTCGGCCGGCGGACCGGGCCACGTACTCGGCCGCCGCGAGCCTCGCGTGGTCGCTCGGCTGGGTGATCGCGGGGCTGTGGTTCAGCTTCCTCCAGAGCAGCCTCGGGTTCAGCGCCGGCTTCACCGTGAACTTCGTCACGATCATCGCCCTCTACACGACCGGCACCTACCTGACCTGGCACTGGTTCCACCGGCATGCGGCGGCCGGGGTCCGGGTCGCCCTGGCGGCGTGAGGCTCGGGGTGTGCCCCGATCGACCGCCGGCGCATCTCGACTAGACTCGCCGGGTGACCGAAGCCCGAACCGGCCGGCGTGCCACGCGCGTGCGTCGACCTGTCGCCGTCATCGCCCTTGCTGCTGCCTTCGTCGTCGGGGCGGCCGCACTCCCGCTCGACCCGTCGCCCGGTGCGGTCGCCGCTGCCGCGCGCCCGCTGCCTGCCTGCCGCTATGGCGACACGCTGACGGCGTGGCGGGCGCGTTCGCAGTTCCGGGTCACGATCCTCGACACGCTCTTCAAGCTGCCGCCGAGCTACGTGCCCCCGCTGCGCTCGGTCTCCGCGGCCGGGTTCCCTCGCGGGGTCTCCGTCCGGCGGGAGGTGGTCCCGGATCTTCGAGCCATGCGCGCGTCGATCCGGGCGCGCAGGCTCCCGATCGGGATCCGGTCGGCGTACCGGAGCTATGCCACCCAGGCCGCGACGTTCGCCGGCTGGGTCCGGGCGGGCGGCATCCAGGCGGCGCTCCGCACGTCCGCTCGAGCCGGCCATTCCGAGCACCAGCTCGGGACGGCGATCGACTTCACGATCCCGGGGCGGCCGGCACCGTGGGCGTACGCGGACTGGGGGCTCACGCCGACCGGCCGGTGGCTGGCGCGGAACGCCTGGCGCTACGGCTTCGTGCTCTCCTACCCGCGCGGACAGTTCGCGCGGAGCTGCTACAACTACGAGCCGTGGCACTTCCGGTGGGTCGGCCGGACGATCGCCGCGAAGATCCACGCCAGCGGCCTCGTGCCGCGCGTCTGGCTGTGGCGGAACGGCGCGGCCTACGCAAAGCCGGGCCCGACGCCGGTGCCCACCCCATCGCCGACGCCGACGCCGGTCCCGACCCCGCCTGCCCCGGCGAGCCCGACGCCGGTCCCGAGCGAGGTCGCGAGGCCTTCGCCGACCATGCCAGCTCCAGCGCCGCCCTCCGCTTCCCCCGCGCCGAGCGCGGACGCCGGCTCGTCGGCCGCCCCGGCCCCCTGACCGATCCCGCGAGCGCTCGAGCGCAACTCGACGGCGGCGTGCCGTGATGATCCGCCGCGCCGGGGCCGCGCCGGGGCGGGCCGGGAGGCCGCGCCGTTTTCGGCTCCTGCCGTCCCGGAGACCCGGTATCCTCACCTCCTGATGGCCGACCAGACCCCGCCAGCCGCCCGACCGTCCCCCGGGTCTCCGACGGCCGACCGCGCCCGGACGGGGATCCCGAAGAACCCTGGGCGGCGCGACCTCGGGATCCGGGCGACGCTGCTCTTCCCGAATCGCGAGATCGTGGAGCGCTACTACGTGCCCCTCATCTACACGGCCTGCCGGACCTGCTATTCGGAGCTTGACCCCGACGAGATCTTCCGGCGCGCCGAGGGCGGCGACGTCGACCGGGCCAGGATGCAGAAGCTGATCAGCGGCGTGATCGAGTCCGGCCATGGGTCCACGATCGAGCACGTGGTGTTCACGTTCGGCATCAGCGGCGTCAGCCGGACGCTCTCCCACCAGCTCGTGCGCCACCGCGCCGGCGTCGCGTTCGACCAGCAGAGCCAGCGCTACGTGAAGTTCCGGTCGGCCGCCACGATGATGCCGGGCAGCGTGGACGAAGCGGATCCAGACCTTCGCCAGCGCTTCGACGAGCAGGTCGCCGGGTCGATGACGCTCTACCACGACCTCCTCGCCGCGGGGATCCCGGGCGAGGACGCGCGCTTCGTCTTCCCCAACGCCACGCGAACGAACCTCGTGATGACGGCCAACCTCCGGGCGCTGATCCACATGGGCGGCCTCCGCCTCTGCACGATGGCGCAGTGGGAGATCCGCCGGCTCTTCCAGCTGATCCGCCACGAGGTGTTCGCGGTCAGCCCGTTCCTCGGCAGCTTCCTCGCCCCCAAGTGCGTGCCGCTGGGCTACTGCGACGAGATGGGCAACCGCGACGGGCACTGCCCGATCCGGCCCCATCGCGATGCCGTCCTCGGGGCGTGGGCGGACAACGCTGCCGCGGCGACGGCCCGACGCCGCGGGCTGCCCGTCGTCGAGACCTGACCGATGCGTCCACCTCGCCGCCGTCTGACGATCCAGGTCCAGTTCGACCGCATCCCGCCGGGGATCGAGATCGGGCCGCATGCCCACGGCGTCGAGACGATGGTCTACGTCGCCGCCGGGGAGATCGTGTACGAGTACGGGCCGGGGCTCGGCCGGGAGGTCCGCGTGCGGGCCGGCGACGTGCTCTACGAGGCCCCCGACGAGCGGCACCTGGTCCGGAACGAAGGCACCATCGATGCCCTCGCGCTGCTCGCCTCCGTCGGGCAGTCCGCGGACGAGACGACCATCGACAGTCCCGCGCATGCCTCGGCGGCCGGCCGCCGGGAGGCGTGGCTCGACGGGCCCGTCCGCCGGGGCTCCACAGCGAGGCTTGTGGAGACCTCCGGGATGCGCCATCGGGTCCTCGTCGAGCCCGGCGACTTCGGCTCCGGGGACGTTCACGGTCAGCGAGGTCGACCTCGCGCCCGGGGCGAGCACCGGCTGGCATCGGCACCAGCGCTCGGAGCACGTGATCGTGGTCCTCGAGGGGCGCGGAACGGTGCGCATCGGATCGTTCGAGGAGTCGCTCGAGCCGCTCAAGGGCATCCGGGTCGAGATCGGGCTGCCGCACGCGATCACGAACACGGGGCGCACCCGCCTCCGGTACTACCTCTGCGCGACGCCCGCCGCCGACCCTCTCTCAGGCGAGGAGATCGTGCCACCGGCCTGACCGCAACCGGCGCTGCGCTTCCAGCCTCGAGAGCGTGAACCGCCCCGGTGGAGTACCGACACCGGGATGCCGGTCACGTCCCGCCGGGGCGGTCTCCCGACCCGCGAGGCGGACCGAGATCCACCCTCGCCTGGAACGGGCATGCAGATGCCCAGAGGAACCACGTTCCGAGCGCCACCTTGATGCAATCGCGGTGCCGACTCGGATGACGCACGGCGCGGATCGCTCCGTACCGCACCGCCGGGGCCCCGTTGATGTGATCTCCAAGGTTCCGGCTTCCGTCGCCCCTCCGGGCAAGACCGATCATCGCCCCGCACCGGCCGTGGCCGCAATGGACTTATCCACGAACCTCGCTGCCAGGCCCGCCGCTTCGTCCACGAATTGCCCACCGCCTGTGGACAACCTGTGGACACGCCTCGACGGCTGCCCTCGGACCGCCTACCCGCCGATCGCCCACATCTCGAGTCGCGGCAGGTCGCGGGTCCCGGCCGCCCGCAGCTCCGAGTACCGGTCGGCCCGGATCTCCCAGGCACCCCGGATCCGATCGCGCATCTCGTCATCGGATTCGCCGGCCCGCAGCGGCGTCTTCAGGTCGGTTCCGGAGGCGGAGAAGAGGCAGGTGTAGAGGCGACCGTCGGCCGAGAGCCGGGCGCGGGTGCAGGAGCGGCAGAATGCCCCCGTCACCGAGGCGATCACGCCCAGCTCCCCTGCTCCATCGCGATACCGGAAGCGGGTTGCGACCTCGCCCGGGTACGCCGGCGCCAGGGGCTCGACCGGGAAGGCAGCGTCGATGGTCGCGAGGATCTCGTCGCGCGTCACGACCGACGCCATCTCCCAGCCGTTGGAGTGGCCGACGTCCATGAACTCGATGACCCGCAGGATCAGCCCTTCGTTGCGCGCCCACCCGGCCATCGGCACGAGCGAAGCCTCGTTGATCCCTCGCTTGACCACCATGTTGATCTTGATCGGGGCAAGCCCGGCCTCGCGGGCCGCCGCGACGCCGTCGAGGATCCTCGCGATCGGCACATCTGCGCCGTTCATCGCCCGGAACGTCGCGTCGTCGAGCGAATCCACGCTGACCGTGATCCGCTGGAGCCCCGCCTCGGCCAGGGGAGCGGCGAGGCGCCGGAGGGTCGAGCCGTTGGTCGTCACGGCGAGGTCGCGAACGCCGGAGATCGTCGCCAGCTGCCTGACCAGGTCGGGCAGGTCGCGCCGAACGGTCGGTTCGCCACCGGTGATCCGGAGCTTCTCCACGCCGAGGTCCGCGAACAGGCGGGCGAGGCGCGAGATCTCCTCGTAGTCGAGGATCTGGCGCCGCGGCAGAAACTCGAAGTCACGCCCGAAGACCTCCGCCGGCATGCAGTAGGTGCAGCGGAAGTTGCAGCGATCCGTCACGGAGATCCGGAGGTCGTGCATCGGCCGCGAGAGCCGGTCGAGCGGGTTCGCCATCGTCGAAACATCGTAGCGCGACCACGACCATCCGCACGCCCGGCCGTTGACGGCACGCGCCACGCGGTGGTGCCACGACGCACGAACCACGCACGGTACCGGTTCCCGGGAGTACCACCGTCGCCCCGTGCTGGTACCACTAGACAACTCCACGCCCCCGCAGCGTGTCCTATCGTCGGCGTTGGGCCGCGCGCCCATCCACCCGCCGTGTGCTACGAGGAACTCCAGCGAATGGCAACCACCGAATCCCGAACCGGCTTCCGGCTTCCGTGGAGCTCGGACCGGAGTGCCCGCCAGACCGTCGATTCGATGGCGAAGGCCGCCGCGCCGGCGCTGGTTCCCGAGATGGCGCAGGCTGTCGAGACGGCGGGGGCTGCCGAAACGGCGCTTCCTCTCGCTGAGACCCCGGCACCCGAGGAGGTCCCGATGGACGCGCTCGAGCCTCATTCCCTCCCATCCGACGAGACCGGTACCGAGCCTGAGGTCGCCGACGCACCCGAGATGATCGAAACCACCGTCGACGCCGCCCAGGCGGCCGGATCCATTGTCGAAGGCGACGAGCAGCCGGTCCAGGCGAGCGCGGCCGACGAGCCCGCCGACGCGCCGCCGGCCCAGGACGAGGCTTTCGTCGCCGAACCGTCGCATGACCCCGGGGCCGCCCCGGCCGTCGGGAGCGACGCTCCTGCGCCGGCCCGCGCGAAGCCGACCGAGTTCCTGGCCAACCTGACGCGGGCGATGCAGGCCGCCGCCGAGGAGCAGCGGGTCACGACGCTGAACCGCTACCGCGCCGATGCCGCCACGGTCGTCGAGGCGATCCAGGGCCGGATCGTCGCCCAGGAGGCGACGCTGCGCTCGACGGCGGACACCGACGTGGCCGCGATCAAGGAGTGGTCCAAGGCCGAGATCGCCCGGATCCGGGCGGAGACCGAGCAGCGGATCAGCGCCCGCCGGCTCCAGCTGGACGACCAGGTCGAGCGGCACGCGGCGCTGATGGCCGGCGAGGCCGGCAAGGTCGACGAGCAGGTCGCGCGATACGAGCGCGAGATGGATGCCTTCTTCGCGGACCTCCGTGAAGAGACCGATCCGACCGTCTTCGCGGCCCTCGCCGAGCAGCTCCCCGAGCCCCCCGAGTTCGCGATCGTGGACGAAGAGGCGATCGAGGCCCTGTTCCGGGAGCCCGCCGCGGGCGTTCCGCTCCCGGAGTCCGCGGCCGAGCCGGTCGAAGCGGTCGCCGAGCCGGCCGAGCAGTTCGGGGCCCTCGCCGAGCCCGTCGAAGCGGTCGCCGAGATCGTCGAACTCGCCGCCGAGCCGGTCGAGGCCCTCGCCGAGCCGTTCGGGGCCCTCGCCGAGCCGGTCGAAGCGGTCGCCGAGCCGGCCGAGCAGTTCGGGGCCCTCGCCGAGCCCGTCGAAGCGGTCGCCGAGCCGGTCGAGGCCCTCGCCGAGCCGGTCGAAGCGGTCGTCGAGCCGGTCGAGTCCGCCGCCGAGCCGGTCGAAGCGGTTGCCGAACCGGTCGAGCCGTTCGAAGCCGTCGCCGAGCCGGTCGAGGCCGAACCCGAGCCGGCCGAGGCGGTCGCCGGAAGCGGTCGAGCCCGTCGAAGCCCGTCGCCGAGCCGGTCGAAGTGCCGTCGGTCGAGCCGTTCGAGCCCGTCGCCGAGCCGGTCGATGCCCTCGCCGAGCCGGTCGAGGCGGTCGCCGAGGCCGGTCGATGCCGCGGCCGAGCCCGTCGATGCCCTCGCCGAGCCGGTCGAGGCCCTCGCCGCTCCCGCGGAAGCTGTCGTCGAGCCGGTCGAATTCGCCGCCGAGCCGGTGGAGCCCGCCGAAGGGGAGCCCGCCGCGACCGACACCGACGTCGACCCGCGGCTCGCGGCCCTCAGCCAATGGCCCGAGCTCACCGAGGCGGCAACCCCGTTCGTCGACGAGTCCACGGCCGATGCGGCCGGTGGCGAGATCGAGGAGGTGGCAGAAGCCGACCTCGTCGCCCGGCTGGGCGCCGTCGCGCCCGCCCACGGCACGCCGATGCCCTCCACCAACGTCGTGGCGACCCAGGTCATCGTCAGCGGCCTCGTGAGCGTCGCCAGCATCGCCAGCTTCAAGCGCCAGGTCGGCCGCCTTGCCGGCGTGAGCCACGTCGGCGTCTCGTCGGGACCGGAAGGCGAGTTCGTCTTCAACGTCCAGCACCTCGACGACGTCCCGCTGCGGGATCTGCTGCCGACGCTGCCGGGCTTCTCGGCTCGCCTCACGGGCGAGGCCGAAGGCACGCTCCTCGTCACCGCTCGCGACCCGGAGAGCTGATCGACCGCCTCCCCCGTCTCACGAACGTTCGCGCACCGAAAGGCCTTCCAGCCCAGTGGCTCGACCCGCCATCGCCATCGCACTGCCTCCCGAAGAACGGGGCCCCGTGGCCGCGGCCCTCGCCGAGGCCGATCTCGAGGCCGTGGCGATCTCGCAGCCCGGCGATCTCGAACGCCTCCTGGCGAGCGGCGCCGACGTGGCCGTCGCGATCCTCGACGGCGAGAACGACTTCGACCGGTCGTTGGAGTACTACTCGCTGCTCCAGGAGAACGACCGCGAGATCCCGGCACTCATGGTGCTGTCGCCGCGCGAGCACGAGAAGCTCTCGGTCACGGGCTCGCGAACCAGCGTCCGCGACGAGTACTTCACCCGCCCGTACTCGCCCGAGTCTCTGCGCTGGCGGATCGAGGCGATGCTGATCCGCCGGATGACCGTCAACGACGGCTCCGGCGCGGTCATCCAGTCCACCCCGATGGCCTCCGGCGACTGGTCGCGGCGAGCCACCGTCCTGACCGTCTTCAGCCCCAAGGGCGGCGTCGGCAAGACCACCATCGCGATCAACCTGGCGGCCGCGCTCGTCGCGATCGGGCGCAAAGTCCTCCTCGTCGACGCCGACACCGTGACCGGGCACATCGCGAGCTCGCTCGGTCTCGAGCACGTCAGGACCGTGGTCGACGCGGTGGCCGACGCTGTCGAACCGGACGGGGCCCTGTCGCTCGACGCGATCGAGGAGCTGATCGCAGCGCATCCCTCGGGCCTCAAGGTGCTCGTCCTCTCGGCCAGCCCGATCCGGGGCCAGGCCCTGGAGCCGGCCCGGGTCGGCGACGCGATCGATGGCCTGCGCGGCGCGTACGACGCCATCGTCGTCGACCTGCATCCCGACTATGACCAGCTGAACCGCGCGCTCTTCGAGCGGTCGGACCGCATCCTCGTGCCGGTCACGCCCGACGTTCCCGCGCTTCGTGCGTCGGTCCAGCTCCGCGAGATCGCCGATGAGCTCGGCGTCCTCGACCGCCTCGCCATGGTCGTGAACCGCGCCAACAGCGGCGTGAGCGTCGGTGACATGGAACGCACGGTGGGGATGCCGGCCTTCGCGTCCATTCGCTCTGCCGGCCTCGCCATGGTCAAGGCGGCCAACGAGGGCCGCTCGGTGATCGACCTCTTTCCCAAGGACAAGATCGCGGACGACTTCCGTGGGCTCGCCGAGCGGGTGATCGGCTCCCAGCAGCCGAAGGAGGGGCGCCGCCTCGGCTTCCGCACGCTCCTCGGGAGGCACGAGCCGGTCAAGGCGGGCTGATCGCGGGCCGGCACAGCCCGCGAAGCGCGCCGGGCTGGCAGGGGCCGGCGGGCTGATCGCAGGCCCGCGAGGCCGAGCGCGCGGTCACCGGCAGGGCCGGCGCTCCCGCCGCCTCGCCGGGCGGTGCCGATCGATCAACGCCCCGGGGCAGCGTCCCGGTCGACGCTGGCAACCTCTTCGGGAGGCCCCGCGTCCGTGTCGACATCGACACCGTCTTCGCCCCGGTCGTCCGTCGCCGCGTCGCGCGGCTGGCTGGACGTCGAGGCTGCGCTCGGGCCGCCCGCCGGGCCGCGAGCGGCCATGACGAACCGGCGTGCGTTCGGGAGCTCCACGTGGTTGGCTGCAAAGGCATTCACGATCCTGCCCCGCAGCTCTCGGGCCACGGCCCACTGCTCCCCCGGCTTGACCGAGGCGCGAACGAGGATCGGGATGCCCTGGTCGACGACGGGCTCGACGCCGATCACGGCCGGCGCCTGGAGGATCCGGGAACCCCACGCGGGATCGGCGGCCATCTCGCGGCCGATCGCGTCGATGAGGCTCGTCGCGCGGCCGATGTCGGTGCCGTTGGCGACCATGACCTGCTCGTTCACCATCGCGTACGTCCGCGTGAAGTTCGACGCGACCGTGATCTGGCCGTTGGGAACCGAATGGACGGTGCCGTCCGTGTCACGCAGGACGGTGCGGCGGATGCCGACTTCCTCGACCGTGCCCCGGACCCCTGCCACCGCGATCACGTCGCCCACGCTGTACGGGTTCTCGCCCAGGATCAGCATCCCGTTGAGATAGTCGCGGACCAGCTGCTGGGCCCCGAAGCCGACGGCGCCGCCGATCGCGACGCCGAGCCCGACGCCGAGGGCGCCGATCGCGGTCCACACGCCGGGAGCGAGGACCTCGACACCGACGACGATCGCGACGGTATAGGCGGCCCACCGGACGAGGCGCAGCCCGAAGCTGCCCATCGTCTCCAGCCGGCGGCGCCGCTCGGCGAGCTCGACGGCACGCTCGTCCTCGGCGAGGGTCAGGTCCGTCGGGACCGGCCCGGCGGCGCGCGCGACAAGCCGGTTCACCGTCGCCCGGATGAGCCGGTAGAGGACGAAGATGACGACGGCCTCGACTGCCACCCAGAGCACCCGGACGCCGACCTCGGCGAAGCTGTCGAGGAGCCTGCTGATCGTCGGCTGATCCACGCACGCTAGCCTAGAGCCGTCGGGGCAACCGCGCCACGCCGCCGCGCTGCGCGCGACCGGCCCGCGCGCGACTGGCTGGCGCGGCGGAGCACCCCGCGCAGGCCACCTTCACGGGCCGCACGCGGCATGCCGGGACATCGCCGCTCGGCCAGGCGGCCAGCCGCCGGGCCATCCGGCCGTCAGCTGGGAGTGCCCCCGATCCGGGACGAGATCGCCGCCGCGGCTGCCTTGGCGCTCGCGACGAGGTCGGGCACCCGGGCCGGCGCGATCCGGTACGCGGGCCCCCAGACCGTGACGGCGGCCACGAATTCGTCCCCGGGCATCGCGCACCGGGACCGCGACGCCGTTGATCCCGGCCTCCCACTCGCCGAAGGTCGTGGCGTAGTCACGTCGGCGGACCCGGGCCAGCTCCTCGAGGAGCGGCTCGAGCTTGATGATCGTGCGGTCCGTCCGCGCGTCGAGGCCCTGCTTGACCAGGCGCAGGACGTCGCGCTCGGCGAACGTCGAGAGGAGGACCTTGCCGGCCGCCACGCAGTGGAGCGGCGTGGCCCGTCCCGTCCAGTCCGGGCAGGCGACCATGTTCGGCCCGTCGACCTGGGCGACCGTCATCGCCGTGTCGCGGTCGAGCGTCGTCAGCCCGATCGTCTCGCGGGTCTCCCTGGCGAGGTGCTCCATCTCGGGCATCGCGATGCCGCGCAGGTCGAGCGTCGCCTCGGCTCGCTCGGCGAGGCGGATGACCACGAGGCCGAGGCGGTACTTGCCCGTCTCCTCGTCCTGCTCGACGAGGCCGCGTCGCTGGAGCGTGGCGAGGAGCCGCGACGCGGTGCTCTTGTGGAGCCCCAGCCGGCGGGCAAGCTCCGTCACGCCGGCCTCGCCGGCGAACGAGCCGAGGGCGATCAGCAGGGCGGCGGCCCGGTCGACCGAACGGACCGCGTTGCCGTCGATGTCGTCCGTGCTCGCGGGCGCGCGCGGGACGATCGTCGGACCGGCTTCCGCGACGTCGGTCGCGACCGAGATGGGCGCCGCGCCGGCCGCGTGGACCGCGGCGAGCGGAGCGCGCGGGACCATGACGGGAACCGGCGGCCGGCCGGAGCGGGCCGCCCGTCCAGGCCCGTCGGGTACGGCCGGGGGAGCGATATCGTGCGAATCGATCGAGATCTGCAGCTCAGCTGCCATGTGCACGCGCCTCCAGCGCGGCCGCCGTGGCGTCCGCGAAGATGGAAATCACCTGGTCGACCGTGTCCCCCTCGGCGTGGGCCTCGCAGATGAACCAGGGCTCGCGCGAGTCCGGCTCCGGCATGGCGCCGCGGGCGTGCATCCCGACCGCGATCGCGTCGTAGAGCGCGTGGTCGGTGTTCGCCCAGTCGCGATACTCGCTGGGCGCCTTGTCGGTGAACATGATCCCGAACATCGACGGATGGCCGGTGATGACGTACGGGATGCCCGTCGGATCGAGGACCTGGCGGATGCCGGCCTGGATCGCTTCGCCTGTCCGATGGATGGTCGCGAGCGCGTCGGTATCGCGCAGGATCTCGAGCGTCTTCGTGGCGGCGGCCGCTGCCACCCGGTTGCCCGCATAGGTGCCGCCGTGGCTTACGCTCCGGGGCATGAGCTCCATGATGTCGCGGCGGCCGCCGAAGGCGGCGGCCGGGTACCCGTTGCCCATCGCCTTGGCGTAGGTCGCGAGGTCGGGGGTGATCCCGAAGAACTCGGCCGCGCCGCCCCGGGCGAACCGGAAGCCCGTCTTGACCTCGTCGAAGATGAGCAGGATGCCGAACTCACGGGTGAGGTCGCGCATCGCCTGGTGGAAGCCCGGCGCGGGCAGGATTCCCTGCGCGTTTCCGAGCACGGGCTCGACGATGATCGCGGCGATGTCGTCGCCTTCGCGCTCGAAGAGCCGGCGCAGCGCCGCCACGTCGTTGTACCGCGCCGGGATGATCGTCTCCGCGACGGCGGCCGGGATGCCACGCCCCCAGGCCAGCCGCGACGGGTTGTCCGCGTCGCCGAGGTCCTCCACGTTGTTCGGGAGGACGCTGATCAGGGCGTAGTCGTGGACGCCGTGGTACTGGCCCTCGAACTTGACGATCTTGGTCCGGCCCGTGTACGCCCGCGCAATCCGCATGGCGTGCATCGTGGCCTCGGTCCCCGACACGGTCAGGCGGGACATCTCCACCCAGCCGGTCAGCTCCTGGATCAGCTCGTTGGCCGCGATCTCGTCCTCGGAGGTCAGCGAGAAGCTGACCCCGCGCCGCATGCGGTAGTTGACGTGGTCGTCGACGCGCGGGTCGGCGTGGCCGAGGATCACGGGTCCGTAGCCCATCCGCAGGTCGATATACTCGTTCCCGTCGATGTCCCACACCCGGCCGCCCTTGCCGCGGTCGACGTAGATGGTGTCTTCGCCCCAGGCTCGGAAATTCGAATCCGTGCCCCCCGGCATGACCGTCGCGGCGTGCCGCCATCTGGCGATCTGGCGCTCTCGAGACCGCCCCGGGGCGACGCGGGCGGCTGGTTGTGTCGTCATGATTCCTCCGAGTGCCGGGGGTGGGAACCCGTCCGTCCACTCCTGCCAACGGCGGTGGGCGCGACCTGCATGGCCACCCGCAGAGCGGGACGTGTGTCCCGGGGGGCGCAACAGTCGAGTGGGCGGATGGTGCCACAGCCGGTGGCGATTCGTCAACGATTTCCGCACGGAATTTGTTGCATCTCTGCGAATTGCGCGACCCACGGCGACCGAGACGGCGCGATCCGTTCGGACACGCACGCCGACCGCGGGCCGCCGCGGGATCGCCGGAGCCGCGCCGGCACGGCCGCTTCTCACCCGGTGCGCCGATCCCGAGCCGGCACCCGAGCGCCGGCCCCGGCGCTATCCCGGACCGGGGAGCCCGGCTGGGCCGCTCAGTGCTCGGGTGACTCCGTGGGGAGGCCGACGAGGCGCCGCAGCGCTCGGGTCAGCAGGTCGGGATCGACGGCCGCCGGCTCCAGGTAGTACTGGAGGATGATGCCGGACCCGATCGCCGAGAAGAGCGTGCCGAGCTCGCGGCCGGTGAACGGGACGCTGATGCCCTCGGCGTCGAGCTTGCGGAGGATCTCGGGCCCGAAATCGTCGCGCATCGCCCGGTAGGCCTGGGCCACCACGGGCCGGAGGGCCGGATCCCGCATCGCGGCCAGCCAGACCTCGATGGTCAGGACGTCCCAAGCCTCGTCGTGCTCGGCCTGGGCTCGGATCATGGCACCCATCGTGTCGAGGAACGCGTCGATGGGCAGCGCCCGGAATGCCTCGCGGGTTCCGACCAGGTCGCCCGTCGCGCTCTTGCGCTCGCAGAGCGCGTAGAACAGCTCGCTCTTCGACGCGAAGTTCGAGTAGACGGCGCCCTTCGTGAAGCCTGCCGCGTCGGCGACTGCCTCGAGCGACGCCCCGTGGTAGCCGAGCCGGTTGAAGACATCGGCGGCGGCATCGAGGAGGCGCTCGCGGGTCTGCGCGCGGCGCTCCTCGCGGGTCAGGCGGGTGGGTGCGACGGTGTCCATGCGCGCATCATACCAGCCGGTATCAAGATGCCGCAAGGTATTGACATACCCTGTGGTATATGCATACTCCGCGGTATCGACTCCCTCACGCGGGCGGCAGCCGCGGGCGGGACCACCACGAGGGCACCGAAGGGAACCGCGACATGCTGCTCGAGATCCGGGGGCTCACCAAGACCTATCGCAAGGGCGTGCGGGCCAACGACGGGATCGACCTTGCCGTCGAGGCCGGCGAGGTCTACGGCCTGCTCGGGCACAACGGCGCGGGCAAGACGACGCTCGTCAACCAGGTCGTCGGCCTGATCGGCCCGGACAGCGGCACGATCGTCCTCGACGGCATCGATCTCGTCGCGAACCCGGCGGCGGCCCGCCGCGCCTGCTCGATCCAGCCGCAGGCGCAGGTCCCGATCGACGGGCTCACGCCGCTCCAGGCGATCGAGCTCGTGGGGCGCATGCGGGGCGGCCGCCCGGCCGATGTCCGGGCACGGCGCGATCGCCTGATCGAAGCCCTCGACCTCGGGGAGTGGCAGTCGCAGGATGGCCGGCGGCTCTCGGGCGGCGTGAAGCGCCTCGTGTCGTTTGCGATGGCGGCGGTCGTCCCCGGCCGGCTGGTCGTGTTCGACGAGCCGACCAACGACGTCGACCCGGTCCGGCGGCGCCTGCTCTGGCAGCAGGTCCGCGCAGTCGCTGACGATGGCGCAGCGGTCCTGCTGGTGACCCACAACGTCGTCGAGGCGGAGCGGTCGGTGGATCGGCTCGCGATCCTGGATCACGGCCGCGTGGTCGTGACGGGGACGCCGGCCCAGCTCAAGGAGCGTGTCGCCGAGGACCTGCGCCTCGAGCTGACCCTCGAGCCCGGGGCCGGGATGCCGGCGCTGCCAGGGTTCGTGCTGCGCGACGTCGGAGCTGGCCAGCGGCATCTCGCCACGATCCCGACCTCCGCCGCCGCCGAGGCGGTGACCTGGGTCGAGCGCCTCAAGGCCTCGGGGCTGGTCGAGGAGTATCGCCTCGGGCCGGCGACGCTCGAGGACGTCTACGTCGAGATGGTCGGGCGCGCGGATGCGCTCGAGAACGGCAACGGAGTGGCTGCCCACGCACCGGCGGCCGCCCGCAACACCAAGGAGGCCATCGGTGCCGGCGCTGCGTGACTACTTCCTGCTGATCCGCTGGAACGCCCTCCGGCAGAAGACCTTCCTCCCCTTCGCCGTCATCATCCAGGTCCTGTTCTCGCTCGGGATCGTGATCGGGTATCCCCTCCTCTTCCCGCAGATCGACCCGCGGACGGTCCTGTTCATCGCGACCGCCGCGCCCTCGATCACGCTCATCACGATGGGCCTCGTCGCCGTGCCCCAGCAGGTGGCCCAGGCCCGGACCGAGGGCACGCTCGACTACATGCGGACCCTGCCGATCCCGCGGGTCGTGTACCTGCTGGCCGACCTGAGCGTCCAGCTCCTGATCGTCCTGCCGGGCGTCGTCTTCGGAATCCTCGTCGCGACGTGGCGGTTCAACCTCCCGATCGCCGTGTCCGCCGGCGATCGTCCCGTCGGTGGTCCTGGTGGTGCTCACGGCGACGTCGGTCGGGTACGCGCTGGCGAGCGTCCTCCCGCCGCTCATCGCGAACCTCCTCTCGCAGGTCCTCGTGGTCCTCGTCTTCATGTTCAGCCCGCTGCAGTTCCCGGCCGATCGGCTGCCCGAGTGGCTGGCGGCGATCCACAAGGTCCTGCCGATCCAGGCGATGGGCGAGGTGATGCGCGGGTCGCTGGCGCCAGCCGCCTTCCCGGTCAGCGCCGGATCCTTCCTGCTGCTCGGCGCGTGGTCGCTCGGGGCGTTCGCGATCGCCTGGCGGGTCCTCGCCCGGCGCGGCTGAGCGCCACGCCTGCGCGGCTGGTCTCCGCTCCACACGCAGCTCCCGGCCGCCCTGGTCCCCAGGGCGGCCGACCCGCGTCCTGGCCGGCTCGCGACGCCCGGAGGCAAAACCGCCGGTCGGCCGGACCGCCGGTCGGCCGGTCCGCCGGTCAGCCGGCTTCGGCGGAGACCCACCCCGGCAGCTCCCGGCGGAGCGTCACGAGCGGCAGCGATCCGTGCCCGATCAGGGCGTCGTGGAAGCGCCGGACGTCGAAGGCGGCGCCGTCCCGCGCCTCGAGCTCGCGGCGCAGCCGCTCGATCTCGCGCTGGCCCGTCTTGTAGCTCAGGGCCTGGCCCGGCCACACGATGTAGCGATCCGTCTCGATCTCGGCGTCGGTCCGGGTCAGGCCGGCATCGAGGAGGACCTGGATCGCCCAGTCGCGGTCCCGGCGCAGGGCGTGGAGCCCCGTGTCGACGACCAGGCGGGCCGCTCGCCAGGCCTGCGCGGTCAGCATCCCGAACCGCTCCTGCTCGTTCCGGAAGAGCCCCATCTCGTCGGCCAGGCGCTCGGAGTAGAGGCCCCAGCCTTCAGCGAACGAGGCGCCGACGAGGCGCGATCCGAGGCGCCGGAAGACGGGCAGCGACGGGTGCTCGATCTCGAGGGCGATCTGGAAGTGGTGCCCGGGCACCGCCTCGTGGTACGTCGTCGTCGCGAGCGTCGAGGCGAAGCGGCTTGGAAGGTCGTACGTGTTGACGAAGTAGATCCCCGGCCGGCTGCCATCGACCGTCGGCGGGAAGTAGTACGCGAACGGGGCGTCCTTCTCCATGAACTCGTCGACGGGGCGAACGTCGCAGGCGGCGACCGGCAGCCGTCCGAACCAGGCCGGCGCGGCGTCCATCGCCCGCACGACGTCTTCGCGGGCGCGGGCGACGAGGTCCTCCTTCGTCGCGAACCGGTTCGCGGGGTCCGCTCGCAGCCGGGCCCGGTACGCCTCCAGGTCGTCGCCAAGGCCGGCCCGGCGGACGATCGCCAGCTGCTCTTCACGGATCGCCGCGAACTCGTCGAGGCCGACCTGGTGGACCTCGGCGGGCTCCATGTCGAGCGTCGTCCACGCCCGCATGGCGACCCGATAGCGCGTCTCGCCGTCGGGCGCCGACCAGAGCCCGGGGTCGCGCCGCGTCGCGGCCAGGTAGTCGCCCGACAACGCGGCCAGGAACCGTCGCAGGGCGGGGTTCACGTGCGCGTCGACGGCGGCGGCGAGCCGCGCCCGACCCGCGTCGTCGCCGTCGGCCAGCCGGGCCGACGCCACGATCGGGGACTCCGCGACCGGGATCGCCAGGAGGCGCTCGATCTGGGCGATGGTGCGCTCGGCGACCACCCGCGCGGCGGTCGAACCCGACGCCCGCCCCTCCTCCACGACGCCCACGATGGCATCGATATAGGGCCCGTACGCCTCCAGCCGGGCGAGCAGCCTGGCAAGCCGCTCGGGCGTGTCGGCGGGCTGGAACTGGACGAGCTGCGGCAGGAGCGACTGGGCACCGTTGATCTGGTCGACCGCTCCGAGCTGGTCCATCCGCAGGTCGTCCTGCTCGATCGCGAGCTCGCAGATCACGCGCAGCATGTCGAGCGTGATCCGCTCCTCGACAGGCAGGCCGGCGGTCGGGATCCTCGCGGCTTCGGCAAGCGTCGCCTGGCGCAGCGCCCGCGCGGCTGCCCGCCCGGCCGGCGACGGGTCCTCGAGCCGGTCGTCGTACCGGTCGTCGCCGTAGACGGTCGCCGTGGTCGGGTTCTCCTCGAGGAGCGCCTCCCAGAACCGGTCGGCAAGGTCGTTGACCGCGCCCGCGGCCGCGATGTCCGTGGTCGTCATGCCTTCGAGGCCTCCGTGACCCCGCCGAGCACGACGTCGGCGAGGATCGAGAGCGGGAGCTTGCCGTGCCCCAGGACGTCGTCGTGGAAGCGCCGGATGTCGAAGGCCGCGCCCTCCCGGGCGGCCCGCTCGCGGCGCAGCCGCTCGATCTCGCGGCGGCCGACCATGTAGGCAAGCGCCTGGCCGGGCCACGCGATGTAGCGGTCGGTCTCGCTGTCCGCGTCGGTCGGGTGGATGCCCGCGTCGACCATCGTCTCGAAGGCGCGCTGGCGCGTCCAGCCGAAGGCGTGGAGACCCGTGTCGACGACCAGGCGGACGGCCCGCAGCGCCTGGCTGTCGAGCATGCCGAACCGCTCCCCCTCGCTCCGGAACAGGCCGGCATCGTCGGCGACCCGCTCCGCGTAGAGCGCCCAGCCCTCGACGTAGGCGGTGCCCTGCGGCCAGGTCGCCAGCCGCCGGAACGCCGGCAGGTCGTCGAGCTCCATCTCCAGGGCAAGCTGGAAGTGGTGGCCCGGCACGGACTCGTGGTACGTCGTGCTGGCCGCGGTCCAGTACGTGCGGCTCGGAAGGTCGTAGGTGTTGACGAAGTAGATCCCGGGCCGGCTGCCGTCGAGCGAGGGGATGTAGTAGTAGGCCCCGGGGGCGTCCTTCTCGAGGAGCGGCTCGATGGGCCGGACCTCGCAGCCGGCCTTGGGTGTCCGGTTGAACCACGCGCCGGCGACCGCGAACGCGCGGCCGACGTCCTCCTGGCACCGGGCGACGAGCGCCTCCCGCGAGGCGGGGATCTCGGCGGGGTCCGCGTTGAGGGCCGCGCGATAGGCCCGGGTGTCGTCGGCAAAACCGGCCGCGCGGGCGATCGCGCGCCGCTCCTCCTCGATCGTCGCGAGCTCCTCGAGGCCGATCCGGTGGAGCTCGGCGGCGTCGATGTCCAGGCTCGTGTAGGCGCGGATCCGGGCCCGGTAGCGCTCGTCGCCGTCAGGGGTGGAGCACAGCCCGGGGATCTCCCGGGTCGCGGGCAGGTGGCGCCGGAGCGCATCGAGGTAGCGGGCGTCGGCGGGCTGGACCCAGCGCCGCACGGCTTCGGCGAGGCGCGCCCGGGCCGCGTCGTCGGCGACCTCGGGGATCGTGACGATGGGCGAATCCTCGGGGCCGACGCCACCGAGGCGCTCGAGCTGGCCGATCGTCCGCTCCGCGACCACCCGGGCGGCGGTGAGGCCGGTCGCCTCGCCTTCGCGCAGCAGGTCGATGACCGCGTCGGTCAGGGCGGGATAGGCGGCCAGGCGTGCCAGCAGCCGCTCGAGACGCTCGGGCGTATCGGCCTTCTGGAACTGCACGATCTCGGGCAGCAGCGACTGGTGGCCCTGCTGCTGGACTGCCGCGACGAGGTCGATCCGGGTGTCCTCGGCGAGAAGGTCGGCGACGGCGGTCTCGTGGAGCAGGTCGCGGGTGATCCGCTCCTCCACGCCGAGACCCGCCGGGTCGATGGCGGCAGCCCCGTCGATCGTCGCCTCGGCGAGTGCCCGCCGGGCAGCCCGGCCCTCGGGGCCGGGATCCTCCAGGCGGTCGTCGAAGCGCTCGTCGCCGTACACCGTGGCGAGCGTCGGGTTCAGCTCGAGCGTGCGTTCCCAGGTCCGCGCGGCGAGCGCGGCAAGATCGGCCGATTCGTTCATTGCGTGATCCTAATGCAGCCGCTCGGCGGGGTCCGAGCGGGGCCGCCGACGTGGGTGCCGGGTTCGCCGTCGCGGCACGGACGCGGCGATGCCGGGCGACCGCCGGTTGGCGACGGCGACCGGACGGTGGCCCTGGGCGGCGCCGGGTCGCAGCGCCCGGCTCAGGACTCGGCGCCGGTCGCGGCCGCGTCGAAGAGCGGCATCTGGCTGCCCGGTCCGAGCGCCATCGGATCGAGGCCGAGGTACGGCTCGAGGCCGTCGAGGCTCGGGTTCGGGAGGGCGGCGAACCGCTCGAGGGCATCTGCCCGGAGGATGTGCCAGTTGGCCTCGGCGAAGACCGAGCGGAGCACCGCCGAGTCGGCGAGCTTCGCGCGGACCAGCTCGACGCGCTCCGGCGCCAGGACCACGAACCGCACCAGGCGGTCGTCGACCGGGATGCGCCGGCCACGCCGCAGGACGGGCTCGCCCAGCATGGCCGTCCACTCGATCTCGAACATGAACGCGAACCGCGGCCGCGCGTACCACACGCAGTCGACCTCCTCGAGCGCCTGGGCGCCGGCCCGCGGCAGGAAGGTGAGCTGGGCGTCGCGCTCGTCGAGGTCGAGGAGCGCTGCGATCGGCCGGCCGTCCACACGGCGGGCCTGCTCGCGCCCCGAGACGGCGGCGTGCAGGCGGAGCCGGTGGCCGAGCTCCACGAGCACCGCGATGAGGCGGGCGTGCTCGCTGACGCGGGCCTGCAGCTCGTCGCGGGAGACCAGCTCGTCGCGTGTGCCCGCCGCGACGGCATAGCTGTCGAGGCAGGCGTCGACCACCCGCTCGGACGGCTCGTCGGAGCCGCTGAAGAGCGCCGCCAGCCGAGCCCGGATCATGGCCTCGGTCACGTGCTCGCCGCTCGAGAGGAGGCTGAAGACCGCCCATTCGACGCGGTCCGACACCGGGGCTGCGGCAGCCGCTTCCTCGCGCGGGTCGCTCGAGCCACAGGCGGCCGTCCTCGACCTGCGCGAGGCGCCGATTGTCGGCGCGGTCGAGCTCGCGGTCCACGAGCTCGAGCAGCTCGCGGACCATGGCGGGCGTCGGGCCGAAGTCGGCCGCGCCGAGCTCCCGCGAGAGGTCGGGGCCGCCCGCGACGACGCCGGCCTCCGACGCGACGATCGGCGTCATCGAGAACCGGCGCAGCTGGCCGCACCGGTCGAGCGCGACGAGCACGTCGCCGAGGATGCGGTCCCGGCCGGCGGGCTCGCCCCGCGCCTGGAGCGCGGCGACGGCGGCATCGGTGATGGCCTTGGCGGCCTCGCCCGGCGAGAAGCGGCCGTCGACCGGCTGCTGGCCGGACACGGCGCCCCCGGACGCGACGCTGCCGGGATCCCCGCGGCCGCCGCCGATCGTCGGGAGCGGCCGTCCAGCCCGGTCGCGGGGTGGCGTCCCGAGGCGCCCCCGCGGCGGTACGAGCACGACCTCGCCGACCGGGCGGCCCTCGGGGTCGCCGAGCCGCGCGGCCTCGACGCGCCACAGCGCGCTCGCGCCGGCGAGGGCGGTCGAGGCGAGGCTGGCCGCGCCATCGTTCTCGAGCAGGATGGAGGCGCGGGCCTCGGCGCCGAGCGCCGGCGCGAGCGACGCAAGCGCCCGGCGGATCACCGGTGTCCGGGCGGGCGGCCGGGCGCTGGCCTTGAAGAGCGGGTCCAGCGGCAGGGCGTGGGCCGCCTCGCTGCCGAGGCCCCAGGCGGTCAGCACGAAGGCTTCCGCGATCCGGGCGGGCGTCCACTCGGGCGGCTGCTGGCCCAGCACGAGCCGGACCCGCGCACGGTCGCTCGCCGAGAGCGCCCGACCCTCGGCTTCCAGGCGGTCGAGCGCGTCCGCGCCGGTGGTGCGGAGCGAGATCATGGGTGGCGCATCGAGCAGCCCGTCGAGCGGCTCGGTGATGCGCGCCTGGACGGCGGCGAGGGGGCCCTGGTCGAGCGCCTGGACGAACTCGCGGACGAGCGCATAGCCGTCCTCGAAGGCGCGCCACGGGTTGCGCTCGCGCCAGCCGATGCTTACCGGCGGCTTGACGTGGCCCTCGGCGATCCGCACCGGGCTGACCCGGCCGCGGCTCGGGTTGAGGCGCGACGACGGGAAGATCGCGTGCAGGAAGGCGAGCTTGAGGGCCGACGTGACCTGCGACGCCCGCAGGTCGCCCTCGATCCGGACGAGGATGGCGTGCAGGCCGGCAAGCTGGCGGTCGGAGTGAAGGCGCAGGACGTCGTCCGCGAGGGCCGCGCCGGCCCGGCCCCGCGCCGGGAATCGCTGGCGAAGCTCGTCCCGCATCCCGTCGGCGACGGCCAGCGCCGCGGTCGCCCGGGTGACGTCCTCGGGCTGGACGCCGGCCGTCCGCAGCTCGTTGCCCCGGCCACGCTTGTCAAGGCAGGCCACGCAGCGGAACGCGCGGCGGATCGGGCGAATGTCGCCGCCCTCGCGCGGCGGCTCCCAGACCAGCTCCTCGAGGGGCACGTTGCGCGAGCAGGTCGTGCAGCGGGTCGCGAACTGGTCGTTGATCCAGGCCCGGACGCTCGTCGTGCCGAGGGGCGCGGCCCCGACCGACTGGAACGCGGCGTCGAGGTGGCGCAGGTCGGGCGGCCGAACCACCACGTCGGCGAGGAGGCGGGTGAGCGGGCTGGTCTCGACCGACAGGGCCCGCCGCCCGAGAGCCAGGGCGACGCGGGCGGTCCAGCCGCCCCGCCCGAACGGGTCGATGACCACGTCGTCGGGCGCCGTCGCCGCGTCGATCCGTGTCGCGAGCGCGGCGGGCGGCAGCGCCGGCGCCAGCCGTTCGAAGAGCGGCAGCGCGAGCGACGACCCCGCCTGGGCGGCATCCTGTCGGGTGATCATCGCTGGCGATTCTGCCACGCGCACGGGCCGACGCTGCGCGATCCTGCGCGCGGGTCGTCGGCTGTCGCGGTCGGCCGCCGGATCAGGGCTCCTCGAGCTCGTCCGGCTCGTCCTCGAATGCCTCGTCCGGGGTGACCTCCGCCGGGATGACGCGGTCGAGATCCTCGATCTCCTCGTCCTCGATGTCGTCCTCGAGATCCTCCTCGAGATCCTCGTCCTCGCGCAGGAGGGTCCCCTTGGTATACGGCCGCAGGTCCGTGGAGCGGGCCGCGGTCGGGAAGCTGACCTTGCCGTAGTTGCGCGGGTCCTGGAAGATCTCGCGGATGATGATCCGCACGTCCTGCGCGCCGAGCGAGGTCACCCCCGCGGCGTACTTGTTGCCGTTGGCGATCAGCTTGAGGAGGCGCGCCGCGACGCGCGGCTCGACGACACCGACACGGATCCCGTTCGAGATGGCGATCAGGTGCTTGCCCTCGGCGATCAGCTCGACGTAGTCGCCGGGGTTGACCTGGGCGAGGACCTTGGGGCGGGCAAGCTCGACGAGGTGGGCGAAGCCGGTCTTGCCGGTCTCCTCGACGAAGATCGCGACGGGTGCCTTGCTCGTCGGGTCGGCCGGGACGGTCCGATCGCCTGCCTCGACGAGCAGCAGCTTGAGGCGGTCGATGTTCCGCTCGGCGATCCGGTTCGTCGGGTCGAGCGAGAGGGCCTTCTGGTAGTGCTCGCGCGCCCCGCCCAGGTCGCCCTGCTCCCAGAGCGCCTTGGCCAGGCGGTTCTCCGCCTCGGCATCGGGACCGAGCTCGATGAGCTTCCGGTTCGTGTCGCCGGCTTCCTCCCACTGCGCAGCCGCTGCCTGGGCGATCGCCTGTTCGGTGAGGGTGCGCTTGATCCGCGAGAGGCTGGGGGCGCTCTGCGTCGTCGGCTCGAGCTCGGGGAAGGTCACGGAGGACAGGTCCTTTCGAATGGCACGCGGCCGGCGCCGGGCGCGCCAGAGCGGCGGTCAGATCGGTGACGCGACCATCGTTTGTATCACCCGCGCCGCCGGGAGTCAAACGCCGGGCTCGACCGAGCAGCGCCGGGTCGAGTGGCGTGCCTTCGATCGGCGGCCGCGCGCATGGACGCGGGCCGGTTGCCGCGCCGAACGGCGAGCGACGGAACCGCCGGCGGCGGCGTCACGTCTGGTAGGGACCCACCACCAGGCAGGGCACCACCGAGCGGAGGTCCACGGTGCATCGCGTCCCCAGCCGTGCCGAGCGCGCGCCGGCAGGCCTCATCCCCGTCCTCGTCCTGCCGCTTGCTGCGGTGCTCCTGGGCGCGTGCGGCGCCACGGCGTCACCGGCGGCGACGCCGGCGGCCACGCCGGCGCCCACCGCGCGAACGACGCCGGCGCCCACGCTGGCGGAGGCCACGCCCGCGCCGGCCACGCCCGCGCCGCCAACCGCCCCGGCGACCACGCCTCCGGCGCCGACGCCGTCCCTCCGCCCCGCGGCCGACCTGATCCTGCGGGTGACGAACGAGGGCGGCTTCATCGCGCCCAGCGCCCGCCTCGGCGCCCTGCCGGCCGTCTCCGTCTACGCGGACGGCCGCGTCATCACTCCCGCCGACCCGCAGCCCGGGACCCCGGACGCTGCCATTCCCGGCGCATCGGTCCGGACGCTGGGGCCGGCGGCGATCGCCGCCGTCCGATCCGCGATCCACGCGGCCGGCCTCGATCGATCGGGCGGACCCACGGACGGACCCGGCGGGATCCCGGGCGACGCCGGGTCGGACGTGTTCATGGTGATCGTGGACGGACGACCGGTGACCACGCGCATCGCGGCCGGTGGCCCCGGGCCGGGACGGCCCGGCCAGGTCAGCTCGCCCGCCCTCGACCTGCTCGTCCGGCTGACGGACCCGTCCGATGGCTGGGGGGCGCCCGCCCCCGCCGGCTTGCCGTTCGAGGCGGACGGCTATCGCGTCTTCGCTGCCCCGGGCGCGCCGGGCGGCGATCCGGCGGCGAGCCCGGCGATCGCGTGGCCGCTCGCGACGCCGCTCGCCGACTTCGGGACGCCGGCCAACCCGGACCGGGGCGTCACCGGCCTGCGCACGGGGGTCGCGCTGGGCGCCGACGCCCGGACGCTTGCCGGAGCCCTCGCGACGGCGAGGCAGACGACGACGTTCACGTCAGCCGGGGCGCCGTTCACGCTCTGGATTCGCCCGCTCCTGCCCGACGAGCTGCCCCGCTGACGGACGACGCGGTCCGCCGAGGAGCCGGGCGCTCCCGGGCTGGGCGAGCAGCCGCGCTCGCCGACCGTTCAGAAACCTACACCCAACGGTCACTTGGATGAACGCCCGCACCCGCTACGCTGCGACGGCCGGACGACGCGACGGGCTGGGAGGGATTCGAGTGGCAACCGAACTGGCGGTCAGCCGCGGCGCCACCTCGTGAGCCGCCGCCAGCGCGATGTGCGCGCCCGGCCCGACGCGAGCGCGCGACCGGGCTTCGCCGCGACGAACGAGGCGTGGTCGGCGTCCGCACGCCAGCTGCCGCCGAGCCGCCTGCCGCCGAGCCCGGTGCCCCCGCCACAGGTGCCGCGGCGCAGCGGGCACGCCGATCTCGTCGCGGCACGCGTGTCCTTCGCGGCCCTCCTGCCGCTGCGCTTCTTCGTCGGCGCGACGTTCCTGTACGCCGGCCTCGACAAGCTCCTCGACCCGGGCTTCTTCGACCCGGCCGGCGGCGGCTCGATCCAGGCGCAGCTGGCCGGATTCGTCCGCTTCTCCCCCATCGGGCCGCTGGTTCACCTCGTCGAGCCGCTCGCCGTTCCGATCGGGTTCCTGATCGCGTTCGCGGAGATCGCGATCGGCCTGGGCGCGCTGACCGGGCTCGCGTACCGCCTGGCAGCCGCGGCCGGCGTCGCCCTGTCGCTGCTGTTCTGGCTGACCGCGTCGTGGAACACGACCCCGTACTACTTCGGCCCCGACCTGCCCTACGCGGTCGGGTGGCTCACCCTGGCCCTTGCCGGCCACGGCGACTTCCTCGTGGTCCGGCTGGCGTGGCTGGCGCGCTGGGCCCGCCCCACCCCGGCGTGGCCTCGCTCGCCGGCGCTCCGGGCAGGTGGCGCGCCGCGGCGCGGCGCTGCGGGCCGTGACCTCGAGCCCGAGTCGCCGACCCGGCGCACGTTCCTGGAGGTCGCCCTGCTGGCCGGCGCGACCTTGGCGGTCGCCGCCCTGGCGGCGCCGCTCCGCGTCCTCGGCGTCACGCTCACGAACAGCGGCGGGGCCGGGGCGACCGGAGCAGGCACGACCGGTGTCGCGGACACCACCCCGCGGCCGACCGGTGGTGCCGGCGGCCCGCCACGCCCCTCTGGCGCGGCCGGCAACCTGGGTCCCACGCCGGTCGCCACGCGGGTGCCCGCGGCGACTCCGACGACCGGAGACCTCGCCGTCGGCAAGGTGTCCGAGTTCGCGTCGGCCTCGGCCGTGCCGTTCACGGTCCCGTTCGACGCGCCGGCCCCGCTGCCCGCCGGCGACCCGGCGGTGATCGTCAAGCTCGCCGACGGCAGCTTCGTGGCGTTCGACGCCGTCTGCACCCACCAGGGATGCACCGTCGAATGGGACGGCCAGGACGGCGTCCTGCTCTGCCCCTGCCACGGGGCGGCCTTCGATCCGGCGCAGCGCGCCCGCGTCGTGCAGGGGCCGGCGCGCCGGCCGCTCGCCGCGATCCCGCTGCAGGTCAATTCATCGACCGGCGAGATCCTCCTGAAGGGCTGAGCCGGCGGATCAGCCACCGAGCCGTGCCGGCCGGGGATCCGCGCTCAGGTTCGGACGATGAGGTTCCAGGCGATCACGATGGCCCCGAGGAGCCCCAGCGCGGCGATCTCGACGATCCACCACGGGTCGCGCCGGCTGCCGCGCGGGCCGCCGCGGAAGGCGCTCCAGAGGTAGAGCACCAGCACGAGGAGCGCCGGGCCGAGCAGGCGCTGGAGCTGGATCACGCGCAGGGCCGCCGCGGCGATCGCGATGACCGCCGCATACGAGGCGGCAGCCGCCGCGGCCTCGGGCAGCGTCGGCGCGCGCATCGCGGCGAGACGATAGCCAAGGAGGCCCGCCACGAGCGCGTCACCACCCGCGAGCAGCGCGACGCTGGCGAGGGAGAGGGACGACGGGCCGGCCACCGGCGGCAGCGCCGTCGGATCCACGAAGGCGCCCGGGATCGCGGCGGCGATCCCGGTGAAGCCCAGGAAGGCGACGAGGAGCAGCAGGCTGAGCAGCGCGGCCCTGTCCTCGGGCGTCGGGCCGCCCGGCCGGACGAGGATCCGCGCCTCGAGCGCCAGGCACGCCCACAGCAGGACCATGGTCCCCACCCAGGCAGGGATCAGCAGGATCCCGACCGGCACCAGCTGGAGCGCCCCGGTCGTGGCGACCGCCGCGACGCCGGGCAGGATGAGCGACTCGACCGGCACGCCGGGGTCGGCCGCCGGCGCGCCCGCGCCCAGGACCTCGAGCGCGCCGAACACCGCGGCGGCGAGCGCGAACAGCGCCGCGACCCAGAGCAGCGGGCCTGACGCGAGGCGGCTCGCGACGACCACCAACGAGACCATGAGGATCAGCTCGCGGCGCGCGACCCGGCTGGATGCCGGTGCGACGGCGAACGCGCCCGCCAGCTCGGGGAGCAGCGGCCACCGCGCCGGGACGTGGCGCGCAGTGCCCGCGACGCCGGTTCGAACCCCCGGCTGAGCGTCCGGGAGCGGCCGCGCGCGCGGCTCCGGCCTGGGCGGGCGCGATCCCGGTGAGGGCGGCAGGTGCGGCTCGAGGGATGGTGACGGCCGGGTGGTCCGTGGGGCAGGCTCGCCCGGCAACGGAACCGCCTGCCGGGCGCCGCGTCGACCTGCGGCGACGACGGTCGGCGATGCGGCCGCCGGCCGAGCCGCGGCTGCGGCCCCCGTCGGCGCCGATCCGTCCGGCGGAGTCGCGACCGTCCCCTCGCGCTGGCCCGCCGGAGGCTCGTCCGGCTGGTCGCGCGGCGCGCGGACGAGGCCCGCGAGGCCGGGCACGCGGGCGAACCGGCTGCCGCGCCGCGCCGGGGCCAAGGGCGTGGCGCCAGCGGCTGCGGCCGCGCCGGCGACTGCGGCCGCGCCCGGGGCGGAATGCCACGTCGGGCGCCGTCGGGGCGGCCGACGGCGCGACGACCGATGCCTCCTCGTGGCCGGCCGCACCGCCTGCCGGTGCCCGATCGGGGCCGGGGCTGACACCCTCCTCACGCTCGGCCGCCCCACCTGCGGGGGCCCGGTCCGCCGCGGAGCCGGAACCCGCGGTGGCGTTGGCGCCCTCGATTTCTGGCGATTCCCGGCGTAGCGCTTTCTGACGATGACCCGGCCGTCGCACCTTCGGGCGGCCTCGCCGTCGCGCCTTCGGGCGTCGGCCCCGCCGTCACGAGCGGATCGGCCACCACGGCAGGTTCCGGCTCGGCGGTGGCGCCCGACGGCGCGGACGATCCCCAGAGGCCGGTCCCGGGATCCGCGGCGGACGCCACGACGGCGGCGCCGGCCGCCGATCGCCCCTTGGCCCGCCATGGCAGGCGGGGCATGCCGCGCGGGCGTGCAGGTGCAGCCGGCGGCCCCGGCGCTCCTTCGACCGCGCCGCCATGGCCACCGGCGCCGGCCTCGCCCGTCGCGGGCGCGGGCGCGCCAGTCGCGGAGCCGGCCGCGGGATCGCGGCCGGCTCGTGGGGCGGCCTCCACGCCACGCCCTCCGGCGGCCGGCGCCTTGGCTGCCTTCGAGGTCGCCGGCGTCGCCGTCCGGGTCACGGGATGAACCGGCTCCTCGGGTAGGGGCGGCAGGCTGCGGATCAGCTCCTCCACCGTGGGCCGGTGCCACGGCCGCAGCTCGGAGGCCTGCGACGAGCCGGCCGCGCGCCGGGTGGGCGGCCGGACCTCATGGCGGGGGAGGTCACCCGGGCGGCGCTGGCTGCCCTGCCGTGGCGTCGCCGGGTCGGTGCCCGTCCGCGCTTGCTCGGCCGAGACGTCCCCGGCGGCCGCCACCTCGGGACCGGGGTCCGTCATTGCCGCCGGGGACGCGCCACTCGGTGGTTCGTGGGTCGCCGGGCCGCCCGTCGGCGTGCTCTCCGCCCCCCACGGCGCCGGTGGCGGAACGTCGCTTGCGGCGGCGGGCCGGGTCAGGAACTTCGGTGCCTTCGCGGAGCGCCGGCCGGCGCTCGCCGAGGGGCGAGCTGGCTGGCCGGCCTGGCCTGCGGCCTCCGCCCGGTCCGCAGGCAGGGCGGGTGCCTCGACTGCCACGCGACTCCACGTCCCCGCCGCCCGTTCGCGTGGCGTCCCCGTCTCCGGCGCCCCCGCCCGCGGCGCCGGTTCGCGAGGCGTCCCCGTCCCGCGCGACGGGATCGGCGTCGGTGGGGCGCTCCCCGTCGCTCACGCGAGCCGCCCTGCCTTGCCGGCGCACCACGCCAGCAGGTCGGCCCGCGACCAGGTGTTCGCAACGACGGCTGCCTCCACCCAGCCTCGTCGCGCCTGGTCGACCCCCCAGCGGATCCCGGCCAGCTCCTCGATGCGGTGCGCGTCGGAATCGATCGTGAGCCGGCAGCCCAGCGCGACGGCCCGGCGGGCGCGTTCGGGAGCCAGGTCCAGCCGGTGGTCGGATCCGTCGATCTCGAGGAGCGTCCCGGTGGCGGCCGCCGCCGCGTAGACCTGCTCCCAGCCGAGGTCGAGGTCGGGACGCTCGCGGTCGCCGAGCATCCGCCCGGCCGGGTGCGCGATCACGTCGACGTGGGGGTTGGCGATCGCTGCGAGCACCCTGGCCGTCAGCTGCTCCCGGGACTGGCGGCGCCCGACGTGGACCGAGGCGATGACGACGTCGTAGAGCGCCAGGAACGAATCCTCGTAGTCGAGGCGGCCGTCCGCCCGGATCTCGAGCTCGCAGCCGTGGAGGACGCGGAACCCCTCGGCCGGCGTGCCAGCCGGCGCCCGGCCCGCGGCCTCCTCCCCGGCGAACCGCTCGTTGAGGGCCGCCAGGATGTCCCGCTGCGCCAGCGCGCGCGCGGGTGTCAGGCCGTTCGCGACGGCCAGGCTCTGGGTGTGATCCGTCAGGACGAGGTAGGCATAGCCGCGGGCGCGGGCCGCCTCGGCCATCTGCTCGATGGAGTGGACCCCGTCGGACCAGTCGGAGTGGGCATGGCAGTCGCCCCGCAGGTCCGCCTCGACCACGAGGTGCGGCAGCGAGCCGGCCCGGGCCGCCTCGACCTCGCCCTTGTCCTCGCGGAGCTCGGGGGCCACGAAGTCGAGGTCCAGGAACCGGTACACCTCGGCTTCGGAGCCGAATGTCCGGAGCTCGGCATCGGGGCCCGTCGCCGCCTCGCCGTCCTCGCCGAGCCGCAGGAACCCCTTCTCCGACAGGCTCCAGCCGCGGTCGCGTGCGATCCCGCGCAGCCTGACATTGTGGTCCTTGGCGCCGGTGAAGTGGACGAGGTAGGTCCCCGCCGCGCCGGGGGGCATGACCATGAGGTCGACCTGCGGGCCGCGGAGCAGGCGCACCGCCGCCTTGTGCGAACCGCCGCCCAGGATCGCCTCGACCGGGGGCAGCGTCGTGAACCGCTCGACGAGCGACGCCGCGTCGTCCGTCTCGGCGAGGAGGTCGATGTCGCCGATGGTCTCGCGGCGGCGGCGGAACGACCCCGCCGGCGTGATCGAGCGGAGGCCGGGAGAATCGCTGAGCAGCTCGACGAGCAAATCGATGATGGCCTCGGCCTGGCCGAGCGTCATCCTCCGCGTCCGCCGCGTCATCGCCTCGACGGCGTCGCTGAGGCCCTCGATCGACTTCGCGCTGAAGCCTGCACCCGGCTGGATCGCGCCGTCACGGAGCGCCGCCGCGAGGCCGGCGAGGTCGGTGATGCCGAAGCGCTCCCAGAGGAGCCGCACGGTCTTCGGGCCGACGCCCGGGATCGCCAGGACCTCGGTCAGGGTCGGCGGCACCTCGCTCCGGACGCGGTCGAGGAACCTGAGCCGTCCCGTGGCGACGATCTCCGCGATCTTGTCGCTGATCGCCTTGCCGACGCCGGGGATCGCCGGGGGCCTTCCCTCGCGGTAGGCCCGCCCGATCTCCAGCGGGCTGTGGGCGATGGCGTCGGCCGCGCGATGGTAGGCGTTGGTCTTGAAGACCAGCTCACCCTTGATCTCGAGGAGGTCGCCGATCTCGTGGAAGGTGGCGGCCAGCTCGGCGTTCGAGGGGATGGCTGGATCCGGGAGCGCGGTCACCGGGACGGGGCGTTCGGCCGCTCGGCGTTCGGCGGCAGGGCGCGGATCGGAAGGCACGCCGCCGATGGTAGCGGTCCGCCCGCCGCCGCGTGGGTCGCCGCTTCGGGCGCCGCGTTCCGGACGCAGCACGGTCGGAACCCTAGCGGGGCGCGTCGGCAGGAGCGCGCCCGGCCGGGCCGTCGGCCGCTCCGGGCGCGCCGCCCAGGTCGGCCAGGGCGGCCATGTCGACCACGTCGGCCCTGTCGGCCGAGCCATCCGCGATGCGGGCCGCGATCCCATCGAGGAGGAAGGCGAGCCCGGCCGCGAACCGGTCGTCGAGCGTCCCGCCGATCAGCTCGTCGCCGACGGCCGCGAGGGCCGGGTACTCGCCAGTCGGCAGCTCCGCGATGGACGCGCGGTAGCGTGCGAGCGCGGCACGCCGGGCGTCCGGATCCTCGCCCGCCGCACCGAGGTTGGCGGCCTCCCAGGCGCTGAAGCCGCTGACGTAGTTGCCCAGGGCGAACTGCGCGTGGATGGCATCCCGGTCGCGAAGCCCCGCCCCGCGGAAGACCCCGATCGTGAGGTCGATCCCCCGCAGGCCGGCCCGGCCGACCCACGGGCGCGAGGCGAGGAGCGCGACGGCGTGGCGGTGACGCTGCATGGCCTGCCGGACGCTGCCTGCGATCCGGATCGCGTCGGACCGCCAGTCTCCCGTGGGCTCGATCGTGTCGACGTCCGCCAGCACCCCGTCGATGACGAGGTCGAGCAGCTCGTCCTTGTCGCGGACGTGCCGGTACATCGCCATCGCCCGGACCCCCAGCTCGTCCCCGAGGCGGCGCATGCTCAGCGCCTCGATCCCCTCGCGATCGATGAGGCGGAGCGCCACCGCGACGATCTCGGCCCGGGTGAGCGAGCCGCGGCGGCGCTGCCGCTTCCGGCCCGACGGCCCGGCTTCGATCTGCACGTCGCCCCTTGACATGTGTACAGCGTATCCGTAAACTCGTCGTGACGCAAGCGTACACCGTACACAAGGAGCGCCGCCAGCAGCGTCGGGCGGCGCGGAGGACAGCGCACGTGAACGCGGATATCGCCAGGCTCATCATCGGCGGGATCGTCGGATGCCACGGCATCGGGCACATCCTCGGGTGGCTGCCCGCCTGGGGCGTGACCCGGTTCGAGGGCCTCTCGAGCCGGTCGTGGATGCTCGACGGAGCGATCGGCGAGGGCGCCAGCCACCTCGTGGGCGGCGCGCTCTGGCTCGCCCCCCTGCTCGGCTTCGTCCTCGCCGCCGCGGGGCTCTTCGGCGGACAGGGGTGGTGGCGCCAGGTCGCCGTCGCGTCAGCGCTCGTGTCCCTCCTTGCGATCGCGCTCTTCTGGGACGCCCTGCCGGCAGGCTCGCGTTTCGGGGCGATCGCGGTCGACGTCGTCGTGCTGGCGGGGCTCCTCGTCGTCGACTGGCCGTCCCAGGCAGCCCTCGGGGCCTGACGAAGCGCGCGGCTACGCGGCCTCGACCCGGTTGCGGCCGGCGCGCTTGGCGCGGTAGAGGGCGCGATCGGCCCGCTCGATGAGCGCGGTGACGGCCTCGCCGTCGGCCCGGGCGATGCTCGCGCCGACCGACACCGTGACGCCGGTGACGCCGACCTTCGAGAGGTCCATCCGGGCGACCGTCGACCGGATCCGCTCGCCCACCTCCCAGGCGACCGCAGCGCTCGGGTTCCGGAGCAGGATGACGAACTCCTCGCCGCCGAACCGCGCCGGAACATCCACCTCGCGCACGGCACGCGAGATTGCGCGCCCGACCTCGCGGAGCACCACGTCGCCGACCGCATGGCCGTGGCGATCGTTGACGAGCTTGAACCGGTCGATGTCGACCATCAGGATCCCGACGGCATCGTCGACCCGGCGGCTGCGACGCATCAGGTGGACGTACTCCTCGAAGTAGCGCCGGTTGGGCAGGCCGGTCAGCGGATCGGTGGTGGCCCGCGCCTCGGCGTCGCGCGCCGAGAACGCGCGGGTGAGCGCCGCGGCGGCTTCGACAGAGGCGACCTCGAGGAGCCGCCGCGCGGCATCGGGCCACGCCTCCGGGCGGCGCCGCGAGATGACGATCGCACCGACCACCGCATCGCGCGCGAAGAGCGGCACGGACAGGGTGTGCTTGAGCCCGAACGCGTGGCGGACCCGCCGCTCCACCCGCTCCGCGACCCGGTCGGCGCTCGCGAGCGGGTCCACGTCCACGGAGAGCCCCGCCAGGTCGGCGTCGCCGGCCCCCATCGGATGGCCCGGCCCGACCGGGATCCCGGCCCACCGGTCGAGGATGACGTCACCGGGGCCGTCGAGGTCGATCGCCGGGAGGAGGGCGCTCGAGGTGGGGTCGCCGGAACGCATGCTGACCAGGGTCGCGTCGAGCACCAGCGCGTCGCGCCGCCGCCGGACGACCACGACGTGGTCGGCGCCGGTCCCGCGACCGAGCTCACGGAGGATCGCGTCGACCACCTCGTCGGGCGACTCCGCCCGTGAGAACCCCTGGAGGATGCGGGTCAGGTCGGCGACGTCGGCCTGGCGGCGCGCGTCGCGAGCGTCCCAGGCGCGGCGCACGCTCAGCGCGGCGACCCCGAGCGGGACGAGGAGGACGGCCGCGACCAGGTCGGCGGGCGCTCCGTCCACGGCGCGGCGGAGCGTGAGCGCGGCGAGGACCACGAACGCCCCGACGAAGAGGGCCCACGACCACCGGACGCGTCGTCGACCCGGGTCCGGGTGGTCAGCGGCGGTGTCAGGACGGCGGATGACGACCACTGCGGTCAGGATGGGTGCGGTCCGGGTGGACCCGCAATGGCACCCTCGTGGGATTGACGGACGCCGCGATCGGGCGTATAAGCGCCGATCGCGCGGCGAGGCTCAGCCCCTCCCGGACGCCGCCGTCGCGTCCTGGCGGACGACCTGGAGCGCTCGCCGCGACGACCGCGCCGCATGGCGCCGTCCGGCCCGGGCCTCGATGCCGCCGCCCCCGGAGCGCTTGACGCGGTAGAGCCGGGCATCGGCCGCCGAGAGCAGGTCACGCGCGGTGGCGCCGTCGATCGGGAACGCCGCCACGCCGATCGACGCACCGACCGGCACCGGGCCGCGGCGCGGGGCCCGGAACGCCGCCTGGTCGAGGCCGGCCAGGATCCGGTCGCCGACGGCCCGCGCGCCGGTCGCGGTCGTGGCAGGCAGGATCACCACGAACTCGTCGCCTCCGTAGCGGGCGCCGACGTCGGACCCACGCAGGGCCGCCCTGATCTGCTCGGCGACCCAGGCGAGCACCTCGTCACCGAACAGGTGGCCGAGCGAGTCGTTGACGAGCTTGAAGTCGTCGAGGTCGATCATCAGGATCGCCAGCGGCTCGCGTGTCCGCTGCGCCCGCAGGATCTCCTCGGCGAGGCGCTCCTGGAGGTAGCGGTGGTTGAAGAAGCCGGTGAGCGGGTCGCGGTCGGCGAGCCCGCGGGCCGTCTCGTACAGGTGGGCGTTGGCCAGGGCCATCGCCCCCTCGTTGGCCATCGCGCGGGCCAGATCGCCCCGCCGGTCGTCGAACGAGAGCTGGTGGCGGGCGAACAGCTCGATCAGGCCGATCGATTCGCCCTTGGCTACCAGCGGCACCATCACCAGGCTCCGGAAGCCGTCGCGGAGGAGCAGCTCGGCCTCGGCCCGGTCGGCATTCAGGCTGGTGGCGTCGATCTCGAGGCTGGTCCGCGTCTCGAGCACCTGGCGGGTCGCCGGGAAGTCGGCGAGCGGACAGAAGGTGCCGGCCTTGCTGTCCGCCGGCTCCGGCCAGTAGCCCCAGGTCACGAGGCGGTCGCCGCCCCGGTCGAAGTGGCTGATCTCGCACTCGTCGGCGCCCATCGCGCCGGCCATGTGGCGCGCGATGACGTCCGCGACGCGGCGCGGGTCGAGGCTCTCGGACAGGGCGGAGCTCAGCTCGACGATCCGCTGGAGCTCGGTGGCGAGCTCCTGCGAGCGCATCAGCTGGCGCGTCGACTCGAGGGCCGTCGCGGCATGGTCGGCGATGATGGTCAGCAGGCGCTGGTGCGATTCATCGAACTGGCCGATGCCGCGGCGTGCCAGGACGACGACGCCGACGACGCGATCCTCGTAGCGCATCGGGACCACGACCAGCGACTCGTCGAAGTCGTCCGTGCCGGGGATGTCCACCCCGCGACTGTCAAGGCTCGAGTCGGGGATCAGGAGCGGCGTCCCGTGGAGGGCGACCCAGCCGGAGAACCCCTCGCCCAGCCGGGTGCGGAGCTCCTCGGGCTTGATCGCGTCGTAGCCGACGCTGCGGCCGGCGGCGGTCACGGGCAGGAGGTCCTCGCCCTCGAGGAGGTAGACCCGGCAGTCGTCGTACTCGATGAACGACCGCGTCTCCTCGATGATCGCCTCGGCGACGGCGCGCACGCTCGGGCGGCCGGTCATCCGGGCCGCGGCACGCTGGACGACCTCGAGCTGGCGCACCCAGCCCTCGGTGGCGTCCATCGCGCTCGTCATCCGGGCCCGGGCAGCCGACGCTTCCGCACGGGCATCGGCGAGCTCGACGGACGCGCGCGACAGGCGGTCGCGGTCTCGGGCGCGGCGGACGGCCACGACGCGCAGGCCGGCGCCCACCGCGGCGAAGGAGACGAGCTGGGTGACCTCGATCCCGGAGAACCCCGGCCGCTCGGCAAGCCCGAGCTCGGCGATGAGGAGCGTGGCGGTCGTGATCGCGAGGACGCTGGCCGCGGGGACCGGGGCGAGGAAGAGCGCCGCGGCGACCACCGGCACGATCGCGAACGACACGGCGAACCCGGTGCCCGCGGCAACGACGGCGACGACGACGTAGGCCAGCGTGAAAGCCGCCGTCGCGGCGACGGGGCCCCAGCCCGGCACGAGCCGCGCCGAGGCGTCGCCGAAGACGGCACGCAGCAACGGCGCGCTGACACGCTCACGCATGGATCGATGCTCCCACCCGCCCGCCCGCGGCGCGGGGAGGCGGAAGTACCGACCGGCGGGGCGCTCGTACCAGCAGCCGGCCCGCGCGACCGACCGGCAAACGAACGGCCGGCCGGAGCGCTCGCTCCGGCCGGCCTCATCGCCTGGACCCGACGCCTCGCGGCGCCGGGCGTGCTCGGGGAGGCTAGGGACCCTTCACCGTGTTGGCGGGATCGTTGACGTTGGTCAGGTCGAGCGAGATCCCGGCCTCCGCACCGCCGGCGCCGGTCCCCTTCATCACCCAGGAGACGGCATAGCCGCCGTCCTTGGCGACCCAGACGTCCATCGTCCAGTTCCCGTCGGGGATGCCGAAGGTCGATCCGAGGGTCGATCCGAGGGTCGATAGGATGTCGGACCCTGCCTTCAGGTGGGTCGTCGCCACGCCGTTCTTGGTCTCATCGCCGACGACCTGCATCTGGCTCGCGAACGAGCCGAAGGACCCGAACATCTTCTCCGGGCTCAGGCTGTCGACCATGCTCGACTGGCTCGGGTCGGTGGACGGGATCAGTCCGGTGCCGATGTCGACGTACTGCTTGCCGCCGACCTCGACGACGTGGAAGGCCGGGCCCGCACCGCCCATGGTCAGCTGCATGTCGGCGGCCTTCTCCGGCTTCAGGATGACCGTGCCATCCATGCCGATGTTGCCGAGGGCGCCGAGGCCGCCCGTGACGTTGGCCGCGGTGATGGCCATCTTGAGCTTGTACGAGGTGAGGTCGGCGAGGGCGCCGATCGGGTCGCTGACGCCGCTCCCCGAGGTCGCCTCGGGAGTCTCGGCGGGCGCGCTGGTCGCCTCGGGCGTGACCGCCGGCGCTGCCGTCGGCTGCGCAGGGGCGTTCGTGGCGGGCGCGGCAGTCGCAGCGCTCGTGGCGGGCGCGGCGGACGGCGCGGGCGTCGCCGAAGCGCCGCACGCGGCGATCAGGAGCGACAGCAGCGCGCCCGCAAGGATGACCCGCCCCCCGGTCGGGTTCGAAGACATGTGGTTCCTCCTTCTGCACGTGGGCCTGGCTCCGGGCCGATGACGGCCCACGCGCGCATCCCGAGGCTACCACTGCGGGGACGCCCGTGGAGGGCCCGATCGGCCGATTCGGACGCCGTCGTCCGTACCACTTTCGGGCGTGACCCGCCGGCTCGTCGTCGCCTTCGGTCGGCTCGCTGCTGCCGCCGACCCGCAGCCGGCTCGCGTTGACCGTGCAGCAGCCCGAGGGATACACTCCGGTCGCCGCGAGCAGTGTCGTCCCGGCCGTTCCCGCTGCGCGCCACGCGCCCGAACCGCATCGGAGGATCTCTCTCCACGTGGAGACCGGACCCAGTACCTGCGGCGCGACATGCGCCGGAATCACCACCGAGGTCCGTCCCGTTCGCTGAGCGGCGTTCGCACGGCCCGATCGAGGGCCGTGACGGCGCCACCCGCCGGCGGGGCGTGCCCCCCGCCACGAGGTGGCCCATGCTCTTCCTGAGCCAGTGCATCGGTCGGCCGGTGCGCGATCCTCTCGGTGAGCCGATCGGCAAGGTCGCCGACCTGATCGTCGCGATCGGCGACCGGTATCCGCCGGTGACCGGCCTGGTCGTCGCGACCGACGGGCGCCAGATCTTCCTGCCGTGGGGCAGCGTGGAGCGCCTGGATGCCGGCGGGGCGACGCTCCGCGTCCGGACGATCGACATCGGCAAGTTCCGCCAGCGTCCGACCGAGATCCTCCTGCGGGTCGACCTGCTCGACCGCCAGATCGTCGACCTCGAGGGGCGCAAGGTGATCCGGGTCAACGACGTGAGCCTGGACCAGGTCGAGGGGTCGCTCCACGTCGTGGCCGTCGACGTGGGCGCAACCGGCCTCCTGCGCCGCCTGCGGATCGAGCGCCCGTATCGCGCGGTCGCCGGGCCGCTCCGCCTGCCGATCCCCGAGCGCTACATCGACTGGGAGGACGTCGACCCGCTCGAGAGCACCATCGCGAGCGTCAGGCTGCGCATTCCGCACGCCCGCCTGGCCCAGCTGCATCCGGCCGACCTCGCCTCGATCATCGACCAGCTGACGCCGCGCGACCGGGCCGGCGTGCTCGCCTCGCTGGATGACGAGTCGGTGGCCGACGCGATCGAGGAGATGGAGCCCGACACGCAGGTCGACATCCTCGAGGACCTCGCGCCCGAGCGCGCCGCCGACATCCTCGAGGAGATGAGCCCCGACGACGCGGCCGACCTGGTCGCCGATCTCTCGGAGGAGGATCGCAACGAGATCCTGGCCCTGATGGAGCAGGACGAGGCCGCCGAGGTCCGCGAGCTGCTCGCCTACCCCGAGGATTCGGCGGGCGGCCTCATGACCACCGAGTACGTCGCGATCCCGGCCGACATCACCGCCGAGCAGGCGATCGAACGCCTGCGCGAGCTCGAGCCCGACGCCGAGACGATCTACTACGTGTACGTGACCGACGAGGACGAGCGCCTGGTGGGCGTCCTGTCGCTGCGGGATCTCATCGTGGCGCGCCCGACGACCCCGATCTCCCGGGTCATGATCGAGGAGCCGGTCGCGGTCCGGGTCCTCGAGGACGCCCGGTCCGTGGCCGAGACCATCGCGCACTACAACCTGCTGGCCGTCCCCGTCGTGGACGACGAGGGACGCCTCCAGGGCATCGTCACCGTCGACGACGCGATCGACACGGTCGCGCCGTCCTCCTGGCGCCGGCGCCTCCCCCGCATCTTCGACCACCCCGACCGCGACGACGAGCCGGACGCCACCGACCGCGGGGCGGGCACGATGGCCGGATCGGGCCGGTGACCCGGCCGACCGCTGGCATCACCCCCCGGACCGCACGCCGGATCCGCCTGGGCGCCGTCCTGGCCGTCCTCGGCCCGGGCATCGTGTCCGGGTTCGCCGACAACGACGCCGGCGGGATCACCACCTACTCGATCGCCGGCGTCCAGTTCGGGTACGCGCTGCTGTGGGTGCTCCTGGCCAGCCAGATCGCCCTGTTCTTCACCCAGGAGGCGGGGGCGCGGCTGGGCATCGCGACGGGCCAGGGCCTGGCCGGCCTCACCCGCGAACGGTTCGGCGTGCGGTGGGCCACGTTCGTGATCCTGACCATGCTCGTCGCCAACCTCGGCTCGACGATCGCGGAGTTCGCCGGGACGGCCGCCGCGCTGGGCCTGTTCGGGGTCCCGATCCCGATCGCCACGCTGCTGTCGGCGGCCGCCGTCGTGGTGCTGATCTCGCAGGGCAGCTACGCCCGGGTGCAGTACCTCTTCGTCATCATCGGCCTGGGCGTGTCGATCGCCTACGTCTTCTCGGCGATCCAGGCGCAGCCCGACTGGGGCCTGGCGTTCCACTCGCTCGTGATCCCGTCCGGGTCGTTCGACGCCGCCTACTGGCTCGCCGTCGTGGGCGTGGTCGGCACCACGATCACGCCCTGGGGCCAGGCCTTCATCCAGTCCTACGTCGCCGACAAGGGGCTCAAGCCCGAGGAGCTGGCTGCCGAGCGGCTCGACGTGGGGCTCGGGGCGCTCCTCACGAACACGATCGCGTTCTTCATCGTCGTCGCCTGCGCCGCGACCCTGTGGGAGAGCGGCCAGACCCACATCTCCGACGCCGCCCAGGCCGCCTCCGCGCTCGAGCCGCTGGTGGGCACGCTCGCCAAGTACATCTTCGCGATCGGGCTCCTGGCGGCTTCGTTCCTCGGGCTCGGCGTGGTGCCGCTGGCGAGCGCGTACTCGGCCTGCGAAGCCTTCGGCTGGGAGACGGGCGTCGACTGGCGCTGGCGCGAGGCGCCGGCGTTCTACGGCCTGATCGTCTTCTTCATCGGGTTCGCCGCACTGTTCGTGCTGATCCCGGGCCTCCCGCTGATCACGGTGATGTTCCTGGCCCAGGTGCTCAACGCGCTGCTGCTCCCGATCGTGCTCGTGTTCGTGATGCTGCTCTCGTCCGACCGGCGGATCATGGGCGACCTGGTCAGCGGCCGGTTCCTGCGGATGGCCGGCTGGGCGGTCACGGGCCTGTTGATCGTCCTCTCGCTGACCCTCCTCGTGGTGTCGGTCGCGCCGCACGGATGACCGGCGTAGCACCGGCCGAGCCGCCGCCGGGTGCCCGACCCATGCGGGCGCGGGCGCACCCCGTGCCCGGACCATGACGGCTGGCGCGCTGCCTGGCTCGCCCGGCCTCCGGGTGGCGGCGATCGTGCCGGCGCGCAACGAGGCAGCGCGGATCGCGCGGACGCTGGAGGAGCTGCGCCCGCTCGTCGACGAGATCGTGGTCGTCGATGATGCCAGCACCGATTCGACGGCCGCCCTGGCCGCGCGCGCGGGGGCGACGGTCATCCGGAATTCCCGCCGCCTCGGGTACGTGGGGTCGATCCGGCGCGGCTTCCGGGCCGCCGACTGCGACATCGTCGTGACCGTCGACGCCGACGGGGAGATGCCGCTCGAGCTGCTGCGCGCGATCGTCGCCCCGATCGAGGCCGGCGCTGCCGACATGGTCCAGGGCCACCGCGATCATGTGGCCCGGGCGTCCGAGCGGCTGGTGACGGCCGCGGCCGGCCTCGGCGGGCCGGTCGGCGATTCGGGGACCGGGTTCAGGGCCATCCGGCGCGACCTGGCCGCCGGCCTCGAGATCCGCGGGACCTGCATCTGCGGCTCGCTCGCCCTCGAGGCGCTCGCTCGTGGCGCCAGGATCGCGGAGATCCCGATCCACCCCCGCAGGATGCCCGGGCGCCGGCGGATCGCCTGGAGCCACGCCCGCCAGCTGGTCACGGTGGTCCGCCTCGTGCTGCGTCTGCAGGTTCGCCGGGCGCGAGCCGCGCGCAGGCGGCGCGCCTCGCGGCGACGGAGTCGGCGTTAGGGCCGCGGCCCGACGGCACTGCGCAGCGGGCGAACCGTTCGCGGGTCGCGGGCATGCGCGGGCGGCCGTGGAGCGTGCCCGGGCCGCCGATGGCCCGTGCTAGACTCGGCCGGATGTCGTGACGGCGAGCCCCCCGATGCCGGGCCTGGCGCCGAGCCCGTCGCGTGGAAGTGGGGCGATGCGACTGTGCTGCGAATCCTTGTCCTGGGCGGCGACGGCTACCTCGGGTGGCCGACTGCCATGGCATTCTCGGCCCAGGGGCACCGCGTCGCGGTCGTCGACAACTTCGCCAAGCGCACCTGGGAGGCCGAGCTCGGCGTCAAGCCCCTCCTCCCCGTCGCGACGCTGCACGAGCGGATCCGCGCCTGGGCCGAGGTGACCGAGCGCGACATCGAGCTGCGCGTGGGCGACCTGACGGACTACGCGTTCGTCGAGTCGGTGATCGATGACTTCCGCCCCGACGCCGTGATCCACTACGGCGAACAGCCGTCGGCGCCCTACTCCATGATCGACGTTCGCCACGCCACCTATACCCAGGCGAACAACGTCGTCGGGACGCTCAACGTCGTCTACGCGATCCGCGACCGGTCGCCCGAGACCCACCTCGTCAAGCTCGGGACGATGGGCGAGTACGGCACCCCGAACATCGACATCGAGGAGGGGTACCTGTCCGTCACCCACAACGGGCGGGAGCACACGTTCCTCTACCCGAAGACGCCGGGCTCGATGTACCACCTGACGAAGGTCCACGACAGCCACAACATCCACTTCGCGACGCGCATGTGGGGCCTGCGGGCGACCGACCTCAACCAGGGCGTGGTCTACGGCGTCGAGACCGACGAGTCGGCGCGCGACCCGCGCCTGGCGACGAGCTTCCACTACGACGAGGTCTTCGGGACCGCCCTCAATCGCTTCTGCGCCCAGGCGATCATCGGCCGGCCGCTCACCGTCTACGGTGCCGGCGGGCAGACCCGCGGCTACCTCAACATCCGCGACACGATCCAGTGTGTCGGGCTCGCCGTGGCCAAGCCGGCCGACCCCGGGGAGCTGCGCGTCCTGAACCAGTTCACCGAGCAGTTCAGCGTGCTCGAGCTCGCCGAGCGGGTCGTGGCCGCGAGCACCCACCTCGGGATCCCCGCGTCGATCGATCACGTGCCCAACCCGCGCAAGGAAGCCGAGCAGCACTACTACAACGCGAAGCACAGCAAGCTCCTCGACCTCGGCCTCCAGCCGCGCCTGCTGTCCGAGGAGCTGATCGACACGATGATCGCCCGGATCGCCGAGCATCGCGACCGGATCGACCCCACGGTGATCCTCCAGGGGATCCGGTGGGTGCCGACTTCGCTTGCCGGCCGATCCTCGGACCCTGCCCCAGCTGCCTCGTCCACGCCGACCTGAACCAGCCGTGGCCATGACGGTCGTCGTCACCGGAGGCGCCGGCTTCATCGGGTCGGCACTGGTCCGGCATCTCGCGGCTCGCGGCGACCGGGCCCGGGTGATCGACGACCTGTCGGTCGGGTCGGAGCGGTACCTGGCCGGCGTCCCGTGCGACCTGCTGGTCGCCCGGATCGAGGACGCGGCGGCGGTCGCCCGAGCCCTCGAGGGGGCGGATGCGATCGTCCACCTCGCCGCCCGGGCAGGGATCCCGGACTCGGTGCGCGACCCGCTCGGGACGTTCGAGGCGAACGTGACCCGGACGGTCGAGCTGCTCGAGGCGGGCCGCCGGGCCGGCGTGCGACGGTTCGTGCACGCGAGCTCCAACGCGGTCCTCGGGCCGCACGAGCCGCCCGCCGACGAATCCGTGGTCGCCCGGCCGGCTTCGCCGTACGGCGCATCAAAGCTCGCCGGTGAGGGCTACGTCACTGCCTATGCGGCGACGTATGGCCTGGCGGGCTGCTCCCTGCGGTTCTCCAACGCGTACGGCCCGCGTTCGCTCCACAAGAAGAGCGTCGTCGCGGCATGGTGCCGCGCCGCCCTGGCGGGCGACCCGATCACGATCTACGGCAACGGCGAGCAGACCCGGGACTTCGTGCACGTCGACGACCTGGCGGCCGCCATCGCGGCCGCGCTCGAGGCCCCTGTCGAGGCGGTCTCCGGCGCAGTCTTCCAGGTCGGGACCGGACGCGAGACGACGGTGAACGAGCTCGCCGCCGGTCTCGCCGCGGCGATCGGCCGCCCGGTCGAGGTGCGTCACGCCCCGGTCAGGGAGGGCGACCTGGCGCGCAACGCGAGTCGCGTGGACCACGCCGCCGCCGCGCTCGGGTGGCGAGCCGCCGTCGGGCTCGAGGCAGGACTCCGCGAGACCGTGGCCTGGTACCGCGACGCGCTCGCCGATCCGGCCCAGGCAGCGATCAGGCCGGACGCCCGCTCGGGTTCGGATTGAGCGCCGACCGGGCATCCGGGGGTCCCGACCCGGGGAGGGGCAGCTCGCTGCTCCGGGACTCGGTCGTCACGATCGGCGCGCGCCTCGCGCTTGCCGTGCTCATCTTCGCCACCGACATCGTGCTCGCCCGGCTGCTCGGGCCCGACGCCAAGGGGCGCTTCGCGCTCGTGCTGCTCCTCTCGCAGCTCCTGGCGGTGGTCATCGGCTGGGGCATGGACGTGGCGCTCGGCTACGTCTCCGGCCGGAGCATCGGCGACGCGCGCAGCGGGTTCGCGAACGCGATCCTGTGGATCGTCGTCGTCGGCTCTCTCTCGGTCGTGGTCGTCTGCCTGCTGTACGGCCTCCCGACGGCGGTCCGGCCGCGGGGTCCGCTCACCACCCTGATCCCGAACCTGTCGGCCGCCCAGTTCGCGTTCTCGGCGCTGGCGATCCCCGGCGAGCTGTTCTTCGCCGTCGGCCTGTACGTGCTGCTCGGCCGGCGCCGGATCGTGGCCTTCAACCTGATCCGGGTGCTGCGTCGCGCCACGCTGCTCGTCCTCATCGTGGGGGCCGCGGCGTTCGCCCGGCTGTCGCTCGACGTCGCCCTCGTCTGCAACCTCGTCGCCCTCGGCCTGACCGCGTTCGCGATCGCGTTCGCGGCCTGGCGCGAGCGCGTGTTCAGCCTGCGCCCGTCGCGCCCGCTCCTCGTCGAGGAGCTCCGGTTCGGTAGCCGGGCGATCGTCGGCACGCTCGCCGAGCGGCTCCAGTTCCGGGCCGATTCCTTCCTCCTCAACATCATCGTGAGCGTCGGGTCGACCGGCATCTACTCGGTGACCTCCGGGCTGGCGGAGACGCTGTGGTACATCCCGAACGCGCTCGGCACCGTGATGTTCAGCCGGGCGGTCGACCCGCGGGCGGGTGCCGGGGCGACCGCGGCGGCGCTCACCAGGTCCACCCTGGCGATGACCCTGGCGATCGCCGTCCCCGCCTTCGTGCTGGGGCCCTGGGTCGTCGAGGTCGTCTACGGCTCCGCCTTCGCGGAGGCCGGCGTCGCGCTGCGCTGGATCCTCCCGGGCGTCGTGGCCTACAGCATCGTCGCGATCCTGTCGAAGTACATCACCGGCCGCGGCCGCCCGGGGACCGGGACCGCCGTGCTGCTGGCGGGGCTGATCACGAACATCGCGGTCAACCTCGTGCTCATCCCGCGCTACGGCATCGAGGGCGCAGCCGCCGCCTCGTCGATCTCCTACATCCTGACCGCGACGCTCACCCTGCTGGTCTTCGTCCGGATCTCGGGCCGGGGGATCGTCGAGACGCTGGTCCTCCGCCCCTCCGACGTGCGGGCGGCGATGCGGCATCGCGGCGCCGCGGCGGCGGCCACCGCGGCCGGCGCGGGCGGCCTGCCACGCGCCGCGGCCGAGCCCGGCGAAGGGGACCTCGCGGTGATGGGCGAGCGCGAGCTCGGGGGCGAGCCGTGAGCGCCCACGACCGGGGGACGCCACGTCACGGGGTCGACGGGATCCGGGTCGCCTATCTCGATGACGCGCCGCACCTCGCCTGGGACGGCCGCGTCCACGCGGCGAACGCCACGTTCCACCGGTTCGCGGCCCGCCTGCTCGACGTCCGCGACCCGGACGGCCGGGCGCCGATCGCCTCGCTCGTGGCATGCGTGCCGGTCCGCGCCGCCGGGACCGCGCCGGCCAGGCTGCCCCTCGATCCGCGAATCCGCGTCGTGGCGACGGCGCCGTTCGACGGCATCGCCGGCTTCGTGCGCCACGCGCCGGCCATCCTGGCCCGGAACCTGCGACCGCTCCGGTCGGCCATCGCGGCGTCCGACGTCGTCCTGCTGCGCCTCCCGGCATCCAACGGACCGCTCGCCGCCGCGGTCGCCGGCATGCTCCGCGTCCCGCGCGTCGGGTATGTCGCCGGCAGCGTCCGGGCGGTCGTCGCGGCCCAGGCGCGGCATGGGCCGGCGGGCGCCGGCGCGAGGCTCCTCGCCGCCGCCTATGACGGTGGAACCCGCCTCGCCACGCTCGGCGCCCCCGTCGTCGTCGTGGGCGAGCATCTCGCCGCGGGAGGCGTCGTGGCGAGCCTCGTGATGGATGCCGAGATCCGCGACCCGGGCGCCGATCGCGCCTGGCTGGCGGACCCGGGCGCCCTCCGCATCGCGTGGTCGGGACGCCTCGTGACCGGCAAGGGCATCGAGGGGCTCCTCGAGGCCGTCGCCCGGCTCCGCGCCCGGCCCCCGGGCGGACGCGCCGTCAGCCTGCTGCTGCTCGGCGAGGGGCCGGCGAGCGACGTCCTGCGCGCTCGCGCAACGGAGCTCGGCCTGGGCGAGGCAGTCACGTTCGCGGGGTACGTGGCGACCCGGCGCGACTACATGGCCGCGCTCGGCACGGCCGACCTCTTCGTGCACCCGTCGCCGGCCGAGGGCTTTCCGAAGGTCGTCCTCGACGCGATGGCGGTCGGCCTCCCGGTCCTCGCCACGCCGGCGGGCCTCCTCGCCGGGATCGCCGCGCCTCCCGGGCGGGCGCCGACCGCGGAACGGCCGATCGAGGCCGTCGCGGGCACGCCTAGCGCCATCGAGGACGCGATCCGCGCGCTCGTCGCGGCGCCGGACCGGGCCGCGGCGCTCGTCGCGGCCGGCACGTCGTTCGCCCGGTCGCACACGGCGCAGGCGGAAGCCGGTCGGCTCGCCGAGATCCTCCGGGCGGCCGCCGCGCGGCGCGCGAGCTGAGGCGTCGCCCTCGACGCCGCGAGGGCGCAGGCCGAGGCCGGGCGGCCTCCCGGTGACGGTCTTGCGGCGGGACGGCCGCCAGCTGCGGCGCGGCTGCGGCCGCTGGCCCGGGCGCTACTTGACGACGAAGGACCCGAACAGGATCGTCGACAGCAGCAGCGCGAGCCCGAGGTTCGCGACGGTCGCCGTCGCGAACACGCCGATCGGTCGCCAGCCCGCCTCGCGCACCGACTGGACGCGCAGCTCGAGGCCGATGCTGACGAAGGCGAGGATCAGGAACCATGTCCGCAGCGTGTTGATGATCGCGATCGTGGCGGTTCCCTGGGCCGCCGGGACGGTGCCGAGCCACCAGGTCGCGATCACCGACGCCGCGATGAACCCCAGGACGAACTTGGGGAACCGGCGCCAGATCTCGCCGAGGCCCGGCCGGGCGGCCGACTCGCCCCGTTCGACCCGCATCACGAAGTACAGGGTCAGGAGGACCGCCACGACCCCCATGAGGGCGTTCTGGGTGACCTTCACGATCGTCGCGATCTTGAGGGCGTCCTCGCCGACCAGGGTGCCGGCCGCCGTCACGGCCGCCGTGGTGTCGATGTTGCCGCCGATCCACGCGCCCGCGACCGCCTGGGGCAGGCCCAGGACGCCGGCCAGCCAGGGCTGGATGAAGATCGAGGGGATCGCGAAGATGATGACGAGGCTGGCGGTGTAGGCCAGCTGCTCGCGCTTCGCGTGGACGGCGCCCGGCCGCCGCGATCGCAGCGCTCACGCCGCAGATCGAGACGGCGGCCGCGAGGAGCGCCCGCAGCCGGTCGTCGAGCCCGAGCAGGCCGGCGAGCCACCAGGTGAACAGGAAGATGAGGGTGATCATGGCGATCGACTGCACGATCGCCGGGGCGGCCGCCGAGACGATGACCGAGAGGTTGATCGAGGCGCCGAGCAGCACGAGGCCGGTCTTGATCAGGAACTCGGTCCGGAAGGCGCCCCGCATCTGGTCGCGGACACCCAGCCGGTTCAGGACGAAGTTGCCGCCGAGGCCGAGGAGGATGGCGTAGACCGGGTACTCGATCGCCTTGGCGACGCCGGCGAAGCTCGTGGTGGAGAACCAGACCGGGACGTTGATGTCGAGGAAGCGCGTCGCGGCCGCCAGGGCCACGAGGACGATGACCCCGGAGATGGTGCCGATCGGGCCGCTGAGGGTCCGGGCCTCGCCGCGCGGCAGGCTGCCTTCGAGCGTCGCCATCAGGGGATCAGCCCCTTGCCGATCACGCCAGCGAGGACGAGCACCACCAGGGCGAGGCCGATGATCGTCGCGGCCCAGTCCTCCGTGATCAGCCGCCGGCCGCTCGCGACGACCTCGGAATCGCCCGTCTCGGTCGCGGGCTCGCGTGGCTCGGTCATGTGTCCCTCCGTTGCGGGCCGGGCGACGAACGATGGCGCCGGCCGCAGCCGCCGCACCGGCGGCGGGCTCCGGCGGAAGTGTACCCGGCGATCAGGGGTCGCCGCGGGCCCTCCCGGCACCGTGCGTAGCGGGCCGGGCGCCGCACCGGAGTCGAGCGGCGACGGCCCTTCAGCGGCTACCCTTGCGGCCGTGATCGTGCTCTGGATCGTCGCCGGCGCCGCTGCCGCCCTCCTCGCCTGGGTCTACCTCGGGTACCCGCTGGCGGTTGCGCTGGCAGCCCGGATCCGGCCCGTGCGCGCAGACGCGAGCCTGCCGGCGCCGACGGTCACGGTCGCGATCGCGGTCCACAACGAGGCGCCGGTGATCGAGGCGCGGGTCGCCGACGCGCTCGCCCAGGCGGGCCCCGGCGTCGCGCTCGTCGAGGTGCTCGTCGGGAGCGACGGCTCGACCGACGGCACGGATGACGCGGTGCTCGCGGCGGCGGCGCGCGATCCGCGGGTGAAGCTCGTGGCACTCCGGCGAGCGGGCCAGACACCCGCCCAGCACGTCCTGTTCGAGGCCGCTCGGGGCGAGGTCGTGGTCCTGACGGACGCCGAGACCCGCTTCGCGCCGGGAGCGCTGGCCGCCCTCGTCGCGCCGTTCCGCGATCCGCGGGTGGGGGCGACGACCGGACGCCTGGAGTGGCGCGACGAGCGCGCCACGGCGACGTCCCGCAACGAGGGCCTCTACTGGCGCTACGAGCGGCGCGTGCGCGAGCTCGAGAGCCGGGCCGGCTGGCTCACCGCCGTGACGGGCGCGTTCCTCGCGGTCCGGCGGACCTCGTACCGGCCGGTCCCCGCCTTCGCCTCGATGGACCACCTCCTGCCGCTGTACGTCCGCGAGCAGGGCCAGCGGGTCGTCTACGTCCCCACGGCGGTGGCGACAGATCGGCCGATCAGCGGGCTGCGGGAGCAGTTCCGGAGCCGGACGCGGACGGCCACCCGCGGGATCCGTGCCAACCTCTCGATGGCCCGGCGGCTGGCGCCGTGGCGGCGGCCCTCGGCCGCGCTCGCCATCTGGTCGCACAAGCTGCTGCGCTGGATGACGCCGATCCTGGTCATCGTCGGGACGGTCGCCTGGACCGGTCTCGCCCTCGGCGGCGTGACTGCGGCGTGGCTCGTGCCGAGCGCCGTCGGCGCCTGGCTGCTGGCCGCGGCCAGCGCCCACCTGCTCCTCCGCGGCCGCCGCCAGCCGCCGCGGGCACTCGCCTTCGCGCGCGCGTTCGCCGTGGTCAACGCCGCGTTCCTCATGGCCTGCTGGAATGTCGCGCGCGGCCAGCGGATCGAGACGTGGCGGCGGGTCGAGTGGGAGGCGTCGGGTCGCTGACGCGAGGAGGCGGGCCCGGGGTCAGCCGGGCAGCGGCGCCGCGGGGGAGGAGCTCGTCCCGGATCGGGCTCGGGTGGATCTACTGGAACGTGCCGGCCCGCACCCTTGCCGAGAGCTGCTTCATCCACGAGACCATGGTCGCGTCCCGATGCTCGTCCATGGCGTAGTTCACGTTCCGGAACGTGTGGAACGCGATCCCCTGGGCGCCGGCGTACCTGAAGGCCTCGCGGACCTGGCGTGATAGCAGGCTCTGCGACGGCCGCTGCTTCTTGTGGCAGGCCGGGGCGAGGTAGCGGTGCGTCTGGACCATCACCCAGATCGGGACGCCCGGTGTCCTGCTCGCGACGGTCGGTCGGACCTTGGTCTTGAACCATTTCGGACCCGTGCTGACATACGAGGTACCCGACCGCGCGCACCCGCTCGACAGCGTCTCGACCGGATACCAGTCGACCGCGACGATGTCGGCCATGCCGGCCGTGTAGGGGTTCCTGGCGTCACCGAAGTGGGGGATGTCGCCGAAGAGGGCAACGACCGGGTGATTCGGGTCCGCGGCCTTGTAGGCCCGGTACAGCGCGCGGACCTCCGCGGCGGTGATCCCGACCCACGAGGGCTCCTTCACGGTGAGGTAGCCCCACAGCGCCGGGTGGTTCCTGACCGCGCGCACGAGGGACGCGACCCGCGTCGGGTACACCCGTCCGGTGGTGTGGTTGGCGGTGTCGGCGAAGAACAGGATCGCCTTGAGGCCGCACTTCTTGGCGGCGTCGAGGTAGCGGAGCGCCCCGGCCGCGCCACCCACGTTCTTCATCACGTGGGTGAACGCCCCGTTGCAGATGCCGAACCGGTTCGCGAGCAGGTCCTCCGGGGGCACGTTCTGCAGGACCATCGCGGCGTCGGTCGGGTAGAACGGCGTAGCGGCCGAGACGTCGCGCGCTCCGGGCGCGCTGATCGCGAGGCTCGCGCCGAGGACCGCGGCGGCAACGACAAGGGTGAGTTGACGGTTCGGGCGGACTGTATGCATGCGTGGCACTCCGGCTGATCGATCGCGACGGCGCCGAGGCGCGGGCGATGGTCGATACAGCAGCAGTATCGAGCGCTGCTGTGAGGCCCGGCGATGGCCCCTTCGGTGTCGGACCCAGTACGGAGGTCCGCTTTCCGGCCGGATCGGCAAGCAAGCGGTGCACCGTCGCGACACGCGGGGCGGGCCGCTATTATGCCCGCTGACATGCCAGATCCGTCCAGCCCCGCCCGTAGCGTCCCGGGCGGCGTGAGCGCGGACGCGCCGCGTGTCCTGGACCTCTACGCGGCAATGGCGGGCTCGGCAGCGGTCACGGCGCGCAGGTACCACCTCGGAGACTGGACGGCGCTCGCTCTGATCGCCGTCTACTTCCTGCTTCGCACCGCGGATGCCAATGCGAGCCTGCTTGGCCCGTGGCTCGCCGGGGCGGTCGTCCTCGCGATCCTGAGCCCGGTCCACGGCCTCGTCGTCCTGGCCGCGATCGCGCCGTTCAACGAGGGGTTCACGGTCACCCGCGACATCGGCTCGAAATCGATCCTGGCGGGCGCCCTCCTGGCCTCGTCGGCCGCCCGCTTCCTGGCCGACCCCGTGGCCCGGCGGCGGCCTCCTGCGCCAGTCGTCCTCGCCATCGTGCTCCTGGTAGGGACGGGGCTCGGCCTGGTGAGGACCCGCCTCCGCTGGGGCGACGACTTCTTCAACCTGGCGACCCAGGCCTGGGTGACGGGGATCGCCACCATGCTCGTGGTGTTCGTCGTCGCCGTCTGGGTGGCGCGGAACGGCGACCTGCGCCCGCTCTGGGTGACGCTCGCCGCGACGACCGTGGCGGGCCTCCTGAGCCTGGCGGACTACTGGGGGGACGCGAGCCTGCGGGATGGCCTGCTGGGCTGGGCGCTCGTCGGCCAGTTCATCCCGAGCCGGCTCACCGGCGTGATCCGCTCGCCGACATCGACCGCCGCGCTCGTGATGCTCCCGGCGACCTTCTTCCTCGTCGCGGCGGCGCTCGGGCGTGACCGGCGGCTGCGGGTGGGCGCAGCCGCCCTGGCCGTCCCGCTCCTTCTCGCGGCGTACCTGACCTACAACCGGGCCGTGTTCATCGCCCTGTGGCTGGTGGCGGTCGCGGTCGCCTGGCGCGTCCGGCGCCGACTGGGGCTGGCCGTGCTGGCGATCGGCCTCGTCGCCGGCATCGCCCTCGTGCCCTGGTACATCTCGCTCCGGGGCCAGGCCGTCGGGGCGGGGAGCCAGGCCGCGCCGGGCCAGGTCCTGATCGCGAGCGATGTCCAGCGGCTCACGGCATGGACGGCAGCCACCCGGATGTTCCTCGATGAGCCGATCCTCGGCCAGGGGTACCGGGCCTATCGCCAGCTGTCCGTGCAGTTCGGCGACGACATCCTCAACGCGCCCCACAACGAGTGGCTCAGGCTGTTCGCGGAGCACGGGGTGGTGATCGGGATCGTGGGACTGGCGTTCGCCCTCGTGACGCTCCGCCACCTCGCCCGCCGGCCGGACTGGCTCGGGACCGCCCTGCTCGTCTCGTTCATCTCGCTGTGCCTGGCGGCCAGCTTCAACAACGCGTTCCTGTTCAACCAGGTCACCATCCCCGCGGCGATCCTCGCCGGGACAGGGGTTGCCCGGGCCTGGACCCGCGAGCCGGTCCGCGTGGCGGATGGCTGACGCTCAGCCCGCGCCCGTCCCGGCGGAGGGCGATCGGCGCCTCGGGTACGCCCTCCTCGGGCTCGCCCTCGTATGGGCGGCGGTCGTGGGCTCGAACTTCCTCCAGGTATCCTCGTGGATCGCCGGCGACATCGCCTACCATCGCGGCGTCTCGTACACGATGCAGGGCGCGGCCTGGCAGGGCGAGGGTCCGTTCGTCGGCCTGCTCACCTACTATGGCGGGCTCTATCCCCTCGTTCTCGGCTGGTTCACCGAGGCGCTGGGAGTCCCGTTCGACACCGTGCTGAGCGTCGCGTCCTGGGGGATCGCCCTGCTCTGGCCCGCGGCGGCGTGGTGGCTGAGCGGTCGCGTGTGGCCCGGACGCCCCGTCGCCCGCGGCCTGTTCGTGGTCCTCGCCACGACAGCGGCGCCCTTCACGAACCGGGTGCTGATCTGGGTCGACAGTCCCCTGGCCTCCGCACAGAACGCCTTCCCCGCCTACCCGCGCGACCTCGCGCTCATCCTGCTGCTCGTCGCGATGGGCAGCAGCCTCGCCGGGTCGCGCCGGTCGCGCGTCCTGGGGACCGGCCTGGCGATCGGCGGAATCGTGGTCTTCCACCTCCAGATCGCGATGGTCACCGGCTGGCTCGTCGTGGCGCTCGCCCTCGTGATGGCCGCGCGCGACCGCAGCCTGGCGCCGCTGAAGGAGGTCGCCGCGGCGGGTGCCCTCGCCCTCGTCGTGAGCGCGTGGTGGTGGATCCCGAGAGTGGACGCCACGATCACGTCGGGCGGCCTGCTGCTGGGCGGGTTCCCGGGGTCGCCGCCGCTGCGGCTGGGCCTCGACAACATCTTCATGGCCTTCGGGGTCGTCGCGGTGCTGGCCGCGTTCGGACTCGCCGTGGTGGCGGCGCGCCGGCCGCTGCCCGGCCGGCTCCTGCCCTTCGCCATCTGGCTGATCGCGCTGCTCCCGCTTGTCGTGGCCGACCGCCTCGTCGACGGCTCCGACCTCCTCTCGGAGCGGCGCGCCTGGCTGCTGGCGTCGATCCCCCTGACGGTGGTCGCGGCGAGCACCGCCGCCCTCGTCGTGGGACGGCTCCGCCGACAGGCAGCCATCGCCTTCATCGCACTGGTGGTGATCGCGCCGTCGATACCCGGCACGCTGGCGACGGTCCGGCTCGTGCGGGACGCGTGGGATCCCGGCCGGATCGGCGGGCGGGTGTTCGACACCACCCGCTGGGACCCGCTCCTGGCCGACCTCGTGACCCGTGTTCGAGCGGAGGGGCACCATGTCGTGGACACGTACGACGGGTATGCCGCGTGGGTGTGGTCGCTGTCCGGGGCGCAAGTCCCCAGCCTGTGGCTGCCGGGTCCGTTCAAGCTCGGATTCGATCCCGAGGTCATGACGGGGACCGGGTACCTCGACCGGCTTCGGGCGCAGGAGGCCGCCTTCGATGGAGGCCGGGCCGCGATCTGCGCCCACGCCTCCTCCAACGCAGCCGGATCGATCGTCCTTGACGTCCAGGGAGGCCTCGTGGGGACGCTCGACGAGACGCCTGCCTCGCCCTACCGGGTGGATCCCGTGGAGCGCAGCAGCGCGACGATCGAGCGTCGCGTCGCGCCGGGGATCTTCTACGTCGACAAGGGCAGCCTCGATGTCCTCCGGCTGGAGGCCGGCCGGCACTGGCAGCCGCGATTCCGGAGCTCCACCGCCGGGCTGCTCGCGCTCGAGTTCACCACCCCGGTGCCGCGACTGACCCTGCCGGGCGGAAGCCCGCTCGGCCCTCTCGTCGAGATCACGACGGGGTCCGGAACGGTGACGGCCGGCGCCGGGCTGGCCACCGGCCCCGCCCGGGTCGTGGTCCCGGTTGACGGGGTCGACGACCGGGTCGTCATCACGGCGCTCGAGCCGGTGGACCTGGTCCGCATCACGGCGTTCGAGCAGCTCGGAGACCTGACGCTCCCGCCCGGGGACGGCGTCGTCCGCTGGCCGACCGGCGCGTTCTGCCCGGCGCCATGACCGAGATCGTGCGCGCGATCGGCCTCTCGGTGCTCGGCACCGCGGCCCTGGCGTTCCTCCTCGTCCTGCCGGGGATCCGCCTCGCCGACCGCCTGGCGGGGCCGCGCCATTCGGCTCGTCGCCCGGCTCGTCCTGAGCATCGCCGTGAGCCAGGTGCTCCTGACCGTCGTCGGGGTCGTCCTCGTCGCCACCGGGCACTTCTCCGGCCTCCTCGTCGCGATCGCGATGGCTGTCCTCGCCGCGACGAGCCTGCCGGTCCTTGCCCGATGGATTCGGCGGGCGGGCCGACCGACCGGCATCCCGGTGGCAGAGGCCGTGCTGGCGGCGCTCGTGATCCCGTGGGTGGCCTTCGTGGGGGCGGCCGGATGGCCGCCCGCCGACACCCTCCAGTGGTACTACGACGGGCTCGGCCGCCAGCTTGCTGCCGCGGGCGGCATTCCGGCCGCGGTCGCCGAGTGGGGCCTCCCGGTCCGGTGGCTGCCCGACTACCTCGTCTTCAATCTCGACAGCGAGGCCTACCAGGCGGTCCTCGGCTTCCTGCCGCGCGCCGATGCGCTCGCGGCGTGGCGGGTTCCGGTCGTCCTGGTCTGCTTCGTCCTCCTCGTCGGCGTCCTCCGCCTGTGGGTGGGTCGCCCGCCGGCGCTGGTGGGCGCCGCGGTGATCGCAGGCTCGACGTTCTATCTCGCCAAGTTCGATGCGTACAAGCCCGAGGCGCTCGGGATCGTGCTGGGCCTGGTCGCCCTGTGGCTCGTCGTCGCCGGCATCCGCCATGAGCGGCGAAGCTGGGTCCTTCTCGGCGGCGCCCTGCTGGGCATCGACCTCGCGGTGCACGCGATCGCGGCTGCGGTCATGGGCCTCCTCGTCGCGGGATTCGCCGCTGGCGAGTGGCTGGGCCTGACCGGGCGACGCTGGCGCGCCCTGGACTGGCTGGTCAGGGCGGCCGCGCTGGGGTTGCTCGTGAGTGTCGTCCTGGGCGCGGGTCTGCAGGGCCGGGCCGTGGTGGCGGCAGGCGCCCTCAACCCGAGCCTGGTGCAGCACCAGGATCCGACCTGGACGTTCTTCCTGCGCAGCACGGGCCAGTTCGCCGATCCGGCCCCGCCGCCGCCGCAGCGGCCGCTGGCGGGCGGCGTGACCGTACCCTGGCCGGGCCTCAAGATCACGTCGGCGTTCGGGTGGTGGCTCCTGCCGGTCGCGGCGATCGGGTTCCTCGCATTCCTCGCGCTCGGCGGCCGCAAGGCCCGGCGGGGCGGCGCGGGCCTGGTGATCGGCGCGGGCCTCGTCGGCGTCGGCGATCGGCTTCTTCGCGCTCGCCTTCGACACGTACGTGCCGCGCTGGACCGGCCTCGTCCGGTTCGGCCAGTACCTGCCCTTCGTGGCCGGCGTGGGAGTGACGTTCGGCCTGGCCGGCTACCTGCGGGCGTGGGCGTGGCTGACCGAGCGGCGGATCCCCCGCCGCCTGGCGCTGGTCGCCGCCGTCGCCGGGGTGGCCTGGCTCGTTCCCGGCGCGCTCGGACGGTACGCTGCGGAGGCCCGGATCGCGCCGGCCGGGATCGCCGCCCTCGAGGCAGCCCGGGCGGCCGCCACGCCCGGCGACGTGGTCCTGGCGAACAGCCTGACCACGGGAACCGTCGAGTCGTTCACGGGCCTCGAGGATCCGTTCGAAGGGCGCCAGCCATTGATCGAGCAGCCCGTGTTCCTCGCCGCCACGAACGAGCTGCTGCTGGCAGGGCACCGCTGGTTCGAGGCACCCGACGACCGGGCGTTCGTCGACCGGCTCGGTGCCCGCTGGATCATCGTGGCCGACAACCCGGCCACGCTCGGCGCGAGCGCGACGCTCGGGGGCTCGCTGGACGCGTTCGACAGGGTCGCGTGGCTCCGGCCGGCCTGGAAGGCCGAGGGGATCGGCCTGTACGAGGTTCGATCGCCCGTCACGGCCGCTGCGGTCGTCGATTCGGTGGAGCCGCTCGTCGACCTGCCGCGGGCGATCGTCGTCCTCGCGGCAGGCGGGCTTGGCCTCGCGGTGCTGGTGGTACCGCCGGCGGTCGCGCGGCGGCGGATCCGGGACCTGCGCGGACGCCGATCGACCGGTGCCACTGGCTGACGGGGTCGCCGCTTCGGTGCGCGGCCGGGCGGCCCGACGCGGGACGAGGATCGGGTGCTGAATGTCGGGCCCGCCGGCCTCAGCGCAGCCAGGTCTTGAGCATCACCCGCAGGAAGCCCGCGCCGTAGCGCAGGGTGCCGCCCTTCTTGCTGACGCCGGCGGCACGCCGGCGGATCGTGACCGGGACCTCGACGACCCGGAGGCCGGCCCGGGCCGCACCGAGCAGCAATTCGGGGTTGTGGAACTGGTCCTCGGTGAAGACCAGCGCGGGCAGGTGGCTCGCCCGGATCGCCCGGTAGCCGTTGGCGAGATCGGAGATCTGGGTCCCCCCGAGCAGGTTGAGGAGGCGCGTGTACAGCGTGATGCCGGCGTTCCGGGCCCGCGAGTCGGCCTCGTACTCGCCGAGGCGCCGCGATCCGACCACGAAGTCCGCGCGGTCCTCGAGGATCGGCCCGACGAGCACGGGCAGCTCGGCGGGGTCGTGCTGGCCGTCGGCGTCCATCGTGACGACCACGTCCACGCCGACCCGCTCGGCGACGAGGTAGCCCGTCTGCAGGGCCGCGCCCTGCCCGCTGTTGACGGGGTGGGTGACGACGTGGGCGCCCGCGGCCCGCGCCACGGCCGCCGTCCCGTCGCGCGAGCCGTCGTCGATCACGAGAACCTGGACGCGGCGGCCGGCCGCCTCCCGCGGGACCTGGGCGAGCACCTCGGCGAGGCTCTCCGCCTCGTTGTAGGCGGGCATGCAGACGAGGATTCCGCCCCAGGGCGCGTCAGGGTTGAACGCGAGCTGCGCCGCACCGATCGAGCGGATGAGCTGGCTCACGCGCTGATTGGCCCGGTCGGCCCGTCCGAGGGCGTAGATGACGAGGAGATAGGCGACCACCACGGCCACGATCAGGACGGTGACGAGGCGCCCGAGCGGCGCGCCCTCGAGGCCCAGGAACCCCTGCAACGGCGTGACGAGGTCCGGGACGACCGCGATCGTCACCAGGAACCCGCCGACGGCGAGGCGGACGAGGCCGGGCACCCGACTCCCGCTACCCGCCCGGGCCGCCCGCAGCGCTCCGCCGAGCACGAGCGCGATGCCCAGCACCAGGCCCACGATCCTGAGCAGGCTCACGTCGCCGACCATTCCGGGCATCCCTCGAGGTTCGTCACGCGCCGTCGAAGGCGCGGTCGTGCCGGTCGCAGCCAGCGGGCGGTGCCGCAGCCGGACGATGAGAGTGTAGCCCGCTGATCGGCAACGCCGGCACCCGGCGACGCGGGCGGTCCACGGATGACGCGTCGAAGGCGGCCCGCGAGCGGGGCGCTGCACGCCCGGAGCGTGCTCAGTAGACTGACCCCCGCCGGGACATGGCGAGCGATCCGGACCGCCCGGGGCCACGCGGGTCCGCTCTCCTCGGAGGCGCACGCCAGGGATGACAGGATGACCCAGCCCGCGAGCCGAACGCCGGTGCGGCCCATCCCGGCGTCGCTCCGGTGGTCGAGACCGTCATGATCCGCTGGCTGCGCCGACCGATCGTGTGGGTGCCCGTTTCCATCGCGCTCGTCGCCCTCATCGTCTGGCGATCGAGAGCCTGGGAGGTCGGAGCGGTCCTCGGCGTGCCGGACGTCGGACTCCTTGTCGCCGCCGTCGGCCTCAATGCGGTCGTGCTCGTCTGCTGGGCGGTTCGCTCGCATGACCTGCTCGCGGGCGCGGGGCATCGGGTCGGCATCCCGACACTGGTCCCGATGACGGCCTTTGCGAACACGATCAACAACCTGACCCCGGGCTCGGCGGGCGAGCTCATCCGCCTGTGGCTGCTCCGGCTGCGTCACGGGGTGCCGTACGTCACCGGGGGTGGGGTGATCCTCATCGAGCGGGTGATCGCGATCGGCTACCTCGGAGCGAGCGCGGCGATCGTGTTCGTCGGCCACCTGGCCGACCTCCAGGGATGGGTCGTGACAGCGGCCCTGATCGTGCTGGCCGCTCTGCCCGGGATCCTGTACCGCGTCGGCCTCCGGCCGGCGGGCGGCCTGGCGCACCTGCCGTTCGAACGCCTGGTCGGCGCTCCGCGCTGGGCGCGGTTCGGAACCCGGCTCGCGGCTCTCGACACGACCGTCGCGGCGCTCCTGACGAACCCTCGCCGGGCGGCCGTCTTCGCGACCACGACCGCGCTGCTGTTCGCGTGCTACGCGCTCCAGCTGACACTCGTCGCCGCGTCGATCCGCGTCCCGCTCGGTCCCGTCGATGCCTGGGGCGCCCTCGGCCTCTCGATCATGGCCGGGGTGATCTCGATGATCCCGTTCGGCCTCGGGGCGGCCGACCTCGTGCTGGTCGCCCTGCTCGGCGTGCTCGGCGTGGATCCGCGCGCCGCGGCCGGGATCGCATTCGGCTACCGGGTCGTGTCCACGCTGCCCCTCGGGCTCGTGGGCATCGGGTCGTACGTGGTCCTCTCCGCGCAGCTTCCCGACCACAGTGCCACCGCCGCGATGGCCGCTGCGCGCCGCGACCTCGAGGCGGAGGGCACCCCGCCGTGACGATCGACCAGGTCGGCGGCGCGTCCCTGGTCCTCCTGGGCATCGGCGCGGCGGGCCTGCTGTGCCTGCCGGCGATCCGGCGCAGCGGGCTGGGCGTCGTCCACCCGGCCGCGGCCTGGCTCGGCCTGCACACCGCGTTCTTCGGGCTCGGTGCGGTCTGGCTGGCGTGGAACGGAGAGATCGCCACCCTGACTGCCTGGTATGTGGGCGGGGCTGCGCTCGCGACGGGGATCGGCGTCGCGGCGAGCGACCGACTGGCCGTCCGGAGGATCCGCACGGCGCAGTCGCCGGCACCCTCCGGGGCCGGCCTGGGCCCGGGCACGGGAGCCGCCGGCGCGGACCCTGCGGGTGCCGATACGACCGGTGAGCGATCGGACCGCGACCCGGGGCCCGTCCGACCCGCGGTCGCCCTGCTGCTCGTGCTCGTGGGCCTGGCGGCTGTGGCGCCATCGCTGCTGGCGAGTGGCCTGCCGCTCCTGGCGGGGGACCCGACGGCTGCGCGGTCGGACCTGGCGGGGCTCCCGGTCCAGGTCCTGCGGGTCTTCCTGCCGGCCAGCGCCGCGGCCGCATTCATCATCGCCATCCGCTCCGGCGAGCGGCGAGCCCTCCTCCTGACGGGCGCCGCGCTCGCCGGGGCGCTGGCATTCACGGTCCTCCTTGCGAGTCGCTACCTGGCGGCCGAGCTCGCCGCCGTCCTCGTCGTGACCTGGCTGCTCACCGGTCGCCGGCTCCCCGTTCGGATCCTGGTGGCGGTCGCGGCACTCGGGGTGGTCGCGTTCGGCGCCGTGCAGGTCGTGCGCGCCCCCGAGCCTGCCCAAGGTCGGGAGCTCGCCTTCGCGTTCGAGCGGACGGTGTCGCGCGTGCTGCTGATCCAGCCCCGCACGCTCGACGCCCTGCAGTCCGTCATTCCCGCGGAGGAGCCGTACTTCTGGGGACTCACCTGGCTCCGCCGGCTGGGCCCGAGCCTCGGCCGTGACGACATCCCGAACCTTGGCTACTGGATCTATCCGCGCCTGTTCCCCGATCAGGACCCGTCGATCATCGGGTATGCCGCGCCCGGCCTGATCGGGGAGGCGTGGGCCAACTTCGGCGCGCTCGGGCTCGGCCTGTTCGCAGGCCTGGGAGTGGCGCTGGAACGCCTCGGAGCGCTCCTCTGCCGGCGGCGGGGCGGGACCGCGGACCTTGCGGCCGGCGCCGTCGCGATCGTCGTGCTCGCCCGCACGCACGCGCTCGGCCTGAACGGGTCGCTCGTCCTGCTCGCGCTCATCCCGGCCTGGCGGCTGCTGGCGGGCGGCGGCCTCGCGGGGCTCTGGCGGGAAAGCCGGCTGACGCTCGCCTGGCGGGCCTGATCCGGGCTCTCGCCCTCGGCGAACCCATGTGCCCGCCGGCACTCGGAGACCCGGCCCGACGCGCGATCTGACCCGTCAGGTGGACTACGGCGCCGGGGTGCCGGAGGGTGCCGGGGTTGCCGACCCGGAAGGCGAGGCTGCGGGTGCCGCCGGCGCCGGCGGCCAGCTGGCGTTCTTCCTGATCGGCGGGAAGTTCGCCTTGATCCAGGCCCGGCAGGCACCGACGTCGATCGCGAAGTCCGAGCTGAGCTGGGTAGCGTAGGTCCGCGGTCCGAACACCGTCCGCTTGGCGTCGTCGAGGTTCGCCCGGCTGACGATGGCGTAGAGCTCAGGCAGCCGGTTGAGTGGCAGGTCCGTCCGGACGGTGGCGGCGGCGATCCGGGCGAGCTTGGGCAGCTTCGCGACGCCGGCCTTGCGGACGCGGGCGAGGGCGCCCATCACGAGGAGCTGCTGGCGGCGGGCCCGGCCGAAATCGTTGTCGCCCTTCCGGCTGCGGGCCATGATCAGGGCCTGGCGCCCGCTGAGGTGGCTCCTGCCCTTGGGCAGTCCCCAGCCCTGGTGCCGGGCGTCGACCCAGAAGTGGGCGTCGTAATACGGATCGTCGAGCGTGACGTCGACACCCCCGACCGCGTCGACCAGCCGGCGCACGCCATCGAAGCCGGTGAACACGTACCCGTCGATCTCGATGTTGAACGCCTTCGCGATCACCCTGCGCATGGCTTCTCCGGGCTTTCCGGTGCTGCTCGCGAGGTGCTGGTACAGGCCGTTGACCTTGGCGGTCCAGGAGCCCCCGCCGATCAGGGGGAAGTTGCGCGTGTCGCGCGGAATGCTGAACGCGGCGGTCTCCTTCGACTGGGGGTCGACGGAGGCCACCATGATCGCGTCGGTCCGGTTGCCCGGGTGGGCCGGCCGGTAGTCGGATCCGAGCAGCAGGACGGTGAAGCGGCCATCCGCGCCCAGCAGCGGGTCCGCCCCGGCGGGCGTCGGGGACGGGGCGAGCGTCTCGGTCGGCGATGCGGAGGGCTCGGGCGGGAGCGGCCCGGGCGTCTCGCCCGACGGGAGCGGCGTCTCGACGTCCTCGGGGGTCTCGAACGGCGTGGGAGCCGCCGACGGCACGCCCGCGACGGGCCCGGAGCCGCCGGAACCAGGGCCGCTCGTCAGGTTGAGGACCACGGCCGCCCCGACGCCCAGCCCGGCGACCACGACGATCGCGATGGCGATGGCGATCACCCGGCTGCGGCCGGCCATCGCCCGCCAGGTTGCCCTGATCGAGCTCTTGCCGCCGCCTTCTGGCGCCGGCCCGGGAGAGCTCATGCCGCCGCCCTCTGGCGCCGGCCCGGGAGAGCTCATGCCGCCGCCTTCTGCCGGCCCGGGAGAGCTCATGCCGCCGCCTTCTGCCGGCCCGGGAGAGCTCATGCCACCGCCGTCATGGCGTCGCCGGGGTGTCAGCCGGCGTCGGTGTGGGTGTCGGCGTCGGTGTGGGTGTCGGTGTGGGTGTCGGCGTCGGTGTTGGAGCCGGCGCGGGGGTCGGAAGCGGCCACGTGGCGCCGTTGCGCTTTGGGGGGAAATTCCTGCGGATCCACGTCCTGCAGGCGCTCATCTTCAGGGCGATCATGGCAACCCCGGCCGACGAGGCGTACAGCCGCGGCCCGAACACGACCCGCTTCGCCGACCCCACCTTGGCGGTCGACACCAGCGAGAAGAGGTCTCGCCAGAGGTAGAGGGGGAGATCGTGCACGGTCGTGGTCCGGGCGATGTTCATGAGCGCCGGCATGATCGCGGTGCCCTTGGCCTTCGTCCGCGTGACCGCGGCGGCGATGAGCTGCTGCTGGCGCCGCGCGCGGCCGTAGTCGTTGTCGCCGTGGCGGGTCCGGGCGAAGATCAGTGCGCGGGCACCGGCCGTCAGGCTGGTCGACAGGGTGAACGTGTTCGTGCCCTTCGGGAAGCAGATCCCCGTGTGATGCCGGTGGCGCCGGTCGACCCACTTGTAGACGGGATCGCAGTACCGGGCGGCGAGGGTCACGGTCACGGGACGGATCGTGTTGATGAACGCGGTGACGCCCTCGAAGCCGACCACGGCCCCATAGTCGATCTCGATGCCGAACGCCTTGCCGATCGCGGCCTTCATCTTCGCCAGAGCCGTCTTCCGGTTGATCCTGGCGTAGCACTGGTAGAGAGCGTTGATCTTCGCGCTGCAGCGCACGCCGCCGGGGAACCTGACGACGTCGCGCGGCACGGAGAACGCGGCGACCTTGCCCGAGCGCGGCTCCAGCGACGCCACGATGATGGCGTCCGTCCGGATGCTCGGGTGGGATGGCCGCGAGTCGGAGCCGAGCAGCAGGATCGTGAAGCGCCCATCCCAGCCGAGGAGCTTCGACTTAGCGGCTGGGTCCACGTCGGGAGATGCGGCGCCGGTCAGCGTGGCGAGGATCGCCGCGGCCCCGACGAGGTCGGTGCCCGAGCCCTCGAACAGCGTGACGCCAGCCGCGGAGCCGACCGTCGACGCGGCCACCGCAGGAGACGTGCGCCCGTCCGCGCGACCATCCGTGACCGTCGCGGCCTCGCCGCTCGCGCTCGTCACGAGCGCGAGGATGAACATGGCGCAGAGCGCGAGCGGGACGGCGTTGGCCGATGGCCGGCGGAGTCGGGATGTCAAGGACATGCCGAAACCCTATCATGGGCACAGGAGCGAAGAAACGGCGCGGGACCATCCATTGGTCCCGCCGGAGCTGGGACACGCGCCTCCGATGAGACGCCGCGCTCCTCCGTCGCGGGGGCGACGTTCGTGGCAAGATACCGCGAGTCCTGTTCCGTCCGGACAGTGTCGCGACCGCATGAGGGGGCAATGACCCGCACGCTCCCACGGCTGGGTTCAGGGCGAACGTCGTGATCCGGCGGCACGTCGCGCTGCTGCGCGTCACGCTCATGCTGGCGGACTTCGCGTCCAGCCTGGCCCTGTTCGCAGTCATCGCCGCCGTGCGGTTCGGCGGCGCGGACTGGACCCTCAATCTCGCCTCGGCGGGGATCGCGGCGGGCCTTGCCGCGCCGGCCTGGGCCGCCGGGTGGACCGTCCTGCTGTGGCTCTTCGGCCTGTACCGGGTCCGGGCCCGCTGGACCTGGCGCAGCGATGCCTGGGCCATCCTGCGGGCCGGCCTGCTGTACGCGCTGCTGGTGTTCAGCGTCCTCTTCGTGGCCAAGCTCCCCGACGTCAGCCGGCTGTTCCTGCTGGCCCTGTTCGGGGCGCAGGTCGGCTTCACCCTGGGCTCCCGCGCGGCGATCCGCGGGCTCCTCGACGCACTGCATCGCCGGGGCATGGCGACCCGCTTCATCCTCGTCGTCGGCACGAACCAGAGCGCCCAGCGCTTCGCCTCGCGGATCGAATCGCCGACGGTCGGGCTGCGGGTCATCGGCCACCTTCGTGAACGGCGACGAGGCGGTGGTCGTGACCCGACCCGTCCTCGGCGACACGGAAGCCATCGCCGATGTCTTCCACCGCCAGGTGGTCGACGAGATCGCGATCTGCCTCCCGGATGCCGCCCTTCATCGCGTCGAGGAGATCGCCCATCTCAGCGAGGAGGAGGGCAAGATCGTCCGGATCCCGGTGACGAGCGGGGCGAGCCAGTCGTTCGCCACCGGCCGGCTCGAGGAGTACGCCGGGATGGTGATCCTGACCCGCCTCTACGGGCCAGACCGGATGGTCGCGCTCGCCGTGAAGCGGCTCATCGACATCGTGGGCGCTGCACTCGGGCTCGTCCTCGTCAGCCCGGTCCTGGCCATCGTCGCGCTGCGCATCCGCCTGGTCGACGGCGGCCCCGTGCTCTTCCGCCAGACGCGGGTCGGCCTCAACGGGCGCGAGTTCCGGACGCTCAAGTTCCGGACGATGGTCCAGGACGCGGAGGCGCGCCTGCCTGAGCTGCTCGACCGGAACGAGATCGAAGGCCAGGCCTTCAAGGTCACCGACGACCCGCGCATCACGCGGACCGGCGGGTTCCTGCGCCGCTCGAGCCTCGACGAGCTGCCCCAGCTCTGGAACGTGCTGCGCGGCCAGATGAGCCTGGTCGGACCGAGGCCGCCGCTGCCTCGCGAGGTCGACGGCTACGACGTGTGGCATCGCCGGCGCCTCAGCATGAAGCCGGGCATCACCGGACTCTGGCAGGTGGAGGCGCGCAGCGAGCCCGCGTTCGATCGCTGGGTCGAGAAGGACCTGGCCTACATCGACTCGTGGAGCCTGGCCCTCGACCTCAAGATCCTGGCCCGCACGATCCCGGCCGTGCTCGTCCGGTCGGGGCGTTGAGCGAGGACGAGGCACCCGTGGCCGGAGCGGCCGACCGTGCTAGCATCGGAGCCCCGATGCAGACACCTCCCACACAACCGCGCCCCCGCCGCTCGCCGGCGGTCGCCGCGTTCCTCTCGTTCCTCTTTCCCGGCGCCGGCCAGCTGTATGTCGGGTCGCGCCGGGCAGCGTTGATGTACGGCATCCCGGCCATCGTGGTCGCGGGCGCTGTGGCGTTCCGGCTCGCCGCTGGTTTCGAGCACCTCGCCCTGGACCTGCTCGCGCCCCAGTTCGCCATGACGATCGTCGGCCTGGTCATCCTGGTCGGGCTGTGGCGGATCGCGGCGATGGCCGATGCGGCCCGGACCGCCGCGGGCCGCGAGCGGCGGCTCGACCGCCTCGGGTTGGGCGTCGTCGCTGGCCTCATTGCCCTGATCGTCCTCTCGCACGGGCTCGTGGCCGGGTACGCGTACTCGTTCTACAGCGCAGGGACCGCGATCTTCGTCGGCGAGGCGCCGTCCACCCCGAACCCGAGCGACGTTGCCGCGGCGAGCGCGTCCCCTGCGCCCGGGAGCTCGGACGTGCCCGGGAGCTCGGACGACGGCGGCCTCCAGTCCGCGCCACCCGATTTCACGCCCGAGCCGACGGAGGCGCCCTCGACGAGCCAGCGGATCACCGTCATGCTCGTCGGTATCGACTCCTCGCCTGGGCGCGCTCATGCGCTGACCGACACGATCCTGGTCCTGTCCGTCGACCCGGTCGACAAGACGGCGGTCATGGTCAGCGTCCCGCGCGACATCTCGAACTTCCGGCTGCCCGATGGCCGGACCTACACCGGCAAGATCAACTCGCTCGCGAGCTTCGTCCGGCGGCACCCGGGCGACTTCCGCAAGGGCGACTTCGACACCCTCGCCGACGCCGTCGGCTCGATCATCGGGATCCCGGTCCCCTACTACGCGGCGATCGACCTGGCCGGGTTCACCAGCATGATCGACAGCGTCGGCGGGGTCGACATCGTGAACGAGCAGGAGATCAACGACCCGAGCTACGGCGGCTGGACGGACAAGCGCCCGATCGGGTTCCACCTCTCCGCCGGCCGCCACCACCTCGACGGAGCGAACGCGCTTGCCTACGTCCGGTCGCGCAAGGGCGTGGGAGACAACGACTTCACCCGGGCACGCCGCCAGCAGCAGCTCCTGGTCGCCCTCAAGGACAAGCTGACCGATCCGGCCATGCTCCCCCGCCTGCCGGGGCTCCTCGATGCTGCCAGCAAGACGCTGCGGACGGACTACCCGGCGGCGAGCCTCGACGACCTGCTGACGCTCGGCCAGGGCATCCCCGCGAAGTCGATCACCAAGACCGTGCTGGGCCCGCCCTACGCCGTCAACCCGCCGCCGGACGTGAGCGGCGGCATCTACCAGCTGCGCCTGGTCGCCGACAAGGTGGCCGCCCTCTCGATCAAGCTGTTCGGCGCGGACAGCCGGTACAGCAAGTGAGCCGGTCGATGTCCTCGGTGGGTGCCCGCATTGCTTCAGGCGCCCGGCCCTGGTTCTCGACCAGCCTGCATGACCGGTCGGGCGACCTCTCGTCGCACGTTCCGGCACGCCGAGGAGGGCTCGTCGACTGGCGCGGGTACTGATCGTCACCGTCAACCACGAGCCGCAGGAAGTGCGCAGTGCCCTATGCGCCGCCGGTGCTGCACGAGCGATCGCAGCGTCCGGTCACCGCGCCCGGGTCCTGGCCCGTAGGTCGCATTTCCCGGCAGGGCGCATGCCGGCCCGCTACCGCGCGCGCCCCGCGCGGCAGGGCGCACTCCCGCTCGCGTGGCGGGCTCGGCTTCGTGCGACGACCCTCGGCGCGGTGGGAACCAGGTACCTTCGCAAGACATGCGGCCCATTGTCGGCAGTGGGCGCCTCGCTCACCTTCGTCCAGGAGACCCCGGCGAACCGCGATCGGGAAACATCGTGACCAGCAGTACCCGACGCGCACTCATCACTGAAATCACCGGCCAGGACGGGTCATACCTCGCTGAACTGCTTCTCGAGAAGGGCTACGAGGTCCACGGCCTCGTTCGCCGGTCAAGCTCATTCAACACGGCGCGGATTGATCACCTGCTGCGCGACCCGCTGGAGACGTCGACCAGGCTGCTCAACTCGTATGGCGATCTGACCGACTCGTCATCCCTGATCGGCCATATCCACCGGATCAAGCCGTCCGAGGTGTACAACCTCGGCGCGCAGAGTCACGTCAAGGTGAGCTTCGAGATGCCGGAGTTCACCGCGGAGACCGCCGCGATGGGCACGCTGCGCATGCTCGAGGCGGTGCGCACGGCCGATTGGCCGATCCGCTTCTACCAGGCGGGCTCCTCCGAGATGTTCGGTCGGGTCCTTGAGTCCCCCCAGAACGAAAGCACCCCGTTCAATCCGCGCTCCCCGTACGCCATCTCGAAGGTCTTCGCCCACCACATGACCGCAGAGTACCGGGATGCGTATAGGCTACACGCGAGCAACGGGATCCTCTTCAACCACGAGTCACCGAGGCGCGGCGGCACGTTTGTCACGCGGAAGGTCACCCGCGGCATCGCCGCAATCCTCAGCGGCACTCGGGAGCACCTCTTCCTGGGAAACCTGGATGCCAAGCGCGATTGGGGCTACGCAAAGGAATATGTCGAGGCAATGTGGCAGATGCTCCAGCAACCCGAGCCCGACGACTACGTGATCGCCACAGGCGAGATGCACACTGTCCGCGAGTTGTGCGAAGTCGCCTTCAGCCTGGCCGGGCTTGACTGGGAGCGCTACGTCCGCACCGACGCCAAGTATCTTCGGCCGACCGAGGTGGACGAGCTCTGCGGCGATGCCTCAAAGGCCCGCCTCCGGTTCGGCTGGGAACCCCGCGTCCGCTTCGCGGAGCTCGTCGAGATCATGCTCGAATCCGATCTCCGTTCGGTTGGGCTCGTGGACGCCGCTGAGGCACTGGGATCGTGACCGCCTTCCGCCGCGTTGGGATCGGCACGGCTGACATTCGCGACGCCGATGTCGTTCGAGTCAACCAGGTCCTGGCCAGCGGCAGGTTGTCGGCAGGTCCGATGACTACTGAGTTCGAGGACCGTTTCGCAGCGCGGCACGGTGTCCGGCACGCGTCGATGTGCAATAGCGGCACGGGTGCGCTTCAACTGGCCCTCCAGGCCCTCAAGGAGCGCTACGGATGGCCCTCCGGGTCGGAGGTCATCGTCCCGGCAATGACCTTCGTCGCAACCGTCAATGTCGTGCTCTTTAATGGGCTGGTGCCCGTCCTGGTCGATGTCGACCCGGTTACGTTCACGATGGATCCGGACCGACTCGAAGCGGCAGTCACGCCGGCGACCGTTGCAGTCATGCCCGTCCACCTGTTTGGCCAGCCTGCCGACATGACGAGCATCATGACCGTCTGCGACGACCACAAGCTCAAGGTGGTCGAGGATTCGGCAGAGGCCGCCTTCGTCAGGCATCGGGGTCGGTTCGTGGGCTCGTTCGGCGATTTCGGTTGCTTCTCCACCTACATGGCGCATCTGGTGACGACAGGCGTCGGCGGCCTAGCGCTCACCGACGACCCAGAGAATGCATCACGCTTCCGGTCACTGATGAATCACGGGCGCAACCGCGCATATCTCCGCATCGACGACGATGAGGACTTGACGGACGACGAGCTCGTCAAGGTCGTGTGGAGCCGCTACGACTTCGTGTCGATCGGGCAGAGCTTCCGGGCGACCGAGCTCGAGGCCGCACTCGGGGTTGGCCAGGTCGAGCGGATCGATGAAGTCCTCGAAGCACGGCGGCGGATCGCCTCCGCATTGACCTCGGCGCTGCGCGATGACGGCCTGCAGCTACCGAGCGTCGCGGAAGGCAACGAGCATGCGTTCATGATGTACCCCATCGTGTGCCTGAGGCCGGGGACACGCGATCGGATGGTCGTCGCGCTGGAGCGCGCGGGCGTGGAGACTCGCTTCCTCCTTCCCGTTCTTGGCCAGGCCTGCTACCGCGGGATCGTGGAGTACCCGGGCGGGCGGTTCCCTGTCGCTGAGAACGCGCTCGAGAACGGCTTCTACATCGGATCCCACCAACGCATGTCCGCGGACGATGTCGAGCACGTTGCGGAGATCATCCATGGCGTCCTGCAGGCGCCGAAGAGAGCAGTGGGATGACGTACCTCGTCACGGGCGGCGCTGGGTTCCTCGGTACCCGGATCGTTGAGGAACTCGAACGCAAGGGGGTGAGCGGCATCTTCGTGCCACGCAGCGCGGACTATGACCTCCGCACGGAGAACGGCCTCAGGTCCGCCTTCGCCGACTCGCGGCCGCGAGTGGTCATCCACGCTGCGGCCCTCGCCGGGGGGATCGGGGCGAACCGCTTGCGTCCGGCCGAGATGTTCTACGACAACGCCGTCATGGGTATCCAGTTGATGGAATACGCCCGCCGAAGTGGTGTCGAGAAGTTCGTCACGGTCGGCTCGGTCTGCGCGTACCCGAAGCTCAGCGCCCGTCCCGTTTCGCGGAGGAGGATCTCTGGAACGGGTACCCGGAGGAGACGAACGCGCCGTACGGCCTGGCGAAGAAGATGCTGCTCGTCCAGTCGCAGGCGTACCGTGCGCAGTACGGCTTCAACGCCATCTACCTGGTCCAGGTCAACCTGTACGGCCCCGGCGACAACTTCGACCCGACGAGTTCCCACGTCATCCCAGCGCTCATCAAGAAGTGCTTTGATGCGATGGAATCGGGTACGGATCACATCGACCTGTGGGGCACGGGCTCGGCGTCCCGCGAGTTTCTCTACGTCGATGACGCCGCGGCGGGGATCGTCCTCGCGGCTGAACGCTACGACGGTGCCGAGCCGGTCAACCTGGGCGTCGGGCGCGAGATCACGATCCGCGAGCTCGCGACCCTTATTGCCGAGCACTCGGGGTTCAGCGGTGAACTCCGCTGGGATCCCACGAAACCGGACGGGCAGCCGCGACGTGTCTTGGATACGAGCCGTGCGCGCGATCGATTCGGCTTCACCGCATCGACGTCATTAGCCGAAGGGCTCCGACGGACGATCGACTGGTATCGGCAGACCCGCAGGTCGAGAACTGCTGGACCGGGACACCCGTGGGAGCTCCCGCTTCTGAGGGGGCGGTGAGGTGAGCTACTCGCCGGCCGACGTCTACGGCTCGCTGCTCCTCATCCGCCGGGTCGAAGAGCGCATTGCCGAGATCTACCCATCGGACAAGATCCGGAGCCCGGTTCACCTGTCGATCGGCCAGGAGGCCGTTTCGGTTGCAGTCTGTCTGCCGCTGCGCCCTGTCGACATCGTCTTCGGCACCTATCGCGGGCACGGGATCTACCTCGCGAAGGGTGGCGACCTGAACATGATGATGGCTGAGCTCTACGGCAAGGCCACTGGCTGCGCGAAGGGGAAGGGCGGCTCGATGCACCTCGTAGACCCCGACCACGGCATCATGGGCACGTCCGCGGTTGTCGGCACCGGGATCGCGAACGCGGTCGGGTACGCCTATGCGGCGCGCGACTTCGGCCGAGGGTCGGTCGTAGTCTCGGTCTTCGGCGACGGCGCGTCTGAGGAAGGTGTCTTCGCGGAGAGCGTCAACTTCGCCGCTCTCCATCGCCTCCGAGTCGTCTTCGTCTGTGAGCACAATCGGTACGCGATTCATAGCCCCGTGCACGCTCGTCAGGCCACGGACCGGCTGGTCGAGCGCGGTCGGCACCTATGGGGTGCGTGGCGACCGGGTCGGCGGAATGACGTGCTCTGATGCTCGACGCGATGACCGCCGCGGTCGAGAGGGCTGGTCGGGCGGACGGCCCGGCGTTCCTGGAGCTTCGAGACCATCGGTGGGGTGAGCACGTCGGGCCGGGCGAGGACTACGCGCTCGGCTACCGGAATCGCGAGGCGAGCTTGCGACCCTGGATCGCTGACGATCAGGTGCCTCGGCTCGGAGCGATGCTCGCGGACGGGCCGATCGCCAGCAGATCGAGGCCGCCGTCGAGCACTGCGAGGTCGACGGAAGCGGTGGCTTTCGCAGAGGCCAGCCCGTTCCCCGACCCACGCGAGCTCCTGACCGATGTGTGGGCGGTCTAGATGACACGCTCGATCACCCAGGTCGCGGCGCGATCCGGGAGGCCCTGGACCAGGAGATGTCGCGCGATCCTCGCGTCTTGTCATGGGTCTCGGGGTTGACGATCCAAGGGCGATCCTCGGCACCACGCGTGGGCTCGCCGAGACGTACGGACCGCGGCGCGTCTTCGACACCCGCTTTCGCCGAGGACGCCATGACGGGTGCCGCCATCGGCATGGCGCTCGCCGGGTTGCGGCCCGTCCATGTCCACATCCGGGTCGACTTCCTCATGCTCGCGATGAACCAGCTCGTGAACATCGCTGCCAAGACGCACTACATGTTGGTGGGCGCGAGCAGGGTGCCGCTGGTCGTACGCGCGATCATCGGCAGGAGTTGGGGTCAGGGTGCCCAGCACTCGCAGGCCCTGCACTCCTTCTTTATGCACGTGCCCGGGTTCGGGTTGCTGCACCCGTGACCGCATACGACGCGAAGGGCTGTCTTATCGCGGCCATCAGGGACGACGATCCGGTGATCTTCATCGAGCACCGCCTGCTCCACGGGCTCCAGAGCGAGGTCCCCGAGCAGCAGTACGAATGCCCGCCTGGAAGCGCCCAAGAAATCGTCGCGCCGGGTACCGACGTGACGCTCGTCGGCATCTCATATATGGCGGTGGAGTGCCTCCGCGCTCGCGAGTACCTCAAAGAGAAGGGGATCAGCGCCGAGGTGATCGACCCGGTGTGGTTGAGCCCGCTCGACATGGAGTCGATCTCCCGCTCAGTTGGCAGAACTCGCCGGATGCTCGTCGTTGATACGGCGTGGCTGCCGTGTGGACGGCACGGAGATCATTACCGGAGTCGTGGAGGCGCTCGGATGCGGCAGCGAACTCCGACTGCGCCGCATGGGTTTCGCCCACGCAAGTTGCCCACCGACACCGAGCCTCAAGGCGCATTTCTACCCGGATGCGATGTCCATCGCGTCGGCCGCCTACGCAATGGTCAGCGGCGACCCTGAACCGTGGCTGCCCGATAAGAACGAGGCCCTTCGAGCCGTCGAATTCAAAGGGCCGTTCTGATCCTATGACAAGCGGGGCGGCGGAGCTCGACCTCCTGCTCGCTGACGGCGTCGTCGTGGCTGGCTCAGTTGAGATGACCCCGCTCGAAGGCCGGCATGTTGTCATATCGGGTGCCAGTGGGCTGATCGGGACGACGGTGCTAGCAAGCTTGGCTGTCGCGCGCAAGCGCGGCATCACGTTCGACCTGACCCTCCTGCTACGCTCCTCGCCCAGCGGCGCGGTCGGCTCGCTCGCACAAATCTGCGGCGCCAAGGTCGTCCTGGCCGATCTCTCCGACGGCACTGCGGGCATCGACCGGACGGCGGACGTGGTGATCCACGCCGCCGGGTCGTCGGCGCCGCTCCAGTTCATGAACCGACCTCTCGAGACGCTCGCCATCGGAGCCAGTGCCACCCTGCGACTCCTGAAGCGGGTCGCGCCGGAGGGGCACTTCCTGTTCGTGAGCTCCACTGAGGTCTACAGCGGACTGGACGGACACCTCGCCACAGAGGCCGACATCGGCACGACCACAGCAATACGTGGAA